>NZ_CP172941.1:3612500-3642435 GCF_050543535.1 Enterococcus sp. DIV0802b | reverse complement strand
AAATTGTCCTCCTATAACTAAGAATAGATATAACTAAAATAGCACGGATTGAAAAAGTTTTCCACAGATTACGATAAAAAAGGTTAGAAAAAAATACTTTTCCACAAAACGGGATAAAAGAAAAAAGGAAATGCACATGTTCGAAAATGCACTATCCACAGGTAGAAAAAGAATGTGCATAACTAGAAAAAATTCTCTCTTATCCACAGATCTATGTGAAGATCACGCCTTGATAATACTAGGTTTTAGGCCAGTTATCAACAGCTGGAAAAGCGATTGTGGAAAACTTTTCTACAGGCTGTTTGTTTGTGGAAAAAGTCAAAATAACTCTGGGGAAAAAGTTATCCACAAAAATTAGCTGTAAACAGCAAACCCACACAAATCAAGGGAATTGTGGATAAAGAATGGTCGATTTTGAGCAAACTTCTTATTGACAAACTAGTACTTGACTCGTTATACTATCAAAGTATGTCTGTGCGCATAAGCATTATCCTGATGGAGGTGGAAATAAATGAAAAGAACGTATCAACCAAATAAACGTAAACGTCAAAAAGTTCACGGATTCCGTAAACGTATGAGTACAAAAAATGGACGTCGTGTTTTAGCTAGCCGTCGTCGTAAAGGCAGAAAGGTTATTTCTGCGTAAGCCACTGAATGCCAGTGGTTTTTTTTTATGCCGTTTTTGCGGAATATAGTGTCTGACTTTTGGCAAATATGGTATTATTGACAGGTGAGTGGTTACGGATTCAATCCGTTTCGCGAAGCTTAATTGAAAGAAGTGAAGGAACCGAAGATGAGAAAATCCTATCGAGTAAAAACAGAGCAAGATTTTCAAAAAGTTTTTCAGGCAGGAAATTCTTTTGCAAATCGGAAGTTCGTGGTGTATGTCTTACCTAAAGAGCAATCACATTTTCGAGTTGGTTTATCTGTAGGAAAAAAAGTCGGTAATGCAGTGAAGCGAAATGAGGTCAAACGTAAGATTCGTGCGAGCTTAACGGAAATGAAGCCGCGAATCGAACCAGCGATCGATTTTATTGTGATCGCCCGTCCAAGTATCGCCACTTGTTCCTCAAAGGAAATCTACTCGAATTTAGAGCATGTCTTAAAGCTTGCCAAAATTATTCATTAATGGAAAGGAATTAGTTACGTGAAAAAAGGGAAACGCGTCTTACTATTTTTGGGAGTTCTCTCATTAGTAGTTGTCTTATCTGCCTGCGGTGCAACAGGTGAAGTAAATGCACAAAGTACCGGTCTATGGGATCGTTACATCGTTTATTATTTTGCAGAGGCGATCAAAGCCCTCTCCTTCGGCAATGCCGGGATCGGGATCATCCTCTTTACATTGATCATCCGGGTCATTTTGATGCCGTTGATGCACTTTCAAACCAAAAGCATGCGCAAAACGCAAGAATTACAACCGAAGCTAAAAGCGCTGCAGCAGCAATATGCGTCAAAAGATACAGAAACACAAAGCAAGTTAAAAGAAGAAACACAACGTTTGTATGCGGAAAACAATGTCAATCCCTATGCCGGCTGTCTACCATTATTGGTACAAATGCCGATTTTGATGGCCTTGTGGCAATCGATCTCACGGGTTCCTGCTCTGCAAGAAGGAAAATTCTTATGGCTGCAGCTGGGTGATCGTGACCCATACTTCATCTTGCCGATTTTAGCGGCGCTCTTTACTTTTGCAAGTACCTACTTATCAAGTATGAGCCAAGTGGAATCAAATGCGAGTTTGAAAATCATGAATTTCGCTATGCCGATGATGATCTTACTGATGGGGATCAACATTGCCAGCGGTCTTTCCTTGTACTGGGTTGTTTCTAATGCATTCCAAGTCTTGCAAACAATGATCTTAAATAACCCATTCAAGATTCGCCAAGAAAGAGAAGAAGCCGCCCGCAAAGAACGCGAGCGTGAACGAGCCCTGAAAAAAGCAATGAGTCCTAAAAAGAAACGGAAAAAATAAGAGGAGGTTGCACTGCAATGCCGATTTATGAAAATCTGACAGTAGCTGAAGCAATTCAAGAGGGATTGCAAGTCCTTGGTATCACCAAAGATCAAGCAGTAATCGAAGTCCTGGATGAAGGAAAAAAAGGCTTCTTGGGGCTAGGAAAAAAACAAGCACGGGTCTCCATTGAAAAAAGAATCGTTGAAGAACCGGCACCCGTTGAAGAAGTACCAGCAAAACCGCTGGTAGAACCAGATCCTGTGACGACAGAGGATGCAAGCAGTGTGATGGAGGCGGCCGCGAGCGACCCTGTTTTGCTGACGGATCTTTCAGATGAGGAAGCACTGGCTCAGTTGGGACTCTATCTGACAAATATTTCAAAAGCATTGAATGCACCTGCCTTAGTAAAAACCGCTCGTCAAGACGGCGTGATCGTCTTTCATTTAGAAACGCAAAAACAAGGCATTTTGATTGGGAAGCACGGCAAAACCTTGAATGCACTGCAATATTTGGCGCAAGTTTATATTCATCGCATCGCGAAAAACAAATTGTCGATCGTTGTGAATGTCGGGGATTACCGTGAAAAACGTCAAGCGATCTTAGAACGTTTGGCCAGCCGTACTGCTGAAAAAGTCAAACGAACAGGCCGCCCTGTCTTTTTAGAGCCGATGCCGGCGTTTGAAAGAAAGCAGATCCATTCCGTATTGAGTAAAGATGGGTATGTTCAAACTCATTCTGAAGGGGATGAACCGTATCGCTACTTAGTAGTGGAACCTGCGGACAAACGAATTTAATGAAAAAAGGGAAAGGCGGTTTGACAAGCCTTTCCCTTTTTTAATGGGAAAAAGCGATTGACAACAAATTTAAAACCAAGTATCCTTGACTAGAAATCATTCTTATCAAAGTCAGCATACGTTACGTAGGTCAGCCTTTGGTATCAAAAAAGAGTCCGTATGCCGCGGACTCTTTTTTGTATTTCGTTGTTCAAAGGGGCAATTAGCCGCCAATGGTTGATTGAGTAAATTGAACCACCGTACCATAGGCAAAGATCTCAAGGTAGGTTTTGTCGCCTTCGACGATGCGGTCGTGTTCGAAATGACAGTTGATCACTGCATTCGCACCGTAGCTGTGAGCTGTTTCTTTTAAGCGATAGGTCACATCTGCCAAAAGGTCGTTCAAGTTCACAGATGTATCAAATAGATCTACTTCGATTTTGTCTGCCGCAAAGACGATATCCCGCACGACATAAGGCCGATTCACGTTTCCTGTCGATAAAATGATTTCCTTAATGCGGGCAGCACTGTTTGATGATTTGATGGTTTCCATAATAGATCCCTCTTTTCTTATTCTTTGCTTTTATTTTAAAGGTTTTTGCGGACAGATGCAAAATTTAAAAGTTTTTGAAGGAAGCTTGCGACTGGCGCAAAAATGTGCTAATCTATTTCCAGAATTTAATTGACAAGCAGTCAAAGTGCTAAGTCTACTCGTTTTTATTGATTTTCAATCAATTTGACGGGTGGAGTGGGCACTTTTTTTATGTGAAAAAATAGGAGGAGCATGCAACATGGCGAATATTACGCAAGAATTTGATACGATTGCCGCAATTTCCACCCCGCCAGGCGAAGGGGCCATCAGTATTGTGCGATTAAGCGGGGAAGAAGCAATCGCAATTGCGGATCGGATTTTTCAAGCAGGCACTAAAACCCTCGCCCAAGTCCCTAGTCATACGATTCATTATGGTCATATCGTGGACCCAGAAGAAAACCGTTTGATGGATGAAGTGATGCTTTCAGTGATGAAAAAGCCGCGGACCTTTACCCGAGAAGATGTCGTTGAGATCAACTGTCACGGCGGGATCGTTGTCGTCAATCAACTCTTGCAACTGGTTTTACGACAAGGCGCACGTTTGGCTGAGCCGGGGGAATTCACGAAGCGGGCCTTTTTAAATGGACGGGTTGATCTTTCTCAAGCCGAGGCGGTGATGGACCTGATTCGTGCTAAGACCGATAAGGCGATGAATCTCGCTGTCAATCAGCTGGATGGCAATCTTTCCCACTTGATTCGGACCTTACGCCAAGAGATCTTAGAGACGTTGGCGCAAGTTGAAGTGAATATCGATTACCCTGAATACGATGATGTGGAAGAATTGACGACCCGCTTATTGTTAGAAAAGGCCACGATGGTCAAAGGGCAGATCCAAGCCTTATTAGCAACTGCCCAACAAGGAAAAATTTTGCGAGAAGGCCTGAGTACTGCGATCATCGGTCGGCCGAATGTCGGTAAATCCAGCTTATTGAACCATTTATTAAGGGAAGAAAAAGCCATCGTGACAGACATTGCCGGCACCACCCGAGATGTCATTGAAGAGTATGTCAATGTTCGCGGGGTACCGTTGAAACTGATCGATACGGCTGGTATCCGCGAAACGGAAGATGTCGTTGAGAAAATCGGGGTCGAACGCAGCCGCAAAGCACTGGCAGAAGCGGAGTTGATTTTGCTGGTTCTCAACCAAAGCGAAGGATTGACCCAGGAAGACAAACAATTGCTGGAGCTGACTGCTGGCAGCCGTCGGATCATCTTATTGAATAAGACCGACCTTGAGCCAAAACTAGCGCCCGCTGAATTAGCGCAGTACGCAGCAGATGAACCGATTTTTTCTGTCTCTGTATTGACCAACGAAGGCTTGGATCAACTGGAACAAGCCATTGCCGATCTATTCTTTGGGGGGAAAACCACCGACAAGGATGCTTCCTATCTTTCTAACACCCGCCACATTGCCTTATTAGAAAATGCCGTTCAGTCGTTGTCTGAGGTCATCCAAGGGATCGAAGCAGGAATGCCTGTCGACTTGGTTCAAATCGATATGACACGCTGCTGGGACTATCTAGGAGAAGTTGTCGGCGACAGTGTCCAAGATGAGTTGATCACCCAATTATTTAGTCAGTTTTGTTTAGGAAAATAAAGAATGCGCCACTGGCGTAAAAAGGAGAACACCATGCAAGAATATCAAGCAGAAAGTTATGACGTGATCGTTGTTGGTGCCGGCCATGCCGGATCAGAAGCTGCCTTAGCAGCCAGCCGAATGGGGGCAAAAACCCTTTTACTGACCATCAACTTAGACATGGTCGCATTCATGCCTTGTAATCCCTCCGTCGGCGGACCAGCAAAAGGCGTCGTGGTGCGCGAAATCGATGCTTTAGGCGGAGAAATGGGCAAAAATATCGATAAAACCTACATCCAAATGCGGATGCTCAATACAGGAAAAGGTCCCGCAGTGCGGGCTTTGCGGGCGCAAGCCGATAAACATGCCTATGCGGCTGAAATGAAACGAACGATCGAAAAAGAAGCCAATCTAACACTGCGCCAAGGGATCGTTGAAAAGCTGATCGTTGAAGAAGGCGAGTGCCGTGGCGTCGTGACATCTACAGGCGCTCGTTACCAAGCCCAAGCTGTAGTGATCACTGCAGGAACAGCGTTGCGAGGGGAGATCATCATTGGAGAGTTGAAGTATTCTTCTGGTCCAAACAACTCCCAGCCATCGATTGGATTAGCCGATCATTTGAAAGATCTTGGTCTAGAGATCGCTCGTTTTAAAACCGGTACACCACCGCGGGTCAAATCCAGCACCATCAACTATGAGGTAACGGAGATCCAGCCTGGCGATGAACAACCGAATCACTTTAGTTACAGCACACCCGATGAAGCCTACAATCAAAACCAAGAACCTTGCTGGTTGACCTATACGAACGAAGGGACGCACCAAATCATCAACCAGAATTTACATCGGGCGCCGATGTTTACAGGGATCGTCGAAGGGGTAGGTGCCCGTTATTGTCCATCCATCGAAGACAAAATCGTGCGTTTTGCAGACAAATCTCGTCACCAACTATTCTTGGAGCCAGAAGGATTGAACACCGAAGAAGTGTATGTTCAAGGGCTTTCTACTTCTATGCCAGAAGACGTCCAAGTCCAAATGCTGCATTCCATCGCAGGTTTAGAAAAAGCGGAAATGATGCGGACGGGCTACGCCATTGAATATGATGTCGTGGTACCTCATCAATTGCGTCCAACATTAGAAACCAAAGTCATCGAAAACCTCTTTACGGCAGGACAAACCAACGGAACCAGCGGCTATGAAGAAGCGGCCGGTCAAGGCTTGATTGCCGGCATCAATGCCGCTTTGAAAATTCAAGGCAAAGAACCTTTCATTATGAAACGCAGCGACGGTTATATCGGTGTGATGATCGATGATTTGGTGACCAAAGGAACCAATGAACCATACCGTTTATTGACCTCTCGTGCCGAATACCGCTTATTGCTGCGTCATGATAATGCCGATCTGCGTTTGACCGAAGTGGGACATCAAATTGGGCTCGTCCCAGAAGCGCAATACGAAGCATATGTAGCGAAAAAAGAAGCTGTTGAAGCAGAAATCAAACGCTTGTCTAAAATCCGCATCAAACCAACGCCAGAAGTACAAGCATATTTGACTGCCAAAGGGACGGCCACCTTGAAAGATGGCGTTTTAGCAAATGAATTCTTGCGCCGGCCTGAAGTGACGTATGCGGAAATGCTGCAATTTATCGAAGCCAATGAAGCATTGAAGTCAAAAGAGATCGAACAAGTCGAGATCCAAATCAAATACGAAGGTTATATTAAAAAAGCCCTCGAAAAAGTGGAGAAACTCAAACGGATGGAAGCCAAACGCATTCCTGAAAACATCGACTATGCCGCTATCAATGGCTTGGCAACAGAAGCCAAACAAAAACTGCAAAAAATCCAACCCGAAACCATCGCCCAAGCGAGCCGTATCAGCGGAGTAAACCCAGCTGATATTAGTATTTTGATGGTGTATATCGAACAAGGGAAGATTGCAAAGGTTAACTAAAGACGGTTAATATTCTTTGAAAAACCAATTTATAAATGGTAAATACAGTGTCAAAAGCCCGCTACGAGAGTAACTCGCAGCGGGCTTTTTGTGTTAGCAATTGAATTATTCAACTTTTTCAATCGTAGTGGTTCCCCAATTCATGATGTTGCTGAGATGGACATAGCCATCGTACAAATTCAAGAAAATTGAGAAGGCACAGACGATATAGATCAATACATAAAAATTATTGGCCTTTTTGTTACGCCATAAGACAAAGCCATCTAAAATCAAACCTAATGGAAAGAGAAATGAGCCGATTCCAGCTAACAGTAGCAAGAGCAGACTTTCATCTTTTTCCGTTGCCATCGTTCTTTGGAGTAACGACAATTTTTCTTTTTTGTCGTTGATCTCTTGATTATTGGTTTCGATCCGCTCTTTTAACGCTTCGTTTTCCCGCAAGAGCTCATCAATCGAGACTTGATAGAGATCGCTCAACAAAATCAAATTCTCAATATCTGGATAGCCGCGCCCGTTTTCCCATTTTGAAATCGACTGGCGTGAAATCTGTAATTTTTCTGCGACTGCTGTTTGCGACAATCCGGAAGACTCGCGACAGCTTTTTAATTGTTCTGCTAAAGCCAATGTATGCTCCTATCTGCTATTTAACAACTAGCTTCCCATTTGAGATCGTGGTTACGACACTCCCATTGGTAGTGATTATACCTGCTTTTTGCTTAAACGTACAGGTGGCTTTAGTGGACGTGTGAGTTAATGAACTAGAAGTGATACTTCCTCTGTGAGCAACTAAACTTAAATTCGAAGTGCCTGTAAATTGATTGCGGCTATTGACCGTGACATTGTAACTAGCGGTCCAATTACCGGTGGATGTTTTTGACACGCGATACGTTCCTGCTGCCAGATTTGCCCGGAATGACGGCAATTTTTCAATGGTCAAAATCAACTCGTTGCCTTCTTCATCTACGGTGATCAGCTGCTCATAGGGACTATCTGATGCTAAGTCGTAAACGAGTTCAGGTTCTTCCACTGTTTGGGCGGCAGCTGGGAGAGCAAAGAAGAAACAAATAAAAATAAACGGCACAAAAAATAATTTTTTCACAAATACCACTCCTTGTACTTTTGATAGTTTAAGTATACAATGTTTGGCTAGTTAAAGAAAGCACAAGCTAATTTGCAACGGCAACGGATGGTTTACAGTTGTTGCTAGAGCAGCATTTCATAGGCTTATTTTTTAGGATGTCGAGAAATTTTAAAAGTAATGGTTCATTCAAAAGGTCTTCGTTTTTTAGGTTTCTGACAATGAAACGTTGTTTTTTAAAAGAAACGTTAAAGAAGCGGTTGCTTTAGTTTTAACCAAACCTAGCTGTAAAAGGAAACAAAAAAGCGAAAGAGAAGGTAACGTTTCGCGCCGTTAAAACGACAAACGTAAGACCTCCTTCCGCTTTTTTGCGGCCAATTTTATTCTCCTAAATCAATATCCTTTTGATGGTCACCATCTTTTTTATAAACGTTCACCACGGATTCTTTGTTTTCGGCAATTTCTTTGGCACGGGCGATGGCCTCTGCTTTCTTGTCGAAATGATCACTGGCACGTTTTGCTCCTTTGGAACGGACTTGCCATTGGTCCTCTTCATACACAACTTCAACATCCGCATTCATTAATTTTTTCGCATTTTTATTGGTTTGATGGGCATCATCTTTTTGCGGATTTTTCTCTTTCTGAAAAGCTTTCTTCTCCTCTTCATCTGCATTGTCATACCATTTTTCTGCTTGACTCGTGGCGATCGGGATCGCCCGATCATCGGAATAGCCATCGGCTAGCAGGGCATTGGCGATATCGATCGCTTTTTTACGAACTAAGGGGTCTAGATTCTTCATTGACGCAGGATAATCACGGACATTCCAAGGCATTGTTTGGTTCCTCCTTTTTCTTGATCCAAAGTCATTTTCCTAGGGGTTCCTTTTTACAGGCACCACCAGATATTACTTATTAGTTTACCCCCTTCTATAAAAAAGTGAAATCATTTGCTTTCTGGTCAAAAATGAGGGCACTTTCTTTTTTCATTTTCTAATAAACGAGGATTTATTTTTGTTAACAAAGCGTTATATTTCCCAAAAAAAAATGAATGGTTTAGAATTTTATTATAGAGAAAAGGAGGACGTAAGAATGAGTGAACCTATTTTGACTGATCCACGGGAACTTTATCACACGGGTAAATACAGCAAACAGGAACAAGATACGCCTGCTTTACAAGAAGAAATGCGACCAAAACCTGATTGTGGTGAAGACTCTTATGAGGGAAGTCAGCAGTTAGAAAACCGGCGGGTACTGATTACCGGTGGGGATTCTGGGATCGGACGAGCAGCAGCGATTGCCTTTGCCCGTGAAGGAGCAGACATTGCCCTGCACTTTTTCCCAGGAGAAGAAGAAGATGCCGAAGAAGTTGCAGGGTACATCAAAGAAGCCGGACGCAAAGTGATTTTGCTACCCTATGACCTGCGAGACGAAGCGGCACCACAAGAGATCGTTGACAAAGCGGTAGCAGCATTAGGTGGGTTAGATACATTAGTATTGAACGCAGCACAGCAAATCACGCGGCCATCGATTGCAGAATTACCGATTGAACAAGTGAAAGACACCTTTATGGTAAACATTATCTCAATGTTTGCATTAGTGAAAGCAGCTGAGCCACACTTACCGGCTGGGGGAGCGATCGTGACAACGACTTCTGTCCAAGCCTTTAGTCCAAGCGCCCATTTAATGGATTATGCGGCAACCAAATCGGCGATCGCCAGTTTTACAGTCAGCTTGGCGAAACAATTTGCTGAAAAAGGGATTCGGGTCAATGGGGTAGCCCCAGGACCAATCTGGACACCATTACAGTTAGATCATGGCCAACCGCAAGACAAGCTGCCTGAATTTGGTCAGCAAGCATTACTGGAGCGGGCAGGACAACCAGCTGAGCTGGCACCCGTCTATGTCTTTTTAGCTTCCAATAAAGCTAGCTATGTGACAGCACAGATTTATGGTGTTACCGGCGGAGAAGCCATCAACTTGTAAGCTTATCAAAAAATCGGAGAAAAAGGAGGAGGTGTCCTATGAGTAAAGGGTGGAAAATCGTATCAATCATCGTTTCGTTGATCTTTATCACTGTCTTATTACCAATCGTTTTAATGAGTAATCCTTACATGCAGCTGCCATTTGGTTTGGACAGCAGAGGCAATGTCGTCACGTATTTCTTTGACAACTTGTTTATGCGTCAATATATGTTTTGGGTAGCCGTTGTTTTAATCGCCGTATTCTTGATCGTGATCTTAGTCGTGCTGTTTTATCCAAAAACCAAAACAACCTTTGTTTTGAAAGAGGATAAGGGCGCATTGACGATCGATAAGAAAGCGATCGAAGGACTTGTACGTACGAAAGTAAATGAAAAAGAATTTGTTGAAGGACCAAAAGTTCATGTCAAGGCGACCAAAAATCGAATTTTAATCAAAATCAAAGGCCGCTTGAAACGGACGTCTGCCTTAGTTGGCAAAACCGAAAACTTAATGGCGGAAATCCAACAAGATGTCCAACGAGTGCTTGGCTCAAGTGAAAAAGTCAAAGTCGAAGTCACTTACGCGAATTTTGAACAAAATGAGACTCCGGAAAACCCGCGAGTAGAATAGGAGGGCTATGATGAACGAACTACAACAATACAAAATCCCATTGATTTTTGGAGCAATCGGCCTTGTTCTGGCTGTGTTGTTTGTAACGATCGGTTTTTTCAAAACATTGCTGATTCTACTCCTAACAGGTTTGGGTTTTGCGCTAGGATTGTATCTCCAACGTACCGGTATCATCGACGAATTTTTTAACCAACAATAACGTATTTTATAGGAGGAATTTTTAATGAATAACGATAAAAACGAATTAAACAATGAAAAAAATGTCAGTGCACATCCAGATCCAGTGGTTCCCAACACCAATCATCAAGCCAATGAAAATGCGATTCCAATGACTGAATCACCTGATCCAGTGGTACCAAATGCTGAAAAAGCAGTAGCAGGACAACAAAATGGACCAAAACCAGGGGATCATCCAGCACCAGGAAATCCAGATCCAGCCGGACATCATCCAGCACCGCCAAAACCTGGCCACAACGATTTTGAAGGACCAACCGGGGATGCACCCGTTCATGGTTCATTGACCTATGATGACAAAGTGATCCAAAAAATTATCGGAATTGCATTAGAAAATGTAGATGGTCTGTTGACGGTCGATGGTGGTTTCTTCTCTAATATTGCTGAAAAATTAGTTAATACAGACAATGTGACTGCCGGTATCAATACTGAAGTTGGGAAAAAACAAGTAGCCGTTGATTTAGATATCGTGGTTGAATACGACCGCAATATCCCAGAAATCGCTGAACAAGTCAAAGAAGTCATTCAAAAAGAAGTAACGACAATGACCCAATTAGAAGTGATCGAAGTCAACATCAACGTTGTGGATGTGAAAACAATCGCTGAATACGAAGAGGAACAAGAAACGGTTCAAGACAAAGTAACGTCAGCGGCTTCTAAAACCGGCGACTTTGCTTCACGTCAAACCAACAAAGCCAAACATGCGGCTTCCCGCGCGTCTGATCGTATCGAAGAATACAACGAACCTCGCGTGAAATAAAAAAGTTTCATATGAAACAAAAACAAGCATTGATCCTGAGATCAATGCTTGTTTCTTTGAGAAAAAAGCTGACCAGCAGGGTTGGCAGCCTTGCTGGTCAAGGAAAAATGAAAAAAGTTTTTTGGATTGAAATGAGTATAATTTCTATGCCTTAAACCAACCTTAAAGCCCCAGTTAAAAAATAGTAAATTCTCCTAGAAAGCAATCTCTGGCTATTGCATCGCACTGCTTTTTGCGTTAAAGTAGGAACTAGTCTGTGAAACATTTTTCTGTTTCACAAAATAGAAAGGATTCGTTATGCTACCTGAAGAATTTCATGAAGAATTACGCAAAAACGGGATCGTTTTAACCGAAGAACAAATGGAAAAATTCGCTGTCTATTTCGAGCGTTTAGTCGAATGGAATCAGAAGATGAATCTAACCGCAATCACGGAAAAATCAGAAGTGTATTTAAAGCATTTCTACGATTCTGTTTCCTTAGCTTTTGAAACCGCCTTTGACCCGCAAAGTCATTTGTGCGATGTCGGTTCAGGTGCTGGCTTTCCAAGTATTCCACTAAAAATCGTGTTTCCTGAATTAGAAGTGACGATCGTCGACTCTTTAAATAAGCGCATCACCTTTTTACAAACTCTTGTGACGGATCTACAATTGGAAAATGTCCACTTGTACCATGACCGTGCAGAAACATTTGGTCAAAACCCGCAATTTCGTGGGCAATTCGATTATGTGACCGCTCGAGCGGTTGCCCGTTTGAATGTGTTAACGGAACTCTGTGTGCCATTGGTGAAAAAAGCAGGCTATTTTTATGCGCTCAAAGCTGCCAAAAGCGAGGAAGAACTGGTTGAAGCCAAACCAGCGATCTCACTCTTAGGCGGCAAATTTATTGAAGAAAAAAGCTTTACCTTACCGGTCAGCGGCGATGAACGCCATCTTTTGATCATTCAAAAGAAAAAAGAAACGCCAAAGAAATACCCCCGCAAACCGGGAATGCCAGCGAAACAACCAATTAAATAGGAGGAAAATCAATGGCCCGTATTATTTCTGTTGCAAACCAAAAAGGCGGCGTAGGCAAAACCACCACAACGGTGAACCTAGGTGCGTCCTTAGCATTTGTCGGCAAAAAAGTGTTACTCGTAGATATTGATGCCCAAGGCAACGCCACAAGCGGTGTCGGCATTCGCAAACCAGATGTGGAACAAGACATCTATGATGTATTAGTCAATGAAACACCGATCGTTGAAGCGATTTTACCTAGCAGCCGAGAAAACTTGGATATCGTTCCAGCGACGATCCAATTAGCTGGTGCGGAAATTGAATTGACCTCCATGATGGCACGGGAATCTCGATTGAAATCGGCTTTGAATGAAATCAAAGAACAATACGATTATATCTTTATCGATTGCCCGCCATCTTTAGGTCATTTGACGATCAATGCCTTTACCGCCAGTGATTCGATTTTGATCCCAGTCCAATGTGAGTACTATGCATTGGAAGGGCTGAGCCAACTATTGAATACCGTGCGTTTAGTACAAAAACATTTTAACCCTGAGTTAGAGATCGAAGGGGTCTTACTGACGATGTATGATGCCCGCACGAACTTAGGCGCGGAAGTCGTGGAAGAAGTCCGCCGCTATTTCCAAGAAAAAGTATACGAAACCATTATTCCGCGGAATATCCGGTTGTCTGAAGCACCTAGTCATGGATTGTCGATCATTGATTATGATCCACGCTCAAAAGGAGCCGAAGTCTATCAGACGTTAGCAAAGGAAGTGTTAGCCCGTGAAGAATAAAGGGAAAGGATTAGGGCGTGGGATCGATGCGTTGTTTCAAGACCTGCAAGGGTTAGAAGAAGTCGATATCAAGACAGAAAAAGTCGTTGAACTGCCTTTAAACGAATTAAGACCCAACCCTTATCAACCGCGAAAAACCTTTGATGAGCTTTCATTACAAGAACTAGCCAATTCGATCCAACATTCGGGGGTCTTTCAACCGATCATCGTGCGGCAATCATCCGTCAAAGGCTATGAGATCATTGCTGGTGAACGCCGGTTTCGAGCATCCAAATTAGCTGGCAAGGAAACGATCCCAGCCATCATCCGCAATTTTGATGAAGAAGCGATGATGCAAGTCGCCGTTTTAGAAAACTTGCAGCGGGAAGATTTAAATCCTTTAGAAGAAGCAGAAGCCTATGACATGCTGATGAAGAACTTGAAATTGACCCAAGCACAAGTCGCTGAACGTTTAGGGAAAAGCCGCCCGTATATCGCCAATTATTTGCGGTTACTGTCCTTGCCGAAACTCGTCAAAGAAATGGTTCAAGATGACCGTTTGTCTATGGGGCAAGCCCGGACATTATTAGGCTTGAAAAACAAAGAACAGATCTTAAAATTAGCCAATCGTTGTGTCAAAGAAAATCTGACAGTCCGCCAATTAGAACAAATGGTCGCTGAGATGAACGACACGAAAAACGAAAAGAAAAAAGTGCCGCGTCTGATTCGGGAAAAACCGTACTATTTACGAGAAAGCGAAGAACGGTTGATGGATAAATTCGGCACGAATGTCGAGATCCGCGAAAAAGAAGGCAAAGGAAAAATCGAGATCGAATACCTGTCACAAAAAGATTTAACCCGTATTTTAGATTTATTGAACATTCAATTTGATGAAGCTTGAGGTGATAAAGATGTATGATCTTGGGGATATTGTCGAAATGAAAAAACCGCATGCCTGCAAAGCCAATCGTTGGGAAATCATCCGCATGGGGGCAGACATCAAAATAAAGTGTACGAATTGCGGCCACATCGTCATGATGACGCGCCGAGAATTTGATAAAAAGATGAAGAAAATCCTAGAAAAAAAAGAGAAAGAGTGAAGTGAAGCATGGCGTTAACTGCCGGAATCGTTGGATTGCCAAATGTGGGCAAATCTACTTTATTTAATGCAATAACCAAAGCAGGAGCAGAAGCCGCAAACTACCCGTTTGCGACGATCGATCCGAATGTAGGAATGGTGGAAGTGCCAGATTGGCGCTTACAGCGTTTAACAGAATTAGTCCGTCCGAAAAAGACGGTCCCAACCACCTTTGAATTTACGGATATTGCCGGAATCGTCCGCGGTGCCAGCAAAGGGGAAGGATTAGGTAACCAATTTTTGAGCCATATCCGCCAAGTGGATGCGATCTGTCATGTCGTTCGTTGTTTCGACGATGACAACATCACCCACGTGGAAGGCCGCGTGGACCCATTAGCTGATATCGACACCATCAATTTGGAGTTGGTTTTAGCGGATTTAGAATCCGTCAACAAGCGCTATACTCGGGTCGCAAAAATTGCCAAAACCAAAGACAAAGATGCAGTTGCGGAACTGGCCGTTCTTGATAAGATCAAACCGGTCCTAGAAGAAGGGATCTCTGCTCGTTCGATCGAATTTACAGATGAAGAACAGCGCATCGTCAAAAGTTTGTTTTTACTAACGACCAAACCAGTTTTATACGTTGCCAACGTAGCAGAAGAAGACGTGGCAGACTATGAAACCAATGACTATGTCAACAAAGTGAAGGAATTTGCAGCGAGCGAAAATGCGGAAGTGATCGTCATCAGTGCTCGTGCCGAAGAAGAGATCGCTGAGCTGGAAGAAGAAGACAAAGCAGAGTTTTTAGAAGCATTAGGAATTGAAGAATCAGGGTTGGATCAATTGATTCGTGCTGCTTATGATTTGCTGGGTCTAGCAACGTACTTTACCGCTGGTGAACAAGAAGTGCGTGCGTGGACGTTCCGTAAAGGCATCAAAGCACCGCAAGCAGCGGGGATCATCCATACGGACTTTGAGCGCGGCTTTATTCGTGCGGAAACTGTTTCCTTTGAAGATCTGAACCAATACGGCACGATGCAAGCGGCCAAAGAAGCCGGTCGGGTACGTTTGGAAGGAAAAGATTATGTCGTGCAAGATGGCGACGTGATGTTGTTCCGTTTTAACGTATAAAGGGCTTTCTTCCCAGTGAATTTGTGGTAAAATGTCCATTGTGAAGAAAACGCAGAAGGGAGAATCAATTCATGGAACCAGAAACTCTGCGAAATTATGTTTCCGAAAATCGTGAATTAGAACAACAATTAACAAAACGAAACCAACAATATATATTTGATTTAAAAAAATCGCTAGAGGCAGCCAACCTTTCTGAAGAAGAAAAAACGATTGCCTTGCATGAGATGCTGCCTGTCTTAGTCAAAGAACAAAAAGGCGGCAAAACAGCCCGCCAATTATTTGGTACAGTGTCTGAACGCACCGAAGCCATCATCAACAAACCCGTTGAGCAAAAAGAATCCGGCCCCTTCTTGATGTGGTTGGATAACACCTTGCTGATTTTAGGGATCTTTGGCTTGATGTTAGGGGTCATGGGGATCTTTACTAGAGGTCAAGCACAACCTTATGGCTTATTGACCCTCTTCTTGATGGCGATGCTTGCTGGTTGGGTCTTCTACTTGATGTACAAATACATGTATCAATATGAACGCCCGGGTGCTGATAAGAGCAAACGGCCGAAGATGTGGAAGATTATTTTGATTTTAGTCGCAGCCTTCATGCTATGGATCGTTGTGATCTCGCTTTCTGCGATGATCCAACCACCATTGAATCCACAAGTGGACCCTGTGATCGAAGCCTTGATCGGGGCAGTGGCATTAGCAGCGAAGTACTACTTGAAACGCAAATACAATATCATCAGCAGTCTGTCTGTTCCTAGAGGCTGATGGCTACACGTTGATCGTGCGCCTTCTTTTGTTAAAAAAGACCGCACGATCAGCGTGTTTTTTTAGAAAAAATGGCGAATTATGAGATTTGACCAAAGGTTTGAAGAGGATTATTAAGAAAGCTTTCCGAATGGTTGACTTATGAAAAAATCTTTGCTATTTTTTTTAAAATACCTAAAAATTTTAAGGAGTGGTTACAAAAATGTCCAACTGGGAAACCAAATTTGTAAAAAAAGGGTTAACGTTTGATGATGTCTTATTGATTCCGGCAGAAAGTCACGTCTTGCCAAATGACGTGGATATGAAAGTGCAGCTTGCCCCGAATATTACACTAAATATTCCAATCATAAGTGCCAGTATGGATACCGTAACTGATAGTAAAATGGCGATCTCAATGGCGCGTCAAGGCGGACTTGGCGTGATTCACAAAAACATGAGTATCGCCGCGCAAGCAGATGAAGTGCGCAAAGTAAAACGTTCTGAAAGCGGCGTGATCATCGATCCGTTTTTCTTAACACCAAGTCACTTAGTTGCTGATGCAGAACATTTGATGAGCAAGTACCGCATCAGCGGGGTACCGATCGTAGAAACGATGGAAAACCGCAAATTAGTCGGTATCATCACGAACCGCGACATGCGTTTTGTCACGGATTATACGATGCCGATCAATGATGTGATGACCAAAGACCAATTGATCACAGCACCTGTCGGTACTTCGTTGAAAGACGCGGAAAAAATCTTACAACAACACAAGATCGAAAAATTACCGATCGTTGATGAAGCAGGGATCTTAAGCGGGTTGATCACTATCAAAGATATTGAAAAAGTAATCGAATTCCCGAATGCAGCCAAAGACACGCATGGACGCCTATTAGTGGCAGCGGCAGTCGGCGTTACTAGCGATACCTTTGAACGAGCACAAGCATTATTGGATGCAGGCGTGGACGCGATCGTCATTGATACTGCCCATGGACACAGTGCGGGTGTTTTACGCAAAATCTCTGAAATTCGCGCGCATTTCCCAGAAGCGACATTGATTGCTGGAAATGTTGCCACTGCAGAAGGCACGAAAGCATTGTATGATGCTGGTGTCGATGTCGTAAAAGTCGGGATCGGTCCAGGATCGATCTGTACTACTCGGGTGGTAGCCGGTGTCGGAGTTCCTCAATTGACAGCGATCTATGATGCAGCCTCTGTGGCACGTCAATATGGCAAAGCAATCATTGCCGATGGTGGGATCAAGTACTCTGGCGATATCGTCAAAGCTTTAGCAGCTGGCGGACATGCTGTAATGCTCGGTAGCATGTTGGCAGGAACTGACGAATCACCAGGTGAATTTGAAATCTATCAAGGCCGTCGCTTCAAAACGTACCGCGGAATGGGTTCATTGGGGGCAATGGAAAAAGGCTCCAGCGACCGTTACTTCCAAGGGGGCGTAAATGAAGCCAACAAATTGGTTCCAGAAGGCATTGAAGGACGTGTCGCTTATAAAGGCAGCGTTTCTGATATCATCTTCCAAATGATCGGCGGGTTGAAATCAGGGATGGGTTATGTCGGTGCCGGCAATCTGCAGCAATTACGTGATGAAGCACAATTCATCCAAATGAGCGGCAACGGACTAAAAGAATCACATCCCCACGATGTTCAAATCACGAAAGAAGCACCAAACTACTCCGTAAAATCATAAAATGTTTCACGTGAAAACCAACGCCCCCTCTGTTCAAAAGTGGACAGAGGGGGCGTTTGGTTCTAAAAAAGGGTGCCGATCTTGCCAAAATGGCTGAGATCGGCACCCTTTTCTCTAAAATCGCTGCTGGATGATCAGCAAATCGCTTTAGCAGTAACTTATTCGTTTGATTTCAACGCATCGATCATATTGACATGAGTCAGTTTCACATGGGTGACGTACATCACGATGATCGTAAAGAGAATCGTCATGCCACCGGCTAAAGCATAAGCCGGCCAATTGATCACTAATGGAAAGACCATGTTCTCCATCGAAGCTTGGATCAAAATAAAGTCAGTCAAGAAGTAACCTACCACGTAACCTGCGAGAATCCCAAATAACGTAAAGACGATATTTTCTCGTACGATGTACATAGTCACTTCCTTATTGTAAAACCCTAATACTTTGATAGTAGAAAGCTCGCGAATCCGCTCGGAAACATTGATGTTGGTCAAGTTATACAAGACGACAAAGGCTAATGCCCCTGATAATACAACTAAGATCAAGACAATGGCGTTCAAGTTACCCATCGAATCATCCTGCATTTTGATCTGAGTGGAAAGGAACGTCGTGTTTTTGACTTTGTCGGTATCTAACAAGGCTGTTGATAAAGCTTCCTCTTGTTTTTTCGTCATCGTCTTGCTTTTGACTAAGAACGCATTTGGTTCAAAGGTACTATTGGTGATTTCTTCATAAACGGTCGGCGACAGATAAAGAGAATTGCCTAAATAATTTTCTGCGATGCCACTAATAGGTACTTCATAGGCTTCTTGATCGCTGGTATAGAAGGTCAATGTATCGCCAACGTGCAAATCATATAATTCTGCGTACTTCATAGTCAGCACGGCACCCTCTGTTAATGACAGCTTCTGTCCTGCCGTCGTTTTCAAATGGACATAGTCTGCAAAAGCATCCTGATCTGCCGGAACCATCAAGGTCAGACTTTGTTTTCCTTGGTTAGTCGGTCGAATCTCGATCGTTTCATTGTAGACTAGCATCGAATGGGTCACAAGAGGCTCGTCTGTTAAAACCGTTTCAGCGGCAGCAACGGTTTCTTCCTTCGCATCATTTAAGGTCACGACGGCTTGATAATCCGTAATGGGCCCAAATTGTTTTGCAGTCACGGCACTTAGAGAATCTTTCAACCCAACGCCTGCCACCATCAGTCCCGTACAACCGGCGATGCCAATGATTGCCATGATCATTCGCGATTTGTAGCGGAAGATGTTACGGAAGCTGACTTTTTGATTGAAGCTTAAACGGGACCATAAGGGGGGAATTGCTTCTAATAAAATCCGTTTCCCGGGCTTTGGTGCGCGAACTTGCAGCAGCTGGGCAGGTTTTTCCCGCAATTCTTTGATCAGAACAAACAGACAGGCACCAAGCGTCGCCAGTAAAAAGGCGATTGCGGCCAAAATAATTGGCGACCAGACATAATAGACGCGAATCCCGTCTAAAAGATACCGTTCGCTGGATAGGAAATAGATCAAACGCGGCAACAGTTCGGTTCCTAATACGGCACCACTAATAATGCCAATGGCCGAAGAAAGGAGGGCATAAATCAAATATTTAAGGGAGATCTCGACTTTGCCATAGCCCATCGCTTTTAAGGTACCGATCTCTTTGCGGTTTTCTTCTACCATCCGCGTCAGTGTCGTAAAGGTGATCAACGCAGCGATAAAGAAGAAGAAGACAGGAAACACATTGGCGATCGCTGCGATACGATCAGACAGCCCACCATATTCTTGGAAACCGGGATTGTCTTTGCGTTGGTTGTAAAGATACGTCGGCTCTGCCAAGTCTTCGATCTCTGCCCGTTTTTCTGCCAGTGTTTGTTGGGCATCGGTTAGTTCTTGTTGCTGTTCATCTAATTGGTCTTGCTGCTGTGTCAATTCTGCTTCTCCAGCCGCCAATTGGCCTTCGAGGGCTGCTTGTTGTACGGGCGGCAGCTGTGCCAAGGCGGCTTGCTGTTGTTCTAGTTCCGCTTTGGCCTGATCCAGTTGGGCTTGTCCATCAGCTAACTGTTTTTGTCCATCGCGGACTTCTTTTTCTGCAGGGGCTAATTCATCAAAAGCGTCTTGTTGAATTTCTGCTAAGCGTTCCTTAGGACGGTCCGCAAACAGTTCCTCAATCGTTTCTTGATGGGCTGCCATCTTGTCGGTGTACGTATCGGAGTATGTTTCAAGCCCGGCGACATCATCAAAGGCGAGATAGAGGATCGATTTGACCTCCATCGTGAACTGTTCTTCCGGTACATAAGCAAAGTACGTCACGACACCGCTGCCGACATTTGCATAGCCCCGTTCGGCAGCACTGATATAAATGGGAGAAGTGGCAAACCCAACGATCGTATACTCTTTGTCCGACAGATTATCGGCATCGTCGATCGTAAAAGTATCACCTATTTGCCAGCCATAATTTTTTGCTTCGGTGTCCAGCACGATTTCATCGGCTTTTTCTGGCAGTCGGCCGTCCTTCACCAGTAACTGGTTGAGTTCCTGTGAGGGGTCATAGGAGGTCACTTGCACGACTTCATCTGAATTGGCAGCGTAATAAAATTGATAGGCGGCTTCTGTGTGAGCACCGCTTTTTTCCGCGGCATCAATGTCGTCCTTCGTCAATCCCAGTGTTGAAGTGACTTGCAGATCTGCTAATTGCTGGCCGTTGACATATTCACTCGCGGAATGGTTCAGGATCGGGCCGGTCGATTTGACACCGACAAAGAGAAACGTTCCTAAAAAAATGATCAAGGTGATTGCGATAAAGCGGCCTTTTGATTGGCGAATCTCTCGCAAACTTGCTTTAAGATAGGTCTTATTTTTCATCAGATCCTCCTACCAAACGATTTCATCGATCGAGATGGGATGAGGATTCTCTTCAATGGAACGGACAGTGGCATCGTTGATATGGATCACCCGATCGGCGATCGGGGCAATGGCGCTATTATGGGTGATGATCAACACCGTATTGCCATTTTTCCGGCTAGCGTTTTGCAAAAGCTTCAACACTTGTTTTCCTGTTTCAAAGTCCAAAGCACCAGTCGGTTCATCGCATAGCAGCAGTTTCGGGTTTTTGGCTAACGCCCGAGCGATCGATACCCGCTGCTGTTCCCCACCAGAAAGCTGAGAAGGAAAGTTGTTTTTGCGGTTTTCTAACCCGACTTGGGCCAAGACTTCATCAGGATCGAGTGCATTCGGTGAGACTTCAGTAGCCAATTCAATGTTTTCTTTTGCTGTCAGATTTGGGACCAAATTATAAAACTGGAAGACAAACCCAACGTCTGTGCGGCGGTATTCTGTTAATTGTTTGTCGTTAAACTTCGCGATATCGACATTGTCGATAATGATTTCTCCTTCATCTGGCGAGTCCATCCCGCCTAAGATATTCAAAACGGTCGATTTTCCGGCACCACTAGGTCCAAGAATCACCACTAATTCGCCTTCTTCAATGGCAAAGGAAAGATCATTGTTGGCAGTGATAGTGGTTTCGCCCATCTGATAGCGTTTATATTCATTCTTTACTTCAACATAACTCATTAATAAAGCCTCCATTTTTTAAACACGTGTTGATTTAATCACATGGTGTTAGTATACTAAGAAAGAAAAGTAAGAGCAATCCTCAATGCTTACGTATTTGTCATTAAATAGACAAATATTGATCAAATGTACAGAGAAAAGGGGAAACGATATGGTGGGGACTGTGGGGAATCGTCGAACGATCTACTCGAAAAAAGTGATCCGACGCGCCTTTCAGGAGTTATTGTTGGAAAAAGAGTACCGCAAAATCACGATCAAAGAGATTGCGGAACGAGCCGATATCAACCGAGGAACATTTTATAAATATTATAAGGATACGGCCGCGTTGTTGGAGGAAATCGAAGGGGAGCTTGTTGAGCAGATCGCATCGAACTTGCAGCAGGAAAATTTGTCATTGGATCTTTGGTTGGAAAAGCTGTTGACGATTTTGTATGAGAATCCTAGTACGACCCATTTGATTTTGTTGAACAACAGCCATTTGCTGAATCTTTTATTGTCAGAGATCAAACCGGAGACCTTGAAACGGTTTGCCCAATACTTTCAAGATGCTTCCGAGGAAGAATTGGAACTGTGTCTTAGCTTTTTTGTCTGCGGGTCTATCGGGTTGATCGAACGCTGGCTCAAAGATTTCTCAACGATGCCGCCAAAAGCTGTCGCTGAACTGTTGATCCAAATTTTTGTGACTAATGTATATGAGGATAAGAAGGGCTAAAAAAAGAGGGAACGATCCAATAACCAAAAAGGAACGCAGCAAGAGACAATTTGCTGCGTTCCTTTTTTATTTAGTCAACGAGGCGCTCGTCGTTCATCCCAAAGTATTGATGCAATGGTTTTTGCCGTGCTTCTAATAATTGATCGACGGTCACGAATTCGTAGCCTTCGTTTTTGAGTGTTTTAATGACTCCCGGTACGGCTTTCACAGATTTCGGGTGAATATCATGGATCAAGATCATGGCACCATTAAAGACATTTTGTTGCACCAAGGCATTGATCTTCTTCGGATCCTTCAATTTCCAGTCTTGAGAATCGATGTCCCATTGAATGATCGGCATGCCGATGGTTGCCGCGCTTTGTTTGTCGATAGCGCCATAAGGGGGCCGTAAATTTCTAGGTAGTAAACCCGTCGCATTATAAATGGCTTTGTTGGTTTTTGTAACTTCTGCCTGCAAATCTTCCGCTGAAAGAGTATTCAGCTGCGGATGAGAGTAAGAATGACTGGCGATCTCGTGCCCGGCTTCTTGGACTTTTTTAGCGGCTTGCGGATATTGCTCTACCATTTGTCCCAGCATAAAGAAGGTCGCTTTAACGTCATTTTCTTGTAAGATGTTCAACAGATCCATGGTGGAGGTACTGTTGGGTCCATCATCAAAGGTCAATGCCACGTATTTTTTATTGGGGTCTAAACTTGGCAAGGCATTGTTGAGTTGGTCAGCAGCCACGAGATCAGGATCAATGAATGGGGCGATCTCGCTGTAAGGCAGGGTGATTTCCGTCGCTCCCGTCTGATTTTTTGGCAATTCGATGGTCAGCTTCTCTGGATCGTAAGTAAATTTCGAATCGAAGGTGATCCGCTCCATGGCCAAGACGGCGTCGATGATTTTGGCGGGTTCTTTGGCTTGATCCAGCAGTTTCTGCTGAATGACTTGTTGAATACCTAATAAGCTGCCTTCATCAGGAACCAGTTCTTTCAAAGACAATTCGGTTTGCGTCTTCTCTGATACGAAGATCGGTGCATCTGTTAAACGATCAGCATCTTCAAAACGACCGGTTTCTCGATTCCATACATAGCTGTCGGCTTTTAATGAATAGGTAGAGACTTTTGCAGCTACCGTTTGTGCTTGGATACGGGCAACGGTGACGACTTCTTTTTCCGTTTGTTTTTTGCGCAATGACTCAGCGGCTTTTGTCAACCGGTCTTTGATATCTTTGATGGGAAACGTATCGAGGTCTTGCGGGCAGTAGATCAGTTCTTTGTTTGTTCCTTCTGAGAGCACTTCAGGCGATGTTTTTAACCCATTTTGGCTTTGTTCTGCTTGGATTGATGCCAGTAATTTCTCTGCAGCTGCCTCATATTTTGCTTTGGCCGCAACTTCTTGTTGGTGCAAGGTGTAAAGAACCGAGCCAGCCGTTGCGATCAAAACGATCAATAATAAGGCAAATAAGGAAAAAATTGCTTTCCGATACGGCTTCTTTCTCGAGGGTGGTCCTTTCGGTCTTTCTTCAGCTGATGCTGTTCGTTTTTGATTATTGTTTGGTTTCTTGTGCAAGTCACTCCGACGGGCATAGGTCTTTCGTTCGGGCATTGGTGAAGCTCCCTTCATTCCATCCTAAATTATGCCCACGTTACCATAAGTCACAGGCACTTTCAACGATCATGCCCGGTTTCTGATAGAGGATTAAAAAGACAAAGGGATTTTTCTAATTATTCGCTTAAAAATTACAGCCTTGTTGCGTTGTTTCTCTTGCAAGAAGTGATCAAAGTGGTTAGGGGGATGGAAACCACTATAGGCTACGTGAACAAGAAAACCCCTAGGCAACAGCTCACGCGGTGTGACTGTTCTCTAGGGGTTGCTACTGAGGTTACTAAGGCTTAGGCTTTTTCAATTTTTGTCAGTCCGCCCATATAAGGAACCAGAACTTCTGGTACCGTTACACTGCCGTCTTCGTTTTGATAATTTTCAAGCACTGCGGCTACCGTTCGACCGACAGCCAAACCAGAGCCGTTTAGTGTATGCATGTAGTGAATCTTGCCCTCTTGATCACGGTAACGGATCATGGCACGACGTGCTTGGAAGTCTTCACAGTTTGAGCAAGAGCTGATCTCACGATACATCTCTTGGGCAGGGATCCATACTTCTAAATCATAGGTCTTCGCTGCAGAAAAGCCCATATCTCCTGTACACAAGCTAAGCACACGGTAAGGTAAATTGAGTTTTTGCAAAATATCTTCGGCATTAGCCGTCATTTTCTCTAATTCTTCATAAGAATGTTCTGCATCACTGAATTTCACCATTTCGACTTTATTGAATTGGTGCAAGCGAATCAAACCGCGAGTGTCACGGCCAGCGCTGCCGGCTTCTGAACGAAATGATGGGCTCAAGGCAGTGAAGTATGCAGGGAGCTGTTCTTGTTCTAAGATCTCCCCTTGATAGTAGTTGGTCAAAGGTACTTCCGCAGTCGGGATCAAAGTCAAATCAGTGTCTGCCAATTGGAAAACATCTTCTTTAAACTTCGGAAATTGCCCAGTACCGAACATTGCTTGGCTGTTGACTATATACGGGGTGATCATCTCCGTATACCCATGCTCATAAACATGCTGATCCAACATGAAGTTGTATAAGGCACGTTCCAAACGAGCACCTAAGCCTTTGTAGTAAACAAAACGGCTACCAGAAACTTTGGCACCTCGCTCAAAGTCGAGAATCCCCAAGTCTTCTGCGATCTCCCAATGGGGTTTTGGTTCAAAGGCAAAGGTTTTTGGGTCTGCCCAACGGCGGACTTCTACATTGTCATCTTCATCTTTGCCCACCGGAACAGAATCATTGGGCAAGTTCGGCAACGTCGTGGCGATCTCTTTGATGTCTTCATCAATTTGAGCGATCTCTTCATCCAATTGCTTGATTTGGCTGCCGACTTCTTTCATTTGGGCAATTTTATCTGCCGCATCTTCTTTCGCCCGTTTCAAGGCGGCGATCTCACCAGAAACCTCATTACGCAATTTCTTGCGCTCTTCCGTTTGGACTAAGAGTTCTCGGCGACGCTCATCAAGTGTTAAAAAGCGGTCCAACACTTCTTTTTGGACACCTCGTGTTGCGAGTTTGCTTTGTACTTCAGCAAAATTTTGGCGAATCATTTTTACATCTAACATAGTGATACATCCTCCTTTGATTTTTCCATAGAAAAAAGGCCATTCCAATCCCGTATTGCTTGGGACGAAATGACCATTCGCGGTGCCACCCAAGTTCAGCTTGCGCTGCCCTTGCTGCTCGTATCGTGAGCCAACGATTTTTCTTTCGAAAAATACACGTTAAAGAACTGGATTCTATTTTTTCCAACACTGATTTTCACCAACCATCAGCTCTCTATACAGATGAAAAAAATATACTAGGTTCTGTGCCTTGATTATTTTCTCTAGCATACCCAAAAAATGTTGGGTCGTCAACCATAGGTTTGTGTGTTGGATAAGTTGTTGCGTTTCAACGGGAGATGGATAATAAAGGACGTCCATTCCGGCGTTGACTTGGCATAGATATAGCCGCCATGTAAGGCGACGATGCTTTGAGCGATCGCTAGACCTAAGCCAGTTCCTCCTGTTTCTTGAGAGCGGGATTCTTCCACTCGGTAGAAACGGTCGAATAGAGAATCAAGGGCTTGCTTAGGGATCATTTGCCCATTGTTTTTGACTGTTAAGATCGCTTCGGTCCCGACTTTCTCGACTTCCATGCGGATCTTATCGGCGCCTTTGCCGTATTTCAAGGCATTCGAAAGCAAGTTATTGAAGACCCGCACCAGTTTTTCGGTATCGCCATCCATCTCGATGTGTTCCGGACGGGTGTATGTTTCAATCTTGATGCCTTTCCGACTAGCTTCTAATTCAAAGTCCGCCGCCAATTGTTCCACTAGCTGGGCCATGTCAAATTCCATCACATTGATTGGGACGCTAGGCTGGCGCACTTTTGTGTATTCAAACAAATCATCGACAAGGGATTTCATTTGCTTGGCTTTGACATACGCCGTATGGGTATATTTCAGCAATTCTTCTTCTGAATGGTATTGTCGATCTTCAATTAGACCTAAATAGCCGATGATCGAAGTCAACGGTGTTCGAATGTCATGACTGACATTGGTAATCAGCTCATCTTTGGATTGCTCGATCCGTCGTTCATCTTCAATCGCCGCCACCGTACTGTCGACTAAGCCATTGATATTAGAAACGATCCGACTTAAATCGCCCCGTAACTCGAAGGGAATGCGATGATCGTAATTGCCTTCCGCAATAAAATGAAGCTCGCTGATGATGTGACGTAGCTGCATTTGATGGTAGCGACGAATCAAACGCCAATATAAGACGATCACATCTAATAGGAAGAACATCGGTAGAATGAAGTTGCGCCCACTGCGGAAGATATCTGTATTAAAGGCAGATGTGAAAGCATTCTTCGATGCGTAGATGGCATCAACTAAATCTGGTGAATTTTCAACGATTGAGGTCAAGATGACCAAAATAGCGATATTTAATAGAAGTAAAAGAACAATCGTTACAATTCCTTCGGCAAATAACTCACTGATTTCCTTTGAGGTCAGCGTGATCCGTTTCTTTTTTTCGATGGGTGTGTTGCGCTTTTTTTCAGTTGGTTTACTTCGCATCTATTTTGTAGCCGACCCCCCATACTGTTTGGATGACTTTTTCACCATCCGTGGCTTCTTCGATCTTATCTCGTAAGTGACTGACATGGACCATAACTGTTTTGGCAGAAACGACACTTTCTTGTTTCCAAACTCGTTCAAAAATCTCATCGGCGCTAAAGACACGGTTCGGATGCGATGCCAGCAAGTAGAGGATACCGAATTCTAATGCAGTCAATTGAATTTCGTTGCCATCGACGGTTTTTACTTCATGGGAATCGCGATTGATAATAAGGGAGCTTACTTCTAGAATCTCTGGTTGATTTGAAGCAGCCTGCATCTTGGTTCTTCTCAATAGCGATTTTACCCGGGCCATAACTTCTAATGGGTTGAAAGGTTTTGTGACATAATCATCCGCACCGGCGACCAATCCACGAATCTTATCCATATCGGTTGTTTTAGCGGTCAGCATAATAATAGGGATTTGGGATTCTTTTCTCAATTCTTTCACGACTTGCATGCCATCCATTTCTGGCATCATGATATCTAAGATCAATAGTTCGATATCAGAAGTGGTGCGGATCTTGGTCAGTGCTTCTTTTCCATCATATGCTTTGACCGATTCATAACCTTCATTGTGTAAATAAATGCTTAATAGTTCTACGATCTCTTTGTCATCATCTGCTACAAGTATTTTCATACTGGGTCCTCCTAGGAACAATATTCTTTTCTCCATTTTAGCAAATATTCCACAAAATAGATAAAATCATACTTAAATTTATAAGAATGATAGGAATTAAGAAAACACAAAAAGGAAAAAGACGAACGATAGGCAAATAATAACGGAAAAAGTCCTTAAAAAAGACGGAAATCACGGACTAAAAATCACGAATCATCTTTGGAAACGGAGTAACTAGAAACGTTGGTCTATCAATCATTTTATGGTTGACGAATAGCGCAAGTCTTGGTATATTATTACATGTGCCAAATGACTAAACGAATTCGTAAAAAGAATTTAAAAAAGTGGTTGACGCACAGCTCGACAGATGATATTATAACGAAGTCGCAATTTTAAAACAGTTAATCGATGTTGATACATCAACAAAATTAATTAAAAAAAGTTGTTGACAAATAACAAATCATTTGTTATTCTAATGAAGTCGCTGAGACAGCCGCTGCGAAGTTGAAAAACAACGAGCGAAAAAAACTTTTAAAAAAGAGTTGACAATCAATTGTCGCTCTGGTATGATATAAAAGTTGCTAACACAGCACGGTAGACCTTTGAAAACTGAACAAAGCAAGCAAACGAACCAATGTGTAGGACGTTTCAATTTATTGAAACAAATACATGCAAGCAATAGCTAGCAAAGTTAATTTTTATGAGCTTAATGACCGTATGGTCATTCAAACAAATCATTATGAGAGTTTGATCCTGGCTCAGGACGAACGCTGGCGGCGTGCCTAATACATGCAAGTCGAACGCTTTTTCTTTCACCGGAGCTTGCTCCACCGAAAGAAAAAGAGTGGCGAACGGGTGAGTAACACGTGGGTAACCTGCCCATCAGAAGGGGATAACACTTGGAAACAGGTGCTAATACCGTATAACACTATTTTCCGCATGGAAGAAAGTTGAAAGGCGCTTTTGCGTCACTGATGGATGGACCCGCGGTGCATTAGCTAGTTGGTGAGGTAACGGCTCACCAAGGCAACGATGCATAGCCGACCTGAGAGGGTGATCGGCCACACTGGGACTGAGACACGGCCCAGACTCCTACGGGAGGCAGCAGTAGGGAATCTTCGGCAATGGACGAAAGTCTGACCGAGCAACGCCGCGTGAGTGAAGAAGGTTTTCGGATCGTAAAACTCTGTTGTTAGAGAAGAACAAGGATGAGAGTAAAACGTTCATCCCTTGACGGTATCTAACCAGAAAGCCACGGCTAACTACGTGCCAGCAGCCGCGGTAATACGTAGGTGGCAAGCGTTGTCCGGATTTATTGGGCGTAAAGCGAGCGCAGGCGGTTTCTTAAGTCTGATGTGAAAGCCCCCGGCTCAACCGGGGAGGGTCATTGGAAACTGGGAGACTTGAGTGCAGAAGAGGAGAGTGGAATTCCATGTGTAGCGGTGAAATGCGTAGATATATGGAGGAACACCAGTGGCGAAGGCGGCTCTCTGGTCTGTAACTGACGCTGAGGCTCGAAAGCGTGGGGAGCGAACAGGATTAGATACCCTGGTAGTCCACGCCGTAAACGATGAGTGCTAAGTGTTGGAGGGTTTCCGCCCTTCAGTGCTGCAGCAAACGCATTAAGCACTCCGCCTGGGGAGTACGACCGCAAGGTTGAAACTCAAAGGAATTGACGGGGGCCCGCACAAGCGGTGGAGCATGTGGTTTAATTCGAAGCAACGCGAAGAACCTTACCAGGTCTTGACATCCTTTGACCACTCTAGAGATAGAGCTTCCCCTTCGGGGGCAAAGTGACAGGTGGTGCATGGTTGTCGTCAGCTCGTGTCGTGAGATGTTGGGTTAAGTCCCGCAACGAGCGCAACCCTTATTGTTAGTTGCCATCATTTAGTTGGGCACTCTAGCGAGACTGCCGGTGACAAACCGGAGGAAGGTGGGGATGACGTCAAATCATCATGCCCCTTATGACCTGGGCTACACACGTGCTACAATGGGAAGTACAACGAGTTGCGAAGTCGCGAGGCTAAGCTAATCTCTTAAAGCTTCTCTCAGTTCGGATTGTAGGCTGCAACTCGCCTACATGAAGCCGGAATCGCTAGTAATCGCGGATCAGCACGCCGCGGTGAATACGTTCCCGGGCCTTGTACACACCGCCCGTCACACCACGAGAGTTTGTAACACCCGAAGTCGGTGAGGTAACCTTTTTGGAGCCAGCCGCCTAAGGTGGGATAGATGATTGGGGTGAAGTCGTAACAAGGTAGCCGTATCGGAAGGTGCGGCTGGATCACCTCCTTTCTAAGGAATATTTCGGAAGACTACACATCGTTTGCCTTTGTTCAGTTTTGAGAGGTTTACTCTCAAACAAATTTGTTCATTGAAAACTGGATATCGAAGAAAAAAT
>NZ_CP172941.1:3270000-3607500 GCF_050543535.1 Enterococcus sp. DIV0802b | reverse complement strand
GACATTGAGCTGGTAGAGCGCCATGGCGCAGATTACATTCACGTAGACGTGATGGACGGTCATTTCGTTCCTAATATTACCTTAGGCCCAAACATCGTTAAAGCGATTCGCCCAGTTACCAAGCTGCCGTTGGATGTTCATCTAATGATCACCGAGCCAGAAAAGTATATCCATGCCTTCGCGGAAGCTGGAGCAGATATTATTGGTATCCACGCGGAAGCAACGCCTCATATCCATCGTGCGATCCAAATGATTGTGGCAGAAAATGTCAAAGCAGAAATCGTCATCAACCCAGGCACACCAGTTTCAGCCATTGAACATGTTTTATCCATGTGTGATCAAGTGTTAGTTATGACGGTCAATCCAGGGTTTGGTGGGCAATCCTTTATTGAAGAATCACTGGAAAAAATTGCGGCGTTGGCTGCTTTAAAAGAAGAAAAAGGCTACCATTATGATATCGAAGTAGATGGCGGGATCGTTCCTGAGACAGCCAAACGCTGCCTGGAAGCAGGCGCAAATGTCTTTGTAGCAGGAAGCTATATTTACGATGCCGATGAACCTGCGGCGCAAATCAGAGCCTTGAAAGAAGCTTTGCAATAAATGAAGATTTTGTTAGCGGCAGGTGGAAGTCCTGAAAATTGGCCACAGTTGATGGCGTATGATAAATACATTGGAATTGATCGTGGGGCCCTGTTTTTGCTTCAGCACCAACGGCCAGTCGATCTGGCAATCGGTGATTTCGACTCCCTGACCGCAGCAGAACTGCAAGCGGTCAAACAACAAGTTAAGACAGTGATCCAAGCCCCTGCTGAAAAAGATGATACAGATACTCAATTGGCATTGGTTGAGACGTTGCGTCTTTATCCAGAAGCGCAAATCGACGTGATTGGTGCAACGGGGGGACGCCTTGACCATCTTTTAGCCAATCTGTGGTTAGTTTTAGAAGATCGGTTTCGTCCATTTGCCCCAAATTTGCGTTTTTTAGATCGTCAAAATGTCGTTCAGTTCTTTTTACCAGGCACCTATCAATTGGAAAAAGAACCTGGGATGCAGTATTTGGCGTATTGCTGTTTGACGCCGGTAACAGATTTGACGTTAACAGGTAGCAAGTATTTATTAGAAAACGTCCAAGTACCGTACCCAACTTCTTATGCCAGCAATGAATTTCTGACACAAACAGCAGGTTTTTCCTTTAGCAGCGGGATGATAGCAGTCATTCAAAGTTGTGATTAAGAGACGGAACGTCTCTTTTTTTTGTTGAAAATTTCAGAAACTTAATTACAAAAAAAACATTAAGACGGACAACTTAGCTTTTGTTTGCAGGGTATTAATGGTAAAATTGGAACTACAGTTTGGAATTATTTGAGGTGTCTTTGTGAAAAAGTTTAATCCTAATAAAAATATTATCATCACATTGATTATTGTGATTTTAGTTGTCACCGTATTAAGCGTGACGATCGCCCGCCGAGCAGCGGGAAACTCCACCAATGCCGTGCAATCTACGGTCAATGACTCCGTTGGCTTTATCGATAAAATGATTACCGCTCCTTTTCGTTGGATCGAAAATGGTGCCAATTCAGTCAAAAATTTGTTTGTGACCTATGAAGAAAATGAACGTTTAAAAGAGAAATTGGACAGTTTTGAGGAACTGGAACAAGCGAAGGACAATGCGCAAAGAGAAATCGATGCCTTGAAAGAAGAGCTAGAGCTGAATGCAACCTTGACGAATTATGAACGGATCTCCGCCAATGTCATCAATCGGTCACCTGATACTTGGCAAGATATGCTGATCGTGGACCGCGGCTCAAGAGATGGTGTTGAGGTCAACATGGCAGTCATGTCGCAAAAAGGCTTGATTGGTCGTGTCATTGAGGTCAATGCAGCTTCTTCTAAAATTGAACTTTTGACTTCTGAAAACCAGAATTCCAACCATTATCCGGTTCGGATCAGCGGCGAAGATGGGTCAAACTTTGGGATCCTAAGTAGTTACGATCAAAAAGAACGTTCCTTAGTCATTACCCAATTGACGGGGGACAATGAGCTGAAGGAAGGCGATGTCGTGCAGACCTCTGGATTAGGAGGAAACTCGCCCGCCGACTTAGCGATCGGAACAGTGATCCGTACCACCAAAGATGAGTTTGGTCTTGATACCCAAGTATTTGTAAAACCGTATGCCCAAATGTATGATATTCAAGCAGTAACGATTATCAAACGCTTGGCAGGTGAGGAATAGCCATGAAAAAGCATGACTACATCAAATACCTGGCAGCGGGCGTCTTCTTTTTGATGATGTTGGCAGATGGACAACTGACGCGTTTTTTGGAAAAATGGACCCAAGACAATTATATCGCCAGTGCGCATCTTTTATTGATCGCCCTTTTATGTGGCGCAAAGTATTTGCCGAAAAACTTTTTGATCACCACGGCGCTGGTGATCGGCTGTCTCTATGACGTGTATTATGTCGGTGTGATCGGCATCTACACGGTGGCGTTTCCCTTGATCGTATGGATCATGTATATTTTGAAAAATACGCTTTATCAAAATGTATTTACCATGTTTTTCGGAATGATCATCTTTGTTACCAGCTTAGAAGTTGTGACATTGGGGGTTCAATTGCTGTTTAAGATCGCATCAGTTAGCACGTCATTCTTTGTTTCCCGCTTTCTAGCACCAACGCTTTTATTGAACATCCTTTTGTTTATCCTTTTAGTTGTTCCATTCATGAAGCTATTCAAAGACGAATAGCTTCATTTTTTTTGCGTTTGACTGTATAAAAATAACAGCGATTGAAATGTTTTTGTAATATTCCTTTTATCTCTCTGACATACGGCTGTGTTACAATCACACTATCGTGAAGGACTTTAGGTATTCTTAAGCATTTATACATAAAAAAACCATATTAGGGAAGCAACAGCCGGAGGAATGAAGAGTGAAAAAGCGAATTTTATCTTTATTGTTAGTAAGTTCAATTGTTCTTACTTCTGCAGCAGCACCGACACTTGTCTTTGCATCAGATTTTGACAATAAAATTGAAGAAAAAAATCAAGAGATCTCTGACTTGCAAAACCAGCAAGCGAGCATCCAGTCACAAGTAGCAGCACTTGAAAGCGACGTGGCTGCAATCAATGAAAAAGCCCAAACTTTGTTGCAACAGCAAGGGGATTTGCGTGCGGATTCTGAAAAGTTGAAGCAAGAAATTGCCGATTTGAAAGTCAGAATCGAAAAGCGTGAAGAAGCGATCCAAAAACAAGCTCGTGACGTTCAAGTCAATGGACAAAGCACGAACTTTATTGATGCAGTATTAGAAGCTGACTCTTTAACAGATGCTATTGGCCGTGTGCAAGCAATGACGACGATCGTCAATGCTAACAAAGATCTTGTGGATCAACAAAAAGCAGACCAAGAAGCAGTTGAAGCGAAAAAAGCGGAAAACGACGATAAATTGGCAGAGATCGCAGCGAACCAATTTGAATTAGAAACACAATTAGGGGATCTACAAGCCAAACAAGCTGATTTGAATGTTTTGCAAGCGGAATTGGCTGTTCAACAAGCATCTAAAGAAGATGAAAAAGCTGATTTAGAAAAACAAAAAGAAGAATACGAAGCAGAACAAGCTCGCATCGCTGCAGAAGAAGCGGCGGCAGCAGCAGCTCGTGAACAAGCAGCACAAGAAGCAGCGGCTCAAGAAGCGGCAGCAGCTGAAGCAGCTACTCAGGAAGCAGCACCAAGCGAATCTTCAACGTCGAATTCAACGACATCAAGCGCCACAACAAATTCTAGTACGACGACTGATACTACGCAAGGCAGTTCATCACAAGGCAGCGGTTCAGCAAATACGACACCATCGACACCTGCCAATAATAACAATAGCAATAACAACCAAGGATCAAATAATAGCAGCAACGGTTCAAGCAGTACTCCTGCACCCGCACAAACGGTCAATGGTTCAGCAATCGTAGCAGAAGCAATGAAATACATTGGTACCCCTTATGTTTGGGGTGGTACGACACCAGACGGCTTTGACTGTTCTGGCTTTACACAATATGTATTTGCTAAAGTTGGGATCTCATTACCACGGGTAACTTACGCACAAGAATTTTCCGGTACGGTAATTTCGATCAACGAAGCAAAAGCCGGTGACTTGTTATTCTGGGGTAGCCGCGGAAGCACACACCACGTGGCGATCGCTATGGGTAACGGACAATACGTTCATGCACCAACACCTGGTCAAAATGTTTCTGTCAGCAGTTACTCTTATTACTCACCAGATTTCGCGGTGCGCGTAAACTAAATCAATTGAAGCTATTTCAAAAGCTGGCGTTTTACGTCAGCTTTTTTTGATTTCTGTTTTAAAAAACGTATGCTTTTTTTGTTTTCAGTCTTGCCAGAACATCTTATAATAGAGAAGAGAAAGGAAGCGGATAAAATGAACAAGACCTCGTCTTCCAGAGAAAAAATGATAACGGTTAAGTTTTATACGAATTATCTTTCTCGCATGATGATGCCGAATTTAAGTATTTTTATTGCGTGGATGCTGATTTCATTCCTGTTGCCTTTTTTCTCAGTCGATCAACAAGTGATCCAGCAAATGGAACAAGGGGTCTTGACTGTGTTGCTGCCCCTCATGATTGCTTATACAGGTGGGCAAATGTTGGCGCCTGAACGCGGTGGGGTCGTAGGAGCAGTGGCGGTCTTAGGGGCTATTCTCGCAACCGATATTCCCCAGGTCTTTGGGGCGATGCTGCTGGGACCGCTAGCGGGCTGGCTATTGTACTGCAGTGATTCGATCGTGAGCAAAGTCAAAAGTGGCTATGAGATGCTGGTGCGCAATTTTATTGCAGGTGCGTTTGGCGGACTCCTTTTTTTAGGCAGTTACTTCCTATTGGCGCCGCTTTTTAATTGGTTCAGTCTCGGCAGCTATCAGCTCGTTGATTATTTCGTTCGGCAAAACGTCGTGCCCTTTATTCATATCATTGTAGAACCATTGAAGGTTTTGTTTTTTAATAATATTGTCAACCATGGACTATTTACGCCGCTAGGAATCGAAGCCGCGGCAGTTAACGGTCAGTCGGTTTTATTTTTGATCGAGGCCAACCCCGGTCCGGGATTAGGGGTCTTAGCGGCGTATCTTTTCTTTGGTTCAAAGCGAAACCGAACGAATGCCGCAGCATCCATTTTTGTGCAGGCTATTGGTGGGATTCATGAAGTGTATTTCCCGTTTGTTCTGCTCGATCCTTGGGTGTTGCTCGGTCCGATCGTTGGTGGTTTCAGCGGTACACTGATCTTCCAATTTTTAGGAGTAGGCTTGAGAGCACCGGCGTCCCCGGGCTCGATTTTGGCGATTTTACTCAATACACCGGCTTCTATGATCCTTGGTGTCTTAACTGGGATTGTCGTCAGTACGGTCGTATCGTTTGCGATCGCTAGTGTGCTATTAAAACGGAAGACCAATACAGAAAATGAGGAGCGTAAGATGCCGAAAATGAAGAAAGTCACGGAGATCGTCGTGGCCTGTGACGCAGGGATGGGGTCCAGTGCGATTGGTGCCAGCATACTAAAAAAACAGTTGCAAAAAGCCCAGCTAACGTTTCCTGTCCGCTATCAGTCGATTTATCGTGTGACGGATGATCCCAAGCTGTTAGTGATCACCCAACGGGAATTAGTAGCTATTGCCCAAAAGCAGACACCACACGCACAGCATTATGTGTTAGATAATTTTTTGGCGGCAGATGAGTATGCCCCGCTGATCCAAGAATTACAAAGAAGAGAACAGGATCCGCAAAAATCGCTGCAAACCGAGGCAGCAAGTTCGCTAGGGTTTTCAACGATCATCTTTTTGTATACTGGAAAAAAACGCGGTTCACAAACGATGGCAGTGGAGATACTAAGAAAAATGGCCCGCCAACAAGCGCTTCCTTTGACCATCAAAAAAATGGCATATGAAGGACAAGCTCTTGATCCTACGGCAATCTATATCCTCCCGAAAGAACTTGCAGAGAAGTGCCCGATCCCAGATGTTCCTTTACTGGTGGTGGATGATTTATTGACGACAGATGCGTATCGTCAGTTACTGACAGAAGGAGTCGACTATGTTTTTGACCAATCGTGAAACACTTTTATTAACGGAATTGATGAATAGTACCGGTCCGGTTTCTTTAGATCGCATGATGCAAGTCTTAAAAGTCAGTAAACGAACGGTGTACCGTGAACTGGCTAATCTAGAAAAATCCCTGGAAACAGTAGATGCTACCTTAGAAAAGGTCGGTCGTGGTCATTTCCAAATTTTTGCATCAGAAACGAGCATTCGCCAATTACAAGAAGCCATTATGGCAGATACCGATCAAGAATTCGCGGCTAGTGAGCGGCAACACCGTATTTTGTTGCAACTGACTACCGCCACGAAGCCTGTATCCAGTCATTTTTTCTTGGAGCGTTACCAAATCAGCAATACGACGTTTTTTTCAGACATCAAACAGCTTGAAGAGAGTCTCGCACGGCTGCCGTTAAGGATCGTGCGCAATCAAGGGTATGAGATCGAAGGCTCCGAAAAGTATCGGCGGTTGATCACAGCCAATACACTAGTGATGGAGATCAATGAATACCAATTTTTCCATTTACTGGAAACCGATGATGAAGCCCCGTTTATTTTTCAATTTCTGTCCCGCGACCATCTATTGCTAGCCCAGCGGTTGATTCGGGAAACCATCGAACCCCAATTCAAGGAACTTAGTGACCGCAAATTAGCCTTTATCGTCTTGATGCTGGCGCTAGCCATGGATCGGGTAGCTTTGGGCTATACGGTGGAAGAAGAGACGTACCCGAGTCAGATCAACAAAGACTTGCTGAAGGTGGCGAAAAAGATTTTTGCTCAGATCGCCGAAAAGACCAAACTGCTTTATTCCATCAACGAAATCGTCTTTTTTGCCGTGTTACTAGGTGATTTTGCCAATTCCTTTGACCGTGATTTTTTTGATGACAATTTTGATACCGACTTGGCTTATCGTGTAAAACGCTTGATCGAATTGGTCAGTGAGCAAACAGAAGTGGCGTTTTATGAAGACACGAACTTGTATAAAATGCTGCTGACCCATATCTCAGGAGTAATGACGCGGGCGATTTTAGAAGAAGATCATTTGAACAACCCTATCCTAGAAAAAATCATGAACCAGTATGTCGAAATCGCCAGCGGGATTCGTAATCATCTGCCGCAGGTCTTTCCGCAGCAGCAGTTCTCGGAAGAAGAAATCGCCTATATGGTCCTACATTTTGCCAATTCGTTGGAAAAAAATCCGAAAGTGTTAGAAGTCAATATTGCAGGAATCTCTCCTAGCGGATTAGCCTCCATCAGTTTGTTAGAGATGCAGCTGCGGAAACATTTTCCCTTTATCAATCAAATCACCTTCTTTCGAGTGGGGGATGTCAAACGGGAAAATATCGAGGAGACCTATGACTTGGTGATCTCGACTTCATTGCTGCCAGGGTATCAAGGAGAGTACAAACTCGTTTCACCGATCCTGCTAGAAGAAGACATTCAAGAGTTGAAGAAGGCCTTCCAAGCCATTAGTCAGAAAAAACGTTCCGCCAAAAAAGCGCCCTCTGCTTTGGTCAAAGAGGAATCCTATGAAGCGGTCTTGGCTTTTATCGAAGCTATTAACCAGCTATTGGCGCTGTTTCAAGTGCAGGCGATTGATAACCCAGCGGACTTGGAAGAAACGTTGCAGCTGGTGCTGACGTCTTTTGATGCACATGTTGTTTTGGATCGTGAGAAAGTTGTTGATCGTCTCTTACGGCGCTACTTCCAAGCGCCAGTGGGCATTCCTGACACCCACTTTGCCTTGTTTCACGCGGCGAGTTCGGCGATCCTGCAACCTGTTTTTCGTATTTTCGATTTGAAACAGCCGCTGCCACTTCTAGCGATGGATAAAAAAGAGATCGCTGTTACCCGTTTATTAGTCATGCTGGCGCCCTATCCTATCAATGAAACAAGCTCTCAGATGTTAGGGAAGATCAGTGGTTCGATCATTATGAATGATCTAAATACGGAGATTTTTAATTCCGGCAATGATTCGATTATTTATCAGTTACTCTCTTCGCTCTTGATTGAAGAAGTAAAACAATAGGAGGGATCAGCGATGTATATTCCACAGGAGCGGATTTTGTTGGATCAACACTTTACCGATGCCACAGAGGCTCTGACAAAAATTGGCGAGTACTTAGTCAACCAGGAGATCGTCTCTTTACCTTATGTCAAAAGCCTTTTGCGGCGCCATCAAAAAACAGGTGTTTACATCGGTAACTTTGTTGCATTGCCCCATGCGGAAGAAGAAGCCCAGCAATGGATCAAGGAAGAAGGGCTCTTTTTGATCCAAGTGCCGGATGGCGTCGACTTCGGCACGAAGGAGCAACCCAAAATCGCTACGATCCTTTTCGTAGTCGTCCTAAAAGAGCAGCAATTAGCTGTTTTGCAAGAAATCGCCTTTTTTTGTTCTGATATGCAGAATGTTCGGGCGCTTAGTGATGCCGAATCGGTTGAAGAGATCCAACAGATTTTGTGAGCAGAAGAATAAGCAATCAGCAGCAGACTGGCTTGTAACAAGAGAAGCGAACGAAATGAGTGAATGAGCTGCCTCCGTGTGCTCGCTCTTTCTACCTTGTGTAGAAGGAGCGAGTACACGTTTTTTTTTGTGTTTTGGCAAAACCAGATAGAAATGCTTCACGTGAAACATAACAAAAAGCCAGTGAGTGTAGGGGCTACTCGTGTTTTTTTGTTCTGTCTGTTTGGCTACAAGTTTTGGCACAGTTTTTTGTGCCAAAGTACGACTTTCGAGCTTTTTGGGAAGCGCCTACAATAAGGGTGTAAGCAGACGAGAGGAGAGAAAAAAATGGAACAGACACAAAAAGCAGCCAAATCATCAGTCAAAGCAAAAGTTCAAAAATTAGGCAGTACGTTGTCGAGTATGGTGATGCCAAATATCGGCGCATTGATTGCATGGGGTGTATTAACGGCATTATTTATTCCAGATGGGTATTTACCAAATGAAGCCTTTGCAACGATGGTCGGTCCAATGCTAACGTATTTGATCCCAATCTTGATCGGGTATACTGGCGGGAAAGTGATTGCTGGTGACCGCGGAGCCGTGGTTGGGGCGATCGCAACGATGGGGGTCATCGTCGGAACGGATATCCCAATGCTCTTGGGTGCAATGATCATGGGTCCTTTAGGCGGTTGGGTCATCAAGAAATTTGACGAGATCTTCCAAGACAAAGTTCGCGCTGGCTTTGAAATGTTGGTCAACAACTTTTCATCAGGTTTGATCGGTTTTGCTTTAGCATTACTGGGCTTTGTAGCAATCGGGCCAGTTGTTAATACCTTGACAGAAGCAATGGCAGCAGGGGTAGAAGTGATCGTCAATGCCCACTTGATTCCATTAGCTAATATCTTTATTGAACCAGCAAAAATCTTATTCTTAAACAATGCCATCAACCATGGAATTTTGACACCACTAGGTACTGAGCAAGTCAGCGAATTTGGGAAATCAATTCTTTACTTATTAGAAGCCAATCCTGGACCTGGTTTAGGAGTCTTGCTAGCCTTCACTTTCTTCGGAAAAGGAGCAGCGAAATCTTCGGCACCTGGAGCGATCATCATTCACTTTATCGGTGGGATCCATGAGATCTACTTCCCATACGTCATGATGAAACCATTGATGTTCTTAGCAGTGATTGCCGGCGGTGTATCAGGAAGCTTTACCTTCCAATTGTTAGGTGCAGGCTTACGAGCACCTGCTTCCCCAGGTTCGATCATTGCGATCTTAGCAATGACGCCATTCAACTCGGTGATGAGTGTTGTTTCTGTCTTAGCCGGAATTGCCGTAGGAGCAGGCGTATCCTTTATCGTCGCTGCCGCAATCTTGAAAGCGGATGCGAAGGACACGGTGGATAATTTTGAAGAAAAAGTACAACAAACGCAAGCAGCAAAACTCAGCGCCAAAGGTTTGGCGGCTCAACCAATGACTGGCATCAATCGCATCATCTTCGCATGTGATGCAGGCATGGGCTCCAGTGCTATGGGGGCATCGATCTTACGTAAAAAAGTCAAAGAAGCGGGTCTTCCACAAAATGTTTCGAATTCCGCCATCAACAATTTGACGGACGATGCCAATACGCTGATCGTTACTCAAGAAGAATTGCAAGAACGTGCCAAACAAAAAGCGCCAAATGCGACCTTCGTCGCGGTTGAGAATTTCCTGAACTCTCCACGTTACGATGAAATCGTAGCTACATTGTCAGGGACGAAGACAGCGGGGGAGTCAGAAAAAAAGTCTGAAGCAGGCAACCAGGCAGATGTTCCTTCCGCCAATGACCTTAAGCAAGTCAGTGAAATCATTTTGGCCCACGATGACCGCAAAGGTTCGGCAACGATGGCTCAGAAAGTCTTCCAAGATCTTTTAGCCAAAGAATCTCTGACGATGCCAATCAGAAAAAGCCATATCAATGATCTCCATGCCAACGCCTCTTCCCTGGTGATCACAAAAGAAGCCTTAACGCCGCAAGCGCAAACCTCAGCGCCAGAAGCGATCCATCTATCCGTTAATAATCTGATGGGAACGACGAACTATCAACGGATCGTGGCATCGATCAAAGCAGCGAATTAAGAAAGGATGAGCCGAATGCAAGTATTAGAAAAAGACATGATTGAATTGAACAAACAATTTGCGACCAAAGAAGCAGCCATTCGTTACTGCGGCGAAAAACTGCTGGCGGCAGGCTGTGTGGAAAAAGAATACGTCGAAGCCATGCTTGAGCGTGACGAGATGCTCTCAGTCTATATGGGGAACTTTATTGCGATTCCTCACGGTACGGATGAAGCCAAAAAATACGTCAAAAAATCAGGTATCTGTATCGTGCAAGTGCCTGATGGCGTGAATTTCGGTACCGCGGACGAAGAAAAAATCGTCACCGTTCTTTTCGGCATCGCGGGCAAAGGGGAAGATCATCTGCAATTGGTCCAACAAATCGCCCTCTTTTGCAGTGATATCGATAACGTCGTCGAATTGGCGGATGCTTTGGATAAAGAAGAAATCGCCCAAAGTTTGACCGTAGCATAAGGATTTAAGGAGGAGACAAGACATGAAGGCAGTTCACTTTGGTGCAGGTAATATTGGTCGCGGCTTTATCGGCGAGATATTGGCTGCCAACAACTTTGAAATCACATTTATTGATGTCAATGAAACGATCATTGACGCCTTAAAAGCAAGACAAGGGTATACCATCGAATTAGCCGATGAGACCCAAGAACAGATCCACATCGAGCATGTGACAGGATTGAACAATGCCAAAGAACCAGAAGCGGTGATCCAAGCGATCGCCGAGGCAGACATCCTTACGACCGCCATTGGTCCCAACATTTTGCCGCATATCGCTGAGCTGATCGCCAAAGGCTTAGAAGCACGTCAGCAACACCCAGACAAGCCAGCCATTGATGTGATCGCCTGTGAGAATATGATCGGCGGATCGACCTTTTTAAAAAGCGAAGTGCAAAAATACGTTGCGGATTGGTCAGCGTTGGAAGCGACGGTTGGTTTTCCAGATGCAGCGGTGGATCGCATCGTACCGCTGCAGCACCATGAAGATCCCTTATTCGTTCAAGTAGAACCCTTCTGCGAATGGGTGATCCAAGAGTCTGGGATGAAATCCTCGATCCATCTGCAAGGGGTCCATTATGTGGCGGATCTGGAACCGTATATTGAACGGAAATTATTCAGTGTCAATACGGGTCATGCCACGGTAGCGTACACAGGCGCCCTCCAAGGCTATCAGACGATCGATGAAGCGATGCAGGATCATTTAGTGGTGATCCAATTAAAATCCGTTCTCGAAGAAACTGGCCGCCTTTTAATTGAGAAATGGGCCTTTGATCCTGAAGAACATGAACGGTATATCGAAAAAATCATCCAACGCTTTAAAAACAAGCACATTTCCGATGCCATCACTCGGGTGGCACGGACACCTGTCCGCAAATTAGGGACCGAAGAACGCTTTATCCGACCAGTCCTTGAGTTAGAAAAACGCAACATGCAGCCAGATCATCTCTATGAAACGATCGGCATGATCTTCAATTACAAAGACCCTGAAGATGAGCAAAGCCAACAGTTACAAGCACTTTTGGATGAAAAATCACTACCGGAAGTCATTGCAGAAATCACTGGCTTGCGTGATGAAGACATGATTGAAACGATCCGACAAAACATTGAAAAATATGCGTATGTTGCCGCATAAAAACGAGTAAAACACAGAACAAGCAGATAAATTGCCGCATCCGTAAAAGTTAGCCCAACAAGCGAGCTTTTGCGGATAGGTCAATTTCTTTCAACGCTTGTTCTGTGTTTTTTTGCTCACCGATTGACCTTTGCTGCCAACTTGACGATAATAAGAAAAGAAATGAGGGAGAGCAATGGAACGATGGTTTGAAGAAGCCCAGCTTCAAGTAATTGAGTTGCCGATCGAATGGCAGGAAAACCGCCCCGTCTATCGGGACTTTATCCGTGAATTGCCGACGATCCAAGGGGAAGGAACTTCGCGGCAAGCTGTTTATCGGCAGTTGGCAGAAGCCTACGCGGCTTACCTTGCCCAACTTCGAGAGGTCAATGAGGCGCAGGAAGAAATGACGTCTTCCTTATTATCGACGGAAGAATTATTGCGCTACTATGATGGCGAGACCTTCGATGGTTTTGAGCTGCCCTCTGACGAGTAACAGGAAACGAGCCATGAACTGAAAACTGAAAAGCTACGCAAGAAAAAACCGCTCAGCTGCAGCTCGATCGATACGAAGGATCAAACGCTGCAACTGGCGGCTTTTTTTCTATCAAAGAAACCACGTCTTATTCGAGGTTAGTTCAATGCCTCAGTAATGGCTTGATTGAAGGCATCTAAGTCATCTGGGTTCCGACTGGTGATCAACCGATAAGTTTCGTCGATCACGACGGGCTCATCTTTGACAGTGGCACCTGCGTAGGCTAAATCTGGTCGCACAGAATCATAAGCCGTCAAGGTCAAATCTTTCGTCAGTCCTGTTTGGATAAACAGTTGTGGGCCGTGGCAAATGGCAAAGACGGGACGATCAGATGTCAAAAAGTCTTTCGTCAATGACACATAGCGCTCATCGGTCCGTAATTGGTCAGGGGAGAAACCGCCTGGGATCAACAAAGCATCAAAACTGGCGGGATCGATCGTATCGATGGCCGCATCGACGGGAAACGTTCCACCTTGTTTGCCTTTTACGGTCTCGGTGCCTTCATTACTAATAACGACTACTTCATGTCCGGCCGCTTCCAGTGCTTCTTTTGGTGACGTCAATTCAACATCTTCAACTAGATCAGTGACAATAACAGCAACTTTACTCATTCGATCTCCTCCTTATTACTTGATGAACAATTTGTTCACCTGCTATTATTTATGCTAACGAAGATTTTCGCTGTTGACAAATCATCTGTTTGTCCGCAGCTTAAAAAAGAAAGAAGGCAACGCCATGGCAACGATCCAACTATTTATCTCTGATACTCCCCTTTGCTTTGAAAAAGCGGAATTCACTTTTATGGAAGAAACATTTGTCATCGAGAAACAGCAATTATTTGAAAAAGTTGATGCGGTGATGCATCAGGAAGTATCCTCGGCCTTGGTTTCATTGGTAGAAAAAGCCCTTTTGACGCTAGAAGCGATCGGGGAAGAAGAGGATTATTTCGACCTGCTTTATTTGACCTATGAGAATACCCGTCGTTCCCTCAGCGGACAGCAATTACTCGCACAGCCTTTTCCAGCTGTAGAGGCAGCCTTGCAGCCGGTCTTTGATGAGTTGGCAGAACCGATCGTAGAAAAGTTTTATGAAGAGCTGACCAATCAATTAGAAGAAATCACCGATGATGAGCTGTTTAGTTCCTACTATCTGGATGATGAGCAAGCGGTGATTCAAATCGATGCCCCGATCCAACATGAAGAAGTAATCGCATTGCCCGCCCTTTTACGGGATTACCATGGCACGTTGCACCTGACCTTTGAAAAGTTTTATGAATACCTTGTGTAGCGGCGGCAACTGTCGTCGTTATTTTTTGTGAAAACAGTTACATGTTTAGTTTTTTTTAAATCCTGCGACAGAAGCCTCGGGAATCTTGACCCTTTTGTCAGAAACGATTATAAAGGTAAGAAGAGGCTGAAGGAACCGAGACTGCCGATGGGCAGAATCGGGTAAGAAAAGGATGAGAATCATGCGAAAAGTCCCGCCTATTTTAAAACCAATTGCACTTTTAACGATATCAACGATCATTGCCACTGCCACCGGCGTGGTGAATTCAGGCAGTTACCGCCAACCAAGTCGTGCGACGGAAACGACAGAAACGACCGAACAAGCACCAAGTGAAAGCACACCGTCTTCGATAACGGAAGACAGTCAAAATCAAACACCTGCTAGCACGGACTCACAACCGACGAACGATGACCAGCAGACCACACCGTCATCCAGCAGTGAAGTAGTAACACCAGAAACGACCCCGTCTTCTTCGGTGCCGACAGAAACGACACCATCAAGCGATGAGAGTGTTTCACCGGCGACACCGGAAAACAATCAAGAAACGCCTTCTTCAAGTGAAGAAACCACGCCAGATCCACAAGGGATCATGGATGAGAATCAAGGAAATGAGTAGGTGAGAAAATGACGCTTATTTTAGATTTAATCAACGGCATCCACAAATTTTTGGGCTATCTTGACATCAGTCCCAAATACTTGAATCGCGCCTATACCATCCTCAGTATCATTCCAACGGCGTATATTTTGCGGATCGTCTATGGAATGTTTGCGAACCAAAACTATTTTCAAGCGATCCTTTATACGATCGGCTTTTTGGTCTTAGTCTATTTTTGGGTACTGAATATCTTCTATTATTTCTTGAATAAAAATATGAAGTTCGATGTCACTCAGACCTTTGTCAAAGTCTTGCCGGATGAAGTCTTCAATATTGAAGGGGAAACTATCAGCACCACCGACATTGATCGTTTGACGACTGAAAAAGCGGTGATCGATTTTGAAGAAGACTATCAGCTGGTATTGGCGAATCATTTGCAGACCTTGATCGCTCAAGAAGAATTGGCGATCAAACCGTCATCCAACGGCTTTACGATCCCGAAAAATACCTTGTACCCTTACTATTTTGTCAAACAGCAAGGGAAAAACGAGTACGTATTGCAGATCGGGACCAGCTACACGGAGATGACGAAAGTCGGCACGATTCAATGGACCGGCAAGCAACCTTTAGAGCCAGTGGGCTTATTTATCACTGGCGGTGATTTTGTCAAAAATGATGTCAAATACCATGAACCCTACAGTTTGAAATTGTACGTCAAAAAAGAGGTCTCCGAAGAAGAACCACAGACCTCAAGACAGGCATATCGACGACAAGCACGCAAATAAGAAAAGGCAGTTCCCCCAGAGCGTTCTCTGAAGGGACTGCCTTTTTGGTATCTCGGTTATTCGATCGGAATGTTTTTTGCAGGTGCGTCTTTGTAGCTAGCTTTCGGTAAAGTCAGGGTCAAAACGCCGTCTTCAAACACTGCTTTGATGGACTCGTCATCAATGTCTGTGATGGTGAAGGTCCGTTGATAGGCACTGCTGGAGCGTTCTTTGCGCAAATAATGTCCGAAATCATCCTCGGTTTCAGTGGTCTCCGTTTGAGCCGCTGAAATCGTCAAGGTATTGTTGACGTAACTGACGCGGATGTTTTCTTTCTTGATGCCGGGTAAATCTGCTTGAACGAGATACTTGTCTTCGTATTCTTTAATGTCCGTGTTCATTTGTCGTTCTTGCCAAAAACTGTTCATTAATTTGCCTAATAGTTCTTCGCCGCCTGCTAAATCTCTTGGAATCAAATTTGCCATGTGGTTCCCCCCGCTTTCTTTTATCCATTGAGTTGGTACCTCTATTTTACGAGGAACCAAGCCAAAGGGCAACCAAAATGGCAACAATCATAAAAACAAGAGAAATCACTCAACTATCTTATAAGAATCTGCTATGATAGAACTAAATAACTATCAGATGATTGGATGAATGAAGATGGAGATTATTGAAAAAGCGCCAGCTAAGATCAACCTCGGTCTCGATGTGTTAGAGAAAAGAACAGACGGCTACCATGAGTTGGAAATGGTGATGTCTAGTGTTGATCTAGCCGACCGTCTGATAATGGAAGAGATAGCAGAAGATAAGATCATTGTAGAAACCAACAAAGCTTTTTTACCAATTGATAAACGCAATAATGTCTATCAGGCCGCCAGTATTTTAAAAAAACGCTATAGTATCAAAAAAGGCATCCGCATTCGCATCACCAAGAATATCCCGGTGGCAGCTGGGTTAGGGGGTGGCAGTACGGATTGTGCGGCAGCGTTGCGGGGGATGGTTCGCCTTTGGGACTTGGATCTTTCCATGGCAGAGCTGATCGATATTGGTATGGAAGTTGGTACTGATGTTCCCTATTGTCTGTATGGGACCACTGCTCATATTGCAGGAAAAGGGGAGCTGGTGACGCCGCTGCGGCCGATGCCGCAATGTTGGGTCATCTTAGTCAAACCTCGTCTGAGTGTTTCAACGGGGAAAATCTTTCAAGAAGTCGAGCTAGACCAACTGCACCATCCAGATATCGCAGCATTGTCTGCCGCCGTCTTAGCCGAAGACTACTCGGCTATGATCGCTGCCATGGGCAATAGCCTAGAAGCCATCACGATCCCGAAGTATCCGATCGTCCAACAGATCAAAGATCGCATGATGAAATATGGTGCCGATGTTGCCTTGATGACCGGCAGCGGACCGACTGTTTTTGCTCTTTGTCAAAAATATTCACGGGCACAGCGGGTCTACAATGCCTTAAAAGGGTTCTGCGACGAGGTTTATCTTGTACGTACATTGAAATGAATGAGTCAAGGACACAGGCTGGATTCGCCTGTGTTTTTTTGCATTCCTTCTATAAAATCCAGTTCAATAGTAAAGAATAAGGCAGCTGAGGTAGGGAGGAAGCATCTAGAAGCTGCCCTACACAAAAGTCCCCGACGAAAAAAAGACGTCGGGGTCTGATTCTTTACCTAAAGCAAAGGCTATTCTTTTTGGTGCTGCTTCTTTGCGGATTTTTTCTTTTTGTCTTCTTCATACAATGGTTTGTCGATCGTTTTGCGGATTTCTTCGGTTTGCTGCGATGCAGGATCTTCTGGTAAATCGATTCGATTCAGCAGTTCGCTGTTGTTTACAGTTGGCGGCACAGTTACAAATTCGTTCATCTTCGTTTCCTCCAAGTGCTTTTAGCTTATTATCCTACTTACTCTCTAATTTTTCAATTTATCACAAAGGAATCGCATGGCCAACGGTGTAAAATAAGACGATGTTCCCGAGAGAAGAATCCGCTTCAAATGAACGTTTTCTCCTATGTTTTCCGATTTATCTCGAAATAAAAGTTTTAAATCGTAAAACGTACGATTTGTCTTGACGAACCGGAAATCATTTGATAGAGTAACTTTTGCTAACAAAACGGAGTTGTTCCGTTTTAAAATAAAAAGATGAGCCAGCAAATGGAAGGGGAAATCCCGATGAAAAAAATCTTACTTACTACAGCACTCCTTTTAGGGGGCGTGCTTCTTGGCGCTTGTGGGCAGCAAGAAGCGACAAGTCAATCGAGTGACGCAGAAAAGCTGTCGATCGTCACGACCTTTTACCCAATGTACGAATTTACGAAAGAAGTCGCAGGTGAGGCAGCGGATGTCTCCTTGCTGATCCCTGCAGGAACAGAACCTCATGACTATGAGCCAAGTGCCAAAGATATGACCAAAATTATGGATGCAGATGCCTTTGTCTACAATAGTCCTGAGCTAGAAACTTGGGTTGCTAGTTTGACGGATTCCGTCGATCCTGAGCAAACAGCAGTGATTGAAGCGGCCAAAAACATTCAGTTGGTGGAAGGCACAGAGGAAGAGCATGGTCACGAGGACGAAGACAGCCATGAAGGCCATGATCATACGTATGACCCTCATGTTTGGACTGACCCAGTCTTAGCGATCCAAGAAGTAGAAACGATCCGCGATGACCTGATTGCGAAGTTTCCTGAGCAAAAGGCAACCTTTACGGAAAATGCGGCTGCCTATATCGAAAAGCTTTCTGCTTTAGATGAAGCCTACCAAGCGGCATTAAAGGATGCGACCCAACGAACCTTCGTTACGCAGCACGCAGCCTTTGGCTATTTGGCACGGCAGTATGATTTAGTCGAAGAATCGATTTCGGGCATTTCACCCGATCAAGAACCAACGCCAAGTCGGTTGGCTGAGCTGAAAGAATATGTGGAAGAAAAACAAGTCAAAGTTATCTATTTTGAAGAAAATGCCTCATCGAAGGTGGCTGAGACCTTAGCCTCTGAAACGGGCGTGGAGTTAGCGGTCTTGAATCCATTAGAAAGCTTGACGCAAGAGCAGATGGATAACGGCGAAACATACCTGTCTGTAATGGAAGACAATTTGGCAGCATTACAAAAAAGTATTCACTAAGGAGGCGCCTGCGTGCGTTATATCGATGTAAAAGATTTGACCTTTTATTATGATGATGAGCCCGTCTTGGAAGACATTTCTTACTTTGTTGAAGACGGCGAATTCGTGATTTTGACCGGCGAAAATGGGGCGGCAAAATCTACTTTGATCAAAGCAACCCTTGGTTTGTTGAAACCTTCTAAAGGTGCAGTCACCTTGGCGACCAAGAATGCAGCTGGTGAAAAATTAAGCATCGGCTACATTCCTCAGCAGATTGCTTCCTTTAACGTCGGGTTCCCCAGCACCGTTTTGGAATTGGTCCAATCAGGCCGCTACCCAAGAGATCGTTGGTTCAAGCGACTGACGAAACGAGACCATGAACATGTCCGCCGTGCATTAGATGCCGTCGGGATGTGGGACGTGCGTCATAAACGGATCGGTGAGTTGTCCGGTGGCCAAAAACAGCGGATCAGCTTGGCACGGGTCTTTGCCACGGATCCTGATTTATTTATTTTAGATGAACCGACTACGGGGATGGATGAACAATCCCGCAATCTGTTTTATGAACTGCTGCGGCACAATGCTCATGACCACGGCAAGTCGATTTTGATGATCACTCATGATCACGAAGATATCAAAGAATATGCGGACCGTCAGATCCGTTTAGTGCGGAAGGAGGATTCACCATGGCGCTGCTTTCATATGAATTCATGAGAAGAGCTTTTCTTGCGGCGATTTTTATTGCTGGTATCGCACCAATGCTAGGGGTCTTTCTGGTGATTCGACGACAGTCATTGATGGCTGATACGCTGTCCCATGTCTCTTTAGCAGGGGTGGCACTAGGCTTCTTTCTAAATCTAAATCCGAGTTTGACGACGCTATTGATCGTAGTCATTGCCGCAATCATTTTGGAATACTTGCGAACACTGTACCGCAGTTATTCAGAGATTTCGATCGCCATTTTGATGTCCGGCGGTTTAGCGTTAGCCCTCGTCTTGATGAACCTTAGCGGTGGAAACTCCGCAACGAGTATCCAATCGTATTTGTTTGGGTCGATCGTTACGATCACACAAGAGCAAGTTTGGATCTTAGGCTTTTTGTTTTTAGTCGTTTTTGCTTTATTTTTCTTATTCAAACGGCCCATGTACATTTTGACCTTTGATGAAGATACCGCTCATGTCGATGGCTTGCCTGTGCGAGTGATGTCGATGCTCTTTAATGTCTTGACGGGGGTGGCAATCGCCATGATGATCCCGATTGCGGGTGCATTGCTGATCTCTGCGATCATGGTTTTACCAGCTGCCATCAGTATGCGTTTAGGCAAAAGCTTCAACGCGGTGATTTTGATCAGTGTCGTGATCGGCATGATTGGGATGATGTCTGGTTTGACCAGTTCCTTTTATTTGGACACACCACCGGGAGCGACGATCACGCTGGTTTTTATCGCTCTTTTCTTAGTAATCAATTTGATCAAACGCATCGTGATCCTCGTGCAACGAAAACAACGCCTCAAATAAAGGGCTTTATGAAAAAGAAACGAAGAATTTTCGTTTCTTTTTTTTAAACTCTAATCAAAACCGAACGATATAAGCAATATTTCAGATAATGCTCGCATTTATCCCGAAAAAGCCTTATAATAAGGCGAATAAACTAAAGGAGTTGTCCGGTGTGAAAATACGTCGAAGTGAACGACTGATCGATATGACACATTACTTGTTGAATCATCCCCATGAATTGATTTCATTGTCCTTCTTTTCTAAACGATATGCCTCTGCAAAATCATCGATTAGCGAAGATTTATCTATTATCAAAAAGACCTTTAAAGAACGAGGAACAGGCATTCTTGATACCGTGCCAGGCGCTGCTGGCGGTGTTTTTTTTGTGCCTGAAATTTCTGAAGAAGAAGCATATGCGTACGTTGAAGGGCTGGCAAAACGCTTGTCTGAGCAAGACCGTTTGTTGCCTGGCGGCTATGTCTATCTATCTGACTTATTGGGCGAACCGGAATTGCTGCGCCAAGTCGGCCGCATCATCGCTTCCAAATATTTAGGCGAACAAATCGATGCGGTGATGACCGTTGCTACTAAAGGAGTTCCGATCGCTCAAGCAGTCTCTTACTACTTGAATGTTCCCTTCGTGATCGTGCGTCGTGATTCCAAGATCACTGAAGGCTCGACCGTGAGTGTCAATTATGTCTCTGGTTCTTCAGAGCGGATCGAAAAAATGGAATTATCCAAACGTAGCTTAAAGCGCGGCTCTAGAGTATTGGTGGTCGATGACTTTATGAAAGGCGGCGGCACGGTCAATGGAATGAAGAGCTTGATTGAAGAATTTGAGGCCGAATTAGTCGGTATTACGGTTTTTGCCGAAACGAAATTCAAAGGCAAGCGGGCCATCAGCGATTACAGCTCTCTGCTGTATGTTGAAGATGTCGATACCCAGACCAAAACGATCTCGGTAGTACCGGGAAATTATTTTGAGAAAAAAGCCTGATTTTTGTGGCTCTTAGACTGGCGCAAGCAGCTGTTTTTCGAACGGCGGCTGCCAGTCTTTTTTTGATTGGTCTAGGTGGGGATTCCTTAAATCGTTGAAATTTACAAGTACTTGGGCTAAACTGTTTATAGGAAATTCAATGAACAAAAATCGTTCAGATTGATAGGAGTGGAATACGTGGACGCACGTTTTGCAATAATTTTAGCGGCTGGAAAAGGCACGCGCATGAAATCGAAGTTATATAAAGTGTTACATCCGGTTTGCGGTAAGCCAATGGTGGAGCACATCATGAACCGAGTGGTGGAAACAAATCCTGAAGAGATCGTGACGATCGTTGGTCACGGGGCGGAAATGGTCAAGGAGCAACTGGGGGATCGCACCAATTACGCCTTACAAGCCGAACAATTAGGTACCGGTCACGCTGTCGTTCAAGCCGAATCATTTTTAAAGGGCAAAAAAGGCACGACCTTAGTAATTAGTGGGGATACGCCGTTATTGACGACGGAAACCTTGAATAACTTGTTCGATTACCATCAAGGGAAAAATGCATCGGCAACGATCTTGACGGCACAAGCGGCAGACCCAACGGGCTATGGCCGGATCGTACGGGATCATGTCGGCATCGTGGAAAAAATCGTCGAGCAAAAAGATGCGTCGACCGAAGAAGCACTGATCCAAGAAATCAATACAGGCACGTATTGCTTTGACAATGAATTGTTATTTGACGCCTTGGCAAAATTAGATACGGACAATGCTCAAGGGGAGTACTACTTGACTGATATTATCGAGATCTTAAAGGAAGACGGCAAAATCATCGCTGCTTATCAAACCGAAGATTTCCATGAATCTTTAGGAGTCAACGACCGCATCGCCTTAGCCGAAGCCAATCGCTTGATGCGCCAGCGGATCAACCGTCAACACATGCAAAACGGCGTGACCTTGATCGACCCGGCGACGACTTATATCGACGAAGGCGTTGTGATTGGTTCAGATACCTTGATCGAAGCCGGTGTGATCATCAAAGGGCAGACGACGATCGGAGAAGACTGTGTCATTACGGCAGCTTCTGAAATTGAAGACAGCAAGATCGGCAACCAAGTGACGATCAAGGCATCGACGATCGAGGAGAGCATCATTCATGATGGCGCCGATGTCGGTCCCAATGCCCACCTTCGCCCCAATGCGGAAATTTTGGCCCATGCCCATATCGGTAACTTTGTGGAAATCAAAAATGCGACAATTGGTGAAGGCACCAAAGTCGGACACTTGTCCTATGTCGGTGATGCAACCTTAGGCAAAAACATCAATGTCGGCTGCGGTGTAGTCTTTGTTAATTATGACGGCAAGAGCAAATTCAAAACGACTGTCGGGGACAATTGCTTTATCGGCTCCGGGTCTAATCTGGTTGCGCCCTTGACCATCGAAGAGGAAACGATGATCGCTGCTGGCTCAACGATCACCAAAGATGTTCCTAAACACAGTATGGCGATTGCCCGCGCCCGTCAGGAAAATAAAGCGGATTACGCGAAAAAGTTACCTTATCTAAATTAGAAATAGCGAAATGACTTGATTTCTTAAGGAAAAATGACTACTATTTATTAGGAAGAAGATTCTAGTAAAAAGGAGTCATTTTTTTCTAGATGAACGCAAAGAAAGTGGAGGTTCTCATGTCAAATCATTATTTTGATCCAAGATTGAAGATTTTTTCTCTGAACTCAAATCGTCCTTTGGCGGAAAAAATCGCAGCTGCAGTAGGTGTTGAATTAGGTAAGTGTTCAGTCAAACAATTTAGCGATGGTGAAATCCAAGTGAATATTGAAGAAAGTATTCGTGGTGCCCACGTCTACGTGATTCAATCAACCAGCAGCCCTGTAAACGATAACCTAATGGAATTGCTGATCATGATCGATGCTTTGAAGCGCGCCAGTGCGAAGACGATCAATGTAGTAATGCCTTATTATGGTTATGCAAGACAAGACCGCAAAGCGCGATCAAGAGAACCAATCACCGCAAAACTTGTAGCAAACATGATCGAAAAAGCCGGTGCGAACCGTATGGTTACACTGGATTTGCATGCTTCACAGATTCAAGGGTTCTTTGATATCCCAGTTGACCACTTGATGGGTGCACCATTGATCGCCAACTACTTCTTGGAAAGAGGCATTCAAGGCGATGACGTCGTAGTCGTTTCACCAGACCACGGTGGCGTGACTCGTGCCCGCAAATTAGCTGAGTTTCTTAAGTCACCAATCGCGATCATCGACAAACGTCGTCCGAAAGCCAACGTAGCGGAAGTCATGAATATCATTGGTCATGTTGAAGGCAAAACTTGTGTCTTGATCGACGATATGATCGATACTGCTGGTACCATCACATTGGCTGCGAATGCGTTGAAACAAGCAGGTGCCAAAAGTGTTTACGCCTCATGTACTCACCCTGTCTTGTCAGGACCTGCCTTGGAACGAATCGAAGATTCGGCCATTGAGCATCTAGTTGTGACAGATTCGATTTACTTGCCAGAAGACCGTAAGTCGAAAAAAATCGATGAGATCAGTGTTGGTGCCTTGATGGGCGAAGCGATCAAACGAATCCATGAGAACAAACCAGTAAGTCCACTGTTTGAATCAAAATTATCAATTTAATCGTGCCTCATAAGCATGAGAACAACAGCCAATGGTCGGTCTTTAACCGCTCATTGGTTGTTTTTTTCTGAGGAGTTTCAGGATGTTTTTAGAAAAAACGATCGCAGTCATGTTTCTTTTCACCAATTTATGGTATTCTTGAAAGTGACTTGCGAAACGCAAGCACAAAATAAAATAGAATCTAATCACAAAGGGGAGTCTGCAAAGGCTGAGAATGAGAGTACTCTAAACCCTTCGTACCTGTTTCGATCATGCGAACGTAGGAATTGTGACGAGTTGAAGTGTCTAACACTTCTCCTTTGTGAATTGTGATGATTCTAAAGGAGGAGTTTTTTTTGAAACGAAAAATGTCGCTGCAAGTGTGGACGGAAGGAACGATGATTGCTGCGATCGGGGTCGTCTTGTCGTATATCCCGATCCAGACAGCCAATTCCAGTATCGACTTGTCTCTAGGGCTCGTGCCCTTGGTCTTGTATTCGTATCGTCGCGGGGTGCTACCGGGAATGACGGCGGGATTTATGTGGGGCTTGCTGAATATTTTGATTGGTAGCGCCATGCGTAACTTTATCACCGTTCCACAGATCATCTTTGAATACCCCTTTGCCTTTGCTTTTGGCGGGATGGGCGGCTTGTTTGCTAATAAAATCCAGCAAGCGATCCGTCAAAACAGCAAAACCGTTACGTGGTATGTCGTCTTAGGGGGCATCGTGGCGGTGATTAGCCGTTGGTTTTGGCATTATTGGGCAGGGGTGTTTGTCTGGGGAATGTACGCACCAGAAGGACAAAGCCCGTATCTGTATTCCTTGATCTTCAATGGAACATCGGTCATTATCAATATCGTTTATGTGGGCGTTGTATTAGGTCTCTTAGTCAAGGCAGCCCCGAAATTATTTGTGCCGAAAGCTTAGTTTTAGAAATGGAACCATCAAAAAATGTCTTGATGCTCTTTGAAAAAGAGAAGCATCAAGACATTTTTTTGTCGAAAAAGCCAAAAGCCAAATCTTCTTGATCAATTTCCAACGACCAGTTTTTTTTGCTGGCTGAGTAGCGCAAAACTGCAATTTGATCTAACTCTTTTTGATTGACCAATGTGCTTTTCAAGCCAGCATCTTCTGACAGATAGATTGGGATCGTATAAGTTTTATCGATCAGTTGTTCTTGTGTCAGACAGAAGACGATGCCTTCTTGCATGATTCCCCGCAACTCTTTCAGCAAATTAAAATCGAGTTTTTCCACCGGTGTTGCTTTTTTAAAAAAGGAGAGGCGATCATTGATTTTTTCTAAGACGATGCGGGTGATCCGATCCGCCAAGATCCGGTAATATTCATCTAAGTAACGATAATAAACGCGGGAACGAGCATCTTTTAAGTCAAAGAAAACAAAGTTATTTTGCAGTTTGTAAAAGAAAGGGGAGTGGAGGTGTGTCTTCATGTGGCCAAAATATAACAATTCGGAGATCTCTAAAGGCGTCAATTCTTTGACCATCTCGTAATCATTAAAATCGATCCACTTCATTTCTTCGGCAATGCGACCTTTGTTGATTTGCTGAAAAAACAGTTGGACATCTTCCATTCCGCGTATCACTTTTAAGCCCGTATGACCGTCGAATTCACCGAAATCACTGGAAGGATCAAGCAAGAGCAAATTCTTGGGCTGATGGACGATGCTCTTGTTAAAATCTTGGGGGGCAAGCCCGCGGGTCAAGACGGCATTGCTGGTTGTATCAATATGTACGTAAATCGTGTTAGACATGCCGATCGATCCCTCCTATATACTAAGTTCATTCTACAACAAAGCGCTGAAAATTGCTTGTATCTTTTCGTTTAAAGTTATATTACAAAATAACAGAAAAAACAATTTTTAAGTTCCCTTTTTCGACAAAAAAAGGCAAATCTTGTCTTTTCGTAAAAAAACTGGCCAAAATTGGCGTCTTTATGAGGATTTTGGTATGATAAAAGAAGAAACTAATGGAGACGAGAACCTATGAGAAAAAAGAAAAGCAGACTTTCGAATTGGCTGAGCAATCTCTTTTTGCTTGTGCTGTTATTGATTGGTTTAGCCTTGATTTTTAATAATCAAATCAAAAATTATTTTATTAAACAAACAGGTGAAGCATACGCAGTCGGCACCATTGATCGTAGTGAGGTCGAAAAAAATATGGAAGCGGAAGCGACCTTTGATTTTGATGCCGTGGAGCCGGCAAGTTCAGAAGCAGTCTTACGGGCGCAGCTGAGCAACAAAGCTTTGCCAGTGATCGGCGGCGTGGCGGTTCCCAGTGTTGGGATCAATCTGCCGATTTTTAAAGGCTTGGCCAACGAGGCCTTGCTGTATGGTGCTGGTACGTTAAGTCCCACCCAAAAAATGGGGGAAGGCAATTACGCGTTAGCTAGCCATCGCGCTCAATCGCCAGAGCTTTTGTTTACGCCATTGGATGATGTCGCGATCGGGGCGGCTATCTATGTGACCGATCTGGAAAATATTTACACGTATACTGCGACTTCTTCTGTGCGGGTCGACCCGACCGATGTTTATTTGCTTGACGAAGTAGAAGGCCGCAAAATGATCACGCTGATCACCTGTGGGGAAATGGGCGGTGTCACCCGTCGTGTGATCCAAGGTGATCTGGAATCTGTAACGCCTGTCGACGAAGCAACGGATGAGATGTTGGCAGCATTCAACATGGCACAACGAACATTTTAATCAAAAGAATAGCTCGAGTGGTACGGCAGCTGGCGTGTCATTCGTCTATTCTTTTTTGCATAAGGAGGCGTCTTGATGAAAGTGAAAAAACTGACTTCGATCGATTTTCTTGCACAAAGGGCAGGGTTTCAAGAAAGCCGACTGGTCTTTTCCTTTTTTGAGTCGCACTCAAAAGCGCGACGAGCATTTCTTGCCGACATGGCGCAGCAGGGCTGGCAGATCGACAGCCGTTATGGCCGCTTTTACCTTGCCGGGCAGTTTGATTTTGACCAAAAGACACTGACTATCACCAATCTGCTGGTGGAAGCGGCCGCCGAGTTTACTTGGAAACAACTGCTGGCCGTGACAGAAAGCTTCGCCCGCAGTCGCTTTGTAGCAGCCGTCTTGTGGCAGCTTCCTCATCGGCCCCCCTTGGCTGAGTGGTTTATCCAGCAAGGGTATCAGGTGGTCCCTCAAGGGTATCAAAGAGCGCTAGCTTATCAGACGGCGCTGGTTTTAGGCGGTGGCGGTGCTCATGGGGCGTATCAAATCGGGGTTTGGCAAGCGCTGCAAGAACGGGGCATCACCTTTGAATGGATCACGGGAACTTCCGTCGGTGCGTTGAATGGTGCCTTGATTTTAATGAACGATGTGGAAGCGGCCGTCGATTTATGGGCAAATATCTCCAGCGAGCAAGTATTGCACTATCCGCTTGCTTCGGTACGAGCCCAAACACTGCGGGATTTGATGAATCAAGCCAACTCGCTGGTCCGTGAAGCGGTCAAAAGCAACGGCGCCAGTACCGAACCCTTGGCAAAGCTTTTGCAAAAGACCTTTGATCAAGAAAAATTCAGCCAAACTGCTTGTCGTTTGCTGATCTGTACGACTCGTCTGCCAGATTTCAAGGAGACGGTTTATGCCTTTGATCCATCAGCAGTAGAAGAAAACCTGCATTGGTTATTGGCATCCGCCTCATTTTATCCAGCGATGCAGGCGCAAAAAATCAATGATGCCTATTATATCGATGGCGGCTATCGCAATAACCTGCCCATCGATGTCGCTCTACAGCAAGGGGCAACGGAATGTATCACCGTGGATGTCCAAGGACCCGGCATCAATAAAAGGACGGTTTTGACGGAAGAAACTGCGCAACTTTCGTTAGGGTCTCCTTGGTCCTTAGGCAGCTTTTTGGTTTTTGATGCCCAGCGTTCGCTGGATAATATGACCTTGGGCTATTTGGAAACCTTGAAAGTGTTCGGCAAATACCAAGGCCATTGGTATACCTTTGAAAAGACGGTTGATTTTCAGCCGTTATGGCGGGGCTTTTTGAAAGAGCTACGCCAGACAGACCCGTTGCTTTATCAGGAACTAAAGAAAAAAGAATTTTGGAAAAAAATGCGTAAATTCTATCAACAGGATGTGCCATTTGAGCAGTGGGGGCGTATACTGATAGAGTGTACCGCGAAAGTATTGTATCTAGCGCCTACGGTGATTTATGAGCAGGAAACGATTCTAACGGCTTTAGCTGAGAAAATTGCGCTAAAGGCAGTGGAAGAAGCCGATGCCTGGTCGATCACAGAGTGGCTGAGTTATTATCGCGACCGTTTTTTTGTCTTGTCCGAGCAAAACCGCTTTTTCTTTTTTTATCGGACGCAGCAATTGAATCTGCCCGCCATTCAGCAGATTCGCCGGCGTTACCCGCTGACTGCTTTGATGGCAGCGTATAGTCACTATCTTTTGAAAGGAGCAGAAAATGGATAAATTTTCGTATGAAATCGTCGAAGAGATCGCCGTGCTTTCGGAAAATCAAAGAGGCTGGCGCAAAGAATTGAATTTGGTGAGCTGGAATGGGCGTCCGCCAAAATTTGATCTGAGAGATTGGGGTCCAGAGCACGAGAAGATGGGCAAAGGCGTGACCTTATCCAATGAAGAATTTGCAGAACTTAAAAAAGCCCTGCTTTCCATGTAAGAAAGCAAAAGGGTAAGGAGTGATCAAATGAAAAGTATGACTGGTTTTGGCAAAGGCAGTGCAGAAACGCCAGATGTGCAGATCGAAATTGAGATCAAAAGTGTCAATCAGCGCTTTTTGGACCTGCAGCTGCGAATGCCCAAACAATTGAATCCTCTAGAAGGTGCTTTACGGCAGTCGATCAAGCAGACCCTCCAGCGGGGGCGGATCGAACTGTATGTGACGTTAAAAGAAAAAACCGCAAATACGAAACAGATCGAGATCCAATGGGACTTGCTGGAACGTTTCATGCAGGAGATCGATACCGAAGCCAAAGACCGTTTTGACCTAGCAGAGCTGCCAAAAGCAGCATTGCTGGAACAATTCCTGCTCCATGAGGCTTTTCTAACAATCTCTGATCAAGAGCCAGAAGAAAGCACCTTAGCCGATGGCGTGATGGAAGCATTAGACCAAGCGTTGGCAGCGATCGACCAAAGCCGCTGGGTGGAAGGGCAAGGCATTCTGCAGATCTTACAAGAAAATCAGCGACTGCTGCAGGAAAAACTAACAGAACTCAAACAATTCGTGACCCTCTATGAAGCGGACTACCAAGAACGCTTTGAAAAGAAACTGACTGCCTATCTAGGGGAAGAAGTCGAGCGCGATCGTTTACTGACAGAGTTGGCGATTTTATTGGAACGCGGCGATATCCACGAAGAACTGGATCGTTTAAGTATCCATTTAACGACGATGACGGAGCTGCTGGCAGCTGAGACGCCGATAGGTCGAGAGCTGGATTTCTTGATCCAAGAGATGAACCGAGAAGTCAATACGATTGGCTCAAAATCAAGTCCGATCCAAATCAAAAACAGTGTCGTCCAAATGAAGACGATCATTGAGAAAATCAGAGAACAAGTTCAAAACATCGAGTAGGAGGAATGAACCAATGAAATATTACGATATCACCTTTCACGAACTGAGCGGAAAAAATGTCATCAAGCGCAGTATTCCCTCTGATAAAGAGAATTTCTCTGCGTGGGAAGATGCCTGCGTAGCCATCGAGCCGGATTTTCTTCATCTACTAGTTGATGGCGTAGCTGTTTCTTTAAATCGTCGGTACATCGTGCGTATCGATTGCCAAGAAGTGACGGATCCGACCGAAAAAGCGATCACTGCCAAAGACGAATTAGCAGGGGTCATCAATACCTTAAGCAACATGGGCTTTTAAGAAAGCAGCCGAAGTGTAGACTAGCAATTTCATGAAATTCCCATTATAATAAAGTAGTTCTTGAAAGTTGCTGAAAAAAAGTGCAAAATAGACGTTAAGCAAATGTCAGTGAAAGGACGTCATTATGTCAGAGCGAGGATTACTTATAGTTTTATCAGGACCTTCCGGAGTAGGGAAAGGGACCGTGCGCAAAGCAATTTTTGAGAGTGACGACAACGATTTTCAATATTCCGTTTCAATGACCACTCGTCAAAAACGCGAGGGGGAAGTGGAAGGGGTCGATTACTATTTCCGCACGCGGGAAGAATTTGAAGCCTTGATCGAAGCCGGTGAAATGCTGGAATACGCCGAATATGTCGGCAATTATTATGGCACCCCATTATCTTATGTCCAACAAACACTGGATCAAGGAAAAGATGTATTTTTAGAGATCGAAGTGCAAGGGGCAAAACAAGTAAAAGACAAAGTTCCCGATGGTGTGTTTATTTTTCTGACGCCACCTGATCTGGCAGAATTACGCTCTCGTATTACAGGAAGAGGAACCGACTCTGCCGAAGTGATCGATGAACGGATGCGTGTCGCCCGTGAAGAAATCGAAATGATGGCTTTGTATGATTATGCCGTTGTCAATGATGAAGTACCTAAGGCAGTCCAACGAATTCGCGAAATTATTTCGAGTGAACATTTTCGCGTTGACCGAGTGATCGGAACCTATATCAAAATGTTAGAGGAGCTGTAAGAAATATGATGTTAAAACCTTCAATCGATTCTTTGTTGGATCGTGTCAACTCAAAATATTCATTAGTGATCTTAGCAAGCAAACGGGCGCATGAACTTGATGCCGGTGCGCAAGCAACATTAGAAAACTTTGATTCAGTGAAAAGCGTGGGTCAAGCGCTTGAAGAAATCGAAGCGGAATTAGTCGTTAATGATCCGCATCCGGAAATCAAACGGGCCCGTTTGAAAATGGAACAAGAAGAGCGCAAAGCGCAAAAAGACCAAGAACAAAAAGAATTAGAAGCGCGTATCCGCGACGAACAAAAGCTATAGACAAAAGCAAGCTAGAGCACGCCTGTGTTCTGGCTTTTTCTTTTGAATGGCGATGGTTAAATTTTTGTAAGGGGTACAGACAAACCCCAGCCCATTTAGTAAAATAGAACCTAAAAGGAGGAGAAGAGATGGCGTACATAGCAGAAGTGATCGTGGATGTTCCCACGATGCAGACCGATCAGCCTTTTACTTATCTGATCCCATCAGAATTACAAGCCGCCATTGAGACAGGAATGCGGATCGAAGTGCCATTTGGCAAAGGCGACCGCCATATCCAAGGGTTCGTCGTCGGGCTTTCAGAAGTTGCCGAACCGCAACAGACCTTAAAACCAATCGTTCGTTTGTTGGATTTGTCGCCTGTCGTCAATGAAGAACTTCTCCAATTAGCCGACTACATGAAGGAAACGACCTTTGCCTTTAAGATTACTTGCTTGCAGACGATGCTGCCTAGTGTGATGAAAGCCGAGTACCAAAAGCAGATCGTTTTACTCGAAGGAAATCATCCCATCAAAGAATATTTTCCCGAAGACGGCATCCTCAGCTGGCAAGCCGCCGAAAGTGCAGGGCTGCTGCCGCAGTTGAAGCCTTTGCGGGAAGCCGCAGTAGTTGAACTGCAGTACCTCGTGAAAAATAAAAACAAAGCGAAAATGACCCGTTATATTGAACGTAAGATCGAGCCAGCAGAAATCCCCGCCGTTCAGCAACAGCTGCGCAAAGGGGCCAAACGCAAGCTGGAAATCTTACAGATTTTGACAGAGGAAGCCCGCTTGCCGGTTTCCTTTTTTACCGAACAAGGGATTTCCACCGCGGCTTTGAACCAAGCACAAGAAGCTGGCTGGCTGACTTTTACGGAAGTTGAAGCCTACCGTGATCCTTACAAAGACCGTCAATTTCAAAAAACGGTCCCCCTTGAATTAAATGAAGAACAGGCAGCTGCAGTAGCGCAAATCACTGCTTGTGCGGATAACCAAGAGGCGCAGACTTTTTTACTGGAAGGGATCACCGGCAGTGGAAAAACAGAAGTCTATCTGCAAGCGATCGCCCAATTGCTGAAACAAGGCAAAACCGCGATCATGCTCGTACCGGAGATCGCTTTGACCCCGCAAATGGTCGAACGCTTTAAAAGCCGTCTCGGCGACGCAGTGGCTGTTTTACACAGCGGCTTGTCCCAAGGTGAAAAATACGATGAATGGCGTAAGATCGAACGTGGGGAGGCGCAGGTGGTGGTTGGCGCCCGCTCGGCGATTTTTGCTCCGTTGAAAAACATCGGGGTCATCATCGTCGATGAGGAGCACGAAGCTTCCTACAAGCAAGATGAAGCCCCTCGTTATCATGCGAGAGATTTAGCGATTTGGCGCAGCCAGTACCATCACTGTCCAGTGGTGTTAGGCAGTGCGACGCCGTCATTAGAATCTCGTGCTCGGGCCCAAAAAGAAGTCTACCGCTTATTGAAATTGAATCAGCGGGCAAAAACCAGTGCGCAATTACCGCAGATCGAAGTCGTGGATATGCGTACCGAATTTGCCAATAAAAAGTATCAAACTTTTTCTCGTCCGTTACAGGAAAAAATCACAGACCGCTTGGCCCGGAAAGAACAGATCGTCTTGCTGCTGAATCGGCGCGGCTACTCTTCCTTCGTGATGTGCCGCGATTGTGGGTATGTTTTGCCTTGCCCAAATTGCGACATCTCCTTGACGCTCCATATGGATACCAAAACGATGCGCTGTCATTATTGCGGACATGAAGAACACATCCCCCATCGTTGCCCCAACTGTAATGCAGACAAGATTCGTTATTACGGAACGGGCACGCAAAAAGTGGAAGAAGAGTTGAAGGAACTGTTTCCCGAAGCGCGGGTTTTACGGATGGATGTCGATACCACCCGCAAAAAAGGCGCCCACGAAAAAATCTTGACCTTGTTTGGGGAGAAAAAAGCGGATATTTTGTTGGGGACCCAAATGATCGCCAAAGGCTTGGATTTCCCTGATATCACACTGGTAGGGGTCTTGAATGCCGATACCGCCTTGAACTTGCCAGATTTTCGTTCGAGTGAACGGACGTTCCAGCTGCTGACTCAGGTCAGTGGTCGGGCAGGTCGGGCAGAAAAAACCGGCGAAGTGGTGATCCAAACATTCAACCCTGAGCACTACGCCATCCAATTGGCGCAGTCGCAAGACTACGAAGATTTCTATCAAAAAGAGATGTGGATGCGGCACCAAAGCGGTTATCCACCGTACTATTTCACCGTCAAAATCACCTGCAGCCATCCCGAAGAGCAAGTCGCCGCTCAGAAGATGTTTGCGATCGCGCGAGATCTGCAGCAGGAGCTGTCACCGCGAAGTATTTTGTTGGGTCCGGCACCAAGTGCGATTTTGCGGGTAAAAAACCGCTATTACTACCAATTGATCATTAAATACAAAAATGAACCGCAGCTACCTGCTTTGTTGACCCGTCTGTTGGATCAAAGTCAAATCGATCAGCGCAAAGGATTGTACGTATCGATTGACCAAGAGCCGTTGAATTTTATTTAGAGGAGAAAATATGCGTTATCCTATTATTATCACCCCCGATGAACGTCTTCGTCGGCAAGCAAAACCCGTCAAAGTAATTACCGATGAACTCGTTCAGCTACTAGACGACCTTTATGAAACGATGGTCGCCCATGACGGGATCGGTATTGCCGCACCGCAAGTCGGCAAAAACCTGCAAGTGGCGATCGTGGAAGTCGAAGAAGACGATCGCTTTGAAATGATCAACCCTGAGATCATCGCTTCTTCTGGTGAATCCCTTGATGTGGAAGGCTGCTTGAGTATTCCCCACACCTTTGGGACCGTCAAACGAGCAGACGAGATCACTGTCCGCTATTTCGATCGAGAAGGAGAAGAAATGGAAGTGGAAGCATTCGGCTACTTGGCGCGTGCGATGCAGCATGAGATCGATCATTTAAATGGCGTGCTGTTTGTCGACAAGCTCGTCGAACGCATTCCTGAAGAAGACTTAGAAAAGTATATGGAGGAACATGAAAATGACTAAAATCGTCTTTATGGGTACCCCGGCGTTTTCCGTCCCAATTTTAGAAGGCTTGCTTGAAGCCGGCTATGAAGTGGCAGCAGTCGTGACACAGCCGGATCGTCCCGTCGGTCGCAAAAAAACCATCACTCCGACACCCGTCAAAGAAGCGGCGTTGAAGCATGGCTTGTTGGTTTTACAACCAGAAAAAATCAGTGGGTCACCAGAAATGGAGCAAATTCAAGCTTTAGCACCTGATCTGCTGATCACGGCAGCTTTCGGCCAATTTTTACCTAGTGCTTTACTAGAAGTACCGAAGTATGGCGCTATCAACGTTCATGCGTCCCTACTACCGAAATATCGGGGCGGAGCACCTGTGCATTATGCCATCATGGAAGGCGAGCAAGAAACGGGTGTAACCATCATGGAAATGATCAAAAAAATGGATGCTGGCGGTATTTTTGCTCAAGCTCATTTGCCCATCACGGCCCAAGATGATGTGGGGACGATGTTTGATAAGTTGAGCCTATTAGGCAAAGACTTGCTGCTGGAAACTGTGCCGAAAATCTTGTCGGGAGAGCTGCAGCCTGTCCCGCAAGAAGAAGCAAAAGTCACCTTTTCACCAAATATCAGCCGTGAACAAGAAGCCATCGACTGGCAGAAAACGGCGGTGCAAATCGATGCCCAAGTCCGAGGCATGCGACCATGGCCGATCGCCTTTACGACACAAAATGGCAACCGCTGGAAACTTTGGCAAGTAACACCGCTGGAGCAAACGACGACAGCCGAACCAGGAACGATCATTGAACGGACGAAAAAAACGTTGCTGATCGCTTGTGGGGAAGGCACGGTATTGGCTATCGATGAATTGCAGCCAGCTGGAAAAGGCCGACAAGACATTGCTGCATTCTTAAACGGCAGTGGACAACAGATTCAAAAAGGGGATCAGGTAGGTACCTATGAAGCGTAATCTTGGAGACATACAATATACAGTGCGTTTTGTGGCACTAGAAGCGTTGTTGCGAATCGAAAAAGGAGGTGCTTATTCCAATCTACTGCTGCGGGAATTGATGAATCAAGGGCGTTTAAATGACAAGGACGGTCGCTTACTGACTGAATTGGTGTACGGCACCATCAGTCGTCAGCTTTTATTGGATTATTATTTGGACCGGTTTATTAAAAATGCCCGCAAAGTCGACCCGTGGGTCAAAACGCTGCTGCGGCTTTCCTTGTATCAGATGCTGTATCTCGATAAAGTACCCGCCCATGCCATCATTCATGAAGCCGTGGATATTGCGAAAGCCAAAGGCAATCCGGGGACTGGTAAATTCGTCAATGGCGTGCTGCGCACGATCCAACGACAAGGAGTGCCAGACTTGGCATTGATTAAAGACCCAATGGAACGTTTAGCAACGGAAATCAGCCTGCCCTTATGGCTAACGAAGAAACTAGTCAAACAAATTGGGATCGAAGAAACCAGTGAGCTAGGCTATGCCCTATTTGAACCCAATCATGCCAGTGGTCGTATCGATCTGCAGCGCATCTCGCAAGCAGCAGCGATCGAACGGCTGCAAGAAGAAGGCATTGACGCACGACCAAGTGAGCTTTCCCCCTATGGGGTTGTGGCTGACAAAGGCTTTATGGCGGGCTCTTCCCTCTACAAAGAAGGCTTACTGACGATCCAAGATGAAAGTTCGATGCTGGTTGCCCCCGTTTTACAAGTAGCCCGGGACCATCAAGTATTGGATGCGTGCGCCGCACCAGGAGGCAAAACGACCCATATCGCTGCCTTCTTGTCTGCCGCAGAGGGCGGCAAAGTGACAGCACTGGATATCCATGCCCATAAAGTTAAGCTGATTCAGCAAAATGCCCAACGTTTAGGCGTAGAAGCAGTTGTGGAAACCCGCGTGATGGATGCCCGAGAGACGGCTCAAACCTTTGCCCCCGAACAATTTGATCGCATCTTAGTGGATGCCCCTTGTTCTGGATTAGGGTTGATGCGCCGTAAGCCGGACATCAAATACAGCAAGACGGAGGCCGATTTCCAACGCTTGCCGCGGATTCAGCGAGAGATTTTGGAAAGTGCCGCCCCAACCTTGAAAAAATCGGGTATAATGGTCTACAGCACATGTACGATTCTAGAGGAAGAAAATCAACAAGTCGTGGCAGCGTTTCTCGCTGACCATCCTGAATTTGAGCAAATGCCTCTTGCGGTAGGACCGCTGGCAGCCGAAGCTGTTCAAGAGGATATGTTGACGATCTATCCGCAAGATTTTATGACAGATGGCTTTTTTATCAGTTGTCTACGCAAAAAGTAACGAGGTGAAAGAAATTGGAGATTCGTTTTCAAACAGATGTCGGCAAACGTCGCAACACAAACCAAGATTTTGCAGCAACCTATGTAAATAAAGCCAATGTGACATTGGCCTTGCTTGCCGATGGCATGGGGGGCCACCGGGCCGGAGATGTCGCTAGCCGTCAAGCAGTCAGTGAGATCGGCACCGCTTGGGAACAGACAGAGCTGACAGACAGTGAAAAAACTGCCCAATGGCTGATCCAAAAAATCCAAGCAGAAAGCCAAGTGATTTTCCAAAAAGGACAAGAACAAGAAGAACTTAGCGGCATGGGCACCACGATCATTGCTGTGGCCTTATTAGGCGACCAGTTTACGATTGCCAATGTCGGGGACAGCCGTGCCTATCTTTTACGCAATCAAGTGCTGACCCAAATCACAGAGGACCATTCACTGGTCAATGAATTGGTGAAGTCAGGACAAATCACAGCAGAAATGGCCTTGAATCATCCTCGCAAAAACGTTTTGACCCGATCGATCGGCATGCCAAGCGAAGTCGAAGTCGATGTGGCGATCCACTTTATTGCAGACGGGGATTATTTGCTGCTGTGTTCAGACGGATTGACCAACATGGTCTCAGATGAAGAGATCACAGCAACGATCCAAGAAACCCCTGTGCTGGAAGAAGCAGTGCAATCATTGATCGATCAAGCCAACGAACGCGGCGGTGTCGACAATATCACGGTATTATTGATTAAAGTTGGAGGAGAGCGCCCATGATCGAAATTGGGAAGAAGATAAACGGCCGATACAAAATCATCGGCAATATCGGCAGCGGCGGAATGGCAAATGTGTTTTTGGCGCATGACTTGATCTTAGACCGTGAAGTGGCAATCAAAGTGCTTCGTTTTGACTTCCAAAACGACCAAAGTGCGATTCGGCGCTTTCAACGAGAAGCATTGGCGGCGACTGAGCTGGTTCATCCCAACATCGTAACCGTTTATGATGTCGGCGAAGAAGACGGCATGCAGTTTTTGGTGATGGAATATGTCAAAGGGATGGATCTCAAGCGCTATATCCAAACGCACTATCCAGTACCTTATTTGCAGATCGTTGATATCATCCAACAAATCTTATCAGCGGTAGCGCTGGCCCATCAACACCGCATCATTCACCGGGACCTCAAGCCCCAGAATGTGCTGATCAATGAAGACGGCGTGGTGAAAATCACCGATTTTGGGATCGCGATCGCCCTATCAGAAACATCGATCACCCAAACTAACTCGATGCTAGGCTCGGTGCATTATCTTTCACCAGAACAAGCACGAGGCAGTATGGCGACCAATCAATCAGATATTTATGCGATTGGGATCATTCTCTATGAAATTTTAACCGGCAAAGTACCTTTTGATGGCGAATCAGCCGTAACGATCGCCTTGAAACATTTCCAAGATGAGATCCCTTCGATTCGGATCTATGACAAAAATGTTCCGCAATCGCTGGAAAACGTCGTATTGAAGGCGACCGCCAAAGAACCGGCGGATCGGTACAAAACTGCCGATGAAATGCGAGCGGATCTTGATACTGTATTGTCACCTGATCGACTCAATGAACCGAGATGGGAACCTCATGCCCTGATGGATGAAACGAGAGTGCTGACCCCTGTAGAAGCAGCCCAAGTTGAAACGCCGCCAGTGGAAGAACCCGTGGCAGAAACGGCTGCGGATCAAGCCGAAGAATCAGCGAAACCAAAAAAGAAAAAACGCAAACGCTGGCTGCTGCTGCCGGTCATTATGGTGATCGCACTGCTAGGCATAGGCAGTTACTTCCTATTCGGCGGTGGTCGGGGGGATGTAGCGATTCCTGAAGTCAACGGCCAGACAGAAGCGGCCGCCCGGGCCGAACTGGAAGCCGCTGGCTTACAAGTGGCAGACGAGGTAGAAGAAATCGAAGACGATGAAGTCGAAGCAGGCAATGTCGTCAAGACCGATCCGCCAGAAGGCAATGAAGTCAAAAAGAAATCCGTCGTGACCCTCTACATCAGTAGCGGAACCAAGAAAATCACCCTTGATGACTATGAAGGTCGCTCCTTTGATGATGTCAAAAAAGAGTTGATCGATTTGGGCTTTGATGAAGACAGAATCAAAGAAGAGCTAGAGTCGTCAGATGATGTCGATGAAGGGGATATTATCAGTCAATCACCAGCAGCAGGGCGGGAAGTTTCCCCAGCAGAAGACGAAATCACCTTTAAGGTCAGCTCCGGACCAGATAGCTTCGCAATGGACAACTATTATGGCATGACAGAGGCAGATGCACGAGCAGCATTGACTTCTCGTGGTGTCGACCGATCACAGATCGAAGTGAACTATCAATCCAGCAGTCAACCATCAGGCACGATCATCGCCCAAGCACCCGCAACAGGTGAAACGGTGGTGACTTCCCAAACGACCATCACTTTGACGGTCAGCAGTGGGCAGGAAATGGTCAATGTACCAAGAATCGTTGGGAAAAGCCAAGCCGATGCAGAAGCAGACTTGAATGAAGCGGGATTGGACTCGACTTTTGAGGAAGAGGACGGCTATAATGACTCGGTACCAGCTGGACATGTTGTCCGTGTCTCTCCAGGTGCTGGAACCTCCGTCGAAGTTGGCTCTACTGTAACGGTCACGATCTCTAGAGGACCTGAACCAGATGATTCGTCCTCATCGACGCCAAGCAGTAGTTCAGATGATTCCTCTGATTCAAGCGCTACGAGTGAAAGTAGCTCAGAAAGTGATTAGAAACTAGCTAAAACCAAATACTTTAACCAAGCAGCCTTCGGGGACCAAAGAATTCTCTTTTTGTTCCCCGTCCAGCTGCTTGTTTTTGTTTCTAAACCTTATAGTGAGGCACAGGTGTCTTTAAAATTTCCTTTAGTCCTGCCATTTGTGCAAGCGTACATCTTTCCAAGGATTCAAAAATTGGGTATAATGAAGGTCAGAATTAGTCAAGGGAGGGAATGAATTGAGTCATCACAATACTTCCGATTTGATTGAAGCATATTTGAAGAAAATTCTTGAAGATAGTGAAACCATTGAGATTCGTCGCGCGGAAATGGCAAATTTGTTCAACTGCGTGCCCTCACAAATAAACTACGTGATCAATACCCGCTTCACCGTTCAAAGAGGCTATGCGGTTGAAAGCAAACGCGGCGGGGGCGGCTATATTCGGATCGAAAAAGTCAAAATCACGGACAGCCACCACTACTTAAAAGAAATGAATCAACTATTCGATGAAACCATCTCGGAAAAAGATGCATATGCAATAATCCAGAAACTTTATGAGGAAGGAATCCTGTCCAAGCGAGAAGGCAACTTATTATTGACCGTCATCGCGAAAGCAGTTCTAGGACGTTCTCCTTATGAAAATAGAACACGAGCTGATTTGCTCCATGCAATTCTAGAACGATTAAGTTACGAAGACAGGAAGTGAAAGAGATGGATGAATTATTCACCCAACGCGCGAAAGCCGTTTTGGCTATCGCCCAAGAAGAAGCAAAATACTTTAAGCACCAAGCAGTAGGTTCTGAACATATTCTATTGGCATTGGTCATTGAACAAAACGGGATTGCCGGCAAAACCTTGCGGGAAATGAATATCACAGAAAATGATATTCGTGAAGAAATCGAACATTTAACAGGGTATGGCACTGTCCGTCAATACCCAGAAAACGCCTATCTCGCGTATTCACCACGAGCAAAACATACATTTGCTTATGCAGGGGATGAAGCCAAACGCTTAGGGGCACCACAAATCGGTACTGAACATCTATTATTAGGCTTATTAAGAGATGAAGACATTTTGGCTTCTCGAATCATGCTGAATCTCGGCTTGAGTCTCGCGAAAATGCGTCAGCTTTTGAAGAAAAAAATGGGCTTCAATGAAAGCAAAACCAACGGAAGTGCTGGTCGTCGTCGTCCAGCCCAAGCCAAAGCGCAGCAAGGAACACCGACCTTGGATTCCTTAGCCCGTGATTTGACCAAATTAGCCCGTGAAAAACGGTTGGATCCTGTTGTCGGTCGTGCCAAAGAAGTCAAACGCCTGATCCAGATCCTTAGCCGTCGGACCAAAAACAACCCTGTTCTCGTGGGGGAACCTGGTGTTGGGAAAACCGCGATCGCCGAAGGCTTAGCCCAAAAAATCATCAATGGGGAAGTTCCAGAAGACATGCAAAACAAACGCTTGATGATGCTGGACATGGGGGCTTTAGTTGCCGGAACGAAATATCGTGGGGAATTTGAAGACCGAATGAAAAAAATCATTGATGAGATCTATCAAGATGGTCAAATCATCTTATTCATTGATGAATTGCATACACTGATTGGGGCCGGCGGAGCAGAAGGGGCGATTGATGCCTCGAATATTCTGAAACCAGCCTTAGCCCGTGGGGAATTGCAAACCATCGGTGCCACGACACTAGATGAGTACCAAAAATACATTGAAAAAGATTCTGCATTAGAACGCCGTTTTGCCCGGGTGCAAGTTGACGAACCGACACCAGAAGAAGCGGAAGAAATTTTACGGGGCTTGCGTCCTCGTTATGAAGAACATCATGGGGTGGAAATTTCTGATGATGCGTTACACGCCGCTGTGCAACTGTCCGTGCGTTACATCAATTCGCGCCAATTACCAGATAAAGCCATCGATTTGATGGATGAATCAGCTGCCAAAGTGCGTTTAGACAAAACCGATGAAAGTTCAGAATTGGCAGATCTGCAAAACGAGATCGCCAACTTGATCGAAGAAAAAGAAGCCGCTATTCGTCAGCAAGATTTTGAAGCAGCAGCTCGTTTACGGATCAAGGAAAAGAAATTGACCCAACAGCTGACGGAAGTAGCGTTTATGGAAGTCAAAGAAGCATCAGGCTATGCCGATAGTGTTACTGCAGAAGATGTTGCTACGGTCGTTTCCCAATGGACCGGCGTACCTTTGCAGCAGATGGAGAAAAAAGAAAGCGAACGCTTGTTGGATCTTGAAAAGATCTTGCATCAACGGGTAGTTGGCCAAGAAGAAGCAGTCAAGGCAGTCGCTCGTTCGATCCGCCGCGCCCGCAGTGGGTTGAAAGATCCGAACCGTCCAATTGGTTCCTTCATGTTCTTAGGCCCGACCGGTGTCGGGAAAACCGAGCTTGCCAAAGCCTTAGCAGAAGCGATGTTTGGTAGTGAAGATGCCTTGGTTCGTGTCGATATGTCCGAATTTATGGAAAAATACAGCACGAGCCGTTTGATCGGTTCACCGCCAGGCTATGTCGGCTACGATGAAGGTGGGCAATTGACGGAAAAAATCCGTTCAAAACCATACTCCGTCATCTTATTGGACGAGGTGGAAAAAGCCCATCCCGATGTCTTCAATATCCTCTTGCAAGTGCTAGATGATGGTCATTTGACGGATGCCAAAGGTCGGAAGGTCGATTTCCGCAACACGATTTTGATCATGACCTCTAATATCGGTGCTCAACAAATCCGCGAAGAAAAAAGCGTTGGTTTCAATGTCACTGATTTAACGAAAGATCACCAAGCGATGCAAAAACGGATATTAGAAGAGCTAAAAAAAGCCTTCCGTCCAGAGTTCTTGAACCGTGTGGATGAAACAGTAGTCTTCCAATCCTTAGGTGAAGGGGAGATCCACGAGATCGTGAAGATCATGAGCAAAGCGATCATCAAACGATTAGGCAATCAAGACATCCAATTGAAGATCACGCCATCTGCCATTGATGTGATCGGTAAAGCTGGTTTTGATCCAGAATATGGGGCACGGCCGATTCGTCGGGCCTTGCAAAAAGAAGTCGAAGACCGTTTAAGTGAAGCACTCCTATCAGGACAAATTCATTTAGGTGACAAAGTGACGATCGGTGCTTCCAAAGGATCGATCACCCTCAATGTCAAAGAGGGACAAGCACGGGTCTTGCAACAAGTTTAAGTCGAGCCAATAACGGTAGTGGCGTTTCTATGGTCGAGCAATCGGCATCCATAGGAACGCCGCTTTTTTGTCTTGCTATGTCTAGTAGTGATCAAGAAGTCTCCACTGATTATGATTGATGATTCACAAAAAAATATCCTTCTAAATAGCTTTATGACAACGGTTGATTAATGAGCAAAGCGCTATTCGTGAAAAAAAGAGTAACGAGACCTCTTGGAAAGAATCCTGCTGTGTGATACTATGAATGAGTTGAAAAAAGGAGGAGTATTATGGTTGAGATTATCGCCACGGTGGAATCGATCGAGCAAGCACAGCAGCTGATCCCTTATGTTGATGCATTGTTTTTTGGAGAAGAGACATTTGGGCTGCGCCTACCGGCCTCTTTTTCTCGTGAAGAGCAAATCAGACTGATCGACATGGCCCACGAAGCTGGAAAGAAAGTGACGATCGCGGTCAATGGCATCATGCACCCAGAAAAAATGAAGCTGATTCCAGAATACCTAGCATTTCTGAAGACCAATCAAGCCGATCAAATCGCTCTCGGAGATCCTGGGATCATTTACCGCATGAAGCAAAATCCAGAATGTGCCTTGCCATTTATCTATGCAGGGGAAACCTTAGTAACAAGCGCTCGTCAAATCAATTTTTGGGGACAAAAAGGGGCAAGGGCAGCCGTTTTAGCGCGAGAAGTTCCTTTCGAGGAAATGAAAATCATGGCCCCGCAACTAAATATTCCTGTGGAAGTATTGGTTTATGGTGCGACCTGCATTCACCAATCGAAGCGTCCGCTTTTACAAAATTATTATAACTATACCCAACAATCGGAAGAAAAGAACCATGACCGGGGGTTGTTTTTATCCGAACCGAAAAAAGAAGAAACCCACTATTCCATTTATGAAGATAGCCACGGTACGCACATTTTTGCCAATAACGACATTAATTTGCTGCTGCAGCTGGCGGAATTAGCCGAAACAGGCTTTCAAACCTGGAAGTTGGACGGAATCTATACACGAGGGGCAGCCTTTGTGGCAATTGCTAAACTGTTTGCCCAAGCCAAGAGCCTTGTGGAAAGTGGGGAGTGGCAAGCAGAGCAAGCTGCTGTGCTCAGTGAACATGTTGCCCAACTTCATCCGGCAGAACGTGGGTTAGACACTGGATTTTATGCCATCGATCCTGACGATATCAAGTAAGGAGCAAGAACAAATGACCGTTAAACAAGCATTGAAACGACCAGAAGTGTTAGCACCAGCTGGTACGTTAGAAAAATTAAAAACAGCGATCCACTATGGCGCTGACGCTGTCTATATCGGCGGCAATGCCTATGGCCTACGGAGTCGCGCGGGAAACTTTACCTATGAAGAAATGGCGGAAGGGGTAGCTTTTGCCAAAGCCCACAACGCAAAAGTCTATGTAGCAGCCAACATGGTGACTCATGAGGGCAATCAAGAAGGTGCAGGGGAGTTCTTTCGGGAATTGCGAGATGTCGGTATTTCGGCCGTGATTGTTTCTGATCCCGCTTTGATCCAGATCTGCGCAACAGAAGCGCCGGGTCTACCGATCCATTTGTCCACCCAAGCCAGTGCCACGAACTATGAAACGTTGGAATTTTGGCGAGAAGAAGGCCTAGAACGGGTCGTCCTCGCTCGGGAAGTGTCGATGGAGGAAGTCGCTGAGATCCGCAAAAATACCAGCGTGGAGATCGAAGCCTTTATTCATGGCGCCATGTGTATTTCGTATTCTGGCCGTTGTACTTTGTCCAATCATATGTCGATGCGAGACGCTAATCGCGGCGGCTGTTCGCAATCTTGCCGTTGGAAATATGATCTGTTTGACATGCCGTTTGCAACGGAACGAAACAGTTTGACCAAGAATGGGACAGTGGAAGAAGAATTCTCCATGAGTGCCGTGGATATGTCGATGATCGAACATATCCCTGATCTGATTGAAAACGGTGTGGATAGTTTCAAAATCGAAGGCCGCATGAAATCGATCCACTATGTTTCAACCGTGGCGAACGTTTATAAAGCAGCCGTGGACAGTTACATGGCCGATCCAGAGAACTATGTCTGCAAACAAGAATGGATCGATGAACTGTGGAAAGTTGCGCAGCGCGAGCTTGCGTCAGGCTTTTACTATGATACCCCGAGTGAAAATGAGCAGTTGTTTGGTCCACGTCGGAAAATTCCACAATACAAGTTTATTGGGGAAGTCATGGCATATGATCCGGCAACGAAAACAGCTACGATCCGGCAACGGAACCACTTTTCCGTCGGCGATGAAATCGAATTTTACGGTCCCGGATTCCATCACTTTCACCAAACCGTCGAAGTCATGTATAATGAAGACGGTGAATCCATCGATCGTGCACCAAATCCTATGATGCTGCTGACGATGCCGGTCAAAGAACCGGTGGAAGTCGGAGACATGATTCGGAAGAAAAAATAAGGTCGAGAGTTTCTCTCGGCTTTTTTTGTTGAATCAATCCAGCCAAAAAGGATCGATGAGAACATAGACAATCTTAAGGAGGAAACAACAAATATGGAAACATACGACTACATAGTAATTGGCGGCGGCAGCGGCGGGATCGCCTCAGCCAATCGAGCAGGAATGCACGGTGCCAAAGTATTATTGATCGAAGGCAATGAATTAGGCGGCACCTGTGTCAATGTCGGCTGTGTGCCGAAAAAAGTCATGTGGCAAGCCAGTGAGATGTTAGAAATGATCAAGCGGGACGCAACTAGCTACGGTATTTATCCACATGTGGATAAATTTAATTTCACTGAGCTTGTGGATAACCGTGAAAAATACATTGATTTTTTACACACAGCCTATCAAAAAGGCTTAGATAGCAATAATGTAGAAGTTATCCACGGTTATGCACAGTTTGTGGATAACCACACGGTTACCGTCAATGGGGAAAACTACCATGCAGCAAATATTTTGATTGCCACCGGTGGAAAACCCAGCGCTATGAATATTCCCGGTGGTGAGTACGCCATTGACTCGAATGGTTTTTTTGCGTTGCGAGAAGCACCAAAGCGTATGGTCGTCTTAGGGGCAGGCTACATCGCAGCCGAAATCAGCGGTGTCAGCCAACAGCTGGGCAGCCAAGTGGCTTGGGCGTACCGCAAAGAGCGGCCATTACGAACCTTTGACAAAATGCTTGCGGATAATCTTGTGGAGATGTACCAAGAATCAGGGATCGAAACTTATGCAGGCTACGTTGCCTCTCGTATCATTAAAGAAGGTGACGAGTATATCGTTCACTTTGAAAATGGTGAAACCTTGACCGGCGATTGCGTCCTTTTTGCTGGTGGTCGTGTGCCGAATACGGATAAGTTAGGTCTAGAAAACACCGATGTCCAATTGGATGAAAAAGGGTTTATCATTGTGGACAAATATCAAACTACTACGGCTGACACGATTTTTGCAGTGGGCGATGTCATTGGAAAATTGGATTTGACCCCGGTTGCGATCGCCGCCGGTCGTCGCTTGTCTGAGCGCTTGTTCAACGGTCAAAGCGATGCGTACTTGGATTATCACTTAGTACCGACGGTCATCTTTACGCATCCACCGATTGCCACGATTGGTTTATCCGAAGAAGCAGCCTTGGCAAAATACGGCCAAGAGCAGATAAAGGTGTATCGTTCGCGCTTTACACCGATGTACTTTGCTTTAAATGAGTATCGCCAAAAATGTGAGATGAAATTGGTGTGCTTAGGAGAAGAAGAAAAAATCATCGGTCTGCACGGCATCGGGATCGGTGTCGATGAAATGCTGCAAGGCTTCGCTGTAGCCATCAAAATGGGTGCTACAAAAGCAGACTTTGATCAAACCGTTGCCATTCATCCGACGGGGTCAGAAGAATTTGTGACGATGCGTTAAAAGAAAAAAAGCCTCAACGGACAGATGATTTGTCCGTTGAGGCTTTTTTTGCGTATAAAATTCTAGCTATCAACTAAAAAGTCCCCAAAAGTAGATCAGAAATCGAACCTTGGGGGCTTATTTCAGTATGATCCCAGCTGCTGGGTTTATCCTAGATCCTTGATCAGTTCTGACGCCCAAGGATCTGAGCAGTGATCTGATAAAGATATGTTTTGGTTTCATCTTTGGTCTCAGGCAATTTCTGGATCGCTTGCAAAGCTTTTTTCGTGTAGTCGGCAGCGAGTTTCTTGGCTTCGTCAATCCCGGCGCTTTCTTGGACGATCCGATAGACTTCATGGGTATCCGCCTCAGTCATGGCAGCTTGTTTTTCCAGCAGTGGCAACAGTTGTTGGCGGTCATTTTTCAATGCCATCAACAGCGGCAAAGAATAGACGCCTTGCCGAACATCTTCCAATACTGGTTTTCCTAAGGCAGTCGCATCTTGACTGTAATCCAAGACGTCATCCATGATTTGAAAGGCAAGGCCAATGGCTTCGCCGATCTCACGGGCTTGATTGGCAAAGCGCAAAGAAGTACCGCTTTCGTAAGCCCCGATGAAGCAGCTTAAAGCAAACAACTCAGCGGTTTTGCCGCGAATGTTTTCTAAGTAATCCTCGATAGTGACGGACAAATCGTATCGTTTGCTCATTTGTCCTAATTCGCCGGCCAGGATTTTTTCCATACTACGGGAATTCATCTGCAAGCTTTTCATGGAGCTGGCATAATCCGCCATCAATTTAAAGCAGCAGACAAAGAGGTAATCACCAGCATAGACAGCGACATCGTTGCCAAATTCGGAACGAATGGTCGGCAGCTTGCGTCGGGTGTCCGCATGATCGACGATATCGTCGTGAATCAGCGAAGCAGTGTGGAGCATCTCGATCGAAGCCGCCAATGCGACGGCTTTTTCGCGATCTTTGTCACTGCCATAAGCAGAAAAGAGCAGCTGATAAGCAGGACGCAGCAGTTTCCCACCTGAATGGATCATGGACAGGATCGCTTGTTCGACCTCTTTGTTTTTTAGTTTTAATGATTTTTCCATCAATTGCAAGGAGGCAGATAAGTCAGCTTGCAGTGCTGGATACTCTTGCCACATGGAATGAAGTTTCATAATTAACTCCTTTATTCTGAATCCGAGCGCCATTTGACTTTGGTCTGGCGTTCATAATCAATTTGAAAACGGCGCAGTGTTTCAACACGACGCAGCAAGTAGTTGGCGGCGATCCCGATAGCGATCCCGGACAAGATCCCAAAGAAAGACAGGACCGGCAAGTAGAGCATCACGCTCCAGGATTGAGCGATCCATGAGGCGGTGATCAACTGTCCGACGTTGTGCAAGAAACCGCCAGCCGCACTAATGCCGATGATACTGACACGCTTAGGCCCCAACTGTTTCACCAAAGACATCCCAAAGTAGCTCAGTAAGGAACCACTCATACTATATAAGAAGGTCGAAACCGTTCCTCCTAGTAACGTCGTTAAAATCAGTCTTAGCCAAATCAAGAGAAAACTGTCTTTTTTCGGCATGGTGAACAAAGCAATAATGGTAATTAAATTTGCCAAACCTAGTTTCGCACCAGGCGCAAAGGCAAATGGATAAGGGATCATATTTTCAACTAAACCAATCACGACCCCTTGGGCGACCAGCAGTGAGATGAAAATTATTCGTTGTAATCGACTCATAAGCAAACGATCAATAGATTAGATCGTCGGTCTCACTCCCATCTGCGGCTTGGATTTCGATCACCAATTTATGAGGTAGACAGACGATGGTTTCCCCATTTTTACTGGCCCAGCCACGGCGCACACAAATCTGGTCGCCGCAATCAGCTTCCTTGATTCGGATCCGATCGCCTTCGATCTCCAGTAAATTGGTATCCCCGTCTTCATCTTCATAAAGATAGGTGTACGTTTTTTGACCTTCAACTAAGTCAAAACGTTTGATTTCTGTCCCATCGACCCGCAAGACGGCTTCTTTCTCAGCCGTTTGCGTCTGGCCAAAAATAAAAATCGGTAAAAAAGAGCTGAGGATCAAAACAAGTATGATGACGCCATCCCATGGTTTTAAATGCGCATCGCGGATAAATTCTTTTAGTTTCATCAAAAAAGACTCCTGTTCTTTCATGTGATGTGTCTCATTCTAGCATAAGAAGACAAGATTCTACTAGCTGAATCCTCAATAATCCACCGATTTCTGTGCAAGGACGATCAAGAAAAAGTTCTGTACTTGGAAAGAGACCAAGACACTGATTGAAAATCAGAATGTCTTAGTCTCATGAAGTCGTACAGGTATTCTATTTTGCTGGCTTATTTATTGCCATATAAGGAGCGAGGGGTACCGTACCACCATTTTCCAAGGGTACGTTGCAACCATGGGATTACCCAACGATCTAAACCGACTGCGCGTCCTGAACCGTTCATCAAGGCAAACGCAACTGGAATGAACCAGATGTTTACCCAGTAGAACATACCAGACATACAGAAAGTCAACACTAAAACGATGGTCGTTGCGTTCACTAACCAAGTGAAGAGACCAGCCATCAATGCAAGAGCTAAAGCAATTTCAAAGAAGACCATGAATTTTTGGAAGAACATTGCAACGTCGTTGTTTGGCATAATAAATTGCATAACTTTTGTGAACCAGTCAGGTGATTTTTCGATCACGATCATTGGTTGTTCACCGTAAGCATAGCTCAAACCAAAGTGTGCGGCTTGTGTCGCTGCATCGGCTGCTTCACCGGCGCCACTAGCGGCACTTGCTGCATCGGCTGCTTCACTAGCACCACTTGCTGCATCAGCGACTGTTTGATATTCCCAAGTCCAAGGGAATACGCTGTTGCCTTGGAACCAAGAACCTTCACCGAACCAAGTACCAGGTTTGAAGACTTCCCCATTCGTACCTAAAATTTTCTTGAAGGCTTCAACGAACCAGACAAGACCATAGAAAATACGAAGCGGAACACTCCACAAGACGTTACCGTAACGAGACGTGTGACCACGAGCGACTGTCCGGTCATCTTTGATGTGGAAGATTTCATGCATCAAGTATTGGAACATGTAGTAACCAGAACGAATATCAAAGAAGTATTTCAAGTTAACGATGTGTTTCATAATGATCGCTAAGAAACCGCTCAGGTGAATCTTATTGAATAAGTTCGCCACGCCCCATTTGGCACCGATCGAAACCATAAATCCTTGGTAGTTTCCTTTGAATTTATGTTTTTCGCCGCCTTTGATGGCTGCAACGATGTTCGTTGCTGCAGTGTGACCTGTTTGTTCAGCTGCTTGCACGATTTGTGGTGTTGGTGTATTCGGGAATTCTTCGAAGTAAACCAAGTCACCAATAATATAGATGTTTTTGTCTTCGTAGCCTTTTGCTTCCATGTACTCATTGGCAACTAGACGGAAACCACGGGCTGTTTCTAAACCGAAATCAGCAGCATCGCTAGTTCCTTTGACACCGGCAGTCCAGATCAATGTGTGGGTTGGGATCGTTGAACCATCTTTTAGTTTGATGTGGTCAGGTGCCACTTCAACGATTGGTGCATTCAAGACAAGATCAACATTGTTTTTCTTCAAGTAGCGTTCTGCTTTGGCTGCATCGTTACGATCAAGCATGTTCAAGATCGTTGGCATTGCTTCAACGACTTTCAAGCTGATTTCACTTGGGTCCAATTTATAATCGGAAGCTAAACGATCTTTCCAATCGATCAGTTCACCGATCATTTCGATCCCGGTAAATCCAGAACCACAAACGACAAAGGTCAACATTGCTTTGCGTAATGCTGCATCTGGTTCGATCGCTGCTTTTGCGACAGTTTTTTCAATGTGTTCGCGAATACGGACAGCATCGTCAAATGACCATAAAGTAAAGCCGTTTTCTTTAACACCAGGTGTACCAAAGTCATTCGGTTCGCCACCCATCCCTAAAATCAAGTAGTCAAATGAATAGCTACCTAATTTTGTTTGGACGGTTTTATTTTCTTTATCGATCCCAGTTACTGTATCGGTTACTAAACGAACATTTTTCTTGCGTGAGAACAAGCGCTGCAAGTCATATTGAATTGCGGTAGGTTCTACACGTCCTCCAGCGACTTCATGCAGTTCAGTCATCATCGTATGATAAGAGTGACGGTCGATCAATGTTATCTCAACATCATTGTCTTTTTTCAATTTCTTTGCCATGTACTTCGTAGCAGAAACGCCTGCATAACCGGCACCGACAACGACAATGTTTTTCTTTGCCATTGCAAATCTCTCCTTAATAAAAATAATCTATGATAATAATTACACAATCGTTCCTATTATATAGACAAATGGTTCATTTGTCTAACGATTCTGATGAAAAAAACGCATATTTCCTGAAATTCGTGAAAACTTGCGAAAATCAAAAATTAAGTCCTTTTTCCGTAAAAAAGCGGAAAGGAAGCGGTTGACATATCGTAAATTTACTTTACAATGTTAGATGTATCACAAACTTTTTTGTGGGGAAAATAAACAAGTAAAAGGTGGATAATTATGAAAGCAAAGAAATTGATTGTAGGTATGGCGGTATTTTCATTCTCAGCAATGTTGTTAGGGGGTTGCGGAGCAGATGACAATAACACAGCTTCTTCGTCAACTAGTGAAAGTACATCACAAACTTCTGCAAGCGATTCAGCATCAACAGAAAGCACGGAAGCAACCATTGTTGCGGGCGAGCCAATGCAAGATGGGACGTATCGTTTAGAAGAAAAGAACTATAAAAACGACTACCGTGTCACATTTGAGATCACAGTCAAAGACGGCAAAATCGTTGAATCAAAATATGACAACGTGAATGCTGATGGCGAATCAAAAACAGAAAACACTGAATACAATGAAACGATGAAAGAAAAAGCAGGCATCAGTCCAGAAGAATTTATTCCTAAATTCAATGAAGAATTAGTTGCCGCACAAAGCCCTTCTTCAATCGAAGTAGTTTCTGGCGCGACTCATTCCTTTGATTCCTTCCAAAACTATGCACAACAATTGATCCAAGCGGCGCAAGCAGGCAACACGGATACCATTGAAATCGACAACGGTGCAGACTTGCAAGACGGAACCTATACATTAGAAGAAAAGAACTACTCAAACGGTTACCGCGTGGTCTTCTCAATGACTGTGGCTGACGGCAAAATCTCTGAATCAAACTACGACTACCTAAACGAAGCCGGCGAGTCGAAAAAAGATGATACAGAATACAATGAAAACATGGAAGCAAAATCTGGTACTGGTCCAGAAGAATTCATTCCAAACTTCAATGAAGCTTTTGTTTCTGCAGTCAATGCTGAAGATGGTTCTGTGGCAGACATGGACGTCGTTTCTGGTGCAACCCACAGCTTCCACAGCTTTGTTATCTATGCACAACAATTGTTGAATGCAGCTGAAAAAGGTGACCAAACAACCATTGAAGTCGATAACTTCGTTACTGAATAATCACAACTTTTTTGAATGAAGAGGACAGCATTCGCTTTGAGTGCTGTCTTTTTTTCGTGGGCAGCAAGGTCATAAAAGCAAGTTCGTGCAAAAGGAAGCAATCTGGCGGGAAGTTTTTTTTAAAAGAACTGTTTTTTACAAAGAAGAAAAAGTTCGATTAAGGATTCCTAAAATACGTTGCGGAATCACGGAATGCCCCTTTTCATTCTGCCAAAAAAAGGCTATTATATGAAGGTTGAAGACAATAGAAAAGAGGAAAATCATGAAAAAGAAAGTAACGTTTTTTCTGATGTTTGTTTTTTTAGGCACAATGTTGGCAGCTTGTGGCAGTAATCAGGAAGCAACGACGCTGCGGGAAGAACCATATTTTCAAGAAGAATTTTTATTAGGCACTTATACTCGAATCCGCATTTATGATGAAGGCAAAGAGGACGCTATGAAGCCAGCCTTTGACCGCATCAGAGAATTAGGCGATAAAATCACCATCAACCAAGCAGGATCAGAGATCGATGAAATCAATGCGCAAGCTGGCATCAAACCAGTGAAGGTTTCGGATGATATTTATTATTTGCTAAAAGAAGCTTACGATTACAGTGTGAGATCAGAAGGCGGCTTTAATATGGCCATCGGTGCCATCACCCAATTATGGCGAATCGGCTTTGATGATGCCCGCAAGCCAGAGCAATCTGAGATCGATGAAGCATTGAAACATATCAATTATGAACAAGTCGAGTTTAACGATGAAGATCAAACCGTTTATTTAAAAGACAAGGACATGATCCTTGACCTTGGGGCGATCGCTAAAGGCTATATCACGGACGAAGTCGTCAAAGTATTGAAGGACAATGGCGTGACTTCCGCGATCGTCGATTTGGGCGGGAATGTCTATGTGTTAGGTCATAGTAACCGCGGCACAGATGAGCCATGGAATGTCGGAATCCAAGACCCGAACAAATCTCGCGGCTCGATTATCGGTAGTATCAAAGAAACCAATAAAACAGTAGTTACTTCAGGGATCTACGAACGCTACTTAGAAGTAGACGGCAAAACGTATCACCATATTTTTGATTCTGAGACTGGCTATCCTTACGATAGCGATGTAGCAAGTGTAACTGTGATCACCGACAAATCCATCGATGGTGACGGGTTGACTACGGTGGCGTTTGATAAAGGGGTCAAAGAAGGCTTGGCTTATATCGAACAGCATACCGAAAAGGGGACCGATGCGATCTTTATCACAAAAGAAGATAAAGTGTATGTAACCGACGGTATCAAAGATACCTTTGAACTTTCAGAGGAATCAGGCTACACGATGGGTGATCGTGCGGATTTAGAATAGGAGGAGTGAAAGATGTCTCTTTCAGTGTTTTTAGAAGTAGTGGAGATCCGTACCAAAGTGGCCAGTGTCTTCCCCTTCATTATGGGTGTGTTGTTCTCGTTGGTGTATTTTCATGAATTTCATCCTTTGAATACCGCAATCTTTTTTCTGGGGATGTTGCTGTTTGATTTGACGACGACTTCCATCAACAATTATATGGATTTCAAAAAAGCCAAATCAGAAACCTACAAATACCAGCACAATGTGATCGGGCGAGAAAACATCTCAGAAGCTACTGTTCGCAATCTGATTTTTGCGATGCTGGCAGGAACCTTGTTAATTGGTCTTTACTTGTCGTTTGTCACTGGCTGGTTGCTGCTAGTGATGGGGCTGGTGGTTTGTTTTATCGGGGTCTTTTATACCTTTGGCCCGATTCCGTTATCGCGGATGCCTTTAGGCGAGGTGTTCAGCGGCGTAACGATGGGATTAGGGATTTTTGCCATCACGATCTATATCAATACTATTGATCAAAAAGTTTTTTATCTGGCACTGGATTTTGCGAACGGGACCTTTGGCTTAGTGGGGAACCTCTGGGCCGTTTGTGCGATTGTGTTGGCATCCTTGCCATTGATTTTCACGATTGCTGACATCATGTTAGCCAATAACTTACGGGATCTGGAAGCCGATATCGAAAATCACCGCTACACACTGGTGTACTACATCGGTCGTGAAGCAGGTATCCGTCTGTTTCAAGGAATGATGCTAGCTTCCTACGCCGCTATTTTATTGGGCTTCTTGTTTGGTCTCTTCCAATGGCCGATTTTGCTCGTGTTTCTGACACTACCGAAAATCCACCAAAATTTGAAAGAGCATCAAGCCAGCCTGCCCCACCCACGTAGTTTCGGCTATTCGATTAAGAACATGATTTTATTCAACAGCAGCTATGCCTTAGGCTTGCTTTTCTGTCTGTTGTGGCAATTGCTTTAAAAAAAGATCGACCCGCTCTTGAAAGAGCAGGTCGATCTTTTTTATGTGGGGAATGAAATAGCGCATAAAAACTGTAGAAAAGACATGATAAAAGAACAAGCATCCTACTTAGTATGAAAAGATGAGGCTCGCTTTCTCTGCGGAATTGATCGTAGCAGTAAAGTTTGTTTGGGAGCTGCCTAGGTTGCTTTTTATTTAACCCCTCGGAATAAGCAGGTCTGTTTATGGAGTGTTTGTGTTTACGCTTGCTGTGACTGGTTACCTACGAAAGCAGCATCAATACCGCTCCAAACTGATTTCTCCAGAAGAAAGCACCTTGCGCTCCGTCGCTGTGTCCACCACTAATTCACCGGTGTTGGTAATGTCTTGGGCGATTCCTTCATAGGTCACACCTTGTTGTGTAAATTGAACGGTGCGGCCCAAAACGAAGGATTTTTGCCGATAGCGGGCCATATAATCCATGTCAGGCAGTTGCGCTAACAATTGGAAGAACCGACGCCAAATTTCTTGGATCAACGCGACCCGAGAAAAGGTTGGATACTCTTCACCAGGAAAGAGTGAGGTCGCTTTTTCCCGAATCTCTGCTGGAAACTGCTGTTGCGGAATTGAAAAACTGATGCCGATACCGATCACAACCGAAGTAATACGGCCTGTCTCAAAGTCACTGGTTGCTTCAGACAAAATACCGCAGATTTTTTTTCCATCTAAGTACAGATCGTTGACCCACTTAATGGCCGTTTCCTTCATTAGAAGGGCATCGATGGCTTCGGCAACTGCTACCGCCGCCAGAACGGTATATTGCGGCAATTCTTGAAACGCTTGGTTTGGTTTTAAAAGCAAGCTCATATAGATCCCTTGTTTTTTCGGTGAGAAAAACGGTCGTTCGAAGCGGCCATGACCGCCTGTTTGCGTTTCGGTCAAAAAAAGGGCGGGGGTTGCCAGTCCACTATCCAAAGCGGCAATCTTGGCTTCTTTCATGGTGGATTCAACAGCTTCCTTGATTTGAATCGTGGGAATCATCGGCAAGGCTGCCGCAAGTGCTGCTTGATCGTATCGATCATCCGAGACAAAGCGATAGCCGTTGGCCAAGTGTTCGAAATGATAGCCTTCTTTCTCGAGTTCTTTAATGGCTTTCCAGACTGCGGTACGAGAGATCGACAAAGCTTGGGCCAGTTTCTCTCCAGATAGCACAGTATCTTCTTTTTGTAATAAGGTCAGTATTTTTTCTTTTGTCGTCATAAGGATATCCTTCCTAATGTTTCACGTGTAACGTTTTCGTTAGCATAGCAAGAAATCGGCAAAAAGCAAAGTAGTTTCTTACGAAAAACCGTCCACACCAGCCTTGTTTTTTTCTTTAGAAAATCTTAGGAAATGGGTGCGCCAGAAAAGCATTGTAACTTCCAATGAAAGCTTGACAGAGAAGTGCTTCATCTGTATAATAAGGAGTTGCAAAAACTATCTGAACGAAAAAAGCAGAAACGAAATATTGTCCGTTTCGGCTTAGGAATAAGGAAACAAAAGTAGAAAATGCCCAATGCATCCGTTCTATTTTTGGTTTTTTTTTGCCTAAAAGCCGCAAAAAATGCTTTCTGTAACCTATATTTAATATTTGTTACAGTTTTGTAAATAATCGGATAGCCTTTTTGAAAGACTTTATGAAGAGGTGAAGAGCTTGGCTGGACACGTAGTAAAATACGGAAAGCATCGCGAACGTAGAAGTTTCGCACGGATCAGTGAAGTATTAGAATTACCGAATTTGATTGAAATTCAAACCGACTCTTACCAATGGTTCCTAGATGAGGGCCTAAGAGAAATGTTTGAAGATATTTTGCCAATCGAAGGATTCAACGGTAACTTGTCCCTAGAATTTGTGGATTATGAATTGAAAGAACCAAAGTATACAGTAGAAGAAGCCCGTGCCCATGATGCAAACTATTCGGCACCATTACATGTTACTTTGCGTTTGACGAACCGTGAAACTGGGGAAATCAAATCCCAAGAAGTATTCTTTGGTGACTTCCCATTAATGACTGAACAAGGAACCTTTATCATCAACGGGGCAGAACGGGTTATCGTTTCTCAGTTGGTCCGCTCTCCGGGTGTATATTTCCATGGCAAAGTCGATAAAAACGGAAAAGAAGGCTTTGGTTCAACTGTTATCCCTAACCGCGGTGCGTGGTTAGAAATGGAAACTGATGCCAAAGATATCTCTTACGTACGGATTGACCGTACCCGTAAAATTCCTTTGACGGTCTTAGTCCGTGCCCTAGGGTTTGGTTCTGATGACACGATCTTTGAAATTTTCGGCGACAGTGAATCATTGCGCAACACGATCGAAAAAGACTTGCATAAAAACGCAAGCGATTCTCGTACCGAAGAAGGATTGAAAGATGTTTACGAACGTCTTCGTCCAGGCGAGCCAAAAACAGCAGACAGCTCACGCAGCTTGCTGAACGCACGTTTCTTCGATCCAAAACGTTACGACTTAGCAAATGTTGGTCGTTACAAAGTAAACAAAAAATTAGACTTGAAAACACGTCTATTGAACTTGACCTTAGCAGAAACCTTGGTTGACCCTGAAACAGGCGAGATCATTGTTGAAAAAGGCACTGTTTTGACTCACCAAGTCATGGAAACACTAGGCGCATTTATCGATAATGGCCTAAACAGTGTAACGTACTATCCATCAGAAGATGGGGTCGTTACCGAACCAATGACGGTCCAAGTCATCAAAGTCTTTTCACCAAAAGATCCAGAACAAGAAGTCAACGTGATCGGTAATGGCTATCCAGATACTGCCACACGTACCGTTCGTCCAGCAGATATCATTGCTTCAATGAGCTACTTCTTCAACTTGATGGAAGGCATCGGCAATGTCGATGACATCGACCACTTAGGAAACCGTCGGATTCGTTCTGTTGGTGAATTATTGCAAAACCAATTCCGGATCGGGCTTGCTCGGATGGAACGTGTCGTTCGTGAACGGATGTCGATCCAAGACACCGAAACCTTGACACCGCAACAATTGATCAATATTCGTCCAGTTGTCGCAAGTATCAAAGAATTCTTTGGTTCTTCTCAGTTGTCACAGTTCATGGACCAAACAAACCCACTGGGTGAGTTGACCCATAAACGTCGTCTATCTGCCTTAGGACCTGGTGGTTTGACGCGTGATCGGGCCGGCTATGAAGTCCGAGACGTTCACTATTCCCACTATGGCCGTATGTGTCCGATCGAAACGCCTGAGGGACCAAACATCGGGTTGATCAACAGCTTGGCCTCTTATGCCAAAGTCAACAAGTATGGCTTCATTGAAACCCCATACCGTCGAGTTGACCGTGAAACAGGCCGTGTTACAGACAAGATCGATTACTTGACTGCCGATACCGAAGACCACTACGTTGTGGCCCAAGCAAACAGCTTGTTAAATGAAGACGGCTCTTTCGTAAACGACGTTGTTATGGCGCGTGCTACTTCTGAAAACTTGGAAGTATCGATCGATAAAGTCGACTACATGGACGTATCACCAAAACAAGTAGTCGCAGTCGCAACCGCATGTATTCCTTTCTTGGAAAACGATGACTCCAACCGTGCCTTGATGGGTGCCAACATGCAGCGGCAAGCTGTACCATTGATCAATCCGAAAGCACCTTGGGTTGGTACTGGTATGGAATACAAATCAGCACATGACTCAGGAGCTGCTTTGTTATGTAAACATGATGGAATCGTAGAATACGTGGATGCAGCCGAAGTGCGCGTTCGTCGTGACAATGGCGCATTAGACGTTTATTCTGTTACCAAATTCCGTCGTTCAAACTCAGGAACCAGCTACAACCAACGTCCATTAGTGGCACTTGGTGAAAAAGTGGAAAAAGGCGACATCTTAGCAGATGGCCCATCTATGGAACAAGGTGAAATGGCATTAGGACAAAACGTCTTAGTCGCATTCATGACTTGGGAAGGGTACAACTATGAAGATGCCATCATCATGAGCCGTCGTTTGGTGAAAGATGATGTTTACACTTCTGTCCATATTGAAGAATATGAATCAGAAGCCCGCGACACAAAATTAGGACCTGAAGAAATCACTCGCGAAATCCCGAACGTTGGGGAAGACGCGTTGAAAGACCTAGACGAAATGGGCATTATCCGCATTGGTGCGGAAGTCAAAGATGGCGATCTGCTTGTTGGGAAAGTCACTCCAAAAGGGGTAACGGAACTTTCAGCAGAAGAGCGTTTGTTGCACGCAATCTTTGGTGAAAAAGCCCGCGAAGTGCGTGACACTTCTCTACGCGTGCCTCACGGCGGCGGCGGAATCGTCCACGATGTCAAAATCTTTACCCGCGAAGCTGGCGATGAATTGTCACCAGGTGTGAACATGCTGGTTCGCGTTTATATCGTTCAAAAACGGAAAATCCATGAAGGGGATAAAATGGCCGGACGTCACGGAAACAAAGGGGTCGTTTCTCGCATTATGCCAGAAGAAGACATGCCTTTCTTACCAGATGGCACACCAGTCGATATCATGCTGAACCCATTAGGGGTACCTTCTCGGATGAACATTGGACAAGTATTAGAGTTACATTTAGGAATGGCTGCGCGTCAATTAGGCATTCACGTGGCAACACCAGTCTTTGATGGAGCCAGCGATGAAGATGTTTGGGCAACGGTTGCTGAAGCAGGAATGGCCAGCGATGCCAAAACAGTGCTTTACGACGGACGTACCGGCGAACCATTTGATGGCCGCATCTCCGTTGGTGTCATGTACATGATCAAATTGGCCCACATGGTCGATGATAAATTGCATGCCCGTTCCATTGGACCTTACTCATTGGTTACGCAACAACCATTGGGAGGAAAAGCCCAATTTGGTGGACAACGTTTCGGAGAGATGGAAGTTTGGGCACTGGAAGCATACGGTGCTGCTTACACCTTACAAGAAATCTTGACCTACAAATCAGATGACGTGGTTGGTCGTGTGAAAACATACGAAGCGATCGTCAAAGGGGAACCAATTCCAAAACCAGGTGTACCAGAATCATTCCGCGTATTAGTAAAAGAATTGCAATCACTGGGTCTAGACATGCGTGTCCTAGATATCGATGATGCAGAGATCGAACTACGTGATATGGATGATGACGATGATGATTTGATCACCGTTGATGCCTTAACAAAATTTGCGGAGCAACAAACAGCCCGTGAATTAGAACAAAAAGCACAAACAGAAGCTAAAAATGCCGCCGACGCGTTGAACCAACAAATCGAGACAGCAGAAGATCGCTTGCAATAATAGACGGCCCTCGCTATTTCCGCCACTAGCGGAAACAGCCCCCGTTCTATCGGATATGTCCATGAAATGAAATGGAGGGAACCTTTTTTGATCGATGTAAATAAATTCGAAAGTATGCAAATCGGTTTGGCTTCTCCTGAAAAAATCAGAAGCTGGTCTTATGGTGAAGTAAAAAAACCAGAAACCATTAACTACCGTACGTTAAAACCTGAACGCGAAGGGTTGTTTGACGAGCGTATTTTCGGTCCAACCAAAGACTGGGAATGTGCTTGCGGCAAATACAAACGGATCCGCTATAAAGGCATCGTTTGTGACCGTTGCGGCGTGGAAGTAACACGTTCAAAAGTGCGTCGTGAACGCATGGGACACATTGAACTAGCAGCACCAGTATCACACATTTGGTACTTCAAAGGCATTCCTTCACGGATGGGTCTTGTCTTAGACATGAGCCCACGTGCATTGGAAGAAATCATCTACTTTGCTTCATACGTAGTGATTGAACCAGGAAACACCAGCCTTGAGAAAAAACAACTATTGACTGAACGGGAATACCGTGAAAAACGTGACCAATACGGTCAAGAATTTTCAGCAGCAATGGGTGCCGAAGCCATCAAACAATTATTAGATGGCGTTGATCTTGAAGGCGAAGTTGCTGAATTAAAAGAAGAATTGAAAAACGCGACTGGTCAAAAACGGACCCGTGCGATCCGCCGTTTGGATATCTTAGAAGCATTCCGTGCTTCAGGAAACAAACCAAGCTGGATGGTCATGGACGTTATCCCAGTTATCCCGCCTGATTTGCGTCCAATGGTGCAATTAGAAGGTGGACGTTTTGCCACAAGTGACTTGAACGACTTGTATCGTCGTGTAATCAACCGTAACAACCGTTTGAAACGCTTGTTAGATTTGAATGCACCAAACATCATCGTTCAAAATGAAAAACGGATGCTGCAAGAAGCAGTTGATGCCTTGATCGATAACGGTCGTCGCGGCCGTCCAGTTGCAGGACCAGGGAACCGCCCATTGAAATCTCTTTCTCACATGTTGAAAGGGAAACAAGGTCGTTTCCGTCAAAACTTGCTAGGAAAACGGGTCGACTACTCAGGTCGTTCAGTTATCGTCGTTGGTCCATTCCTTAAAATGTACCAATGTGGTCTGCCAAAAGAAATGGCGATCGAATTGTTCAAACCATTCGTGATGCGGGAACTTGTTTCTCGTGAAATCGCGTCAAACATCAAAAATGCCAAACGCAAAATCGAACGTCAAGAAGACGAAGTTTGGGATGTCTTAGAAGATGTCATCAGAGAACATCCAGTGCTATTGAACCGGGCACCTACGCTTCACAGATTAGGTATCCAAGCATTTGAACCCGTCTTAGTTGAAGGCCGTGCCATTCGTTTGCACCCACTTGTTTGTGAAGCCTACAATGCCGATTTCGATGGAGACCAAATGGCCGTTCACGTACCATTGAACGAAGAAGCGCAAGCAGAAGCACGTATGCTGATGTTAGCAGCCCAAAACATTTTGAATCCAAAAGACGGAAAACCAGTTGTAACACCATCTCAGGATATGGTCCTAGGGAACTACTACTTGACGATGGAAGAAGAAGGCCGTGAAGGGGAAGGCATGATCTTCCGTGACATGGACGAAGCAGTTACGGCATGGCGCAATGGCTACGTGCATTTACACACACGGATCGCCATCAATCCAAACACTTTAGGGGACAAACCATTCACGTCTGAACAAAAACAACGCTTGATGGTAACAACGGTGGGTAAAGTGATCTTTAACTCGATCATGCCACCAGAATTCCCATTCTTGAACGAACCGACAGACTACAACTTGACGGTTCAAACACCAGACAAGTACTTTATTGAAGCTGGTACAGATGTGCCTGCCTTCATCAAAGAACAAGAGCTTGTTGGCCCATTCAAGAAGAAAAACTTAGGAAACATCATTTCAGAAGTCTTCAAACGTTTCCGCATCACTGAAACGTCACGCATGCTTGACCGCATGAAAGACTTAGGATACAGCCACTCAACAATGGCGGGTATCACCGTTGGTATCGCTGATATCATGAACTTGCACGAAAAACATGAAATCATCGACAATGCCCACAAGCAAGTAGAAACGATCACGAAACAATTCCGTCGTGGATTGATTACCGATGACGAGCGTTATGAACGAGTTATTGGCGTTTGGAATGCAGCCAAAGATGAAATTCAGTTAAAACTGATGGAATCATTGGAAGCGAAAAACCCAATCTTCATGATGTCTGATTCCGGTGCCCGTGGTAACATCTCCAACTTTACTCAGCTTGCTGGGATGCGTGGATTGATGGCCGCGCCTAACGGACGAATCATGGAATTGCCGATCATCTCAAACTTCCGTGAAGGTCTATCTGTCTTAGAAATGTTTATCTCGACCCATGGTGCCCGTAAAGGGATGACCGATACCGCCTTGAAAACAGCCGATTCCGGTTACTTGACACGTCGTCTCGTTGACGTTGCCCAAGATGTTATCATCCGTGAAGACGATTGTGGTACTGACCGTGGTTTAGACATTCAAGCAATTCGCGAAGGAAACGAGATCATCGAATCCTTAGAAGAACGTTTGATTGGACGTTACACACGTAAATCAGTGATCCATCCTGAAACTGGCGAAGTCCTTCTAGGGGTCAATGAATTGATCACTGAAGATTTAGCTAAAGCCATCGTGGACGCTGGTATCGAAACAGTATCCATTCGCTCTGTCTTTACATGTAACACCAAACATGGTGTATGTAAACATTGTTATGGCCGCAACTTAGCTACTGGTTCTGAAGTTGAAGTTGGGGAAGCAGTCGGTACCATCGCTGCCCAATCAATCGGTGAACCTGGTACTCAGTTGACCATGCGTACCTTCCATACCGGCGGGGTTGCCGGAGACGATATCACGCAAGGTCTCCCTCGTGTCCAAGAAATCTTTGAAGCCCGTAATCCGAAAGGACAAGCGGTCATTACCGAAGTTACCGGAGAAGTCATCGATATCTCAGAAGACCCTTCAACTCGGACCAAAGAAGTGACTATCAAAGGGGAAACCGATACGCGTACGTATACCGTTCCTTATACTGCCCGGATGAAAGTAGCAGAAGGCGACTTTATCCATCGTGGTGCGCCATTGACGGAAGGATCGATCGATCCAAAACAACTGTTACAAGTTCGCGATGTCTTGTCTGTTGAAAACTACCTATTACGAGAAGTTCAACGCGTTTACCGGATGCAAGGGGTAGAAATCGGCGACAAACATATCGAAGTAATGGTTCGTCAAATGCTGCGTAAAGTCCGCGTCATGGATCCAGGTGATTCAGGCATCTTGCCAGGAACATTGTTGGATATCGCCGACTTTAAAGACCGCAACTACGACACATTGGTAGCCGGCGGCGTTCCTGCAACTAGCCGTCCAGTCCTACTAGGGATCACGAAAGCATCCTTGGAAACCAACAGCTTCTTGTCTGCTGCGTCCTTCCAAGAAACCACTCGTGTGTTGACCGATGCAGCGATTCGCGGCAAGAAAGATCCACTTCTTGGATTGAAAGAAAATGTTATCATCGGTAAGATCATCCCAGCTGGTACTGGTATGCCTCGTTACCGTGAAATGGAACCAAAAGAAGTAACAGTTGCCAGCGAAAATGTCTACAGCATCTCAGACATCGAAGCACAAATGGCTGCTGAAGACGCATTGAATAGCCAAAACTAATCAATGCCCAGCACCTGATTGACTCAGTGTGACGGAAAAGCTTGTCATTCTTCGGAATGGCAAGCTTTTTTTGTTTAGCAAAAGGAAATATCACGAAAATGAATGCGCCCTTCTTTCATCCTAGAAAAGGGGCATTTGGGACGATTGATGAAAGCGTTATTTTTAAAATGTCCAAATCAGTGGACATCGATTAAGAATTACTAGAGCCAAAGAAGGCTATAGTAAAGATACGGAGGGAGACAGTATGAAGCTGAGCAAGAGAGAAACACGTTTGATTGAGCAGTTTATGATACAGGGGATGAATTTGACCGCTAATGAACTAGCCACAGCTGCTAAGGTTTCAACAAAAACCATTTATCGGACGATCAAGCGGATCAATGAGGCTGCTGGTTCAGAAATCATTCGGTCTGAAATCGGCAAAGGATTTTGTTTGGATTATGAAGCGTATCTCAAAGGCACGATTGAAAATCAAGAAACGGATCAACATGATGAGCCGCTTGAGCGGCGTCATGCGATTGCACTGCATGTATTGTTTAAATCACCAAAGCGATTAATGATCAAAGAGCTGTTCGCCCCTTACTATTTGAGTGAAGCAGTGATAAGTAGTGATATCAATCGTCTTTCGGAATATTTTCAGTACTTTGAACTCCAGTTGATCCGATCCGATAAGAGAATTGCAGTGATTGGTACCGAAAAAAATATCCGTCGCTGTGTCAGTGATCTCTTTACGAAAAACCATGTGTGGAATGAAGAAATGGTCGCGCAAAAATATCCCATCAATGCCTTTGATATCAACTTTATTACCTCCATTCTTGAATTCATTGAGCGAAAACTCGCGAACAGTATTGCGTATCCTTACAATATGAATATTTTCTCGCATCTGTATATTCTGATTTTACGAATGAGAGAAGGAGAAATTGACCGCGAAGAGATAATTGAGGGTTTAGATGAGGAAGAACAGCATTTGATTGAACAGCACCAAGAGTTTTATCAAATTGCCAAACAAGTGATTGAAAAAATCAATGCCTATCTCGTGACGGAGCTACCAGAAAGTGAGGTATTTTATCTCTACCAGTATCTAGTGTCTTCCAGAGTGGAAAACAAACCCTTGGCAATGACCAATCTGACAAAAGAAGCCAGCGAAATCACGGAGTTTTTTACTAAGCGGATGGAAAAAGCACTGGGTATCAAATTGAACCAGCAAACAGACAAGACCAATCTACTTTGCCATATCCAGCCGATGCTCTATCGGCTAAAAAATAAAATCATCGTGAAAAATGGGCTGCTAAATGACATTCAACTAGAGTACCCAAGGATTTTTGAGCAAGTGGCACAAGTCAGCAAGGAAGTGGAGCAAACCTATGGAACGAATCCCATATCGGAAGACGAGATTGGTTTCTTGGTTCTGTATTTTGTGAAATTTAAAGTCATTCGTCGGCGCAGACAGCGAGTCTTAATCATGTGCAGCAGCGGCGTAGGGACCTCTGAACTGCTGAAAGTCAAAGTCCAACGGGCATTTCCAGAGTTGGATATCGTGGATGTGCTTTCCGCTCGGATGTATCGAAAGCATGCGCAAGACTACCAGGATATCGATCTGATCTTAACCACCATTAATTTGCCAGTAGAAACGAAGGTGCCGACGATTTTAGTCAATTCGGTATTTACCAAACAGGATGAAAAGCGAGTCAAACAACTATTAGGAGAGATGTAAAGATGAAAAACGAAAGCCAAACGATCCAAACGTTCAGCATCGCAGATGTAATCAATCCCAATCTTATCAAGATGGAAATGGAAGCGAATTCAAAAGAAGAAGCGATCACTGAACTGTCTGAACTTTTATATGAAAACCAGATAATTACCGATTTAGCAGGGTTCACCCAAGATGTCTTTGCCCGAGAAACGGAAGGAATGACCGGTATCGGACATGGCTTAGCAATCCCACATGGAAAGTCAGACAGTGTGAAAAAGACTTCTTTAGTGATCGGAAAAACCAAGCGTCCGCTTGAATGGGAGTCCATCGATGAAGCGCCCGTTCAAGTAATTATCTTGTTTGCAGTCAAAAATACCGATGCCAATACGATGCATATCAAGCTGCTGCAAAAGGTAGCGATGCTACTAGCGGATGAATCGTTTATTGATCGTCTCGTTGCGTCAGGGACCAAGGATCAAATGATGGCCTTGCTTGCAAAAGATCCAATGGCAGAAAACTAAGAAAGGGGGAGAAGAGATGAAAATCGTTGGTGTAGCTGCTTGTACTTCAGGAATCGCTCATACGTATATTGCTAAGCAAAAAATCGAAACAGCTGCGAAAGAACTTGGTCATGAAGTCCATATCGAAACCCAAGGAACCATCGGGACAGAAAGTGAATTGACGGAAGCAGCTATTCAGGCAGCTGATGTTGTCATTATTGCGGCAGATATTAAAATCGGCGGCAGAGACCGCTTTGAAGGCAAGCGAATAGTAGAAATTCCAACTAGTATGGTGATCAAAGCGCCTAAGCGTTTGCTTGAAACGATTGAAGAAAAATTAAATCAGGGATGAATCAATAAATGTTCCGACAATTCAAATTTAAAGGGGGATGAAACAAATGATGAAACAGCTGCAGTTGAAAAAACATGCCTTAACCGCCATCTCGTATATGCTGCCGGTCGTTGTAACAGCTGGACTTTTGATCGCTATCGGCAATCTTGCCAACGGCACGGTCATTGAAAATTACGATGCTGCCTATACGATCCCGGATGCACTGGTCTCGCTGGGCGTTTTAGGGATGGGGCTGCTGGCGCCAGTGATCGCTGCCGCAATCGCCTATTCCATTGCCGATCGTCCAGGAATCGCTCCGGGACTCTTTATGGGACTGATTGCCAATGCGATTGGCGCAGGCTTTTTAGGGGGAATGTTAGGAGGCTATCTCGCAGGTTATCTGGTCTTATTCTTAGTAAAAAACCTTAAAGTACCACGTTGGGCACAAGGTCTGATGCCAATGATGATCGTACCGGTCTTGTCGACACTGATCGTCGGTGCTTTGATGTTCTTCGTCATCGGTGTACCGATCGTGTGGGCTACGGAGGCGTTGACTACTTTCTTAACGAATCTGCAAGGCTCGGGGAATTTCTTATTTGGCGCGATTGTCGGTGGCATGGCTGCCTTTGATTTTGGCGGACCCGTCAACAAAGTCGCCTCGCTATTTGCTGATGGTCTATTACTGGAAGGCATTCAAGAACCCGAAGCCGTGAAAATTTTAGCCTCAATGGTGCCTCCCTTTGGTGTTACGATCTCTTGGGGCCTCTCTCGTCTCTTACGCCGGCCCAAATATTCTACGGAAGAAGAAGACAACATCAAGATCGCTTTTCCAATGGGCCTTTGTATGATTACAGAAGGAGTGATCCCGATCGCTGCCGTCGACCCGTTTCGCGTCATTTTTTCTTGTACGGTCGGAGCAGCCGTCGGCGGTGGTCTAAGCATGGTTTGGGGCGTCGGTTCACCAGTGCCATCTGGTGGGGTCTTCATCATTCCTGCCATGACGGATCCACTGAAATTTACCATCGCACTCCTGATTGGTTCTGCCATCACCGGTGTTTTGCTGTTTGCATTGAAAAAGGCACCCGTGGAAATGCCGATCATGGAAGAGGAAGAAGACATTGACTTTTCGTCGATTGAAATTTCCTAAAAAAAGGAGCGAAGAAGATGTATGTATCAATGAAAGAGATGCTGCAAAAAGCCAATCGAGAAAACTATGCGGTTATGGCCATCAATTGTTTCAACCTGGAAACCGCTAAAGCAGTGATCGATGCCGCTGCAGAATCACATGCACCCATCATCGTGGATTTGCTGCAAGACCATTTAAAGACCCATCTAGATCATCGTTACTTAACCCAGCCGATCATTCGAATGGCGGAAAATGCCAATGTGGAGGTTGCCATCAATCTGGATCACGGACAGGATATCGCCTTCGTCAAACAATGTCTCCATGAAGGGTTCTCAAGCGTCATGATGGATGCCTCTATGCATCCTTTAGAAAAAAACATCGCCATCACCAAAGAGATCGTACAGTTTGCGCAAGCCTATAATGCAAGTGTCGAAGCAGAAGTTGGGGACATGGGAGCAGTGGCTGGGGATCAGTTTACTAGCGATGGGATGTATACCGATCCAGAGGAAGCCATCCATTTTATTCGAGCAACCGGGGTCGACTGTCTCGCCCTTTCTTACGGCTCCAGTCATGGGGATTATCCAGCAGGATATCGCCCGGCATTTCGCTTTGACATCGTTCAAACAATCAAAGAAGCCACTGACCTACCGCTGGTTTTGCATGGCGGCTCGGGAGCCGGCAGTGAAAATATCTTGCGTTCCGTGGCATTAGGGATCAATAAGATCAATGTAGGGGCTGATTTTATGAAAGCCCAGAGAAATGCCCTGCACCAACAGCTGAATGCTTGTCCGGAAAGCGATTATCCGACCCTGGTCCACCAAACCATCGAAGCAGGAAAAGCAGTCGTCAAAGAGTATATCGAATTATCTGGATCAAAAAACAAATCACTTTAAAAAGATTGGAGCACACTTATATGTTGATCAATATGAAACAATTACTGACCGTTGCCAAAGAAAATCAATTTGCCGTTGGTGCCTTTAACGTCGCAGACAGTAACTTCTTACGCGTCGTTATCGAAGCAGCGGAAGAAAACGATGCACCAGCCATCATTGCGATCCACCCAACAGAATTGGCCTTTACAAAGGATGAATTTTTCCACTATGCAGTTTCCAGAGCGAAAAACAGTTCTGTGCCGATCGTGATCCATATGGATCATGGCGACAGTCTGGCGAGTATCATGCGGGCGATCCATTGCGGGTTCAGCTCAGTGATGATTGATGGGTCGTTGCTGCCTTTTGAAGAAAATATTGCTCTGACAAAACAGATTACCGAGATTTGCCATCCGATTGGGGTTTCTGTCGAAGGCGAGCTGGGAACGATCGGTAATACCGGAACCTCCGTTGAAGGGGGCGTCTCCGAAGTGATTTATACTCGTCCAGAAGATGCACAAGAATTCATTGAGAAGACAGGCATTGACACTCTGGCAGTTGCGATTGGAACTGCCCATGGTATTTATCCGAAAGATATCAAACCGGAATTAAAAATGGATGTCTTACAAGAAATCAAAGATCGTGTCGATATCCCATTGGTGTTGCATGGCGGATCGGCCAATCCCGATGAAGAAATCGCTCAGGCAGTGGCAATCGGTATCCAAAAAGTAAATATCTCCTCTGATTATAAATACGCCTTTTACAAAAAATGCCGTCAAATTTTAGCTGAAACAGAATTATGGGATCCAAATGCTATTTACCCAGAATGCATTGAGGCAGCCAAAACAGTGGTTACGCAAAAAATGTCCCTCTTCAATGCAATTGGGAAAGCAGCTCTGTATCGCCAGCAAAATATCCAGCCATGGCGTAGTGAACAAAACTAAACAGCAAACAAATAATGGAAACACCCTCGAAAATCGCTAAATTGCGGCTTTTCAAGGGTGTTTTTTTATTGTGCATTCTTTTCTTGCAGCATATGAATCCCCTTTTCCTGAACCTGCCGAGCGATAAACGCCAAGTCATTCGAAGTCAGGTTGATGTCTGCATAATGAAACAAGTTTTTTCTGCAGGAGGGGGTCAGATTGCCGATGATCAAATCATACGTCTCGTCCAGTTTGGTCAGAGAAAACGAGTCCAGAGGATTTAAAATCGTGATGGTTAGCTGATAAGGAATAAACTGTTGGATTTTCGTTTGGATAAATTCCGTATGGTAACTATTCGTATCATAAAACAAAGCTAAGCGAAAGCCAGCATTGGCATCGATGATTTCTTTAGCGAAATTTGGGAAAGATATATGGAAAATATAAATCAGGTAATTGATCGTACTTGGTCGAATGATCGGTAAATTTGAATGGGTCAAAAGGTGAACGATGTCTCGATTGACTGCCTGTTGGACCAAATCACAGTTGTTGACAAAACGAGCAAAGCGATCATCCAAGATGCAGTAAGGAACGTGCAAGTTGATCCCAAGAAAATAAGAAAAGACCACAGCGTCGAGTTTCTCTTCAAAGTTGGCTTCATGATAGTTGTACTTTTTAAATATATGTTTGGTCATTTGATAAAATTCTTGTTTGGTCTTGCGAAAGACGTCGGGGTCTTGACCAATGTGGGTCGTGACATAACCGACCATTTTCTCGACGTAGGCCCGACTGTAGCCGGTAAATTCGCTCAAATCGATTTTCTCTAAGAAATATTCGACGTGGTTTCCATTGGGGTTGGAGGCGTATAGGCGATCACGCTTCGTATTGACATAGATCACAAAAGCGATTTTTTTGATGTCGGAAAAATAAAGTTTTAAGGGCGTCGCAGCCGCCATGATACGGGCGATTTTCAAGAAATCCTGTTCTTGGTTGATGTTGGCATCCACAAATTCATACTGGTACTTCTCTAAGAAAAAAATCAGAAAAAACTGGCGAATGTTGTGTTCATTTCCTTTTAACTGGATAGGTTTGGTTGCGATGAAGAAATCATATGGTGCCAGAACCATGTTGATCCTCTTGATCAAACGAATGATCGACGATTTGCTTAAATTTAATTCTAGAGCCAACATATCATAACTAGTGAAACTTGATGAGAAGAGTAGTTCCAATAATTGAAATGCAGAAGAGCGTGTCAAAAACTGGCTGTATACGTCTAGCCGAGTAGCAAAGGGATGCAAGTGTAGGCGAACAGCTGAATAATCGTCAAATTGTAAGTCCAGAAACGAAAATTCATTGTCGATTTCCGCGATATAGGTTTTCGCTGCAGACATTGAAATGGAAAATTTTACTGCCAAATCGTGAAGACTCGTTCCTTGATCGTCTAATAAATACTCAATCAGCTGTAGTTTCTTTTGTGTCGTAGATGATAACAATTTCCGTAACATGATTCCCCCTGAGCCCCCTTTTAAGTAAATAGTATCACGTTTTTACATGTATTCAAAAAAATTGCGTGCTGTATTTTTTTTGAATACATCCCACCCCCAAATTTTGGGAAAATAGGAGTGTGGAATAGTAGTAACAAGTTTGATAAAAGTAGCATAAACCAAAATGATTGAACCTTAGGAAGGAGGCAAAAAGCAGTTGTTTGTTGGATATTTTGCTCATTGTTGAACAATGTTATTCGTCGAGCGCTTCCGAGATCAATTGAAAAACTTTATAAAAAAGGAATGAACAATTATGAAAAAACAATTTTCTATCTATATATGTTTGCTAGTCTTGCTTGGTTCCATTCTTTGTGAACCAACGATCATACTAGCAGAAGCAATCAACACAAACGAAAGTACCGAAAGAACGACTGAAATGCTGGAAAGTACCGAGCCTGAGACCGGAACGATCGATACGGAAAAAGCACCTACGGATTCATCAACAGCGGGAGCAGTTCAGTCAGAAACGAGTCAAGCAGAAGAAGAACAAGCAACCGTCCCTAGTGAAAGTCAAGCAACCCAAGCATCTTCGACACTGAATCAAAACAGCATTCAACCCCGAGCACCAGATACTGAGGCGGAAACGGAAGCTTCTACTACCGCTGAGAATCTTAGTGCCAACCTAAACGAACGGGGAGTACAACTTTTTGACAATGTCCGAATTACTGACTTAAACGATCAACCCTTCACTGCCGAAAATCCACCGATGTATAACGGCAACATCAAAATTCATTTTGACTGGTCGTTAGCAGATACGGAAGAAATTCGCGCTGGCGATTATTATACGTATCAATTACCGGAATATTTTGCTATTCATAACACCGTTAGCGGCGAATTGACCCGTTCTGGCGGGCAATCGATCGGAACCTTTACCTTAGCACTCGATGGCACGTTGACTGTTACTTTTAACGAAGCGGCACAAACACTTTCCAACCGCTCAGGGACTATCGATCTAATTACGGAATTAAGTGTGAGCACTGTCACCGAAGAAGTGACGATTCATACTGGGATCTACGATGAAGATGGCCATGAGATCATCATTACATTGCCTATTTATGAAGTCGACATCATTAAGACTGGTAACGTGACTTCCGGCGGTTCAGTGGTTTGGGAAATTATTTTTAACCAAACCAGTCGTGAATTGCATGATGTGGTGATCACCGATAAAATGCCTCAAGGTTTGTCTTATAGTACTTCGACAGGCTACTTGTACGATGAAGCCACCGAGGAGTGGGTTCGTACCGATGGCTTATATACCTTTAACAGCGTCAACAACACGTTTACCTTCAATCAAACGGTTAATCAACCGGTTCGAATCGTCATCAATAGTGCAGTCACCGATCCAACGGCTTCTTCTTTCAAAAACACGGCAACAATCAACGGCAGCGATTTTACAGAAAAAACTGCAGAAGCAACGGTTACTTACGATGAGCAATCGGAATACAAACGGTTCAAAGGCTATGATCAAGAAACGAAACGAGCATCATGGGAAATTTCCGTCACATTGGACAAAGACCAAGCCAGAGTTTTGGATCAGACCTATTCAGGAACGGATCCTGAAAAAGCCCTACACTTTTTTGTTCCAGAGACTTTGGTGATCACTGACAAAGATGGTAACTCGATCCCAACAGAAGATTGGTCCTTTGATGGGACGTACCAGCTGGATAAAGAGGGGGAAATCGTCCGCTTTGGCATCACGTTTGCCAAAGCTGGTTACTACAAGATCCAATACGATACCCAGTTGTATGAATCTGTTCTAGCTGATACTCGTATTTACAACTACGCTTCGATCCGCGACAATCAAAATAGCTCGTTGACGGGCAGTGGGACAGTGACGCCAACCAAAACGATCGGTGTCGTGAAAACAGCTGGCACCAAAGACTATGAAACGAAGACTGTCGCATGGAAAATTGATGCCAATACCAATCAGCAAAAAGTTAGCGACCTGATTATAGAAGACCGCTATCAATTGATCTCTGGCGCAAACAGTAGTGCGTTAGCTTTATTGGCGGATACGCTAGTAGTGACAGCCAGCGGCGTGACCGAGCCTTTAGAGCTCAATACCGACTATACGCTAGAGCTAATCACAGAAACGAAAACACTAGCCGATGGCTCAACGAAGGAACTTGAGACTGGTTTTCGGATCAAGCTGCAAGGGACGTACCAAATGACCTCGGCAACGATCACGGTTAATTTCAAAACTAGCTTCGATGTTTCACAGCAGATCGCATTAGGAAGTTCTAGCAGTCGTTTTAGTAATGCAGCGTTTGTCCATTATAAAGATGAAGCCGGCAATACGTTCACGGAAGCCTCTGAATCCAATACTTGGATGGATACCAACTGGTTAAAAAATGCCTTGAAATACGGCCTATTTATTGGTGAAGGGGAAGATGTCGCCAAAGCGATTACTGCCGTATTAGGTCGGAACTTAGGAACTATTTTTGATGAGCAGACCGCCTCTAGCGATCAAGTCTATTGGATGGGGCTATTCAATACGTACAAAGAAAAAATCAACAAAGATGCAATCATCACGGACCAGCTGCAAGAAGGCCAAACCTTGAAAGACTTGGCGCTTTACACGGTCACAGTAACTGGGTATACGACGCAAGTCAGAGCACTGAAAGAGCAATTGGTGCTAAACGAGGATTACAGTTACACTTATGACCCTGACTCGAAGACAGTTACGATCACCTTGCTGAAAGAAACGTCAGAAACACTGGCGGTCTTCTTGGCAACGGAAGCAGCGGAAGATGTATTTACCTACAAAAATACCATCACGTTGACAGACAACGATACAACGTTGACCGCGGATGGCCAAGCCGATAAGTCGGCGAAAACGGACTGGTTGATGAAAAACGGTAGTCAGAATGCCGACAACAATCGGTTGATCGATTGGGAAATCATGATCAACGCTGACAGTCGAAAAATCCACAATGCGGTGGTCACCGATACCATCAACTACAATCAACACACCTTTTTACGAGATGCCGACGATGCCGTGATCGTAGATGTGTATGAAGCGGTCTTAAACAATGGCACGTGGGAAAAAGGAGAAAAAGTCACCTTCACCAACGAGGACAATCCGAAAATCACCTCGGATGTGGTAGCAGGGACGCAATCGTTAGTGATCGCTTTTGAAGAAATGATTGATAAACCATACTTTATTGTTTATCAAACACAGCTTGATCCCGGGATTTTGAACAATGAACGGGTGGTCAACAGTGTCAATTTGACGGGTAGTGAGATCGAGATTCACACAGTGACCAAAGAAATCACTATCAAATCGACAGATGGCAGCGGAACGTCTTCTGGGACGAACGGCTCTTTGACGATCATGAAATACGATGCAGACGGCACCAAAGAACGAGGGATCGATAAAGAAGCGGTTTTCCAATTAAGCCGCAAAAATGCGCAAAATACCTATGAAGTCATCTTGTCGAATCTGGTGGTCAAAAACAATCAGATCATGGAAAACGGCAACGCCATTGATCGGATCGACAATCTGCGTTACGGCGATTATATGATCCAAGAAATCACCGCACCGGAAGGATACGAACGAGATGCGACTCAGTACACCTTCACTATTTCTGATAAGCAAGTCAATTATGTCTTTGAACTAGCCAACAAGCGGGAAATCAAAGAAACGACCCACGCCTTGAATGTTCAGAAGCTGCTTGATGGGCGCGAGCTAAAAGATGGCGAATTTACGTTCCAGCTAGTGGATGAAACTGGCTCTGTGATTTTAACACAAACCAATGACGGCAACGGTCAAGTTGCCTTTGACGCCATCACTTACAACGAGCCTGGCGAATACCATTACACGATTCGGGAAAAAGCCGGCGATGATCCAACCATCACCTATAGCGACAAAGAACTAAAGGTAACCGTGACCGTCACTGAAGAAGATAGCCAGTTGATTGCGAAAGCAGTCTATGAAGGCAATCAAGTCTTCGAAAATGACTATACGCCAAAAGCTGGCGAAGTGGTGCTGAATGCTGAGAAAGTATTGACCGGCCGCACGTTGGAAGCCAACGAGTTTGCCTTTGAACTGGTAGATGAAGAAGGAACTGTTCTTCAAACAAAAGCCAATGATGCCACTGGCAAGATCTACTTTGACGCGCTCCCTTACGAGGAAGCAGGTGAGTACCACTACACCATCCGTGAGAAAGCAGGAACTGACGGTACCATCACTTACGATGCAAAAGAACTAGCGGTAGTCGTGACCGTCACCGATGAAGACGGACAATTGACCGCAGTGGCGGAATATGAAGGCAACCAAGTCTTTGAAAATGACTATACGCCAAAAGCTGGCGGAGTGGTGCTGAATGCTGAGAAAGTATTGACGGGCCGCACGCTGGAAGCCAACGAGTTTGCCTTTGAGCTAGTCGGTGAAGCAGGTAACGTGTTGCAGACGAAAACCAATGACGCAACCGGACAAATCTACTTCGATGAATTAACGTATGACGAAGTCGGCGAATACCGCTACACGATTCGAGAAAAAGCTGACGCAGATAGTACCATTACCTATGACATGAAAGAAATTGGCGTTGTCGTGAAAGTCACCGATGAAGACGGGCAACTGGTGGCAAAAGCAACGTATGATGGCAATGCGATCTTTGAAAACGACTATACGCCACAAGCTGGTAGTGTCGTACTGAGTGCCGAGAAAGTATTGACCGGACGCACCTTACAAGCTGACGAATTTGCCTTTGAACTGGTAGATGAAGAAGGAACTGTTCTTCAAACAAAAGCCAACGATGCAACTGGCAAGATCTACTTTGACGCGCTCCCTTACGAGGAAGCCGGTGAGTATCACTACACTATTCGTGAGAAAGCAGGAACTGACGGTACCATCACTTACGATGCAAAAGAACTAGCGGTAGTCGTTACCGTCACTGATGAAGACGGACAGTTGACCGCAGTGGCAGAATACGAAGGCAACCAAGTCTTTGAAAACAGCTACCAACCAAAAGCTGGCAGTGTCGTACTGAGTGCCGAAAAAGTATTGACCGGCCGCACGTTGGAAGCCAACGAGTTTGCCTTTGAACTGGTAGATGAAGAAGGAACTGTTCTTCAAACAAAAGCCAATGATGCAACCGGACAAATCTACTTCGACGCTCTCGCCTATGAGGAAGCTGGCGAATACCGCTATACCATCCGTGAGCAAGCAGGAAACGATGGCACCATCACTTACGATACGAGAGAACTGGCAGTAGTCGTTACCGTCACCGATGAAGACGGACAGTTGACCGCAGTGGCGGAATATGAAGGCAACCAAGTCTTTGAAAACAGCTACCAACCAAAAGCCGGCAGTGTTGTACTAAGTGCCGAGAAAGTATTGACCGGTCGTACGCTACAAGCAAATGAATTCGACTTTGAACTAGTCGATGAAGAAGGGAACATTCTTCAAACAAAAGCCAATGATGCAACTGGCAAGATCTACTTTGACGCGCTCCCTTACGAAGAAACAGGTGAGTACCACTACACCATTCGTGAGAAAATAGACAGCGATGGCACTATCACGTACGATACAAAAGAACTAGCGGTAGTCGTGACCGTCACCGATGAAGACGGACAGTTGACCGCAGTGGCAGAATACGAAGGCAACCAAGTCTTTGAAAACAGCTATCAACCAAAGGCTGGTAGTGTCGTATTGAATGCCGAGAAAGTCTTAACTGGTCGTACACTACAAGCAAATGAATTCGATTTTGAACTAGTCGATGAAGACGAAACTGTACTTCAAACAAAAGCCAATGATGCAACCGGACAAATCTACTTTGACGCTCTCGCCTATGATGAAACAGGTGAGTACCACTACACCATTCGTGAGAAAGCAGGAACTGACGGTACCATCACCTACGATACGAAAGAACTGGCAGTAGTCGTAACGGTCACCGATGAAGATGGACAGTTGACGGCAGTGGCGGAGTACGAAGGCAGTCAAGTCTTTGAAAACAGCTATCAGCCACAAGCTGGCAGTGTCGTACTAAGTGCTAAGAAAGCCTTGACGGGTAGAGACTTGCAAGCCAACGAATTCGCATTTGAATTAGTGGATGAAGCTGGAAAGGTTCTGCAAACCCAACGCAATGACGCAAACGGAACGATTACTTTTGATGCATTGACATATGAAGATGCTGGGGAACATCGTTACACGATTCGTGAAAAAGCTGGCAATGACGCAACGATCATCTATGATGAAACCACCTATCAAGTAACGGTCACAGTCAAAGAGCAAGCAGGAAAATTAGTGGCTGAAGCGGAACAAACGGCAGACATGGTATTCAACAACCGTGTCAAAGAAGGCAAAACAACGAAGCCGGGCACTGGCAACTTACCGAAAACCAATGACACCACGACCGCTGGTTGGGTCGTCTTGGGACTGTTGTTAGTAGTGATCGCAGTAGGCATCTACCTTGATCGCAAAAAACGGACGCCGTTATCATAGGCAGGGGAAGCAACAGAGCAGAAAGAGAAAGCGGGATGAGGCCAACTTGTCCCGCTTTTTCCTGCCCCGTTTTTCTTCACTTCAAAGAAAAAAAGCGTCAAAAGTATGAAACGCTAGGAAGCGAACAATCAGCAAACCAAGACTCAAGAAGGGAACGAAGGGCAACTGCGCCAATCGTTTCTTCCAGATGCCTTGATAGCTAAAAAAAGCGAGGAGCCCAAGACTACTGGCTACCAGTAAGAGGGCCAAAAGGGTCGTCGGCGTTAGCCAAATACTCCAGCCTGATAGCACTAAGAGATCGCCGCCGCCCATTTTTTCCTGCCAGACAAAAAAGATCAGTGGAACCAGCAAGCCTAAAGACAGCCATTGAAAAGAAGCGCCGCTTCTAAGCTGTGCCAGCGCGAGAAGTAGGTGGCCGGGGTACAGCAGTTGCGGGTAGACGCTATAGTCTATCAAGTCGGTCAAGCTGAGTAAAAAGGCACTGGTCAGCCAGACAAAAGTCAAGAAGCTTTCTGAATCATGAACGGCAACCACGCAAAGTCCGCCATAGCACAAGCAGGTGAAGGCCCAATAAAGTAGGGATGAAAGCCATATTGTAGGAAGGCGAAAAAACCAATGGTTATCCGAAACTTTGTTCACCTTCTGGTAATGAGAACGAGAATCACTTTTTGACGGATTCCAAAACAGGGTTTGTAAGAGCAAAAGCCAAAAGAAGCCGAGTAAAGCGCCTAAAAAAAACACGAAAATCGTCATTTTTCGATCCTCCTTATAAAGAAATACGTAAGAGAGTGAGAAATTTTCTCAAATAGATGATTTTGTTGTACTTTTTATTTGTTTCGTATTATCCTTAAAATAGATAATTTAGAGGAGGAATCGTTATGAAATTTGAACAAACAAAAGAAGTATTAAACCAACTTGTTGCTGATTTAAGCCAAATGGCTATGGTCGTTCACCAAACACACTGGTACATGCGTGGACCTGGCTTTTTGACATTGCATCCAATGATGGACGAATTCATGGATGATCTAAATGAGCAATTGGATGAAGTTTCTGAACGCTTGATTACATTAGACGGTTCACCATATTCAACTTTGCGTGAAATGGCAGAACACACTCAAATCCCTGATGAAGTCGGCAACTGGGACCGCACGATTCCAGAACGCTTAGCTACATTGGTGGAAGGCTACCGTTATTTAGCGGACTTATACCAAAAAGGGATCGAAGTATCTGGTGAAGAAGGCGACGATCCAACTCAAGATATCTTCATCGGCTTCAAAACAGCCATCGAAAAACGTATTTGGATGATCCAAGCGCACTTAGGCGAAGCGCCATTGATCGATCCAGCGAAATCTCGCGTACGTCATTAATCAACAAAAAAACCAGCGAAGAATTTTCTTCGCTGGTTTTTTTACTTGCCCGCCAATAATGTTTTGGCGGCTTCAATTTGCTGTGCCACTTGATCAAAACCGGTGGCGCCATAAGAATGCCGATTTTTGACGGCGGTATAGGAATCAAGTTTTTCAAAAATATCGCTGTCGATGGCAGGATGGATCGCTTGGTATTCTTCCAAGGAAACATCTTGCAGATAGATGCCTTTGCTCAAACACTCGCTGACGAGTTTGCCGACGATCTCATGGGCTTGTCGGAAAGGCACACCTTTGCCAGCTAAGTAATCCGCTAATTCTGTTGCGTTAGAAAAATCCTTTTCAGTGGATTCTTGCATCCGTGCTTGATTGACTTTCATCGTTGCGATCATGCCCGTCATGATCTGCAAGCTTTTCGTGATGGTTTCGGCACTGTCAAACATGCCTTCTTTGTCTTCTTGGAAATCTTTGTTGTACGCCAGCGGCAAACCCTTCATGACCGTCAAAAGACCAAAGAGGTTCCCATAGACACGTCCTGTTTTTCCACGGATCAGCTCCGCCATGTCAGGGTTTTTCTTTTGAGGCATGATGGAGCTGCCGGTGGAGAAGGTATCGGTCAGTTCCACGAATTGGTACTCGTGGCTGCACCAAAGAATCAGCTCTTCACAAAAACGAGACAGATGCATCATCAATAAAGAGGCGTTGCTTAAAAATTCCAAGATAAAATCACGATCGCTGACCGCATCTAGGCTGTTGCTGTAAATATTGCTAAACCCTAACTCTTGAGCGGTGAAATCACGATCGATAGGGAAGGTAGTTCCTGCTAAAGCGGCACTGCCTAAAGGCATCACATCGATGCGACTCAAACTCTCACTGAAACGCTCTTGGTCACGCGTCAGCATACTGTAATAGGCTAAGAGGTGATGGGCAAAAGAAATCGGCTGTGCATGCTGCAGATGGGTATAACCAGGCATGATGGTGTAGATGTTGGCTTCGGCTTGTAAAACCAGCGCTTCTCGCAATTCAGCGATCAAAGTGATCACCTCTTGCACGACTTCTTTTAAATACAAATGCATATCGGTCGCCACTTGGTCATTACGACTACGGGCAGTATGCAATTTGCCTGCCACTGGTCCAATCAATTCATGCAAGAATGTCTCGATGTTTAAATGGATGTCCTCATTTTCAATCGTGAAGGTCAATTCGCCAGCGGCTAATTGCTGTTGAATTGTGGTCAAGCCGCCAATGATCGCTTCGCCATCGGTTTGACTGATGATGCCCGTATGGACCAGCATTTTGACATGTGCCAAACTGCCAAGAATGTCTTGCTTTGCTAACTTTTGATCAAACGTGATGGAAGCCCCAAAAGCATCGATCCATGCTTCGTTTTTCCCATCGAAACGTCCGCCCCATAATTTTGCCATATTCTCACCTCAAAAAAAGATTACGGCTGAAGCGGCAGCTTCAGCCGTGCATACTTAAATCAATGTTTCTGTTAGTTGCTGTTGTGCTTGGATCTCAGCGTGCACTTTGCTTGGCAGTCCCCATAACTTGATGAAGCCGATAGCCGCATGTTGATCAAAGGTATCTGCAGACGTGTACGTTGCTAAGTTTTCATCGTACAGGCTGTTTTCAGATTTCCGTCCTTCACAGATGACGTTGCCTTTGAACAATTTCAAACGCACGATCCCGTTGACGTAGACTTGCGTGCTTTTCAGGAAGGTAATCAAGGCTTCCGTCAATGGATTGAACCAAAGACCATCATAGATGACTTGCGCTAATTGCTGCTCGATGATTGGTTTGAAATGCGCCAATTCCCGAACAAAGACCAAATCTTCCAATTCTTTATGAGCCGTCATCAAAGCGATCGCTCCTGGACATTCATAAACTTCCCGTGATTTGATTCCCACCAGACGATTTTCGATATGGTCGATCCGACCAACGCCATGCTCGCCAGCCACCCGGTTCAGTTTCATGATCAATTCTGCTAGATTCATCGTTTCGCCATCAATGGCGGTCGGTACCCCTTGATCAAAGGTGATCTCAACGATCGTTGGTACGTCAGGAGTATCTTCTAATTCTTGCGTGATGGCGTAGGCCCCTTTTGGCGGCGTTGCCCAAGGATCTTCTAAGACGCCACACTCACAGGCACGTCCCCACAAGTTTTGATCGATAGAATACGGATTGTCCAAATCAGCGGGAATCGGCACTCCTTTTTCAGCCGCATAGGCAATCTCTTCTTCCCGGGACCATTTCCATTCCCGAACTGGTGCGATGACTTTCAAGTGAGGCGCTAAAGCAGCGATCGCCACTTCAAACCGAACTTGGTCGTTGCCTTTACCAGTACAGCCGTGGGCGACGGTCGTTGCGCCAGTTGCTAATGCCAACTCCACCAATTTCTTGGCGATCAATGGACGAGACAAAGCGGAAACAAGAGGATAAGAATTTTCATAAAAAGTATTGCCTTGTAAAGCGATCAAAGCAAAATCTTGGGCGAATTCTTCGCGGGCATCGATGGCATAAGATTCAATCGCGCCAACTGCCAAAGCTTTGTCTTTAATGGATTGGGTGTCGCGACCTTCACCGATGTCTAGGCAGCAAGCCACCACATCATATCCTTGGTCCGTTAACCATTTAATTGAAACGGAGGTATCTAATCCTCCAGAATAGGCCAATATTACTTTTTCTTTCATACTTATTAACTCCTTTTCCGCATGTTTTCAAGTGATTGAAGCTATCTTATCAGAATAAAAATAATAAATCAAGGGTAAAATTAAATATTTATACATAAAAGCGGCGATTATCAGGTTTTTATACTATTATCGATGGTTAAGGAAAAGAAGTGGATGCTCACTTTTTTAATGAAAGTTTATACATAATATTCATTATGGTATTCAGTTTTAGAAACCTGCAACAACAAGTTTCGTTTTTCAGAGAAAATGGCAGAAAACGAATGGAGAAAATTTTCAAAAAGAGGCGGAATTACGTTGACATTAGGCTTTATAGAAGGTATTATGTTATATGGTATTGTTTGCCCCACAAGAGCCCCGGAAACTCAAGTGTATGTCAAACATTCGTGAAATTGAATTGGAGGAAAAAATTGTGCGTACAACATATATGGCCAAACCAGGCGAAGTAGAACGTAAATGGTACGTAGTAGATGCAACAGATGTTCCTATGGGTCGTCTTTCAGCAGTAGTAGCATCTGTCTTACGTGGTAAAAATAAACCAACATTCACACCTCATGTGGATACAGGCGATTTCGTAATCGTCATTAATGCAGAAAAAATCAAATTAACAGGTAACAAAGCAAGCGATAAAATTTATTACCGTCACTCAAACTTCCCAGGAGGATTGAAATCAGTCTCTGCTGGAGAATTACGTGCTAAAAATTCTCGTCGTTTGATCGAAACTTCTGTAAAAGGCATGCTTCCTAAAAACACTTTAGGCCGTAAACAAGGAATGAAACTTCATGTTTATGCTGGCGCTGAACACCCACATGCTGCACAACAACCAGAAGTATTGGACATCACAAACTTAATCTAATAGGAGGGAATTTCATTGGCACAAGCTCAATATATCGGCACTGGCCGTCGTAAAAATGCAGTAGCCCGCGTACGTTTAGTACCAGGTACTGGTAAAATTACTGTTAACAAAAAAGATGTTGAAGAATACATCCCACACGCAGACTTGCGTGAAGTAATCAACCAACCATTCGGCGTTACAGAAACTAAAGGTTCATACGATGTTTTTGTAAACGTAAATGGTGGTGGATACGCTGGACAATCAGGTGCAATCCGTCACGGTATCGCACGCGCATTGTTACAAGTTGATCCTGATTTCCGTTTAGCTCTTAAACGTGCTGGCTTACTTACTCGTGACGCACGTATGGTTGAACGTAAAAAACCAGGTCTTAAGAAAGCTCGTAAAGCTTCACAGTTTTCAAAACGTTAATCTTTTTATATCGATATTTTCAGACGCTTCGCAATTTAGATTGTGGAGCGTTTTTTTTTGAGTTGACCCCATTCCGGTCTGTCTCTTTTTAAGACAATTTACGACAGGCAATTTTACCGATAGACATTTGAATGATGTTTGGTGTATTTACATAAGTTCTTGTGATGTTGGTATCGCTGTGAGTCAATGCTTCAGAAATCTGTTCTAGAGCGACACCAGCTTGTTTGGCTAAAGTTGCCCCAGTATGCCGTAACTTGTGTGGAGTCGCATGGGTAAGGTGTTTATGTCTTCGCTCAATGGATTTCATGCGGTAGTTCAAATCTGTATGAAGTCTTTGATTGATGTTCTCTTTATCATCAAAGATGGTAAAGAGAAGCTGTTCTTCGGTTTGTTTGATTTCAAATTGAGCTAGTTCTTTTTTTGTTAGACTTTCCACTGTTGAAGTAATTGCTTTAGCTCATTTGGAATATGGAAAATTGTCGTCTTATTCCCTTTTGTGCTTTTTTCATTGCCGAATTTATCTAAGACTTTGCCAATCGTAATCTGGGAGGTAGAGAAATTAACGTTCTTCCATTTAATGGCGTAAGTCTCGAGACAAGAAAAAAGTTGTTTGGAAAAGTGTGTAGACGTGTAAGGAAAGCTTTTTAATTTCATAATCTTCTTGATCCGCTTGCAACTATTCCTGCAGTTACTCAAAAGAAAGATATAAATCTTCTTCTTTTTTGTTTCTTTAAATGAACATTTATCCGATGAATATCGCAAACAGTACAATGTAAGACGTTTTGTTGGTTGCTTATTATTTTTAATACGTCGATATATGCAGTCAACGATGGATAACAGTCTATTTAGTGCAGCTAGTATTTTACCCTTAATTTGGACTGTGCTTGCTTTTGTTTTTTTGCATTATGCTTATTGGAGTTATCAAGGTGGAGTGATTGATACATTTTCTAGAAATATTATTTACTATGGTTCGATTTGGAGTTTGATTTGGAAAATCTTTGTTCAAAATATTATCATTCAAATTTGGATAGCATTTATAGCTCCGTTTAGTGGTATTAAGGCATGGAGAAAATCGATTAAAAACAATAAGATTTTATTTATCGATACAGGTAAAAATAATCTGTGGAACTAAGTCTGTGGAAAGTAATTATAAAAATAAACTTTAGGAGTTGAATAATTTGAAAAAGATGTTGGCTATAATTGGAGCTGCTTTGTTTGGGCTATCTTTACCGGTTGGTTGTGGAGCTAAGCAAGCAGACTTATCTGGAACTTATTTTTATATTCAAAATGACAGGTCACATGTTGATTCGTCGGGAAATGATAATATCTTACATCAAGTAATAGTTAAGCGAACAGATAAATCGAATAAAAAATATGACCTAACAGAAATCGGTATGTATGGAAATGGACAAACACAGGGACTCTTTATGTTGATGCGATATTAAGGAACAGTAAACTATCAGAGGAATCAACTACTTTAGACGCTGGTTTAGACGATTATCTTGCGGGTGGACTGAGTATAAGCAATATGAGAGGAATAAATTATACTTACAAAAGTAGTATCTTAACAGTCGGTGAGAAGAATAAAACTGATTTTTTTAGGGAAAATACTAGCAAAGGAAAAAATTATCAAGAAATTTTTCTAGGGCAAAAAACATGGCATCAAGTTTTTGATACACCTGATCCAGTTGAAGCTAGTGAAAGCAGTTCTAATGAAGAAGCAGAAACAACTAACACAAATGAAATTAGAGAGGTTGCTTTTTCTGAGGTGAAATATAATCCCGAAAATGGAAAGATGAGTTAGAAACTAAAGAATAACTCGGAGTATTTCATTGATTCAGTAACAATTTATGGCATAAGGAAGAGACACGAAATAAATGTTTATGGAGAAGATGCACGCTATGCAATTTATCATATTGATAAAGGAGAAGAAAAAGAATTTACTTTTTCTTTGAATGTCGGCGATGATCCTACAATTTATAGTGATCAAGAAATTAATCTGAGTAAGACAGCTATTATATATCGTGGAAAAGAGATTAATACAGGTGACTGGTACCAAACGTTGGATAGTGATTATGAACTCAAAACAAACAGTAATGCTGCTGGCGAGATTGAGAGTGTTACAATAAAGAATACCCTCAGATTATCAATGGAAAAATGTGATCATTCATCATGAGTATGCTCAAAGATACGGGGAGGATTTGAAGTATGCAGATGTTACACAAAAACAAGTAGATTTTGGTGCAACGGTAACGATTGAAAATTTAAGTGGAACAACAGGGAATTACGGACATGCTACTTGTATAATGTATGTTGCGTTTGAACCACGGGGGAAATAATTTTATGTATTTGATTAGATCATTTATTTTTAAAGTTTATTTGACAAGCTCAATAAAACCAATGACGCTCATATTTTTAGTATGATAAAAAAATAGAATTTTCATATTTATCAAAATAGTAGACTAAGCATTATATCAGCAATCTAAGCACTTCCTTTTTTGAAAGTGCTTTTTAGTGTTGGTGCAACAGTTTGTATCATGAGATGAGTTTAATTGTTGTAATTGTGTTGAAAATTTTTCGTCAAGCTTAAGATGAGATTGCGAAATGATTGGTGGTTTGCATGCAAGACAAACGAAAATGGAAAATGTTATATGTTATTTATTAGATTTTTCAGTTAATAAAAGAAGATGTGGGAACCATGAATAGTTCACACATCTTTTTTTATTTTTCATATTGAAAATCACAATGTTTGATTTTTGAAAACTTTTAGCATTTCCTGAGCAATTGCATTAACGACCGGAACGCAAACTGAGTTGCCAAACTGTTTATATGCCTGAGTGTCAGAAACTGGAATAATAAATTTTTCAGGAAAACCCTGTAAACGAGCTGCTTCACGTGGAGTTATTTTACGTGGATTTTTCCCTGATTGTTCGATTAAAATCTCACTACCATCTTTATAGTAGCGTGCTGAGATTGTATTGGTATAAGGACTATTGGAGTTGAATAAGGAAAAACCAAAACCGTTCCCTTTTTCTTTGTGTTCTAGCTTCCTCCGTTTGTGTCCTTCCCAAAGAGTATCTGATATGGTGTATTTTTCATCAACAGAGTCTTCAAGTATATCACCAACACTAGTTTTAGGCTTTGGTGCAGTAGGGAACTCAAACAAGTCAATATTTTTTAGCGATAACTTGTCAAAGCCAACAATATAGATTCGCTCTCTGTTTTGAGGAGCTCCAAAATCTCGTGCTTTGTAAAGGGCGCTGTCGACTTCATAATCCATGTCACGTAAAGTATTTATGATTGTCTCATAAGTTCGACCTTTATCATGTGTTTTTAGATTTTTAACATTCTCAAGTAAAAACATTTTTGGTCTCTTAGCTTTAATAATTCTTGCAACATCAAAAAAAAGTGTACCTCTGGTATCTTCAAATCCTAATTTTTTCCCAGCCTGTGAAAATGCTTGGCAGGGAAATCCAGCTACAAGTATGTCATGATCCGGAACCATACTTTCGTCAATCTTTGTAATGTCGCCATGTGGATATTCGCCATAATTTGCAAAATATGTTTTTTGAGCAAATTTATCCCATTCGCTCGAAAAAACAGATTTCACTTTACCAGTAAGTTGAAAACCTAACCTAGTTCCACCTATACCTGCAAAAAGATCAACCATAGTATAAGGGGCTTTTTCATTGTTCAAAAATGGTTTATTGCCAGCAGATTCCAAAAATTCCATAATGGATAAGAATTCTAAGGGGGAAGGAGATGTTTCTCCTTTTTCCCAACGACGAATGGTTCTGTCACCAAATTTTGGCATTCCAACAGAGTCTGCCAGTTCTTTTTGAGTCATATTTAAATCTAATCGTTTTTCTTTTATAGCTAATCCTGGATCAACTTGGATTGTTTGTATATTCTCTGTTAAAATGGTGTTATCCATAATGCCACTCCTTGTTAGTGTCAATAAGAAGACAAAATGTCCTCTGATTAACACTGTAAAACATAAGTTCGCATTTGTCAAGATAAAAGGAGGATACTGAATGTTTACTGATTTATCTAAATTAATTGAAGAACAAAAACCAAAAGTAAGAGCATTTACAAATCAAAAGGTATTACTAAAAGAAGGATTTAGGAATAAATATTTAGAATCTATGAAGGATAGTAGTAGCCAAATTGAATTTTATGATACTTTTGCAGTTTTAACATCAACTAAGAAACTACATATTTATATTCCAAATCAGTGGTTTTATCTTGCTTTTATTGGAGCCCCTCTGACTAAAAAAGTGATTGATTATAGAGAATATATCAAGAATAAATCTAATTTATCAAATACTGACTTTAAAACATTCATATTAGCTGCTAAAGATGGAAGATTAGATGAAAATGTATTTTCTAAAATAGTTAATGAGTTGTCAAATGAAGAAACTAATTATATAAAAAAATTTCTAACAGATTATAGTTGGTGGGGTGGGGCAAAAGATCTGTCTAGAAGCGACTATTTTGTTTCACCAGTATTGGATTTATTAGATTTAATCAATGTATCGTCATCATATGTCGCAGATATTTCTTTTTTGATAGCAAATAATTTTGATATTGAAGATGCTGCTCTTAATTCGCTTTTTTCTTTGGTTGAAGAAGAAGGTACCTCTAAAGATTATGAGAAATTATTTCGCCAATGGATTATAGACAGGAAAGAGTCGGTTGAATCGAACCTCAAATATGTTAATACATTAAACAGGTTTATTAATGCAGTTAATTCAGAGTTAAGTGAAGAAGGTTTTGTACCAATTAGTATTTGGGAAAATCCCCAAAAATTTGCGACTCAATATTCTGTGGAGTCAATTATGCACTTAGCTGAAAGACTTCAGCCAAATACTGCATTTGTACCGAAAGATAGTGGGTCTGGATCGGAACTAAAAACTATATATAATAAGTATTTAGAGTGGGTTCAAACATTATTTGAAACTGAACTTCAGGAATACAACCAACAGCTTCATGAGGAGCATAGGCAATATATATATTTTGGAGCTCCAGGTACAGGTAAAAGTTATCAGCTTAATCATGATAGTAAATTGTTTGGTAAGAATATCGAAAGGGTTACTTTTCATCCAAATATGTCCTATGGAAATTTTGTGGGCGTTTTCAAACCATTCCCGCTGAAAATTAAATTACGTGATTTGAATGGCAAGATTGTTAAAGACGAGAACAATAATCCTATATATGAAGAAAAAATTACGTATAGCTACATACCAGGCCCGTTAATAAAACAGTTGGTCAAGGCATTCATGCATCCCGATGAACCTTATCTATTAATTATTGAAGAGTTAAATCGAGCTAATGTTGCAGCTGTGTTTGGTGATCTGTTTCAATTGTTGGATAGAAAGGATGACTACTCAAGTGAATATCCTATAGCGATAAGTGAAGATTTAAAACAATATTTCAGCACAATTTATAAAGAAATTAGAAATGAAAATGGTGTAGTCAAGATGAAAGAAATTTTAAAAAATGGATTGGTATTCCCAAGCAATTTCTATATCTGGACAACAATGAACAGTGCTGATCAAGGTGTCATGCCTATGGATACTGCTTTTAAAAGACGTTGGGAGCAGAAATATTTTGGTCTTGATGATGCATGGCTTAAAAATGATGGTAAACAAAGATTTGCCAGTTATAAAAAAATAGAATATCCATCTAACATTGGAGAGGTAGTAGAACAGAAATCTGTGTCTTGGAATGTACTTCGGCGCATCATCAATGATATTCTGTCAACAAATAAGAATATTCCAGAAGATAAATTGTTGGGTCCTTATTTTATTTCAGAAAAAGTGTTAACTGATAGTAATAGCTCAGTTACTGAAACATTTAAGTCGAAAGTCTTGATGTATTTATTTGACGATGTTGCTAAGCAAAATAGAACATTACTTTTTAAAAATGTAGAAAAAATGCGTTATTCTGAGATCGTTAGAACTTTTGAATTAGAAGGTCTCAAAATTTTTGGTATTACTGATGATGATATTGAAAAATATGAGAAAGATGAGTATATAAGCAATAATTCCGGAGAAATATGAGGTGTAATTCGTGCAGATTATTGAATTTAAAGAGCAGGAACATTTCACTTTTTGGCATTTTAAAAATATGTTTCGAAATACTGGTATGTTGAACGATGATAAATTAAGAGATATATTAAAACGGCTAGAGCTAAGCCATTGCTTGAAACACCATATACCTGTTATGGATATACCAGATGATATAGAAGTGGATATGTTATCAGAAACCAATAATGAGTACTATAAGTTCACTTTCGTTGGAATTATAAAGATAAAATCTTTGGCTTTTTTAGTGTATCCAAAATATTGGAGAGAAACTAAAAAAGAAGTGGGAAAAGTTGATAAATTTACCCAAATACTTGCTGTAATTGATAAGTATAATAAATCAACCAAAATATCTGATATAGGTGCGGATACAATATATGGGGAAAGTAGACTTTCAAATTTAATATATCTTCTTCAAGACTATTTATCCAATGGATTATACTCTAATGAGGAATCATTAATTGAAATTAATGGTGAAGGTCAAATTCTTTGGGAAAGGACAATTGATGAAAGTAGCCCGTACATGAATAATGGGGTTCCAGTTTATTTGGATATGTACACACAAATTAATATTTTGGATGAGTCAGATATCATAAGAAGATTACATGCTGCAATTATAACAGAAGTAGATAATGAGATTAATGCTCTTCTAGATTATATAAACCTAGATTTTGATTTTCATCTAACTGATGAAAGTATTAGTGATTTTGGTACTAATGATTATTTACTTTATCTGCTTGATAGAGAGCTGTCCAGACAATTTATTACAAAAAAGCAAACGATGCTTGCTAATATGAAAAATTATATTGAAAAAAGTGACAGAAATTCTGATGACTCAGTTCAACTGTATGGAACGACTAATTTTAATTTGGTCTGGGAAAAAGTTTGTGCAGAAGTGTATCAAAATAGCTTAGACATGGATATGAACTCCCTTGGGTTGCACAAAGTATTTTTTGATGAAAAATTAGAAATGAGTAATCATTTGTGGGGGAAACTAAAACTTTCTAACTATGTTGAGAAACCATTATGGATTCACGCTGGCAAAAAAACTGAAGCAAAAGGAACGCTTGTTCTGGATGTTTTAGAAGTGGATACAGAAGCTAAGGTGTTTAAGATTTTTGATGCTAAATACTACCAAATAAATTTTAAGGAAAATGCAGATGGTTGTTTGGTAGTCTCAGGTCAGCCAGGTGTTAGTGATATTACAAAACAGTATTTATATCAACTGGCATATAAAGAACTTGCTGAGGAAAATGGCTATAAGTTTTCAAATGGGTTTGTTATTCCTAAAGACGATTTAATAGAAGAAGAACTTTTTGACGGATTAGGTAAAGGGCAACTGTTAGGGAAAGCAAAAATGCAGATACTATCAAATTTAGGATTGGTTGATATTACTGTGATTGGAAGAGACTGTTATACAATATTTAAACAGTATCTTCAATATTAAGTACCTTTGAGCAATTATTATTTGGTCGATTTCTATGAAGCTACCTGCTTGAAGAAACTCATCATTTAGTGCTAATGAGGTGAAAATATGGCAGATAAAATATCCAAAGAAGCAAGAAGTAAAAACATGTCACAAATTAAATCAAAAAATACAAAACCGGAGCTATTAGTTAGAAAGTTTTTGTTTAGTCAAGGATTAAGGTATAGGGTTAATGACAAGAGATATCCGGGAAAACCAGATCTGGTTTTCCAAAAATATCAAACAATTATTTTCGTGAATGGTTGCTTTTGGCATCATCATGGGTGTAAAAGTTCAACTATACCAAAGACAAATACAGAATTTTGGATTAATAAGATTAACGGAAATATCTTAAGGGACAAAAAAGTTTATAAAGAATTAATGGAATTAGGATGGAAAGTTATCATAGTTTGGGAATGTGAACTAGTGAAGAGTAAGAGGGATATAACTTTAAATGAGCTATATCATAAAATAATAGATAACTGATGACAAACGTCAATATAGAAAATTGATAAAGAGGGAGGGGGAGGAATAATGACACAAGGAGATTTTACTATACATCCTGTAGGGCAGGGATTATTTTATACTGGAAAAATAGGCCAAGCTTTCAATTTAGTTTATGATTGCGGGAGAGGTAACCATTCTACGGTGGGGGCAGATTCTGACTTTGCCTTATTGATATCTAACTATAAAAGGCATGAGTTAATCAACGATACTATAGATATGTTAGTTATTTCTCATTTTGATTCGGATCATGCTAATGGATTATTTTTATTACTTAGCGGTAAGACTATAGTCAAGCAATTGTTCATTCCCTATTCAGGGATAGGTGATTATTTAATTTTATTTAGTCTCCTGTACATAACTGGAGCAACATCTAGAGTTGAAAAAATATATTTAGTATTAGAAGAGATTGCTGTTGAAGATGAGGAATCGAATTTAGATGATAACTCCATTGGTATTTCTCTTGATCTTGATTCTAAATACACCGAGCCAGATCTTATAAAAAAGATAAGTAGCATACCAAGCTCAACTGTGGTTTTATTTCAACAACAATGGCTTTTCAAGTTTTATAATATGCAAAAATCGAAGACAACAATTTCAAGGATTGAAAATGAATTCGATGCATTACTTAAAACAAACAAATGTAATACTATTCAAGACTTGTTAAAATTGAAAAAGGGTCTACATCCTACGAAAAAAACTAAATATTATATGAAAACTCTGATAAGAGAAATTTATAAAAATTCTCTTAAAAGATTGGGTAAAGATTCGATAAATAAATCCAGTTTATGCTTATATCATAAACCTATAAATAGTGATAAAGCGGGGTGTTTTGATTATCCTCCTTCATTTTGTGATGAAAACTCAGAAAATGTCGGAACAATGTTGACTGGGGATATCAATTTATCAAATGATGTTCAGGCTAATGAGTTCATAAGGTTCTTTAAAAATGAACTTTCAGAAACATTCTTTATGTTTCTACCCCATCATGGTTCGCATTTAAACTGGAATGATTTTTTGTTTAATTATCTTGAAAAAAACATAATCTTTTTAGTTTCAGTAGGTAAAAATAATAATTATGGTCATCCGTCTTCAACTTTGATAAGTAGATTATTTAAAAGAGGAGATTTAATAGGAATTGCTACTGAGCAGCGACTTATACATTGTTTAATCCGCTAGTTGTTTTTGAAGCTATGATGCTGAGGGTCTAAAAGTGTTTATTTCGGCTCGAATATTTTTTCATTTAAAAATTGACACCATAGATTCCGAATTTTTTGAAATCCATTGAAAGTTTGAATTATGAATTTTGCTGTACTTGTTGCTATTAAAGAATTTTGAATTTTATATAAATTCCAACCAATCGAACTAGGTCTTAAGAAAGCTCGTAAAGCTTCACATCAAAACGTTAATCAATTCCTTATTGTATCAACGTTTACAAGAGATTTTTGGTTCAAGTTGGTTCAAATCAACTCGACAAAGAATTTAATAAGTTTAAAGCATCAGCATCTTGCTGGTGCTTTTTTTCTGGCATCAATTCAAGATAGTAGTTTTGTGTTGTTTGGATGTTGATGTGACCTAAGCGTTTTGAGACATAGGCAATATCAATATCTTGTGAGAAAAGAAATGAAGCGTGAGTATCCCGTAGACCATGGAAAGTTGTTTTTGGGATATCTAGCTTCTTTAGCAGTTGCGCTAGTCTAGCGGATTGATTAAAGCCGTTAGGATCGAAATAGTAGCCATTATCTTTAATTGGGATGGTCTTTAAAATCTCATAGACCTCCTTGTTGATAGAGACATCTCGCTTAGAATTTTTTGTCTTTAATGAAGTATCTTCAGAGGTAGGACTTATAGACCGCCGAACCTCAATACCATATTTGAAAACATTCTCAGGTCGGATACCAAAAAGCTCTCCACGACGCATCCCAGTTTCTAGAGCTAGCAGCACAAGTACGTTAAATTCATTATCTGTATGATGAATGACATAAGTCCGCAGCTTTTTTAATTCTGTAATAGACAAAGCTCGGTTGCGTTTTTCTAGAACTTTTCCACGTGTTTTAACTAAACTAGCAAAATCCGTAGCAAGGTAGCCACGAGCGTAAGCATCACGCAAGGCAGTTTTGATTTTCAATAATACTTCGTGAGTAGTTTTACGAGAGTGGGTCTTTGCATATTCATCAATTTTTCTTTGGACAACAATATCATTCAAATCCTTTAGTTGAATATCTCCAAACAGTTTCTTCACAATCTTAGATGTCCGTTGATAGTTTTGGAAAGTCGTCTCTTTTACATCGTTTTTCTTAATAATATACATCCAATTTTCAAAGAAATCGGCAAACGTAGTTGTACGCTCAGCTAATTGCTTCCCATTTCCCTTCTCTAATTCATTTTCTAAAGCCCAACGCTTGGCTTCTTTCTTTGAATCAAACGTTTTAGTCAGCTTTTTATGCTGTCCTTGTTTATAAAGCGAAATTTGCGCTCTAAATTTTTTTCCTCTTTTTACAATACTAGGCATTACCTATCAATTCCTTTCAAGAAAGATGGTTGATAGATGCTAGTTGAATACAGAGTTAATTGTATACAGCAATAAACAATCTAGCAACCATCAACTATTTAAATAGAATGAGTTTTGACGAATTTGGAGAGAGAAGAAACGGTATAACGTTCTTGTCTTCCAATCATAAAACGCTCCAAATCATCACTTGATCGAATATATTTATCAAAGGATTTTGGGTCAATTCCAAGAAATTTTGAAGCTTGTTCTCTAGTAAGTAAATAAGGAAGTTCGTAAGTCATTTCTTGCGTATATGCGTCCTTTCATTAGTTTTGTTTACACCACACAATATGCTATACTCAACTTGTCTAGGGTGGAGTGTTGTGAACATTATTGTTTGCGGCGCTCTGCTTGTTTTTGTTGTATTAGTTTTCTTTCCAATACTTTTCGATAAAATTTAATTTCCCCTTTGAACCACGCTGGGTTTTCATAGACAGTGTTTAGCATCTTTTCACCTTCTTCATTTAATTTCGCAACTTGTAAAATAAGTTCGAGTAAGTTCACATGATAAACATTTCCAAATTCTTTGATCAATTTTAGCGAAGGAGCCACATTGTTAAGTATCCAGTTGAAGCTTTTTTCTAACGTCATTGGATCAGCTTTTAAGCTAAATGAAATTTCCTCATGGTTGTTGACAAAATTTTTCCAGTTTTGATCGATTTTAGCCTGTGGTTTTTCAGGCGGGCGGTCATAGAAGCAGATTGCATGGTTGATCAAACCGAAAATAATTGGTTCAAAATTATCTGTTTTTATCAACTTTCGAGCTAGTTCTTGAGCTTTCTCATGGCGAGTTCTGAGCTCATAGCGGTTAATGATTGATGCCTCATCTAAGGAGATGCCCTTTTTTCTCCTTTGTTCGTAGTTTTTTTGATAAAAACAGAAATGCATTAAACTTTTCCGTGAGCCAAAGTAAATAGTTGTTCCGTGAGAATCGTGATTTGAAAAGTCCTTAGACTGATAAACATCTCCTATACGGAAAGCAGACTGAAATTCGTTTCGTTCAATTTTTTTTGCTAAATTCGGAATGTTTAAGTAACCGTAATAATCATTGATCGCCAAGTCTATTCGAGTAAAATTTCCGCCATATTCAAAGACGCGCTTGAAAAAATCATTCCATGTTTCTTTCTTCCCATTCAGCCAACCAGCTAAATAACGACAACCAGTTCCCTTTAATTCAAAAAGTGTACCTTTCTTCTCGTCCTCTGAAATCCGAATGTCGATTGCCTTCAATAGACAATAGCGCCCATTGTATCCAAGAATCTTCGTCTCATGGAAGACCATGTGATTCATACTGATATTTAGCACTTTATCAATCAGCATTTCATAATTTGTTGAGAAGAAATGAATCGTGAGATAATCGACAATTCCCTCTAAATCTTCATTCCTTTCTTTTGAAAGAAGGCAATTCAATAGTTGTTCAATTTTTTCGTCTGATAATTTCCTGCTACCGTTTTCAAATCTTGCTAATAAAGAACGAGAAATCCCAACCTTATCAGCGAGTTTCTGTTGAGACCATCCTTTCTCTAAACGAGTTTCTCTCACAGCAGCTCTCATTTCTTCCGATGTTAACCCATTCATAAGTACCTCCATTCAGTATTTAGTTTTCAAAGATCAAAAAAAGTACTTATTTAAGTACTTATTAATAATACGCCATCTGGACATCTTTGTCAACTTTAAAAGTACGAAAAAAAGTACCTGACTATTGTTGTTGGCAAGATAATCTGTTAAAATTTTAGTAGTCAAAAGTTTGGAGAGATAAATGGAATGAAACCAGATGCTATTGAAGTAGGTAGAAGGATCAAAGAAATAAGAACGAATTTAGGCTACAGTATGTCGCAATTTGGAGAACTAATTAGTAACTCCCCAAAAACGACTGTAAATAATTGGGAACGTGGCATCAATCTGCCCAAAGAAGATAAACTGAAAAAAATTGCCATCTTAGGAAAGACGACAACTAATGAGCTGCTTTATGGTTCTCCAGAAGAATTCATTACAAAGATTGTGGTAGATCATTTTCGGTTACAGTTAAATCCGCTATTTATTCAGCAGATCATCCTTTTTTTGAATCAGCAGAAAATTAATTTGTACGATGAAATGGCCATCATCGAATTTATCCAAGGAATTTTTGATTCAGGTTCATTTATTGAAGAAGAGAGCAGTTATTTGAGTTACAGCCCAGTTATCGGTTATGACAATCTGTATACTGCATCAGAGAAGAAAAATGAAGAAATTGAAGCACCGATTTTTTATGTATATATTGAGTGGGAAAGGAATAGAGTTCACTACTTACCTTTTACTTTCTTAGAACATCAAAAGGAAAAGCTTCGTAGTTTACCGGTTTTGAAATCTCAATTAGAAATTGATTATTATACCCGTCAATTTCCCTTGCTGAACGTTGAGTTGAAAGAATCGATGATTTTTTACTATGGAATCAAAGAAGACAATACCCCTGTCGTTGCTCGATATGAATATGATGATCAAAAGAAATCCTATAGTATCAATCAAAAAAATGATGAGATAGGTGTCTATGATCCGTTTGAGGTTGAATTAGACAAGATGGTAGCATATTTCGAAAGGGGACATTAATTTCTCTGTTTGTGACACTATCATTGTCAATGAGACAACGAAAACATTGATATCTCAATTCGTAATCGGAAATTTTTAACTTTTATTGTCTATAGCTAGTCCCCTGTTAGAAAGGGGCATGCATAGCGGTACGCCGCTATGCAATAGGCAAAATCCCCAAGAAGGGTGAATCGCTTGAGGCGACACCCTTCTCGGGGATTGCCTGCTATTTTTAATTATGATTTTTTTCCCTTATTATGTAAATTAAATCTTGAAGGAGGTCTCAATATACAAAATGGAGCATATTGACTGGTTAATTCGAGAAAATGATATAGAGATTAGAGATGGAAAAATAGTTCAATGCTATAGAATTGACTATGATTTATCCAATGAGAAAGTTATGAAAAGTTGGGCAAAACATATACGGAGACAGTATGAATCCGATGAATCACTGGACGAATCTCTTAATGAAACACTTATGGAAGCAGAGGAATATTTAAGAGAAAATGTTATTCCTCAGAAAAGCATGGTAAAAGGGTCTACTATGAGATCAGCTGACTTCGGTGAAATTATCTTTTCTGATTTGTTAGAATTTGTATATGGATATACAATTCCAAGATGCAAACTTTATGATAGAGCAACTCCTACTCAGAGCGAACAAGGAACGGATATAATCGGATACAAATTCAATAATACTAATGGAATATCGTCAGTAAAAGATGAACTATGTGCAGTTGAGTCCAAGATGAGTGCAACAAGTTCGAATTTGAAGACGATAAATAGTGCAATCAAGCATTCAATAAAAGATGAGTTAAGGGTTGCTGTTACTTTAAATTATTACAGAAAGAAATTGAAAAGAATGGGGAAGACTATTGAATCAAATCAAATAGCGAGATTTCAAAAAAAATCCGAAAAAGATTTTGTTTTACGTTTAATGGCTGGAGCAGCAATTAGTCGTAAAGATTTAAATCCTGAAATTGAGATAATATTTGAAGATGAAGGAGAAATTAGGCTTGAAAAAGTTGATAGCATCTTCCTTATTCATTGTAATCAGTTGATGGATTTAGTTCACGAAATATATGAGAGGTGTATTGAATGATTTTTAAAGTTAGATCTAAGAGAATGTTAAAGTATGAGAAAACAAAATCTAAACTTCGAGAGTTTTCTGTAGATAAAACAGAGTATCCAAAATTCCAATTGAAATCTTCAGATTTACTTTATACAACTATTTATGCACTGTCTACTTATTGTGAAAAATATCACAATTTTGATTATGAGGAGTTTTTTGATAACTCTAAAGAAGATTTGAAAATTGCTGCTCAATACTTTGATTATGCGGTTCAATCGGAAGAGGATTTATCCTACAGTAATAATTTGTTATTACTTGGGGCAGTTACCTACTTTATTCTTGAAAATTTCGGAAATGCAAAAGTATTAATTGGAAAGATCAACGAGGAATACATTGAAACTAGCGTTGAAAAATTGATTTATCAAATATTATTTATTCTATTATTTAATTCTCCTAACAAAGTTTTTAGTTCAGAGATTACTCAAAACATATATGATCCAATTATTAATTCATTTCGTGGACATTTTTCATCTGGTGATACCTTCGATAATATCATTAATAATTATAATGTTATTCGAGAAAAAATGGCTCATTCAAATGAGATTTTTAGCGTCACTTATTTAGATTTTTTAGGGCCTATAATAATAATTGCTCAGGAATATTCTTCTTGGAATTTTCTTCCAAAATGGACAGAAATGACTGAAGAAGGGTGGGATCGATATTTGAATCTTGATCATAGTATTCATCTGCTTTGGCCTGCACAAAAAATGATTATTCAAGAGGGAGTTTTACAAAATCAAAACTGTGTAGTGCCTCTACCCACTGGAGTTGGAAAAACTAGAAGTTTTGAATTACTGGCTTACTATAAACTAATAATTCAAGATAGAAACAATATTGTAATTATTGCGCCTTTAAGAGCTCTTTGCAACGAAATAACTACTGATTTAAAGTTTATCTTTAAAGATTTTAGTGAGATTGCGATCACTAAATTTACTGATGTTTATCAAGAAGATACTTTTTTCAAGACTCAAAAAAAAAATATTATTATTGCAACGCCTGAAAAATTTGTCTTTGTTTTACGACATGCTCCCAATCTCATAAACTATATTGATTTATTTATCTTTGATGAGGCGCATCTTTTTGATGATTCTTCACGTGGAGTTGATTATGAACTATTAGTAACTGAAATAAATCGACTAGCTAACCAGAATAGTCAGATGGTTCTTTATTCTGCGATCCTTTCAAATTCACATGACATATCGAATTGGTTATTCGGAGAGGAAAAAAACTTATCAAACTCCACTATTATTGCAACCTCAAATAAATCAGTAGGGTATATTGGTAATAATACACAAATTCACTTCTATGAAAGAGGAGAATCTCTGGAAGAATCTTACTTTGTGCCTAATATAGTTGAATCAGTTAATCTAAATATCAACAATAATAACTTCCAAAAATGGTTTTTTCCTAGAACGAGAAGTTTGGCAGATAGAAAGATAGATTTGTGTATCTACTTTACTAATAAACTCGTTAGCAATGGTGCCGCTGCAACTTTTGTTGGAAAACCTGCTTCTATTAAGACAATTATGAGTAGAATGATTGAAATAAGTAGTAGGCAGGATGTTTTGACCAATCAAAAACAGCAGACAAATAAAAATGAAATTAGTAAATTCAAAAAGTTATTTTCACTTCATTATGATGAGGATCATATTTACACTAAGACAGTAAGTTTAGGAACCCTTCCACATTATGCCAATTTAATAGATGGAGTTCGAGAGGCGATTGAATATTCTATAAAAATTGAAGATTTTAAATCAATTATTTGTACTTCCACATTAGCAGAAGGTATAAATATTCCAATTAAATACTTGTTAGTCCACTCTCTTTCACAAGGAAGAGGTAAAATGGAAAATAGAAAGATTGCAAATTTGATTGGACGAACTGCACGATCTGGTATGCATACTGAAGGAACTATACTGTTATTAGATGAAAACTTATATGAGAGAAGAAATTCGGACTACCAAAATAAACAGAAATGGCTAGAAAATAGAGAAGCTTTTTCAAATCTTAACGTGGAAGAATGTAAAAGCAAAATTTTAAGTTTAGTTGAACCGTTCTCTCCGGATTATGGTAGGCACACCGCTACTTTTCAACTGATATCTGATATTCTAAAAATTTATTATCCTAACAATAACGATTGGAAAATAGATTTTAGAGAGGAGTTTAGCTCACTGTCAAATCATTTATCACTAGGAGCTCAAGCTACTATGCAGCAAATTGCGAGCAATGTGTTTAAAGTAGTCAATTCTTTGGAAAATTATCTTTCATTTATATATGCTGAAGTTTATGAGGATGAAGTATTTGAAGAAATCGTTGAAGATATTGCTGAAAATACATTTGCCATGTATCTAGCAACAAAAAGTCAGAGGGAAATTTTGTTAGAGATATTCAATATTATTGGAGATAAAGTTCAGCAAACCTTGGATAATAATAATGAATTTTATTACTCGAAGAGTTTATATGGATTTGATATTTCTACAAAAATTTTCGAATGGACAAAAATAAATGAAGAAAAACTAACTACAGCTGAAACAAACGTCTTAATTGAAAAACTATTTATGTTATTTTTCGAAATATTTGAAAACGAACTGGAATATGATAGTATTCAATATCTATCTTCTATTTACGATTGGATTGCTAATAGGAACATAATTCATATTCAAAAACATTTTGAGATTGATAATTTTCAAAAGATTGAAAAACTTATAAGAAAAATAATATCTTATGATTTCACCTTTTTTATAGGTTCTATTTTAGATGCTGTTTCTGAGTCAAATGAGGTATTACCTGAAAAGTTAAAGAGAGTACAAAAGATGATAAAATACGGTGTACGTAGTTCTTTCTCTATTGAATTTTGTGAGAAAATCATTAATGATCGTATGATTGCAAATGTAATAGCAAAAGAATTGAACATCTCTGACACTGAAAGTCAGATTTTTTCAAGCGTTATAAAGTATTATTCCGATAGCATTATTCTACTTTTGGAAGATTATCCTAAATACTATAAGGAAAAATTTGAATTGTACTTAAAATCAGTTTAACTAAACTGACATGTGACATACAAATAATTTACGAAAATTAAATTTTATGAGTGGTTCAAACAAATTGTATTAAAGACTTATACACTGGCGAGTATTTTTTGACCATACTTTTGACCTTATCGAACAAAATTTACTAACAATTATCAAAGCTTTACTTTTTGTCTGAATACTGATTTAAAGCGGTTCGTGTTAAGTTAGGTACAATCATATTTTCAGGAAACACACAATACGGTCTCGAAGAAATAAAAGAAGGTAAAAAAAGATTTTCAAAAGTAGAAAGATAAACTAGTAAATAAATTGTATTCAACTACCATCTACCATGGTTCAAATTGGTTCAAGTGCTATCAGTAAAAGTCCAATTTCTTCTATTTACATCCACCTCAAAAGCTGTTAGACTTTGCTGTAAGTGGATTTGACAGCATAGATGTTTGCATATAGTACTTATTTTCGTTTTCAAAACGTTAATCTTTTTATCGAAGATTCGAGATACTCTCTTTTTGGAGAGTGTCTTTTTTCATATCAAATGGTAAGTTTTAGTAATTTTTCATTTTCCGATGTCATAAGGGTACCTTCTTTTATATTTATAAAATTCATGTCTATACGAACAACAATCTAAAATTATTGTACTATACCATGTTTATATAGACAACACAAGGAGGAAATATAAATGAACGAAAATGAAGGTGGTAGAAAAGTGGAAGTGCTAATCAACGATTTATTAGCAGAACGTCAGATGTCTTTAAGAGAACTCGCAAGATTGTCGGGAATTGAGCCATCAAATTTAAGCAATTTGGCAAATGGAAAAAGAAAAAAAATTTATTTAGAACACATTGAAAGGATTGCAGATGCGTTGGAGATTGATGATATCTCGAGGATATTAAAGTTGAGTAGGAATGTCTAATTTCACTGACCCATAGCGGGAGTAAGTGGTTTGGCTGATATTCAGTAGTTTAGCAAGTTGTTCTTGATTCAAGTCTTTGTCTTCGCGTAAGTCGCGAATTCTAGGATACACAAAATCACCCCATATGATAATATTAATACGGTCAAAGAGATTACAGCGTAATAACAAATTGTACACACCCGATTACATTATCCATCAAAAAGCATAAGAAAACATCAAAAAACCATAAATCAATTCTGTTATTAAATCATTTCCCTCAGATTTGGTCTTGCTTTCCAAAACGGGTTTCTATACAATAGAGGGGAATAGAAACCGAATAAAAAAAGGCACCCCGTATCAGAGTTGGCGCTCCGATACGAGGCCTTGAAAAGTCAAACACACTGACTAGTCAAGTTGCCATAGTCAATACCCTAAGGTATCGACCTGTTTATTGTACCTAATATTCTGTTCTTTTTCTAGTAGGAAAAGCAGATTTTCTGGGATTTTATGCAGGATGCCTTATGCTTATTTCGCTATGTCAAAAGGATTGGACAGTCGTCCAATCCTTTTTTTGTGTTTCAGATGGGGAAGTTAAAATAACAGGGGATTGACGCATTCCAATTCTAAAACAGAGTGTCGGCAAGCCTCGGTTTCTATTCGTCTATAAGAGGTTCTGTTGTTTTTAAGGTGGATGTACAGAAAAAATATGCTTGGTATTAGATGCACACGGATAGAAATTTCTGATTTGGTTTTATGATAGCGCTTAATTCATTTTGGATTAGATGATATCACTATGCCAAGAAATAAAAATAACGAGAAGTCAGTTGATTGTCAAACGAAGCACGAAAAACACATCAGGAGGAAGCTATGTTCCAAGAAAAAATATTCAATCCAGCAATACTACATGAAAACCGATTGTCACCTCGAACCAGTTTTTTTAGTTATGAAACGGTCGCAGCAGCTATGCAAGGAGATCCCGAAGCATCTTTTGGATACCAGTCATTAAATGGTCTGTGGGATTTTCATTTGGGTGAGGCAGAAAATCAAATTGTGTATGAACAAAAAATCGAGGTACCTGCTCATTGGCAGTTTCAAGGGCATGGAAAACCAATCTATACGAATGTCCAGTATCCTTTTCCAATTGATCCGCCATTTGTTGCGATGGAGAACCCAACCGCCTTTTATCGAAAAGCATTTATTGTGGAGGACATTGATCTTGAGCATGTGCTTCACTTTGAAGGTGTGGAATCGGTGTTTGAAGTGCATATCAATGATCAGTATGTCGGCTACAGCACCGGCAGTCGCTTGGTCTCTGAGTTTGATATCACACCCTATCTTCAAAAGGGCAAAAATGTGCTTAGTGTAAAGGTCAAGCAATGGAGCGCGATGAGCTATGTCGAGGATCAAGATATGTGGTGGCTTGGCGGAATTTTTAGAGAAGTCTACTTGTTTTCCCGTAAGCCGCAGTCGATCCAAAATGTAACGATCCAAGCAGATTTATGCAATCAATACAAAGATGGCATCTTGGAAGTTTCGCTTTTCTTTAACCCTACAATACCAGAGCAGTTAGAACGTACGATAGAAATCGAATTGCTAGATCAAGAAAATGTAACCGTTTTAAAGAAAGCTGAGAGATGCCACCGAGGAGCAAAAGCGGATTGGACAATCTCCGCAACCATTGAAGAGATAATTCCTTGGAACGCAGAAGAACCATATCTATACCATCTTTTGGTGAAACAGTATCAAGGCGAGGAACTGTTGGAGGTCATTCCGTTCCAAGTCGGCTTTAGACAGATCTCCATAACCGACGGTATTTTCCAAATCAATGGAAAGCGGGTGGTGCTGAAGGGCGTCAATCGCCATGAATGGCATTGTGAGTCTGGCAGAAGTCTGACGGTTGAGACGATGGAACAAGATGTGCAGATGATGAAAGCATTCAATATCAATGCCGTTCGGTGTTCTCATTACCCAGCAGACACAAAGTTTTATCACTTGTGTGATCGTTATGGGCTGTACGTCATTGACGAAGCAGACATTGAAACCCACGGGATGGATATCACCCAAAGGATCAATGAACTGAGCAGTAGTGAGGAATGGTTGCCGACGTATTTAGACCGAGCAAAAAGAATGGTCGAAAAAAATAGAAATCATCCTTCGATCATTTTCTGGTCGTTAGGAAATGAGTCTGGCTTTGGGGAAAACCATTTGAAGATGGCGCAGCTGATCAAAGAATTAGATCCCAGTCGTCTGGTTCATTATGAAGGAGAAGCACGGCACTTGAAAGCCTTGGGAGAATGGCAAGCGTGCCAAGCGTCTGATGTCATTTCGACTATGTATACATCTGTTGGCGAAATGGCAGAACAGGGGGAACGTTCACTAACACAACCGCATATTCTATGTGAATATGGCCATGCGATGGGCAATGGTCCTGGTGGATTGAGCGAATATCTGGAATTGTTTTATCGCTATCCTCGGTTACAAGGCGGCTTTATTTGGGAATGGATCGACCATGGCATCAAGAGTATAGATCACGTTTCTGGTGAAACGTACTACAAGTATGGTGGTGATTTTGCAGAGGAAATCCATGATGGCAACTTTGTGATTGATGGGTTGCTATTTCCAGATCGTACGCCATCGCCAGCATTGTTCGAGTATAAGAAGGTGATTCAGCCTGTCAAAATCACCTTCCAGCTCTCAGAACAGACCTGTCGCATCACTAACCGTTTCGACTTTCGAAATTTAGTGTCTTTACAGCCAGTCCTGCAAATCAAAGAAGACGATCAGGTGATTTTCTTACAAGAGTTGCCAAGAATCGACCTTCTGCCTCAGGAAGAAACGACCATTTCCCTGCCAGAAGAAGCTACGCTGAGCTTAGCAGGAAGAGCACAGGCAGTGGTCACGCTGTTTTTCTTTGAAGAAAGTGCGCCAGATTTTTCTCTAGAACACGCAGTTGCTTGGGAACAAGCCATCATTGATCAACCAGTAAAAAGCGTACACATACCTAAAGCGGATGCCTTTCACTGTTCAGAAACGGCCGATGAACTGAGGATTACTTTGGCTGAGCAAACCTATATTTTTCATAAGAAAACAGGGACCTTGAGCCAGTGGCTTATCGAAGGGCAAGCCTTGCTTACTGAACCGCTTGAAATGAACTTTTGGCGGGCACCGACTGACAACGACTTGTTAGGCAGTGAAGAGTTTGGTTCGGCAAGCATCGCCAAGGAATGGGAAGCGTTTCGCATTCGTCACTTAAAGGAGCGTGTGATCGCGTTTACCTATGAACAGCGCCCTGATGAAATAAAAGTTGAGATTCGCCGCAACAGCATGCCTATTTCCCTCGACTGGGGAATTGACTTGTTCTTTACGTATCGTCTTTCATTGGCAGGCGACATCCGTGTAGCAGTCAAAGGAACCCCGTTTGGCAATGGACCGAAAACCCTACCGCGAATCAGTGTGCAGCTGATGATTGATAAACAACATCAGAATGTTCAGTGGCTGGGACTTGGGCCGCATGAAACCTATCCTGATAGTTGCCAGAGTGGGTTTTTCGATTGGTGGGAAAGAACCGTTCCAGAGATGCACACGCCGTATGTGCGGCCGCAAGAAAATGGCAACCGTATGAAGACCAAATTCTTCCGTTTGTCTAAGTCTTCTGGAGGTGGACTGACTATTTCCAGCAAATCGCTGAATTTTAGTGTGCATCACTACACCCAGAACAATTTGGAACAAGCGACCCATACCAATCAATTAGAAACCAGCGACGCAGTTGCCGTCAACATTGACTATGGGGTGCAAGGATTAGGAAGTGCCAGTTGCGGTCCCGGCATTTTACCGAAGTATTTATTAAAAAATCAGGCATTTGCCTTTGATTTTCAGATGAATTATCAAAAAAAAGTGGAAGGAGCAAAACAATGAAAAAAATAGCTTTATGTATGGCAATGATTGGACTAGGAGGCTTAGCTGCTTGTGGGAATGGCAGCGATACGCCAGAGCGTGAGGGGGGCGAACAAAACGGCGCAGAGGAAATCACCATTTGGGCGTGGGACCCAAAATTCAATATCGCAGCCTTTGAGTTGGCGGAATCATATCATCAAGAAGAAAATCCTGATTTCAAAATCAATGTCACCGAGATTTCCCAACAAGACAGCGTACAAAAAATGAATACCATCTTTAGTTCAGGCAGTACCCAAGGATTGCCTAATATCGTCTTGATTGAAGATTTTCGCGCTCGTAATTTTTTAGAAGTGTTTCCAGAGTATTTCGTTCCATTGACTGAGTATATAAATGTTGACGAGTTTATGGATTACAAAATCGAGGTGTCTTCGATCGATGGCGAGCAGTATGGGATGCCGTTTGATTCAGGGGTAGCAGGCGTTTACTTGCGAAAATCGATCATTGAAGAAGCGGGCTTGGAGCTGTCAGATTTCACCAATATCACTTGGCAAACCTTTAATGAATTGGGGATCCGTGTGAAAGAAGCAACTGGCAAACCATTGCTGTCCATCGATATGAACGATCTAGGACATTTGCGAATGATGATGCATTCCAGTGGTTACTGGTATACCGCGGAGGATGGTGAAACGCCGTTTATTGACGGCAATCCTTCTTTGAAACAAGGGATTGAAGATTTGAAAATGCTGCTTGATTCAGGAGTAATGACAACGCACAATGGCTGGGACCAAATGCTGGCAGGTTTTAACAGCGGCGAAGTAGCAGGCGTTTTACAAGGAAACTGGATCACGCCATCGGTGAAAGCAGAAGAAAGCCAAAGTGGCGATTGGGCAGTCGTTCCAGTACCAAAGCAAGAATCGATCGAAGGTTCAGTCAATGCAACCAATCTCGGAGGCTCGTCAATTTATGTGTTAGATATCGATGGGAAAGAAGAAGCCCTGAGCTATATTGCTGACGTATTCGGCAAAAATATCGCCTTTTACGAAGAGCTGATTCAAACCGTTGGAGCAATCGGTTCCTACGTTCCCGCTTCACAAGGAGATGCGTATCATGCACCAGATCCTTTCTTCGACGATCAGGCTATCTATCAAGATTTCATGAACTGGGCAAATGAAATTCCTTCGGTAAACTTTGGAAAAAACACATATGCGTTGGAAGACATCATGAATCAAGGCTTTTTGGACTATGTCAATGGAGCAGATTTGGATGAAGTCTTAAAAAATACGCAAATGATTGCTGACAATCAATTGAATTAACACGGACTGAGGGGCATGTACGATGAAAAATAAATTATTTTATAAAAAAGGAGTGATCACGGGGTGGCTATTTATTGCTATCCCGACACTCTTAATCTTCTTTTTCTCTTTTTATCCAATGATCCAAGCGTTTCTATTATCCTTGCAATCAGGAAGCGGCACCGGGCTGACCTTTAGCGGACTCGCGAATTATCGGCGGCTGTTTTCGGATCAAACCTTTTTGACAGCCACGAAAAATACCTTGATCTTTTTGGGCTTTCAAGTGCCTGTCATGGTCTTGTTGGCCATGTTCTTTTCCGTCCAGCTCAATCAGAAAACCCTAAAGCTGAAAGGCCTGTTTCGGACGATCATTTTTTTGCCAGCAGTGACTTCATTAGTCGCATACTCCATGGTCTTTAAATCACTGTTTGCAACAAATGGCGTGGTGAACGCCCTTTTAGTGAGACTGTCGATTGTCTCTGAGCCAATCGCCTTTTTCTCCAGTCCCTTTTGGGCAAAAGTCATTATCATTTTAGCCATCACTTGGCGCTGGACCGGCTACAATATGATTTTCTTTTTATCGGCTTTGCAAAATATCGACCCAGCAATTTATGAAGCTGCTAGAATCGATGGTGCTTCTCCGACCAAACAATTTTTTAAAATCACCGTCCCGTTGCTGAAGCCAGTCATTTTATTTTCAGCCGTGACCTCAACGATTGGCACACTGCAGTTATTTGATGAACCGATGAACTTGACCCAAGGGGGCCCAGGAAACGCCACATCAACGATTTCCCAATATATTTATAATCTTTCTTTTCGCTATACACCAGATTTTGGTTACGCCTCTGCAGTTTCCTATGCCATTGTCGTCATGGTCATCTTCTTTTCCATGATCCAATTTAAGATCGGAGGAGAGGACAAATGAAAAAAGTAGGCACATATGTATTTTTGGGTGTTTTTACCATTCTGTTTGCCTTTCCCTTTTATTTCATGTTAGTGAGTATCACCAATCCTACCGTAAATATCATGCAAGGCAAACTATTGCCAAGTACCCATTTGCTAGAAAACTGGCGTAACCTAGTCGCAACCTATGACTTGAAACAAGTATTCTTTAATAGTGCAAGGATTGCGTTGTTACAGACGATTTTATCCGTGACGATCGCTTCGTTGGCCGGCTACGGATTTGAGATCTATCAAAGCCGATTAAAAAATATGCTTTTTAATATTTTGCTTTTGTCGATGATGCTGCCTTTTGCCGCCACCATGATTCCGCTGTTTCGAATGTTCGGCAGCTTTTCAACGACGATTCCTTTTATTGGACTCGATACAGTAGCTTCAGTCATTTTGCCAACATTATCGACCGCATTTCTGATTTTCTTTTTCAGACAAAACACAAAAATGTTTTCCAAGTCACTGCTTGAAGCTGGGCGAATGGATGGCCTTTCGGAGCTAGGCTTGTTTTTCCGAATATACATGCCAACCATGAAAACAACTTATGCGGCAGCTGCCATCATTACCTTCATCAATAGTTGGAACAGCTACCTGTGGCCGTTGATCACCCTTCAATCACCAGAAAAGCAAACCTTTCCTTTGATGATTTCTGCCATCGGCGCCGCCAATAATCCAGATTATGGCTTAATGATGTTAGCAATCGTGATCGCAACCCTGCCAACAATGGTGGTCTTCTTCTCGCTGCAAAAGTATTTTGTGGCTGGGATGTTGGGATCGGTGAAGTAGGGAGAAGCTATATGCGAGAAACTACTAGCTCATCGTTAGAAAATTTGATTCCTTGAAATAATTTCTGTGTATCGATTTGGAGTAAATTCACAATTTTTGTGAGTTTACTCTTTTTCTCTAATTTCTTTCAGTTGGCGGATGAAAAGTGAATACTCCTAATTCCTGCATTTTTTTTCAATCCTGATTGGCGATCTTAGTTTTCCAAGATTCCCCTATAAAGCTCATCTAACAGCTCCTAACCTTATATACATTTACATATCTAACTCTTATCTTTTCGCTTTTAGTTAGTTAAAAAGCAAAAAATAAATGTGAATCCGAGCTATTTTTAAATAATTAACTAGATAATCTTCCGATTGGAACGGTTAAACAGTGAATGATTGTTAGAATATAGATTAGGGAATGCAAGTTGTGATAAGTAAACTCATAAAAGAAGAATGCTAGAAAAGTAGAGAAAAAATAGGATTAATGAAATAATCGAGATCCTTATTTTTTAACAATTTTCGAAAACCATAAATGAATTGAAGGAAGCTTAGTGTGGGTGAAAGAATAATTACAAAAAAATATTGACTTAAAAAAATGGCTATGGTAATCTATAAACGAAAATAGTGGGAACGTTTCCAAAATGCATCTTCGTTAAATTTTTATTTTTTTAAACGAAAATGGAAACGTTTCTAAAATGTATTGGGAGGAGATTGAATTGGAAAAGACATTGGGACCAGGTGGTGAGATAAGGGCGGCACAACGGGATAAAAAAAATATCTCGAAGTGGGAAAAATTAAAGAAACAGTTGCGGCGTGATAAGTGGATGTACTTGTTGCTCTTACCAGGTATCATCATGACGTTTATCTTTAAGTATGTGCCAATGTACGGTGCTGTGATTGCATTTAAAGACTATAATCCTATGCTAGGAATTTTGGAAAGTCCTTGGGTAGGACTAGATCACTTTAGGGAATTTATCAGTTCACCAAATTTTACGCTTTTGCTAAGCAACACATTAAAAATTAGCATTTATGGTTTATTGTTAGGTTTTTTTCCACCAATTATTTTAGCACTGAGCTTGAATCAAATTATCAATAAAAAAATAAAACAGAAAATCCAGTTGATTCTATATGCGCCGAATTTTATCTCAGTAGTTATTATCGTGGGGATGCTGTTTTTGTTCCTATCCGCAAATGGACCTATTAATGGGTTAGTAGAAAAGGTTACGGGGCAACCAATTATGTTCATGTCTAATCCAGCTTATTTCAGAACGATTTATATTTTATCGGGAATTTGGCAAGGAATCGGCTGGTCATCCATTCTTTACACCGCAACACTGGCGGGAGTCAGTACCGATTTATATGAGGCAGCAAATATCGATGGGGCAAATATTTTACAAAAGATTTGGCATATCGATTTGCCTGCATTGAGGCCTGTGATGGTGATCAGCTTCATCTTGGCCGCCGGCGGTATTATGAATGTAGGATATGAAAAAGCCTACTTGATGCAAACTTCAATGAACATCCCTGCATCAGAAATCATTTCCACTTATGTATACAAAGTCGGCTTGCAATCAGGTGATTATGCCTACTCTGCTGCTGTTGGTCTGTTCAATATGATTATTAATGTCGTTTTATTACTGATTGTCAACAATATAACCAAGCGGCTAAACGATGGTCAAGGCTTGTAATGAAAGGAGAAAATTATGAATAGTGCTTTATCAAAAATCGACCGTCAAATCTTATGGTTGAATCGAGTGATTGTAACTTTTTTAGTCGTCATCACCATTGTTCCGCTGATTTATGTACTGGTAGCTTCTTTTATGGACCCAGCTACTTTGATCAATAAAGGTATAAGCTTCAATCCGAAAGATTGGACAATACAAGGATATCAGCGGGTACTTGCAGATGACTCCATTTTACGCGGTTTTATAAATTCGTTGTTTTACTCTTTTAGCTTCAGCTTATTGACTGTATTTATTACGATGATCACTGCGTATCCTTTGTCTCGACCTAATTTGGCTGGCAAAAAGATTATTATGACTTTTTTTGTCATTACAATGTTCGTTGGTGGCGGCTTGATACCTACCTATTTATTGGTAAAGAACTTGGGCATGTTAGATAGTGTATGGGCGATTATCGTACCAGGTGCTATAAATGTGTGGAATATTATCTTAGCCCGTACCTATTTTAGTGCTTTGCCAAAAGAACTTTCTGAAGCTGCTACTATCGATGGCGCCAATGACTTGCAAATACTGTTCAAAGTCATGCTTCCATTAGCTAAACCAATTATGTTCGTATTGTTTTTATATGCCTTTGTTGGGCAATGGAACTCATATTTTGATGCCATGATTTACATCAAAGATCCCGACTTACAGCCGTTGCAACTCGTATTAAGAAATATTTTGATCCAAAACCAACCCTCACAAGACATGGTGGGAGCCAATACTGCCATGGCAGAAATGAAACAAATTGCTGAGTTGATCAAATACGCAACGATCGTCATTTCTAGTCTGCCATTAATCATAATGTATCCTTTTTTCCAAAAATATTTTGATAAAGGTGTTTTAGTTGGTTCTGTTAAAGGGTAAGAATTGTTCACTATTTGTATGAATAAAAATTATAAAGGAGATTTTAAGATGAAAGCAAAATGGATGCTGCCAATCGTTTTTACTTCCGTACTAATTTTGGGGGCTTGTGGAGGCTCAAAAGAAAAGAGTAAATCAAGCCCTGATTATGAACTAGAAAATGTCTCTTTTCCATTGAAAGAAAAAGTATCTTTAAAAATGATGTCTCAAAGTGCCCCTTTGGCTCCCAATGATCCTAATGACAAATTGATTTTCCAACGATTAGAAGAAGAGACCAATCTCCATATTGATTGGACAAACTACAGTAGTGATTTTGCCGAAAAAAGAAATTTGGATATCGCTAGTGGTGATTTACCAGATGCCATCTTCAACGCCGCTGCAGGTGACTATGATTTATTAAACTGGGCGGAAAGTGGTGTTATTGTACCGATTGAAGATTTGATCGAAGATTATATGCCAAATCTGAAGAAAATTTTTGATGAAAACCCCGAATACCGACAAATGTCTACTGCACCTGATGGTCACATTTACTCTATGCCTTGGATTGAAGAATTAGGCGAAGGAAAAGAGTCGATTCATACAGTAAATGGGATGGCTTGGATCAACAAGGAGTGGTTGGATAATTTGGGTCTTGAAATGCCGCAAACCACTGATCAGTTGATGACTGTGTTGGAGGCTTTCAAGACGCAAGATCCAAATGGTAATGGTGAAGCAGATGAAATTCCTTTTAGCTTTATTAACAATGGAGGAAACGAAGACTTAAAATTTTTAATGGGGGCATTCGGTCTAGGTGATAATGATGACCACTTAGTCGTTGATAACGATGGCCAGGTACAATTTACTGCTAACAAAGAAGGGTATAAAGAAGCCATCAAATATTTCAATGAAATGAATAATAAAGGTCTTATTGATAAAGAGGCTTTCGAACAAGATTGGAATACGTATGTTGCCAAAGGGAAAGAACATAAGTATGGCGTGTACTTTACTTGGGATAAAGCAAATATCACGGGTGCAGATGATAGTTATGACGTCTTGCCAGTCTTAGCGGGACCAGATGGAACGAAACACGTTACTCGTACGAATGGCATGGGTTTCTCAAGAGATCGTTTCGTAATTACTAGTGCGAATAAGAACTTGGAACTTACAGCTAGGTGGATAGATAAAATGTATGAACCGTTACAGTCTGTCCAAAATAACTGGGGAACCTACGGTGATGAAGCACAGGCGAATATTTTTGAATTAAAGGATGATATGTTAAAACATTTGCCTTTAGAGGGGACAGCACCGGGGGAACTAAGACAAAAAACCGAAGCTGGAGGACCATTAGCAGTTCTTGATTCTTATTACGGCATAGTCACTACTATGCCAGATGATGCGAAGTGGCGTTTAGATTTGATGCATGACACGTATTTGCCATATATTACAGAAGACAATATCTATCCGCGTGTCTTTTTAGAAAAAGAAGAAACAGATCGATTAGCAAAAATTGAAACAGATATGTGGGATTACATCTATCGCAAAAGAGCAGAGTGGATCACCGGCGGTAAAATCGATGAAGAATGGGAAGAATACCTTGCTGAATTGGAACGTGTAGGTTTGGAAGAATGGATTCAAATAAAGCAAACTGGCTATGATAATTTTTTGAAGGGAGCACAATAAGTGTTAGTAGAAGAAACGGCGATTTTGGATAAAGCAAATCGATTTATTGAAATGATGCGAGGAAAAGTTAACCCTCAGTATCGACAAAACTATCATTTTTCCGCACCCATTGGGTGGATAAATGACCCCAATGGGTTTATATATTACAAAGGGCATTACCATCTCTTCTATCAATACTATCCTTACGATAGTCGATGGGGGCCTATGCATTGGGGACATGCGCGTAGTAGTGATTTGGTCCATTGGGAAGATCTACCAGTAGCGTTAGCCCCAGATCAACCTTATGACAGCGGCGGGTGTTTCTCAGGAAGTGCAATTGAAAGAGACGGAAAACTATATTTATTTTATACAGGCTGTCAAGAAATTGATGGTATTAGCCATCAGCATCAATGTTTGGCGGTCTCTGAAGATGGTATTCATTTTAGCAAATACAATGGTAATCCTGTGGTAGCAGAAAAACAGCTAGGTGAAAATGGGCTGATACAAGAATTTCGTGATCCTAAAGTAATTGTTCACAACGATGCTTACTATATGGTAGTAGCTACTAAATCTACACAGTCTACTGGTAGAATAGTGATGTTTCAATCGTCAGATTTGTATACTTGGCACTTTTACTCTGTGTTGCTAGAAGGGACTTTAGAGCAAGGAATAATGTGGGAATGTCCTGATTTATTCCATTTAGACGGACGAGATGTCTTAATCATGTCACCGATACAAATCAAGAAGAACGGACTGGAATATCATAATATCAGTTCTACCATGGCTTGTATTGGTGAGGTAGACTGGGAAACAGGTCAGATGATAGTTGATAATTTCCATGAAATGGATTTTGGAATGGATTTTTATGCACCACAAACAACAACAGATCCTAATGGTGGACGGGTGATGATTGCTTGGATGCAGATGTGGGATCGTACATTGCCTACACATGAGTTAGGCCATCTTTGGGCAGGCTCTATGAGTTTGCCCCGAGAGTTAAGAGTGAAAAAAAATCGATTGGTACAAAAACCCATCTCAACTGTATATAGTCATTTAGTTTATCAACAAGGCAGTGAAAATATCGCAGTGACTGACACATCAGTCGTATTTCGAAACGCACTGTCGGATTCTTCATATTTACATCTAGTCGCAGATTTGGAGAAAGCAGAAGTTTTTACAATTGAATTACTGCGGTCTAAGACGGATTGTCTCAAACTAACTTATGACACTGCTAAACAGGTTTTTGAATTGGATCGTCAGAAACTAGGAAGAGAGCTTACAGGGGCGGAAGAAGACCCTCTGAATGTCCGAAAAGTTGAAGTACCTTTGATTGATAATCAGCTCGTTCTTGAGATTTTTAGAGATACCTCATCAGTTGAAGTCTTTATTAATGGGTTAGAAGTTATGACGGCTACTTTCTATGAGCTGGAAAAAGCTCGAGATATCTTGTTTCATTCGATTGGAGAAAGTCGTATTCAAGCTTTTGAAACAGCGAGTGTGAAATAAATGTTTGATTGCTTAGGCGATGTATCAATTATTTAATAGGTTTTGAAGGATAATGTTTTTAGAAAAGAACAGATAGCTAGATTTCCCATGGCTTTGCTATTAGTATTTTGAAAAAATTAGTAATTTATGACAAAATTCATTATACTAAACTTGTGCAGAAATGTGAGGGATCAACTATGAAAGCAACAATGAAAGATGTCGCAAAATTAGCAGGTGTCGGAGTAGGAACTGTTTCCCGGGTATTGAATAACGGTTCTGTTAAAGCTTCTACTAGAGAAAAAGTTGAAGCAGCAATGACAGAGTTAAACTATCAACCAGATTTTTATGCCCGGGGGTTAAAGATGAAGCATACGAACACGGTTGCTTTGATTCTACCCACTGTATGGCATCCATTTTTTGGCGAATTTGCCTACCATGTAGAAACAGCATTAGAAAGACAAAACTACAAGCTTTATTTGTGTAACTCCAGTGGTAATAGTGAAAAAGAACAAGAATATATCCAGATGGTCAGCCAAAATAAAGTAGACGGCATCATTGGAATTACTTATTCAGATATCGATGAATACATTTCGAGTAATCTGCCTTTTGTTAGTATCGACCGTTATTTCACTGAAGAGGTGATTTATGTGACCGCTGACAATGCGGCCGGTGGACGTTTGGCTGCAAATGAACTTTATCGCCGAGGATGTCAGAATGTAGCATATATCGGTGGGTACCAAGAAACACCGAATGAAACGAAGAGTCGTCGAAAATATTTTGAGATCGAGTGCCGTCAACTGGGGATTTCCTATAAAGCGTTAGATATGTTAGAACCTTTAGACCATCTCTCAGAACGTGTAACAAATTTTTTGTTAGAGAATCCCGATATCGATGGGATTTTTACGATCAACGATCCGATGGCATTAGCTGTCATTGGTATGCTTGAAAAAATAGGGAAAAACGTACCAGAGGATGTACAAGTTATCGGATTTGATGGTCAAAAGATGACAGAAGGAGACCCTTATCTCGTATCAACAATTGCCCAACCTACAAAGCAAATGGCGGAAGTGGCAGTGGCAAAATTAATTGCTGTCATTAATGGAGAGACAGTAGAAAAACGTACCGTATTGCCGATTGAATTTGGCGAAGGTGGCACAACGAAACCTTTAGTGAGAAACGATTTTGCTTAGTGCAAATACGTTTCTTTTTTTGAAAATGAGTGAATGAAAGGTGTAGATAAAATGTTATATGGTGGAATAGAAGCCGGTGGAACAAAGTTTGTCTGTGGGATTGGTAATGAACAATTACAAGTGATAGAACGGAAAAGTTTTCCTACCACAACACCAGAAGAAACGATGAAGCAAGTGTTTGATTTCTTTGATAAGTACAAAGGAAATATCGCATCAATTGGTGTAGGAGCATTTGGGCCTATTGATATTCAAATCGAATCAAGAACTTACGGATATATCACCAACACACCGAAGTTAGCTTGGCAAAATTATCATTTTGTCGGAGCTTTGGAAAACGCCTTGTCGGTTCCCATCTATTGGACTACCGATGTAAATGCTGCTTGTTATGGAGAATATATGGCAGGTTATGGAAAAGGTAAAAATAGTGTTCTGTATTACACCGTTGGTACTGGTGTTGGTGGTGGTGCTGTAGTGGGTGGGAAAATAGTCGCAGGTTTCAGTCATCCTGAAATGGGACATATGCTCTTACAACGTCATAATGAAGATCAATTTGAAGGAATCTGTCCTTTTCATCATGATTGTTTGGAAGGGTTAGCCTCAGGACCCGCGATTGAAAAGCGCTTTGGAAGAAAAGCCCAGACCATTTCATTTGATCATCCTTATTGGACGATTGAGGCAGATTATCTTGCTCAGTGTGTGTATAACACAACGTTACTATATGCACCGGAAGTAATAATTTTAGGTGGGGGTGTAATGAAACAGCCGCAACTACTCGAGTTGATTCGCCAAGCGTTTAAAGAAAAAATGGGTTCCTATGTGGATACCCCTACTCTCGAAGAATACCTACTAACTCCAATGCTTGCTGACGATGCAGGATTGATCGGCTGCTTAGCTTTAGCAATAAAGAAGTTGGAACAATAGCAGCATGTTAAAGAACATGTGAAATAGTTTTTATAACAGTTAGGATAGATAAAAAAGGTTAACTAAAATGAGAGCTAGAAAAAAGGATAGCTAATAATAGATGTTCATATGTATCTTTTACGTAATCGAATATTGCAAATAAGAATTTTTTCTTTCGTTCTCCCCTTCAGTTATATTGTTGTCTAGCTGCCTCAAAATTACTTCTTAGTGCTTGGTTTTTTTCTATTAGCCCGAGCAAAGAAAAAGGAAACAGAATGTCTTATTAAAGCCAATTAGGCCTACGCCTAATTGGTTTTCTATATTCCTGTTCTAATTGTGTTTGGGTGGGATGAATATCCTTTTTATTAATAATAGTGACGGTGTAATGAACTGTTTTGCTAACGGTAAAGATTCAACTTTCTACAAACGCGAACATCCTTTGAATTTGATTTACTAAAAGCTGGGTAGCTTCTCATCAGTCATTCTCTTCATTGGGGTTAATAAAGTGTTGTCAGTCATCCTGCCCTATTCTCAACAAGTACCTGCCTAATGCCTTCTTCAAACGTTGTGATCTTAAAATGAGGAAATGCCTTTTTGAATTTATCAGAGACAAAAAGATTATCCACCGTGTATCTAGGTAATAACTCACTTAGTTCGCGCGCGTTTTTACTGAATAGCTTAGCAAGTTTAAATTGCCACAAAGGAATGACACGGTATTTCAATGGTTTGCCTTCAATTTTTTCGGCGAGATCGATCATGTCTTGGAAACTATGAGGTGTATCACAGGGCAAATGCCAAGTCTGGCCATAGGAACTAGGCGTATTTCCGATAAGGGCCATTGCTCGGCTAGCATCAGGTGTCCATATAAGTGTGCGTAAAGTGTCCTTATTGACAGGTATTTTGACGGGAGCATTGTGGACTATATTGTTTAAGACGAGTGTATTGGTAATGCTCTGGGTCTTGCCTGGGCCGTAAAACTCGGGGGCTCGACAAATCACCGCATCTAAACGGCCACTTTCCATCTCGGATAAAACCAATTGAGCCATTTTAGAGCGTACGAGGGACTTCCTGCCTGCTGGAGAAAATGGCGTGTCTTCCTTTTGGGGGTACGATCCTTTGGATACATATAAGTATTATCAAAAAAAACCAGTTTGCTCTGTGCTTCTTGGCAAGCGCGGATGACATTTTCTGTGATTTTCATAAAATTGGTTTCCCACAGCTCAGCATCCATCGGTAACCCAACAGTGAAGTAAACAATCTCACTATGTTCAATCGCTTTTTTCGTTTGCGAAAAGTCCATCAAATCTGCGGAAACGATCTGATCTGTAGGATTGATTTTTTGAGGCTTCCGGCTAACTAGCCGAAGCTCATTTGTGTAATTTTTGTATAGTTCTTTTGCTAGTTCATAGCCGATTTGTCCATTGCTTCCTAAAATTGTTTGCATGACTGTACCTCCTCAAGATATAGTTTTGCTACAGCACGTACAGAAAAAGGATTTTGGCCAGTGATGATCCGCCCATCTTTTAGGGCAAATGCTTTATAAAAGCGTCTTTTTTTGAATTGAGCGTTTCTTTCTTCTGCGGCGGTTTGATTAAAGAAAGGAACTTTGTTCATTTTCCCAGCGAGAAATTCTTCGGTTTTCGTAAATCCTGTGATTTTTTTTCCAGAAATCAAAAAGCTTCCTTCTCTATCTTTTATATTTAGTAAACCAGCGATTCCGTGGCAAACAGATAAAATATACCCATTGTTTTCATAAATGGCTAAAGCGAGTTCTTGCAGCTCTTTATTATCAGGAAAATCCCACATGACACCATGCCCTCCGGTAAAATAAATCGCATGGTAGTCATTTGGATTTACTTCTGCGGGTTTTTTCGTTTGAATCAAGCCGTTTTGAATGAAATTTTCTTCCAGATAAATGTTCATAATGGCTTGATCTATATATTTCATGCTTCTTGGATCTAGAGGAACAAAGCCTCCTAATGGACTTACGAAATCAACGTCAACCCCTTGTTGATAGACCTCATCTAGAAACTCGGCACTTTCTCCTAACCAAAGTCCGGTAGCCTCGTTCGTGCCAGCATATTTTTGAATGTTTGTTTCAACAACTAATACTTTCTTCATGACTGGTCCCTCTCGTTCATAATGTGAATGACTTTCGTTAAAAAGGATTGGAGTTTTTTTATTTCTGTTTGCTCATGATCGAGATAGTAATAATTTTTTGTTCCTTCTTGTCTGAAATTCACGATTTTGGCTTCTTTTAAGATTTTCAAATGATGTGAAATGGCGGGTCTAGATAAATTGGTGGCCTCTAATAAGGAAGTGACCTGTAAGCCAGCACAATTTTCCGCTTCTAGCAACCGAATGATGATAGCTTGTCTTTTTTTGTCACCTAGCGCGATTAAAAAATCACTTAACTCAGAAAAATCTTGTTGCAGATTGGCATAATCTATCATAATTGTCTCTCCATTATCGTTTAAAAGTTTAAACCATTAAACCATTCAAAGGAGATTTTTGCAATGAAAGAAGCTCGAGAGCATTCCTCTTCTCCACCATCGCTAAGGAGATTAGAATGTTCTGTAAGCAAATAGATAATAATGGAAAAGCATAAGAGCATTTGATCCTTTTTTGTGTATAGAAGCAACTTATTTTTTTATGAAGTGATTAAGAGCCGTGTCTTGCTCATTTTTTGTTGTTGTGTTATGTATGTAACATCTAGACAAAAGACGTAGTGAGATATGAGGCGGAGAATATGAGAGACTTACAGTTAGCATTTATCAGTAATCGCACAACTAAGCGCTTATTTCGAGTTTTGAGTGTGATGGAGCGAGATCGTTTATTTACAATTGGTGAAATGGCAGAAAAGATGCAGGTCACACAACGCACAATTGCAAATGATCTCAAGTATGTGAAAGACTATTTTGGTGATTGTATCACCCTAACTTCGGGGAATAGTGGCTTTCTTTTTGAAGAGAAAAAACCTTCCGTGTACCAAGAAAAGAAACAAGATTTGCTAGAAAATGAGTGTTTATTTGAAATCATCGGTCATATTTTTCAAGGGGAATTGATGGATATTGACGAGTTGGCCCATCATTATCATTTTTCTGAGAGCACGTTTCGACGGTTGTTGGGTCAAACGAACAAAATATTGAGCAGTTATCGGTTAAAATGGGTCTCGAATCCATTGACAATTGAAGGGAGCGAAGCGGATTTACGGAAATTCTTCAAAGACTTTTATTACGAAGGGATTGATACTGCCCATACCCTTGTTCCCGACCCCGCATTGCATGAGTTGGTCTTAACCCAGTTAAACAACAAACTAGGACAATATGATATTGGCTCTGGAACAACACCAGCTGCTTTTTACTATACTTTTTTTATTGCAATCAAACGGGCGAGCCTTGGTTTTCCGATAACAGTCCCGAAATACTTGATTGAATTAGCCTACAAAGGAAATAGCTTCTCCCTCCTGTATTCTTTAAAAGACGGAATCAACAAGCTTTACGGCGTAGAACTAGCGAAGGAAGAATTTGCATGGATTTATTTAGTTACTATTTGTAAACGTACCTTAGATCGAGAAGCATCGGAGGAAAAGTTCTACCAGCAGTTTCATCAAGGATCAGAAATTGCCAAACTTACGGAGGCTTACTTACAAGAGTTTGAGCTCACAAATGAGAGCTATGCCAAGATAAAAATTTTCTTGCAATCCTTCTTTTTGTCTAGAAAAGTGAACTATGCGTTAGCTCCTGCATTGAACAAAGAGGCACAGGACATCAAAGAATCTCTCATGCGTTCTGACAATGAAAACTATCAACGGAATTTACGATTTTTAAAGAAGCATCAAAGAAAAGACTTTTTGGCTGCACCATATCTTGAAGATATTTGTGTGAGTTTAACGATCTACAGTGATTTGATTTTTGATTTTTATTCACCAACAAAAAGAATTTATTTTCTTCTAGAAGGTGATCACTTCATCTGCCAACAGATTCGAACTCGTGCAATGCAACAGTTTGGTACAAAGCACACGTTGACCTTTTTGCCATTGCAACATCTGACACAAGAAATATTAAATGCCGATCATATTGATTTGATTGTCACAAACTATAATCGGTACCTCTTAGACTATATTATTGAAACAGATTACTTGTTATTGAAAGCTGTCCCAGATGAGCATGACTGGCGGAATCTGGAAAGAAAAATTGATCCGTATCGAAAACCATTTCTCTAATCTCCGTACACTCGTTAAAAGTATTAACGAGTGTTTTTTTTATTTATTTCATCCGTATATGAAAATATTGATTCCAATTTGACCAAAAAATCAGGTAACCTTAATCATGTAAGAAAAAGGTATGCATACAAACTTACAAATAAAAGTACCAAAAACCTTCGTTTTTTAGAACGATTGTCTGTTATGTATCCTCTTTTTCAGAAATCCTAATCTAACAACTTTTTCTAAGACAACTGATAAATTCAGGTGTCTTTTTTGTCGTCAACCCAAAAACGAAGAAATTTGAGACATTTTATGGAGGTATGATATGAAACGGGTAATATCTATTGGCTTTCTGGGGAGATTTCTTTTAATCACTGTCTTATTTCTATCCCATGTCCCATTTCAATTAGTAGATGCATCAACGGAAGTTTTTGACAGCTTAAATGATTTTGAAAGCGAATCGTCAAATATCAAAGAGGGGGAAGAAGAACTTGATGAGAGCGAAAGCGAACCTGAAAAAGCCAATGAAGGTAGTCGCTCAACCCAGTATCGTATTGATTTAATTGCCAATCCACCTAGAGGAGGTACTGCTATTAATCTAGCTACGAACTCTACTGTAATTTGGGGTGACGTAGGAATGGGGGTTGGTAATGTTACAGCAATTCCTAATACAGGTTATCACTTTGTTGAATGGGAAGTTGTATCCGGACCAGTCAACTTGCTGTCCCCAACTAATTTATTTCCTGCTTTAATTATGGGGGCAGGTAATTCAGTCGTTCAGGCTATGTTCGCTCCTTTGCAAGGTGGAGACATTATAGTAAAGCATGAAGATGCCGAAGGAAATAAATTAGTAGAAGACGAAATTCTAACAGGCTTATTTGATGAAGAGTATTCAACAGAAGCATTAACAATTGAGGGGTGGAATGTTAGTCGAATCCCTAATAACGCATCCGGTACTTTTACCCAAGAGGAGCAGGTTGTTCTTTATTTATACGAAAGGTACGAACCGCAACAAAATTTATGGGGCACCGTACCTTGGGAATATGACGAAGAAGCAGAATCTATTATTTTATACGGAGGAATTGCAGGTTCTGTAACAGAAGCACCTTGGAGAACGTATACTTCCCTTAAACAAATTACTATTGAAAATATCGTTGCATTGCCAGGAAATTCTAGAGGATTGTTTTCTTCATTAAACAACTTAGAAACCATTGAGCATGCTGAAAACTTAGACGTTTCAAATGTAGAAGATATGCACAATATGTTTGGTGCTGCAAGATCCATCAAACAGTTAGATGTTAGTCGCTGGGATACCTCAAATGTTAGAGATATGAGTTTTATGTTTAACCAAACGCAGTTATTAAAGGAACTGGATGTGAGCAACTGGGATACTTCTCAAGTAACAAACATGCGAGCCATGTTTCAACTTGCAGAGTCTTTAACTACGCTAGATGTAAGTAGTTGGAATACCTCTCAAATTACAGATATGAGTTTTATGTTTAGCCAAACGCGGTCATTAAAGGAGCTGGATGTGAGCAACTGGGATACTTCTCAAGTAACTAATATGCAGTGTATGTTTCAAACTACAGAGTCTTTAACTACACTAGATGTAAGTAGATGGAAAACCTCTCAAGTTACAGATATGGGTTTTATGTTTAACCAAATGCAGTCATTAAAGGAACTGGATGTGAACAACTGGGATACTTCTCAAGTAACAAACATGGGAATGATGTTTAATAACGCAAACTCTTTAACTACGCTAGATGTAAGTAGATGGAATACCTCTCAAATTACAGATATGAGTTTTATGTTTAACCAAATGCGGTCATTAAAGGAGCTGGATATGAGTAACTGGGATACTTCTCAGGTAACTAATATGCAGAGTATGTTTGGTAATACTAACACATTAAATAGAATAACATTAGGAGAACAATCCATTTTTTCTGCTGCTGCAAACTTACCAGCAATCCCAAGTACTGAACAATATACTGGACGCTGGACGCTAGAAGAAAATTTGTCGGGTGATGGTTCGGTTATAACTTTTGAAAACTCAACTGAGTTTATGGCTAACTATGATGGTAGTTCCCCAGGAACCTATATCTGGGAGCGAGTAGCTCCAGAACAGCTTGTCGCAAGCATTGATCGAGTAAGCGATCAGTCCCAAACTATTACTGGATATGCAACAGAGTCCGTAGATGAGTTGACTATTAGTTACCAAACGACGTCTGGAGATAAGGTAGTTCTTGAAAAAGATGATCCTCGAATTGTTTGGGGCGATTATCAAGAGTCAAATCAACAAGTCCGACAGTTCCAAATTGATTTGATAGGGAATGAACGTCTTGAGACCGAGACAAAGGTAACGATTACAGTTTCGAAACCTTCTGTTGAAACGACCGGTGATAGAACGGAAGAACAAACAGTCATAAAAGGAATTAATTATCGAGCGAATAACTTCACTTTAGACCGTTTCAAAATTAATGAATTAAGCACGCAAGAAGAATTAGATGCTTTGATCCTTCAAGAAAGTCGCGCGCAAGCCGTAAATGTGTTGACGGAAGCGGATATGACGGATGACTTTCGCATCGTAGAAACGGATCTTACACGAGAAGTGGACGAAGACGGCAGCTACTTCGCTGTTCTTGAGGTGGGGAATAAAGCCTACCAGATGACCATCGGTATCGATGTGACATCGAAACTGGAGCATATGCGAGTGACGATCCCGACCAAAATGGTCTTTGAATCCTTGTACAATACGGCGGAATCGAATCGTAATTTTGAAAGCCAAGCGTATGAGATCCGCAATCAATCGCCACTTGCTGTGGATACCTATATCAATCAATTGGCGATCGATGATCCTGCCGGAATCGTCTTGTTAGAAGAGGGAGAAGATCCCCTCGATTACGCTGAAAGTGAAAGCGAAGAGGAAGACCCAACCCTTACTTATGACGATATCTCAACCCCGCTGTTGCGATTGAACCTAAAAACGGAAGAAACCCAGATTCAACTCTATGAAGCGATGGAAGAACAACACTTGGTTCGCTTAGAAGAAAGAAGTCGCGTGCCGATTTCCTTAACAGGGGATTTCTATGGGGATTACCCGCAATGGGTCGTTGATTCAGAAGCCGATCAAGGCGGATATTATGAAGACTTGCTCGTACCGAATTATCGCATCGTCTTACGCTTTGTTCCACGAGACTAAGAAAAAAAGATCGTACCAAACGTGAAGGAGGTGAATCCATTGGAGCAAACGAATCAAACCGAAAATAAAAAACGACGGAAATGGCTCTGGTGGTTGTTGCTATTGGCAGTACTTGCCGGTGGACTCGGGTACTATTTCTATCAATCAAAAGAAGCAGTTCCGTTGATCAGTGCAGACCTTTTGCCTGAATCTGGCGATGCCACCGATCAGCGATTATCTGAACGGGCGCAGGAAATTGCAGATGCGAATTATTTCACCCTGCAAATCAATCCAGAAGCCATTTTTGAAGATGGTCAAAGCACGGGATCCATCGAAATCGTTAATCCAGGCACCAATGTGTACCCAATCGCCGTGGACATCTCTTTACTGTCGAGCGGGGAAGTCATCTATTCTTCCGGTGCGATCTATCCAAATCAATTTGTTGAAAATGTCGCCTTAGCGACACCATTGGCAAAAGGCGAGTATCCTGCCAAAGCCACCATCAATATTTACGACCCTGAAAGCAAAGAAAAACAAGGGGTCACTGAAGCTGAATTAACGATTATCGTTAAGAATTAAAAAAGGAAAAGTGAGGAAATAAAAATGAAAAAATTTGTAGCAGCTATTCTAAGTACAGCAACGATCGCAGGAGTAATCGCAAGCGGCACCACCGCTTTTGCGACACAAACTATTGACGGACGTGAAGGCGATACGTCAGGAGATGTCCAAGTAAACGGGATCATCGGTGAATTCGATAATACAACACCTGGACCAAATCCCGATGATTTGAACCAATGGATCAATGTAACGATTCCAACGACTGCTTTGTTCTATACGACAGAAGCGTCAAGTCATACAGAGATCGTTTCGCCTACGTACACAGTGACAAATAACTCAGCAGTTGGTGTGATCGCTTCTGTTGCAGGTGTTGATACACCATTGAATATGTCTGAAGTAGACTTGTTAAACGTAAACGGGATTGAGTTGTTTGAAAACGGCACACCAACTGTAACAGAAACAGAATTGTTTACCCTTGAAGGCAACCAAGGAACGAATGAAGGGACGTTTGCGTTCACTGGTGAAGCAACACCTGCCAATGCATCAGAAGAATCAAACCCAAGTTTCAAATTGGTCTTGAGTTTTGCGCCGGATGTAGAGGAAGACTAAAAACTGAAATCCCAGTAAAGAAGGGATCTATCGTATGAAAAAACGAAAAAGAATCATTTTTTTCATCGCTGCATTACTGGCTCTAACTGTCTGGGAGCTATCAGAAACCATTGTCGCAGAGGCGACAACAGGGCAGGTCACTGTGACTGGTCGAATTGGTGAAACAGCGAAGGAAGAGGAAGAAGCAGACGATGACAATAAGAAAACGATCGTCGCAGATGCTTCTCAAATCGGACAAGGGAAATTACCGCAAACAGGTTCTTCAGACACAAGCAGTTTGATCATCCTGGGGTATGCACTCATAGTATTTTCTATCTTATTACTATTGAGTAAAAGCAGACACATTTATGGAACGACTGATTACTATAATTAGTGAACAAATAAATGAGTAGGCAGAGTATTCTATAATTACTTATGCCCTATCAGAACACCTCGATGGAGCTGATAGGGCAGTTTTATTTAATTGTTATAAAAAGGAAGGCAAGATAATAGCGTTTTGCTGATACAAATAAAATTTTAGGAAAAATACATAGAAAGAGGGGCAAATGAATGGACGGTGGAAACAACCACGAAACCTTTTCTTACTACTTCAATTTTAAGAAAATAAAAAAAGGTATTGAACGTGAAAAATTGGAAGCATATTGCGAAAAACACCTAACTGAATTCGGTCAGCTGATTGAATCGATTTCAAAAGATAATTTCTGGGAAGTGCTCCCAAAAATTCTAGGACTTGATGCAAAGATGAATCTAGTTTCAGAATTATCTCGATTCGACGATTTCTCAGCAGATGAGATTATTAGAATTACTGAGAATGATTACAAGACATATTTCAAAGAAATCTGTGGTTATGATCTAAGTGTAGAAAAGAAGAATTCTATCGTATTCAATGTGTCATAGGTTTTGCATAAATAAAAATTATCTTAAAAAAGGCTTCGAAAAAAAATTTTTTGAAGCCTTTTTTTGTTTTCCGCAAGTATTAAGATTAAGAACTAACGCTATTGTCTAATGACATAGTTAAGGGAAAACGCAAAGATCTGATGTCAAAGCTAAACCTTAAAGGAAAAGATAGGAAAAAACGAATAATTTGGAAGTTACTATTTTTCGCTAATGAATTTAGACAGCAACATTATGGAGATAAAGGAATCACGATTAAGAAAGTTCACGATTGATAAAAACTTGCTAATAAATGAAACTATTTGACCTGTTCTTTCGTCATACCCTATAGAACAACGAAAGAGAGGAAATACTATGAGAAAAAAATTATTGTTAATAGCTATATTCTGTGCACTGATTCTTACGTTAGTAGTGGGTGCCATGTATAAGTACCTAATGAGTCAAGTGTATGGAGAAGAACAAACAAATTTTGAAACGCAAGTCGAAAAAACAATTAAAACTGAATTTTTTGATCGTGATATCACTCAGATTGAAGAATCAAAGAGTGGCGATAATCAATACAACAAATATTACCTGTACTATTCTGCGACTGAAAATAAAAATATTATAAAACAATTGGAAGCTCAAACTCAGGTTGCTTCGAAACAATTGAAGGATTCTCGGTCAATGGTGGTTTCCTATGTCAATGAGGAAAAGGTGAATGATGCCCTTATTAATCGACAATTAGTAACAAAGGAATATATTTGGGATGATAAAACAAAGTCTTTGAAATATTTAGGTGAATTAAAAGAATTATCTGAAATACTCTTATCCAAAAATCGAAATGAGCCTCGATTAAAAGATATTGTCAACGATGAATCAGACTTGCTTGCGATAAACAGAATTGTACAAGAACAGCTACTTAGTACTCGAACTAAATTAAAATCAACAATTGATGAGGAAGAATTAGATCAAGTGTTAACAAATGACTTTTTAAGCAAGGATAGTAAGATAACCATTCTCCCCCACTCAATACAAATCGCTTTTGATAAAGAGGTTTTAGGGGTGACAACGATGAATGTCGACATTGAAAAAATTCTGCCTTTTATTAATCCAGCGATCGTTTCTGATAATAATCTGCCGAAAAAATCCTTAGACCAAAAAAGAAACTATATCGCGCTCACCTTTGATGATGGACCTAACGATACGTCTACGAAAAAATTACTAGGAGAGTTAAAAAAAGAAAAGATCAAAGCGACTTTTTTTGTTTTAGGTCAGATGGTTGATAAGAACCCAGAGGTCGCGAAAAAAATAGTGGGAGAGGGGCATGAAATTGGCAGTCATTCATACACTCACCCAGACTTGACTCAAGTAACCCTGGATAAAGTCAAAGAAGAAGTACTGAAGACTGATAAGGCAATATTTCATGCTACAGGGGTATTGCCAAAACTCTTTCGACCACCTTACGGAGCAGTAAACGGCGCCGTTGCCAAAACCATCGGATTGCCTATTATTCAATGGAATGTAGACTCTGAAGATTGGCAAGTCAAAAATAAAGATTTGATTGTAAATAAGGTAATTGATACTGTAGAAAATGGATCAATCATTTTGATTCATGATATCCATGAACGTTCCGTAGAATCCATTCCAGAAATGGTAAGTCAACTAAGAAAAAGAGGCTATGAGTTTGTGACTATAAGCGAATTGCTCTCTTATGGACAAAAACCACTAAATCAGTATTTTGGTTTAGCTGACCAAAGAGAAATTAAATAGCAGTCTTTTCTAGTCCCTTGGAGAGTTGTTAAAGGAGTGATCTTTATTTTTAAGAATAGAAGTCAAACAAAAAAAGTGCGCTATTATGAGCATCTACTAGAAGAACTGATAGAAGGTAAATATGATCAAATGTATCGAATTGCCTACAGTTATGTTTATGATCATGAAGATGCTTTAGATGTCCTGCAAGATAGCTTTCAAAAGGCGTTAAAAAGCTTTAGAAACACAGTAGAAATTGATAATTTTCAAGCATGGTTCTATAAAATTTTAGTAAGAACCGCGATTGATCAATGGCGAGTGAAGAGACTAAGACCATTTGGGTTAGCCTTTGAAGAAACTATAGAACTAAGTCATTTTCGTTTCGATCAAAGTGAATTTCTTGAACTAAAGGAAATTCTAGAGAGAACGCCTAGTCCGGAAAGAGATATCATCATTTTAAAATATTTTGATGGATTTACCTTGCAAGAAATTGCTCAAATACTTAATTTAAATGAGAATACGGTGAAAACGAAGATGTACCGTTCTCTTGTTCAATTTAAGCATCTTTTAAATTAAAAAAACAAGATATGAAAAGGAGAATGAGCGAAATGAAACAGCACACGTTTGATGGAGAAAACCAAGAACAATTAAAGCGTGAAATAGTTGCGCGTTTTCAAATAGAAAAGGCAAAGGTATACGAAGAAAAGAAACGAAAAGTACTTAGAAGAGGCGTCGAAAGCGTGATCTTGGTGGTTTTTAGTTTTTTGATTATGCTTCAAAATACTACCTTTAGAGGTTTTGCATCAGAAATACCTATTTTGGGGGATTTGGTATCAATTATAACTGGGGAAACGCTTCTGTTCAGTCAAGAGGAAGCAGAAATCACTATTGATGTGCCTAAGATAACAGAAGAAAATCAAGTGTATTCGCAATTAAATGAAAAATATCTCCGTGAAGGACAACGAGCATATCAAAGTTATATAGACGTAATAAATAGGGTGGACGAAAAACAAATGTATGTCAGTGGTACCTATGATATGAAAGTCAATGATAATCGATTTTTAGTAATCGACCGTACGTTTGAAGAGACAGTGGGGAGCACCAATGTTGAACATCGATTTGATACATTCGATAAAAAGAACGAGGTCTTATTATCATTAAAGATGTTATTTAAAACGGAAAACTATCTAGAGGTGCTGGCTCAGGAAATTGAGCACCAAATGAAAGAGCGGATGAGAGTAAATAGCGATATCAAATATTGGGTTTTAGACTATAATGATACAAATTGGTTGGAGAATGATCCGAATTTTTATATTAATGAAAATCATGAACTAGTTATTTCGTTTGATAAATATGAAGTTTCGGCTGGATACATGGGGACACAAGAGTTCATAATACCTACTACAGTATTGAAGCCGATCTTAGTTGACGAAAATTTTTTTAATTAGATCGATAAATCAGTTTAAGCTTATTCAGAAAATGATTTCTGGATAAGCTTTCTTTTTTTCGCTAGCAAGAGTGGAAAATAAAGCCTACTTTTCTAATTGGCTGTGATACCATGAGGGAAAAAATCGATGAACCCAGGGGCTCTTTTATACACGTTTACTAAAAATGCAATAAAAAGTCCCTTGTTGTCTGCTTTTGTCAGTAACTTTTCCACAGTGTGGAACTCCCTGAGCCTTACTACCATTATTGAATTTGAAAATAATTAGAGGTCTAATTATTAGATAGCGAATCTTTTTGTTGACTTTCCTTTTTAACCGGTGTATATTCTTTTCGAATAGTTAGATATCTAACATTTGGCAAAGGGGGAGTCGTTTTGGAGGAACTGATCGTATCGAATTTGATGCGTTCCATTATGAATAAGTCACGGGAATCGATGGAAATGCGTATAAAAGACCTGGATATCAGTCAACAGCAAGGAAGAATGATTGCGTATATCGCACAAAATGAAGACAAAGGCTTGATTCAGAAGGATTTGGCCCAAGTGTTTCAACGTCGTGATGCCAGCATCACAAGTATGCTTCAAGGGTTAGAAAAAAAAGGGTATATCGAACGCCGCATCCCAAAAAATAATGAGCGACAAAAAAATATATACGTTTTACCTAAAGGAAAAGCGTTGATTGATCAAACCAATGAAGCTTTTTATGCGGCAGAAAAAGAACTGGTCCAAGCACTGAATGCAGAAGAAGTCGAAGAACTGACTCGTTTGTTAAGAAAAATCGATCAAAGTCTATGAGCAATAAGCAGTCAATCACTGCTTATTGCCTAAAAGTTAGATTTCTAACAGTTAACTATCTAATAAAAGGAGGAATCATCATGGAAGAAGTCACAATGAATGAATCCAATATTTACTACTTAAGCGAAAGTCCGGTGCGAAAGGCAATTGCCCATTTATCGATCCCGATGATGGTTGGTATTTCAACCACGACGATCTATAATTTGATTAATGCCTATTTTATTGGATTGATCCATGATACCAATATGATGTCGGCGATTACCTTGGCGATGCCCATTACGATTCTGTTGATGGCGGTTGGGAACATGCTGGGTGTTGGTGGAGGAAGCTATATCACACGACTACTAGGCAATGGAGACACTCAAAAGGGCAAGAAAGTTGCCGGCTATGCGTTTTACTCAAGCATCCTGCTCGGTGTGATCATAGGGATTGTCACAGTAATTTTCATGGATCCGTTTATTCATTTACTAGGAGCAAGTGGGCAGACATTTTTGTATACAAAACAATATTCACTGATTTTGTTTGTAGGTGGAGCATCGTTCATTTTAAATTTTGCTTTGGAACAGTTGGTGCGTTCAGAAGGGGCATCAAAAGAATCAATGTACGGCATGTTTGTCAGTGTTGCAGTGAGTATCCTACTGGATGCATTATTGATTCTCGTCTTTAACCTACATGTGATCGGTGCAGGGCTATCACTAGTGATTGCGAATATCGCTTCAACAACGTATTATGTCTGGTTCCTAGAAACGAAAAGCGAGACATTGAAGGGCTTTTTAAAGAACATGAAACTTTCAATCAAAGATCAGCTAGAAGTTTATAAAATAGGGATATCCGAGCTGTTTAAATCAGCTTTCATGATCGTCACCACATTATTATTGAACAATTTTTCTGCTGAATATGGAGACAATGTTGTGGCTAGCTTTGGTATCGCTGTTCGAATCACGCAATTACCGGAATTTTTAACAATGGGTCTATTTTTGGGCGTCATACCGTTATTTGCCTACAGTTTCTCTGCCCATAACACGAAACGAGTGAAAGAAGCACTGAAAGAAGTATCTTTGTGGATAGGTGGGATCTCCATCCTTTTTGCATTGATTGTGTATTGGTTGCGAGTGCCTGTGCTGGGGTTATTTACAAGTGATCCTCGTGTGATCCAAGTTGGCTTAACGATTTTAGGGGCCCAGTTGGTTTCTTCGATCTTTAATGGTTTCTCTGGTTTATTCACGGGCATCTTTCAGGCATCTGGACTAGGTGCTCAGACCGGAGTGATGTCCACGATTCAAGGAACATTCTTTATTCCGATCGTTTTATTGCTGCATCATTTTTATGGATTGGATGGATTGATTTGGTCAATGACGATTACAGAAGGTATCGCGTTTGTTGCGGGTGTCTTAATGATGATTCCTTATCTAAATAAACTAAATAAGAATGATCTGCCCGCCATGCAAAACCAGTAGCATATAAGAATCAGGTGCGTTTGAACCATTGGTTTCTAAATGAAAAGATAACGAAAGGTTTCTTTTCGAACGTCCTATAAGGAAAGCTCAACAAAGCAAATTTCGTTGGGCTTCTTTACTTGCTATATATTTCCTTTTCGTTAAAGTAAGAGGAGATGTTGATTCTGTTATACTTACTATTGAAAAAAACTCCATTTCAAGGATAAACGATCTTTTTCATGTATCAATAGAAGAAAAGCGTCTAAAACAAATGCTATTAGCAAAATTATCAAGCGATTGAGGAATCTACTATGCAAAAAAAAATTTATAAAGTTGTCGCTGTCTCGAATAACAGTCGTCTGTTTGCGATTTTAATGGCTTTTTCAGGTGGGGCATTAGATGTCTATTCTCATAATTACTTTCATGGATTAGTTGCTACTCAAACTGGGAACATTATTTTGATGGCTTCGAATTTATCCCAATATAATTGGCAGCAAATGCTGCCTAAAATCGTATCGATCATTTTGTTTACGGTAGGATTTTTATTAGGTATTCTTCTAAAGCGCAGCAATTTCAGTCATTATTGGCGCAGTTATACCATGTTGCCTGTTATTTTATCGAGTTTGATCATTCCATTATTGTCTCAAAATCTACACCTTTTTAAAATTGGTCTGCTTGCTTTTGGCAGTGGCTTGCTGATGCTGACGTTCACTGGAACGCAAATCGAAGGAAATCCTTATACGATCATGATGACCTCAGGCAATTATCGGAAAATGCTAAATGAATGGTATCTGTATCTGACCTCACGGAATAAAACGTCGCTTCAAAGACGCAATGCCCATAACTATACGATCGTCGTGCTCTCATTTGTCATTGGTGCTTGTTTACTAGCCTTTGTCAGTCTTGTTTTAAAAAAATATTCAATTTGGATCGTAACCTTCACGTTTCTGCTTGCTCTTTTTATTGAAATCCATCAAGCGAAAAAGACGATTCGAACAAAAGGATTGTAGGGCGTATGCAGAAAAATTAGGTAAATATGGCTTATTAGAAGGATTTGCCAAAAGAACTTAGGAAAGGAAAGATGTTAATATTCATCCGATTAAATTTTTTTTTGAATCTAAATGGATATATTAAAAAAGATGTTGACGCTTTCTTTGAAATGTCCTATACTAGGTCTAACAAAATAGTAGGCGTGTTACTACATAATAGTAGGCATAACCGAATTGACTCAGCTCTTAAAAGAGGGATGGGTCAGTTCGGTTTTTTTGTTAAAAAACGGAGGCGAAAAAAATGGAAGAAAAGAAAATCGCGAAAGAAGTGTTGGAAAAAGTTGGTGGTGCAACGAATGTTTCTCATTTGGAACACTGTTCCACACGGTTGAGATTTACATTGATTGATGATAGCAAAGTAGATAGTGAAGGAATAAAAAAAATACCAGGTGTATTAGGGGTTACTCAAGCCGCACAAACACAAGTAATAATTGGGAGTGCCGTTGTTGAGGTATATCGTGAAGTTGAAAAAATGCTTTCAGGAGTCGAACAAGACAAAAACAATAGAGTAAAGAACACTAGAAGTTGGCAATCCGTAATCTTAGATTTTGTTATTAGTATTTTTCAGCCGTTAATTCCTGCAATTGCTGGGGGAGGTATCTTAAAATCATTGCTAATGCTGTTAAATTTGATTGGATTATTAGATAAAGCAACGCCTACCTATCAAATTTTAACCTTTGTTGGTGACGCACCATTATACTTTTTACCGTTGTTAGTCGCTATAACGACAGCGAACAAATTAAAAGTTAATAGCTTGGTAGCAGTTTCTGCAGTAGGAGGATTGCTAATCCCAGGACTAAGCACTTTGATTACAGAAGGGACAGCACTTGCTGGAATTCCTATTCAAAATATCAATTATGCATATCAAGTATTTCCAGCGATTTTATGTGTCATTAGTTACTCATATCTAGAGAAATTCTTTACTAGAATCAGTCCTAAAGTAATCAGAAGTTTTTTTGTTCCTATGATGTCTTTATTGATAGTGGTACCACTCACCTTATTAATACTCGGGCCAATTGGTTTTACCTTCGGGCAAGCATTTGCAAGTGTTATCATGAATATTTTTGCTCGATTTGGCTGGATAGCAGTCTCTCTTTTAGCTGCATTCTTGCCCTTCATGGTAATAACAGGAATGCACAAAGCAATGATTCCCTATGTGATTACTTCGTTAGGTGAAACGGGCAAAGAAATTATCTATAATGCGGCTTCATTGGCCCATAATATATCGGAAGCAGGTGCTTGTTTTGCAGTCACCATTCGGGCAAAAGATAGAGGATTAAAAGCAACAGCTGTTTCAGCAGGAATTTCTGCTTTATTTGGAATCACTGAACCTGCATTATATGGTGTAACTATTTTGCATAAACGCGTCTTATATGGTGTTATGTTCGGCAGTTTGATTGGTGGCGCAACATTGGGGATTTTAGGAGTCGAGGCATATGTTGCTGTAGGACCAGGAATTGCAAGTTTATCAATGTTTATATCGGAGACATTACCAAACAATTTGCTATTTGCAGTCATTGGGCTAGTAGTGTCTTTCATATCCTCATTTGTAGCCGTTTTAGTTTTATGGAAAGAGCCGATTAGTGACAAAAACTCGGAAACAGTTGAATCCACTGAACTAGTGTTCAATGCGCCGGTCGAAGGAGTTGTTTTACCTTTGTCACAAGTCAACGACGATGTCTTTTCAAATAAGATGTTGGGAGAAGGCGTAGCAATTATACCCACTAAAGGGGAACTTTATGCACCAATCGATGGTACTATTAAAATGGTTTATAACACGAAACATGCACTAGGTATGCAAACAAGTGATGGTACAGAGATTCTTTTTCATATAGGATTAGATACCGTGAATTTGGATGGTAAGTATTTCGAAAGCTATGTGAAAGAAGGTCAGACGGTAAGAAAAGGAGATTTAATGATTAGATTTGACCATGAGGCGATAAAAAAAGCTGGATTTGATCTTACAACGATGATCATAATTACAGCGCCCAAAAATGTCACACTCAAAATTTCCAGTAACAAACAAGTCAATATAGAGGAAGAACTATTTATCATAGAAGGAGTAGGAGAGAATGTCATTGCGTAAAAATTTTTTGTGGGGCGGTGCTATTGCGGCAAACCAGGTGGAAGGTGCTTGGAATTTAGATAATAAAGGGATGTCTGTAGCTGATGTAGCAACGTATAAACCGAACGTTGATGTAAAAGATTACAAAGCTCATAATACTGTTACTAGTGAAATGATTCAACAAGCCAAAGAAGATTCGGAAATTCAATGGTACCCTAAACGTAGAGGGATCGATTTTTATCATAGATACAAAGAAGATATTCAATTATTTGCTGAAATGGGCTTCAAAGCTTTGAGAATATCTATAGCTTGGACACGTATCTTTCCAAATGGGGAAGAGCTTGAACCAAATAGTTCGGGTATTGAGTACTATAAAAACATCTTTAAAGAATTAAAAAAACATGATATTGAACCAATAGTTACACTTTCTCACTATGAAATGCCTCTTGCTTTATCTGAAAAGTATAATGGCTGGGTAGATCGCAAATTAATAGATCTTTTTGTCAATTATGCAGAGGTCTGCTTTACGGCATTTGGTAAGCATGTGAAGTATTGGTTGACTTTTAATGAAATTGATAGTGTTGGTCGTCATCCTTTTACTACTGCTGGTATCGTCGAAGACAAGTGTAAAGAGTATTCATTAGAAGAAGCGATATATCAAGCACTCCACCATCAATATGTAGCAGCTGCTATCGCAACTAAGCGGTGTCACCAACTGATTCCAGAAAGCAAGATGGGCTGTATGTTAACCAAATTGACTACTTATCCAAATACGTGTAAACCAGAGGATGTTTTACTTTCCTTACAAAGTAATTTGGACAATTATGCACATGCTGACATCCAGATTTTTGGTGAATATCCCCCCTTATATAAGCAACGGTTACAGAATAAAGGAATAGAAATCAAGAAAGGGAAAGAAGACGATCAACTGTTAAAAGAAAATACAGCAGATTATTTAGCCTTCAGCTATTACATGTCTCGGACAGAATCCTCTGATCCAACCTTGGAGCAGACTTCTGGCAATACGATCATGGGTGTTAAAAATCCATATTTGCCTTCTACCGAGTGGGGGTGGCAGATAGATCCAGTTGGACTGAAAATTTCTTTATTAGAACTTCAGGACCGCTACAACATTCCATTAATCATTGTAGAAAACGGGATGGGTGCCAAGGATGAAGTTACATCAGATGGGAAAATTCACGATAATTACCGGATTAATTATATGAAGCAACATATCAAAGAAATAATGGATGCGGTTGAAGCAGGCGTCGATTTGTTTGGGTATACGAGTTGGGCACCTATTGACCTTATCAGTGTATCGACTTCGCAAATGAGCAAGAGGTACGGATACATCTACGTAGATCAGGATGATTTAGGGAACGGGACGCTAAAGCGGCTTAAGAAAGATTCTTTTTATTGGTACAAGCAAGTGATTGAGAGTAATGGCCAAAAATTAGATTAGGAGAATGAAGGATGATTATAAAAAAAATACTTAATCCTAATACTATCTTAGCTGCTGATAAGGATCAGAAAGAGTATGTTTTTTTCGGTAAAGGTATTGGTTACAGCCGAAAGATTGGTCAAACTGTTGATGATGAAGATATCAATCGCGTCTTTATACCCGTTGATAACCGACAGATACAAGAATATTTGCGTTTGTTTGATTCAATTCCAGCTATTTACTTCGATATTACTCAAAAAATTATTAAACATGCTGAAGAATTACTGAATGCAAATCTGAATACGAGCCTTTTTTTCACACTGAGTGATCATCTTAATTTTTCTATTGAGCGACATAGGAATGGTTTAAATATTCTAAATCGCGTTTTTTGGGAAATTAAAAATTATTATCCAATCGAATTCTCTGTAGGGGAGTATGCCCTCAGGCTTCTAAAAAAAGAATTAGGACAAGTACTTCCCCAAGAAGAAGCAGCGAATATTGCATTTCATATCATAAATGCGCAAAATGTCGCCTCTGCTACAAGTAAAGGTATGGAGTATGCCAAACTAGTTGGAGGGATTTCAGACATTGTAAAATACGAGCTCAAAATGGATTTTGATCGGGAAGATGTCCACTATCAAAGATTTATTACGCATTTGAAATTTTTTGCGGAGCGTTACTATGAAGGGAAAATGATCACCGAGAATGATTCCGGACTTTTCGAGCAAATTGCACAGCTTTACCCTAAGGCGCTAACGGTCTCTTTTACTGTAAAGGACTATATCGAGATATTGAATGAAAGTAAAGTTACGAAAGAGGAAGTTGCCTATTTAACGGTTCATATTAATCGACTCATGAGCAATAAAAAATTAAGTGAAAATTAATCGTTTTTTATAGATGCAAAGCGTTTATCAATAACGGATGCACATATACATTAAGTTCTCATAAATGTTACTTGTGGAACCTCCCATCTTTATTTGATTCGCTTAGTAACTTCTCTAGTATGGTCTATTAAGATATTCTTACTAGGTGTGGGTTGACTCTGGCCGACTCCTCTCACCAGTAGGATATCTTCTTTTTTTGTTCGGCAGGAATATTTAGTTTTTCCATATAGACTAAGTAGTTCAGAACTAAAAGTCCTATATAATTGTTTATTCTTATCAATTTTTCGTTTTTAATATTACGCAAGGCTCGACTAAAGAGCGCTCACAGCTCCGCAATCTTCCGTACGGTATTGATGGTTCGAATCGTAATCTGTTTGCCGACGCTGGTGCTGGCTGTTTTTTTCCACCAATTGGTTTTTTGATAGTCTTTGCGGAGGTAAGACCAGAAGACGACGTCTTTGTAAGGGAAAACCTGTTCAAGCTCGGCATTCGGAGCCCCGAGTTTTTCAGATAACTCCTCGTAGGTCAGCGAAGGCATCAAAAAGATCAGGTTGTCATAGATGGTTTTATCTTCCGTTCCTGACCAGTCGGGCATATGGGTCAAGCGTTCCTGCAGCTCTGATTGGCGAATGATATAAATAGCGATATCAAAGGAAAAGTCGCGTTTGACCATTGCTTTAATCGTTTCGGCAAGGGCTTGTGGATCATCCTCTTCACTGGAAAAAATCACATTGCCGCTATTCAAATAAGTGACCACATTGCTAAACCCCAATTCTTCAAAACCGGCTTTCAATTCTTTCATAGAAATTTTGTTCTTTCCACCGACATTGATGCCTCTTAATAAAGCGATATATCGTTGCATGGATAACCCCTCCTTTAAACCCCTTCTTTTAGCTGATTATAGAATGGATGAAGCGGAAGTACAATCCTGGCTTCTCAGCTACCCAAAATACGTGAGCGAGAAACGACGAATGCAAGCTTATTGGTGGAGTGGCTATGGCGCATGTATTTTTGCGCTGCTAATTAGTAAAAACGAATAAACAGCCTGTAAATGATAACAACCCTCACAAATCTGCTCAAGCAAGCGAATTTGTGAGGGGCACTTTAAGTCGTTTTCTCTGTTTCTGGCTTCGTTGCTAATCCACCGCAATCTTCACAGACACGGTCTGTACGGGAACATCATAAAAGGGATCTTCTCGTCGGCCTAAAAAGTCTTGGGCTTGCTGAGGGAAGAGGGCGTACATCAGCACGTCTTCTTCGCTTTTGGCATACTCAGCGATTTCTTCCCGAAAGACTGGCAGTTGTGGTGCCAGTAGATCAGCTGGTCTGACGGTGATCACTTCAGCATCTCCGATGATTGTTTCTTTGATTTCGTCGGTGATGGGTGCTGGCGATTGACCGTAAAGTCCTTTGACGTAATCTTTGATCTCACTTGGGACAAGTTTGTAACGTTCTCCTGAAATCACATTCATCAAGGCTTGGGTACCGACCATTTGCGACAATGGGGTCACTAGTGGCGGATAGCCCAAGTCTGCTCTGACTTTTGGTACTTCTGCTAGGACTTCTTCATACTTGTCTTGCAATCCTTGTTCCGTCAATTGGCTGAGTAGGTTTGACAACATGCCACCAGGTACTTGATAGATCAAGGTTTTAGGTTCAATATCTTTGACTTTTGGATTCAGCAGTCCTTCTTCACGGAAGCGATCACGAACGGGATTGAAATGTTCAGCAATCTCAGCGACTTTCTGCAAATCAAGTCCCGTAGCAAAGCCGCAATCTTCTAAGGCGATTGCCACAGATTCGGTTGCTGGCTGACTGGTGCCGCCAGCAAAGGAGGAGATGGCGGTATCAATGATGTCTGCACCGGCTTCCGCAACTTTTAAGTAAGTCATCTCAGCGATGCCGCTGGTGGCATGGGTATGGACTTCTAGCGGTAGATCGACGGCATCTTTGATTCGGCTGACCAGCTCGTAGCCAGTTTGCGGTGTCAAAACGCCTGCCATATCTTTGATACAGATGGAATCGGCGCCGAGGTTTGCCATTTTATGGGCAAGGTCGACGAAGTAATCCACCGTATGGATTTGGCTAGTAGTATAAGAGATTGCTGTTTGACAGTGTCCGCCGGCTGCTTTTGTGGCGCGGATGGCGGTTTCTAAATTGCGGACATCATTTAAGGCATCAAACAAACGAAGAATGTCGATGCCGTTTTCAACCGATTTGGTAACAAAGTCAGCAACGACGTCATCGGCATAGTTTTTGTAGCCTAAGAGATTTTGTCCCCGTAAGAGCATTTGTAGTTTGGTCTTTTTCACTTCTTTGCGGATTGCGCGCAATCTTTCCCATGGGTCTTCATTTAAAAAACGCAGACAAGCATCGAAGGTTGCGCCGCCCCACATTTCAAGGGCATGATAGCCTGCTTGATCCATGGTTTTTAAAATCGGTAGCATATCGCTGGTAGGCATTCGTGTAGCGATCAGACTTTGTTGGCCGTCCCGCAAGACGGTTTCGGTAAATTGGATTTTTTTCATTCTTTCACTCTTTCCTGAATGATTTTACGGATCTGCTGCTGCATATCTGCTACGCTATGAGTTCTAGAACGGCCACAAACTTTGGCATCTTGTTCACAGACGTAGCAGCTTCTTGTCGGCAGTCCGATTTCGGTGCGGCTGATAGGTAAAAGCTGGTCTTGGGTTTTGGCTAAGACATCCAGATCCACCAATCGACCATAAGGATGATGGGTCTCAATCTGAACCATCATTCGTTTTAGTTCATAAGGATCTGTGGGTAGTACGAGATAATATTCCGGTCCAGTTTCCAAACTACGGTAGAGGTTTGCCAGTGGAATCAGTTCCTTGACGGCCTCTTCGATTTCCGTAATGAGTTCTTCAAAAACGGCGGTCAATGGGGCAGAATTTTTCACGGGACCGGGAATATTCATGGTGGCAACAAGCAATGCCGCTTTTTCATCCGCAGCGAGAAGCTCCCGTTGAAGCGAGCTTCTATTTTCTCGTGCCTGCAGCATGTCGATTAGCGTCACAGGGGTTCCTGAAAATAGGGCATCAGACATTTTTGACCACATCAATGATCGTGCCATCGCGGTATTCGATCAAAGCGACGGTTTTTTCCCCGTACTTGATTGGTTCGGGTTGACCGACAATGCTGTAGGCTTTTTCTTTTAGCTCTTCAATGGTGTATTGGGGAATATCCAATGCTTCAAAATGGCTGATCAAGTCTTTGCGAGCAGGATTGATGGCGATCCCGATTTCCGTAACGACAACATCAATACTGGCGCCCGGAGTGACGATCGTGTTGACGGTATCGACGATCGTTGGGATCCGTCCCCGCACAAGAGGAGCGATCACTAAGCTCATTTTGCACGCCATACTAGTATCTGAGTGGCCGCCAGAGGCACCGCGGATCACACCGTCAGAACCGGTGATGACATTGATGTTGAAATCCGTGTCGACTTCCAGTGCGGAAAGAATGGCGGTATCCAATTGATTGATAAACGCCCCTTTGCTTAACGGTGAGGCATACATATTGGCATCGATCTCGTAATGATTGGCGTTTTTCCCTAGCGATTGCGCGGAAGGATGATCAAAGTCTTGGACATCGATCAGTTTTTCCACTAATCCTTCTTCTAACAGTTCCACCATGGCATTGGTAATGCCGCCGAGGGCAAAGCTGGCTTTGATCTCATCTTTGATCATCGCTTCGCGTAAAAAACGAGAAACGGCTAATGCGGCACCGCCTGTTCCGGTTTGGAAGGAGAAGCCTTGTTGGTAGTAAGGCGAGCTGGTGATGACCTTGGCTGCATACTCAGCAATCAGTAATTCCTTTGGATTTTTGGTAAAACGGGTCGCACCTTTTGCGATCCCTGCAGGATCACCGATGGCGTCGACTTCCACGACATAATCGACATCCGTTTGGGGAATGCTGATTGGGGTATTTGGAAACGGTACCAGGGTGTCGGTGATGATCACGACTTGGTCGGCGTATTTTGCATCGACCATCGCATAGCCTAGTGAGCCGCAGGTTGCTTTTCCGACGGTGCCATTGGCATTGCCATACGCATCTGAGCTAGGGGCCCCTAAGAAGGCGACATCGATGTGGATATCGCCGGCGGCAATGGCACGAGCCCGACCGCCATGAGAACGGATAATGACTGGAGCATCCATAATGCCTTCGGAGATTGCGGCACCGACTTTGTCCCGCAGACCGCTGGAGGTGATATTGGTCACGACCCCAGATTTGATATGTCCGATCAATGGTTCATGGACATTGGCGATGGAACTAGGGGCAATCGCAAGATTCTTGATGCCCATTTTTGCGATCTCGTCTAAAACGAGATTCATGATAAAATCCCCTTCGCGAAAATGATGGTGGAAGGAGATCGTCATGCCGTCCGTTAACCCTGTTTTTTCAATGGCTTCACGAATACTGCCCAAGACCTTGCTTTTGCCCGGCAGGACTGGCTCGATCTTGCGACTCGCTTCTTTGTAGGCATGGATATTGGCTGTTTCATTTTCAAAGACCCCGTATTGGGTGGCATAGCATTCAGGGATGTCTTTTCCTGCTTTGTTTAACACCATAATTACACTTCCTCCTCGGTAATCAATTTCGCTGCTTTGGCAAGGGCAATCACGCGTTCCGCTCGCTCAACGATTGGTTTATCGACCATTTTGCCATTCAAGGAGATCACACCAGAACCTTTGCTTTCGGCTTCACGAATGGCCCAGATCACTTCTTTGGCCTGTTGGATCTCGGCTTTTGAAGGCGCATAGATCCCATTAACTAGGGGAATCTGCCGGGGATTGATCACTGATTTTCCGTCAAAACCAAGCTGCTTGATGCGGGTCGTTTCAGCGAGAAAGCCATCTGTGTCATTGATATCAGAAAAGACGGTATCGATGGCGGCGATCCCCGCAGCTCTAGCTGCATGCAAAATCATACTGCGGGCAAACAACAACTCTTGCCCATCTGGGTAGCGACGGGTTTTCATATTGGTGACATAATCTTCTGCCCCTAAAGCGATCCCGATCAAACGATCGGAAGCTGTAGCGATGTCTCGGGCATTTAAAACGCCTTCGGCCGACTCGATGGCAGCCATCATTTTGGTGGTTCCTACAGGCAGATCGTTTTCTTCTTCTACTTGTGTGATCACAGCGGCAACGTCAATGATATCTTGGGCGGTTTCGGTTTTCGGTAGTCGAATGACGTTGACCCCCGCTAGGACCATCGCTTCGATATCAAGGGCACCCACCGTGTCGAGGCCGTTGATGCGCACGACGGTTTCGATGGCAGAATAGTCAAAGGTTTTTAAGGCAAAATGCACCAGTGTCCGAGCAGAGTCTTTTTCATTCAAGGAGACCGCATCTTCTAAATCAAACATAACGGAATCGGCGCCATACAATGGCGCATCCCGTAGCATGGCAGCGTTAGCTCCTGGTACAAACATCATCGTTCTTCTTAAACGTTCCATGTGTCGATCTCCTTCCAAGCATACTGTTCTTGTTCGGCTGCCCGATGAACGGCTGTCAGAGTTCGGGCTTTGATGGTACAGTCCAATGCGCCTTTATCGGTGGCGGTGATTTTGGCCTGTGTCACGCCTAGATGGTTCAGCGTCTCAAGGATGACGGCGCGAATTTGTTTGCCGAATTGTTTTTCGACACTGCTATCGAGGGTCAGCTCGATGGTTTGGGTTGTGGTGGGCTCGATCGCGATCAAGATATCACTGGATTCAACGGAGCCGGCAACCGCACTTTTTTTGATTTCCACTTATTATCACCTCTAAATATAGTTATGCTGCATTAAAAATGAGAACGTTGTTTCTGGCAAAAATTGCTGCAAGGAAGGTAAATCTTTTTCTGCAATCGCTTTCCGAACGTTTGTAGCCGAAACGGTTGATTGGTTGATCTTCAGACGGTCAATCACGATCAGTTCAAGCTCGGGAGAAAAAACGGCAGCCATTGCCTCATTGTAGAGTTGGGTCACGGGTGAGTAAGGCTCTGAGCCTACAAAACGCGTGGTGATCGCCAACAGCGGGGCAATTTTTTCTTTGAAGAGGGTTGCATCAAAGGCGGCTTGTTTTTTGGCAATCGCCTCAGGTGCTTGCTCTTTTAAGAAATAACTGGGAAAGACCGCTGAAGAGACGAGATAGTTGTTGGTCGGCAGCACCGTTACATTTGACAGGTGAGCCAAGCCCTCCGTCACCATCTGCAGCCGTTCACTGGCAGAAAACTGTGAACGGTCTTCTGACAAAACGAACACATAAACTTGCTCTTTTTGACTCGCAGCTGTTTCAACTAAGTACAAATGTCCCTTGGTAAAAGGATTGGCGTTCATTACGATCGCGCCGTTGTTTTGTCCGATTCGCTGCCGTTGCAGTTGTTGGGCATAGCTTTCATAAGAAGGAACGCCTTGTTCCATGAACAAGATGTCTTGTGCTGCCAGCACTTCACGAAACCCGAGAGATTCAAAAAACAGACGATTTTTCGGTGCTGTATAGACGAAGGACTTGGTATAGCCCTCGTCTTTGATATGATCGCTAAGGTGCGAAATCAATTGCGTCAACAGCTGTTCGGAGCGTTTTTTTTCACAGACCACCACATACTTGATGATATTGGCATAGCAAGAAGCAGTAGCAATCAAGGTTTGCTGGTCAAAAATGCCGACGGTATAGGCTACTTCTTCACCGACGGCTAAGCCAGCACGGGTGATCAATTTTTGCCATTGCAAAAAGACTTCCGGATCTTTTTGCAGCCAGATTCTTTTTAGGGTATACATACAATGCCTTCTTTATTTTTTTACTGGGAAGAGCTTCGACAAAAGCAAGGATGCGAAGTAGATGATCAGGATCACGACAAAGACGCCGCCCCAACCGAATAACAACAATTCAAATGAAGTCAGTAAATCTTGACTCATAATTTTCCTCTCCTTTCTAGTGACCTAAGCAATCAGTGCCAGCAGTAAGCCACCGGCGATGACCGAAGCAATCTGTCCTGAAACGTTGGCACCGGCTGCATGCATCAAGATAAAGTTTTGCGGATCTTCATCTGTCGCCATTTTTTGGATGACACGACTAGACATTGGAAACGCAGAGATACCAGCTGCACCGATCATTGGGTTGATTTTTTCTTTACGGAACAAGTTCAGCACTTTCGCAAACAACACGCCGCCGACCGAGTCCATAATGAAGGCAACCAGCCCTAAACCAATAACCATCAATGTATCGACTTGTAAAAATTCTTCATATTGCATTTTCACAGAAATTGATAAACCTAGGAGGATACTGATGATATTCACCAGTTCGTTTTGAGCGGTGATGGACAAACGATCCAAGACACCACATTCCCGCAAGAGATTTCCGAACATCAAAAATCCGACCAATGGCAATGAAACAGGAGCAATCAACCCTGCTACGATCGAGATCACGATCGGGAACAAAATTTTTGCCGTTTGCGAAACTTCACCGGCACGATACGTCATGCGGATTTTTCGTTCGTGCTTGGTCGTCACAGCTTTGATGGCTACCGGTTGAATGATCGGTACTAGCGCCATGTAAGAGTAAGCTGCTACCATGATCGCACCCATATATTTCGAGTTCAGCGTATTTGCGACAAAAATCGACGTTGGTCCGTCAGCGGCACCGATGATCCCGATGGAAGCTGCGTCGTTTAAATCAAAACCAAGCAGCACGGCAACGATGATCGTAAAGAAGATCCCGAATTGCGCAGCGGCACCAAACAATAAAAGAAATGGATTTTGCAGCAATGGACCGAAGTCGATCATCGCACCAATCCCGATAAACAAAAGCAAAGGGAACAATTCAGTTGAGATCCCCATATCAAACAATACTTGGAACGGGCCAGCTTCTCCACCAGCACTTAACACACCTGAGTTCGGGAAGTTCACTAACAACGTGCCCAATCCCATAGGAACCAACAAGGTTGGTTCATATTCTTTCTTGATCCCCAAATACATCAATAGACCACCGATGAGCATCATAACGATCCGTCCCGGCTCCGATCCTAACCCGACTACACCTTCAATTAACGTTTCCACTACGTCACTTCCTTTTCAATAAATTAGCCGATCGTAATCAGCAGTTCTCCTGGGTTGACCATGTCGCCCGCATTGACTGCAATCGCAACAACGGTTCCGGCTTTTGGTGCCACGATCTCATTTTCCATCTTCATGGCTTCTAAAATCATCAACGACTGGTTTTCTTGTACAGTATCACCTACATTGACCAAGAGACGTAAAATCGTTCCCGGCATTGGAGAATGAATCGGCTCGCCGTCAGCAGGAAGCGTACCTGGCGCTGGCTGTGGTGCTACTTCTGGTTCTGGTGTGCTGACTGGTTCTGGTTGAGCGGGTGCCGCTGCTGGAGCCGGTGTTGGCACTGCTGGGGCAGGAGCGGTAGGTTGCGGGGCACCGATTTCTTCCATTTCGACAAGGTATTCTTGCCCATCGATCGCTATTTTAAATTTACGTAACATGTTTTTCCCTCACTTGTTTTCATTTTTTTTGGCTATTTTTTTGATTGTGAACTGAGAATCTGATAGCTCTCCGGCGGCGATACTGGCGGCAATCAGGGTGACTCGCTTAAATTCAGGATTGCGTTTCTCAATTCTTCGAATGACAAACTGACTTTCAGGGGAACACTCGGCACCTAGTGCGGCGGCTATCAGACTGACTAACGGATAATCTTCTGCAGGCGCCGGCTGATAGCCCGACACTTCTTGCCAATCAGACGCGGGTGGGTCCGCTATCATTTCCCTTGGCTTCAGAGGAGGACTGACAGGCGCATCTGGTTCATCATGCGTTTTTTTGAACAATCTTTTAATAAGATTCATGGGTTTCTCCTTTCTCAATGATTCGTTCCCTTTCATTATAGAAACTCCCGTTCAATCAGCGAGATTTATTTCGGCTGAAAATTGTTTTTTCAGTGTTCCTTTTTTGAGAAAAGAGTGAAAAACCGATATAAACGTTGATTTATCAAGGTTTTTCTTGCGTTAATATTCTGTTAAGAACTTTTTAAACGAAAAATAAGATTTGAAAAGAGAAATTGTTTTTTTGCTGTTCTTTTTTTAAACGGGTCTTTTTTTCTATTTCTTGATTGTTTATTCTTAGACGTGTAAAGCATTCAATAACATTATTTCCTTTAAGAAAAGAAAAATATTCACAAACTAGTGACGCTTGTCGCTAACAAATTACGGGCCTGTAATTTTTTTAAAATGTTTTTTGATAACGCTTACACATTTCGATGCATGAAAGGAAGAAGAAAATGTTCTTAACAATTTTGTCCTATGCCATGATTATTGTCTTCATGTTTGTCATCATGAAGAAAAAAATGTCACCCTTTACATCCTTAGTAATTATCCCATTACTATTTACCCTCGTTGCGATGGTTGCTGGTGTTTCCGAAAAAGGCAACATCGGTGATTTTGTCCTTGAGGGCATCTCGACAACAGCCAACACAGGAATCATGTTGCTGTTTGCGATTTTGTACTTTTCCATTATGTTGGATGCCGGTTTGTTTGATCCAATCACGAAAAAAATGATTTATTTTGCTAAAGGCGATCCGATGAAAGTCTTGATGGCAACGGCAGTCGTTGCTGCTGCGGTCTCTTTGAACGGTGATGGAACGACCACTACCTTGATCTGTTGTTCTGCGTTTATTCCCATCTATAAGAAGCTGAATATGAAAATGATGAACCTTGGTGTCTTGATCATTTTGCAAAACACCATCATGAACTTATTGCCATGGGGCGGACCGACTGCCCGAGCAATGGCCGTGCTGGAAGTTGATGCGGATATTCTTTCTTATTTGTTGCCAGGAATGATTTTGTCTCTGTTATATGTGATTTTCTTCGTGGCTCGCAGAATGGGGATCCAAGAACGGAAACGTTTAGGGGTTACGGAACTGACGAACGATGAGATATTAGAAATGACGACTGTGACTGATCCTGATACATTAGCGATCCGCCGTCCGAAAAACTTTGTCTTCAACGGTATCTTAACGATCGTCTTGATTGGCTGGTTAGTAGCAAGCTCCTTTATTTCTAGTATCGCTTTACCACCAATCTTGTTATTCCTTGTAGGTACTTGTATCGCATTGATGGTCAACTACCCAATTTTGAAAGATCAATCGTCACGGATCGGTGCCAACGGCGGCGACGCTGTGCAAGTCGTAATTTTAGTTTTTGCAGCGGGCGTCTTCATGGGCTTGTTCCAAGGCTCTGGGATGGCTACTGCCTTAGCGAATAGTTTCACGCAAATCATTCCTAAACAATTGGCTGGTTTCTGGGGGTTAGTTATCGCCCTGATTTCCGCACCTGGGACCTTCTTTATTTCCAATGATGGGTTTTACTTTGGGGTTCTACCGGTCTTAGCAGAAGCGGGTCGTTCGTATGGCTTCACCAATATGCAGATGGCCTTGGCGTCCTTAATGGGCCAAGCGTTCCACTTGTTAAGTCCATTGGTTGCCTTCATCTACTTGCTATTGCGCTTGACTGGCTTAGATATGGGGCAATGGCAAAAAGAAGCGGCGAAATACGCACTGGGGATTTTCGTGATCTTTGTCGTTACGATCGTACTATTAGGTCATATGCCGTTTTATATTCCACAGTAACTTCATAAAGAAACTATCGAGCAGGCTGCCATTTTGCTCGGTAGTTTTCCTTGTTTATCGATATATCTATTTTTTCCCAAAAATCTCATTTGTTTTTAGTATGATAGGAGTAAATCATGAATCCAATTATTGATGCAGTAAATAAAAATCTGGATCTGACCAAAAATAAACCATTAAAAGATTTGATCTATGAAGCGTTCAAAAAAACCATCATTTTAGGAGACATTCCCGCAGGCTCTCGCATCAATGAGAAAGAATTTTCCGATACGTTAAACATCAGCCGGACCCCAATTCGTTACGCCATGACTCAGCTGGTGGCTGAAAAACTGGTGGAACACGTACCAAAAATCGGCATCGTCGTAAAAGGGATCAGTATCAAAGATGCTTATGAGATTTACGATATCCGCAAATCATTGGATACATTGGCGACTATCAAAGCAATGGCCTTGATGAGTGAGGAAGATTTCCGGGAGATGCGCTGCTTGTTAGAACATGGCGAACAGCTGAATCGTGAGGATGATGTGGATGGGGTCTTGAAAAACTTTTCTGACTTCAATGCGTTTATTTACGAAAAAAGCCAGATGCTGCGGTTAAAAAGTATCGTGCTGGATCTGCAAGCGTACCTCGTGTATTTTCGTGACATTGCGATTCGCTCTTCTAGAAGAAGGGATGCGGCATTGGCGGAACATTGGCTGATTTATCGCGGCATGAGAACCAATGACACGGAACAGATCACGTTGTTGACCCATGAACATTTGGATCACTCCCTGCAATTTATTCTTGCTGAAATGGAGCGAAGAAAAATTGACTGATTCCCGTCTTTTTATCGCCAGCAGCTATGCAGTCAATGCGCTGCATTATGAGGTAGCGTTAGCACCCAAGCCTGGTTTAGTAGATCCTTGCTCCTCTGGTGCGCATCAGGACATGAATGTGTTTACCTTTATCAACAGTATCACTTGTTTGGCGCCTTTTTTTCAGCGCTATAGCCAAGCTGGCTTTGCCCATACAGGCGCCCTGATCCAGCTGTTTGACCAGTTACGTGGGATCGGTCAAGAAGCAGAAGAAGCGATGCTTCAGGCAACCAAAGACATCAATACCCACAAAGGGGCGAACTTTTCCTTTGCAGTTTTGTTGGGGGCGACAGGAGTCTATTATCAACAGCATGACAAGGCTGTGCTGACGGCTGAAGATACTAATCAGATCCTGCGGCTTGCCGCCAACATCTGCCAGCATTTGGTCAAGCAAGACCTGCAGCAAATCACCCACAAAGACCAGTTGTCTTACGGAGAAAAAAATTATTTGACCTACGGCACGATGGGGATTCGTGGAGAAGCCGCAGCTGGTTATCCAACGGTTAAAAAATTGCTGGAGTACTTACGGCAGCAACCACAAAAAACCTCCGTTTCCTTGTTGCGAGGGTTGGTCTATCTAATGAGTGAAACCGAAGACAGCAACCTCGTCCACCGAGGCGGCTACGAGGCGATGAAGACCGTGCAGCAGGAAATGCAAAAAATTCACCAAGCCAATCTGTCGGATACAGACTTGCTTCGTGAATTAACGACCTATGATCAAGTATTGATCGCACGCCATTTGAGTCCTGGCGGGTCGGCGGATCTTTTAGCCTTGGCCCTTTATTTCTTGCAGCTAGAAGGCGTCTCCTTCTGGTAAAAAGGTATAGCCGATCCCCCAAACGGTTTTCAAAAAACGGGCTTGCTTCGGCTCATCTTCAATTTTGTTTCGCAGATGATTGATAAAAACCATCACGGTATTGGCATCGAATTGGCCATCTTGCCAAACATTGCTGTAAATCTGTTCTTTCGAGAACACTTGATCCGGATTTTCCATGAAAAAGCGCATCAGCATGATTTCTTTTGAAGACAACTTGATGGGCTGATCATTTTTGAAAAACTGATAGCGTTTTTGGTCAAAACGAAACATGCCGCTGCACAGATCGCCTTCCGGTTTGGCGATCCCTTTTTCTCGCAGCACGTTGCGGCGATCAAGAATCGAAACGATTTGTGCTTTTAAGAGTGCCGGTGAAAAAGGCTTCGTAATGTAGTGATCGGCGCCAATCTCATAGCCGTTGATCATGTCTTTTTCGTCACTTTTTCCGCTCAAAAAAACGATCGGCACCGTGGGGTTTTCTTCCCGAATCAGTTGTGCCAAATGATAGCCGTCATTTTCATGCTCTAAACTGATATCCAGTAAAAAAAGATCAAAGCTGACACGAGAGTTGATCGCAATCGTTTTTTCAACGGAATCGGTCTGGTAGATCAGAATACCCGTCGACTGTAAAGATTTCCAAATCAGCCGCCGAATGGCAGGGTCATCATCAACGATTAAAATTTTTTCATCTCGCAAAATATCCGCCTCCTGTATCAATAGTATTATAGTAAATATGAAAGGGGTTTACAATGAAACCGCCATCAAAGTTTTGGCTGTATTTAAGTGTGGTCGCTACCTTATTCATTACACTGATTGGACTTATTTTTACCTTTACAAGTTATAAAAGCGCACAAAGACAAGCTGAAACCGTCGGGTTGCGGCAGTTGGAAACGGTCAATCAAGCGGCGATCAAGCTGATCAGCCGCAGTATCGAATCGTACCACATGGCTCTTACCAATTATGCCGATGACCACCTCGAAGGCGCCGCCTTGGCTGATTTGCAGCGCCCCTTAACGTTACCAGTGATCAATTCTGCGAACAATGCCATGGTCGGATTGTTTTTGATCGACCAACAAGGTCAGGTCATCGCCCAAAATACCGCAACGTCTATAAATAAACCACAAGATCCAACGATGCAGGAACTGTTATTTAAAGATCCATCCTTAGACAAAGTATTGGCGGGTCGGCAGGTACAAAATGGGCAAGTCTATTTCGATGGTAAAGAGGCCTATTTAAATGTGTATCAGTCCCTAACCCTTGACGACAAAGAAGCGGTTCTTGTGATGCCTTTGAATCTGCAGCGCATGTATCATCATGAATTTACCACCGATCGCAATGTTTCCGGCTATACGATGGTCAAAAACGCCGATATGCGGATCGTTATGCACCCATCGGACGAACAAATTGGTTTTTCCATCGTTGAGAGCCGCAAAAAAGAATTTCCAGAGCTGGATTTCACCGATCTTGAGCGCTTGGAGCAAGAACAAATCGACAATGAAGAAGGCACCTCCGTCTATTATTCTTATTGGTGGAACGAAGAAACACTGCAAAAAGTGCTGAAATTGGCTGCTTATCAATGGATCACCATCGGCGACAGTCGGCTGATCGTCGCCAGCAATGCCGATTTTTTGGAGCAAAGCGGTCTCTTCTTACAAGACAACTTGATTTTGATCGGCCTGCTGGGTTTGTTGTTTGTCATTATGATTTTATTGACCGTACTGATCAAAAACTACATGAAACGCAATCAAGCCTATGTCGAAAACCAAGCATTGAAAGAACGACAACGGCTGTTAAAAGAAAAGCACGAAATCGAAAAAAACATTTTGCAAGAATCAAAACTGGAAACCATTGGCTTGCTAACGACCTCAATCGTCCATGACCTAAACAACTTTTTGACGCCTATGATTGGTCATCTGCAATTGCTGATCGAGGAAAACCAACACGATGAAGTCTTAGTGGAGGACTTGCAAGAAGTCTGCAAAGCGGCGGAAAAAGGCAAAGAGTTATCCAGCAATGTGCTGCGTTTTTCGAAACTCGAAAGTGCCGATAAAACTGTGCAGTCGATTGCTACTACCTTGACAGAAGCCATCGATACTATGCGCGCACTGTTGCCAAAAGCCTTTTCCCTTACGTATGATATCCAAGAAGTAGGATATGCCGTCTACGAGAAGATCGATCTGCAAGTCATCATTTACAATTTGTTGATGAATGTGTACCAAGCAAATGCCGATTGCAGCATTCGATTGAGTCACACTTCGACAGAGAGCGCCACCTTTCCGTTTCGTAAGCAAGCTTTCTCCGCACAACAGGAGTTTGCTTTGATCGAAATCGTCGACAACGGTCCCGGCATACCAGAAGCAATCCAAGAAAAAATCTTTACCCGCTTTTTCACGACCAAGAGTGCCACTGGCGGTACTGGTCTAGGACTCTTTACTGTCTCTTCGATCGTGGAAAAAAACGACTGGTTGATCGATGTTACAAGTACGCCTAAAGGAACCACCTTTTATATTGGTATTCCTCTAACTGATCCCGAAAAAGCCACTGAACCCAACTGATCCAATGGGATGGTTTCAGTGGTCTTTTTCTTGGGCATGCTGGAAGGCATTGATTTTTTGCAGGACTAGCAAGACCAGTACCAAGACAAAAATCGCTAGAGCAAAAAATAGGGCATCGTTCGCCATGCCTTGCGTCAGCAATAGCTCGCGCAAAATCGCAGTAATACTGATCAAAATCAAGTAACGGACGGGAATATGGTGTCCGTCCTTCATATACCGCAGCAACATCAAAATGATTTCTAACAAAATGAATAACGTGGCAATTTCTTCAATCAAAAAGGACAGGTGGGGCGCTTCACTTAAAGGAAAGAGCGTCGTGCTGATCATAAAAATCGCTTTTCCCATAAAAATCAAGACGACAACGACTAAGATCGCTAACATGCTATCAATACAGATACTGATCACTCGCTCGAACATCCGGGTCAATTTTTCCATTTGCCACTCCATTTCTGCTTTTTCTTTTATTATACAAAAGAAGGCGCAGGACAAAGGGAAAAGAACAGTGAAAGAACAATCGCGGCAATATCTTTTTGACCGCGAACTTAACGGTCATTCTATGAGCGGGACCTTTGTGGCAGCTTTGAATAGCAGAAATTAGCGAGGAAAATATAGTATCTTTTTCCGATAAAATTAGAAAAAAATGAGAATGAATAGTTAAAATATACACAAATTATTACGAGACACTTAGTTTCTTTTTTTGTTACAATGGTTAAATAAAATAGAACTCTGTTGAAATGTTGCTTAAACAATGTTTTTATCGCTATCGAATGGAAAAATAGTCCGATCGCAAGATGTTTACCATTGTTAATAAAGTAACAAGTTAAGCGGGGTTCGCAAGAAAAAGGCTTCTTTTCTCATCATATATGACGGGGATCAGTGAGGAGAAAAGGGCAAAAAGAAAAACGGAGGGAAACAAATGAAAAAAAGTGGATGGTCAAAATGGGTGATTGGGGCAGCCTCATTATTGTTGCTTAGTGCATGTGGTGCCGATGGCGGAACAAAAGCCAGCAGCAGTGCGGCAAGCTCTTCTTCAGAAAGTGAAGTCACTTCAGGTGCTTCCCAACAAGAGTATACCGATCCAGCAGAGTTAAAAGATCAATATGATATCGTCATCGTTGGTGCTGGCGGTGCAGGGATGGCAGCAGCCTTGTCGGCTAAAGATGCTGGAATGAATCCAGTCATTTTAGAAAAAATGCCGATCGCAGGCGGAAATACCTTGAAATCTTCTGGCGGAATGAACGCATCAGAAACCAAGTTCCAAGAAGCCCAAGGCATTGAAGATTCCAATGAACTATTTTTTGAAGATACACTAAAAGGTGGTAAAGGAACCAACGATCAAGATCTGCTGCATTATTTAGTAGACAACTCTGCTTCAGCGATTGATTGGTTGGATTCAATGGGGATCACTTTAGACAATATCAGCTATAGCGGTGGTGCCAGTGTAAAACGGATCCATCGTCCTCATGACGGTTCAGCAGTCGGTACGTATTTGGTGGATGGCCTGTTGAGAAACATTCATGAGCAAGAAATTCCTTTATTTGTAAATGCTGATGTGACAAAAATCAATGAAACAGACGGCAAAGTCACTGGCGTCAACGTGAAAATCAATGGCGAAGAAAAAGAAATCGCTGGTGATGCAGTTGTTGTTACTACTGGTGGTTTTGGCTCCAACAAAGAACTGATCGAAAAATACCGTCCAGATCTGAAAGGCTATGTCAGCACGACTTCTGAAGGAAGTACAGGCGATGGTATCAAGATGATCGAAGAATTAGGCGGCGCAACGGTTGATATGGATCAAATCCAAGTCCATCCAACAGTGGTTCAAGATACAGGGATGTTGATCAGTGAAACCGTTCGTGGAGAAGGCGCCATCTTGGTGAACCAACAAGGAGAACGTTTCTACAATGAATTAGAAACCCGCGACAATGTTTCAGCTGCCATCACAGATCTGCCAGAAAGCTATGCCTACTTGATTTTTGACAATGCGTTAGCAGGTAGAGCCAAACAAGTCGATTACTACAAAGAACAAGGTGTAGTGGTAGAAGCTGACACCATCGAAGCGTTAGCTGAAAAAATTGATGTCGATCCAGCAACCTTGAAGAAAACTTTAGATACATGGAACCAAGCAGTGGCAGACAAAGCCGACAAAGATTTCGGTCGTGAAACGGCGATGGACTATGATTTGACGGAAGGACCATTCTATGCGATTCAAATTGCACCTGGGATCCACCATACAATGGGCGGCGTCAAGATCAATACGAAGACCCAAGTGTTGAAAGAAGATGGCACACCAATCACTGGCTTGTATGCAGCAGGTGAAGTGACCGGCGGTATCCACGGACAAAATCGAATCGGCGGCAATGCTGTAGCCGACATTATGGTCTTTGGTCGCCAAGCAGGCGCGCAATCCTCTGACTATGTGAAAGAAAATGGGAAATAGGCGGCTGTTTTTTCCTAAAAAAGATCGTCTATAAAGAAAGAAACTTGGAACGAATCCTCTTAAGTGATTAGGAGGAGAATCGTTTCAAGTTTTTTTGTATTTCTCACTGAAAGGACGGAAAACTAGTCATTATAATCTTATAATGATTAAGTCGTTTATCATACATATATAAATAAACTATTTATAAATGTAGGGTTTGCTTTTCAATGAATCGGAATCAAGGAATAAACGGATAGGATTGGTTTATTCGATGATAAAAAATTTTAGGAGGCAGAGTATGAAAAACGCATTGGTAAAATGGTCGGTCGGGGTGGCAATCTTACTTGGAGGGACCTTGTTCTTCACGGGGAAACAAGTATTTGCTCATGGTTATGTGGAATCACCGGTCAGTCGGGGCTATCAAGGGTCTTTGGATCGCAATACGTTAGGGTGGAGCGCTGCGTTTGAAAAATATGGCAATGTCATTTCAAACCCACAATCATTGGAAACCAAAAAGGGCTTTCCAGAAGCAGGACCAGTAGATGGTCGTATCGCTTCGGCAGATGGTGGACTCGGACAAATCGGGGACTTTGTTCTTGATGAACAAGGAACCAATCGTTGGACCAAACAAGACATCAATCAAGGACCATTGCGGGTCAATTGGCACTATACAGCGCCTCACAAGACCACAAAATGGCATTACTATATCACGAAACCAGGTTGGGATCAAAACGCGCCACTTTCAAGAGATAGCTTGGAATTGATCGCTACTGTGAATCACGATGGTTCGGCTGCCAGCAATAGCCCAAGCCATACCATTACCATTCCAGAAAATCGTCTCGGTTACCATGTCATTTTAGCGGTCTGGGATGTTGCCGATACGCCAAATGCCTTTTATAACGTGATCGACGTCAACGTTTCCGGCTCAACGGTCATTCCCGAAAAACCAGCAGCACCGGCAAATGTCCGCTCAGAACGAGTGACTAGCAGCACGGTGGCTTTAGCATGGAACGGTCAAACCGATGCGAAAGAATACAACGTGTATCGCGATGGTGCCTTAGTGGCAACGACTACTGAGCCAACTTTTACCGACACACAATTAAAAGCCAACACAACCTATAGCTATCAAGTAGAAGCAGTCGGCTTTACTGCGTTAGTTTCAGAAAAAAGTGCTGCAGTGAAAGTGACTACCTCAGCAGACAATCAAGTCGAAACCCCTTCGACACCAGGCAACCTGCACCAAATGAGCGTGACAGACAGCAGCGTGTCCTTAATGTGGCAAGCATCGACTCATACAAATGGGATCGCTGGATATGACGTTTACCGCAATGGCGTCAAAATTGCTACGGCCACAGGAACAACCTATGAAGACACGAATCTAGCAGCGGATACAACCTACAATTACCAAATCAAAGCAATCAGCAAAACGGGCGAACAATCCGCTTTCAGTAACCAGCTGAGCGTGAAAACCAATGCCAAAGAAGAAACGGAAACACCTGGAGGCGGGGAGTCAGAATACCGTGTGTGGAAACTAGGTACATTCTCTGCACCAGAAGTGTATACAAGTGGTGAAATCGTGAGCCATAAAGGCAGCAATTATGTCGTGATTAACACCCACTCAAATTACGGGGACACCACTTGGTCTCCTGATCAAGCACCAACCTTGTTTAAGAAGCTGTAACCCTTGAATGAATCAGGAAAGCAAGAGCAGTGCGGAGGCACTGCTCTTTTTGGCTCTTTTATGAGTGAATGGCTGAATCTTTGTTCGATTCGTGCAACCAATTGGACGAATTCGTTTGAGGAATGCAAAAACAGGTGCTGCTATGCATCATGCGTAGCAGCACCTGTTTTTTGTTTTAGATCAAGAATAGAAGAAACGGATCAAGATTCCACCTAGAATCAGCACGATCGCACCGCATAAACGGTTGGCCATTTGGGCAAAAGCAATCATTTCCATTCTATCAGAGGCAGACAATACAGCGATATTACCTGTTCCCCCCATCGAGTTGTTGATCATACCGGCGCCAATTGCGGTTTCAACGGGATACATCCCCAATACCATCCCGAAGAACCAGCTGGCAGCCCCCATAGATACGACACTGGTTAGGCAAAGCACGACAAATTGCCATGTAAAGGCAGAGGCCAGTGTTGACAGATCGATCAATGCCAAACCAATCCCCGCCAAAACCGCGTGGGTCAAATTCGTCATTACAACATTGTTGAACATCACCACAGAATCTTCGAGTTTCTTAGGGACAATATTCAAGGCTTTCAGAATAAAGACAATCACGATCATAAAGGCATACTCGTGAATTTTAGGGAAAAAGTCGCTTAAAATCGCACCAACGACCAACAGTGAAAAGGAAAACAGCATCCCGACCCCGATTTGTTGGACATCAAGCGTTATTTTTGGTTTTTCTAATTCTTCTTTCGTGGCATTGATCAGGGTGCCATGGCCATTGTATTTGGTTTTAGCAAAGGCCTTTGCGATAAATAAAGCACCAATAATGGCAAGAATATTCCCGAAAGTAACTGCTGGCGCTAATTGAGAAAAGATGGCGGCTTGATTGCCGTTTGCCAAGCCATCAGCATAAATTTGTGAAAGTGGGGTGATTCCCGCCCCCATCCCGCCAGACATCATTGGTAGAGACACATACATCACCGAATCAGCAAAGCCATTGCCTAGCAGCATACCGACAAGGCCGACGGAGAAAAAGCCTACTACCATGGTGATCAAAGCAACAGGAATGAATTTCGTAGAAGCCTTCACCAACAAATTGCGGTTCATACCTAAAATCGAGCCGCAAATCAAAGCGGCAATATAGAAATCAAGAAAACCAAAACCGCCCCCCATGAAGTCACTGACCGCGTCAATGACTTTCGTGGGAACGAGATGGAAGGAGGCCAAAAGGGTGGCACCAAGCAGGGTAAAAACTGACCCACCGCCAAGATAAGAATTCATGATCGGGAGTTTTTCCCCAATGAAATACAGCAGGTGTCCTAAGGCAACCAGTAAAATGGTGATCCCAACCATATTTAATGGCAACTTGTCTAAGGCAATCGCACTGAATATGACAACCATGAAAAAGAGATACAAGGGAAGACTAATTCCCGAAATCGTCATCGTTTTTAATTTATTCATTTTTCAGACCTTCCTAGTATGTTGGATACCATTTAAGATTTTGGACAGCTTTTGCCATATCGGTTTCTTGCGCTTGGGCTAGTCCTTGTTCTTTGGCTTTATTGGCAACTGCTTCAGCCACTTTGATAGAAACGTCCGCAACGTATTCAAATGGTGGGAGAACAGGTGCACCGGGTTGGCTCAAATCAACCAAACCACTTAATGAGTGAGCAGCGGCACCAATCATTTCGTCGGTCAAGAGAGAGGCTTCTGAAGCCAACATACCTAACCCTAGACCAGGATAGATCAAGGCGTTGTTTGCTTGACCAATTTGGTAGTCGACCCCTTTGTATTGGATCGTTCCTGAAGGGACACCGGTTGCCACAAAGGCTTTTCCATCAGACCATTCGATTACTTGTTCAGCCGTTGCTTCTAATTTTTTGGTTGGATTCGAGATAGGGAAAATCACTGGACGAGCAGTGTTTTCACACATCGCTTCCACAACTTCTTTGGTAAAGGCACCCGCATTGGTTGAAGTACCGACCAAAATCGTTGGTTTTGCGACTTTAATGACATTGATCAATTGCGACATATCGCCAGCATTGGCAAAGTCAGCCCGTTTTTTGGCAAATGGTTTTTGTGCAGGAGTCAAATCGGACATATCATCGAACAAAAGCCCTTGTTTGTCAACCATAAAGAAATGATTGTAGGCTTCTTCTTCTGAAAGTCCTTCGCTGACCATTTCGGCATGGACACGGCTGGCAATCCCGGCACCAGCGGAACCACCGCCATAACATAAGTAGACTTGATCCGTTAATTTTTCACCTGTAATATCCAGTGCACCGAAGATACCGCCAAGTACAACGATTCCCGTTCCTTGGATGTCATCGTTAAAAGTTGGAATTGTTTGTTTGTATTTGTCCAGAATCGTTGCAGCATTTGAACGGCCAAAGTCTTCCCAATGCAAGTAAAGTTTAGGGAACAATGATTCTGCCGTTTGAACAAATTGATCGATGAATTGGTAGTAGGCATCACCGTAGACACGTTCTTGACGATTGCCTAGATACAAATGATCCTCTAACAATTCTTTACGGTTGGTACCGGCATCGATCACGATTGGTAAAACAGAAGCAGGGTCGATCCCAGCAGCTGCTGTATAAATCATCAATTTACCGACAGAAATATCGACACCTTGGACACCCCAGTCACCAATCCCAAGAATCCCTTCAGCATCTGTGGCTACGATCAAGCGAATGTCCCGATCGCCAGCGGCATTTTTCAACGTTTCTTCGATGTTCTCTGGATGATTGATATCTAAGTATGCTGCATATTGAGGATCCACAAATAGGCGGCTGTAATTTTCAATGGTATCAGCAATCGTTGGATCATAGACGATCGGATTGAATTCAACGATATGTTGATTGAACAAATAGTAGAACAATGTCCGATTGGTATTAAAGATTTCCATTAAAAAGTGACGTTTTTCAATGTCTGATTCTTTGGTGACATATTGCAAATAAGCTTGTTCTGCTTGTTCTTCGATCGTTTGCACGTGTGGGGGCAATAAACCGATCAGCCCTAGTTCTTTTCGTTCTTCTTGTGTAAACGCGGTTCCTTTGTTCAAAAATGGGTTATTTAAGATGTCATGTGCTTTCATTATGTTCCTCCAATGGATATATTTTGAGTACTCGTTCATTTCCATTAGCTACTTTAATCCTCGGACAGAATTATAGTCAACTATCGGTGGTATAATAAAAATTATTTATAACAAAACCGCTGCTAGTTTAAACCGGTTAAGGGAGGAATCAGACGATGAATATACGAGATTTAGAATACTTTAACGCTTTGGCAGATATGCTTTCTTTTACCCAAGTGGCGCATAAATTTGCGGTCAGTCAACCAACCGTCAGCTACGCTGTCAAACGCTTGGAAGAGCATTATGGCTGTGATTTGATCGTGCGAGAAGCCTCACATCGCTCCATCTCATTGACCACGGAAGGGGAAATTTTGAAGGCTCATGCACAATATATCTTAGATGAATTTGTGACCTTAGACAGAGCCATCGACCATGCCAAAAACAATCGGACCCACATCGGCCTGCCACCGATCATTCGTTCCAAAGTCTTTTCAAAACTCTTAGATGAAAAAGAGATCATCCGCTTTATTTCGAAATTTCACTTGGTATCTGGGGGATCCAATGAATTGCTTTCAAAACTATTATCAGGAAAAATCGATTTTAGCTTGCTGGGCAGTGTCAATCCCCTCGTCCACCCGAATCTGCAGGTGAAATTATTGCATCAGCAAGAATTCTTTATTTTTGTGTCAAAAGAAAACCCATTAGCTAAGAAAAAGGAAATCTCATTTGAAGAAGCTGCCGAATATCCCTTTATCCTATTGGAAAAAGGCTATACCCACATGCGCGCTTTTCAGAATTTAAGTGAGAAATCAAAGAAGAAGCCGGAAGTCCCCTTTTATTTTTCAGACGTCCAGACGATTGGCCAGCTGGTCAGTTCCAATATCGGCATTACCTTGATGACGGAATTTCCTGTGTTTCAAGAAATGGAAGGCTTAGTGAAAATACCGCTAGTCCCTGAAGATAAGGAAATTTTTTATATTCAATATGCCTATTTAAAGAGTGCGATGTTGAATCAAGAGGTTCAAAAGTTGATTAGGATCTTGGATGAGCTGTCCTGGGAGGAGGAAGGGTGAGGAGTGGGGATTTCTTGAGGTAAGGTCAGAGAAAAATGGTGCAGGTGTGTGTTCTTCGGATGTTGAAATAAAAGGGATCTTTCAACGCGGGACAAGACGAATGGATGATTTCTTTAACCGATGAAACTAGAAAAAAATCCCTTTACTTAGACCGTTCTTATCGCATGAAAAAACGCTAAAAACCTTGATAACTATCGGTTTTTAACGTGGATTTTTGGTATAATAGTAGGACAGTAAAGTTTGTGACGGTGGCTATCTTTTGAAAGGTGGTGGTGCTTATGAAAGTAAGTGCTAACTCTTTAGAAAGGAGAAGCCTTTTGTCTGTAGCTGAAGCATTAGGGCTAATGATTAGTTTCGGTTCTTTAATCGCAACGATTATCTTTGGCATCCTAACTGCAGCAAAAAACGACAAAAAAAAGTAACCAGTCACTAAACTTTGGCGAGTTGACTGATTACTAAAATAATATAAAACTTGCCACCGTCTTAAACGGTGCTGTAGGGGAGTTGTTGACGCAACTCCTCTTTACACAGTAATTATAGCAAGATTTCAGTAAGATATCAATCATTGACGCTACAGACGTGCTTTGCACGTCTATTTTTTGTCCTCCTAAGTGGTGGGGAGCAGCTGGAAGGTGGAGGGCAAAAAAGATCGCTTTTCTTTCTTTAAAAAGGTCTAAGTACCACCATTTTTCCGCAATTTAACCATCCATTTTCTCGGTATTCTTAATCCATCAGGTACTTGAAATACCTTTCATGCGCATGAAGAAACTGAGTGAACAATGGAAAATGGTACAACAGAAAATAAAGGCACCTTTTTAGATCTTTTTCAGGAATCGAAGGATTTCGTTTAGGGATGGAACAAGCTGGCTACCGATGTGTTGGGTATTGTGAGATCGATGGCCATGCCAGAAAAAGTTATCAATCAATTCCTGACACAAAACAGGAGGTAGAAATGTATGATATCACAAAATTTTCAGATGAATTTATTCGAGGAATCGGACGTGTGAACATTATCGCGGGAGGATTTCCGTGCCAAGCTTTCAGCCTTGCTGGAAAAAGAAAGGGTTTTTCAGATACTAGAGCAACTCTCTTTTTTGATAATGCACGCTTAGCATCTACCTTGCGACCTAAGCTTTTATACCTTGAAAACGTCAAAGGACTTCTCAACCATGAACGAGGGGCTACGTTTGAGACAATCCTCCGAACCTTGGATGAATTGGGGTATGACGTGGAATGGCAACTGTTTAAAAGCAAAGAGTTTGTCGCCCAAAACAGAGAGCGTTTATTTATTATCGGACATCTTAGAGGAGCAGGTACCAAAAAGATTTTCCTATCACAAGAGAAGAAGGATCAGTTGATCAAAAATCAGGAAGGATCCATTTAGCTGGCGTCACATGCAGCGAATGATTTAAGTCGATTTACACGAGAAAGAACGTAATATACAGATGGTCTGATGGGGACTTTGACCGCAACGGACTACAAAACACCGAAACAAATCGTTGTTGGCAACGTCAATCCAAGCGGTGGAGGAATGAATGGCCAAGTATATGATGCTTCAGGACTTAGTCCTACGATCACCACAAACAAAGGGGAAGGAAATAAAATTGCGATTCCGATCCTAATGCCAGATAAAGCCACTATTCGCCAAAACGGCCGTAGAATGAAGGAAAATGAAACACCGATGTTTATCTTAACCACACAAGATCGTCACGGAATTATCGTGGCAGGGTCGATCGATGGTTCCTATCGATCAGCTGCAGCGATCCATTCCGTATATGGCTATGCCCTACACTTACCACCATGAGTGGTGGCGGCCACAAACCCAAAATACTGGTGAAAGCAGCCACGAAAAAAGGCTATACTGCAGTACTACCAGCCGATAGTATCAATTTCGTTTATCCTAAATCTACAAAACGTTGGGGACGTGTGGGAAATCAGCAAGCAAATATACCCACGTTACAAGTGATCAGCAAGCCGTAGTAACCGATGTTTTTCAGATCCGGAAACTAACACCACTTGAATGTTGGCGACTGCAGTTGTTTCCTGATTGGACCTTTTTGTCAGCGAAATTCGGTAGTAGGCAGATTGCTGAAGAAATAATCAGTAACGGGCTTGATCACTATAACTGCAGATACGATCAAGAAACTTCGAATAGTCAGCTGTACAAACAAGCTGGAAATTCGGTTACTGTATCAGTCATTTATTTCATAGCAAAGCACTTCGAAATAAACGATACGACGGCTTTTGATCGCTTTAGCGAAAGGTAAAAAATTATAGATAGTTCTTGAAAATAACGGTATGCCGTGATATAATAAATATACGGTATACCGTTATTTTATTTAGGTTAAGGAGGGGTTTTATTAAAAATAGACGGAACAAAAAAAGCATTTATTCTGCTGGGAACAGAATAAATGCACAGTAACAAATCCTTTCACGGGACGCTACTACTCAAAATATACCATAATTGCGAGTAGTGGCAAGCTTTAATTGTCACACTCCTTTCAGGAGGAAAAAATATGTATGCAGATAAAGAAAAAATTGAATGGCTGCTATTTAAAAGCGGTCACTCGATCACTGAAATCAAGAATAGATCCGAAGTCAAAGCAATGACTGTCTCTGATTTGATGCACAAGAAATCTTCTATAGAAAGAATGCGATTCGATAACGCTGCAAAGCTTACAAAACTTGCGGATCAATTAAAAGAAGAAATCACTGAATAATCAGGGTTTTGCCTTGTAACTCCTTATCTTTAGGAGGAGAAACTATGAACGCCGTTTTAAATAAGAAAAAATGTATTGTGACATTTGATCACTATGAAGATAATAACAATGTAGCGATTCAACTGGTTAAGAAAAGAAGAGGTCAGTCTGAAGAAGAGCTGCTTGCTACGGCTACGGTGAACACGAGTGTCGGAATCAAACAAGATTTCGTCGCAATCAAAGGGTGGTCTGAAAATACGGGCATTGAAGATGTACTGATAGAAGCTGGTGTCATTTGTGAGGAAGCTGTAGGGGCAATTCCTTGTGGCATGGCTGTTGCAAAAGTCTTTCCCCTTACAGAAGAAGCAAAGGAAGTCATGAAAAACAATCAGTAGAAAAGAGTCCGTTCAAAGCTGCGGCGAGTGTGGTTACACGCTCGCTGCGTCTTTGATTAAATCTTTGATCGTTTCAATGAAGGAGAGCGAGTTATGACCATTGCAAAAGGAAACACACGTCTTCCTGTAACGCTTAATGAAAAGAGGAAGCAGGGACTGAAGCACTTGAACACCAAGTACAAGAAAAGTGAATCGAAATTAATGTGTATCGCTTTAGATATGTTGCTTGAGCAAGAAAAAGCGGGATTTGAGATTCCTGAGCTTAGAAAGTGACTGCACTTTATTTTCTATTTTATTGAAGTGCTATCACTTATCAGTGAAACCGTTATCCAATACGTGGTAAACTAAAATCAGACAAAAGGTGAGATCCAATGGATGAAAAAGCCAAAAAGAAAATCGTAAAATTATTAGCACTTGCAAATGATGGAAAACTTCGCTCGTTGGTTAATTTTGTCCAATGAGAAATCAATAGTAAAATGTGATTTGATGGCAGATTATCCAGAGAGGAGTAGTGAATTATTGCTTAGATCTATATTTTGTTTACTGATTAATACTTCTATGATTTAAAAAAATAAGGTGAGAGATACAATATTTAACCATTAGATATATGGTCTAGTGGTGGTGAAGCATGGTATCAGCTGGACAATAAATCGGTGGGATTAAATTGAAACTTTACTGGAATAATTTTAAGAAAAATCAATAATTTAATATTTCTAATTTTATTTTTAAGCTATAATTTGTTTGTCAAAAGACTGTATAATTTAAAAAATTATTGATATAGGTTTATATAAAAGATAAAGTTAATTATGGCGCTATCAATAAAAGGAGAATATTATTTTGAAAAAAATTAGACTAGTTTTGACAATTGGTATAATCGCATCTTTCTTTGGTTTTGTAATTCCTTCTTTCGCAAGAAGTATTTCAACCTATGATGTAACGATTCCTAGACAAGGCGCAATCGTTACTGGTTCATTGAAGAAAGAGTCTGCAGGGAAAGGTGTTCATAATAACTCTGCAATAGGTGGTAATAAAAGAATCAATACCTCTATTCGTTTAAAAAATGATAGTTCAAATATAACCCCATCTTACAATATGGGGTCTGGGGACCGAATTACACTTAGTTACTCTGGTGGCGGTTCTTCTTATAACGGTAGCAACACTTCACTTGGAATTGCAACTCCTGTAACAACTACCGTTAAAGTTGCTGCTCAAGGAAGTTGGAGTCCAGACGAAAAATAATTTGTAAATTAAAATATATGATAGCGCCAGATTTTTTGCTAAAGGGGATTTAATAATGAAATATATACACTACGAATTGAAGTTAGTGCTAAAATCAAAATTATTTGTTTTTTCAATAGTTTTATCAATTGTGAGTATTGTAATAGGAATAGCTGGTAACATATTGCTTATCGAAATGGAGAAAGGTTTAACTATTTTCTTTTCTGGATTTAGTTTAAGCACTTCCTCAATACTCCCTTTATTGGCTCCGTTGTTAGCGGCTTTACCAATGGCCGATTCTTTTATAAATGATTTTCAGAATAATATGACTACAGCAATATTTGTTAGAGAATCGAAAGAAGATTATTTCTTTAAAAAATTTATTAGTGTGGGTTTATCTGGTTTTCTATCTTTATTCTTCCCATTGACATTGTTACTAATAATAAATTTACTAATATTTCCTGACTATTCTAATGCATATGTAGGGGTAATAGGAGGAGCATTTTCTAGCATTTTTTCAAAAAATCAATTGTTTTATGCTGTTGTCATTATAGTAAATAGCAGTATTTTTGGATTTATATATGCCAACATTGGTTTAGTTTCTTCTTTCTACTTTAAAAATCGATATATATGTGTGTTTTTTCCTTTAATCGTATATTTTTTACCATCTTTTATTTTCCCTTTTATGGGATTTGATAAATATGAACCAGTTACAACATTTGATTTAACTTCAAATACAGCCACAAATGGCTATTTAGTATCTTTGCAGTTAGCATTCCTACTTATATCGACTTTCTTTGTGGGCTATAAAAAAATCGCAAAAGGAAATTTAAACATATGATTCGAAGAATAGAAGCTATAAGATTATCTAAAAATAATCGTCATATTATATTCTTTGTAAGTTTATTATTAATAATAATTTGTTTTTCTTACTATCAATTTTTTTTGGAAACACCAACTAGAAATTTTTTCATGTGGTTACTTTATAACTTTCAAAATCTTTATTCCACAATTTTTGCTTTTCCACTGCTTTATTTAATCATAATAAATTCGCAGTTTTCATTTAACCTTAATAATTATCTTTATCTTAGTAGGATACCTAATAGAAAATTTCTATTTATTTCAGATATCAATTTAGTTTTGAAAGTTACTTTTTATTATATGGCTGGGATTTTCTTCATAAGTTCAGTATTAGGAATCTATGAGTTGAGATTTAATAATAGTTGGAGTCAAGAATTAGTTACTTTTTTTAAAAATACGTTTCAAGCTATACCAAATACTAATTATTCTCCCGTATTTCAAACAGGGCTTGCCTTTCTATTTTTCTTTTTATACTTATTGACTATTGGGAATTTATTTAATTTTTTGTTTGTGTTACTAAAAAAGAAAGGAATTAGCTTTTTAATTATATTTGGAATGATTGGGCTGCAAGCGTACTTTTTTAAATCACCTACAAATAGCTTAATTAAAATTATGATGCCTATTAATCATTATTTGATTTATTTTGAAAGAGCAAATGGCCAGTTTATTTCAATTTCTATAAGTTTTTTGTATTGGCTATCCCTTTTAGTAGCTAACTATTCATCTCTATATATACTATACAAAAATACTAAACTAGGAGATTAAAATGCATAGCAATTTACGGTTTCAAAGAATCTATTTCGCACAATTAAATGGCAAAAAATTTATCGCATCAAGCATTATATTAATTTTAATTATTTATATTTCTACATTAATAGATGTCGGTGATCAACCAGATTTAATTTATAAGTCAATCATTAACGGTATTCCCTACCAAGATTTTTCTTTTTTAACAATTATAAGATTTTTAGTATTACATCTAACCTATGTTTATGGATTTTCGGCAGCGTCTAGTTTTAGTAACAATTCCTATTTGTATCTAGCCATTATCAGACTTAAGAGTCGATGTAATTTGTATTATAACTCTATTTTCTTTTCTTTAATTCTATCCGTACTATATTGGGGAATAGCAGTTACTATTCTTGTGGTTTATTTATCTGCTTTTACGCTTTTCAATAGCAGCCTATCCGAAATTTTTTTCTTATTAATTTCAAAAGAAACAATGCTATTTTGCCTATTAAATATGCTTACTAGTTTTAGTCTTATAAACATTTTTATTCTGGTTAAAGCTCAGTTAAGAAAAGAGACATTAGCGTTTGGAATCATTGTTTTTCTACTGATAATTTATATATATTCATTTTTCATTTTTGGAAAAAATCATTTTTTATTTCTTAACACAGGAATTTTAACTGTTTACAGAACTAATTTATTCTTATTGGAAAAAGAATCATTAGTGCCAAATCTTTTATGGTTTAGTATACAAAATTTAATCATAGGATATCTAAATTTGTTTAATCTGAAGAAATTAGGAGTGGAGTGATATTAGTGAAAACTATAGAAAGTGTAATACAATTAGACAATGTGAGTATGAAATTTAAGAAGCATATCATTTTCGAAGATTTATATTTCCAGTGTCAAGCTAAAGAGATAATTGGTATCGTTGGTGAAAATGGATCTGGAAAAAGTGTATTATTTAAACTTATTTCTGGATTTATTATTCCAGATAAAGGAAATATATCTGTGAATGGTATTAATATAACGAGAAATAATGCACTACCTGATAAATTAGGGGTACTTATAGAGGAACCACCTTTTTTAGAAGATATTACGGGATTTGAAAATCTTAAATTACTTTCTAGTATTAAAAATGAGATATCAGATGCAGATATATTTGAAGTACTAAAAGAAGTAGGACTAATCGATAGAAAAGATGAAAAAGTTAAACATTACTCTTTAGGAATGAAGAAAAAACTTGGGATTGCTCAAGCAATTATGGAAAAACAAGAAGTAATTTTATTGGATGAACCTATGAATGCTTTAGATGAGGAAAGTGTTGAAAAAATGCGTTCTTTATTTAAGAAAATAGCTACTAAAGGAGCTACTATATTAATAGCTAGTCATAATAAAGAAGATATAAATAAACTCTGCGATAAAGTTTATAGAATAAAGGATAATAAATTAGAGAACATAGAATTTAAAACTCAAATAGAAAATTAATCTTATTGTTTTGTATAGTCATTCAAATAGCATATCGTCTTCTTAGTTATTTAAATATTCGTAGAAAACGATATGCTTTTAATACTTAAAATAATATAATTTCTTTTCAACTGTTTCAGAAAATCTATTTGATAGAGTCTACTCATCTCTACCAAATTCAATGTTTTTTAAGCGTTAATTTGATGATAGCTTGCTTCAGCAATCGTATTATACATAAAGTTTTTTTATAATGAAAAAGTGGTAGGCGTGGTTATAAATGTTAGCTCTATATACACTTTTAATCGTTGTAATCTTAACTGTTTGGCTATAGTGATCTTTATCAGCAGCAGTGTCATTAACTTCATATGTATAAGTTGTTTTTTTCTACCCAAGCAACTAATGGCAAGGTACAATGGATTATAATAGATATTATCAAATATGTGTATTGGCTAGTGGTCGTTTTTATATTTTACAAATAGAGAATAATCGAAAAAAAGTTAAGGGGCTATCATGTTAGAATTAAGCAAATCAGAATATCAAATTCTTTACTATTTTTATGAATTCAATCAGGCTTTAACTAAACACGAACTATTAGAAAGACTTCCAGAACTAAACAAAAATACGACTGCTGCTGTGATAAGAAGCTTATTAAATAAAGGGTATTTAAAAGTAGAAGAGATTAAATATTCTCAGAACGTATTAGCACGGGCTTACAGGCCTAGTATTCCTTTTATAAATTTTATAAAAGAAGAGTATGGGGAAGTGGCTGTAGAAAAATTAGTTAATCATGCAGTAAACTCTTTAAAGACCAAAAAGCAAACCGAATACTTTTCCAATCTTATAATTGAAAGAAAAAATGCCATAAATAAGAATAGTTGAAAATTTCATATTTTGTAGACTATTCAGGGAATAAAAAAGGGTCAGAAACTTAAAAGTTTTTGACCTTTTTTCCTAAAGAACTCTTCAAACGTTTAGTCTGGAGACATAATTTATCGTTTCAAGAGCTTTAATTGCTTCAAAAACAGATCCGCTTGTTTGCAGTATAATTTTAGCTATTATTTTCTAACTAGCACTAAACTTTCTTCGAGCATGCTATTATAATCAATTTTCGTAGTAGAAAGTCTTGTATTTACATTGTTAAAAAATGTATTGACAATTTATATGCAATTAAATTATATTTAATTGACCTTCTGGCTTAACACTCAATTTAGAAGGATAATGTTTAGGGAGAGAGAATAGTGCAGGGAAAGAAGAATTATTTTAGAAAAGGGATCGTTGGTAGCGTCATCATTCTATTGACGGCTATTGTGATACCATCTACAATAGCTGTTGCTGAAAGTATCGGGGAAATAGATTCAAAATATATGGACTCTGAATATCCTTATTTAGTTGATTCTGAGGAACAAGTAGCTAGCCCTCAAGAGCCAACAGAAATTATAGAGGAAAGAACGGAAAATGAAGTCGTTTTAGACAATCATGATGGTACTTTCACAAAGAAAATCTATCAAGAACCCATTTATACAGAAGCTGAAAACAGCGGAAAGTTAGAGGAGGTACAGACCAATCTAATAATAGAAGATGGGGTTATTCAACCAGATAATGTGACAATACCAACAACGTTTCTTCCAAAAATGGAAAAAGGATTGTATCAGATTGTAGGAGACGGGAGCGAGAAGATCTCCTTTTCATTTAAAGGCGCTTCAGGAGTAGCCAAAGAAAGTAAAGAACAAACGAGTGAAAAGAATCAATTAATAGCAGATTCTTCAGGAGAGGTAATTGAAGATAGCTCAGCAGCAAACAGCCAGATGCATACGCAAGAAACAATAAATGATCAGGAAGAAAAACAAGAAAAAATATATGGTGAAGAAGTATCAATCGTCACAGAAGATCGGGATGTTGAAATTTCTGAAAACGAAGCTCTTTACAAAAATGTTTTGCCAGAAATTGATTTTCGTCAAATGGTGTTTAATCAGTCAGTAAAAGAAGATTTAATCATCCATAGTGTAAACGATTACCATAGTTATTATTTTGAAATCGAAACATCACTAAATCCAAAGGTAGAGGATACTGGAGAAGTAACATTTCGAACGAAAGACAACAAATTTATTTATGAGATTCCTCGGCCGACAATGACGGATTCAAATTTTGATGAGCAATTGGGGTCAGGCATATCAAATGAAAGTAATTATTTTGAAGTGATTCCGTTAACAAAAAACTTGTATCAGCTTGTACTTCGAGTAGATAGTGATTGGATTCAGTCCACGGAACGAGTATTTCCCATTTATGTTGATCCAAGTATTACTTATAACAAGCTGCAAGATGCCAATGCTAGACAAGCGAATGGAGGTACAAACTATAGCGGAGCAAGTTTATGGCGCCCACAACTAAAAGCACACACTTTGTGGGTAGGAAAATATCAAGATACACAAGCGAATCAAGCTTATTTTAAAACAGATATGAGTAAGATTAATCAAGCAACCATTCAAAAAGCGCAGTTTAAAGTATATAATGTTTGGCATTCATATGATAACTTATCTAATGAGCTGTCTCTAAATGCTGTTAATCAAAATTGGGACCCAAAAAAAATTACCTGGAACAACAAACCTTCGCACACTTATATAACTAAAACAAATGTAAAAAAAGCTCAGTGGGCTACTTTTGATGTCACAACACTTGTTCAAGAATGGTCAACTGGAAAGCGAGTTAATTATGGGATCAGCTTAACTACTAAGAATCAAGATGATCATTGGAAACAAGTAGTTGCAGCAGAAAATAGTACGAATATTCCATATTTTGAGATTACTTATGCATATAATAAACCAGTAAAGCCTACTGTCAAAGGTATAGCACATGATAATCAGAAAACTGGACATTTAGAAATAAGTTGGCCAAAGATAAACGGTGCAACAAGTTATCAGATTATCTTATCAAGTGGAAAAGAAAATTTAGCGTTTCCTGTTGGTAATGTCACTTCTTTTTCAACTAAAGGGAAAGGAATTTTTCCCACTGATAAAGAAATTGCGGAAGGGATTTCTCGCTACCACACAGATGGAAAAGGGACTGATTTAGCTCTTGATCCGAGAGAATTTTATGAAAACGTAGATGCAGAAGGAGCTGCAAATAGTCTAAAAGGAATATCAGGATATGATGTGAGAATTGCTGCAGTCTACCCTGGAGGTATTAGTCCTCAATCTGATTATGTACGTACCTATCTTCCAATAGGAGCACCCAAAGGCCCCATTGCAAAAGCCTATAGTAATTTAACTGAAGAAAATAGTGGTTATGTTCAGTTAAGTTGGGAAGAGGTTCCTTTGGCGGATAGTTATGAAGTATTAGTTTTTAACGGAAAAGATTATCAAACTTTCGATGTAGGAAATACATTAACTTGGACAACACAAGGAAAAGGTATTTGGCCAACCAACGAAGAAATTGCTGTAGGAAAGTACCAACTTCATACCGATGGTAAAGGTTCCGAGTTAGCCAAAGATCCACGACCAGTGTATAAGAATGCCGGAACACAATATGCGGCGAAGACAAATTATTGGTTTCGAGTCAGAGGGTATCGTAAAGACAATAAACATGTAAAAAGTAATGACTCTGCAGCAGCAACGCCAAGCATACCAGATAGTCAGGCGGATAAGCTGGGTATGACTGATTTTTGGACAAGTATTCCAGTTCGTGGTGGTCAGATCAATGCAGTAAATGGAAATTTGCTTGTAACGGAAGAAGATTTTAACTTAGAAGGTCGTGGAATCTCGATTGGCTTAACTCGTACATTTAATAGTTTCAATCAAGAAATGGGTATATTTGGTAAAGGTTGGTCTTCAACTTTTGAAGAAAGACTGATTGATAATGTACAAAAAAATGAAATTTATTGGATGGAAGCGGATAATAAGCAACACGTTTTTAAGAAAAAAGAAGCTGCTTATCAAGCACCACCTGGACTTTTTTCTGAAATTAAAAAAGAAGCTGATGGAACTTATACGAAAACAGAAGAAGATAAATCAAAGACCATTTACTCTAAAACTGGAAAATTGGTCAAAGAAATTGATAAGAATCAAAATACCACGAATTACACCTACGATGCCGCAGACCGTCTGATAAAGATCAAAGATGCAAGTAATCGTGAGGTTATTCTAAACTACTCGAAAGATGGCTCTTTGGTAGAGAGCATCCAATTACCAGAAAGTAAGACTCTCTCATTTCGTTATGATAGCGAAGGGAAATTAATTGAATCAAAGACGGCCCGAGGGAAAACCTATGGTTATGGTTATAATGAGCAAAAGCAACTAATTTCATTGTACGAGCCAAAACATACAGATGAACATCCCCAAGAGACTAAATATGTTTATGAAGACAATAAAATCAAAGAGATAATTGATCCGGTACAAAAGAAAACGCAGATTGCTTATAATACAACTGAACATGTTACTACTGTCACTAATGAGAAAGGAAAAAAAACCGCTTATTATTATTCAAAGGCAGGAAATCCAGAGAAGACGATAGAAGATATCGAAGGATTAAAATTAACCACTTCCTATCAATACGAGTCCAATAACTTAATGAAAGAAATCAATCCAAAAGGACAAGCAGAAACGTATACTTACGATGGAGAAGGAAACATTCTTACCTTCACAGATGCGTATGGTACAGAGACGTACGCATATAATAAGAACAACGATATTGTTACAGAAACAGATACAGAAAATCGTAAAACTACTACTGCATATGATGGAGCAGATGCATTATCAGAAACGATAAATGATGCAAATACTTCCTCGTTCACAATGTATGATCGCTATGGGAACATCTTGAAAGAGAGTGCTTCTTTGGGAACGGGTGAAAACATGGTGAAAAATAGTGGGTTTGAATCCGGCAATACAGAAGAATGGTATCTTTCACAAGACAAAACCCGTGCCAAAGGATCGATGAGTATTGATACCAAAGAACGAGCACCTGGTTCGCTAAGCGGGAAATATGCAATCAAGATCCATTCTGAACCCGCAAATAATGATCGAAAAACACATAGCAGTACGTCTATCGCCCAACGATTTGATGTCGAACCAAATACCACGTATACGCTCAGTGCAGACATCAAAACAGCTAATATGAAAGCTTCTCAAGCCTTTTTAGATGTATGGTTTATTAAATCAGATAACCAAACTGGTGATGGGTGGCGGAATAACCGAGAAACGGCAATCCAAGGCAATAGCGATTGGGTTCGAAGACAAGTTACTTTTACTACCACAAAAGAGACACGACGTATCGGCATTTATTTGAAAAATGAGCAATTGGCTAATGAAGCTGGCAGCGGCGATGCCTGGTTTGATAATGTGCAGCTGGAAAAAGGCAGCACACATACTGGATATAACCCGGTACTAAATAGTGGGTTAGAGGAAGCAACAGGGTTACAAGAAATTCAGCATTTCTCTCTTTCTGGAACGAAAACGAACTTGCAGTTATCAGATGAAGCTTTCTCTGGAGAACAAGGATTTGAAATGACAAGAAAAAGCGGAACAGAAGGGAATGGCTATATTGCCCAATACGTCTCATTAAATCAACAGAAAGCTGAACCAATCACTATTTCTGCTTTATCTAAAGCCAAAAATGTGCAAGCCGGGGATAAAAGTGCTGCCCATCAAGACTACTCACTGTGGGCAGATATTATCTATCAAGATGGATCGAAAGAATTAAGACATGAGAAATTTCCGACAGGTAATCAAGATTGGAACCGTGCGGCTATTGCCGTACAACCAAAACAGCCAATCAAAGAAGTCAAATTATTGTTTATGTTCCGAAATCAGATGACTGGTACTGCGTATTTTGACAATCTTCGTATCATGGAAGGGAGCAGGCTAACTGAAAGTGAGTACGATGTTGCTGGAAATTATGTGGTTGCTCAATATGATGAAGAACTTAGAAAAACAAGTTTTACCTATGATACATTTGGAAATCGTTTAAGTGAAACAGATGAAAAAGGACAGCAAAAGAATTTTCAATACGATAAAGACAATCAATTGGTAGTTACTCGATTGGCGAACGGGACAGAAGTGAAGTATACGTATGATGATAACGGGAATATAACGAAACGAGAGATTGTTGCGAATGGCATAGCTCAAAGCCATGGGTATAGTTACGATGCTGATGATAAAACAACCTTGTATCAGGATCCATTAGGTCGCAAGATTTCTTATGAATATGATGCCAGCGGGAATGAAATTGGTGTGAACATGCCCAACGGTAATCAGATTAAGAATGAATATGATTCGGCAGACCGTCAAACAAAAGTTTTGTGGGGGGCTACTCCTGCTTATAGCTTTCAATATGATCCTAATGGGAATCAAACTAAGGTTACAGATCATCTCAATCAAGTAGTAACTGATAAAATATATGACGATGCAAATCGAATCACTAAGGTTCAAGAGCGCGGGGGAACCATCAGTTATCAGTACAAAGACAAGCCAACAAAAGATAATAAAGGAAAGACAGATAAAGTAGCCGATGTCACCATAAATAAGGGAGCGTATTCGAGCAAAGTTAGCTATGAGTACAATGCGTTGGATCAAAACACTAGTGTTAGTGATGGCGACAACAAGTATAGATTTGATTATGACGAGTTTGGAAATAAAACGCTCTACACCGCAGGAAATGGTTCTATGTCAAACTTTAGTTATGATCAAACGAATAAACTTACAGAAGTAGCAATCGGAACTAAAAACCATATTCAAGTGTTAAAAGAGAGTTACGCATATGATGCGACAAGTAATCGGACGAGTATCGTGCATACAGACGGGAAAAAGACAACATACAGTTACGATTCCACTAATCAATTGACTAAAGAAGTCTTACCTAACGGAGAATTACGGTCTTACACTTACGATGGATTTGGGAACCGAACAAGTGTAACTATCAACAACGCAACTCATCAAGCAACTTTTAATGCCGGAAACCAGTTGATTAGCTTCAATGGTCAAGCACTAACCTATGATGCAAATGGGAATCGTCTAAGTGATGAAAAATATAACTACGCTTGGGATCAAGCGGATCGCTTGGTAGGGGTGACGAAAAATGGAGAAAACCAACCATTTGTCACATACACTTACGACGAGGACAACCGACGATTGTCTAAGAAGGTTAATGGAAAGATAACGAACTACCATTATGATGGTGATAGTATTGATGTGCTGTATGAAACAGATACGAATGGGCAAGTTTTACGTCATTATATCTACTCTGATGATAATATTCGCTTAGCTATGAAGAGTGGGAAAAACACGGTATACTATCATTACAATGGGCATGGTGATGTGGTTGCATTGACGGACGAAAACGGCCAGCAAGTAGCCAGTTACACTTACGATGCGTGGGGAAACGTTCTAACCAGTGAAGCAAAAACGGAACTAGCGAAAAGCAATCCTTATGGTTATGCCGGATATACGTACGATGCTGAAATCCAACAGTATTATTTAATGGCACGGTATTATCATCCGGCTCATGGAGTTTTTACCTCTCTTGATCCTGATCCAGGGGACGAAGATGATCCATTGACCATGAATGGATATACTTACGCGGACAATAATCCGGTGATGAATGTTGACCCTGATGGGCATTGGGTTTGGTTTGCGGTTGGTGCTGGGTTTGCGGCTTATGATGCATATAAGACTTATAAAAAAACAAAATCATGGAAGAAAGCTGGCTGGGCAGCGGCGAAAAGTGCAGCGACTTCTGCGGCCTTTGGTGGTGCTTTCAAAGTTCTCGGGAGAGGTCTAAAGTTTGCTCGATCAGCTTCCAACCTAAGATGGTCTAACGTAACTAAACGAGGTTCTAGTGTTAAAAATATCAGAGTTAACAAATCTGTGAGAAGTTTTGGTAAAGCACTTAAGAAAAGTGGTTACAAACAAACAAAAACATATTCTAATGGGAAACGAGTAGTACATTATACAAAAAGTAATAAAAGATATGTTTATAGAGGGAAGGCAAAGTCAGGAGATCACACTTATGACTATTTTAGCGGAATAAAAAATGCCAAGGGTAAAAATAAAGTTATTAAAATTAGAGTCCGTAGGTGGTAATATGACAGATTATGAGTATATAAGAGAAAACCTTAATAAATTATTTAATCTAAAAAAAGATATGTATTCAAAATTTTTCCAACAAGAAAAATTTTATAATTTTTTTGGTGATTCAAATATTTCAATTGCAGATATAAATAAGATATTAAAATTGATTTTTAAAACTGAAGAAAATATTTATGTTTATTATGATGATTACTTCTTTAAATATAGTAAGAAGTGTTTTTTCGATAAAAAATTGTTAAAAAATTTCTTGGGGAATTATACAAATGATACAATGTATCCTTTTATGATATTCTCTGAAAATTTTGATAGATTCCTATATATGGACACAGTCTTTGAAGATATATTCCTTTTAAGTATAAAGTCTGAAAAGTTAAAAAATAGTATAGAAGATTTTCAGAATAACTATGATTTTATTTGGGTATCAAATATCAATAATCTAGATCTTCAACAGAGATTTGTTTCGGGATTATATATAACAAAAAAGAAATTAAAAAAATTAACAAGTATCTATTCTGATCAAGGTTTTTGAGGTTGTGTTGCAAAGCTTGAAAAATAAACGGACTTGCCTAATTTTCAACCAATGGATTATGCTGTTTTGAATGACCTTTCAATTTCATTCCAAGTAGAAAAGTCGAAGAGGGTAATTTCTCTTCGACTTTCTTTGTATAAAGCGGAAACCACTTCAATGCTTTTGGACTATAGATTTGAAAAAAATCATTACATTCGCTGTTCTTTGTATGATCTCACTTGCTTTGATAGGTGGAATCTTATTTAATGTGTCAAGTGAGCCTGAAGTTGTAAAATCAGCGGAAGTTCAGAATATTTCTGAAGCAGTTTTTAAATGGAAATCGGTTGTGCAAGAAGATGACATCAAATACTTAAGAAATGATAGTAGAGCTAAATTGGATTTTTTAGGAGTTGTACCGCGACTTCAGCTTTCAGCTTTCAGAGCAGTAGCTCATTTTATCGATGATAAAAATGTTTATTTTCAACTATTATCTGCTAAAAGAAAAAAAGGAGAGCAGGAAAATCTTAATGAAAATATACCAGACCAATACTTTTCAATTAGTTTGACTGATTTCAATAAACTACAGAAAGCAGGGGATATTACAATTGAACAAATTGTATTTTTAAATCGAAAAGATGAAGATTAGGAATTAAGTGTATTTTTGATCGTACCGCACTATTTGATTAATTTTTTGAAATTTAGATTGAGATCGAATCAAGCATACCTCTCACTTTAATATACCCCATAAAAATGATGATTTTGAATTATGATATTCTTTTTCATGAAACAGATTGAAGAGAGTTAATTATGCGAAAATCAATTCTTAGGGTTATGACGGATATGCGTGCCATTAAATACTATTGAAATCTAAAAGTAGTATTTAATGGCACTTTATTATATAGCTTGTAATGTTTGACTTTCTTGATCCTGATGGGCATTTTTCGATAGTAGCTGGCATAAGGATTTATATAAATGTAACAAGGTTGTCCGGAACAGGTATAGGTTATTATTTAAGCTTCTAATAAAATTAAAAAATCTACACCAAATCTTTCTTATAGCTCGTGAGGCCTTATAAAGGCATTAAGGGATGTAGAATAAAAAATATAACTATAACAAAAAAAAATCTCTATAAAAAATGATAGAATACACAAAACAATGTTTTTGATAAAGAAAAGAAGCCGCGTGTTGATATCGATTACAGTAATCACAGTAATGCTAAACGTCATCCCCATGTTCCACACAAGCACAGCTGGAACAATAGAAATGTAAATGGCCAAAAGTACCCAAGATATAATAAGAAATTTAATAAAAGGAGATAATGTGAATTGTGGAGTTATATAAATAATTCGGATGAAGTAGGATATTTGAATGAAAAGTATGGAAATTTTCATGATTCATTTGTTGAAAAAATGGAGTTTTACTCGGATATGATACTAAGTTTAGATGGATCGCTATCATATGCTAGTGTTAGTATGTTAACCAGTGAAGAAGGTATGGAAAGTGATATGTATGAAAACGCAAGTCTATTATTGTTATTGAGTTCTCTAGAAACATCTTCAAAGGTCGTCCTCAAATTTCAAGGAGTAATAGATTTTAATTATAATTTTTCATTTAGAAGCGATAATCTGCTAGATGAACCTACTTTAGATTTTAAAGGTTACAGATTTCATTTTAAAACTAATTTATTTAACGTATCTTCAAAAAATTTGGCGTACAAAATTATTTTATGACCTACTTAACTCACGGAATTTTTATCTAACTAAATATCGATTAAGAGAATCTATAATGTGTATGCCCACTTGGATAGTAATCCATTGAATAAATTTAATTCATATGGATAAATTCCGGTAACAATCACTACTTGGGTAGGATTTTTCGTTGCTATAAAAATTACTCGAATTGTTATAATATGGATTGTTGAGTTTCTTTATGTTTTCCGATTAGTTAAAAGAACGCGGGACGGTCACAGATCTTAGAGCTATCATCAACGACGAAAAAAAGTGCAGGTGCATATGATGAGAGAATTACCATTAAAAGATAACCTAACAATCTTAACTACACCCACAGAAAACAATTTATGTATATTTTCAAAAGAAAAATCTACTATTAAAATTTTTGAAGAAGATAAAATAATTCATACTTTTGAGCATGAACTGTTCGAACAAAAGGAAATTAAGATTCATGAGATTATGATGTATAAAAATGAGTGGTATCTATTTTTTTCGATGGTTGATGAAGAGGCTATCTTTATAAATAATTCTATTACTGTATTAGGAAATGGAATACTAAATATAGTGCCATCTCCAAGCGGAGTATTAGTTGCGTATAATGAAGAAGGAATACTATCCGCTGAAAACGATTGGGCTCACTATGGATTAGTAGAATTCAATATAGATTTAAATAGATTTAATGCGGTACTCCCTCATCATTTAACTTCGACATTCATTGATCTAGGGGCTATATCTACAATATCCGCTAATGGTGATATCTTTTTAATCGCATATACTGATGTAGAAACACAAATAATGATTAAATGTAATTTGTATAGCCATTTAACTGAAGTAAAAGAAATTGGGTGTGACGCTACTATATTTGAACTTCGACAATTTAATGATTATATTTGTGTTTTTGCAGAAGATTCCATCTACTTATTTGATAAAACTATGTGCTGTATTAAAAAAATAGATATTAGTGAAAAAGTAGGACACGAGATATATAATGTTTATTCTAGTAAAAACAATATTATTTTTGAAACAGAGGAAATGTATATTGTAGCCACTATGGGTGAACTGCTAAATAGCATAATATAGTCTAAAATGTTATCATCATTCTTTAATCATTGAATTTACCAATGAAACTGCAGCCTAATATGTGAGAGATTAAAGTCAGACCAAGAGTTAGATACAATGGATGATGACTAAATTATATGAAGAATATGGTGGGGTGCGTTGAAAAGTGCAGCAAATTATGTGGTTTATTTGTTAATAATATCCAAATGATTAAATCATCAAGGTGTTGAGGAATCTATTTAAAAGAGTGTTCAGAAAATAACTATTTTTTGAGCACTCTTTTTAGATACCATAATTGCAGTGAAGATTTTTATTTTTATGTCCTTAAACTTTTAAATTAAATGATTGTTCATTTGAAAATCATTTTTATAAGTATTTGGACAAATTCTTAACGGGGTCAGAAACTTAAGAGTTTTTAGTTATCAATCTTATATCAAAATTACAATGCTTGTGATTACATAGGGAAAAGTATCTTAACCCATATCGGTCAAGATACTTTTTTAGTTTAAAATAAGTTTGAGAGCGTTTGAATCATTCTCATTTTAAATATTTTTTCAATATCAATTGAAGCTCTTTCAAATAGCTGTCCTTTAACTCTTCAGGATATTCGACTGTTATACAATTACCAAAGCGTAATAGATAATGAGTCATATAAGGAAGTTCTTTTTGATTATATCCACCAACGATGTAAGAAATGCCATCCTTGATCTCTAAGGACATGTTAGGATAGTTGTGTTTATGAAAGATTTCTTTACCAAATGCCGTTAATCGACAACGAAAAGGTATATCATGAAAATTTTGTTCATATTTTTTTTGAATTTGGTTTAGTTCTTCAATAGAAAACGACTGATCAAATTCTTCTAAGATCTCACTCGCTACAACACAATCACTTCGGTAAGTTCCCCAATGGTGGGTCGTAAAATCGTAGGCACTAAAAAACCAAATCCCGTTTCGATAGAAAAGTTCATTACTTTGCAGTATTGTTTCAATTTCTTCAAACTGGGCATAGGTCACTTTTATCGCTTTTTCATTTAGGATAGAATCAAGTATTTTGGCTAGATTTGTTTGTGTTTTTAATGGCGCTGTATTGTAGTACTTTACAACAGTTAAAAGTGTTTCTATCTCTTTTTGCTGCTTGCTTGTTAAAGTAACCATGAGTTTTGATTGGATATGTGTATAGGATTTATCAAAAGGAGTGCTAGAAAGCAGTTCTAGTGCTTTCAAGGCAAAAAAAATCGCAAAAATTTCATTTTGATCAAAATAAATAGGCGTTAATAGTGACTGATCCATTAATTGATATCCGCCGCTTCTCCCATAATCGGAGTACAAAGCAAGCCCCATTTCTTCTAAAGATTCAATGTCACGTAAAGCAGTACTTTTAGAAATATTAAATTCTTCCATAAGATCTTTTAAGTTGAAAAAATTTTTGTTCTTTAAAAAAATCAATTCTTTATTTAGTCGCTCTGACTTTTTCATAGTCTCTCCTTAAACGGTATCATGTTCTGACACCTTTTCGTAGTATAGTAAGTATATCAAAAGAAAAGAGGTAATTACATGAAAACTTTACTAATTAATTCCCACCCTGAATTCAACAAAAAAACAACTTATTCAAGTAAGCTACAAGACTTATTTTTAGGTAAGTTTCATGAGCAATTTGATCCAAATCAAATCACTACTATCAACCTTTATGATATGGACATTCCAAGAGTTGAGCAAGGTCAATTATTAGCAATTTGGGAGAAAAAACGAGTTGGAGAGAGCTTAACGCAAGATGAAATGAAAATTGATGAGACTTCTACGACTCTGTTACAACAATTTAAAGATCATCATAGAATCGTGATTGTATCCCCCCTTCATAATTTCAATGTGACGTCTCGTTTGAAAGACTATATGGATAATATCTTGATTGCTCGTGAGACATTTAAATATACCGAAACAGGATCTGTTGGTTTAATGGTCGATGATTATAAGATACTTTTCCTGCAAGCAAGCGGTAGTATTTACACAAATGATGACCGATATTCTAAAATGGACTTCTCATACAATTATCTCAAGCAGATGTTTGAGGAAATCATGGGGTTCTCTAGACTTGGGATTGTTAGAGCACAAGGAACAGCATTGTTGTCTGAGTCAGAAATTATGATGGAGGCTAAACAAATGCTGAATTATGAGTGGGATCTTTTTGTATAGACCTAACTGATCTAGTTCACAAATCTACTACTGAGATTGAGGAATAGTAATGATAAAATTGATTATTAGTGATATGGATGGAACTTTTTTGAATAGTGATAGTAAGTTCAATCAAGAATATTTTAAAAAGATTCATGAAGATATGAAGAGAATGTACATCACGTTTGCTGCATGTACAGGAAAACAATGTGAAAGAGTAGAAAAAATTTTTGGTGAAGAATTATCAAGTGATATATGGATATTAGGTGATAGTGCAACACGGATAAAACATAAAGGAAACTATATCTATCAGTCATTGCTTCCTAATAAAATAGGTTTAGATATTATCGCTAAGTTAAACGAAATTGCAGACGACTATGTAATTATAGCTTGCACACCGACCGCCGCATACGTAAAAAATACGACAAGAGACCAAGATATCAAAAAGGCGAGAGGCTCATACGAGATCTTAGAAACCTTAGAAAATCTTGCTGATATAACAGAAAATTTCGTTAAAATTACTGTATACGATCCGCAATTACGCTCTTTTGAAACAGTGAAGGAATTGGCAATATTTCAGGATAGAGCCTATGTTGTTGCTTCAGAAGCAGCATGGATCGATATTTCGAACTTAAATGTTCATAAAGGAACAACAGTTGCCCAACTTCAATCGATTTTGAACATCGATAAATCTGAGACGATTGCATTTGGTGATGGGTTTAATGATATCGAACTATTTTCTCAAGCAGGTATCAGTGTTGCAATGAAAAATGCTTTTGAAGAAGTCAAAATACAAGCAGACTTCATTACTAAATCAAATGACGAAGATGGCGTATTACGTGCGATCGAAAAATTTATCACCCTCTAATAGTTTGTAATTTTTTAAATATCATTGTAAGACAAATTATCATATTTACTTTATAGAAATTAATTGGTTGATTGCGTCAATAGGAAGGAAGAAAGTGAAATGAAACAAAGAATTGATTATTATAAAACAGCACCTGATGGAATGAAACACTTGTTGGAAATGGAAAAATACTTAAGTAAAACAGAGATTGATAAAAATCTACGAGAGCTTATTAAAATTCGTGCTTCTCAAATCAATGGCTGTGCTTTTTGTCTAAACCTCCATAGCAGCGATGCTCGAAAATTAGGGGAAACAGAACAAAGAATCTACTGTATAAGTGCTTGGAGAGAGTGTGATTTTTATACGGATGCAGAAAAGGTCGCTTTGGAGCTTACAGAAGCTATAACATTAATTTCAGATTTAAAAGTTCCTGAAGACTTGTATGCTCGTGTACGCGATTACTATGATGAAAAAGAATATGTTGAACTAGTACTATTAATTACTCAAATTAATAGTTGGAATAGAGTGTCCATTTCAATGGGGAATTTTGCGTCTAGCCAAAATTAAAATTATTGTCAGAAGCCGAAGAGGATCTTTCCTCTCGGTTTTTTTTTATAGAACAAGAAAAGAGGGTCAGAAACTTAACATTTATATCTTTTTTTTTATACCATATAGAAATTGAGAATACGAATGTAATAAGATTAGTTAATTTAAAATAGAAAAGAAAGATTCGAGGTGAGAGAAAATAGCTAATAAAGTGTCAAAGCTTTTTTTAGGCAAAGAAGCAGTTACGTTACTGAAGTACAAAGTTATATTTCTAAAGAGAGTACTATAGCAAAGCAATACATTTATTTCTTTTTAGTTATTGTAGTTTTCTTCATATATATACTAATTAATAAAACGTTTAAACTGAAATCAATAGTCACGACATATATTTTTTTTGAGACGATATTGATGTTAAAACCTGTTACTAAGTTTATTTCTAAACATATTTACTTTAAATTTATCACAAAATTTAAAGTTGAGGATCTGGGTATAATTTACTTCTCATCATATCTAGAAAGAGCAACCTCTGCAGTGTTTAAAATTAGAAATACTCGATTTAAAAATAATTTATTTCGGGGATACGGGCTTTTAATTATTCTTATTCTCATATTTCTAAAAATTAAGTTATATTGCATTACTATGGTGCCTGTTTCTAAAACTGTTATAAAATTTTTCCCCAAAAAGATCCTTTTCATTTTATCAAATTTGCAACCAGATACTTTATTGATAATAGTCCAACTGGTATTAGCGACTTCAATAACCGTATATATAATATCTTATTATTCTAAAATATTCACAATAATTTCGTTGGTTGATTCTGAGTATAATCAACTTAGATGTTTAAATTAAGATTAATGATTTCCCTTTATTTTTAGTTTATATTATTACCTTATCTTTTTTTATAACTTTCAAAAGTGATAAAATAAATATATTTTAAAGATAGAACACATGTTGAAAATAGAAAATGGTCACATTCACGCTGAGATGAATGTGACCATTTTTCTGGTTCTACCAACACTAAATGTCAAAGAACAGGTTATTTAACTAATCAATTCGAGTAACCATCTGGGTATTTTTTTTGCCATCCCCAAGAATCAGAAATAATTTCCTCAATTCCACTATACTTAGGCTCCCATTCAAGAATAGTTTTAATTTTTTTGTTTGAAGCTATTAAAGAAGAAGCATCTCCAACGACACTCGTAACGATTTCAACTGGGATTTTTTTCCCTGTAACTTTTTCAGCTGCATTTATCACTTCTAAATTAGAGTAACCTTTCGAGGATCCTAGATTAAAAATTTCACTCGCACCACCACATTTTAAATATTCCAAGGCTAATATGTGTGCTTCAACTAAATCTAAGACATGAATGTAGTCACGTACACAGGTACCGTCATGAGTAGTATAAGTGTTCCCAAAAATGGTTATCTTTTCTTGCCTTCTCTGAGCCACTTCTAGAATAATAGGAATCAGACGAGGACGCACTTCACCAAGTGTAAAATCCTTTTTAGCCCCAGCGACATTAAAATAGCGCATAGAAACAAATGTCATGTTGGATGATCGGCTAACCCAGTCCATCATTGTCTCCATAATTACTTTAGAGCATCCGTAGGGATTTATTGGTGCAGTAGGTATTAATTCATGAACAGGATTCATTTCTGTATTGCCATAGACTGAAGCAGACGAAGAGAAGACAATATATTTTATGTTAAATTCCTGCATGACTTCAAGAACAATCTGTGTTCCGTAAACATTATTGTTGAAATATTTTAAGGGCTGTTCGACAGATTCACGACCTAGAGATAAGGCAGCAAAATACATCACAGAGTCAATATTTTCAGTTTCAAAAACAGAACGCAGTAACTTTTTGTTTCGTATATCTATCTCGTAAAACTTTGCTCTGTCATGAACAGCTTCTTTAAATCCAGTACAAAGATTATCAACGACTACGACCTCATATCCCTGATTGATAAGCATATCCACTGCATTTGAACCAATGTAACCCGCACCGCCTAAAACTAAAACTGACATAAGGACCTCCAATGTAACACTATTTTTGTCAGCCAATCTGATTAATTGATTAACTGGATATCATTTATTTTAATTGACGAACATAATTTTAGACAATAACAATTAATGAAATGGGTAAAGTTTAAGTTTATAAAGAATTTGTATTTCATTATTTGAATATGTGATACTTATAGTTTAATTTTGACTACTTTTAAACGCTGCACGCTCTTGCTATTAACTCATGTTTGATGCCTTATATGTGGAGATCATTGATAAATGAACTTGAATAGAGATCACTTAAAGATTCGGTTGTAATTTGTGAGTATATGAAACTCGCCGCAAGCTTCAATTCTTAGAATATAGTTTTTTAAATCAAATTTACTCCGGATTGCTTTTCGATAGAAACTTATATTAGATAAATTAGTTGATATCCATTTTAAAACTCCAGTTACCTATATTTTGATTACCATCTTTAATTACCGATGAATCGAATTCAAAGAAACCATTTTTAGAATAGAATCGTCTGTTTCGTTCAGTATTAGTAAATGTGATGAAATACTCTGTTCTTTTTTGGGGCTTATTTTCTTTTATATATGGTAAAAGACAATCATTGATCATTTTACTTCCATAGTTTTTCCCTCGTTGGGAAGAGTCTACAGCCAATGATTCTAGCATCCACGTTTTTCCTGCAAAACTATTTACAGCTTTATGCCCGGTGCTTAACAGTTGTAATAGTGAGAAAATTTTGCTTATAGGAGCCATTGTTAATAGTTTTACTCCACCAGATGTCATATAATCAAAGAAATTTACTTTTTTATCACGAGGACTAACTAAGATAGCAAAAGATCTAATTTTATTGTTTTCAAAACCTAAAAAGACTGTATTTTTCTTACTATGAGCATAGATGTAAACTTTAAGAGCTTCAGTCAAAAAATCAATAAAAGCTTCGTTACTTTCAAATTCGTTGCGAATTTTACCCACAAGAGGGTAATCAGAAAAACTAATAGCATTCATTCTAGCTGCTTGATAAAGGTAGGATTTCTCCATTTTTTTATATTCTATCATTTTTGCCCTTCACTCCTAATCATAATTATGTAGTAAATATGTTTATAGTCATAAGTTTAATCTACTGATTTTTTCAATACAATATTCAATAAGTAGTACAAGTGTCGCTTAATAGACAATCTTTATATGTAGTGTACAATACTGAATAAAAAGCTTGTGAAAAGTATTTTCTTATATACATAATTATATTAGCGTTAATATTTATGCTGAATATTCCCATCGAATATATGTAAACAAATGGAGGTATATATGAAAAGCACTAATGAAGATCCTCGTGTTAGAAAAACTAAGAAAGCTTTACAAGAAGGTTTATCAGAAATCATGATACGCAAAGAGTTGAGGAAAATTACAGTTAAAGAATTGTGTATCAAATCGGATATTCATAGAGCTACATTTTACAGTCACTATAAAGATATATATGACTTATATGAACAAATTGAAGATAGTGTTGTGAAAGATTTGAAAGAGATAATGGATAAACAAAAAAATGGAATGACAGAATTTTTTAGGCATGTTGTTGAGTACATTATAAACAATAAATCAGTATGTAAAATGGTATTTAGAAACGATTACGACACAAAATTCTTCTCAGATTTAACCAATTTTTTGGAAAAATCTGTTTCAGATGAATGGAAAGAAGTATATGGAGACCATGCTGTGGGCTTTAAGATGAATCTGTATAGTGTTTATCATATAAGTGGCTTTCTTTCTATGATAAAATCTTGGATAGAATCCGAATTTAATTGTCCTAAGGAAGAGTTTATCGGTATGCTACTATCTATGGATATAAATTTTGAATACTATTTATCTAAAAATATTGCAACAGAGAAGCTATAATTTATTGTTCACCTATGGATAAACAATTACACTGATACAACGCTTTGACTGAACAAGGAAATTTAAATCTAGTGAAAGTGATACCGAATTCCACATTGACAGTTTTTGAGAACGAAAGATATTTAAGATAAGACTTTGATAAATTAGGGAAATTTGAAGAGTTGAATGATTGGATAGTGTAATTTTTATTAATCACAACCTGATTCTTAAAATCTGTAGTAACGAAAGATGTCCCTGGAAATACTATCGTTGGTGGCAATCCTGCTAGAGTAATTAGAGAAATAGATGGAGTAGATAAAGAGCTTTGGAACAGGAAATTAAAAGAATATCACTTAAATAAATCTAATTTTCAATAGATTTCAATTAAGTGTTTAGTATAAAAGTTGGTATGAAAGTAACTGTGTTTATATTATTTTATCGATTTGCTGAATCAATTCAGATACTAATTATTGAAGTTACAAAGATAAATAAGAGACGACGAATTTAAAGTGGATAATCCTGGTCTTGGTGATGAATAAAAATTTAGTTGTAAAAAATAAGTTAAAAAGTAATAACTTGATAATAATATATAGGTGATTGGTAAGTGTAAAAGAGAGTTCAGAAAATGCTTAATTTCTGAACTCATTTTTTATATAAAATAATTGAGATCAATCATTTTGTTTTGTGACCATAGAATCGTAAATCACTCATTTTTAGATTGAAAAATCATTTTATGGTTGATTGAATAATTATTTGATTGGGTCAGAAACTTAATAGTTTATGACCCTTTTTACGGATAACTCATAAACAGAATTATTTATAAAAGATCTATATTTAAGATATTTTAAATATGGCCAATAAGATGGTCTCAAATATAAGACTTAATGCAAATTTTATTTAAAGGAGACTATAATGAAAACTGCAAGATTAGTTTCAGAAAATTAGGAATGAATTTAAAAATGTTTTCGGTTGTGTTTTTTATCACAATGATGCTCAGCTGAAACATTTATTTAGAAATTTATAGGAGAGTAAATAATGAAAAAGAGAGTTATAACTACTACTTTAGCTGCGGGATTTATTCTAGTGTTTGCAGCGGAAGCTCATGCGGATACAATCAATGGTCATCATGTTACACGTTTAAGTGAAAGCCGAGCAGTTGATGATAAGGGAGATAGATGGTCTAAGGACGGCAATGTCTGGTTCAATGATGAAACAAGAGAATACGGCAAGATCGTCTCCGATTCATTAGAATCAATACAAGGCTCATCATATTACCCTGAACTAAAGGAACCTGACTCAGACAAACCGAACGAATTAGTTCAAATACAAGTGCAAGATGAAGGAACATCGGTACACCAACAAATGTTAACAACAGCAGGTACCACAGAATCTAAATCAAACCAAACAAATGAATCAACAATAGAAAGTCAAACGGGAATGACTGTTGGAGCAACTGTAGAACAACCAACAACAACAGATCCGACCTTAGGAACGACAACGATCACAAAAGAAGCTGTACCAACCAAAACAGAAGCAACACAGTCCGAAGAAGATACAAGAATGGCTGGTACCACAAAGACAAGATCAAACCAAACAAATGAATCAACAGTAGAAAGTCAAACGGGAATGACTGTTGGAGCAACTGTAGAACAACCAACAACAACAGATCCGACCTTAGGAACGACAACGATCACAAAAGAAGCTGTACCAACCAAAACAGAAGCAACACAGCCCGAAGAAGATACAAGAATGGCTGGTACCACAAAGACAAGATCAAACCAAACAAATGAATCAACAATAGAAAGTCAAACGGGAATGACCGTTGAAGCAACTGTAGAACAACCAACAACAACAGATCCGACATTAGGAACGACAACGATCACAAAAGAAGCCGTACCAACCACAACAGAAGCAACAAAGTCCGAAGAAGATACAAGGATAGCCGAAACTAGTGGAAAAGGATCGAACCGAACAAATGGATCAACATCAAAAGAAAAGACAAAAACGGATGTTGTAGCGAAACCTGTTAGGTTTTTAAGTTCAGCTAAAAAAAGCGTTCCCATGAGAGCTATCAAAAAAGACACTGCTTTTTCTAATATTTTATCTAAAAACAACGGTCATACTTTCCCAAAGACTGGTGAAAGTACGCTATTTTCCAATATTTTACAAGCTGTAGGTTTTTTAGTTATAAGTGTCCTAGGTGTAGTTAGCATAAGAGTGAAGAAAACAAAGAACTAATCAATTTAATTAATTGATTTGGATAATAATTTTCTCCAAACGTCATCTGCCGGGTACGCAGAAACTGTATAGAAATCAAAATAGGCAAAGACTGAAGCTATTGTGATCAGTCTTTGTCTAGATTCTCAGTGAAAGCATAATCTTTAGGTGCCATAGAACATCAAAAATAGAAAAGGAGAATAATTTATGAAATGGTTTTTTATGATATGCACTTTAGTATTACTCAGTTTTATTTAGAAATGTATCACGTTTTTAGAGAGGGATAATGCATGTTTGGAGAAACGATTAGAGAAATACGGCTAAAAAAAGGATTTAGTCAAAAAGAAGTCTATAGAAATATTATCTCAAAATCATATGCGATTGAATTTGAGAAAGGGAAACATAATATATCTTCTGATGTCCTTATTAAGATATTAGAAAACTTGTCTATGGATATTAGCGAGTTCTTGTTTATTGCCAATGGCTATAAATTAAATGAACAAAATCATTACACTTATCATTACGCCAACCTATCTAATAAGCAAGACATAAAAGGATTAGCGTTACTTTTAAAAGAACTAGAAAGAAAATCAGGACAAATAAATGCGATCAGAGTGGCTGAGGTACGCTCGAGAATAAGAATTTTACAGCATTTAGAAGTTTATGGAGTATACAATACCGCTGTCGTTTTAGAAGAAGATAAGCAACTGATTTTGTCCTATTTAATGGGGATTGAAAGCTGGACGCTTCAAGAAATACATTTATTTGCCAATACACTAGATTTTTTAGATCACGAATTTATATTTATCTTTTTTAAAAGAGTTTCTAAACTGCTGGAGTATTATATTCAATTTGAGAAAGGCAGAGAAGTATATTGTGGTCTCCTGATTAATATTATTGAATATACATTTGTAAAAAATCAGTATGAGTTTGCAGAAGTTTTACTTACCCAATTGGGGTTGTTATCCACCAGTTTCCAAGACTTTTTTTCGAGAACGCTGTACAAATTTTTTGAAGGATTACTGATTATGAGGACAGTCAATGAGGAGCAGGGAAGAACAATGGCAACAAGAATGCTAGACATCATGGTTGAACTTGATCAAGCACCTTTATCAAAAATGTTCTCGTTATTGTTGGAGTAACATGCTGATTCCAGTGTATTAAATCTATGTTGAAGTTAGAAGCTACTAAATATAATGTTTAAGACAGCGCCATGCAAGGTGACTCATAGATAGGCGCTTTGTGTAAATATAGTTCAAAAAGTATAGGGGATTACAGAAGCAAAGGTTCAAAAAACTAAAACGTTTTTGAACTCTTTTTTTTATTGCTTATTTTCATAGGTTTATAAAAGGAAAGTGGAATTCAGCAAATCTGGAAAGTCCGAAATACCAGACCAAAATGATTCGAACAAACGAGGTTTGATAAACTATACATTGTGCTTAATGTCACAATAGTGTTCCGGCAGAACTGGTTTTCTGATGATTTACTTTGTAATCAAATCTAGGACATTGATATTGGCCATTTTTCATTTATGGATGGGATGGAGTCGATTTGTAACTGAGTTTATTTTAGTTGCTGTTCAACAAAGGGTAATGAGAGAGTGAGTAGCGACTATCATCGTCTAAGTTAGCAAACAATATAAAAAAACTATCGAAAGATAGAAGTATAAATAATTAAAATGAGAGAGGGAAGAAGTGTATGAGAGAAAGAAGGAAACAAACAAGGATCGGAAGGTATATTGAAGAGCATAAGAAAGGGTGTGTCCTAGCTCTTGCTGCACTGGGAATGATCTTTTCATTTAGTGTGGGCGCCTATGCAGCGATTGCAACGACGTTTCATTTTTTGGGGACAAAAGACGATTCCATAAGAATTGCACAAGTTTTAAGCGCTTTGGGGATAGAGATTAAAGGTCAAAAAGCCCAAATAGCACAACTAGTCCAAGAAAAAGCGGAAGCTGAAGCAGCAAAAGCAAAAGCGGAAAGTGATTTACAAGCGGCCAATGAAACAATCGAAAACGTGCAAGCCCAAAATAGTGAAGCTTCTGCTGCTGTAAGTGGTGCGAACGCCAATGTTAATAAGGTAGCGCAATATGCAAAAGATTTAGAATCTGCAAATACGAAGCTAAAGGATTATGCGAACGCAGTTGCTGCGGACGCCGGTTTAAGCGATAGCTCCATAGACGTCGATAATACCAATGATGCGTTGAGTCAAGTGGACAGTGAACTGCAAGCCGCAATTAGTAAAGCTAATGACAGCAATGGAAGTAAGGAAAAAGCGCAACAAGCTGTCGATGAAGCAAACAAAGCAAAATAGCATAGAATCTCTAAGATAGATTCGGTTTTCCCTGCAATAGTCGTGCTGCTTGAATAATTTTTTGAGTGTATAATAGAAAAACGAGTGAACATACGCTTATATTTTAGGAGCAATGTTTCCTTTCGCTGGGAACTATTTATAAAGAAAGGTATCTAGAAAATGAATCCTCTCTAGATACCTTTTTTATGTACTTAAGTAGGAAGATCGTTTTTTATGGTAGATTCAATCAAAATTGTTAAGGAAATTCTCTTGTATCAATAATCATTTTTTTACAAAATTAAAGAATTTACACCTTAGAGATTTTGGCAGTTCAAGGCTACTCGTTTATTTTCTGAACGAGTAGCTTATTTTTGTATCTATAGAATCGGATACAACTCATTGTTCACTTAAAAATCAGATTTGTGAGTATTAGAACAGCTCATCAAAAGTGAACAGAAACTTAAAAGGTTTTGATCCTTTCTAGTTACTTATTTCATAACTCCTTAAGTAATTCAATAACTAGATCAAAAAGGTATTATTTCAGAGAACAGTAGAGTATATTCCATGGATTTTTTGCCGAATGAAATATACAAATCATTATTGGCAGCTAAATATGTTGCGCAAAAATAAATTTCGGATAATGGAATGTGCATTATGAAACTATTAAAAGAGTGTTCAGAAAATGACTAGTTTCTGGACCCTCTTTTTTTATGACAATTGAAGCACGTAGCTTTCGTTTTGTGTCTATTGATATACAAAATATTGTTCATTTAAAAAGAAAGTTTATAGAAATAGAGACACTTTAATTGTTGCGGAAAGAACATATGTAACAATACGTAACTACCGTTGCGTATTTTGTATTGTTTTTTGAACAAAATTCAACAAACGTAATGAAAGATGGGATTATCATTCAACCTATCGGTAAATCAAAAAGCTCCTCTAGAAAAAAAGTGGCGAGCGCTCAGATTATTTTTGACGGATTGCTAGAAGTTGATATTGAAAGCAATCAGAAAGTACATTGTACGTGTTAAGAGAGAAGGATTCTATAGAGCTGAGTTTATTAAATCAATTGTTCAATATATTTCAAGTGGGAAAGGAAATAATAAGACTGTTGATTATTATAAATGCTAATTTATAAAAATTAAGAAAGATCATTTTAATTTATTTTCCGGAAAACGCCTAATAAATCAGCATTTACAAGTCTGTTTTTGAATTTTTTTTTATTTTGTAGTTTTTTTTTGAAAAAAAGGCATTGACCTTAAACCTGGTTTAACCCGTATATTAATTTGTGAATTAAATATTTAATAATGAACTATCTCACTTTTATGAAATGAGGAAATTATATTGAAAACAAAGAAAGAACGAAAGAAACACGCAATCCGATGGATTCTATTTACGGTAATCCTAAGTCTTGGTTTTTTTTATCAAACAGGCTATGCAGATGAGGTGAATAATTTTTCGATTCAAACGTTAGATGAGGATGGAAATGTAAATGCGCAAGGCTATTACCATTTCGACGGTCAGCCGGGAGAAAAACGTGAAGTTTCTATTAGGATTTATAATGCGTCTGATGTAGCAATTACGGTAAAAGCTGCGGTGAATCCCGCTTCCACCAATGAAAATGGTATCCCTGGTTATTTGGCAGAAGACACGTACGATGATTCATTAACGCATCGAATGGATCAATTGGTCAAGATTGACGAAGCAAAACGTACGATTCCAGCGTTAGGTTTTGTCACCATGAAAGTAGTAGTTTTATTCCCAGAAGAAGACTGGGCGGGAGACATTCTCGGAGGGATTCGGTTTATGGAAGAAGTTAAAAATATAAGCGAACAAACAGTAGTTCATGAAGTTGCGTACACCGTTGGTATTTTGTTAAACAAAAAAGACGGGGAAACAGTTGAAAATGACTTGCATTTAAAAGACATTACAACAGGACAAAGAAATTATCGAAACTTTATTGAAGCTAACATTCAAAATAGTGCAGCATCGATTGTTCGCAATATGAGTGTTGAATCTACTGTGACTGAAAAAGGGGGGAAAGCAGCGATTTATACGTACGATGTCTACGATCTTCGCATGGCGCCCAATTCTAATTTTAATTTTGGTATACCAACGGGGGAACGACCCATAAAGGCTGGGGACTATGTTCTTAAAATGAGGGTAAAAGCAGATGGGAAGGAGTATCATTTTGAAGAAAATTTCACGATTGCCGCGTCAGAAGCCCGCCAGTTAAACCAAAGTGCAGTGAATATTGATGAGAGGACGCCTTATCTATCTTATCTGATTTTAGGGGGAATTGGACTTCTTATTCTCCTGATTATTGGCAGATGGATTAGAATTAATGGGAGAAAGAAGGCTGAATCGCTCTAAAAAAATGCTGGTTTATAGTGTTCATCCAGCTGAAACCGGAAGGGGAAAAATACTAAATCAATTGAGAATAAAGGAGAATAAGAAAGCAACACGTACGAACAAAACAAAGAAAAAACAAAAAAATTGGAGGATGAACAATGAAGAAAACAACAATCACAATAGCAGCAGCACTTTTAGCGGGAAGTATGGGACTAGGTACATTAATTAGTCAGGCAGCAGAAGTAGAGTATGAGGATGCGACGAACGCAAGGACAGAGGGAACGGTGATTATTTTAGAAAATGATTCATCTAATCCGGTGATTCCAGATCCAGAAAATCCAGGAGAAGAAGTAGATCCTGAAGTACCAGTTAACCCCCACCCAGGCCGACTAAGAATCAATTATGTTTCAAACTTTGATTTTGGTAAGATTCCGAATATTTCAAGTGAAATCGTTCAAGAGGCACGATTGGACCATATATTTTCTGGTACATCAGAAGAAGGACGGGTACCATTTGTCGCAACAGAAGATCGTCGTGGGAGTGATCGATTAGGCTGGGAGCTGCAAGTTTCACAGCCTAAACAATTGAGTGATGCAAGCGGACATGAGCTGCAAGGAGCAACGATCACCTTGAGTGGTCTGCGTTATGTGAATCCCACATCAGCTACGCCCATTGCGAATCAAAACGAGATTGTATTAGGAGAAGCCGCACAAACTTTGGCAACCGCCAATGCTTCACAGGGTGCCGGTGCATGGACACTAGCTCTGGGGAATGCGAATGCAGAAGGACAGACTGATGGCGTTGTCTTACGTATTCCAGCCAATACCACAAAAAATGATACGGCTTACTCAACTGCACTAGTTTGGGAGTTGGTCGCGGATCCAACAAACGCATCTGGAGAATAAGGGGATGTCCCCTATTCTCCAGTACAGAAACCAAAGAGAAAGGGATAGTCCAATGAAAAAAGTCTTACTTGTTTTTGTGTTGAGCCTAGTTCTATCAACTCATTTTTTATTTCCCGCGATCGTTGTGGCCACTGTGATCGAAGAGTCTACGAGTGAATCTGATTACGAAGAAGAGATCCAAGAAACTAGTAATAATCAGGAGCAGCAGGGAGAAGAATCGGAGACAGAATCAGATGGATCCTCTGATCAAACAAGTGCAAAAAATCTGGAAGAGTCATCAATTGAAGATACTGTCGAGGGAGTTATTGAAGATCAATTGCAAAGAAATCAAAGATTAACTAGCATTGTCACTAGCACAATAAGTGATTGGCACATAGATGAACCAATTCTAATCGCTACTATTAATATGGAACTTACGACTGCGTTTAACGGAGTGAATCCCGGAGCGTACAATGTGGCACGTGTTTATGGAATCAGTAATCAGTTTTCAAGATTTAGTGTTCGAGCGGTTGATGCGCATGGAAATGATATCAGTGCTGCCTTTTTTACGGACATTAGGTCTGATTATGTAGATTTTCGAACGAGAGCAGATAGTTCTCCAGGAAATGGTTGGATTACTCTTGAAATTTTTGGTTTTGTTAATAAACATGCGCCTGTAGATATTATCTTTGACGGTTTAGGAGGATATTTCGATTTTGGGGAACTTACTTTCGGAATATTTGTCGTAAATATGCGTGGCGATACGGTTAGAAGAGAACCGGATGTGACATCCAGTACACGTTTAATGGCCTTGGGGGGAATACTCAATGTAACTCATATTGATGAGTCTGGAAAGGAGATAGGTGATGCTGAGTCAAATCTTGGGATGCCAGGGGCGGAATATACAACAGAGGCTTTAAATTTGGACGAATTTTATCTTCTAGAAATCAGAGGTGAAGCTTCTGGAAACTATATTTTAGGAAGAGTCATCGAAGTGACCTATGTTTATGCGAAGAGTGCATTGACAGCAGAAGTTGTGCCTCAAACAATTGATTTAGGTGGTCGATTGACGGAAAGTCAGCTTACCCAGGCCATAACCAATGTTTCGCTTAATGGAGGCTTGTTATCAAGTGATGAGTATACCCTTAATATAAATAAATCTCCAGATACGAGTATTGTCGGAACAACAACCAGTGCTTCTGTAGTATTAAACCATAACAGAACTAGTCAACAATTAATACTCGAGATACCAATTACAGTTACTTTCGGAAACGCCATAAGATTCAGTGGGTTTAATGACTATAGTGCTGGGATCTACACTTGGCATTCCGACATTGGAATTATCACTGCTCGAAGAGGAACGACAAGCACGACAGGAAATGTACACAACAATTTTTCTGGTATTTATTATAACTTTAGCATACATGATTTAGGTGATAACACGCGGCGTGTCATAGGCACTGATACGTTGACCTATTCGTATGATGTAAGAGGAACTCAAACGATTGCTTCAGCTGTTTCTGACTTTGGGAACGGTTTTGGGGAGACAAATGCTAAAGTTGGCGATATTGTCGAAGTCTATCATCGTGAACCTACACGACTCAGAAAATATGACGCCCCCCATTCTGAATCTGAAAGAGTAAATAGCTTGAATAATCGTGCATATTTTGAATTGACAAGTAATGGATACAGCCTATTGACATTTGATCGAGCACACCCAAATCCTACCACTATTCAGTTAGGAATGTCTGAAAAAGAATTGGAGGCAAACATATCAAAATATTTAGATCTTTCTGACACCAGTCATGTCTCGATTAGCGGTTTTCAAGAATATCCCGATACATCCAAAATCGGACAAGTAGTCGGAATTATTCGTGTTGAAGAACGTTTGAGTACTGGGAAATTTATTCTACGTGATTATGAAGTGCCTTTTACGGTTGAACCAGGTCGGTTGGAGCTGGCTAATGTAACGAATGGAAATTTTAATTTTGGAATCATTGAGCAATCAAGCCGCCATCAAGAGGTAGCGGCCAAGGGTGAACACGCACCAACCATTACGATTGATGATTACAGCAATACTACGCAATGGTCCATTTTTGTTTCTGCTAGTCCATTTGTGAATTCAGAAAAGCAAGTGTTGACTGGGGCAACGATGATACTCAAAGATTTAAGTGTCCAAGAAACGGTCCATACGGGGTTAACGGTTCCGTCAAAAGACATTGTATTGAGCCACACTCCGAAGTTAGTTGGGGCAATGAGCAATCCCAATGAATTATATGAAGGAGAACACGGTACAACAGAGATTCAAATTGGGGAAGTAATGAATGGATCTTTGACAGGCGTTCAATTGAGATTGCCGGCGAATACGCCAGTGGATGATGGGACGTATCGCTCAGTGATCACTTGGGAACTAGTGGGTGATCCTACGTTGGGAGGAAGCGAATGAAGAAAATACTAATCGTACTCTTTTTCAGTATAATTTCTCTTTATATGAATTATTCAAATTCTTTGCCAAGCGTAGAAGCATCTACTTATGAGAATCAAGCGGGGGTACAATTTTATCAGAGAGAAGAGACAGTAAGTTCTGAACAAAATGAATTAGATAGTCAACCATCAGAAATAGATATTCAGAAGAGTCTGCCACAAACAGGAGGAGTAATTTCTTCAATGAGCTTTTTGGGAGGCAGCGTAATCTTAATAGTTTGGTTAATAAAAAAGAAAGAAAAGACAAGTTGATTTTTTTCGGTACTATATGTTTTGGTGTTTAACAATATGAAAAAATATAATAGAAACATATAGTACCTTAATATCTTAATAATAAGCAATTAAAGTAACGTAGTAGTTTTAACATCATTTTATAAAGGAATATCTTGATAATCGAGAAATAATAGATTGCAAAAGTGTAGTGTTTAGGAAATCATTCCTACGATAAATAATACTACATACATGATGAAACTTTGGGAATGATTACTTAGAAAATGTTCATTTTAATCCCTCTGCTTTGATTGTTTTCATAGATAATGATCAGTTACAGAAGCCAAAAAAAGTAGTAGTCAATAGGCCGATTATTTTCTAAACCTCCGACGATGTACTGTGCGACTACACTGGAGTAATCGGCAGAATCTTGTATATCATCCAATAACTGATTCAAGTTATTTTCACTATAGTCGTATCTATCAACAGTTAACGCCCCACCAAAGTATATTTCACTTGATTCCGCAAGGAGATCTTTAGGAATAGTGTTATTGGGAATGTCTATAATGCCAATTTCTTCTGTTATGGTATCAAAATGATCTCCAGTAAATAATAATAAAAAATTTGTTGGATTATTTAATAAAGAAGAAATGTGTTCTTTTTTGTAAAGATCAAGAGGTTCAAATTTCGAAAAAGGAAACTCTAGATTTAGGTTTTTCTCTCCGTTTAAACAATGATTGATATGAGCAATATCCTTTATTCTTGTATTAAGTACTTTTGATACAGCATTTAATTGTTTGATCCAGTTGTCAACGGTAATAAGAGTATTGTTTAATATTTGGTTTCTTTGATCCAAATCACCATTTAAATGAAGGGTTAGATCGGTAATGGGAATTTCTAAGTTTCTAAAAAAAGTAATATCAACTAACTGTAATATAGAATGAGCATCAAAATATCTGTAGTTATTCTCTTCGTCTCTACTCAACGAAATTAGTTGTTTTTTTTCCCAAAACCGTATAGTTGAAGGTTCAATATTGAATAGATTAGCAATTTCCGTTATCGTTCTTTTTTTATTTGAGATAACAATTCCTCCTCTTTTTTGTAACTTATAGAGATATATAAGTAGTAGAACACATCATCTTCGACTTTGAAATTTGATTAAAGTAATCTTAACTTTCTAAAATACTATAAACAAATAGACCATATTCTTCAACTCTATTTAAAAGAATAGTAATGCATTATTTTAATTCTATCAACTAATCAGTCAGGACATTATGAAAGTAAAAACGCAATTCTTCTATTTTGTATAAATCACCAACTGTTGATTTTGAAGGTTTAAAAAATCAACAAATTCGTATTTTGAAATAAAGCGAAGGGTAGTATTAATGAGGTATAGATTCAAGGGGAATTAATAAGCTGTAGTAGGAAATGAATAAAGAAACTCATTTTCTATAAAAAAAGCATTGTCATTGAATTGAGCTTTCTTACCTAAGGATAAATAAAAATTTACAAATACTTAAAGGTTCTTCCAATCCACTTAGATTATAGATCTTATAGTACTTGGCATTTGGATAACGAGTGAAATTTCAGTTATTTATTAAGAGGACGATTGCTTTTTAAAAACTAGACCTCAAACCAACTTTAATGTGTATAGTTCAGCGCAACAAACAACTTGCGTTTTTCTTTTAATTTTCAAATAGGTCATTGTTCACCTGTAAAGGAAGCATCTTCTTTCAGAGGCTTTCATCTAGGGAAAAACAATAAATGAAACCGGCTTATAGTATTGATTTCATTTTGGAAAGGACGAAAATTATGATCGAAATCAGTAATCTATCTGAATATATCAAAGAATTTCAATTTGAAGAAAAGCAGTTAAAAGCACATCCGTTGATAAAAAATTATATTGAAAATCAAGTTCAAAAATTAAAAGAATTGATAGAAGCATTAACGTCCGCGAATTTTTGGATTGATATTCCAATAATTATGGGAATAGATTCTAAGTTAGTATTATTACGAGAACTCATTATCACTATTGAAGATTTTGATTTTTCAGACGAAGAAGTGTTAAAAATAGTAGAACAAGATTATCCATACTACAATAAAGAATTATGTGGATATAAATTGAATGATGTAACTAGCCATTCACTAATTTTTAAAATAAAGTGATCTGGAAAAAGAATCAAGGAAAAGTAGTCTTTTATAATATATTTTGAAGTCAGGTATGGAATCCTATGAAGACGTAATAAAATTTCTAACCGAACGATAGAGGACAGACGTGAAAAATTGCGAGAAGCTAAACGTGCTTATTGAATCCTATGCACTTACCAACTATGACACGGGAAAAGCAGAATTGGTCAAAGGTAATGCAGAAATGATCTATCTTATCATGAATCTGGGCATCTCTTCGACGTTTGGTCCACATCGGGAAGACTTTCACTAACTATCATTTAACAAAGATAGAAACTTTCATTCTTTAAATTTTGTTCTGGGGTTGTTAAAAAACAAAGAGGAACTATTATTACATAATACCAAGTATCTTATAAAAATAATGATTATTTTTGGTTGAAGGAACTCTGTCCTTGCTTGAAAAGTATTTACTATAGAATACATTATTACTACAATAGATGAGATATAAAAATAGGTGGTTAAAAAAATACCACGATGGAGTTGGCAGATGAAAAAGAAAATTTTTTCCTACATATCTTTGGCAAGTTTAATAGTACCTTCTTTTTTTGTTCCCATTGTGAATGTTCGATCAGATGAGCAACAAGAAAGTGTAGCACAAGCAACTAATGAAGAATCTGAAAATATGAGTAATTCGATTACAACGCTGGATTCTTCAACAACGCAAAGTGAATCTTCTGATACTTCGACAGAAGATAATAATGAATCCACGGAAGAAACAACAACGCAAAGCTCTTCTAACAACGCAAAATATTCTGGCGAAGATCAGGGGAATAGCCAAGTTGAAAATGAGACGACAAGTCAAAGTTCTGCAAATCCATCTGAGGTCGCAGTAAATAATGATCAAGAAGATTTTGCAGCTTGGCTTCCGGATCCAGCACTACAATCCGTAGTTGCTAAATCTTTAGGTATAGATGTGTCCGAAATCACGAAGGAACAGATGAGCAAACTTCAGACTCTCTATATCTACGCTGCAGATTCCGCTATTGCTGATTTGACAGGCTTGGAATATGCAACAAATCTATCATCATTTTATATGAGCGGCCAAAATCAGGTTACTGACTTTTCCGTTCTCACTTCGTTAAATAACTTAGTTTATGTATATTTGATGGGTGCTAATGTAACGGATGATAATGTACCAAACTTTGGTGCCAATTTAACTAGATTAAATCTTAGTTCCGCAAATGTAACCGATGCTGTATTTTCAAAAATAGTTAATATGAAAGGACTAGAGTCGCTAAGTTTCGAGTCCAATATGAATATTACGACAATTGCACCTCTGGTTGCATTACCAAATCTAACAGAATTAAGAATACAGTTCTGTGGCGTGACAGATTTTACTGTGATAAATGAGTTTCCCAAATTATCAAACTTAGCTGCTTATGGCCAAAACACAGGAAGAAATGATGCGATTACTTCATTATCTGCAAAAGAGTTAAATTACGATCCCGATAATCAATCATTTTTTGTTCCATTTTCCATTATGCCTAATCGTTTAACAAATTTTGATGGATATCAGCCTCCTTTTACAAAATCGAATAGTACTAGTCAGACGTACTTTGATTTGAATGGTGTACAGGTACCCTCCTCAAGATTAAGTATTACAGAAGATGGGATTACTGTATCTGGGGTTACTCAAAGTGAATTTGAAAGTATCGAAACAATGGAGTATAACGCACGACTGAATAATCCTGCCGGATCCTATGCTCAACCAGATGGATATAGTTTTTACGCCATTTCTTCAGGAACCTATTTGCACCAATTTTCGATCAATCATCAAGAAGCCGCTGCAGATGTTACGGTGAGTTATATTGATACTGAAGGGAATGAATTGAAGCCTTCTCAAAAAATTAGCGGTAATATTGGTGAATCTTTTGATGCAACAACGCCAGAGTATAAGTTAGAAATAGACGGGTATACTATAAAAGAAGTTCAAGGTAATCCGACGGGAACCTTCAGTGATACAGCGCAAGAAGTGGTGTACGTATATGAACGCAGCGATGCAGCACCAGTCACGGTGAAATATCAAGATTCCGAAGGGAATCAGTTGGCAGACCCAACGGTATTAAGCGGAAAAGTAGGGTTACCATATACAATCGAAGCCAAAGAGATCCCAGGGTGGTATGTAGTAGAAACCCCAGATAATGCTTCAGGCACCTTCAGTGACACAGCGCAAGAAGTGGTGTACGTATATGAACGCAGCGATGCAGCACCAGTCACAGTGAAATATCAAGATTCCGAAGGGAATCAGTTGGCAGACCCAACGGTATTAAGCGGAAAAGTAGGGTTACCATATACAAGCGAAGCCAAAGAAATCCCAGGGTGGTATGTAGTAGAAACCCCAGATAATGCTTCCGGCACCTTCAGTGATACAGCGCAAGAAGTGGTGTACGTATATGAACGCAGCGATGCAGCACCAGTCACAGTGAAATATCAAGATTCCGAAGGGAATCAGTTGGCAGACCCAACGGTATTAAGCGGAAAAGTAGGGTTACCATACACAAGTGAAGCCAAAGAGATCCCTAGTTGGTACGTGGTAGAAACCCCAGATAATGCTTCAGGCACCTTCAGTGATACAGGGCAAGAAGTGGTGTACGTATATGAACGCAGCGATGCAGCACCAGTCACGGTGAAATATCAAGATTCCGAAGGGAATCAGTTGGCAGATCCAACGGTATTAAGCGGAAAAGTAGGGTTACCATATACAAGCGAAGCCAAAGAGATCCCAGGGTGGTATGTAGCACAAACACCGACAAATACTTCAGGCACCTTCAGTGACACAGCGCAAGAAGTGGTGTACGTATATGAACGCAGCGATGCAGCACCAGTCACGGTGAAATATCAAGATTCCGAAGGGAATCAGTTGGCAGACCCAACGGTATTAAGCGGAAAAGTAGGGTTACCATATACAAGCGAAGCCAAAGAAATCCCAGGGTGGTATGTAGTAGAAACCCCAGATAATGCTTCAGGCACCTTCAGTGACACAGCGCAAGAAGTGGTGTACGTATATGAACGCAGCGATGCAGCACCAGTCACGGTGAAATATCAAGATTCCGAAGGGAATCAGTTGGCAGACCCAACGGTATTAAGCGGAAAAGTAGGGTTACCATATACAAGCGAAGCCAAAGAAATCCCAGGGTGGTATGTAGTAGAAACCCCAGATAATGCTTCCGGCACCTTCAGTGATACAGGGCAAGAAGTGGTGTACGTGTACGAACGCAGCGATGCAGCACCAGTCACGGTGAAATATCAAGATTCCGAAGGGAATCAGTTGGCAGACCCAACGGTATTAAGCGGAAAAGTAGGGTTACCATATACAAGCGAAGCCAAAGAGATCCCAGGGTGGTATGTAGTAGAAACCCCAGATAATGCTTCAGGCACCTTCAGTGATACAGGACAAGAAGTGGTGTACGTATATAACACTAAAGCGCATAATCCTAAGAACAATGGTAATTCAAATAATCATTTACCAAAAACTGGACAACAGATTAAAGGACAACTGATTTTAAGTAGTGTCGGAGCTTTGTTAGTCACACTCGTATTTGTAGCAATTAAAAAACGTAAAAGAAGTAATCGATAAGAGGAAGAAAGAGTGTTCAGAAAATGATCGTTTCTGGACACTCTTTTTGAATCAAATTTCTAATAATACTATTCGATATTGTGTATAGAAACCTACAATGAAATCTATGTCTAGATAAAATAGGAGTCGCTAAATATAAGAATAATTCATTTAAGGAATTGCAAACTTTAAAGTTCTTGATTCATTAATGTTTCACCTGTTTTTCATTTTTGATTAGGCTCTTTTTATTATGTTCATTTAAGCTAACGGTATAATTTTTTTGGAGGCTGATTTTTCATTGATAATTAAAATTTATTTATTGTGAATGATTATAAAAAGTTCTGAAAATACTAAAATAATAAAGGGAGTTTGTCAAATAATATAGAGAAGATAGCTCATTAATCAATCTGAAAAACACCTCTAGGCTAGAGATATAGCTTAGAGGTATTTTTATGACTAATTATGGTAAGATTATTAAATAAAAGTTGTCTTCATTTCAAATCGCATCGAATCCTCAAGTGGGGGAGATTAGTGAATGAAAAGGTCCATTTGGGGTGAGCTAATCTTTACAAGAAAAGAAGATTGATTTAGATAATGAAAGAACGGGGAGAAGAAATGAAAAAGAAACATAAAGTGATACAAATGTTGGGTGGGGCTACACTCTTATACATCTTAGCGGTCCTGTTTATAGGTGGCGCAACACTATTGCTGTTCAAAAATCTTACCTTTTTGATTGAGCCAGTAGTTAAAGTATTTCAGGTGGTTCTTCCTCCGTTAACTATGACGCTCGTTTTATATTTTGTACTTAAACCAGTTGTAAAGTTTTTGGTAGGGCTAGGACTTTCAAAAGTACTGAGTATTATTATTACATTATGCACACTTACTGCTGCCTTCATCTTGTCAACTGCCCTCGCACTGCCGTTACTTATCCAACAATTTGAACGATTGATCGAAAACTTCCCAAATTATTTGATTGAAGCTGAACGAGTAATAGAAACTTTTATACAAAATACTAGATATGAACAAGCATATCATGAGGGACTCGAGGTTCTGGCGAATTGGATAAATCAAGTTTCTAATAATGTGGGCGTATATCTGGGCAATATTATTTTCGGTGCTTCACAAGTGTTTTCAACGATTACCCATGTCCTATTGTTGTTATTGACAGTGCCGATCATCACGTTCTTTTTATTGAAAAATGACCGTCAATTTGTAGAGTATTCTTTAGGTATCTTCCCCCCTAGATTACGTCATGAAGTCAAAGAAATCATTCGGACAATGGAAAATCAGGTGGGCGCCTATCTAAAGGGCCAACTAGTCGTTTGTGTGATCATAGGAACATTGACTTTTATTGGCTTCTTAATTATCGACATGCCTTTTTCTGGAAGCTTAGCATTTCTTGTTGGCGCAACAGCTATCGTTCCTTATATCGGACCGGTTGTCGCCTTTTTCCCTTGTGCAATCATTGCAATCATGACGTCTCCTACGATGTTCATTCAGTTGTGCATTGTCTGGATCGTTGTTCAATTATTAAATGGGGAGCTGATCGAACCTCAGGTCATGGGAAAACATATGGTGATCCATCCAGTAACAATTATTTTTGTGCTATGGATAATGGGTGAACTTTTCGGCATGTTTGGGTTGATTTTCGGTATACCACTTTATGCAATCGTGAAAGTGTTAGTGGTGTTTGGGTTTCGAAAATTTAAGCAGCGATACAATCGCATATATGCGGAAGATGTTCCTTATGAAGAAACTGAATTTAGTTTAGAATCATACACTAAGAAAAGCAGCCATGGTTAACGAGGGAAACCTGTTGAACAAATGAATTCAAGTACGCATGTCCTGCTCAAATTGATCGTTTGAGTTAAATCATTTGCTTTGATAGTGAAAGAAAGAATTTTAATACATAGAGTGCTTGGAAATATCTATTTTCTGAGTACTCTATTTTTAGTTTGGGCCGATGAATTTCCGATAATTAAGTTTTCCAGTGTCAGAAATTCATTGGATCATGACTCCTTTTTAGCCATTCCAATAACTTGTCGTTTTTCTACGAAAGAGGCTGCTTGACTAAGCAGGAATCAACGCACAACAATGATAAGCGCCAGATGGATAGACTACCTATTTGACATCTGATTTCCCAAATGATATAGTTTCCAAATAGAAATCAATTTGAGGGGAAGTTTTCAATGAATAATTTAGAAGAGGTATTAGTAAACTTACAATGTGAATTGGTGGCGGAAAGAACCAGACTAAATCCTAAAACAATTAGTTGGCTTCAATATGATATTTTAAATATTCTAAATTCTGAAACTGAGATGCGCCCGTCAAAAATGAGTGTTTTGCTAGGAATTAGTAGGACAAAACTTTCAAAGGCGTTAAAAGAGCTAAAATTAATGAATTATATTCAACAGAAACCCAATGATGCAGATGGTCGAGAACTACTCACTTTTTTGACAATAGAGGGAAGTCATTTATTAACAACTATTGATAATGGACATACGCACTTATCTGAAATCGCAAATGCAGTTTTTAATCGGAAGGAAAAAGAGCAGTTCGCTGAACTAGCAAAGAAATATTTAGAAGCGCTTAAAACGGAAAGGCTGAGGTATGATGAATGATCTCATTTCTATCGAAGGAGCTAAAACAAACAATTTAAAAAATCTTTCTTTGAAACTTTCTAAGTATCAAGTAACTGTCGTAACAGGTGTTTCAGGCTCGGGAAAATCTTCTTTGGTATTTGATACCTTAGCAGCTGAATCCCAACGATTACTAAACGAGACCTATTCGAGTTATATCCAACAGCTACTACCTCACTATTCTCAACCAATCGTTGATAAAATAGAAAATCTACCAGTGTCTATTGTGATTAATCAGAAGAAACTAGGAGGAAATGCACGTTCCACAGTTGGAACTGTAACAGATATATATTCAAGTTTAAGGCTGCTATTCTCGAGGGTTGCAACCCCTTTTATTGGATATTCTATGAATTATTCGTTTAATAATCCCAAGGGCATGTGTGAAGTTTGTAAGGGATTAGGTGAGGTCAAAGAGATTGATGTCGATAAGTTAATCGATTTTGACAAATCTTTATCAGAGGGAGCTATTCAATTTCCTACTTTTCAACCGGGAGGATGGCGCCTGTCTAGGTATACAGAATCTGGTAATTTCGATAACAATAAAAAAATTAAAGATTACCTAGCAGAAGAATTGGACCGTTTACTAAATGATCTCGGCAGCACTCCAAGTAATCCTACGAATAAATGGCCAAAAACTGCACGTTATGAAGGGATCATTCCCAGAATTACCAAAAATTTTATCGAAAAAGAAAGCACGCAATATAGTGCACCATTAAATCACATTCTGCAAGTGAAAGAATGTCCCAATTGTCAAGGCACTAGAGTAAGTAAACTCGTTCGCTCTGCAAAGATAAATGGAAAATCGATCGCAGACTGTGTGAGGATGCCTATTCCTGAACTAAACAAATTTATTAAAGAGATTCATTCTTCTGCTGTTCAGGTGATTTTGAAAGATTTAAGTAAGAAACTACAGAGTTTGGAGGAGGTTGGCCTAGGCTATTTGTTTCTTAACCGTCCAACAGCAACATTATCTGGTGGAGAATCTCAAAGAATAAAAATGGTTAAACATCTTAACAGTGCACTTAGTGATATTCTATACATTTTTGATGAGCCTAGTATTGGACTCCATCCAGAAGATATTCAAAAAATAGCAAAGATAATTAGGGGGTTAAAAGATAAAGGAAATACTGTTGTTCTTGTTGACCATGATCCGGATATTATACAAATTGCAGACCATATCATTGAGATCGGTCCAGGATCCGGGGATAGCGGTGGAAAAATCACCTTTGAAGGAACCTATGATGAACTACTGAAGTCGAACACCATCACTGGAAGAGCGTTGGCAGATCAGTTGAACGTTAATACACAAAGACAACAATTTTCTTCCTATTACGAATTAAATGAGGTTAGTTTGCACAATGTTGTAAACGCTTCTGTGGTGTTGCCAAAACAAGCATTAACGGTTGTAACCGGAGTCGCTGGTTCTGGGAAGAGCACACTCATTCGCTATCTTTTTAAAAAAAAATATCCTGAAGCAAGTATATTAGACCAGAGTCAGATAAATGGCAACATTCGCTCAAATGTTCTCACGTATCTAAATGTCTTTGATAAAATTCGGAGCATCTACGCGCAATGTTCTGGTAAAAGTGCCTCTCTTTTCAGCTATAACGGTAAAGGAGCATGTCCTCTGTGCAAAGGCAAAGGAGTGATAAAAATGGATTTGGCTTTTATGGGGGATGCAGAGCAAGTTTGTGAGAAATGCCGAGGAAAAAGATATAACGATGAAGCCTTATCTATTTTATGGCATGGTTTCACTATTTACGATATTTTACAATTATCAGTTCGAAAAGCAGTAGATTTGTTTGATGATCGCTTATTGATCAGAACGATGCAAATTCTCATGGATGTTCATCTAGAGTATATGAAGTTGGGGCAGTCGCTAGATACATTTTCTGGTGGAGAACTTCAGCGTTTAAAGATAGCAAAAATAATTGCTCAAGATACTTCTAACTGTCTAATATTAGATGAACCATCTACCGGCCTTCATGAGGCGGATATTGACAAGTTGTTATTATTGTTAAATAAACTTTTGCAAAAAGGAAATACATTGATTGTTCTAGAGCACAATCTCAAAATAATTAGTCAGGCTCAATGGCTTATCGAAATGGGACCTGGCGGGGGGAACTTTGGAGGTAAAGTATTGTTTCAAGGGTACCCAATAGACTTATTAACGTTAGAAGATTCATACACAGCAAAACATCTGAAAAGATATACAAAAAACAACAATTAAAAAAGGTGTTTATAAGAATTTCAGTTCATGATTTTTTTAACAGCTATGTGATGGGCAGAAATTTAATAGCTTTTGATCTTCTTAATTTTTCGACAAAGAGTGTTAAGAAAGTGACGAATTTCTGGACACTCTTTTTAGATACAATAATTTATATGTGTCACTCTATTTTTGTGTTCATAAACTCGTAACTAAATCATTGTTCAATGAAAATTTAGATTTATGAGTATTTGGACAAACCTTGGATGTGGTCAGATACTTAATAGTATTTGATACCTTGCTCATAGTGATGGTTATTTTTTATTGTAAGTAACTATACAGATATAGTTTGAAAATAGAATTTCTTATTTTCCATACTCACAAAAAATGCTTTTAATTCAGTGATTGAATTAAAAGCATTCTCATTTTACCAATTATATTTTGTTGTTAATGTTACAGTGTTGTAGCCTGATTTTTTAAACTGATGATACCCTAAAGATTTAGGGCTAGTGTGCAGTATACCAAACGTTGCTTGTGCGCTTCCATATTTGCTATTTTTTACTGTATTCTGATCGCTGTTTATGAGTTTTTTTCCAGATGTATAAGACTCACATTTCGACCAGATAGAATCTTGTGTTTGACTAGCAGTTGAAGTAGCCACAAAAACTAGATTAGATTTTGATAGATTTCCTTTTACTGAAATAGAAGAGCGTGTGAGTGCATTCGACATTGTTGCTTCGTTTGAGTCAACAACTTCAAGTAGATTTCCTTGTTCGCTTGCAAGGGCTGTCGTCGAGACATTGAATCCTAAGATGCTTAGCAAGAATGTAAAAAGTATAATTTTTCTTTTCATTATTGATTCTCCTTTACTGATTCGCTCTAACTTCATGAGTGACCGTTGAATAACCTGATTTCTTAAATGTTGAATTTGCATAGGTATAGTTTTTTGACACACTTACTGGGGCATGATTTGTTTTAACAGAATTATACGCTGTTTTTGTTTTAGTAGAAGACTTATCATTTTTCAGTACACCGTTTGAATTGTAGAGCCGTGATCGTACAAAGATACTGTCCATCATTTTAGCCGCTTCTCCAGTTGCAGAGGACGCTGCACTTATTGGAGCGAGTGTGTAATGGATTGTAGCAGTCGTAGTACATTTGATGGAAGACCGTGAAACCCCATCTGTCATGGAGCTAGAATCACTATTCGAGATGACTATTTCTTCTAAAATTGGATCTTCTTGAATATTTCCACCTTCTTCGGAGGCGTATGCAAAACCTGGTAGTGTTGTAAGTGGTAAGAGACCCAGTACCCCCATTTTATATAGTGCTTTTTTCATTGTGATGACCTTCTTTCTTTTTATTTTCAAAGTTACCCTTCAAGATGAAAACAATAAATAATACTGCTTTCACGAAAGAGAAACTGTGATTTACTGTATCCAGAGGAACCTCTTTTGCTAACAATAACTGGAAAATAAACGGAACAACTATTGGCGAGATTATGACGTATATACAATATACGAAATATGCGAAAATTAAGTTATTTACGAGATTTGCTGTTTTTTTCATATTTTTCCACCTACTTACTATTTTTTATGAGTACAGGATTTGAGAAATCAATTTCAGTAATAGAATATATCCCATCGTCCATTTGATATGGCGACAGAACATCAACTAATTGAAAAATACTGTTTTCTTTTTTTGTGACGGGAATTTTAATCGGAATCCTATACAATTTATTATCAGAGATTTCATACACGGTGTTTGGAGGCAGTTCATTTTTTTCTATGAGAGAGCCATTTATAAAGGGAAGAATTGAGTGTCTGCTGTTCTCATTACTAGTTTGTCCCAAAAGAAGCTCCACACTGTCATTAGATCTTTTTTCAAGTTCGAGGATCGCTTCATTTGAAGATTGAACATTTACCATTGAAATTCTGGCGTTGTAATCGTTCGTATCATTATCATTAAGAAATTTAATGGACTGAGGATAGGTACTGTTGTTAGTCAAATTGAATCTTAGTCCCATAACTGAGTATTCTAAACTTCTTTCTAAGGTCATCGAGTCGTTCGATTTCGGATATTTAAAAAGTAAAATCATTAGTTCGTTTCCCTCAGAAATATTGTCTATTGAAAGGTCTATATTTATTTTCTGTTTATTGGTCAATGAAAATATGTTTGCCGAAGTAACTTCTTCTCCATTAACTTCATAGGGAATTTCATGCAAGTCCTTTAATATGTTTAAGTAATAAAGGTATTGTCCCTCCATATCTTGGATAATTTCAAGATCCCCTGAAAATGAAGATGAGCCACTTTGGTTTATTTGTGTACCTACATCAACTATCTGACCATTACTATCACGTAATCCATAACTTATGGTGTTTTCGAAAACAATAGTTTGAGTTTCTTCGGACTTAGGATTAGTTAATAAGAGGCCGGGCAAAACTAAAAAAATAATTATGGATAATGCAACTGTTGAAAGTATGGCAAATAATAATGGTGTTTTTTTATTTTTAAATATTCTCTTTCTCATCATTCACACTCCTTTTCCATTTACATTTTCATAATGACACATATCTATTTACTTTAAAGGACTAATCTGTTTACATTTCAGGTTTACGAAGGGATGTAAACCTGAAGTTTACGTAGTGTAAATAGAACGATACTTATAAATACCATTATTACAATGTATACTAAGAGAAAAATTTAGAATAGGAGAACGAAATGAAAAAAATATTTACGTTATTTATATTAGGAGTAGGTATTCTTTTTTTTCCAGCAACGGGACTTGCGCACGAAAATGAGGAGTTAGTATTTGACCTTGATTCAACAACTATTAGAAGCGAGTCATCGTATATAGATGACTCGGGAGAAACTATTGAACTAATGATTGAAAATATTTCATCCGGTACTAGGGTAGGTAAAGGGACATACAAAGTCTCGAAAAAAAGCACGGGTAATTGGTTAGTATCGTACAATGTGACTGTCAACTCGAACAAACAATTTACAGCTGCAACTAATTTAAATATGACCACTTATCAAGGGAGTATTACTTCAAGTTCTTTGAGTAGCAATTCATCAAGAGCTATCTGTAACTTCAAACACAAGATTGGAACAATGACTTCTAATGCGAGCGTGACGACGACTATTTCAAATGGTAAACTGGTTGTAAAATAATAAGTAGGTGTATTTAATGATGGAACTCGGGGAAAAACTTAAGTCACATCGGGAAAACAAAGGATTCTCACAAGTGTTTGTAGCTGAAAAGCTTAATGTTTCAAGACAATCTATTTCAAAATGGGAAAATGACCGAGGCTACCCTGACTACGACAACTTAATTCTACTGAGCCAACTTTATGAAGTTTCTATTGGAGAGCTACTCGATGAGAATGAAAAGTTGAAGAAAAAAATTGAACATAATAATGAAGATATTGCCAGCAAGAAACAGAAGCTCCAACTTTTACGAAATACGCTGGGAAAAGATGAAAGTCTGGTTTTAATTGGTCTTTCAGCGCTAGCATCGTTCATATTTCCAGTGGGCATTATTGTGTGTATGTATGTATTTGTCAGAAATAAGCGCTGTAATTCATACTGTAAATTAATTTGGCTTATCAGCATTTTAGCACTGGCGTTAAATTTATATGCTGGATACGGACACTTAGCAAATTATATGGGGTGGGGATCAGTTTCGATCGAACAGATTGAATAACGTCAAAATCAGTAGGAGTAAGAATGAAAAAACGAAATTTACTTACTGTTTGTAATGAAAGAAGAAGCGTCAATCAGCAAAAATTAAACTATGCGGAAGAATTTCTGCTATTTAGGGGTAAAATTCAGGAAGAACTGTATTCTGATAAAATATTTCTGACACTGATTGATAAAGAAAAGGGATTAGTTCAAGAAAGAGATAAACTATTAAATGAGTAGTACCATTCTATGGTGAAGACAATTTTAATTCTGAAGGTGTAATAGTAACTACTAAAAGTAAACTTTTCGTTTACCTTTAGTAGTAAACCGATGATGTAAACTTCTCGTTTCTTTCATTTTTTTCATATTTCAAGGATACTTAGTGTATAAAAAATGAAAGAGGGATCAAAATGAAAAAATCTATCGTAACAACTATGTTAACAGCAATAGTTGCAACCACTGTATTTACAGCTTTTGGTGGTGCAGTAACTTATGCTAAAGCAGAAACAATGGAAGAAACTAATGAACTTATTCTTCCTGACGAAAATGCACCAATTTTTTCGGACGAAGGAGCAGAGTACTTAAACGTTCCTGAAATTAATCTTGATAATGATACAAACTTGTACTCGGAAGGCATACAAGTAAATACTAGAGTAGCTCAATATAGAATGTGGAGAATTGAATCGAAAACATCAGCTGGTACATCTTATGGCGCATGGAGAAATGGACCATCTGGAAAGGGAAAAGCAACATTGTCAGCCACTAACTCAAATACTTCTAGTAGATCTGTTTCGTCTTCGATTTCAGGTAGTTATCCAATTGGTGCCGATAAAATCGGAGCATCGTTGGGAATTACAATTGGGCAATCAAAGACTTACGGAGTATCTTATTCTATAAATATCCCCGCAGGTAAAAGACAACAAATAATTTTTAGACCAGTGTACAAATCTACAAAAGTAGTACAGCGTGAGTATATAAGTGGAGTCAAAACAAAGACAACTAGAACCGCTACTGTAAAAACCTTTAGTCATTGGGATTACTCATTTAAAAACCTATAAGGAGAAAAAGATGGAGAAACAATACATTTATAGTTTATTTATCGGATTCATTTTATTATTTCAATTACAATTGATCAGTTACTGTAACTATCTTTTGGTTAAACAAGGTACAATCAATGGTGTTTTAGATCCTTATTTATTACTAAAAACGCCATTAGTCGTTATCCCCGTCTTGTTTATTTTATATTGTGCATACGGCATTTATAAAACGATTAAGAAACGATAAAAAATTAGTGCGCGTGTTAATTCTTCCCCAAATTAACATAATCTCGATATGGATTTCTAAATTAAGAAAAAACTATAAAAATGTGGTCACCATTAAAATCACTCAAAAATGATTGAGTGATTTTTTCAGTTTTCATTATATGGAGTGTTCAGAAAATGACGATTTCCTGAACACTCTTTTTAAATGCCATAATTGAAATTTATTGCTCTATTCTTGTGTACATAAACTCGTAACTAAATCATTGTTCAATTAAAAATTAGATTTATGATTATTAGGACAATTAATATAAAGGGACAGAAACATTAAAAATCAGTAATCAAATGGAATGAGATATGAGTGAAACAAGAGGACACTTTCTACAGTTTTAATAGTCAGACTACTCATTAGTATCAAAAGAAAAAACGTTGATTCTCTCTCATTTTCGCATCAAAATTCTTCAGTAATTGACCTGAAGGAAAAACACTTTATTCTTGTACAATTTGCTTAAAGCAGTTAGACTTATCCGGCCCTAAAATTTAGAAGCTTCGTTCTAACTCTCTGAGCCCGATCATTCGTAATCGGGTATTTTTGTTCTGCAAATATTATTAATAAATATAAAACTGATTTATAGGAAAGCCGAAGACATTTTAAAAGTTTATTATCTTTATAATAACAATTCGGAGCGTAAGGTAATGCCTCGCTAAAAAATAACTTATAATTCTTGAGAAGGAAAAACCAAAGAAATAAGCTAAACGAAAAAAAAAATTTAGACATATATTAATTTTTGTATAAATAAAACACTTAATAACGTGGATTATTAAGTGTTCTCATTTTTTGTTTAAAAAACTATTCTCCTAACAAATGAATAGATTACTTACGTGGAAGGAGGCCTAAAGGGAAAAAATGGCTATTTGTCAATAAGGACTGATGAGTTGTGCAAAATCAAATCTGGGTCAGAATGAACCTCATTCTGGCTCAGATTTTTTGTTATCTCACTTTGATTAATTGACTGATCAAAAAGATTCTAATTCTCATGTTCTCGAATGATTTAAATCTGTAGGATACTCGTTTCATTGTCTTTATGTGGGTATTCTTCGCTTCTATTTTTCCATTGGAATAAGGATAGATCATTGCGTTGGTGATGCCTTCTTCATAGGTCAGAAGGTTTTGAAGCTTCTCCCGAAAGCTGTCATCTAACGTTTCGGGAAGTTCTGTCAATAAGGAGAAAAATAAGTCAGGGTCTTTGTCTCGAAAGGCTTCAACTAATTCATGAAAAAAGGGATACGCCTCCTTCAGGGGCGTAGAAAACTCAAGCAATCGATCAATCATCATTGCTTCAGTAAGAAATGGGTATTTTGGTGCTCGGAAACTTTTCCATGTTTTGTATTCATAATGGTTGATGTTTGCACGATTTTTTAGCAAAAAGCGCCAGTTCTTTTTCAGTTTTTCTGCCTGGCTTTTCTGTCCGGCTTTACGAAGTTCATTCATTTCACGGATACGCAACTCATTGAACGCTTGATTCATGTGTTTGACAATATGAAACCGATCAATCACTACTTTCGCATTTGGCAGAACACGTTTGGTGAGCTGGAAGTAGGCGGCGTTCATGTCTGTCACCAAGAATTCTACTTCTTCTGGATTGGTACAACCTAAGAAATAGCTTGTTAATCGAGGTAATTTACGCGTAGGCAAAACATCTATTAATTTTCCTGTTTCGCCATCTGCGCAAATAAAGCTCATTTTATCTTCTATGGAAGCATGCGAACGAAATTCATCAACCATCAATACTCTGGGGAGAATCTTCTTAGATTGCTTTGGTAAATAGCTTTTAAACTCTTTCAATGTACGAATAACGGTGGTCAAAGATACCTGACAGCTTTTCGCAATAAAAGATAAAGATACTTTTTCAGTCAGTAAAGAAGCAATTTTATATCTAACATGATTTGCGATTGAATGTCTGGGTTGGACAAAATAACTTTGAGCAGTCCAATGGGTTCGGCAGTTTTTACAGGTATAGCGCTGCTTTTTTAGGCGCATAACCAAAGGCATATGATTGTATTGTTCAAAACGGACAATCGTTTCCTTCTTCCCATTTTTCACTATAATTGTTTTCCCGTTTCCATCTACCACAGTAGAACCACAACTTCTACAAGCACGAGGAGTAGGCGAGAGAACAGCATCGACGACCAACGTCTTTTTCTTCTGAAGGGTCTCGTAAGAGATCTCTGTAATCATCAAATCTTTCTCTGTTATTCTCAACATTTTTTTGATAGAATCATTCATATAGCATATCGTCCTCTCAGTTGTTTATTTTGTGGTGATTTAATCATACTAGAGAACGATATGTTTTTTAATACCTAAAATGAAAATGGGGCTGAAGAATCAATTCTGATTCATCAGTCCCATAAATTATAGAGCCAGAATTTTTTCTCTGTATTCTCCTGCTTTTTTTGAGAACAGAAACAACAAGCTTATTCCATGCACCCATTTTCTAAGAGTGAGTAATAAAGTAAATCAAGCCCATTATTGTTGCATGTGCAACAATAATGGGCTATTATAGTGCTAGATAGGGAGGGGATAGTTCGTGGAGGATATACTTCGTGAGATAGGTTCGATCAGTAGAATGTTGGAATCCATTGCTAATATTGAATTTAAAGAGGTTCAACTCAGTAAAGGACAATACATTTACTTAGTTCGTATATTTGAAAATGAAGGAATTATTCCTGAACGATTAGCCGAACGGATCAAAGTTGATCGCACGACTTTGTCCCGGGCGGTAAAAAAGTTAGAGGAAAATGGGTTTATTCTAAAAGAGTCAGACAAAGAAAATAAAAAAATCAAACACTTATACACAACCGCCAAAGGGAAACAAGCGGTTCAATTAATCATAAGAGAAAATAACTATTCAAATAAAGTAGCGATTCAACAGTTATCTGCTTTAGAAAGAAAAAATCTTGCGGAAATGCTGAAAAAAATAAAATCTTCGGTAGAAGTTGATTGGGTCAACGTCAAGAATGGGATCAAAAGAGACTATTAAACGAATAACGCCGCTGGGGAGATTGGATCTGATTGAATGTACATTCATGCTACCTAGGGTAGGAAGCACAGGTAGCTGATATTTGGTTAAAAAGGATATAGCTCGGCTGGCTGCTGAAAAAACAGAGATCCTGAAAAATAAAGGACATGAATTTGTTCAAATAAACTAAACAGGAGTGTAGAGAAAGTGAAGAAAATAATGATCGATCAAGAATTTTGGGCACTATTTCCAGAAGCACAAATCAACTGCCTTGTTGTAAAAAATATAAACAATGTTGCCGATGCTGCACACGAAACGTTTTTTACTGACTTGCTAAAAAGTAGTAAAGAACAAGCAAAGCGCTACTTAACAACCGACACCTTCAGTGAAAACCAAGTGATCCAAGAATGGCGAAGTGCTTTTCAGCAATTTAAAACGAAAAAAGGGGTACGCGCTTCCATCGAAGCACTGTTGAAACGGGTGAATCAAGACAGAGAATTTTCTCCCATCAATCCTTTAGTAGATATTTATAATAGTATTTCCTTGAAATATGGTGTCCCTTTAGGCGGAGAAGACCTCGATACAATCGTTGGCGACCTTCATTTAGGCGTTGCAAAAGGTGGCGAATCTTTCTTTCCCTTAGGTGCAGATACTGATTCCCCAGCCTTGGAAAAGGAAGTCATTTACTATGATGAGAAAGGTGCAATCTGTCGATGCTTAAATTGGCGGGAAGCTCAACGTACGATGCTAACAGAAGAGACCACCAATGCTGTTTTATTCATTGAATCGATCAATGAAACGCAACGGGCTCGGGCGAATGAAGCAATCAAAGAGTTAAGTCAGTTGGTTCAAGAGTATTTTAAAGTAGCAGGTAATGATTATGTGCTAAGTAAAGAAAGTCCTGAAATCATTTTGCAAGGGCGAGCTTCTTGTCTATAGGATAAGGATGTACACGTACTTTTTCTCGATTTTGCATACCATTCTCTCATTTTGATTGATCGGTCATCGTGAAAATCTTGACCCAAATATTCGGATGTGCAATAATTAGGTGGAATTTAAATAATGACATTAGATTTGTTCGCCGGAATAAATCTTATTGAAGTCAGAAAAACTAACCTTAGGCTTTTATGGTTAGTTTGTCTGACTTCTTTTTTGTTTTAGGAGGTATAGGCAGATGTTAAAAGAACAATTGAAAGAAAAAGGAAAGAGCCCTAACCAGTCGGGACTTTCCAGTAAAGAAGCAGAAATGAAGCTAGAAAAATATGGGTTTAATTCCATAGAAAGCAAAGACGAGAAGCATTTTTATGACTATTTGAAAGAGTCGATGAAGGATATTACCATCTTGATTTTAATCGTTGCAACGCTCTTATCTAGTTACGTTGCATTTCAAAACCACCCTGATGATTTTACGGAACCAATAGTCATCTTTTCAATTGTCATTCTTAATCTATATTTGTCGATTCGACAGCAAAAACATGCGGAAAAATCAATAAGTGAATTAAATAAGATAAGTGTTCCCGTAAGTAAAGTATTCAGAGATGGGGCGTTAAAAGAGATTGAAAGTTTGAACATTGTTCCTGGTGATATTGTTCAGTTGGCATTAGGGGACCGTATTCCAGCAGATGCTAAACTTTTAACTAGTAGTAATTTCTTTGTTGATGAATCGTTTCTAACTGGTGAAAGTGAACCAAGTGAAAAAGATCCCACCTATATTTCTTCTAAAGAAGATTCTTTAGGGGACAGAAAAGACTTGGTTTTTTCTGGCTCATTAGTAGTCACAGGAAAAGCAAACGTTCGAGTTGAAAAGACAGGAATGAATACGGAAATTGGTAAAATATCGAGCTTATTAAGCAAGGAAGAAACAACCATAGCACCTCTACAAATAAAAATGCAAAAACTTGGGAAAGTTCTAGGACTAATCGCTATTCTCTCTGGCTTTCTAGCGATTGCTATAGGAATCAGCAAAGGATTGTCTTTAGAGACCAGTATCATGACCGCAATATCCATGGCTGTTGCTGCTATTCCAGAGGTTTTGCCAGTCGTAGTAACAATCTCTCTAGCGGTTGGGATGAGAAATATGGCACTGAAGAAAACCATCGTTAGGACTCCTTCAACAGTAGAAACCGTTGGAGGTGTTTCAATCATCTGCTCAGATAAAACTGGAACGATTACGGAAAATAAGATGATCGTGAAAGAAGTTATTATCATGAAGGATAGACTGACTTCCTGCTTAGAAATAACAGAAGAGAAGGATAAAAATCTCTTATTTCTCTTCTATCTTGCTAGTTCGATGGAAGAAAATACAACAGTAACTAGTAATCCAACAGAGTTGGCGATCAGAAAAAAACTGGCATCGCTCTTCACTAAAGAGGAACTAGGTAAAGTCGCTTCAACCTTTGAACAGATTCATGAAGTTCCTTTTGATTCAAAACGAAAAAGAATGACTGTCTTATATAAAGTAAACAACCAATATGTTTCTGTCACAAAAGGGGCTTTTGATCGCTTGGATCTCATTGATGCGAACAACCCCACCTACGTGAGCAAGCATGATGAGTTGGCCAATCAAGCATACCGTGTTTTGGGCGTTGCTTATAAAAGATACGATGAAAAACCTACACGTCTTACTGAAGAAATTCTTGAAAGTCAGTTAGAGTTTGCAGGATTTGTTGGGATTATCGACCCAGCTCGGCCCGAAAGCTATACGGCTGTTTCTATTGCAAAACAAGCAGGGATTCAAACCGTAATGATCACAGGGGACCACTTACTAACAGCAAAAAAAATCGCAGAAGATGTAGGAATTCTCACCGATGGGAAAAAAGCAATGACCGGCGCGGATTTACATGAAATGAGCGATGAAAAATTAGCCCATGTGATTGATGACTATCGAGTCTTTGCCCGTACTTCCCCAGAAGATAAAATTCGAATCGTAAAAGCATTTCAAAAAAATGATGAGATTGTCGCTATGACTGGCGATGGTGTCAATGATGCACCTGCATTAAAAGCAGCTGATGTAGGGATCGCAATGGGAGGTGGCACAGAAGTAGCAAAGGAAGCTTCTGATATGGTTTTAGTAGACGATAATTTTGCGACGATTGTTCAGGCGGTTGAAGAAGGACGACGGGTATACAGCAATATCAGAAAATCATTATACGCGATGCTTGGTTGCAATATTTCTGCACTGACGATCGTTTTAATTTCCTTGCTCGTTGGGTGGGGAGCACCTGTTACAGCGGTTCAATTGTTAATCATAAAAGTAGTTGCAGATGGAATCCCAGGAATGAGTCTTAGCATTGAACCAGTCGATAAAAAAGCAATGATGGAAGCCCCGATCGCTAAATACACGAGCATTTTTGCGCAAGGATTATTGGTAAAAATTGTAGAAATCTCAATTGTTTTTACAGGCGTCACATTAGGCGCGATTCTAATTGGACGTCTAGAATCGATAGAGGTTTCGCAGACAATGACATTTATTGTATTGGGATTATCAACTATTGTGCATATGTTTAATTGTAGAAGTAAAGAATCTATTCTGAAGCTGCGTTTTTTGAGCAATCCGTTGTTAGTAATGACAACCTTCATAGGTGCATTGATCATTATCTTGTTAGTAACGATTCCATTCATGCAAACTATTTTTGGCTTTGTTTCTCTTCGTGCAGTTGACTGGCTATGGGTAATCGGCTTATCCATTTTTCCTTTAGTGTATATTGAAGTGAAAAAATACTTTGGTTTCTTCTAATAAGAATGATAAATAGAAAATCCTCTGTTAACAAATTTTCTTGAGAAATGAGGGAGGGCAAAAACTGGGAAGTTTTTGCGTCTCCTTTAATTATTTACAGACGCTTATGATTTCTGGTTTGATATTATTTAGAAGATATCAGAATGCATAGCAACTATTGTTGAAAGGAAGGAATCGGTAGTATGTTTCAGGAAAATCACCAGAAGTAGCTAAAAAAATCCCCTCTATTCTACTCTCTTTTTCAAGAATTCCTGTTAAATGGTAGGTTTTATGTCAAAATGAAAGGTAGAAATCGATGAGGAGTTGTTGAAATGAAGGAAACAATATTAGCAATGAAGCTGAAAGAATATAGAGAAAAAAACAAGCTAACACAAAGTATGCTAGCAGAATTATTAGAAGTAAGTGACAAGACAATCTCAAAATGGGAGTTAGGTGCTACGTACCCTAGCAAAAAAAATATGATCAAAATAGCCGAAGAATTGGATATCTCATTAGAAACATTACTTTTGGAAGAAACTAAGAAAGACAATGATGATTTAAAAGTAAGTATCAAGTATGGGGTGATTAGTTTTTGCTTGCTCTTTTTTGTCACGATGATCGTTACTTCGTTCAATCAAGACTTCAGCACGATTATGAATCTTTCTATTCAAGAAAAATTTGGTGTACTTTTAAACACTGCTTTAAAATTATTGAGCATCTCGGTGCCGCCAGCGATCATCATTGGCTCCGTGTTTTATTTTTATATCTTCCCTAAAAATAAAAAAGAGAACGAACCATTTCCTCGGTTTCGACAGAAATGGTAGATTAGAGTATAGGAATCAAGTCATGGACAGAAAAACGCATTTTAGATAAAAAGAATGCTCAGTCTGGCTAGTGTGAAAAGCGCATAAATTTTATAAGAAGGGGAGAACAGGGTGGGATTCTTTGGTAAAAAGAAAGAAGTCAGAAATTTAACGAAGGAAGAAGAAGCAGAGATCAAAGAAGAAATGGCACGACAAATTCTTTCGAAAAACGAAAATGATATTGGCATGGTCAAGAAAATTAAAGTCCTGACAAACATGCGTACAGGACAAGCGAAAGACCTATTCCTGAAATTTAGGGATGAGTTAACCGAGAATTAATCGGATAGGGAATCAGATAGCGATTGCCCTTCAAGAAGGCGATATTTTGCTTATTATGTTTCTTTCAAAATTGAGATGAATAGAAAGGGAGAATAGATATGAAGAAAAAAAACTCTGAAAAATGGTATTTTTGGGTACTTGTTGTCATAATGGTTGTTGTCTTTTTCTATCTTACTAAGTAAAGAGAATGAATTTTCTTGAAAATAAACACTTACTAAGAATGACTATTTTTTAAGTTATGAATGGATGATGATTTTATGAAAAACGAATATGGATTTACCTTGATTTCAGTTTTAACTATGTTATCCATTAGATTATTATATTGATGAATGAAGCATCCAGAGACCCATTGTTTTCTGAATGCTTTTTTCATCTACAAATCATTCTTTGAGAATCCGGCTGTTGCGAAAAATCAGTGATAGTGTATTAGAATATATGATGAATTCTGTTGAAGGGTGCGTTCATTAAATGGCTCGGGCGATTAATTCCCTGTAGGGTTTCCATTAAAAGGACCACTTACAACGACTTTTCCCAACATATGGCCACTTTCGACATCTCTCGTTGCGCGCTTCAAATTTGCCGCGTTGATTCCATCCGAATAGACTTTGCTTAAGGTTGTTTTTAGTGTCCCTTCATTTGCTAAATCAGCAATCACTTTTAGCGCTTGTCCTTGTGTCTCGATTTGATAGTCGTGGTCTGTTTTAGCGAACATATACTCCCAATCAAAGCTAACAGAAAGGTTTTTCCATACACTTAAATCAAGGGGCTCGTGAAGGCCAACGATCGTGCCCACATGACCATAAGGTTTTACCAAATGGCTGATTTGATCAAAGTATTGGGTGATGTCAAACAAGACAGCGATATAGTCAACATTCGGAACGCCTAATTCTCGAAAGCTGTCCCTTAGGTCGTGATGGTAGTCTAAAGGGTGGTCAACCCCGGTTTTTTGAAGCCAGTCAAAATTTTTTGAACTAGCGGTAGCATACACTTCTAGACCTGCCCAATGAGCCAACTGATTCAGTATCGATCCGACGCCACCCGCACCATTGATGACGAGAATACTTTTCCCTTGATTGGCGTTTTCTTTAGGAATCAAGCCGAATTTTTCAAACAGCAATTCATAAGCGGTTAATGCAGTCAATGGGAATGCAGCAGCCTCTTCATCTGTTAAATTTTTAGGGGCTAGGGCAACGATCCGTTCATCGACTGCTTGATATTCTTGATTGCTTCCTGATCGAGTGGTGGTTCCTGCATAAAAGACCCGATCACCAACAGTAAATTTCATGACATCTTTTCCGACAGCGACCACTTCTCCGACCGCATCAAAACCTAAGATACGCAGGGCATTTCGCTTGCGAGTCGTTTGCCGTAATTTGGTGTCGACTGGATTGACCGAAACGGCTTTGATTTTTACTAATAAATCACGAGGGCCTGGAACAGGGATTCCTTCTTTTTGGTCAATAAAACTATGCGTAGATTCAATTGGCAGGCCTTCGAAAAAGCCTATTACATTCATCGTTTTCTGTTCTGACATTTTCATTCCTCCTTTTCTGGATAGAAAATCGCATTAGTTCTTTTACGTATTGCCCTCCCTTTGGATCAAGACCGGTTAGTTTGCTTTCGCAGGATTTTTTCCGATAAAAATGCGGAACAGACTGTAAGGCTTCTCTCTCAGGTCTTCTCCTTTGTGAAAACTAGCCTGCCGTTGCAGCTGGTTGGCGTTAAAATATAAGTATTGATCTGGTCCAATAGATAAAGTATCTGGCCATAAAATACGCGGATCGTGAGCCAAAGTCTCCATAGTACCATCCGTGTGAATCACACGAATGCTGTTGTTTTCATAGTCGCCAGCATAGATCGTTCCATCTTCTGCCGTAATCATGCCATCAGAGGCGCCTTTTTCGCCCCAATCTTTAACATGTGCTTCTAATGCGTGATCATCAATTTCTTTGTTGAAAATTTTATCGGTTTCAATTGAGTATAAATGTCGACTGGATAAAGGACTAAAAAACAAGGTTTTTCCGTCGGGAGAAATCGCTAGGCCGTCAGCTGCCACTTGCCAATGCGAAGTTGTTCCATCAGCCGAGCGATTTAACAAAATCTCGCCTTCAACTTTAGGAATAAAGGCTGGATCAACCGCGGTGGAGGGCGTGCCATCTAAAATACGGAATGCATCGCCAGTACCTAAATCGAGTACGATCAACGCACCAGGACCGGTAATAGAAGAATCGGTTATATAGGCTACCCCTTCAGAACCGCGGCGTAAATCAATTCGAACATCATTCAAATACGTAGAGTCTAGGACGACATCCGGTGAAAAAGTATAGACTTTGCGAATTTGATTAGTACTTAAATCCACAGCAACCAGTTTTGCCCCACCCTTAACAGGAACGGTGAATTTGGGTGCAGCGGTATCCAATACCCACAAAGTACCAGCACCATCAGCAACGATACTTTGTACACTTAGAAATCCGTTTTCCGGTTTTTGAGGATCAAATGTATTCGCTTCTTGGCTAGGATAAGGAATTAATTTGCCGTCTACTCGTTCAACGACTGTCGCGGTTACTTGGTCTCCCCATTCAGGAAAATTAATAAAGATTCTCCCGGTTTCCGATAAGCTAACGCCGGTAGGCATCGCATCATAAAATTCATGAACTTGTTCTAGTTTGCCAAAATAGTTTTCTTTTGCAGCATTCATTACGTATCTTCCTCTCTGAGCTTTCCCTATTTCACTTCGACTTCAAAGTTCACAACACCACGAGCTAGGACATGTCCAAAGGTATTAAAAATGAAAAAAGCTGGGGTAGAATCCTCAGGAATTTCAACTTTCTCAATAGCCAATGCCCAAACCGTTAAGAAGTAGTGATGAACACCATGACCTTTGGGCGGCGCAGCACCAATATATTTTTTCATGCGGGCATCATTTGGTAATTGAACGGCTCCCGGTGGCAGCTTTGCGTTATCGCTACTGCCGGCTCCTTGTGATAATTCCTCTACAGAAGCGGGGATATTCATGACTGCCCAATGCCAAAATCCTGATCCAGTTGGTGCATCAGGGTCGTATAAGGTAACCGCATAGCTTTTCGTATTGCTTGGTGCACCGGTCCAGTGAAGCTCTGGTGAAATATCTTGTCCATCCTCAATCCCAAAATCACCAGACATAAATTTTTTATCCATAAGTTTCCCGTCAACAATGTCCTTACTGGTCACGTGAAACGCTGGCACGTCTTGTAATCCTAAAAATGGATCGTTCATACTATCTCCTCCTTGAAACGTGTTTTTGTAACAAGGATAGCGTAATCCTCGGTCAATGAAATGTAAATTAGGGAATTTTTTTATACCACAATTAGAGGTGAACGAGTGTAAACTGACTTAAGAAGCCTGCTTGCCAGTCTTTATCCGATTTCAAATGGACTTGACCGTAATCAACTAGCCAACCATGAAAGTTTTGAGCTTGTTCATTGGTAAATGTATCTGGTAATTCGATCATATTTTGAAGGGTGAGGTAAGTAAGCGGCTCATTTAGGCCTAAGCGACTAAAAATTCGTTGTGCGTATTTATCAGCGATAAACACGACCTTATTAAACACAAAAACCATTAGTACATCTGCCGTTTCATAGCCAACACCATAGATAGCTAGCAACTCTTTTCGTAACTCAGCCTGTTCTTTTTTCTGTAGAATACCGATATCATAGTTGTAGCGCTGAAACCAAGAAAAGATTTCTTTTATCGCGCGGGATTTATTTTTGTAGAAACCACTGGGCCGAATCAGATCCTGAAGAAGGAACTGATCAATTTCTGCCAATCTTTTCGGAGAAAATCCAATCTCTCTTCTGATGTTTGCTAAGGAATAGGCCACATTTTTCCAATTGGTATTTTGAACCAAAATTGATCCGACAACGATTTCCCATGGATTTTCTGTATCCCACCACGTTGAATGTTCCATTGATGTGCTTAATGCTTCATATAATTCTTCAATATTTTCAATCTTTTTCACGTTAAAAACCTCATTTTTACTAGCAGTCGCGATCAATTGCAAGTTAAACATTCTTCTTCAAGTAATCCCGCGTTTTTGTGATTAAAATCTTCGCCCCAGCGATACAATAATTCAATGATCTCTTTTAAAGAGTAGCCATAATCGGTCATTCCATACACAACCTGTAATGGTTTTTCCTGAACGACCTTACGATAGATCAATCCATCCTTTTCTAAATCTTTCAACTGCAAAGAGACCATTCTTCTAGTGATGCCAGGAATCAGCTTTTGTAGTTCGTTATAGCGAAGTGACCCATCAAACATCAAATGATATAAGATAACGCTTTTCCAACGACCTGAAATCATTTGTAAAGTCGATTCGACCGCGCAGCCATGTTCGCAATTGTATATTTTTCTTGTCATCTTCCGTTGTCTCCTTTTCCGTATGTCTGAGAGTATCATAAGGATTTACTTACTATTTGTAAAACAATTCATCTCCTAATCGTAAGAAGGCAATAAGAAATAGACGTATAAAAAAATTCCCTAATGTACAACTCTTTCTTTTGAATCTATAGTACACGAGTAAGCAAATTTATTACCTTTACAGTTATCTCAAGTAATCCTAATAAACAACTTGCAAAAAACATTTAGGAGAGATTTATTATGAATAAGAACGGTGCAGACTTGATTGTAGATACATTGATTAAAAATGGTGTGGAATATGTCTTTCAATTGCCAGGCGGCAAGTTGGGTCCGTTATTAATGGCTTTGAAAAAACGTGAAGAGATTAAAGTTGTTACGGTAAGACATGAACAAAATGCTGGTTTCATGGCACAAGGAATTGGGCGCATGACTGGTAAACCTGGTGTAGTGATGACTACGTCAGGACCGGGGGCTTTGAATTTGGTCACGCCCTTAGCTACGGCGACTTCTGATGGTGACCCGGTATTGGCTATTGCCGGACAAGTTCCACAAGCGAAGTTAGTAACACCGTATCCTCAAAATCCTAATATTTCTGGCGTAATGAATGATTCAACGATTACTAAATATGCCAAGGAAATTCAGCATACCGATGCCCTTGCGGATGAAGTAGCGAATGCGTATGTCTCAAGTATCAATGGCAATCCCGGGGCCGTTTTTATGGATATTCCAGGTAATATTCTGTTAGCTGAGACCACTAAATCTGGTTTGGCTTTTTCGACCTTAGTGAATCAATTGGACAATACGATTAGTGACGAAGCTGCCATTCTTAGTGCAGTTGAGAAAATCAAAGCGGCAAAACGCCCAGTTATTATCGTTGGTGCTCGGGCAGCCGATGATAATGCGGCGGCTGCCATTCAAGGGTTCGTTAAAAAAACGGGAATTCCGGTCGTGGAGACGTTCGAAGCTACAGGTCTATTGACGCATGAGTTTTCCCAAAACTATGTGGGTCGAGTGGGGCTGTTTAATAACCTGCCTGGGGATGAACTGGTTTTTAACAGTGATTTAGTGATTACATTGGGATTAAATTTGGTTGAATACTGGGCTTCTGTTTGGAATACCGATAACAAGCGCATTATTGATATTGATACTGTAGTGGATCATTTAGATGAAACTTATCTCCCTGACACCATCCTCTTAGGCAATATCGCAAAAAATCTAAAAAATATTACCAATAGCATAACGGAACAAGCCATTACGGATGAGTGGAAAATGGTGGTTCATGACTTGCAAGAAAAATTGACAGCGAAGAAAAAAGTACCCAGCCAAACACCTGAGGATGCACTACATCCATTGGAAATTGTTGACTCTTTGCAAAAAATAATCGAGGCTCATCCAAATACGACCGTTGTTATGGATGGAGGAAGTCATGAAGTGTGGCTGGGTTCGTACCTAAATGTGTATCGGCCAAAACATTTCTTAATGTCTGATGGGGAACAAACCTTAGGCGTCGGTCTTCCTTGGGCGATTTCAGCAGCACTGTTACGTCCAGAGGAAAAGATTTTGTCTTCAGGTGGGGATGGCAGCTTTATGTTTTCCTCACAAGAATTAGCTACAGTAGCCCATTACAATTTGAATATTGTGCAAGTAATCTGGGTGGATAAAGAATACAACATGGTTGAATTCCAACAAGAACTAGACTATAACGGACAAAAAGAAGGGGTCGATATCGATTATATTGGGTATAAAGAAATGGCTGAAAGCTACGGTATTAAAGCAGTTCGTGTACGTTCCAAAGAAGCTTTAGATGCTGCGCTGAAGGAAGCGTACGCTACGAGTGAACCAAGAGTGATTGAAATGATCGAAGACAATCATGAGAATATTCATTTACGAGATAAAGAACCGTTTAAAAAGTACTGAGTCTTTCTACTATGGGCCACAAAACATGTGTTAGAAAAGAATGGCAATGCACCTTTACTACGTTAAAGAAAAGAAAGTTCTTTTTACAATAAAAACAGTGCCTGACTAAAAATATGAAGTGGAATTTTTAGAGAATCCAGGACAGAAGTCTTTAATAAAATGCCGTTGGTAAGGACGATGATTCGTTTGCTGCTAGCGGTATTTTTGTTAGCATCTCCTCTGATTTTTTCGGAGAAAAGGTCTGCCAATTCGGCACTGTCTTAAAAAAGCACATCGATACTCTAAATACGGTGGATAGCGGTGATTTGGATACGTGTTTCTAGTCTTCATAGAGGCAGATTTCAAGTAAGTCGAATGAAGGAAATTAAGCACTTCCTATGTTGTTTGATGGAAGAATTATTAGTGAGGAGACTCCTTTTTCCAGCTAAGGAATGACTTCTATAGGATGGTTTCCTTGTTAATTGTTGTAAGTATAATGTGTAAAAATATTTTAAGTTTCTTTTTTTAATGATTGATATGTATAATAAGATGGTAAAGCAATAAAGTGTATGCTGAAAAGAGGTCTCTTATGAAAAAATTTGCACTCGGCGTTTTTTGTTTCAGTCTTTTTATCACGGTCGTTGGCTTTTTTTTACAAACGATTTTGATTCCTATTCAAGATTTTGACACAATAAGCCAAGAAGAGCTTAAGAATATCCAACTTGATCTTGCTATTAATTATCCATTAGGAACTGGTATGCTCTATGTCGGACTTCCTTTGTTAGTATGCTCGAGTGGTTATTTGGTTTATTGTTATTTTAGAGATAGGAAGAACTGAAAGAAGAGTAAAACTATCTGGAGTATAAAGCTTTCGTTCATTAGGAGGGATAAGTTGAAAAGAGGGTTATTTTTATTGTTTTATGTCCTATGGAAGGGGCTAGCAATACGTGGCATTCCTTCTTTTTATGCAAGATATTTGATGAGTTATAATCATTTCGGAGTAAAACTATTGTTCGTTTTACTTGGTATCCTTCTTTTCCGTAACTATTTAGTAGAGAGTTATAAAAAGATAAATAAAATTGCGCTAATAAAAATCGGTCTCATCGTACCTACTAGTATTATCCTCACTATCGGTTTAATTAATATTCTTTTATTTCGTGATCTCAATGCGTTGATTTTTGTTTATCTCTCCGATCAAAGAACCCTTCCATTTGTATTCGATGTACTTTTGCTAGCACCTGTTTTCGAGGAAATGCTTTATCGCTATACACTGATTTATGTTGGAGAAAAACGATGGTTGAGAATCATCACTGCTGTCGGAAGCCTCTTGCTTTTTACTGAAAGTCATATCGTAAATGTGAACGGGAATCTTTTTGCTCTTTTTCCCTACTTTGTCATAGGGTTTTATTTGACGATCACCTATTTACGTAGGGGAAATATTTGGGAATCCATTTTTGCACATAGCTTCTATAATTTCGTTGTGATGGCAGCAGCTATCTTGATCTAAAGATTTCTTCTTAATGTTTCCTCTTAATAGTAGAAGAATTGGGGGCAATTTATCTATTATGTACGTATAGAATCTCTAAAACATATTTGGTGAAAGTACATTTGAGAGGTCAGAGAAGCGTCTTAGGCATGTTGTTTTGTACAGTTCTTATCTACGAATGTCTGTCCTTCGTCATTTTTTAGATCATCATTTAGGTTCCACTGCTAAATATGAAAAGCAACTCCTTGTTCAAAGATGACTCACTGGCCCTATTTCCAAGAACATTGTCATACTGACAAAGAAAAGTGACGACATACAATTCAGTAAGAACTAATACAAGTCCGCTTCCTTTTGCAATGTGAGCGGACTTGTATTGGTTTTCTTCAATAAAAACCTATTAACTTTCAGTATCTAACATCCGCTCCATAAACCATTCCACTTGTTGGGGGGCATCGTGGTCAAAGAATGCGGACTCTTTTTTATCTAAAGCGGCTATTTTTTCAATGTCTTCTTGGGAAAGCTCAAAGTCAAAAATAGCAATGTTTTCAGCCATCCGTTCTGGACGAACTGTTTTTGCTAAAGCGACAATCCCTCTTTGCATCAACCAGCGAAGAACAACTTGACCAACCGTTTTGCCATATTGCTTGCCAATTTCTGCTAATGTCGGATTGGTAAATAGGTCATGGCGTCCTTCTGCAAAGGGAGCCCAAGCTTCAACTTGGACGTCATATTTTTCATGCCATTCCTGATCTTCCGCTCGTTGATTCCAAGGGTTCACTTCGATTTGATTGATTTGAGGTTTCGCCTCATTCAAGCCGACAAACTCGATCATCTTAGCTGATTTGAAATTTGAAACGCCAATTGCACGTAATTTTCCTGTTTTTTGAGCAGCAACCATTGAGCGCCAAGCACCATAAATATCTCCATATGGTTGGTGAATAAGGTAGAGATCAAGATAAGTTAATCCCATTGTTTCAAGCGAATGTTCAATCGTTTCTTTCGCTTTATCTTCGGAAGCTTGGAGAATAAATAATTTAGAGGTAACAAAAAGTTCTTCTCGAGTGACTAGACCTTCAGTGATGGCGCGCTTGATTCCCTCGCCTGTTTCTGTTTCATTTCCATAAATAGAAGCAGTGTCGATCAGTCGATACCCAGCTTTGATTGCTTGGTAAACAGCTTCTGCTGTTTCTTCCAAAGGTATTTGATAAACGCCAAATCCTAGTTGCGGCATGGTGACACCATTATTGAGTGTGATTGTTTGCATAATGTTTCCTCCTCTAATTTTCATTGCATGTTCTATCCTAAACCTTGGAGTTAAGTCCATAGCAAGTGAAAGATGTTACTTTTTTCGTTCCCATAATTTTTCCACTTTATCAGGGGTCATATTTCCTGCTTTAAATTTTGCGATATGCTCATCATACGTTTCTATCTTATAAATAAGTAGGTCTCTTACTTCCTGCATTGCTGCTAACTTTTTCTCTAATTCTTCGAGTTGATCGGCTAAAATCTGTTTCTGAGCTGTTTCGACGTTTTGACTTTCACGTACTTGTGCCAATTGAGCAAATTCAATTAGCGATTCGATCGACAATCCTGCATTTCGTAAATGTTTTGCTAAATAGATCCAGTTTAGATCATTTGTTGTGTACACCCGATAGCCACTCTCATTGCGTTGGACAGGTGGAATCACACCGACTCGTTCATAATAGCGCAATGTGTCTACGCTCAAATCAAACATTTCCGCTGCTTTTTTTATATTCATCGTTGGTTCTCCTTATCTTTTCTATAAGTAATCATAAACCCTGAAGTGGACTCTAGGGCAAGTGGTTTAAAATCGTTTATTGAAAAGAATATATTTTGTTCGTTATGGCGACTATTCGGGAAGAAAAAGCTACAAGCATTTTTATTTCAACAGAATGATTTGAGAAATCATCAGTATTGAAAGCTCCTTTCTTAGTGTGTTTCAAAGCAAGTCATACTCTCTTAGAATTGATTGTTTCGTTATCTATTTGAGCGAGGCAGTTTTTATCCATAGATTTTAAATAAATCCATCTCATGTTATGATGATGTTGAAAATTCTTAACTTGGATCAATGAAACAGCGATTCTTGTTATGAAAAACGAAAATAAGCTGATGAGAGTGTGACTATCCATGAATATAAAAGAAGTAAGTAGTATGAATCAAAAGTTAGAGCAACAATTAATTGAAGTATGGGAGAGTTCTGTTAAGGCGACGCACACCTTTTTGTCAGAGACCGAAATCCAAGCCATTAAGCAATACATTCCAGAGGCATTGCATCATGTGCCACATTTGATTATCGTAGAAAGTGAAAATGGAGAGCCAGCTGGCTTCATGGGGATCTCGGATCGAAATCTTGAAATGCTTTTTATAGCAAATGAACAAAGAGGCAAGGGACTAGGAAGAAAACTCTTGGCATACGGGATGGAAAACTATTCTGTAAATGAACTGGGAGTAAATGAACAGAATCCTCAGGCGAAAGGATTTTATGAGCATATGGGATTTGAGGTATACAAAAGAAGCGAGTTAGACGAACAAGGAAACCCTTATCCAATTCTTTATATGAAGAAAGTTGATAACAAGTAGCTGTTAAAAATTATTTGCGTTTGCGGGAAATATGTAAGAAGGAGTCGAGACATATATAGCTAGTCACGACCCCTTCTTTGATTGCTATTATCCTTATTAATAAGTAAAGTAAGGATCAAATGATTTTCTCTTAACTAGCTTTCTCTTCTTTTTTTATCTCTTCTTTTTTCTGATTTGAAAATGGTGTATCAGTCTCTTCAGGTAAGATGATTGGTGGATGATGGGAATGCTGATTACTTCCACACATGGTGATGATTTGTTCTTTTGAAGCTTCAGAGATTACTTTCATTGTATACCTCTCCTTTCTTTTATATTTCCAGATGACATAAGGTAGGCCTATATCATCTAAATTCATGATTTATTTAACTGAATTAGCTCATCAAATGAACCTAGAAATTCCTGATTTGTTGAGTGAGTAACGACAATGATTATTTTATCTGTAAGTGAGCAGATTAAGTCACTGATAATCATCTCGTTTATACTGTCTAGACCAGATGTTGGTTCGTCAAAAAGAATAACATCGGAATCTTTAAAGATTGCCCGAGCAATCTCAAGCCGTCTAAGCTCGCCGCCAGAAAGAAAGTTTATCCCTGTATTATCTTGCGTATCGGTTAAATCATTGTTATCAAAGCGATCATCTAATCCACTTCGTTTTAAAACATCAACGATTTTTTCAAGTTCGTATTCACTAAAAATAGAAACGTTGTAAGCAATACTCGTCTGGAAGATAGCAGTTTTTTGTTGGACAAGTGCAACTTTCTCATAAAGGGAGTCTCTAGATAGCTGATTCATCTCTTGCTGGTCAACCAATACTTGATGATCGTCGATAGGGTAAATTCCCGCTAAAATATTCAATAGTGTCGACTTCCCGCTACCGCTTGCGCCAGTGATAGCATATTTTTTTCCACGCTCAAATGTTTGAGTAAAACCATTAAAAATCAAACGATTTCCATGATGGAAATGCAGATTTTCAATCGATAAAGTATTTATTGGTTCTGCAAGTTCAAGTGAGCGATTGGGCTCATCATCATCGGTACCATCAATGAAAGCTATAAGATCGTCCGCGACCTTCTTGCTCGCTAAAATATCTGTAACTGAAGTACTGAAATACTCTAACGGACCGGCAATCGTACTCATTAGTGTAGTCATCGCAATAAGATCGGGAATGGTGATTATTTTGGCAGCAACAAAGAAACCACCAACGATCCATGTCCCTGAATAGGCAAGATCCCCAAGTCCAAAAGAAATTGCATAAGTCAGTCCTTGTAAGGTTTCAAAAGTGATACTTTCCTTTTTTAATCGTTCACTACTGTTAGTAAAAATTTTCGTATATGTTGGAAAACCTTTGCCGACACGTAAGGTCAGGTATCCTGAGAGAAGTTGGTCAAATAAACTAAGTGTACGATCTTGCTCCAGAACAACGGACTTGCGACGATCACTAAGGATTCGCTTAGCGAAATAAGGGGCTAGCAAAGGACTAAAAGCTAAGAGCAGCATAATCAATGAAAAAGAAGTGTTTAATTTTAGTGTGAATAAAAGAGAGAATAGAAAGGTAAAAATGCTTAAAATCAGTCCAAATCCGGGCTTTAAAAATTCTAATTCAACGACTTTCATTTCATTTGCCAACTTTGAGAGATACTCGTTTTTCTCATTTTTAAGAAATAGTACCGGATTCATTCGAACGATTTTCTGCGAGAGACTCTCTCTCAGTTGATTCATTATTGATTGAACTAAGACGGATTTACTTCTTCTTGGAATAAAATCGCTCATCGTGTTCAATAAGATGTAAAAGAAGGCGAATATACCAATAAATAAAAGTCTTTTTACATCTCCTGACATAGCAACCTCGGTGATTTGTCTATACACCAAAGCAACCCCAACTTGAATGAGCGCTGCCATTGCGCATAAAATCACATGCAAAAAGAAAAGTGGTTGGTTTCTTTTTAATATTTTTTTCATTCTCTCCCTCCTATGTAAAAACTATATCACAAATTAAAAAAAAATTGAAATATTATTTTTTGAAATGTATAATTATTGAAAAAGGGGGTTAGGTGATGCGTTTTTCACGGTATGTCGATATCATTGAGAACGGTAACGAGACTATTCTTTGCAATACATTAACGCAAGAAATAGTTACTATTGATTCAAAAAAAATGAAAAGTAAAACGGAGATTTCGAGCGAAATAAGTGAAGGTGAACGAAAATATTTATTTGAAAATGGATTTATACACGGTGATTTGGAAAGTTATAAACAGAAAACAATCAATTTAAAGAGAGACTTAGTTACTATCACTATAAATATCACAGAAGATTGCAACTTTTCGTGTACTTATTGTTACCAGAATGATTTCCTTTCTAAAAATGTTATTACTGATCAGACGATAAATAATATAATGCAATACATTTTAGACATTGCTCAGCTAGGCGTTCGGAGACTATATATCTATTTTTTCGGGGGCGAGCCACTTCTTTATAAAAAAAGAATTCTCGCAATTAAAAGTAAGATTGATCAAATTGCGTCAGAGAAATCACTCTCAATTTCTTATGGTTTAGGAACAAACGCCTATCTACTCACTCCAGATTTTATAAATCATTTTGATTCTTTAATTGTCGATACTACACTAACATCTAGAAAAGATCATGATAGAAATAGATCTCTTAAGAGTGGAAGCGGAACGTATGATAAGATTTTTGAAAATCTAGCGGTAGCATCTAAGAGCGGACGTGTTAAAATCCATATTGGTTATAATACATCTGATAAAAATACAGAAGAGTTTCAGTCTTTTCTCGTTACGATCCGCCAAAGTGATATCAAAGCCCATATCAATTGCTATTACATTAATAACTATGAGTTTAATGAAAATTATTTCAATGCATTATCCTATGAAAAATATCTAAAGTGGGTATCTTCAACTGCAATTGATCACCTAATTGAAAACGGTTTCCTGGTGAATGTCTCTCCATTTTCTTCGTATCGCTTTGAGTGCGATGCGTATAATCCTTGGTCTGTAAAGTTTTTCTCTGATGGATCTATAGGGTTATGTAATGCAACAAATTTTTATGAACGTAGAATAATAAAAAGTTTTACAGAATCATCTTCTTTTGCAGAAGATGTTCAATATAGCCTTTATGACCAAAAGAGTGTTCTTCCGAAAAGCAACAATCAGTGTAATTCATGTGAATTAATTGCAGTGTGTCGAGGAAAGGTACAGTGTGATACTTCATGTAACCCCAACTATTCAATTGATAGAGAAACATTCATACGTTCTTTTGTAAAGCATACAAATCTAGGTAACAGAAAATTTTTTACCCAATTTAATTAGGAGTGATTTTATGAAATTATCGCAATATACGATTGTTGAAGAAGTGGATAATGAAATACTTTTGTACAATTCGGTATACTCTGCTATCGTTTTACTAACTCAAAGCGAGTTCCATGATCTACAGACTTTTATTAATAACGATAACTTTGAGAAAACAGAATTATTCTCTTATTTAGAAAATCAAAATATCATTGTTTCCGATGAGATTGATGAAGAAGCAAGATTAGTGTCTGTGGCAAATGAAAAACGATATAATCCTAGTCAAGTAACTTTCACAATTGCCCCTACGATGAACTGTAATTTTTCCTGTTTTTATTGTTACGAGCAAGGGTTTAGACAACATACTATGACTACTGAAACTGCTAAGAAAACAGCTGAGTTTATTCTTAAAAATGTATTACCCCATCAGTCATTGAAAGTAATTTGGTATGGAGGAGAGCCTTTGATGGGATTGAACTCTATTAAAGTTATAAGTGAAATAATAATGAAAAACGAAAAAAAATATAAAAATTTCAACGCAGAAATTGTATCCAATGGTTATTTGCTAACAGAAAAAGTTGCACAACTTTTAAAAAGTTATCACGTTAATTATGCTCAAATTACTCTGGATGGGGATCAGATAAATCATGATTCTAGAAGATGTTTAACAAATGGGAAAGGGACATTTGCAAGAATATTACAGAATATAGTTAAAACTCTAAAATATATTCCAGTAACTGTAAGAGTAAATATAGATAGGGAGAATAATCATGAAGATGTTATTCGTTTGATGAACTCGCTGGATAATTTTAATTTACTTAAGAAAGTTGGCTTTTATCTTGCGCCGGTAGAGGATTTTGATACCTACAAAACACCCACATGTTATACATCCCAAGAGTTTTCGAAAGAAGAAATAATGGTTTATAAAAGTCTTTTGGAAAGAGGGATAAATATTGTTGCCATACCACGGACAACGATTGGGTTCTGCGAAGCTATCAATCGAGATGACTATGTAATCGACCCTAATGGATTTTTATATAAATGCTGGGTTCATATTGGTAAAACGATTGGACGAGTTGGAGATATCTATACAGGAATACAATTGAACAGTGTGCATAAAACATTTACAGAGTACAAATTTTTTTCGAAAGCGAAATGTTCAAGTTGTAAAGTTCAACCTTTGTGTTTAGGAGGCTGTCCGTTAATTCGAATGAATACAGGTGAGTCGAAGTGCGTTAGCTATAAGTACAATATTGAAGAGCATATAAAAATGGCTTCGGCAAGACTAATATAATCTGGTGGAATATTTTTGCTTCAGAAGATTGATAAGGTCTTCTTAAAAAAATAGCTTAGTTAAATAAGGTTACTATGTTACATTGTGAATAGAATCTATACTTACTTATGAAAATAGAAAGCGTAACTCAATTTTCTCATTCATATTGTAATAAATGATTTCTCATATTAAAATTTTTATAAGAAAACTAAATAGTGAGCAAAGCTCACCCCAAGCAGCCTCCGAAACTGTTTTCGGGGGCTGCTTGAGGTTTGGGGGGCTTAGCTAGCTAAGTAATGATCGATCACTAAAAAATGATCAAAACAGAATAGGCAATTTTTTCTTTTCAATCAAAAAATTTTGATCATTTTATCAAGCAGAGGATGGCACAAGTAAGTGGAAAGTAGGTAGTGGCTATTTTTTTGTTCAGGATGGGGAAGTAGATTTGTCTAGGATACGCCGGAGGATAAACGTTTTGAGGATCATTTGTTTTTGACTTACCTATGTGCCATCACTGCGGAAACCCTGTGGATGAAGGCGTCATGTACGACACCAGATACTCGGATGAGAGCTAAGGACGTTTGATTGCCGTGCCTGACACGCTTTTTCTAACCGCAAAGTCGTAGGGGCTAAAGAGCTACAGCGCTGAGACAGATGACTGCCCCGTGCGATTTTGGGTGTTTTTGGAACCCTACAAGCTGCTATTGCTACGCGTCTATTCGTCGCAAGCTTGGAAGGTCTTCTCATAAAATGCCCGTCAGCTGTCAACAGGCTGCCTTTTGCATCAGGAAGCATCAGCGTTCCAACAAATCTTTTTGATCCAGTAGTCGCCCACTCATTTTGGGCAACTTCTATCCGAGAAAACATTGCGTTAGAAGTATGTCTGTCCGTCTTTTCCAGATAAAAGTCAGCTGAAAGAGGGCTGATACTTAACAAAACGGCAGTTAGGACGACCACAAGCGCTCTCAAAAAAACTCAGTCCTTTCTTTTCAATGGTCATTGTTCTTATCTGCACTTCTTGATAGCACCGAAACGCGAATTATTTTTCGCGTTTTTTTGTTTTTAAAATAAAAAATTAGGTATTCGCTTTTTTGGGTTAAATGGTATACCTGAGATGGAATAAAAATAATAAAAGAAAGGACAGGATTTACAATGAAGAAAACATCATTAGTTGCAGGTTTCGTTTTAGGTGTAGGCGTTTTGTTTACTCTAGGTGCATGCTCAACAGTGGAAGAATCAGGGGAAGTGGTCTCTGGGTCTGGAACGGAAACGTTGATCAGCGATTCGTCAGATGAAGTAGTTGTGGGAAGTGAAAAATTGAGTGATGACGGGTATTTTGAAGAAATCGTAACTAAGGGAATCGATCCGAAAATCAAAGACGTCGTTTGGTATGAAACGAATTATGAAAATGCTGGTTGGGATCACATTCGCTTTTTAGTGAATCATGTAAAAATCGTGAATGTAGAAGAATTCAAAGACAAAGACAAAGAATACAAAACATTGCTCTCACTGAAATATCAATTGTTTAATGAAGATTCGAAAGACAAAAAAATCAAACCTGACAAAGCCTATTTGGTGTTGAATGATGGCAAAAAAGTAGAAGCGGAAGTGTTTGTGGACTACTTAGATGATGAGATTTTGACCCATGACAAACATAAAGATGGCTTTATTCATTTTAAAGTGGCGCAAGAACAAAGTTTGCCAGCGATCAAAGCGGTCGAAATCGAATTTAAAGCAGATGGAGATTTGACACATACGTACCATATTGATCTATCTTCCGCTGCTGAAAAATAGTATCTAACGATAGGAGGTAAAAAAAATGGATACTAGCAAGAAAAAACTATCATTGTTGAGTTTTTTTGCAATAACTGCTTCAATGGTGATGACGGTATATGAGTATCCAACCTTTGCGACATCGAAGATGAATTTAGTTTTTTATTTACTCGTCGGCGGTTTCCTCTGGTTTATCCCTGTAGCCCTTTGCTCTGCGGAGATGGCTACTGTAAAGGGATGGGAAAAAGGGGGACTCTATACCTGGGTCTCAAAAACATTAGGGAGAAAATGGGGCTTTGCTGCCATTTTCTTCCAATGGTTCCAAATCACGGTAGGCTTTATTACGATGATTTACTTTATTGTCGGGGCGCTTTCCTATGCCCTAAATTGGCCGGCTCTTAATACGAATGTTTGGCTGAAGCTGATTGCCACTTTAGTGATCTTTTGGCTGATCACGATCTCGCAATTTGGCGGAACAAAAAATACTGCGAAGATTGCCAAAGTAGGGTTCTTTGTGGGGATCGTCGCAACAGGGATCATTCTTTTTATCTTAGGAATTGTCTACATTGCTCAAGGGAATCCCGTCAAAGTTTCTTTTGGATCAGGCGCTTGGATTCCTGATTTCACGAAAATCAATACGCTGGTCGTTTTTGTTTCCTTTATTTTAGCCTATGCAGGGGTTGAATCTTCTGCCAGTCACGTAAAAGATATGGACAATCCTGGAAAGAATTACCCGAAAGCTATTTTGATTTTAGTTGTAGCAACGATTCTTTTGGATACGTTAGGTGGGGCAACGGTGGCTGCCACGATTCCCCAAAATCAATTGTCTCTTGATACTGGCGTGATTCAAGCCTATTCTTATTTGATCCATCATTTTGGCGGCGGAGAATGGCTGGTTCGTTTGATTGCCGTGGTCATCTGTTTAGGTGTCATTGCAGAAATTGCTGCTTGGGTGGTCGGCCCATCGACTGCGATGCTTGAAGCAGCTGAAAATGGCTTGCTGCCAAAACAAATGGCCAAAGTCAATCAACACAACGTCCCAATCAATATCGTTTTGGTACAAGGCATCATTGTTTCCATTTGGGCGGTTGTCTTGACATTAGGCGGTGGAGGCGCCAATCTATCCTTCTTCGTTGCGATGGCGTTGACGGTCTGCATCTATCTGGTGGCTTATGTCCTCTTGTTTCTTTCCTATATTAAATTAGTCAAAGAAAAAGACGACTTAACAAGAACGTATCATATTCCTGGTGGGAAAAATGTGAAAATTGGTGTTGCGATGGTTGGTTTGCTTGTTTCTATTTTTTCTTTCTTTATTTCCTTCTTTCCACCGAGCGATATCGGCTCCGGAAAGGGCGGAACTTATTTAGCCATCTTGATCATCAGTTGGCTGATTATTGTCGTGATACCGTTTGTCATCTATAAATATGTAGGTGAAAAAGCAAGCGATAAAAAATAAAAAGCACAACCTATGAGGAGGAGAGCTGCATGTTATTTAGTAAAAAAAATCGAAAAGAAGCCCAATATTTGGAGCCTATCTATGGGAATGAGGCAATGGATCAAGCGATCCCTATGTACAAATTACCAAAAGAGTCCTTGGTACCGCGGGATGCCTATGAATTAGTCAAAGATCAATTGATCGATGAAGGGGTCTCAAGACAAAATTTGGCGACGTTCTGTCAAACCTACATGGAACCAGAAGCAGTCAAAATTATGAGTGAAACCCTTGATAAAAACGCCATCGATAAAACCGAGTACCCACGGACAGCAGAAATTGAAAACCGCTGTGTCAATATGATCGCTGATTTATGGCATGCCCCAGAAGCGTCCGATTTTATCGGTACATCAACGGTAGGCTCAAGTGAAGCGTGTATGCTAGGTGGATTGGCCTTAAAATTTGCTTGGCGCAATCGGGCAAAAAAACTTGGCTTAGATATCAATAAACAAAAACCAAACTTAGTGATTTCTTCTGCCTATCAAGTCGTTTGGGAAAAATTCTGTGTCTACTGGGACATTGAAATGCGAACGATCCCTATCGATGAAGAACATGGCAGCATTAATGTTGAAAAGGTCACGGACTATTTAGATGAATATACGATCGGGGTCGTTGGTATTTTAGGAATCACTTACACTGGACGATACGATGATATCAAAGCACTAGACAAGAAATTAGAGGAATACAACAAACACACCGACTACAAAGTCTACATCCACGTGGATGCGGCTAGTGGGGGATTGTACACGCCATTTATGGAACCAGAACTTGAATGGGATTTCCGTTTGAAAAACGTTCGTTCCATCAGTACGTCGGGACATAAATATGGGTTAGTCTACCCTGGTATCGGTTGGGTGCTTTGGAAAGAAAAAGATTTCTTACCAGAAGAGTTGGTCTTTAAAGTAAGTTATCTTGGCGGTGAAATGCCAACGATGGCCATCAACTTTTCAAGAAGCGCTAGCCAAATCATCGGACAATATTACACCTTTATCCGCAATGGGTTTGAAGGCTACAGCTTGATCCACAAAAAGACCAGCGATGTTGCCCAATATTTAGCAAAAGAGATTGAAAACATGGGTTACTTCGATATTTATAATGATGGTTCACGGTTGCCGATCGTCTGCTACAAATTAAAAGAAGATGCCGATATTTCTTGGAATCTGTATGATTTGACGGATGAATTTGCGATGAAAGGTTGGCAAGTCCCTACCTATCCATTACCTGATAATCTATCACATATCAATATCCAACGCTTTGTCTGCCGGGCAGATTTAAGTATGCAAATGGCAATGGATCTGGTGCAAGACATGAAAGAAGGAATCGAGCGCTTGAACAAGCGACCAAGCCGTCATGTTTCATCCGATCAAACCTATGGCTTTTCACATTAAGAAACGGTATCGCTAGAAACCCTTTCATTGCTTGTTTCAATGAATAAAAAGTCCCTTTATGAAACGTTTTTTGCAAGACTGAATGAACATTGGTTTATAGAAAAATCAAAGGCGGTTGCATCGACTGCCTTTGATTTTTTTGTTTATAAGAACGGGTAAGCACTTGATAGTGTCGTTTTTTAAGAGAAAGTAAAAAAACAGTGCTTGATAATTTCATTTATTGACATTTCTGACTTGTGATAGTATTAATTATTATGGTCTAAATATATTTTTTTAGAGAAGAACGTTTTACATAAACGAAAAGGAAATCTTAGAACGTTGTCGTGAGGGAATTCTTAGGGAAATTCGTCTTGCATCGAGGGTTTTTGTTTGTCAGTCATGGTTTGTTGGGGAGTAAGTGAAGGAAAAATATGTGTAGAAAGGGCCTGTTTTTACTGCGCTTGTTTGTTTCATAAGTAACGTACTGCTATCTTTTTCTGTAAATTGGTTGTAACTATTCTGAATGAATATAGATTTACACTGGAGGAAAAACAGTCATGTATAAAGAAGACTTACTGGATAAGGACTTAAAATTAGAGTATATCTTGCTCAAATTTTTGTATTTATCGACCGGTCATATCAAAAAAAGTGATGCGTGTCGGGAATTAGATATTACGATGCCGACCTTGACGAAATTATCAGAGAGCCTTCAACGGCAACTAAAAAATGAGAAGGTCTCATTTATCATCAATCGTTATACGTTGGAACTGCAAGTAACCGATAGTGTCTCACTGGATGATTTGACCGACACGCTATTGAAAAAATCTGCTAAATATCAAATCATCCATTATTTGTTTCAACATGCAGGCTATGATGCCTTCGTCTTGGCTGATGAATTAAACATAAGTGTGGGGACCCTCAATCGATTGATTGCTGAGTGCAATCAGTTGTTGCAGCATTTTGAATTAAAGATCAGAAACAAAAAACTAGTTGGAACGATGACACAACGCATTTATTTTTACTATAATTTTTTCAAAATGGGTGCAACAACGATCGATTCTGTTTTGATCGATGACCTGGTTGCGGAGTTAGCGAAAAAAATAACCTTATCGATTGCCCAACAAAAGCAGCTGAAGATCTGGTTGTTTGTGATTATGAAAAAAGTCACGTCTCACACGACCTTGGGAAGTTTAAGTCCGGAAGAACAAACCAAAATTGAGCGTTGCCAAGAGATGCCCCTCTGTCACTTTATTCGACAGATCTATGCTTCTAAAAAATGTATCTGCTCAGTAGATGAAGCGAAGATCGTGCCATTCTTTATCTGTCTCTTCCTCATTACGGTGGGCGGGATTCCTTACGAGGAACTTCGCTTAGGACTGTACACTAATAAAAATCCCGTCTTTGAGATCACCGATGAAGTCATGGCAGCAATCCAGTCCATTTATCGTCTTGATGCCTCGCATACGACGATCGATATCAAAGCCAATGTCTTTTCCTTAATCGCACAAGTTTATTACTTTCATGGAGTGAATTATTCCATCGATCGAGTCACGCTAAATTATTACCACAAAATGTTTCACAATTCCTTGCGAGATCAAGTGATCTCAGACATTCTGGAACACATTATTGCACCGACCAACTTGTTTACGCCCACGAAACTCAACTATCTCAAGAAACGCCTAGTCTTTTTAATTTATATGTTATCGCCTAAAGAAGAATATCGGGTACGGATCGGGGTCTTAAATATGTGCTCTAGTCTTTTGGCGGATGCTTCGATTTACTTGTTAAAAAATGAACTAAAAGGCAAGCAAAATGTTGTTGTTTTACCCTATACTCCGGACGAGACATTTGACTTGTTGATTTCCAATGCCAATCTCCCCCAATTAGGGAACAATTATGACCAATTTTATCAAGTGACCGCCATTGGTGCCGATTTAGATGTCAATCAGGTTTCTGCGATCGTCGATCAAATTGCTTATTCTAAGTATCATTCTTTTGTGGTGTGAGCCATCACTTGTTAGTTAAAAAAGCAGCGAGTCAACGGATAGGTGATTCGCTGCTTTTTCAATTATCTGCGAAGTAGGGAAAGGAAAAGGCGCTTGAATTGCTCTTATCATTGATGACGGAATGAAAACAGGGATCAGTCAAGCAGCTTTCTGCTAGATAATGTGTCCAGTATCCTTGTATAACGTATCGCAACAGAGCAGAAGACATCAAGCGTGAAAATAACAGAAGGGATTCAAAATGCTGGTTTTGGAAGGATGTAAAAAAAAGACCCACATAATGATGTGAGTCTGCAATCGTTAGTTCTGATTTTCTAATTTTTCTAGAACCTTTTTGGGAATTGCATCTTTTTCAACGCTATTCGGGCCTTTTATTGTGCGCTTTTCACTGATCACCGCTTTTACATAAGAATTTGGGGTTAAGGGTTTTGCGTTATCTTCTGATAATGAAACCTCGAGTGTTTGTGTGCTGCCATCTTCTTTTACAAAGTTTAATGTGTAATCGTAAGAATACCAAGGTGACTGGTCGCCGATGCCGCTTTTACTTTCATGTTCTACCTTAGGGGGAATCTCAGATGGGACATACGCGTAAGCTGTTTGTCCTGAGTAGGTGGATTGATAATATTCATAGCCTTTGTATCCGGCAAACCCTAAAAGTACGACTAAGACGAATCCGATTATTTTTTTCATATAAACCATCCTTATCCTCAAATATGGAGCTATTATAACAGAATGGTTCTATAGATGACCTTTCATCAGACGAACAGTTTTGCAAGGAGAAATGTTACTAGCCAGTCGTGGAAAAGTGGGGAACGCCGCTAATAAAGGGTTCTATCTATAAATCGTCAGGGGATTGTTGCTTAGAGTGACTAGAAATAAGTGCGGAATCAGGCGACAAGACCTTAATAAAAAAACATAGCAAGTAGTATGACCTTTTTTGTACGCACAACAACTGACTACTTGATGAGGTGAGCCGTTTGTTTTTTCACTATAGAAAGGTGAAAAACGGCGCACCAGTTTAATAAAAAACCAGCAAAGACGCTCCGTAAGAGCCCGTCTTTGCTGGTTTTTTTCTACCGAAAATGTTTGAGAGCAGGCCATCACAGCTGCTTACGGCTCGATTTTACTATACAAATCGAGGGCTCTTTTTCTGGCTTCGTTGTGATCAACTATAGGCAACGGATAGTTGGTGCCTAAAACTACCTTTAGGTCGGCTTGTTCTTCGTCAGTCATCAGGTAAGGTTCGTGGATGAATTTTAGCGGCAACTGGGCGAGTTCGGGAACAAATTGTTTGATAAACGTCCCCTCTTTGTCGAATTTTTTCCCCTGAGTGATGGGGTTGAAAATTCGAAAGTAAGGAACGGCATCGGTGCCGGTCGAAGCTGCCCACTGCCAGCCGCCGATATTGCTGGCAGCGTCGTAGTCGATCAATTGTCGAGCAAAATAGGCTTCTCCTTGCCGCCAATCGATCAATAGATCTTTGGTTAGAAAGGAAGCGACGATCATCCGTAGACGGTTATGCATCCAACCGGTTTGATTCAGCTGCCGCATCGCGGCATCAATGATCGGATAGCCGGTTTGTCCTGCTTGCCATTTGTTAAACGCCTCTTCATCCTTTTGCCAATCCATGTTTCGATATTTCTCAATGAGTTCATAGTTTTTTTGCTCCGGATGAGTGAAGTAGATCATATGATAAAAATCTCGCCAAGCCAGTTCTTTTAAAAAGGTCGCTTTGCCAGTGCTGGGTGGCATTCCTTGGCAAGCGGCCCAAACCTTCCGAATAGAGATTTGTCCAAAAGACAAGAAAGGGGACAGGCGGCTGGTTCCTTTGATCGAAGGGAGATCACGGTCTTTTTCATAGGCGGCCAAACGCTTTTGCACAAAGGCCTGCAATTGTTTATGCGCATAGTCTTCCCCAACGATCGTTGAAAAATCGGTCTTTCTATTTTTTAGTAGCTTAGCAAGCAACGCTGTCCCCGCTTTAAAGTGAGATGCATCATCAAAATCAACGGCTTTTTCAAAATCAAGGGCCTGCTTTTGATACACCGGTTTGGGCAGCTGGATCCATTTCTTATAATAGGGCGTAAATTTTTTGTAGTATGTCCCATCCTCTTTGGTGACTTCCGTTGGTTGGTGCAGATGATGTTCTTCAAAGAAATGGACAGTGACGCCTTTTTTCTCGACCAATTCTTTTATATAGAGGTCGCGTTTACGACCAAATCCACGGTTATCAAAGTTGAAGTACAGTTGGCTCCATTCTGGATAGTGAGCGAACAACTGATCAAAGGCTTCTGTCAACGTTCCCGTCAAGAGGTGGATCGTCAGATTTTGCTTTTTGGCAGCCTCGATAAAGTGAGCAACCGCGCTAAAAAAGTAATCATGGCTTGGTGCATCGGGGAGAAACTGCTTTTCATTGAGATGAAACACACACAACAATTGGTCGTTTGCTTGAAGAGACAAAAGTGCCTCAGTAAGCGCCGTATTGTCCTCTAAGCGCAGATCCTTTCTAAACCACATCACATGAATTGCCATAACAACCTCCTTGATAGTATAACCGTGCTAAAAAAACGATCGGATTTCGTTTATAGTAAAGGAAAGATGGGATTTATTCAAATTTGGCGTTTGCGTAAGGAAAATTGCTGTTTCAGCAAGTCGAGGGATGCTTACAGGGTTTGTTTTAATTGGTACACCGATTTGAATAGGCGCTTGTCATTTACCGTTTCGTTTCTGCAAATCGTCTCTTCTTAATAAATAATAGGTAAAAAATGAGTAGTAGGGGATGAAATGAGTTACATTTGCGTAACGAGAACGTATATAATCATAGTATATAGTGAGGCTTTTTACTTTAGCGTTTATTAATAAGCGCATATTTGGATGGAGTGAAGGATGATCAAAAACAAATTACAGCAATACAAAATTTTAACGCTTTTACTGATACTTGTGACGGTTGGATTAATTCTCTTTTTAAATCAGATGATTTATGCTTGGCAGGCCATTGAAATTTTGGCGATTCTTCTTTGTGGCTACTTAGTGGTTTTTGATCAAAGGGATGGAACTTCGAAGATTGCTTGGATCTTAGCTTTATTGTTTTTACCGATTGTAGGAGTCATGTTGTATTATTTAATTGGTCGTGAACCTCGATTAAGGAAGTTGCCCAAACAGCAGATACAAAATGAACGGGAAGTGCAGCGAACGGTTTCGGCTATTTTGCAAGAACATTCAGAGGTCATTCATGGGAAACATGATCTCTCCACTGAGATTTTTCATCTTTCAGGCAAATATCCCACAATCAATAATCATCTGACTGTATTAAATGAAGGCGCTGAGGCGTTCGCTTCTTTGCTAGAAGATATCAAGAAAGCCAAGCATCATGTGCATGTGTTTTTTTATATCGTTAAAGGGGATGAAACAGGGGAGGAGCTGACAAATGTTCTGGTCGAAAAGGCCAAACAAGGGGTGGAAGTTCGGTTTATGTACGATAGCGTGGGGTCGATCGCCTTTCCTAATCAATTATTATTATTGATGAGAAAGAATGGGGTAGAGGTACGCACGTATGATTTGTTGAACTCGCCTTGGCTAAGTAATAAAGCGAACTGGCGCAATCACCGTAAAATGGTCGTTATTGATGGTGAGATTGCACATACAGGAGGCATGAATATTGGAAATGAATATAGTGGGCGAGGCAGTAAGTTTTCTTATTGGCGAGACACAAACATCCGGATAGAAGGACCTGCTGTTCTAGAAGTACAAGAGTGCTTTATTTATGATTGGCTCTTTCTTGATGAAACGGAAGAAACGGTCACTCATTTTTTGACACAGACAGCTACGTATTTTCCGTTGAAGACCGACGTTCAAAGCGGTTCGGAAATCGTTCAGGTAATCTACGGCGGACCCTATGATAGCGAGCGAATCATTAAGGATTCCTTTAATGACCTCATTGGAAAGGCAACGGATTCGATTAAGATCGCAATGCCTTACTTTATTCCTGATGAAGAAAGTTTAGGTGCGCTTAGAAGAGCAGCACGGTGTGGGATCAACGTGCAATTGATTGTGCCGGGAAAAGGGGATCGAGGAATTTCTTTTCATGGCACGAATTCGTTTATTGATGAATTATTATCTGCCGGCGTCGAAGTCTACACCTATGATGAGACTGCTTTTATTCACTGTAAATATATGATCGTCGATGAGTTTGCTGCAACGATCGGGTCAACAAATTTTGATATTCGTAGTTTTTACCTTAACCATGAGTTATCTATGTTCATCTATGGGCCGTCGAAAATAATCACAGAGTTAAATCAGCAATTTATGGAAGACTTAGCTCATGCAAAATTAGTAGAAAAAGAAGAATGGCAAGCCAGAAGCCTTTTGACGAAAACAAAAGAAAAAATCAGTGGCTTGTTTGTTCCGATTCTTTGAAGGAAGATAGTGAACAAAAGAAAAAACTCGATTCCATCAATTGGAATCGAGTTTTTTCGCGTCATTTTCTTCTAGCAGCTCGAAAATAATTGATCCCGGTTCCCACAAATACTACGAAACTAGCCAATAGGAACAAAAATCCTACGGGGATTAGATAGAAATTTTCATGTAAAATGCCGGATTGATCGATGTATTCCACGGAGCTTGCTTTGATGAAGAAGCAGGCAAAGCCGAATAGTAGTAAAAATGTTCCGATCAAGGTCGTGATCAAATTGAGTTTGGCGCGTCGGGTCTCGCTGCCGTCTTTGATTAGTTTTTCAGTGATCTTGTTCACTTGAGTTCCTCCTAAAATCAATTCATCAAGCGAGAGTTGAAAAATCGTGGCGATGGCAATCAACATTTCTAAATCTGGTAGATTGCGATTGTTTTCCCAGTTCGAAACGGCTTGTCTCGTCACGTGTAGTTGAGTGGCAAATTGTTCTTGGGTCAAGTTATTTCTTGTGCGTACTTCTTTGATTTTTTCGCCAAATTCCATCTTTTTTTCCTTTCGCTGATGTGACTTAAGCATAGTCGAAACCCGCGTTGTTTCCAAGAAAGCAGGGCTTGCTTCTTGATAAATCAAGGGAAAGTGGTGCTTGCGTCGTTTTTTATCTGCTGTTTTTTTGAGAGGAGCATCGTTTTCATTCTGAGGTCGTGAAAAACGTCTGTGACAAAGTGACCTTGAAGCATGTTATTTTTACTGCATATCATTTTGTTTATTATAGCACTGAGGCTAAGGGGAAGGAAATATGTGGCTCGTTTTTTCTCTTGCTTGATTGGTACATGTTCGATACATGACAGTTTATCGAGTGGGGAGCAACGCAACAGCGAGTTTCTTTTCTTAAAGAAAATCACTTAGTTGACAAAAAGGGAAACATCTTGTTTAATATACCCAGAGGGGTATAAGAAAGGAGCAAGAAATGTTTTCATTATTTAAACGCATACCAAGTATGTCAACAGCAGATTTACAAAAAGAAGGAGCCAAAGAATGGACGGTTCTGGATGTTCGCACGCCGGCGGAGTACCGTAGCGGGCACATTGCCTACGCCAAAAATGTACCGTTAAACAAGATTGCGGGCTTCACTCAAAAAGGTGACAAGAAACTGGCAGTCATTTGCCAATCAGGGATGCGAAGCAAACAAGCAGCCAAAATCCTAAATAAAAAGGGGTTTGATGTGGTCAATGTTCGCGGTGGCATGAATCAATGGCGGGGAACAACCAAAGGAGGAAAGTAACGATGGAAAAAATAGTTATTGTCGGTGGGGTAGCAGGAGGAATGTCGGCAGCAACGCGCTTACGTCGGCTTAAAGAAGTAGCGGAGATCATTATTTTTGAAAAAGGTCCTTTTGTCTCTTTTGCGAATTGTGGACTGCCGTATGCCATTTCTGGTGAGATCGAAGAGCGAGACGCCTTATTGGTCCAAACACCTGAGGCATTAAAAAAACGGTTTAACCTAGATGTGCGGCCTTTTCATGAGGTACTGGCGATCGATCCGCAGGAGAAAACGGTCACGGTCAAACATGGCGAACAGGTCTTCACGGAATCTTATGATGCGTTGATTTTATCGCCGGGGGCAAAACCGCTAGTACCAGCGATCAAAGGGCTAGAAGAAGCAACCAACGCCTTTTCTTTGCGCAATGTTCCTGACTTAGACCAAATCATGGCACATCTTGAAGACAAAAAGCCTCAAAAAGCGACGATCATTGGCGCTGGGTTTATTGGGTTAGAAGTCGCTGAAAATTTACATAAAAAAGGCCTACAAGTAACGATCGTGGAAAAAGCACCACACGTGTTGCCACCTTTGGATGAAGAAATGGCGGCGTATGTCAAAAATGAATTGATCAAGCAAGGGGTCAATGTTTTGACCTCGCAGTCAGCGACCGCTTTTGAAAAAGCAGGGCAAGAAATCGTTCTGGAGGATGGAACGGTTCTGGCTTCAGATATCACGATTCTTTCGGTGGGTGTCCAACCAGAAACGGATTTGGCAAAACGTGCCGGTATCCAATTAGGACACCGGGGGGGTATCCTGGTAGATGAGCAATACCAAACCAGCAAGAAAGACATTTACGCGGTGGGAGATGCCATCGTTGTGAAACAACAAATCACTAACGAAGACACGCTGATCTCCTTGGCGTCACCAGCCAATCGCCAAGGTCGGCAAGTGGCTGATGTATTGGGAGGACTGACTCGCAAAAACAAAGGCAGTATTGGGACGGCGATCGTGCGCGTATTCGATCTTGCCGCAGCGTCCACTGGGTTGAGTGAGCGCAGCGCCAAACTGGCGGGGCTAAATCCTCAGGTGGTTCATCTTTCAGGCAAAGACCATGCTGGGTATTATCCTGATGCGACGGATATTTATTTGAAATTGATTTTTGATGCTGATACTGGAAACATCTACGGTGCGCAAGGCATCGGTGCCAAAGGGGTCGATAAACGGATCGATATTTTAGCAACAGCGATCAAAGGTGGCTTAACGATCTTTGACTTGCCTGAACTGGAATTCACCTACGCGCCGCCTTTTGGCTCAGCGAAAGATCCAGTGAATATGATTGGCTATGCAGCGATCAATCTGGCAGAAGGAATCAGTGAGAATATCCAATGGCACGAATTGACGGAGGCCTTAGAAAACGGTAAGCAGTTGTTGGATGTTCGTTCAGAGATGGAATTAGCCAATAATGGGCGTTTTCAAGAGGCGCTCCACATTCCGTTAGATGAATTGAGAGATCGGTTGTCTGAATTGGATCCAAGTGTTTCGTATGTTGTTACGTGTCATAGCGGATTGAGAAGCTACATTGCCGAACGCATCTTAAAACAAGCGGGCATCAATTGTCAAAACCTCGATGGTGCCTTTTCGTTGTATAATACTATTAAGCCGGAGATGATTATTCATGATTAAAGCCATATCTATGGAGGAATTTACCCAAAAAGAAAAACGTGAGGCGCTTGAGATCCTTGATGTCAGAGAAGTTGATGAGTTTGCACAAGGACACATCAAAACAGCACAAAACCTACCGTTGAGCGAGCTGACGGAACAAACCAGCGACTTAGAGAAGAATAAAAATTACTATGTCATCTGTCATTCAGGGGCTCGTTCGCAAATGGCGTCTGAGTTTTTGAACCAGCAAGGGTTTCAAGTGACCAATGTCCTCGGCGGCATGTCAGCATGGAGAGGAGAAATCAAACGATGACCGCATGCAACAAAGATATTTTGAATCGGTTAAAACGAACCGAAGGCCAGTTGCGGGGGATTCAAAAAATGATCGAAGACGAGAAAGAATGCGTCGATGTCATCACGCAATTGTCCGCCGTTAGTTCCAGCGTCAACCGTATTATGGGGATCATTGTCGCTGAGAATTTGAAAAATTGTTTGGAAAATCCAGACAGCGACACGGAAACCCAAAAGCAGAAAATCGATCAAGCCGTTCAGCTGATCGTGAAGAAATAGCGGGATTTTTGAAAGGTTTGTCGCGTTTTTTATCATCCCATAGAAAAGGTTCAGAAGAGCAGTATGTTCTTCTGAACCTTTTTATTCTTCATCAGTGATTGCTTGTCGACACCAATAGAGGAAACAAGCGGAGATTGTCGGTATGTTTTGTTTTTTAATTATGAAGGAATATACACCGAGAAGGCTGTATGGTTAAATGGAGGGAGAAACGTCAAAACGCCTGATGGGTCGTTGAGTATTTGCGACTATTAACGATCGCTTATATTGTGATGTGAATCACAATTAGCGGGTGGGCGTTGCGCAGTTATGGCGAAGGAGAGAGGAGAGCTTCTTGAACAAAAAAATACAGTCTTTTACATTGCCTTTGATTGCTTCCAATTTGTTTCAAATCATTATTGCACAAGTTTCATTAGCGATTATTTCAAGAAGATCCACGGAAGCGCTGGCGGCGATCGCACTGATCGACGGGTTTCTCTATGCTTTTGCGGGTATCTTAGGTGCGATTGGGCTGGCTTTTAATATTTATGGCGCAAAGGCAGTCGGGCAAAGAGAAGAGGCGCAGTTAAATGATTATCTGTCGTCGGTTCTTTTTCTAGTAGTCGCGATCGGTGTGAGCTTTTTGCTGATTTTCCTGCTTTTTGGACGAGACATTTTACAGCTTGTTTACGGATTTAGCGGGGAGCTGCTAGGAACTGCGACGTTGTATCTTGCAATCATGTCCCCCTATATTTTACTTACGTTAGTCACGTTTGTTTTTACTAGTCTTTTAAAAATTGAAAAGAAAACGAACTACATCCTCGGTGTTTCGATCATTAGTGCGTTGGTACAGGTGTTGCTTAGCTATTTATTGATCAACGGCAATCTCGGTTTTCCCGCCATGGGGGTCTTAGGCAGTGGCATCGCAAATATGCTTGCGACTTTGTGCTTGCTGGGAATTTATGGGGTTCTTTTAAGAGAAAGTCTAGCAAGAGGGCTAAAACAAAGACCACGAAAACGCGCCTTTTTATTGAAAAAATCGATCCCCTTAATGATTCAGGAATGCTTTGAAGGCTTAGTCTTTATTATTGCTTTTGAAGCTTTCGTCTCACGGTTGGGTGTTAGTACGCTGGCCGCCTATGCGATCGGCAGCCAAGGATTGATGATCGCACGGTTGCCTGCTTTGATGTATGGCAACGCAGTGACCGTCTTTGCGAGTGAGGCGAATGGTCAGAAAAATCGTCAGAAGATTTTAGCAGTGGGAAAAAGTGCCTTCGCTTCTTCTTTCGTGGCTTATGTTGGAATCGCCAGTCTGATCTGGGGCTTTCGTTCTGCTTTTTTCCAGTTGTTTACTACAGATGTCGCTGTTTTAGACTTGTTGCCAGCTATTTTGCCAATCATGCTGGGGATAATGCTCGTCAGTCCGTTATATGAAATCACAAAATACTTATTACAAAGTTTGGAGTGCAGTCGCATGGTTTGTCTGTTGACAGGATGCGTCAACAGTCTGGTTTTAATGGGAATCACGGGCTTTTGGAGCAGTGGGCAGCTGAACTTTTTCTTCCTCTACTGTCTATACGGCTTGAATTTCCTGATTCTCGTCAGTTTCTTTGCAGGGCTGTTTTATTGGACGATCAAGCAGCGTTATCCTCAGGGCAAAGGACGCCTTTGAGGGGGATAGAAAAAAGCGAAGGTGCTGCTGATCCTTCGCTTTTTCGTCGCCTACAATTGGACAGGGGAGATTAATTGTGGGTGACTTCTTCGTAAAAGATAGCGTTGCGTTCTGCAATCAGTTGGGTTTCCCTTCGCTCTAATTCGAGAAAGGTTTCGTCTGCCAGCAATTCGGCAGCGGAGTAGCCGGCCGCCAAGAAGTTTTCTGCATAGGTCAATTTCTGATTCGTGATATTTCTTCGTTGCTCGGCAATGACGAGCAGCTGTTTCACATTCATACACTCACTCCATTCTTTTATAAAAAGCAAGTACTAAAAGAGGACAGCTAATAATACTTGCAAGTCAACGGTGAAGGCGGGATATCAATCATGCTCGGCTATTCATAAATAAGAGAAATACGGTAGGTTCGTTTCTGATTGGTCGTTTTATACGGAAGCTTTGTACTAAGTATAAAAAAATTTCCCCCGTAGCAACAGAACCTAGTCGTTTACATAAAGCAACGATTGGTTTACATTACTCGGACAAGCGGGTGTTACAAGAAAAACAAGTAATTTTTCCTAGGGGAACGGCGGGATTTGACGACAAAAAAACCTGCGATCGCCTCAGGCGGATAGCAGGTTTGACGGGCTAGTAGAAATAGCTTAAACGGTTTGTTTTGCTGGGCGCAGCAAGACTTCGCTGATCGCCACATGTTTGGGCTGTTGAATGGCATAAACCACTGCATTTGCTACATCTTCTGGCGTTAGGCTGTTGCCTTCTACGCGAGAGGTTTCTTTCAAGGCTGCTTCTAGTTGAGCATTGCCGACGGTTTCAAACAATTCCGTGGAGACCATTCCCGGAGAGACGATGGTGGAGCGAATGCCATGTTCACGTTCTTCTTGGCGCAAGCCTTCCATGATTGCACGAACCGCAAACTTTGTCCCGTTGTACACGGCAGATCCCGGGTAAATGACATGTCCAGCAACTGAGTCAGTGGCGATGATCAAGCCATCTTGTTGTTTTTGCATGATGGGCAGCACAGCGCCGATCCCGTTCAATACCCCCATGATATTGATATCCAGCATTTTTTGCCAGCTGTCATAGTTCAACTCTGCTAAGTTTCCTTGAGGCATGATACCAGCATTATTGAAAAGGACATCAATCCGACCAAAGGAGGTCATGGCTAAATCAATGACTTGTTGGACTTGTTCGCGATTCGTGACATCGGCTGTTTGATACAAGACATTTTCTCCTAGTTGTTCAGCCAGTGCTTTGATGCGCTCTTCGCGGCGGGCGGCGATTACTACTTTTGCCCCTTGTTCGGCTAGCTTAACGGCGGTTGCTTCCCCAATTCCTGAAGAGGCTCCCATAATTACGATAACTTTTTCTTTGATTTCTGTCATTTGTCTTTCCTCCAGTGAATGATTTTTTCATCGAATCCTGCTGCTGCCAAACCCAAACCTGCGAGATGACGGGTGATTGACAGTACAGTGCTTGCGGTGTATTTTAATTGTAGAACCTGAAGTTAGGTTTAGGTCAAGCGATAAACAAAACTTTTTTAGGAGCGATGCAAGTGAGTTACTCGATTGGTGAAGTATCAAAAACGACTAACATCCCCATCTCGACACTACGTTACTACGATCGAGAAGGAATGTTTCCGAATATGGCCCGAAGCAATGGCGGCATTCGGGTGTTTTCAGAAAAAGAAGTGGCGACGATCAAAGTGATCGATTGTTTGAAGAATACCGGCATGCCCATCAAAGACATCAAGAATTTCTTGGATTGGGGCGAAGAAGGCGATGCGTCTTTGCAGAAACGGCAGCAGCTGTTTCATGAACGTTTGGAAGAAGTCACCAAGCAAATGGCAGCCTTGCAAGAAACGATGAATACGATCAAATACAAATGCTGGTACTACGATACGGCGATGAAAGCAGGCACCGAAGCGGTAGTAAAAGAGCTACCGCTAGAAGAAATACCAGAAGAAGTCCGAGCATACAAGCTGTAAGCAAAGAGGAAAACCACCTGCTGTTTTTGCAGGTGGTTTTTCAATTCTACTGGTTTTGCTGGGAAAATCAACCTTGCCAGTCGCCGTTTTCTAATGAAAGACTGACAATCCCACGAAAATGGGCTCTGTTATTCAGTAGCGCTACTCAATAACCCCCACTGGAATCAAATAGCGGGGTTCATTTTCCGTCGGCAGTTGTAATAATTCTTTGAGTTCATGATCCGTGAAGGCGCCGATCGGCACAGCGCCTAAGCCTAACGCTTGGGCTTGTAAAAGGACGTTTTGGGCGGAATGACCGACTTCGATATAGGCATAGCGTTCGATTCCTCGGTCCCCATAGCGCTCAATCAGTCGTTCATAAACCACTGTATAAAGCAATGTGGCAGGTGCCTGTTGGATCGCTTGCTGATCCAACGAACCTTCCGCCAATGAGGTCCGAAAATCACCAGCAAGGATTTTTTCTAAGGCATGTTGCTCAGGTTGATACAGATAAAGCCCTGGCTCAAGCCCCGTTACCTGTGTGACCACGACATAGAGGTCTAAGGGATACAAGGCACCAGCCGAAGGCGCTGTCCGGCGACCATCTTCTGTAGTGACACCGGCAGCGGCCCATAAAAGCTGTGCCAGCTGTTCTTGTGTTAGCTCAGTGTCTTGAAAATCTCGTTGCGAGCGCCGCTCGAAGAGAGCTTCCGCCACACTGGTTTCCCCGTCTAAGATCGGTTGCGGCAGTGGAAAGGTTTCATAGGAAACCGCAGGTTCAGAAGAAGTGGCGGTGTTGGTAGTCGGTTGTTCTTCAATCGGTGCTGTATCCGCACTGCAGCCAGTGAGGAGTAAGCCTAGCATCCAAAGAGCGCCTAAATGAGCAAAGCGAAATCGTTGGTAACGGGTCATGAGGGTTCCTCCTTTTCCTAAGGACTTCGTGTTATTTATAAGTATAACAAGGATTGCTTTTTCATGCGCTTTTATTCACAAGTAGATAATTAGGGAGGTAAGCAGTCTCTCAGTCGTATCATAGGCTGATTGTGCTTTTTAATATTTTCTAAAGACCTAGATAATGAGTAGTATCGTATTAACTTGCTAAGAATATTTTTATAAAATCCAAACCGATTGCAATCAAACGCAAGAGGAAAAATGCCATACAAAACCCCTCCAGCAATTCGTTGCTGGAGGGGTTCATTTAATTCGCAGCTGCCAATGCTGCTTGGTTTTGTTTGGCATGATAGGCTTCTACGTCTAAGATTGCTTGTTTGAACATTTCTCGCGTGATCTCATAAGGCACGTGGACGATGTCATTGGTGGTCATTGCTTTGTCTAAGATTGCCTCAAGATCGCTGGTGTCGTTAAGGCCCATATCCGCTAGGCAAACCGGCAGTTTGTTTTCCTTCATAAAGGCGTAGATGCGCTGGAAGAGGGCATCTTGCTGATCGAGCTGCAACAAGGCCAAAACGCCGTAACTAACGGATGCGCCGTGTAAATAGTCTTCCATTTTTTCCAAAACGGTCGTTCCGTAGTAAAAGGAATGGGCAAGGGCGGAGTTGTAATCATTGATGACTAAGACGGAAACTAAGCCGGTGGTCACGATGATATCCAAGACGACTTGCTCAATGGCATAAGACGGCTGATTGGCGGCACTGTCTTTCAAGGCTTGTGTGCCGTATTGCAATAATCGTTCCGTGCACATTTTGCCGATTTGGATGCCTAATCCATCGGTGTAGTCTAACTCATCGCCCCGCGCTGAAAACGTCGATTCGATCTCTTTGGAGAGGGCATCGCCGATTCCTGCCCATAAGTACTTATCGGGGGCCTGGGCGATGATCTCACTGTCGATAAAGGCATGGGTCGGTGGTTGCGAAGGGAAAAACAGCCCTTGCATCTCGCCGTTTTCTTTATAGATGACACAGACCGCGGTGACTGGTGAGCAGTTGGAGCCGATCGTTGGAAAGGTGAAGACTGGTTTGCCTGCTTTTTCTCCAACCACTTTGACGGTATCGCAAACGCGGCCGCCGCCAACGGCGAATAGAACATCGGCGGCTTGGACGCTTGGATTGGCTAACAGCTGATCGACGTTTTCATAGGTCGAGTTGCCGCCGTACCACAAGGTATCCGTCACTTTGACTTCTGACGTTAAACCGGCTTTGATCTTGTCTTCGGCTTTTTCAAGGGCGGTTTTTCCGCCGATGATCACGGCATTGGTGCCGTATGGTTTTACGATGTCATTTACTTTTTCGTAGGCGTCCGCCCCGATTGTGTAGTTTGGCAAAAAGATACTTTGACTCATACTGTTTTCCTTCTTTCTTGGCCACGAGATTGGCTAAAATTGGTCCGGTAATTTGATGGATCACCATGCCGACTGCGGCAGGGGTAACGGCTGCAGCAATGGCGGCAAAGTGGGCATTGGCTAACGAGATCGCTAGGCCGGTATTTTTCATTCCTAATTGAAACATGATGGATTTGGCTTGGGTGGCACTGACGCCCATCACACGGCTCAGACCATAGCCTGCACCGTAGCCGATCAAGTTATGGAGCAAGACTAAGAAAATCACGATCAAGCCAGATTGGACGATGACGGCACCGTTGCGAGCGACAGTGCCGGCAACGATCAATAAGATACTAACGGAAGAAATCAACACAAATGATTGTAGGAATCGCTCGATGTGCTTGGCAATGAGTTTGTGGACGATCACCCCTAAAATGATCGGCAAAAGCACCATCTGCAAGACAGACAAGAGCATTTCCCAGAAGGAGATCTCGGTATACTGACCAGCCAAGACGTAAACCAAAAAGGGTGTAACGACGGTCGCTAACAAGGTCGATACCGTGGTCATAGAAACGGTGAGGGCGACATCGCCTTTGCCGATAAAGGTCATGACATTGCTGGCGGTTCCACCAGAAACGCAACCTAGTAGGACAAACCCGATGATCAAACCGGAAGAAAGACCAAACAGCTGCGCTAAGCCGTAAGCCACCAAAGGACTGATGGTGAACTGGAAAAGCACTCCTAAGATGAATGCTTTAGGCTGTAAGACGACCATTTTAAAAGCAGCAACGTTTAAAGTCATCCCCATACAAAACATGATGATGCTCAGAAGAATCGTTGTACGAGGCGGAATCCATAAGAAGGGTTGCGGGAAAAAATAAGAGACGATCATCAATAAAATCATGATATAGATCAAATACTTGTTTACAAAAGCAGCGATCGTGTTGACGGTTTTCATAAGAAAAAATCATCCTTCCTTTTTCTGCATGACCAATCAAGTGTTCAAACAGAAGGGGTCTTTAGAATAAGTGCAGTGCATAACCGTGGGGAATCGGCAGCAGTTGTTCAACGAGCGTTTTCGGATCTATCTGACATCAATGTGTCAGCTTGCAAAAGGCCGCTTCCTTGAAAATGGGTATAAAAAAACACTCCATCTCAAGAAGCTGATCTTCTTTTTGGATGCAATGTGAATAGGGACTCTTTGAATGTATAAAATCAAACAGTCCCGACTATAATAATAAAATAATTCGTTTGCTAACATTGGTGCGGGTCATATACGCCACCGTCCTTTTCTTTATTTGGAATTTTCTAAATATTTAAATTATTTCTACCTAGTCTACAAAAGAGTCAAGGCTTTGTCAATCGTTTGAGAAAATTTTTTTCATTTTTTTGGGTGTTTTTTTAAAAACATGAGTTTCTATGGGGAAAAATAGCAAGAATTGGTTTGTGCTGTGCCTTTTTCTCCTTCGTTTAGAAACAGAATAGTTGTTGGATCTAAGTTTTTGTCCTACGATGATACTAGCAAGAGTTGGAAAAAGAATCGAGAGGAGTAAAGAAAATGAAAATTTTTGTCGTTGGTGCTACCGGACGGGTGGGCCAAAAATTGATCGCCTTTCTAGAAAAACAAGGACACATCGTTTATGCTGGTGCGCGCAGCAGTGAGAAAATCACAGAAACGGAGAATATCAAGCCCGTGTTCTTTGATTTACACACGGAACCGGAAGAGATGGCGGCCAAATTCGCAGATGCGGAAGCGGTATACTTCGTGGCGGGTTCCCGAGGCAAAGACTTGCTGCAATCTGATCTGTATGGTGCGGTCAAAGTGATGCAAGCCGCTGAATCAAAAGGAATCAAGCGCTACATCCACCTTAGCTCAGCCTATGCCTTAGAACCTGAACAGTGGCAAAGGGAAGGCATGGCGTCATTGATGGATTACACGATCGCCAAATTTTTCTCTGATCGCTGGCTGATCGACAATACCGCACTAGACTATACGATTTTGCAGCCGGGTGCGTTGAAAGAAACACCAGGATCTAGTTTGATCGAGATCAGTGAAACGACCTCTGGTGCGATCCCGATCGAGGATGTCGCCGTCTTGTTAGGTGAAATGCTGGAACGTCCAGCAACTTATCAAAAAGTCATCAAAGTCCAAGCAGGAGAAACACCGATCAGCGAGGCACTGGATCAGCTTTAAGGCGTGCCTTTGGGCTTGAAGAGAATGTACTGAAGGAACTGCACGGCAGCGAATCGTTGTCGTGCGGCTTTTTTTCGTAAAAACTTTGAGATGCCTCTTCATTGCTATGAAAGCGATGACTCTTGACTTTGGAAAAATAGTTTGTTACGCTTATTGCTAACTTTAGAGGGGGTGGTAAACGAATGTCAAGCGACTCGAGTGACGGTGAGCAGAAACACTATTTTGACTTGCCTTACTTTTTAATTGAATAGGAGACCAACAACAGCGCGTTATTTAGGAGCAGTTTCTAAATAAGGGGCTTATTTGTGTTATCCATCAATGAAAAAGAAAAGGAAGAAAAAAAATGAATAAAAAAGAGTTTCAGTTATCAGTGTCAGAAACAATCGAACAGTATCAGGTGCCCTCTATCGATCAAGGATTGACTGAGGCACAAGTAACCGAGCGGTTAGAAACCTACGGATTGAACCAATTAGCGATCAAAAAAACCGCCAAGTGGCGGTTGCTGCTGCGGCAATTCCATAACACGATCATCTACATTTTGATTTTCTCCGCCATCTTAACGCTGCTGATGGGGCATTTCTCTGATGCCGTGATCATTGGCATCGTCGTACTGGTCAATGCGTTGATCGGTTATTACCAAGAAGCCAATGCTTCCGATGCGTTAGAGCGGATCAAAGAGATGCTATCAGCAGAAGCCACGGCCTATCGGAATGGGATTCGGCAAGACATTCCAGCTGCCGAAGTCGTTCCGGGGGATGTTGTATTCTTAGAAGCCGGTGACAATGTGCCTGCGGATCTGCGGATCATCGAAGCCGACAACTTGCGTATCCAAGAATCCGCCTTGACTGGTGAAGCCGATTCGGTGGAAAAAATAACAGATGCCTTAGTGGATGAAGCAACCCCATTAGCAGAACAACGGAATTTGGCGTTTGCTTCGACTTCCGTGACGTCAGGAAGCGGGAAAGGAATCGTGATCGCTACCGGCGCCACGACTGAGATCGGGAAAATCTCCACAGAAGTCAATCAAACGGAAGAACGAAAAACGCCGTTGATGAAAGAAATCGATGGGCTGGGGAAAGGCATCACCTATGTGATCATGGGCGTGGCGGTCTTGCTGTTTATCGTCAGTTTGTTCCAGCAAACCTACGCGATCTCTGTCTTGTCCTTAGCCGTCGTCACCATGATCGTCGGCTCGATCCCAGAAGGATTGCCAGCAACGACATCGGTGGTTTTGGCGATGGGTGTCAGCGACATGGCAAAAAACAAGCACACCATTATCAAAACACTGCCGGCGGTTGAAACGCTAGGCTCAGTGGATGTGATCGCGACGGATAAGACCGGTACCCTGACCAAAAATGAAATGACGGTCAAAGACATCGTATTGGCTGAGCAGGAATATGAAGTGACGGGTGACGGCTATGCGCCGGTGGGCGTGATTCGTCCAAAGCAGGAGGACGTTCGCACGCAAGACATCTTGCAGTTGTTTTTGGAAGCTGGCTACGAAGCCAACGATACGGTATTGGTGCCAGAAGGAAATCACTGGACGATCAATGGGGAACCAACAGACGGCTCCTTTTTGACGCTGTATCATAAGCAATTTGCCTATCCGCAAGCACCCGCTTACCAAGAACTGGATATGCTACCCTTTGATTCGGACAACCGCTACATGGCGAAACTAGTGGCAAACCCTGCGGGGGAACGCTTGTTATTTGTTAAAGGCTCCCCAGATAAATTGTTTGAAATGGTGCAAAAACAAGCGGCACCTTTTAATGAAGCCTATTGGACAGGTCATGTTCGCCGCTTGTCGGCAGAAGGCAAACGAGTGATAGCGGTGGGCTATCAGAAAGTTTCGATTGATCACATTGATGAAACGATTTTTGAGCAAGGGCTGCAATTACTAGGGATCGCCGGGATCATCGATCCGCCGCGAGAAGAAGTGATTGCCTCCCTGAAGGAAATGAACCAAGCCGGTGTTCAAGTGAAAATGATCACTGGGGATCACCCTCTGACCGCCAAAGCGATTGGGGAAAAGCTTGGCTTAGCGGATGAGATTCACGTCGTGACAGGTGCCGAGTTGGATCAGATGAGTGAAGCTGAATTTCAAGATGCTGCCTTGACGAATCAAGTCTTTGCACGAACCACGCCGAAAAATAAATTGGACATTATCAGAGCGCTGCAAGCCAAAGGCAAAGTCACGGCGATGACAGGGGACGGGGTCAACGATGCCCCTGCGTTGAAGCGGGCGGATATCGGTGTAGCGATGGGGATCAGCGGCACGGATGTAGCCAAAGACTCTGCTGATATGATCTTGACCGATGACAATTTCGGTACCATGTCCTTAGCGATTCGCGAAGGACGCAGGATCTATGACAACATCAAAAAGAGCATTCTGTTTCTGTTGCCGACATCTTTTGCCGAAGGGCTGATCATTGCCTTTACGATCATGATGCAAAAAGAATTGCCGTTGCAGGCGACACAACTGCTGTGGATCAACATGGTTTCTGCTATTACGATCCAGTTTGCGTTTATCTTTGAACCAGCAGAGTCTGGGATCATGAACCGCAAACCGCGAAAGACAGGCAATAAATTGTTGAATCGCCACGATATTTGGCAGATGGCGTATGTATCGATTTTGATGGCAGTCATCAGTTTGATCGCCCATGACTGGCTCTTGCTGCAAGGCGTCAGCGAAGCCGTTGCCAGTACCATGATGGTCAATATCGTGGTCTTGAGTAAGATTTTCTATTTGTTCAACATCCGTACCAGTGCACCAGCGTTTTCTAAAGCTTCCTTCACCAATCCAAAAGCGTTCTTGATCATTGGTGTGATGCTGGTTCTGCAACTGTTATTGACCTATGTTCCATTTATGCAAAGCGCCTTTCATACGGAGGACATGTCCTTGATCGGCTGGGTCATCTCAGCAGCTTCTGGGATGGTCGTCTTACTCGTGACGGAGTTCGATAAATGGCTTCGTTCGAGAAAAAATATTTAACCTAGGTTTTCTCGTGTTTTTTTACAGGCAAAATCGCCTTGTTGCAGCTTAGAAAAATGGCGGAACGACAAGGGATTTCTGCTGTCGCTGCTTTGGGTTTGCCAAAAGAAAAAGCCAAGAGGAATTCTTCTCGGCTTGTAATCAGGCCTATTGACAAACAAAAATGGTCGGGCTAAAATGCACATGAATTGAATAGTATTCTTCGGGGCAGGGTGTAATTCCCGACCGACGGTGACAAGTACAATGCTTGAAGTCCGTGACCCGCATAGCTATGCGGTGGAGCCAGTGTGAATCTGGCACCGACAGTGAAAGTCTGGATGGGAGAAGAAAAACCACAAAATTTCAAGGGGCGCAGTGCGTCTAAAACTGATTTTTTGCCGGTCTTGTTTGTCTATGCCTCGTGAGATTCTCACGAGGCATTTTTTTATTGAAAGGAGGAAGGAAGATGCATAACGAATACATGCGTTTGGCGATCGCAGAAGCCAAAAAAGGGCGTTACCAAACCTTTACCAATCCGCTAGTGGGCGCTGTGATCGTCAAAGAGCAACGGGTCATTGCCAAAGGGGCTCACTTAGTCTATGGGCAGCCCCATGCGGAACGAAACGCCATCGAACAATGCCATTCCTCCGAAGACCTAATCAATTCGACTTTATACGTGACGTTAGAACCTTGCAACCATCAAGGAAAACAGCCGCCTTGCACCCAGCTGATCATCGACAGCGGCATCAAAAAAGTAGTTGTCGGCCAGTTAGACCCTAACCCGATCGTGGCTGGACAAGGCAAGCGCTTTTTAGAAAATCAGGGCATCGAAGTGTTGGTGGGTATCGAAGAAACAGAAGTGCGCCATTTGAATCCACACTATAATTTTTACCATCAGCATCAGCGACCTTACGTGGCATTGAAGCAAGCGATCACTTTAGATGGTCGGATCGCTCATGATGCGTTAACCCGCAGTGCGATCACTGGTTCAGGGGTTTGGCAAAACGTTCATCAAGAACGTGGGGACTACCAAGGGATCTTAGTGGGCAGTCAGACGGTGTTGACGGATGATCCCACCTTATTGACCACGATTGAAACCAGCTTTCCGCCGATTCGCATCGTAGTAGACCGTCGGGGACGAACGCTGTCGCAACCCCAACTGGCACTGTTTGCCGACGATTCGGCACCTGTGTGGATTTTTACGCAGCAGGCAGCTGTCAATGATTTGCCAGCGCATGTCTCAGTGATCCAACTGGAAGAATTGACGATCGCTGCATTGTTGAAGGAGCTTGCCACACGACAGGTCCAATCGCTTTACGTGGAGGGAGGCGCTGCGATCCATGATGCCTTTTTAGCCAGCGGACTGTGGCAAGAAAGCATTACCTATGTGGCGCCAAAGTTTCTTGGGGGCAATAGTCTCGCTAGTTTTGCCAGTGAACGTACCCCGAAACAGCTGCAGCAGCTAACAGAGGTGACGGTGACGGCAGTTGGGGAAGATGTTTGCATCCGAGGAAGGAGACAAGAGGAATGTTCACAGGATTGATTCAGGAAAAAGGCCGCATCAAAGAGATCCGCAAGCAAAGCCGCACGATCCAGCTAACCTGCAGTGCGTCGGAAGGCTTGCTGGCGGATTACCAGATCGGAGACAGCATGGCGATCAACGGGACGTGTTTGACGGCGATCGCCAAACAAGCGATGACGTTTACGGTGGATATCATGCCGGAAACCTTTCAACGAACGACCTTTAAACAACTCTCGGTGGGTGCCGAAGTCAATTTGGAGCGAGCGATGGCAGCGACGCAGCGTTTTGAAGGCCACTTTGTCGCAGGCCACATTGATGTAACGACCCGTTTGATCCAGAAAAAGCAGTTGGAAAATGCCTTGATCTTGACGTTTGCTTATCCTGTCAGTGTGCAAGGGGAAATCATTCCGCAAGGGTCGATTGCGATCAATGGCGTCAGTTTGACGGTTACCCAGACGACGGCACAGGCATTTTCCGTTAGCTTGATCCCCCATTCCAAAGACCAGACGACGCTGGGGCAGTTGAAACAAGGGGAGTGGGTCAATATCGAGACGGATATGATTGGGAAATATGTCAAATACCAACGAAAATGAAAGAAGGCAGACGATGCATAAAGTAGAACAAGCAGTGGAATGGTTAAAAAAAGGCGGCTTAGTGATTGTCGCCGATGATGAAAATCGGGAATCAGAAGGAGATTTGATTGGGATTGCTGAATACGCAACGCCAGAAGCCGTCAATTTTATGGCGACTTATGGCCGCGGCTTGATCTGTGCACCCATCTCACAAGCGATCGCTGAAAAGCTGGCATTGCCTGAGATGACCGCCAATAATACGGATGCCTTTGGTACCGCGTTTACCATCAGTGTCGATCACGTGATGACGAGTACGGGAATTTCTGCGAAAGACCGGGCAGTGACGATTGAAAAGTTGGCTGATCCTGCGTCACAGGCTGCGGATTTTTATCGCCCTGGACATATCTTCCCATTGACCGCTCAACCTGGCGGCGTGTTGGAACGCAGAGGACATACAGAAGCGGCTGTGGATTTAGCGAAGCTTGCTGGCAGCGTGGAAGCAGCCTACATTTGTGAGATTTTAAATGAAGATGGCACGATGGCTCGGGTCCCAGAATTGAAAAAATTAGCAGAAAAATGGCAGCTGCCGTTTTTGACCATTGATGAGTTGGCGGAATATCTACGAGGAACTGCACCTATCACGGTGGATCTGCCAACGGCTTATGGGGCGTTCCAATTGACCTTATTTGAAGATGAATTCGGCAATGAACACCTTTTACTAGCCAAAGGCGAGATTCAACATACTACCGAGCCGCTGTTACTACGGATCCATTCAGAGTGTTTAACAGGCGATGTCTTCGGCTCTCATCGCTGTGATTGTGGCGAACAGCTGCAAGAAGCGATGCGGCAGATCGAAGCAAAAGGCCGTGGTGCGATTTTGTATCTACGCCAAGAAGGCCGCGGTATTGGCTTGCGGAACAAGCTCCGTGCCTACCAGTTGCAGGAACAAGGATTGGATACGTATGAAGCAAATATTGCATTGGGTTTTGCAGCAGATGCTCGTCATTACACGTTTGCTGCCGATGTTTTACGTTCCTTAGAAGTGCAGGAGATTCAACTGATGACCAATAACCCTGACAAAGTGAAGGAATTAGAAAGCTTAGGGATCAAGGTAGCAGAACGGGTTCCGCTGGAGATGCCCGCGCATAAAGAAAACAGCAGCTACTTGAAAACGAAGAAAGAAAAGTTTCACCATTACCTATCTATTTAATCAACCAAAGGAGAATGAGCGATGACAGTATTTGAAGGAACGTTTCAGGGAGAGGCAGTCAAAGTAGGGATCGTGGTTTCACGATTCAACGAGTTTATCACTTCCAAGTTAGTGGAAGGCGCCAAAGACAATTTGGTGCGTCATGGAGTCAAAGCAGAAAACATCGATGTGTATTGGGTACCAGGTGCTTATGAGATTCCGTATATTACCAAAAAAATCGTTGTCCACAAACAATACGATGGGATCGTGACATTAGGTGCCTTGATTCGCGGAGCAACGACCCACTATGAATTGATCTCAAACGAAGTGGCGAAAGGCGTAGCCCAAATTGGTCTGAATGCCGACATTCCGATCATGTTTGGTGTATTGACGACTGAAACGATTGAACAAGCCGTTGAACGAGCGGGAACCAAAGCCGGCAATAAAGGCAGTGAAGCCGCTCAAGGTCTTTTGGAGATGATTTCGTTGAATCAGCAAATCCTTGGCAACGCATAGGTTTCACGTGCTAACAAAGGGAAGCTAGCAAGAAAAAGCCTGCCTAAGCATAGGCTTCAGACTGGAGACAGACTTCGTACGAAATGAAGTCCGTCTTTTTTCATCATTAAAAAAACTGGATTATTTTGCCGAAGAATTTGCTTCTTCACGGGTACCGTGTTTTCGATAGGTCAATGGAAAGGAAAATGCCCAATCAATCACGAACATTAGAATAACTCTTATTTAAGGAAATTTTCAGAAAATTATTTACATTTCACAAAAGGTTCCTTATAATGACTCTATTCATTGAGAGTGATTCTCATTTGCAAATAGATGTCAAAGTAGCACATGGCTTTGGCGCTTTTCATGAGAAGAACTGTTATAAGCGAAAAAACGCACAGATGCTTCTTTTATGATGGCGGCGAGGCAACACTCAGGTTGTTTTTGCTGTGAAATCAGAGGAGTTCGTGCTGAATAAAGGAGAATCACATGTCGGTAGGGTTGATTAAATCAAATCGTTGGATGGTGTCGACAATCATTTGCTGTGTTTTAGTTGTCGCCATTCTCTTATCTGCAGGAGTTGCTTTGGCAAACGGCCAAGCCAATATCACCCTTGGCGAAGTTTACCAAATTCTCTTCTATAAAATCAGCCATGGATTGGTTGGTGATCTTTCAGGCATTTCAGACGCAAACATCAATATCGTCTGGTTTGTTCGGGCACCGCGGGTCTTGCTTTCTATTTTTGTGGGGATGGGGTTAGCGATCAGCGGGGCAGTGATGCAGGCAGTGGTCCAAAATCCGCTGGCAGATCCATATATCCTAGGGATCTCTTCCGGCGCATCCTTAGGGGCGACCTTTGCCATCTTAGTCGGTTTTGGCGGCTCGGCGCTAGTCTTGCAGCTGGGCTTATCGTTTGGCGCCTTTGCAGGAGCGGGGATTGCGACTATTTTGGTGCTGCTGCTTGCCAGTATCGGTGGGAAAATGACTTCCACAAAACTTGTGCTGTCGGGGACGATCGTCAGTGCCTTATGTAGCTCTGTTTCAAACTTGATCATCTATCTGGCTAGCAATGCAGAAGGGATGAAGACCGTAGCGTTTTGGTCGATGGGCAGCCTAGCCTCGGCTTCTTGGAACAAATTGGGCTTTATCGTGGTTCTGGTTTCTTTGATCACGCTGTTCTTCCTGACGCAATACCGTGTTTTGAATACGCTTTTGCTGGGGGATGAAGTTGCTTCCACCTTAGGGGTCAAGCTGACCTTCTATCGGCGTTTTTACATGCTGCTAGCAGCACTATTAACTAGTATCATCGTTGCGAATTCTGGGATGATCGGCTTTGTCGGCTTGATCATTCCTCATATCGTACGTGGAGTCAGCGGCTCGGATCATCGCCTGTTAATGCCTTTGACCGCTTTGACAGGCGCGTTGTTTTTGATTTGGGCGGATGTGATCGCCCGCTCGACCCTGCAAGGAGTCGAACTGCCGATCGGGATCATTACAGCGCTGATTGGCGCACCGATCTTTATCTATATCATTGTCAAACGACAATACAACTTTGGGGGGTGACGAGATGAAATTGGCAGTTGAAAAGCTCAATCTGACGATCGGGGATCAGCAGATTCTAAAAGACATCTCCGTCCAAACCGCACAAGGGCAATTTGTCGGTTTGATTGGGTCTAATGGCAGTGGTAAGTCCACGTTGTTAAAAGCCATCTACAAAACGTTGAAACCTGACAGCGGCGAAATTTATTTGGGTGAGATGAATATTTTGAAAAGTTCCGAAAAAAAAGTCGCCCAGCAAGTCAGCGTCGTCAGTCAGTTCAATGAGTTGAGCTTTGATTTAACAGTAGAACAGATGGTGCTTTTAGGCCGCACGCCCCACAAGGGGTTGTTGGAACAAGACACCAAAGCCGATCATGAGCTGGTCACCGAAGCCTTAGCCAAAACAGGGTTAAGTGCCTACAGAAAACGCAGCTACCTCTCATTATCAGGAGGCGAAAAACAGCGGGTCGTCCTTGCTCGTGCCATCACCCAAGAACCGAAATTTATGATTCTCGATGAGCCGACCAATCATTTGGATATCCGTTACCAGCTGGAAATCTTAGAGACCGTCAAGCATCTGAAGATTGGCTTGTTGGCGGCGCTGCATAATTTGGAACAAGCAGCCAACTATTGCGACATCATCTATGCCTTAAAAGATGGTCGGGTCGTAGGGTATGGCGAACCAGAAACGCTGCTGACAGAGGAACTGATCGAAGAAATCTATGGCGTGAAATGCAGTATTTACCATCATCCGATCACAGGCGGATTAGGGTTTCATTATTATTTTGAAAAGGAGCAAACAGATGAATAAATGGGGAAAAATGATTGGGGTAGGATTGGCAGTTTTTACATTAAGCGCTTGCGGCAATACGAAGGATGAAGGAACTTCGGCTTCTTCCTCACAGGCAGAAAGTACGTATCCCTTAACCATCAGCAACTACACCAAAGCAGAAGGCGGCACGCAATGGACCGCCAAGGATCAAACCTTTAATGAGGCACCAAAAAAAGTCGTTGCCAACACACGACCAGCAGCGGAATTGCTGCTGCATCTCGGCCTCAAGGATCAGATTGCGGGTGTCGGTGCAACCTTTGGTGCCGCCGATGAGGAAGTTGCTGCTGATTATGCAGAACTCAACGACCTGGGCAGTGACTATATCAGTAAAGAAACGACGCTAAGTGTGGATCCAGATTTGATTTTTGGTCGCGGGGGACTTTTCGATAACCAAGATTGGGGCGTCGGCACCGTTGATTCCTTGAACGAGATGGGCATTCCGACTTATGTCCAAGAAACCTCTGTCACTGGAGCAACATTTGATTCCGTTTATCAAGACATTGAAAACCTTGGCAAGCTCTTCAATGTCCCCGAGGCAGCCGCTGCTTTTGAAAAAGAATTAAAGGATCGTCAGAGTGCCTTGGAAGAAAAAGTAGCAGACAAAGAAGAGCAAACCTTTGCCCATCTCTTTATGTCTGATCCTAGTGTTGTCAGTGTCTATGCCGCTCAAGATGAGTCTTTTTTCAATAGCAACTTTGATATGATCAAACTGAACAATGTGTTTCAAGACTATTCAGGGGAAGTCAGTGTCGAAACTTTGATCGAAACGGATCCCGATGTCTTGATCGTCGGCGACTGGTCAACGATCGAAGGCAGTGTTTCCGGTCAAGAAATCATTGAAGGCTTATACAAAAACGACAAACTCTCTAGCATGAAAGCCATCAAAAACAAACAAGTCTACAGCATGGACTACAATTATCTCTTTGGCTACGGCTACCAAGCCTTGACTGGTTTGGAAGAACTGGTAGAGCAAATGGCACAATAAACACCTTCTATTATATAAAAAGGAGAACCAACTTTTTATATAATAGAAGAAAATCAACGTTTCACTGGCCGATTGACCACAGAAACGTTGGTTTTTTGTATTTGGGAAAAGCAACCTTTGCCGCTGCCCGTTACGCAACAAGTAGCCCGTTAGCTGTTTTTTTCTGTCTCTTGGTTCATTTGATAGCGAGACAAAAGCTTTTCTTTGTGTTTTTGCATGATTGTTTCCAGAGAAATATCGTATTTATCGGCGAGAATAAATAAGTTATCCAGTACATCGCCCAATTCTTCCGTCAGATTTGCCAGTTTTTCTTCCGGCAAGCCTTCTTGTTCATCGGGACGGTCACGGCCAATCTCCAATGTCCGAATGGCACGGCTCACTTCCCCGACTTCTTCTGCTAAAAAATTCGCCCGAATAAACGGATCATATTGATACCAGTTGCGGGATTTGTAGAAGTCACTGATAAGTCGTTGATATTCCTCAATGTTCATAATTTTTTTTCCATCCTTTCCCAGAACCTTTATCAGAATCATGATATACTATTTCAAAATGATTGAGAAGGATGATGGAGAGTTTTATGAAAATTGCAGTCTATTGTGGTGCCAGTGTCGGTAATGAACCTAGTTTTGCAACAGCCGCCCAAGAATTGGGGCAGTGGATCGCTTCACGGCAAAATACGCTGGTCTATGGCGGCGGAAAAGCGGGCTTGATGGGCGTGCTGGCAGATGCTGTCTTAGAAAATGGCGGTCAGGTGATCGGGGTGATCCCAACCTTTTTAAAAGATCGGGAACTAGCACATCCTGGATTGACCGAACTCCATGTCGTCGAGACGATGTCAGAAAGAAAACGAAAAATGTTCGAATTGTCGCAGGCGTTTGTCGCACTGCCAGGTGGTCCCGGGACGCTGGAAGAAATCACGGAGATGATCTCGTGGTCAAGAATCGGTCAAAACCCGAATCCTTGTGCTTTTTATGATGTGAACAACTTTTACCGCGCAACGAGAGCCTTGTATGACAACATGGTGGAAAATGAGTTCTTGACGCAGGCCGATCGCGAAAAAATCGGCTTTGCGCAAACAACCCAGGAGCTGGAAGTCTTTATTCAAGCTTACGAACCACCAGTTATTCGGCAGTATTAAGCGTCTGTTGCAAAAGAGCAAGGCGAAGCACCGACGGGTGTCGTCTTGCTCTTTTGCTTCTTTGACTCATTCTTAGTATAATGGGGTTTGTTTTGCAAGTAGGGTCATAAAATAAGATCCTTGGACAAAGAAATGGAGCGTAAATCATGACAACAAATTTTTGGGCTGAATTGCCGAAGCCTTTTTTTATTCTAGCACCAATGGAAGATGTCACCGATGTCGTTTTTCGGCATGTCGTTCAAGCTGCCGGCGCACCAGATGTTTTCTTTACGGAATTTACCAACTCCGATAGTTACTGTCATCCAGAAGGACGCGACAGTGTGCGGGGACGTTTAGTCTTCACCGAAGATGAGCAACCGATGGTAGCCCACATTTGGGGAGACAAGCCAGAGTATTTCCGTGAAATGAGTATCGGATTAGCCGAGATGGGCTTTAAAGGGATTGACTTAAATATGGGCTGTCCAGTGCCAAATGTTGCCGGACGAGGCAAAGGCAGCGGCTTGATCTTGCGACCAGAAGTTGCTGCTGAGCTGATCCAAGCAGCCAAAGCTGGCGGCTTGCCGGTCAGCGTCAAGACGCGTTTGGGCTATACCGAACTAGGGGAAATGGAAGCCTGGTTGACCCATGTCCTGCAACAAGATATCGCTAACCTTTCGATCCATCTACGAACCCGCAAAGAAATGAGCAAGGTCGATGCCCATTGGGAATTGATTCCTGAAGTGGTGGCCTTGCGGGACCGAATCGCCCCACAAACGAAGCTGACGATCAACGGCGATATCCCTGATCGTACCAAAGGTTTAGAGCTAGCAGAAAAATATGGCGTAGACGGAATCATGATCGGTCGGGGTATTTTCAAGAATCCCTATGCCTTTGAAAAAGAACCGAAAGAGCATACCTCAGAAGAGCTATTAGGCTTGCTACAGCTGCAATTAGACTTGCAGGATCATTACGCCAAAATGGTGCCACGCTCGATCGCAGGATTGCATCGTTTCTTTAAAATCTATGTCAAAGGCTTCCCAGGAGCCAGTGATTTGCGAGCAAAATTGATGAATACCAAATCAACGGATGAAGTTCGGCAACTGCTGGCAGAGTTTGCGGAGAAAAAGAACCACGAGGAAAGTATTGAAGCGTAAGTTTCAATGCTTTTTTCGTTTTTGGTTGCTGCATCCGCTCTCAATGTCAATCCTTTCTTGACAATAGATAGGTACCTATGTAAAATGGAGAGCGGACTTTTAACTAGGTACCTATCTAAATAGTGAAGAGGCGAAAGGAGCTGAAGGTCGATGGTTTCCGAACAAGAAATCGTGGAACGATTGTTTGAAGTGTATAAATTAAATCGGCGGTATGCGGAACAAAAATATGGGCGTTTTATGCCAGGTCGGGGACAGTTCAATTGCCTACTGGTATTGGACGAAAAAGGGACGTTGACCCAAAAAGATCTCGCCGCGTATTTAGCGATTCGCTCGACATCCACTGGCGAACTACTAAAAAAACTGGCTGAAAAAGGGCTGATCCAAAAAGAAGTCGATCCGAAAGATAAACGCATCCATCTGATTTCGCTGACGGAAGCAGGCAAGGAAGAGGCACAGCGAATGAAAGAAAAACGTAGCAAGGCGCACCAAGAAATGCTGACCTATTTGACGGCAGAAGAAAAACAAGCCTTTGGTCAAGCCTTAGCAAAAATCGAACAGTTTTATCTTGAGAAGGAGGCGGACGTTGATTGAGTGAAACAGTCCAACGAACGGAACGTCAGCGGACGCTGATTTTTATTAATTTAATGATTACATGTATTGCCGTATCCATGTTGGCGACCGCCTTGACGACGGCTTTACCCGCCATCGTCACTGACCTGCAGATTTCCGTCACTACGGGACAATGGCTGACTAGCGGTTATTCCTTGGCGATGGCGATCGTTATGCCCTTGACGGCATATCTTATGAATCGTGTGCCAACCAAAAAGCTGTATCTCGCTGCCTTAGGAATTGCGTTGGTGGGCTTGCTGCTTTGTGCTGCAGCTCCCAATTTTCTAGTCATGATGCTTGCTCGTATTTTGCAGGCCGTAGGCAATGGAATCTTGACAGCAATGGCGCAAGTGATTCTCTTATCGATCTATCCGATCAATCGTATTGGTGTCGTGATGGGCTGGTATGGACTATCGATCACCGCGGCACCCGTGATCGCACCGACTCTTGCTGGGGTGATCGTGGACCGCTTGAACTGGCATGCGATTTTTTATATCGTTGCCGTGATTGTTTTGATTTCACTGATTTGGGCCATAAAGGTTTTTGATGATGTGTTGCCAGTAAGCAACAGCAAATTTGATCAGACCTCTTTTGTTTTGAGTGCCTTCGCCTTTGGTGGGATTACTTTAGGCTTTGGCAATATCGGCAGCTATGGCTTTTTCAGCTTACCCGTTTTAGGAACCTTAGGGCTCGGTTTGGTAGCAGGGATCTTCTTTGTCTTCCGTCAGTTAAGAGCGGAAACTCCATTTTTGGATCTGCGGGTCTTAAAAACAAAAGAGTATGCCATCAGTGTCTTTGGCAGTATCATGCTTTACTTGGTCTTGATGGGTTCGGCGATGCTGATGCCGCTATACGTGCAGTCGATTTTAGGCAAATCAGCGACGATCTCGGGATTAGTCGTTTTGCCAGGCTCTCTGGTCTCGGCTTTCTTAAGTCCCGTGGCTGGGCGAATCTATGACAAAGTCGGCATCCGTCTGTTGACGCTTTTTGGCGGCGGCTCACTGGTCTTGAGCAACATCGGCATGTATTTTATCCATATGCACACGGGTATTTGGGTAGCAGTGGTTTTGAACATGCTGCGCTGTGCCGCCACAGGCTGTTTGTTGATGCCCTTCGTGACGTGGGGAAATAAAAATATTCCGCCGCAACTGACGGCGCATGGAACAGCGTTATTGACTTCTTTGCGGACTGTGGCAGGCGCCATCGGGACAGCATTATTTGTCGGGATCATGAATAGTGTGGCGCAAAAAAGCACGACCTTAACAGGAACGAGTGCGTTGCTTCATGGGATGAATGTTTCTTTCTTATTGATGACGATCGCTTCTGGACTGCTGTTTGCAACGGGGCTATTCTTGATTCGTGATCAGAAACCAGAAGCCGTGTGGCTGGAAGGTGCGGAAGAACCGCTGGAATAAGCTCGTCATTTAGTACGGTTCATAAAGCAGAAGGTTTGTGAAGTTTTGGAATCAAGAAAAACGAAGGAAAACACACCCTCTTTAATGAAGATGAAAATATAGGTTGAGAGAAGGAAATCTGACGGATCCGCAAGAAGCGTTCTTTGCGGTCCGTCAGATTTTTTTAGCCGTCTTCTTTTAGGTAGCGCCATAATGTCGTTCGGCTGATCCCTAGTTGAATAGCGGTTTTGGTTTGATTGCCCTCGTTTTGCTCTAATACATTTAAAATGATTGTTTTTGTATAGTCAAACAATGTTGGATGTTGGAGGCTGCTTTTAGTCGTAAAATTGTCTTGTATATTAGTGAAATTTTGTATCAAACGTTCTTTATTTAGTAATTCTGCAACCTGGTGTTCAGAAATATAATGGGAGTTCGCATTTAAAACCAGTTCTTTGACACAGTATTGTAGCTGATCAAAATTTCCCGGCCAGTCATAGGCCATAAAGGCTGCTAACGCTCTAGGATCGAAGCCCATGATATCTTTGCTGCATTCAATATTCACCTTATTTAAAAGTAGTGTCGTGATAATACTTAATTCATTTTTTCGCTCACGAATCGCAGGAGCATAGAGTTTGGCACTGCCTAACTGGCTTGCCAAGCGAGTAAAGGTTGTTGAATCAGCTGTTTTGTTGTTGTCATAGGTAAAGAGCAGCCGGTTGTTTTTTAAGACATTCGTCGTTTTGATCAAAGAGACAAGCCGCTCAACTGAAGCGGGCTTAAGCTGCTCAGCATGATCGAAGAAAATGGTATTGTGGACATCGACAAAAGGGCCATTGGCTGCATTGACTAGAAACTTCCATAACTTGTCTGTAATCAAAGCACAGTTGATGGTGATTAGATAGTTAGTGTCTTTCGTCTGGGACAAGTAGATCTGATAGGCGATATTTTTCTTCGCTGTGCCGCTTTCTCCGAATACTAGGTAGGAAGAATAACTGGCTTCTTTTTTCTTGAGTTCCAGCTTGATTTCTTGAGGAATAAATTGTGAAAACAGCAGCTGCTTTGAAAAAACGGCTGCAACCTCAGCTTTTTTTTGATAGGTGATACCGTGTTTATTGGAAATCGGTGGTGTATTTTTCTCGTTTATAAAACAACAGTAATACTTCTGCTGATCAATAATATATGTTTTGACTGTAACTGAAACGAAAGAGTTCTTTACTTGAGAATAGTGCTGTAGCTCTTTTTTTTCGGATTTTGTCTGTAAAATTTTGATGATTTCTGACGCAAAAATCGGGTCAAGGGTGGAAAATTCGATGTTATAATCATCGTCGCAAAACAGGATATCTTGTTTCAGACAAAGCAACCCTTTTTCCAGAATCTCTTTTTTATGTTTGACTTGATTGACGTGATCGATGATCGTCAGGGCGTCTTCATAGGCACGTTTGATGCTCTCCAATCCTGACGTGATCAAAAGGGTGTTTAATGATTTTAAAAGAGCAGTACGATTCGTAATTGCATCGCATAAAAACAATTCATATTTTTTTCTGCCAATGAATCGAGCATCTCGTGAGCATTTATATCCTCGTCGATGGTATAGATTTCAATGTTCAAACCTAAGAGATCGCAAAGCAAGTGCGCTTTCTCAGTAATACTAGGGTAGCCGACAATGACGAAGTTGTCTGTGTAATTTTCGGCCAAGCGAATGGCACTGTGAACATCGTAAATCGATAGTGAGACATCAATTACGGGCAAAGAAACCACTCTTCGGATCAGTTTTGCAGTCCCACCGCGAGAAATGATCGCATCGTATCCATCATTGCAAAGTTGCGTTGCCAATTTTTGCCCTTCCACCAAATCGGCCGTATAAATAGTCGTCTCGACTTCAGGGTATTGCTCACCAATAGTAGTCATTGAATAATTTAATTCTTCATAAGGTGCAATTCCTAAAATTTTCCTCTTCATTTTCTTCACCTTCAATAGTGTTTCATTTGTAAACGATAATATCACAGAAAAACAAATAGGTATTCGTTTTCATTTAAACTGTTTCGAAATTAAACGATTTTTCTTTTTTTTAGAATGTAACCGCTTATTTTTTGTCGCTATAATCAAACCAAGAAGTCCGAGGTGGTGAGTAGATGTTAAAGTTGTTAGTTATTGCAGACGACTTTACAGGAGCGCTTGATACTGGGGTTCAATTTTCTAGACAGGGTATTCAAACCTTGGTCTCGACGGAAGCACTTGTTCATTACGAGGATATTCCGCATGAGATGGAGGTGCTGGTTCTTAACACAGAGAGCAGGCACTTAAACTTTGACACGGCTTACGAAAAAACCAAAGCCATTCTAGAAGAGGCACAAGCTGCCGGAATTCCCTATATCTATAAAAAAGTAGATTCGGCATTGAGAGGAAATATCAGTGCTGAGATAAAAGCAATGATTGATACGCATAAGCAAGCGGTCATCCCGTTTTTGCCTGCGTACCCAGAAATGAATCGAGTGTTGATCGATGGTCATTTATATATTGATGATGTCTTGGTTACAGAAAGTGTTTTTGCAGATGACCCATATGAACCAGTAATAGAAAGTAGTGTGATACAACGATTAAAGACGGAAGCTGACATCGAAGCAGTACTGGTACAAAATGATCGATTGCCAAACATGGGTGTAGCAGTCTTTGATGCCCAGACAGACGAGATGCTGGCAAAACATGGCAGACAGCTGAAAGAAAAAAAACTTCTGGGACTGACAGTCGGATGTGCTGGGTTTGCAAAGACTTTGGCACATGAACTGTTTCCAGAAGGGAGTAAAGTCCAGTTGCAGCTTGAAAAACCGATCGTGGTCATCTGCGGCAGTGTGAACCCGATAACGAAGAAGCAGATTGCTTATGCGCAAAAGCGCTCCCCACGCATTTCTTTGTCGGCAAAGCAATTGTTGGATGATACCTATTGGGAGAAAGAAGTGGGACATCAAGAGGTAAGCGCCTATCATGAGCTGTTGAAAAAGGAATCCCTGGTCGTTTTTGATACCTGCAGCGATCAAACGACTGCGGAGCTTCTTACGCTTAGCAAAGAGCTGGGACTGACTGCAAAGGAGTGCCGCTTTCGCATAGGAGAGGCACTGGGGAAATTGACAAAAACACTTTGGTCTCAGCAACACAAAAACACATTTCTATTTACAGGTGGAGACACCTTGTATCAAGCGATGAGGGTTTTAGGTGTGACCGGTATCAGACCTTTGACGGAACTCAAACCTGGCGTGGTTTTGTCTGTGGTGGAGTGGAATAACAAAGAAATGCAAGTGATCACAAAATCCGGTGGTTTTGGATCAGAAACCTTATTTGAAGAAATCAAGCAGTATTAGACAATCAAGGAGGAATGCTTCATGTTAACAGATTACAGTTTAAAAATGCCGAAAACGATTTATGCTGGAGAGCATGCAATTGAGCAACTGAAACCGATCATCAGCAGCGGAGTTCAGAAAATCGTTCTTTTTACAGATAAGAGTCTTCTTGCTTTAGGGTTGGCAGACTTGCCGATTCAATTCATGGAAGAAGCTGGCATCGATTATACGATTCTTGCGGATATTCCAGCAGAACCGAATTATCACGAAGCGCAGGCCGTAGTGGATGCTTTTAAAAAAGAGCAAGCGGATTTCATCATTGCTGTTGGTGGCGGATCGGTCATGGATGTTGCGAAGCTGGCATCGATTTTGGCGACTGACAAGTATACCATCAAAGATTTGTTGGCTGATCCGTTAGCTGCAAAAAAACAAGTAAGAAGCTTGATGATACCGTCAACAGCCGGCACGGGCGCAGAAGCGACACCAAATGCCATAGTGGGAGTACCGGAAAAAAACTTAAAGATCGGGATCGTCAATCCGGAAATGATTGCTGATTTTGTTCTGCTAGATGGTCGGATGATCAAGGATTTACCCAAACCAATTGCCGCAGCTACCGGTGTGGACGCCTTATGTCATGCAATCGAATGTTTTACCTCAGCAAAAGCCAATCCAATCAGCGACACCTTTGCTCTAGAGGCTCTAGACTTGATTATGAATCATATCATTGAAGCCTGCACAAACCCAGAAGCGCTTGAAGCTAAGCGCAGCATGCTGTTAGGCTCCTTTTACGCCGGTGTTGCGATCACTGCGTCTGGTACGACAGCTGTCCATGCGCTGTCTTATCCGTTGGGCGGAAAGTATCATATTGCCCATGGAGTGTCCAATGCGATTCTGTTAACACCAGTGATGAAATTTAATGAACCTGCTATCAAAGAATTGTTGGCTGATGCCTACGATCGCGTGATTCATGATGGGGATCAAACCCTCTCTATCGATGAAAAATCAGCGTTCATGATCAACAGATTAGAAGACATCGTTCGCATCTTAGAAATCCCGACAAGCCTAAAAACTTTCCATGTGCCAGAAGAAGATTTGGAAGGTTTAGTGGCGGCAGGTATGGAAGTAACCCGTCTGCTTGTCAATAACAAACGGGAAGTGACACCTGAAGATGCTCGAGCGATCTATCAGCAAATCTTATGAGTCAGTGTTGGAAAGGAGGATGAGTATTATGAAGAAAATTATCGGCATTACTATGGGGGATCCTGCTGGAATCGGACCTGAGATTTCTCTTAAAGCTTTTGCAAAACCGACCATTTACGATCATTGCCGTCCACTTTTAGTTGGTGATCGGAGCGTCGTGGATCATTATTTAGCAAAACATCCTGAATTAGCACTAAAAGTAAATGTTATCGATCATCCCAAAGAAGGGAATTATACCTTTGGAACAATTGATTTGATTGATCTGGAGATTGTAGATATGGCAAATTTTCCTATCGGAACAGTCTCCAAAACAGGCGGAGATGCCGCCTTTCAATACGTCAAGAAAGTCATTGAGCTAGCATTAGCTGGAGAAATTGCTGCCACTGTGACGAATCCTCTCAACAAAGAAGCGATGAATGCGGCGGGACATCATTGTGCAGGTCATACAGAGATCTACGCCGATCTGACTGGTACAGACAAATATACGATGATGCTGGCAGATGGGAATCTGCGAGTCGTTCACGTATCAACACATGTTTCTTTGCGGGAAGCTTGCGATCGTGCAACGAAACAGCGCGTGCTGGATGTGATCCGTATCGCAGATAAAGCTTGTAAAGATTTGGGGATCGAAGAGCCACGGGTCGCGGTTGCTGGGTTAAATCCTCATTGCGGAGAAAACGGCTTGTTTGGTCGGGAAGAAATCGAGGAAATCAATCCTGCTGTTGAAGCAGCTAAAGCAGAAGGTATCAATGTTTCCGGTTCACTGCCAGCGGATACGCTTTTTTCAAAAGCCAATGGGGGTATGTATGACATTGTTGTAGCGATGTATCACGATCAAGGACATATTCCATTGAAATTATTAGGGTTCGTTTATGATCAAGAGGCACAAACTTGGCAAGCAGTAGAAGGGGTCAATATCACCTTGAATCTTCCGATTATCCGAACGTCGGTAGATCATGGGACTGCCTTCGACCAAGCTGGCAAGTGGACTGCCAGCGAAGCCAGCTTAGAAAATGCCATCGACTATGCGATTCGCTTGGCTGAGCATACTAAATAATAGGACAAACAATTCAAAATAAACAAAAACAAAGGGGAGAAGTATGGTGATTCAACTAGAACAAGTTCGTCAATCTGAGCCGAATGGGATCATGTACCGAGATGCATTTCTAAATATTGATTTTGGGCTGATTCCTACCGGCGGCAACAATACGGCTCATGCGCCGGCTTTGATCGAAACCGCAGATAAGGGGATGCTATGTGCGTGGTTTGCTGGCAGCTTTGAAGGAAGTGGGGATATCTCGATCGTGGTTTCCAAATTAGATCCCGCGACTCAAAAATGGTCTGATCCAATCACTGTTTCGAAAGGTATCGACCGAAGCGAACAAAATCCTTCTTTTTTCCGCGCACCAGATGGAAAGATCTGGCTGATTTATACCTCTCAGCTCAGCCGACAAGAAGGCAAAGACAACATGCAGTTTACTTCGATCATCATGGTCCAAAAGTCAGCTGATGAAGGGCAAACTTGGGAAGACCCCGAGGTTCTATTTGAGAAAGAAGGCACCTTTGGTCGACAAGGGATCCAAATTTTGAGTAATGGCCGCTGGATATACAGCACTTGGCTGTGTGAAGATTCTGCCGAAGGTTTGACGAATGATCCAACAGAATTTCAAGTATCGGATGATCAAGGAAAAACATGGCGGGCTGTCCGAATGCCGGATAGCAGCGGACGCGTCCATGCCAACGTCGTAGAGGTAGAACCGGGACATTTGGCAGCGTTTATGCGGAGTCGATTTGCCGATTTTGTGTACACCAGTGAGTCCTTTGATTTTGGTGACAGTTGGTGCGTGCCTGTGGCCACGGGACTACCGAATAATAATGCAAGTGTTAGTGCAATCAAACTGGCTAGCGGTGAGATTGCATTGGCGTACAATCTTAATTCTGCGCCGAATGCGACTTTTGGTAAAGTTGCTTGGCCGGGACTGCGCAATCCAGTGGCTGTCTCTGTAAGTGAAGACGTTGGCAAAACATGGCCGATTGGCCGGATTTTTGAAGCCGCAGAGGGATATATTGGGACGGAAAACAAAACCAATAATTCACAATATGAATACCCAACGATCTATCAAGACAAAGAAGGGCTTTTGCATCTAGTCTATGCCTATCGAAATCGACTTTGCGTAAAATATATCCGGTTTACTCCTAAAGAGCTATTCGGAGAAAAGCGGGAAATGATGGGGGTGTATAATCCGACCTCCGGTGAAGGGGTTGAGAAGGCAAGTAGTTGACGATAGAGGTGTCTTAGGCTGTTGCCAATCATTAAGAAAAGCATCTATCAGTCAATCCATTCGAATGAAAACGTATTCTAAAGGAAGAAAAGGAGTAATCACAATGAAATCAATTGAACTAAAAGGAATTATCAGCCCTATCCTAACACCTATGTACGAAGATGAGAGTATCAACTTTGAAGAGTTGCGTCATCAAGTAGATCGAATGATCGATAACGGAATTCATGGTATTTTCCCGTTTGGAACAAACGGCGAAGGTTACATCTTATCTGCAGAGGAGAAAAAGCAGATCTTAGAAGTCGTTGTAGACCAAACTGCCGGTCGGGTACCAATCTACGCTGGTTCCGGTGCGATCTCTACGAAAGAAACGATTGAACAGAGCAAGATGGCGCAAGCTGTCGGAGCAGATGTTTTATCGATCATTACACCAAGTTTTGCAGCAGCTAGCCAAGAAGAAATCTATACCCATTACAAGACGGTTGCTGAAGCTGTAGATTTGCCAATCGTCCTATATAACATTCCAGCTCGGACAGGAAATGCCATTGCTCCAGCCACCGTTGCCCGTTTGGCACAAATTGATAACATCATTGGTGCCAAAGATTCTAGTGGGAATTTTGCTAATATTCTAGGTTATATCGAAGCCGGTAAAGTAAAAACAAACGGAACATTTTATACGTTGTCGGGGAATGATCAGCTGATTATCTGGACGTTATTAGCAGGCGGAACCGGCGGTATCGCTGGTTGCGCGAATGTGTATCCGAAGACAATGGCTTCTATCTATGATCTTTTTGTAGAAGGGAAGATCGAAGAGGCGAAAACGGCAAATGAACGCATTCAAAACTTCAGAAACTGCTTCAAATATGGCAACCCGAATACGATTGTCAAAACGGCCGCTGCTTTACTTGGCAGCAACGTTGGAAAATGCCGCGCGCCATTCAATCAGATCCCAGACGAAGGGATCGCTGCATTGAAAAAAGTATTAGCAGAAGACAAAGAAAAAGGTCTGTGCTAACAGGCAAAAACGACAGTGGATGGCTATAAATGTAAGCATGATGGATAGGCGGACGAATCATCCGCTTATCCGACAGCTTGCAGCAAAAATAAAAATTAGGAGGATGTTATGACTATTCAAATGATGACTGCACTAGCTATTACCGTAGTCATGATTATTTTGATCATGATTGAAAAAATTCCCTTCGGGGCGGCGCCCTTATTTGCTTGTTTATTATTAGTTATTTTCGGTATTACAGATATCAAAGGTGCCTTTGCGGGTTTCTCAAATTCAACGATCATCATGTTGGCGGAGTTTATGGCCATCATCGCCGCATTGGAGAAGACTAGTTTCATCGTCGTCTTTAAAAAAGCGATGTTTTCTATGGCCAACAAAGGCGGCTTCAAATCCTATCTTTTGATCATTCTTGTCGTGATGTTAGGTGGTAGTTTGTTTGGGACGGGATCAACTGCGTATTATGTATTGACATTAGGGTTGTTGTCCACGTTGCCCTATTCAAAAAAATTGCCGCCGTCAAAAGTCATTATGACTGCCGGGTTTGCTACTAATCACCCCTTGATTCCTTTTAATACAGCGTTGCAGTATGGGATCGTCATTGCTGTGTTAAATGCTGCAGGAATCATGGCGGAAGTTTCTGTCTTCAAATTTGCAATTGTCAATTTATTTTTGTCGATCGGCTTCTTACTCAACTGTATCATCCAATATAAGTTTCTACCTGACCATCCTACATCAGAAGACTCGCAAACAGTGGTGTCAAATGATGGACAAGCACCTGCTTCGCAACTGCCACGATGGAAAGAATTGACTACCTATGGCGTATTTGTGTTTGCTGTTGTCGGTATGCTGTTGCAAAGTCAAATTGGGGATGCAGGCTATGCGATGGCCGGTCTATCCGTTGCGGTGATCTTACTGATCGGTGTTTTGGATTTCAAAGAAATTCGGGATGCGATCAGTGCACCAATCATCTTAATGTCTGCGGGGGTCATCGGTGTTGCTGATGCTCTGGGAAGTACTGGTTTAACGAATTTAGTCGGAACGACTGTAGCAGATATGCTGGGTACAAATGTGAATCCTTTCGTGATGATTTTTGCCTTTTGTGTTCTGACCAGTCTATTAGCGACGCTGACGGGTTCGACGATCGGTACGGTCTACGTCTTTACGCCGTTGGCAATTGCTACTTGCACGAGTTTAGGATTGGATCCGACTGCTGCTGCTTGTGCTATCGTCATCTCTGGCTGGTGCGGCCATTTCTTACCGATTGACGGTATGCCGGCGATGATATTAGGGACTGGAAAATACACGGCGGTTCAATTTTGGAAGTTTACCGTTCCGCAATATTTTATTCGACTGGTCTTCTTGACTGTCGGATCGATCTTAATGTTCCCAATGTAAGAGGGCAAAAAACTACTTTGAATGAGGTGTAGAAAATGGAAAATAATTTTGAATTAGAACACATCGGTATCAATACTGCGAATGAAACACAAGCACTAGAACTTGCAGAACAACTGAGCATGATTTTTAATCTAATCCCCCGTCATGGACAAAAATCAGAGTTTGCTGGCGATTATTTTGAGTGTATGAAGGCGCCTTTTTTAGGAACAAACGGTCATATCGCCATGTGTACAGCCGATTTGGAGAGTGCTGTTGCGGAACTTGAAGCAAAAGGGCTGGCGTTTAATATGGATACAGCAGCCTATGATGAAGAGAACAAATTGAAAAATATTTATTTGGCAGATGAGTTTGGCGGATTTGCTATCCACATTTTAAGAAAGTAAGACGTTCTTTTTCGATTTTTTCTGGTCAAGTGAAAGTCATAGCAGGCTGAATCTCCATTCTGCTATGACGTTTTTTAATAAATTCAAAGAAGGGCGGCCGAAAAAAGAAAGAAAACACCGGTAATCAAAGAGGAGTTGAAAACAATGGACTTATGGTTTACTCAAAGGAAAGAAGAAGTTTTGCGTGCATTGGATACCAATGAAAAAGCTGGCTTATCCACTCAAGAAGCGCAACAGCGGCTGCAGTCTTTTGGCAGAAATGAATTAGAAGCCAAAAAGGGCGAAAGCCTATTAAAAAAAGTGATCGATCAATTAAAAGATCCGATGATCATCGTTTTGTTGATTGCAGCATTTTTATCCTATGCTGCTAGCGGATTTGAAGATTGGATCGAGTCAGTGATCATATTGCTGATTGTTGTGATCAATGCCATCATTTCGATTTCGCAAGAAAATAATGCCAATAAATCTTTAGAGGCTTTGCAAAAGATGTCAGCACCATTAGCAAAAGTGATTCGTGACGGAAAGCGAGAACAAGTAGATACCGCGTCGCTAGTGCCGGGAGATATTATTGAGTTGGAAGCCGGCGACTTGGTACCGGCAGATGTCAGAATCCTTTCAGCGGCGAACTTAAAGGCAGATGAATCAGCTATGACAGGTGAATCTGTTCCTGTCAATAAAAAAGCGCTGGAAGGACTGCCGCAAGAGACGGTGCTAGCTGATCGCAAAAATATGCTGATTTCCTCAACGGTTATTACAAATGGCCGTGCTGTGTGCGTAGTGACGAATACGGGGATGAAAACAGAAGTCGGAAGAATCGCGAACTTACTGATTTCAGAAGACGAGAACATCACTCCGTTACAGCGTAAAATGGCTGAAATCTCAAAATTGCTATCGATGATCTGTTTAGGAATCTGCATTTTAATGTTTATCGTCGGGATTTTGTACGGTCGCCCGATTTTGGATATTTTTATGATGGCAGTCTCGCTGGGGGTAGCTGCGATTCCAGAAGGATTGGCTGCAATCGTAACGATTGTATTGGCGCTGGGTGTACAGCGGTTAGTCAAGCGGCACGCAATCGTTAAAAAACTGCCAGCAGTTGAGACACTTGGTGCAGCTTCAGTGATCTGCAGCGATAAGACCGGGACATTGACCCAAAACAAAATGACGATCGTGGAAACTTTCCTTTATGATGACCATCCAGTTGACAAGTTGTTGACGATTGGGGCACTGTGCAATGACTCTAAACTGGTCAGCAACGGTTCTAGTGATTTCCAAGTATCCGGTGACCCTACCGAAACAGCTTTTGTAACGAAAGCCTATGAAGAAAAGCTGGACAAAAATGAACTGGAAGCAAAATTTCCGCGAAGGGCAGAAATCCCTTTCGATTCAGAGCGTAAATTGATGAGCACCATCCATCAAACAGAAAACGGCTTTCGGGTGATGGTGAAAGGTGCCCCCGATGTTTTGCTGAATCGATGTCTGCTTTCCAAGACAGACGCGGAACAAATATCTGCGAAGAATGCTGAGATGGCATCAAAAGCTTTACGGGTTTTAGGGGCTGCTTACAAAGATATCGCTGAAATTCCACAAGATTTAAAGACAGAGGACATCGAAAGTGCGTTGACTTTTGTTGGGTTAGCAGGAATGATTGATCCACCGCGTCAAGAAGTCAAAGAAGCAGTCGCACAGTGTTATGAGGCGGGAATCCGACCAGTCATGATCACAGGGGATCACAAGTTAACGGCGGTTGCGATTGCCAAAGAGTTAGCTATTTATCGACCAGGTGATCGAGCGATGACGGGTACAGAGCTAGATCTGGTCCCACAAGAGATTTTGGAGGAAGAAGTAGGCAATTATTCTGTTTATGCGCGGGTTTCGCCTGAACACAAGATGCGGATCGTCAAGGCTTGGCAAGCAAAAGGAATGGTCGTTGCGATGACAGGCGACGGGGTGAATGATGCCCCAGCACTGAAAGCTGCGGATATCGGCTGTGCGATGGGAATCACAGGAACCGATGTAGCTAAAGGGGCAGCCGATATGATCTTGACGGATGACAATTTTGCCACGATCGTTCATGCAGTAGAACAAGGGCGAGGGATTTATGCCAATATTAAAAAGTCTATCCAATATCTGCTGAGTTGCAACATTGGGGAAATCATCACGATCTTCGTTGCTACCGCACTCAATTTCCATCAAATGCCGCTAGTTGCGATCCAACTACTTTGGCTGAACCTTGTCACAGATTCACTGCCTGCATTAGCATTAGGGATGGAGCCCGTTGAGCCAGGTGTCATGCAACAAAAACCACGGGATTCCCGAAAAAGTATTTTTGCAGACGGTTTTGCCGCCAATATGATTTTTTACGGTGTATTGGTAGGGGCAATCACATTAGCTGCTTACTGGCTGGGAGAATATGTCTTGTCTGATCCGAATATCGCAGATGGTACGGCAAATACAATGGCTTTTGCTACTTTAGTTTTTGGTGAACTGACACGAGCTTTTGCTGTTCGCAGTGAGACCCGCTCTATCTTCCGAATTGGGATTTTCTCAAATAGTGCAATGAATAAAGCATTTCTGGTCAGCTTGGTCTTGCAATTAGCTGTATTATTTATTCCATTCCTGCAAGATATTTTCAAGGTGCAAAGCCTGACAGGCATTGAATGGACGATTGTCATTTTGTTGTCACTGATACCGTTGATCGTTAGTGAGATTTCTAAAGCTTTTCGTTTTAAGGAAGTGCAGACCGCCGTTGCTAAGTAAATTTCTCTACTAGATAATAAGTTGGTCCCTTCTCTAAGAAGCTAATCAGAGAGGGGACATTGTTTCGTTCCTAAGAAAAACGCAACTGGCGGTCTGCTTGCGAATGAAGCTCAGTTTATATGGACAGCAATAGGCGTTAAAAAAACTCCTGTATATGAAAAAAGCGCTGCACGCGTTGGAAGCGCCCGATGGCAGATGTTCTTGATTTATTTCATGAAACTCTATGAAAAACCAAAAAATTCGATATAATAAGATAACTTATGGTTTAGGAGGAGTATTTTTTTTCAGGAAAGACTTGCTTTCATGGAAAAAAATCAGGGAGAAAATGAAGAATAAAGGCGTTTATTTTGGGTTGTCTGCCTATGTATTATGGGGCTTGGTCACACTATATTGGAAAATAATCGTTGGGGTTTCCCCGTTAGCCACGATGTGCTACCGAATCGTGTGGTCCTTTGTTTTTATGGTGTTGTTTATCGTGCTTTCCGGGAAGAAAACGCAATTTTTACAAGAAGCGCGTCTGCTGTGGAAGAACAAAGCATTTGCTGGACTGATCGTTTTAGCGTCTGTGCTGATTTCCATCAACTGGTTCACTTTTATCTTCGCGGTGAGTGCGGGCCACGTGATGCAAGCCAGCTTAGGCTATTACATCAATCCGCTAGTCAATGTCTTGTTAGCAACCGTTTTTTTGAAGGAACGACTTAGTCGTACTGGCATGCTGGCGTGTCTGCTGGCAAGTATCGGGGTGATCTTATTATCGATCCAAACAGGAACGATTCCTTATGCCTCACTGATCATGGCCTTTTCCTTTAGTACGTATGGCTTGATCAAAAAAAGGATCCCCATTAGTTCGGTTACTGGGTTAACGATCGAAACGATGGTGATTTTCCCCTTTGCGCTCGTGTATATTTTAGGATTTTCAACCGTCGGCTTTATGAATTATCCCTTGCAAACCAATCTCTTATTGATGGGTGCCGGGATCGTGACGGCTATTCCGCTGTTGCTGTTTGCGGAAGCCGCGAAAAATGTTTCTTACATTACGCTTGGGTTTATTCAATACGTCAACCCGACGATCATGCTTTTGTTGGCCATCTTTTTGTTTCACGAAACCTATTCACTGGCCCAATTTTCCGCCTTTGCGTTTATTTGGCTAGGGATCGCGGTCTTCACCTATGGTACGTTAGGCACGGCTATGAAAGAGCGGCGCATGGGACAGCAAAGAAAGCAACTCTGATACATCAGGAATGGCTGCAGCTGAGCCGTTCCTTTTTTTATTAAAAAACAACTCAATTTAGATAGTGAAGGATGTTGCAAGGAGAATTGTTCAATGGTATAACAAAGGAAAAGCACGTTGCAGAAATTCTGATTGAAAAGGGTTGCATCTGCCACAGGGGTGTGTTATTATTCTTTCAGTTACAAGGATTGTTACTGTTCGGCAGGCAAAACCAGAATTGACCGTAGCGCGCTAATGGGGAGATTCTAGGTTTTTTTATTTTGGAGTGAGGGAAAACGATGGTTATTGGGAAAATATTAAATAATAATGTCGTCATCTCGACCAATGATGCCGGTCAGGAAGTGATCTATATGGGTCGTGGCATTGCGTTTAAGAAAAAGGTCGGCGATCCAGTGGATGAAGCCTTTGTCGAAAAAGAATTTGTGTTAAAGGATACGTTTACCGCAAATCAGTTTCAGCAATTGTTTTCAGACATTCCTGTGGAAGAAGTCGAAGCCGTCAAGCAAGTGGTGGATGATGCAGAAGCGTCATTGGGGATCGAGCTGTCGCCAAATATTTATTTGACACTGACCGATCATATCCATTATGCGCTAGTTCGGGCACGTGAAGGCATTGAGCTGCCGAATCCATTGTTGTTTGAGACCCGCAAATTTTATCCGAAAGAGTATGCGGTTGCAGCAGATGCCGTTGCTTATTTTGAAAAAGTCTTCGGGATTTCATTGCCGGAATCGGAAATTGGCTTTATCGCCTTTCATATCGTCAATAGCGAACAAGCAAATGGTACGATGGAAACCACGATGCAAGCGGTAGAGATCGTTCGTGACGTATTGGCGATCATCAGTCGTTTTTATGGACGAGTCTTTAACCCAGATTCCTTGAACTATCAACGGATCACCACGCATTTACAGTATTTTGCGCAGCGCTATTTAAGCGATGAACTTTCGGGGGAAAAAGATGAATTTTTATTTGCCCTTGTGCAATCGAAGTACCCTAAAGCGTTTCAAACGGTTCAACGGATCAACGAATATTTGATCAAAACCTACGACAAATCGATCGGTGAATCAGAAATGATCTACTTAACGATCCATATCGAACGTGTCGTCAATGATCAAACCAATTAACATTCAATCATTAACGGATTGTTACTGTCAGGCAGGCAATACCCAGATTGAAAAGACAACAGTCAGCGAGGAAAAGACTCGTTGGACGGTCGTTTTTTCAATCTGGTTTTTTTTATTAAAAAAGGAGTGTTGAAAAAATGAGTTCAAATAAAGAAATTGCCGTTCGCGTCCTCGATGCGGTGGGCGGCAAAGAAAATGTCAATAGCGTGGTGCATTGTGCGACCCGCTTGCGTTTCAAATTAAAAGATGAGAACAAAGCGGATACGGCACGCTTGAATCAAGACGACGACGTGATCCAAGTCGTTCAAAGCGGCGGACAATACCAAGTGGTGATCGGCAGTCATGTCAGCGACGTTTACCGTGAATTGAATGGAGTAGCGAACTTCGATGGTGAAGCAGACAGCAAAGGCGACAAAGGCAACCTGTTGAATCAACTGGTGGATATTATTTCGTCGATCTTCACGCCGTTTTTAGGCGCAATGGCAGGTGCCGGGGTCTTAAAAGGATTCTTGACGCTGGCAGTCACCTTGAATTGGTTAGCAGCTGATTCTGGGGTCTACACCGTATTGTATGCGATTGCCGATGGGTTGTTTACCTATTTACCAGTGATGTTGGCTTTTACTGCAGCGAAAAAGTTTCGCACCAATGAATTTCTAGCGGTTTCCTTAGCGATGGCGTTGGTTCATCCAGACATTACCGCTTTGGCTGGACAAACCTTGAGTTTCTTAGGCCTACCGGTCATTATTGGTGCTAGTGCTTATACGTCTTCAGTCATTCCGATTATTTTAGCGGTCTTTTTACAAAGCTATGTGGAGCGTTTCTTTAAAAAAGTCATTCCTAGCTTCTTACAGATCATCTGTGTACCTTTAGCGGTCTTCTTGATCATGGCGCCATTGACCTTTATTGTCGTCGGTCCACTAGGAACGATTTTAGGAAACTTGTTAGGTAGTGCTTACGACAGCATTTACCACTTCAGCCCACTGATCGCTGGTGCTGTTATGGGTGGTTTATGGCAAGTCTTTGTGATGTTTGGCATGCACTGGGGCTTTGTGCCGATCATCATGTTGAATCTCAGTCAAACCGGTGTCGATACCATGGTACCAATGCTGTTGCCAGCTGTCCTTTCTCAAGGTGGTGCAGCGCTAGCAGTGTTCTTTATGACAAAAAATGTGAAATTGAAAGGCTTGGCCCTTTCTTCAACGATCACCTCAATTTTTGGGATCACAGAACCGACGGTGTATGGGGTAACCTTGCCATTGAAAAAACCATTTATCGCCGCGTGTATCAGTGGTGCCATCGGGGGAGCCTTCATCGGCTTCAGCCAAGTCGAAAACTATACCTTTGGGTTAGTCAGCTTACTAAGTCTTCCTTCCTTTATCCCACAAGATACGAAAGATCTAAGTGGTCTGATCGCAGCTTCCATCGGAACGGCTATCGCTTTTGGCGCCGCGTTTGTCTTGACCTTCTTCTTACGTTTTGAAGATCAGCCAGCAACCGATGCCAGTGCAGCACCAGCAAAAGAGCCAGCAGCACCCACAGATAGTTCGTCTAAAGAACGAGTGATCCTCAGCAGTCCGTTAGAAGGCAAAGTGGTTCCCTTAGCAGAAGTCAAAGACCAAGTCTTTTCTTCTGGTGCATTAGGAAAAGGCATCGCCATCGAACCGACCGTCGGGGCTTTGTATGCGCCGGCAGATGGCACCATCACGACGCTCTTTCCTACCGGCCATGCTGTTGGTTTGACCACTACGGATGGAGCAGAAGTCTTGATGCATATTGGTATGGATACCGTGGAACTAGATGGCAAAGGCTTTGAGGTCTTTGTTAAACAAGACGATCAAGTCAAACGCGGTGATTTGTTGGTGAAGTTTGATCTAGATACGATCAAAGCTGCCGGCTTATCCACGATTACACCAATCGTTGTGACGAATACGCCGCAATATTTAGATGTGATGGATATGAATCAAACCGATGTCTTGCAAGGAGAAGACTTCTTAGCCATCGTAAAATAAGCAAAAGAAACCCGATCCTCGACTGAATATCAGCAAGGATCGGGTTTTTTGTAAGAAAATAAGGCGCAGTTGCCGGTCTCGCTTGCCTTCTTCGGTGGAGAATGCTTGTCACAGCGCTAGTTAAGGGCAAGACCAACATCAGGAACGCGTACTCAGGGAAAATCCGAACATTCTTATGGGCTGCTCCTTATACATGGCTTAAATTTTCGGCAAGCGACTCTAAAGCGGGGAAATCGAGAATTGCATAGCCCTGTTTTTGTTTTTCGATCAGCTTGTCTTCACGAAAGCTGGTAAAGGTTCGCAGCAGGTGGCGATAGCTGACATTCAAGATTGCGGCACAGGTGGTTAACTGAAAGGAAAAGTGTTGGTTTTCTTGATGCGCAAGAATAAATTTGGCCAACCGTGTCTCTACAGGTTCCGTCAATGAATTCGCTAAGTTGATCCCCGAATTCAAGCGGGAACTGAGCAACTGACAGATGGTTTGCAAAAAGCGGACGTCTTGTTGCAAGGTGCTGCGGTAGCGATTCAAAGGGATGCAGACGCAGACGCAAGCAGAAGCGGCTTTGACACTGCTTTTCGGCAAGAGTTCCCATAAAGAGGAAGCTTCCCCTAAAGGTGCAGCCGGCTTGGCGTAATCAATACAAATCGTTTGGGTATCCGAAGAGAAGGAATAGACCATCACGGTTCCTTCCACGAGAAAATACAAGTATTCAGAAGGCGTGCCCGTTCGAATCAGGTGCTCTTCTTTTTCAAAGGAATGCAAAGTGGCCATCGCTAACAAATCATTGTCCATATAAGATTGCAGATCGTATGTGTCAATGTAATTACTGAGGCGTGCGGTATCATCGATTTTTTTCATGGGAATCAGCCACTCCTGAATGGTTTTCTTTAAGTATAGCTTAGTTCCCCTTTTGACTCAACACGAACGATAAATAAAAACTAATGTAAATTGTATGTAAAAATAAGGTAAAATAGGACATGTGTCACTTCATTTTGAAGGGATACTTGGTATGATTTGAATGTAAGAAAGCTTCAAACCATTAGGAGGAGAAAAAATGCCATTGAAACGAATTGTTAAAGGAATGTTAGGAATTGCGTTAGTTGCAGCATTGACCGGCTGTGGGAATGGGAGCAGCAGCAGCGACAGCAGTGCCGCAGCCGAAAAAGAAAAGCTGGTGGTACAATTCGTACCGACCAATAATGACGGCTCGATGCAAGCCAAAGCAAAACCGTTTGCTGAGTATTTATCAAAAAAATTAGACCGTGAAGTAGAAGTAACGTTAGCAACGGATTATTCGACGATCGTAGAAGCGATGGCTTCTGGACAAGTTGATTTAGGGATCATGCCGCCAGCCGCTTATGTTCAAGCCAAAGACATGGATGCAGCCGAAGCGATTTTGACTTCTCAATTAGGTGCTTATGATCCAGAGACCGGCTTGCCATTAGAAGGGGAAAAAACCAATACCTTCAAAGGGGAGATCTTGGTACGTGCGGATAGCGATATGACAGAATTGACGGACTTAAAAGGGAAAAAAATCGCTACATTGAGTCCGAACTCTGCCAGCGGCTATATTTACCCAGTTGCCGAGTTGAAAGATGCAGGAGTTGATCCAACGACGGATGCTACATTAACGACGGTGAACGATATTCCAAGTGAGATCACTGCAGTCTTGAATGGTCAGATGGATGCCGCCTTTGTGTTTCAAGGGGCACGGAATGTCTTTGCTTCAAGCTTCCCAGATAACGATTTATTCGAAGATCTAAAAGTTCTTTACTTAACCGAAGGGGACATCCCGAATGACGCCATTGCCGTTCAACCGACGATGGATGCTGAACTAAAAGAGCAGATCAAAGAAGTGTTCTTGAATATGGCAGACGATGAAGAAGGCGCCGAAGCAATGAGCTTGTGGGGACACCAAGGGTATGAAGAAGCAGCTGATTCTGCTTACGATACCATTCGCGACTATACTAAACGAGCAGCAGAGTAAAAAATCAGGGATTGCGGTAGAAGGATAACGGGACACGGAGATGTGCAGCGATTTACTAGGGGAATAGGTGGAATACGCAGTATCAGTGCATTTTTTAGTGAGATAGACCGTGACCGATTGGGGAAACTTTGCCGCGGTCCCTACATAATGGAGAAGACAGATGATAACTTTTGAGAATGTATCCAAAGTCTACCCGAATGGGGTCAAAGGATTACAGAACATAGATGTAACGATTGAACAAGGAGAATTTGTGGCAATCATTGGTTTGAGCGGTGCTGGTAAGAGTACCTTTTTGCGCTCGATCAATCGCTTAGTGCCAATCACTGAAGGAGATATCCGGGTAGATGGCAAATCAGTCACGAAAGCCAATAAAAAAGAATTGCGCTTGATTCGCCGACAAATCGGATTGATCTCCCAAAGCTTCAATTTGGTCAAACGTAGTACTGTCCAAAAGAATGTGCTATCTGGTCGTTTGGGGTATTACGGGACATGGAAAAGTATTTTAGGGTTGTTTACGAAAGAAGACTACGAAAGAACGAAAGAAGCACTAGCGACTGTCGGCTTGTCAGACAAACTGCAAACGAGAAGCGACCAGTTGAGTGGTGGGCAACAGCAGCGGGTATCCATCGCTCGTGCCTTGGTCCAACAAGCACCAGTGATTTTAGCAGATGAACCCGTGGCATCGCTAGATCCCATCACGACAGAGAAAGTGATGGAGGATCTGAAGAAGATCAATCAAGAAATGGGCAAAACGATTGTCATCAATCTGCATTCGATTCCCTTGGCTCGTCAGTATGCGACAAGGATCATTGCCTTAAAAGCAGGTGCAATCGTTTTTGACGGCAACGCAGCCGCTTTGACGGATCAGCGTTTAGAACAAATCTATGGGAAAGCAATTTTTGAAGAAAAGGCAGGAGAAATCGATGAAACTGAAAGAAACAGTTCATTTTAATTGGTACAAACACCTGCTGCTGATTCTTTTATTGCTGCTCTTTTTTCAAAGCAGTGCCTGGATCACGGGGGCTGATTTTGCCCAAGTGTGGTCGAATCGAAGCCAGATGACGGCTTTCATGGCTCGCTTTTTGCATCCGGATTTTAGTTATTTACCACAACTGATGATGCCCTTGATCAAGACATTGCAGATGTCCTTTTTAGGCACTGTTTTAGGAGTAGTCGCAGCGATACCGGTGAGTCTGTTGGCGACGACAGTCGTGACAGAAAGCCGGTGGGTCTCTGTGCCGATGCGTTTTCTCTTAGGTCTGGTGCGGACGATCCCCAATTTATTGTTGGCGGCATTGTTCGTAGCGATTTTTGGGATCGGTGAAGCCACTGGTGTTTTGACCATCGCGGTCTTTACCTTTGGGATGGTTTCACAGCTGATGTTCCAAGCAATCGAAACCATTGATTTTGCGCCAATCGAAGCAGCGGCGGCGGTAGGGGCAAATAAATTTCAAGTGACTGTTTGGGCGATCATACCTCAAGTCATCAGCCAGTTTGCCAGCTATACTTTTTATGCCTTTGAAGTCAATGTTCGAGCTTCGACGGTGTTAGGATATGTTGGTGCCGGCGGGATCGGGGTCATCTTGAACGCCTCATTGGCATTGTTGAATTATGAACGGGTCTCGATCATTATCTTGACGATTTTGCTAACGGTAGCGATCGTTGATTTTCTAAGTGAGCGGGTAAGGAGGTCATTCCTATGATGATCAGAGAAGTGAAGAAAACGACTTGGCTGTTATGGGGACTCTTTGCTATCTTACTGGCATTATCTGCAGCGACGCTGGATTATTCCGGATTGAGTACTTTTTCCTTAGCGATGGGAAGAGATGTCCTGCAAGGGTTGAGTCAGCCAGACTGGTCTTTCTTTTACGACGGTAGCGGGGAGGATCTGTGGAGCTTATTGTTACTGACGATCGGGATCGCCTGTCTAGGAACGATGATCGCAACAGTCTGCGCGATACCGGTGACCTTGCTGAGTGCCGCCAACCTATGGGCTTCTGCGCCGTGGGTCGCGAAGATCGGCAAAATGATCTGCAATATCTTGCGGGCATTTCCAGAGCTAGTTTATGCGATTATTTTTGTCCGTGTGGTAGGTCCGGGACCTTTCGCTGGGGTTATGGCGATCGGTGTCCACCAGATCGGTATGCTGGGCAAGCTGTTCACGGAAGAAATGGAAGCCATGGATGAGCGCTTGACGGAAGAGATGCAAGCAGTTGGTGCCAACTTTTGGCAAACGATGTTTTTCGTGCGGGTTCCTTATTTAGCACCCATCTATAGTTCCTTTGCGTTGAATCATTTTGAAATTGCGGTCCGCAGTGCGGCAACGTTAGGGTTAGTCGGTGCCGGCGGGATCGGTGCACCATTGATTTTTGCTATTCAAACCAGAACCTGGAGCAAGGTAAGTATTATTTTGTTGGGCGTCGTTGTGACCGTCTTCTTATTAGACCAGTTGACTGGAATCATCAGAAAGAAATTGAGATAAACCTATGAATGTATTGCATATATCAGATATCCATTTTCGAGAAAGTTACCTGCCTTGTGAAGAAGGGTATCAAGGAATGCTGGCAGCTATGCAAAATCCCTTGATTCCTCTTGAAGAGTGTATCCAAGATGCCAAGGCGCGAGGGGCGATTGATTTGGTGGTGATCAGCGGCGATTTGACCGAAGATGGCGCGCCTGCCGATTATGCCTCTTTGAAGCATTATCTAGAAAAAGCCTTTGGCTCAGTGCCGATCGTAGTAACGCTAGGCAATCATGATATTAAACGGCATTTTCGCCAAGGCTGGCAAGGCAAGTCAGTAGAAACGGCCAGTGATACACCTTTTAATCAAGTCTATGAAACGGAGACATTGGCGGTCGTGGCTTTCGATAATTCCTGTTACGGCTATGCCGACGGTATCGTAGATGAGCGACAGTTTGAATGGCTGCAAGCCACGCTGGCGCAGCTCAAAGAGAAAAAGATCATCTTTGTGACGCACCATCATTTGTTGCCTTATCAAGCAAGCACGCCGGCATGGGCCGGTGCCAATCGTTTGGTGGCATTATTGCAGCAGTATCAGATCTCTTGTATTCTCAGCGGACATACCCATCATGCATTTACGGGAACGATCGCAGGGATTCCTTACTATACTGTGGCAAGTATGTCGTTTGTCGGGGAAGATGAAGGCGAGGGGATGGTCCGTTTTGAAGAACGCTATGGATACAATTTGTATCGCTTCGAGGAAGGCGCACTGGTTCATCAATCCTCAGAAAACTATCGACCGAACCGCGTATTGATGCGGGTCAACATGCAAGGATAAAAAACAGACGTTCCGTCAACGCTGTATTTAGCAGCAGGAAAGGAACGTCTGTTTTTGTGCAAAAAAGGCTTAACCTTGATTGCCAAAGGTTTTGACAACTTCAATCGTGCCGTCGATATGGAAAAACAAGGTATAGTTTTCTTCGGTTTTGATACCGTCAAAGCGACGAGCATAATACGTGACCGCGTCTTTGAAGGTTTGTGGGGGAACCCCTAAATAATCAGCGCATGCCGCCAATGTTTTGCAGCCTTCTTCAAAACAAGCGATGATATCATAGGGCGTGACCACAATCGCAGAACCAATGTCGCGGGCTTTGCGTTCTTGTTTGCGTTTTTCGTTGGTGTCTTGGGCGGTAATGTCGCCAGCACTGGTCAAATAATGACCGATTTCTTCACCGATGGTGCTCAAGAGGTCTTCTTGTGATTGGTCAGGGTTCAAGTAAATATGGTGATCGATGTACAATCCTTGCTGACCATCAGGCATATTTTTATCGAAAATAAAGTGCAAGTCTGGGTAGGCGGCCATCAGTTCTTCTACTTTATCCATTTCCATCATTCCTTTTGGGCGTGCCGCTGTTTTATAAATTCAATATAGCTGAGGATATCTTCCATCTGCTCATCGGTGACGTCATCATCAATATGGGCCGCAACGGTTTGAACTTTTGCAGAGGGCGGCGTGAAGCCTGCCGGGACTTGTCTGCCTAATAAAAAATCGGTGGATACTTGAAAAATCTCCGCGAGTTTGACGATGGTCTCGCCATCGGGTTCGTTACGATCATTTTCGAAATGCGAATACGCTGCGCGGGTGATCCCTAGCTGATCTGCGATCTGCTGTTGGGTTTGGTTGGTTCGTAGTCTGAGTGTTCTTAGCCGTTCGCCAAGCATGAGTGATCGCCTCCTTTTTTGTAGTATAGCACGTTGGATATAATTTGTATCTATTTTTGTATTATTTGATATAAAAAATATCACATCAGTTGACGATACGAATCGTATCTTTTATACTGGAAACAGATGATATGAATCGTATCAAAAAGAATGGGGGAGGATCATGGATACATCGATCGTAACAGTTGTCTTGCCGTCACTCATTACTGGTGTACTTACTTATTTGGCTACCCGAGTATCCAGCAAAGCGAATTTGGAACAAACGAATATCGAAAATGCCCAAAAGCTTTACCTAAAATATGAACAGATCAATCAAGAATTGACCCATAAAATCGATCAGTTAGAAGAAGAAGTCCAAAAGACCGCCAAAACCTACCAAGAAGAAGTCTTGGTCTATCAAGGAAAGCTTGCTACTGCCCAAAGCGAAAGGGATTTATTGCGGGCAGAAAACCAGGTGCTGAAAGAATTACAGCGAGGGAATCAAGTGCCTGTGGCGCGTGAAGAGAAGCAACATTCAGCCGTTGGCTAATAGAAAAAAACTGCTTATCCATCAATAAGCAGTTTTTTTTCTAGTTTTTATTCTTTAATTGATCATTTGTTCATTCACGTAGGCAGCATAAAGCGGGTGATTGTTGATCAATTCTGCATGGGTACCTTGACCGGTAATGGTACCTTTTTCTATAAAGTAGATTTGATCGGCATCCACGATGGTCGACAAGCGATGGGCGATCACTAATGTCGTGCGCCCTTCCATTAGATGATCCAACGCCCGCTGGACCTTTTCTTCCGACTGAGAATCTAGGCTGGCGGTCGCTTCATCGAGCATCAGCAGCTTGGGGTCTCGCAAGAATGCTCGTGCGATGGCGATCCGTTGTTTTTGCCCGCCAGATAGTTTGACGCCGCGTTCGCCGATTTGTGTTTCTAGTTTTTCGGGGAACTCTTGGACGAACTGATCGGCATAAGCCAATGCCAGTCCTTGCCACAATTCCTCCTCTGACAGTGTTCGGCTTAATCCGTATTGCAAGTTTTCCCGAATCGTACCGGCAAAGACCGCACTGTCTTGGGAAACATAGCCGATCTGTGCCCGCCAGTCCTGCAGATCAATGTCAGCTATCGGCTGTTCACCAATCAGCAAGCGCCCGCTGGTGGGTTCATAAAAGCGTTCCAGTAAAGCGAAGATCGTGGATTTTCCGCCGCCGCTTGGTCCCGCAAAAGCAATCACGGTGTTGGGTTTGGCTTCAAAAGAAATGTTTTGCAAAATCGGCCGTTTGGGATCGTAACTGAAATCGATCTGTTCTGCCCGTAGGACTGCGCCGTCGATAGCGGCTTTGGGTGCTGCCTGAATCGGCTCCAGCGGCGTATCCAAAATTTCTTGGATCCTTTCCGTAGCACCCATCGCTTTTTGAACTTGCGAAAAGAACATCGCAAACGTCGTCACAGGCGCAATAATATTAAAGAGATACAGTAGAAAAGCGATCAATGCGCCGCTCGTCAAGGTGCCGGCTTGGACACGGATCGCGCCATAACCAAGGATTCCTACGAGTAAGCCCAGCATGGCCGTCGTCATAATTGGCTGCAAAATCGCACTAACTTTCGCATCCTTGACACCGAGGGTAAAGATTGCCCCAATGTTGCGCCGACCGTTTTCTTGTTCACTAGCTTCTCCGTTGCTGGCTTTGATCAAACGGATCTCTGAGAGTTTTTCGCTGGCATCCGCATTGAAATCGGCAGTCGCTGCTTGTAGTTGGCGTCCTAGTTTCGACATGATCTTGCCGATCGGCCACATGATCAAGGTGATCAAAGGCACCGCACTGAACATGATCGCAGCCATCTTCCAATCCATCAAAAACAAGATGATCATCGAACCAACCAATTGGATCAAGCCAGTGACAAAGCTGGGAAATTGCGAGGTGACTAGTTCTTTGATCACGGAAGTATCATTAACGAGTCGCGAACTGCTTTCCCCCGACTTATGGTCATCAAAATAGCTGACTGGCAAATGCAGCAGATGTTTCCAAAGACGTTCTCGTAATGTTTTCACGGCACTTTCTCCCACATAGCGCAAGAGAAAGCCGCCTAAAGTGCCTACGCCTAATTGCAGCACAAAGGCTAGGATCAAAACGACTAGCATGGAGGTGTTGAACGTGGGGGTGCCGCTGGCATCGACTAGCGTTTTCGTCAGCTGCGGCACGACCAAACTGGCGGCACTCGTGATCAGGCTAAAGAGCATCCCTAAAAGAAACAAGCCTTTCTTGGGATTGACACTGACGATCAGGTGGATAAAGTCTTTCATTTTAAATTTATTTTTGTTCACTGTTGGTGTCGTTGTTTCCATTCGTTTTCCTCCGCTACAAGCAAGATGGCCTGCAGCTTTTTCTTTTTCATTAGGTGCTATTAGAAATCCTGCCAATCATCTTCGGCTGCTTCGTCTTTAGAAGCGGAATCAGGTCTTGCTTTGCGGTCTTGTCCAAACCCGTAGGCATCAAAAAAGTTGCCTTTTCCCGATGTGTCCCGTGGATCATTCGCCTCGCTACTATCAAATGGCCCAAATGGCCCAAATGGCCGATTGCCAAACATGCCGCGGTGTCCAGGAAATGGCATTTGCCGCATGGCTTCTTTGATCTGCTTTTTCATTTGACGCCGCTCGTCAGCGCCCATATCTTGCCAAGTATCTTTCATTTGTTGCTTCATTTTTCGGCGATCGTCATTCGTCATTTCCTGCCAATTTCCACCCCATTGCTTCATCATCTGTTCCCGGATCTCCTGCATAGCTTGTAGACGATCCATCGGGTCAATAAAGCGTTGCGTCTGTTGCTGAAAGTCAGCTTCCCACCCAGCGGCGATGTTTTCAAGCAGACGGGCAAATTCGGTTTGTTCTTCCTCTGTTAACCCAGCAAAAAACGTTTGACTGCTGGCGGCTTCTTTTTGTGCCAGTAATTTTTCTGCTTTTTTTCGTCCAGTCTCTGTCAGAAAGATTCGTTTGATCCTTTTGTCGGCTGCATCTTCTTTGCGTTGGATATCCCCACTGCTTTCCATTTTCTTCAATAGTTCTGCCAAGGAACTTGGCCGTAAATCTAAAACTTCTGCGAGGTAATTTTGCACCAAGCCATCTTCTAAATTTAAAACGGTTAGGACGCGTTGCTGTCCAGAAAGGCGTTGGTTATTTTGACTCATAAAAGCATTGCTGGCTTCGCTGATAAAACGAAGCTGTTTCATTAAGTGATCGGTCATTGTACTCATTGAGAACACTCCTTTTGAATTATTGTTCGGTACCTAATGATATCGATGAGTTGATTATAGTTCGGTGCCGAACGAATGTCAAGAGGAAGTAGCTGGGATTTTTTTCTAACAAAAAGTAAGCAAAATGATTGACTTACTAAAAGTAAGTTTGATATGCTGAGTCCATCGTTAAAGAAAACACAATAAAAGGAGTACAAAAGAATGGTCTTTGGATTTGGGAAAAAAGAACAAATAATTGAAAAAGAAGTAATTAAAGAGGTGTATCGCACTCCGGAAAAGAAAAAAGCGCAAAAAATCGGAATCATCGTTGGCAGCACGAGAGAAGGCCGCGTGAGTCCGCAAGTAGCCAATTACGTTTTACAAACAGCACGAGCACATAGCGACCGCTCATTTGAAATCATTGATATCAAAGACTACGACTTGCCCTTTATGGGTACAGGCGAAGCGAACCAAGCGTGGAATGAAAAAATCGCTGAATTAGACGGCTATATCTTCATCGTACAAGAATACAATCATGGGCTATCGGCTTCCTTGAAAAATGCGTTGGACAGCGCCCGCGAGGAATGGTTCAACAAAGCAGCAGCAATCGTCAGCTATGGTTCAGCAGGGGGGATTCGGGCCGCTGAGCAAGTTCGCTTGATTTTGGCGGAACAAAAAGTAGCCACGGTGCGCACCAATCCGGCCTTCAACTTGTTCACTGATTTTGAAAACTTTGCCACCTTTACTCCTGGCGAGCATATGACTGTGGGAATGAACGACATGTTGACGGAATTACTGGACTGGGCCGACACATTTGCCAATCGTTAAAAAAACAAACGAAAACAAACTTAGGGGGAACCAATCATGAAATTTGGTATTATTTTAGGCAGTACAAGAGAAGGACGCGTAAGTCCGCAAGTCGGAGCATATATTCAAGAAATTGCTACTCAACGGTCAGAGCATCAGTTTGAGATCGTTGATGTAAAGGCATTTGATTTACCGTTTATGGGAACGGCTGAGCCAAACATGGCATGGAACAAAAAAATCGCTGAGTTAGATGGCTATATCTTCATCGTACAAGAATACAACCACGGTTTTGCGGCTTCCTTGAAAAATGCCGTAGACTCTGCACGGGAAGAATGGTTTGATAAAGCAGCTGGGATCGTCAGTTATGGTTCTGGCGGTGGGATTCGTGCCGCTGAACAATTGCGTAACGTTTTAGCTGAACAAAAAGTTGCCACCGTGCGGACTAACCCAGCCTTCAATCTCTTCACAGATTTTGAAAATTTCAGTACCTTCAAACCCGGTGCGCACATGGCTGCAGGTGTCAATGACATGCTGGATGAATTGTTGTTGTGGTCAAAAGCTTTTGCCACGATTCGCTGATCTGTTTTAGGAGGTCACCATTTATCATCGATCATTTGCTGTTTCATTCATTGAATGGAGCAGCATTTTTTTGCGTTTCCAAGGAATGGTTTTCACTGGAAAGGCTATTTCACTGAAAGAATGACTAAAAATCGGGTATACTAGAAGAACAGAAGATGCGGGCAACTGCGTTCGATTTTTTGCCCAACGAGTGCATCCAGTAACAGAGGAGTGAACAAGAGCATGAATCTACTTTTTGCGATTGATGATCGATTCAGTGAACAATTAAAAACAACGTTATATTCAATCAAACGCCATACGACAGCAGCATCTTTCGATGTCTATGTCTTACAAGAAAAAGAATTGAGGCAAGGTGCAGAGCTAGAGGTCTTTTGTCAAAAATTGGCGATGACCTATCATCCCGTCATCATCGGTTCTGGTTCGATCTTTAAAACGGCACCAGTTAGTGACCGCTACCCAGAATCAATCTACTATCGATTGTTGGCACAAAATTACTTGCCGCAGCAGGTGGAAAAAATCCTGTATCTGGATGCGGATATTTTGTGCATCAATGATTTGCGCCCCTTGTATGAGCTGACGTTAGGGGATTTTCTGTATGCCGCTGCCAGTCATTCCAAGCTGACAGAAGTGACGACGGTCATCAATAAAGTCCGTTTGCGCAATTATGAGTCAGAAGGCTACTATAATTCAGGTGTCTTGCTGATGAATGTGCACCAGCTACGGCAAGAGGTCAAAGAAACAGAAATCGCAGCCTTCATTGAGAAAAATCATTTGAACCTCTTTTTGCCGGATCAAGATATTTTGAATGGGTTATATGGTGATCGGGTGCTGGCGATTCCTGATCAGCTCTATAACTATGATGTACGGAAAAACCGTACGTATGAGACGATCAGCCTAGGGGAATGGAGTTTGGATTGGGTCATCGAACATACCGTTTTGCTGCATTTTTGCGGCAAAGAGAAACCATGGAAGAAAGGCTATCGCAGCCGCTACGGTTCGTTATACAAATATGTAGAAAATGAACGGCGGAAGTTTGAAGAGGAACAATCAAAGAGCGTATGATTAAAAAAGCTTTACTTGGACAAAAGACAGGTAAAGCTTTTTTTTCGATCATTTTTTGAAGGGAATTCTTGTAAAATCAAGTAGACGCATCTAATTTGCTTCCGCATCGATAAGGAAACACCTTGTGTTCAAAAAGAAAGCGCTATCTATTATGATGACATTATCAACCCATTGCCATGCTAAATCAGGTGAGCAACTGATTTATTCAACGTAAGGAAAATCAGTACTACACCACTATTTAGCAGCTACTGAACATAGATAGTGAAAATGAGTGTATTTGTTAAGGAGGAAAACTATATGAAAAAAGCATTAATCATCTGTGCAGGCGGTATGTCTTCATCGGTCATTGCAAAAAAAACGACGGAATATTTTAAAGAGCGAGGAAAAGAAATTGAACTAGATGCAACGTCTGCCTCTCAAGGAGCAGCCACGATCGCCAAAGATGAATACGACCTATACTTAGTCAGCCCTCAAACTAAGATGTACTTTGCGAATCTTGAAAAAGCTGCCATCAAGTACCAACGACCCATCGTAAATATTCCGCCCCAAGCCTATGTTCCGATACCGATGGGCATTGAAAAATTAGCTGCTGTGGTAGAACAAAATATCAAATAGCAGTTCAAAGCAGTTCAAATAAGTAGCTAGATGAAAATAGGTTGATGAAAAAGGTTGATGAATAATGTTGAGTAAAAAAGAAATCATCATGCTAAAGATGCTCTACCAAAACCGCAACACATACACTAGCAGCAAACAGATCGCAAATCAACTGGGGGTCTCGGATCGGACTACTCGCAAGTACGTTCAAGGTCTGGGACTTATCCTGAAGAACCATAAGATTGGTCAAATTTGTGCCAAGCAAGGACAGGGGTATCGCTTGAACATCACGGACCAGCGTTCCTTTGATCTGTTTTATTCAGAGAAGACCAATCTCAGGCCAACAGCTGACGATCTAACCACGATCAATGAAGCCAATGACCGGCAATATTTTTTGTTAAATCAATTGTTATTTGGGCATAAGCCCGTTTTTGTTGATGATTTGGCAGCGGATCTATGTGTTTCACGCTCGACGATTTCGAATGATATCGTTGAAATCAAGCAATTATTAAAGCCTTACACGATCGAGTTGAAACATCGAACCAGCCAAGGCATTTATGTCGAAGGATCTGAAAACAGTCTACGGCATTTCATCATGAATTACTTTTTCATGAATCGCCTGCAAGACAATCTTTATGCATTCTCAATGTACAAACATCTATTAGAGGGGATAGCGATCGAGGAGATCGTGATCATCGTCTTGGACACCTGTCGTAAATACTTTTTGAAACTCTCTGATTTTATGATCTATACGATCGTTCTGCATATAGGCTTAGCGATAAAACGGCTGCAGTCGGGCTTTGAGATCCAGCTGCATCCGCAGGATCCTGAATTGGAACAAGAAGCAGAATACCAGTCGGCTATAGAGATCGTTGAGAAGATTCGCCAACAGATGGGCATTGCTTTGCCGCCAGAAGAGGCTTTTTATATCGCCATTCACTTAAAAAACAAACTAGTTTCCGAAACTATCCGTGAACAGATCGATTTAGATGATAACGAGGTCAAACAACAGCTGTTAGCTGTTTTGCATAAAATCGATCAAGAAACCGGCTTTTGCTTAGTCGAAGATCCACTGTTGATAGAAGGGCTGATGATGCATATCACCCCCTTATTGCAACGATTGAATAACGGTACGAGTATGGAGAATCCTTTGCTAGAGACCATCAAAAAAGATTACAGTGACTTTTTTCAGTTAACGATTCGGCATTTTTCTGATGTTCCCTTCTTTGCCCCCTATAGAGTGACCGAAGGAGAGCTTGCCTATTTGACGATCCATTTAACTGCTGCGATGGAACGCTTAGCGAATCAACAAAAAGCCAAGGTCATAGTGATCTGTGCAACAGGAATTGGTAGTTCGCAAATGTTAAAAAATCGTTTGGAACACGAACTTGGTTCAAAAATCGTGATTGAAGATATGATCAGCTATTACGAAATCAGTGAACAAAAACTAGCAGGGATCGATTTGATCATTTCATCCATCAAAGTACCAGATGTGGTTCTAAATATCCCCATCGTCACCGTCAGTGTTTTTTTAGATAAAAAAGATATCCAAAAAATCAATCGCCAGTTGAAGCAGTATAAAATCAAAAAACAGTATGGTAGCATACTGAAACAACAGCCGAAATCTTTATCTGACAAGGAGCGGGAATTGATTGAGACCAGCTTTCGCTCAGAACTTTTTCTGCTGATAGAGGAAGAGACTGACAAAGCAACTGTTATGGATCAGTTGCTGACGAAAATTGAAGGCTTGGAAAAACGTTCAGTGAAAGAAGCGCTAGGCAAGCAGCTTGCTTTACGAGAAGCCTATAGCTCAGTAGCCTTTTCGGATCATTTGGCGGTGGCGCACCCCATTGAACCGATCACCAATGATGCTTATGCGGCCGTTGCTATACTAAAACAAGGCATAAAATGGGATGACGAGCATGACCAGATCCAGCTGATTTTCTTACTTTCCCCTGATCGATTGGGGCAAGTAGAATTGAACAAAATCAGCCAACTGTTAGTACCGATCATTGAAGATGAATCATTTAAAGATGCACTCATAGCAAGTGGTGATTTTGAACATTTTATGAAATGTTTTATTGGGTATCACCTAGAAGCACATATATAGCACATGTAAGGGAGAAAGAACAATGGAATCAGAAAAATTACAAGAGACCGCTTTTCAAATCATTCTTAGCAGCGGGGATGCTCGGACAATCGTTCATGAAGCATTCCAAGAGATGCGCCAAGGAACTTTTGAAGCAGCACAAGCAAAACTGGATCAAGCAAATGAAGCACTAGTAGAGGCCCATAAAGCACAGACGGGCTTATTACAAGAATACGCCAGCGGCGAAAAAATCGACATGGAGATTATCATGGTCCATGCACAAGATCATCTAATGACAACGATGACTTTGCGAGAAGTGGCGATTGAAATGCTGGCGTTATACCAGCGAGAGCGGTAGAAAGGAAGGGAACAAATGACCAATCAAGAACAACAGAAAAAAATGGCAGAAAAAAATTTTCGGTTTAATCGCTTTTTATTTCTAAGGTATGTATTAGCAGTGTTTTTCTTTGCAAATCTTTATTGGTTATTGGCTGCGATGGCCAGCAATGCCCTACTCCTGATTCTTCCGCTGGCGCTGTTGGTTTTGGCTATTTCGGCAATTGGAGAATACGTGCGCCTTTATGGCAGCCACTCAGAGCAAATAGCAGAAAAACTGCGGTGGACGCGCTTGTTTTATCTTTGTCAACTGACGATGAATCTCCTTTTATGCGCCGTTTGTTTCTTCTCTCCTCTGTTTTCATTCGTTTTTCCTTTTCTTGATAATACACTGCACAATCGAGGCATTCTTACACTCTGGCTTAGTGTGGGGCTAACGTTAGCTGCGCTATGTTTGCAGCGTGTGAATAAGATCCGTCACAAAAAAGATACGTATTATGGATATATTAAAGAATACCAAAAACTCATTGAAGGGAAGTAGTTACATTATGGAACAATCAAATAGCAAGTTGTTCAGTCTCTTAGAAACGGCCGTCATGGGACCGTTAGGAAAAGTGGCACAGTTCAAAATCGTACGTGCCATCATGGCTGCTGGGATGGCTTCGATTCCTTTTACGATCGTTGGCTCGATGTTTTTAGTTATCAATGTATTGCCGCAGACCTTTACCTTTTTAGAAGATTTCTTCAATAATACTTTTTTCAGAGTCAGTGAATTGTATATGCTGGCAAACAGCACGACAATGGGACTTTTGGCATTATATTTTTGTATCGTTCTCGGCTATGAATACACCAAGATCTATGCGGAAGAAGAAGAGTTGGATCTTGCGCCTATGAGTGGGGCGTTACTATCGATGTTTGCCTTTTTCATGTCGATCCCACAATTGATGATTGTGGATGGCAACATGTCACGGATCACCGATCAAGAAAATGCTATCATCAATGGCTGGGCGATCGGTGGCGACGGGGTGGAGCGTTTAGGAACGACCGGGATATTTACCGGTATCATTATGGCGGTGTTGGCCGTTCAGTTGTACCGTTTATGTGTGACGAAAAAATGGGTCATTAAAATGCCTGAAGAAGTCCCATTAGGGGTTGCCCGTGCCTTTACAGCATTGATTCCCGCCTTTGTTGTGGCCTTCACGGTTCTTATCATCAATGGCGCATTAGTTGCAGCAGGAACGGATATTTTCCAAATCATTGCGGTACCTTTTGGGTTTGTTACCAATTTGACCAACAGTTGGTTAGGTTTGATGGTGATTTACTTTTTAGTCAGTGCATTATGGTTAGTAGGGATTCATGGCGCAAATATCATTTTCTCTGTATTGACGCCAATCACCTTAGGCAATTTGACAGCCAATGCTGAGGGCGCCAATTTTGCATTAGCTGGTGAGTTTAACAATGCGTATGTGACCGTCGGTGGTTCAGGGGCAACGCTAGGTCTCGCTTTATTCTTGGTTTATCTGGCGAAATCAAAACAATTAAGAGTGTTAGGAAAAGCTTCGATCATTCCAGCATTATTCAATATTAACGAGCCGTTGATTTTCGGGATTCCTTTGATTTATAATCCTTTCTTAGCGATTCCCTTTTTCTTAGCACCGATGGCATCCGCATCGATTGCCTATTTTGCGATCGAATTGGAAATCATTCGACCGATGATCGCCCAAATGCCATGGCCTTCTCCAATCGGCATCGGCGCATTTATTGGAAGTGGAGGCGATTGGAAAGCCGCAGTTTGTGCTTTCTTATGTGCAGGCGTTGCCTTTTTGATCTACTTCCCATTCGCTCGTTCTTATGACGCAGGCCTAGTCAAGCAAGAAGCCCAAGAAGGGGAACAAGCAGCATAAATCGAAAGGAATAAGAAAGAAACGTCCACACGGCCGTTTCTTTTTTTAAGCGTTCTATTCTGCTTTTTTTCGATTCGATGGTACGATGAAACTAGTGAGTTATGAAAAAAAGAAGGAGTGGAGAACATGAAATTTTTAATTTGGCTGGTCTGTGTGATCGGCATTGAAGCAACAGGAATCATCTCGAGTTTGTTTGCAGGGGACATTGCCGGAACGTATGCGCAAATGGAAAAACCCTTTTTAGCCCCTCCTGGCGGGATCATTGGGATCGTTTGGACGATTTTGTATGCCTTTATGGGAGCGGCGTTGTATCTGTTGATCGTCGCCAAAGTCAATCCAGCGCTTAAAAAGAATGCCTACATCTTCTTTGCGATCCAGCAAGTATTAAACTTCTTTTGGAGTATCGTTTTCTTTGGCTGGAATGCTTACTGGGCAGGAACGGTCATTATTGTCTTGTTAGTGTTATCAGTGATTATTTGTATGATCCTTTTTGCTCGCATCGACAAAAAAGCGATGTACTTGTTTATTCCTTATTTGATTTGGTGTTTATACGCCGGCTACTTAACGATTGGCTTAACTTTATTGAATGCCTGATAGAAAAACCCTCTTCCAAGCGTCTTGTTGGAAGAGGGTTTTTTCTTTTAGATATAGTCTTCAGTCAATTCCATAAAGCTGGCAACATCTTTTAGGACCATGTCGATCCCTGCTTGCCAGAAGTCTGGTTTCGTTAAATCGACACCAAGGTGTTTTTGCGCCAGTTCTTCCGTCGTCATTGAAGCAGTATCTTGCAATAAAGCAATGTATTCTTCTTCAAAGCTAGACCCTTTTTCATTGGCATACGCGTAGATCCCCATACTAAAGAGGTAACCAAAGGTATAAGGGAAGTTGTAGAACGGCACATCGTCAATAAAGAAGTGCAATTTGGCTGCCCAGAAATGTGGGTGATAAGTCGCTAACCCATCCGCATAGCTTTCTTTTTGCGCCGCAGTCATCATTTCCGTGATTTGTTCCGCTGAAACCAAGCCCTTTTGACGAGCTTGATAGAAGCTGTTCTCAAAAATAAAACGTGCGTGGATGTTCATGAACATCGCGATCGCATTTTGCATTTTAGCATCCAATAGATTGATTTTTTCTTCTTTTGTCGTTGCTTCTTTGAGGGTTGCATCAGCAACGATCAATTCAGCAAAGGTACTTGCTGTTTCGGCAACGTTCATGGCATAGTTGCGGTTTAATTCTGGCAGCTCCCAAAGAACGCTGCTGTGAAAAGCGTGACCGAGCTCATGGGCAAGCGTCGCTACTTCGTTGACAGAATTGCTGTAGGTCATGAAAATACGTGATTCTTTGGTTTCTGGCAAGCTGGTGCAATAGCCGCCAGGACGTTTGCCGGGACGATCTTCTGCTTCGATCCAGCTTTTTTCAAAAGCGACTTGGGCAAAGTCAGCCATTTTTGGGCTGAACTTACGGAAGTTGGTCAAAATGAAGTCAGCTGCTTCATCAAAGGTGTAGGTTCTTTCTTCCATATCGCCAAGGATGATTGGCGCATCTTGGTCTTGCCATTCCATTTTTTCTTTGCCGAAAAGCTGCGCTTTGCGGGTCAAGAAATCAACGATCGGCTGTTTGTTCTTTTGGATCGTGCCCCACATAGCATCCAATGTCGCTTTTTGCAGACGATTGTATTCTAATGGTTCCTTCAAGTAATCAGTGACACCGTGAAGTTTGAAGGTAGAAAGGCGGAAACCGTCTAAGTGGTTCAAGGTATCCGCAAAGAGGTCTTCTTTTTCTGCCCACGTCTTTTCCCAAGTGTCGAATAAACGCGCACGAACTTCCGGATCAGGATCACCCATCATTTTATTGAAGGCTTGACCAGCTGAAAACTTGATCGTCGTGCCGTCTTCTTGCAGGAAAGGAATTTCGATCGAGGCAACGATCGTATCGTAATGTTGGCTCCAAGCATTCAAGCCATCTAAATTTAAAGTATTGATGATGGTCTCTTCTGCTTCGGATAACAATTCTTTGCCGTCGCGGCGAATCTCGCTTAAACGAAAAGCGACAGGTGCTAAGTTTTCCGCTTTAACTAGTGCTGTCCAATCATCCTCAGAAATTTCTGTCAATTTTTTCGAGAAAACGGTTTGTGCTGCTTGCAGTGCTGGCAATTTTGCGTAGAGGTCACCCGTCAGGATTTTGGCTTTGCTGTCATTGACATTCGCTGAAAGCAAGGCATTGATAAAGCTGCCGCATTGTGAAAATCCTTGACTAATAGTTGCGGATAAATCAAGTAACTCTTCTAATTTTGCTGCATCGTCTTCGCTGTTGGGCGACCATGCATCGACTGTTGTTCGGTAATTTGCAATTTGTTCTTCCAGTTGGCTCATGCGTTCTTTTAATTGAACAGAATCGCTGCCTCCCGGAAAGATTGTTTCCAGATTCCAATTGATTGAATAGGTCATTCCTATCAAACCCCTTTCTTTTCCTTCGATCTTATTAAGTATAGCATAACGAAATTTGGTCGCAACCATCAGAATCCTTATGAAATAAGGGTTCTTGATGAAACTGTACCAAAAACAAAAAATGGAATGTATAACTCCTTGATCTATTGATAGGGCGGAAAAACGTCAAAAATAAAAAAACTATCACATCCTCATCAAATTCTTAGAAAAAAATCGATGGATAAATATTACATATGAAAAAAAACAGCGAGTAAAAAAACGCCTGATGAGCGATATTCGCTTTTTCATGCATAATGCCAAATCCTTTGCGAAAAGAACACGAAATATACCACTGCGAAAGCGTATACAATTAGGTAGCATAGAGGTGTAAACAGAAGAAGGAGGAAGAAAAATGCCAAATGCTATTCATGTTTTTTCAGAGATTGGACGATTGAAGCAAGTCATGCTTCACCGCCCTGGTCGGGAATTGGAGAACCTTGTTCCTGATCATTTGAACCGCCTGCTATTTGATGATATTCCTTTTTTGGAACAAGCCAGAGCAGAACATGATCGGTTTGCGGAAGTCCTACGTCAAAATGATGTGGAGGTGTTGTATCTAGAAGATTTAGCTGCTGAATCGCTCACGTCACCAGAAATCAAACAGCAATTTCTCAAGGATTATTTAGCGGAAACTACAATCCAAAGTTCTGAGATCATTAAAGAAGTCACGGATTATTTTATGTCTTGTGACAATGATCGGGAACTGATCGACAAAACTATGGCTGGTTTAGCCAAAAATGAACTGGAGCTGCCAAATACCCAGAGCCTCGCTGGGACCGTGGATGATCAATACCCATTTCTGATCGATCCAATGCCGAATTTGTATTTTACACGAGATCCCTTTGCGACGATTGGTAACGGAGTATCCTTGAATCGCATGTATTCAGAAACAAGACGGCGCGAAACGTTATACGGCAAATATATTTTTGCTCATCATCCAATGTTCCAGCAAAATCCGCCTCATATGCTTTATGATCGCGCCCAACCAACCCGCATCGAAGGTGGCGACGAATTAGTTCTGTCAAAACATGTGTTGGCGATTGGTATCTCGCAACGAACGGATGCCGCTTCGATTGAGCAGCTGGCCCGCAAAGTGTTCGAAAATGAGCCAAGCTTTGAGTATGTTCTAGCGTTTGACATTGGTCAAGAGCGCAAATTCATGCATTTAGATACGGTATTTACAATGGTCGATCATGACAAGTTTACGATCCATCCAGAAATCGAAGGAGAGCTGACGGTTTATTCAATCTCACGAGCAGGTGATGGGGTGACGATCAAAGAAGAAAAGGACACGTTGGAAAATATTTTATGTCGCTATCTAGAACTAAATACGGTTGAATTGATTCGTTGCGGCGGCAGTGATTTGATTGCAGCAGCTCGGGAACAATGGAATGACGGTTCCAATACCTTGACGATCGCACCTGGCGAAGTCGTCGTATATGACCGCAATACCATCACCAATCAGAAGTTGGCAGAAGCCGGTATCAAATTGCACAAAATCTCCGGCAGTGAATTGGTTCGTGGTCGTGGCGGTCCTCGTTGCATGAGCATGCCATTTGTTAGAGAAGATATTTAAATCAGAGGAGGAATCATCGATGGAACAAGTATTTAAAGGAAGAAGTTTTTTAGCAGAAAAAGATTTTACGAAAGCCGAGTTAGAATACCTCATTGATTTTTCAATCTATTTAAAACAATTGAAAAAACAAAATATTTCTCATCGTTATTTAGAAGGCAAGAACATTGCCCTTTTGTTTGAAAAAACATCGACTCGGACACGGGCGGCCTTTACGACAGCTGCCATCGATCTTGGTGCCCATCCAGAATTTTTAGGCGCGAATGATATTCAGCTAGGCAAAAAAGAATCTGTCGAAGATACAGCAAAAGTTTTAGGCAGCATGTTTGACGGTATTGAGTTTCGTGGATTCAGTCAACAAGTCGTTGAAGATTTAGCCAAATTCTCCGGTGTTCCTGTTTGGAATGGCTTAACCGATGAATGGCACCCAACCCAAATGATCGCTGACTTTATGACCATCAAAGAAAACTTCGGCACCTTGGAAAACATTACGCTAGTTTATGTGGGCGACGGCCGGAACAATATGGCGAATAGTTTGTTAGTGACGGGGGCAATTTTAGGGGTCAACGTTCGTATCTGTGCACCAAAAGAACTTTTCCCAGCGCAAGAAGTGACAGACTATGCCAACAAATTTGCTAAAGAATCTGGCAGTCAGTTGATGGTAACAGATGATATCCAAAAAGGCGTCAAAGATGCAGACGTCTTGTATACCGATGTTTGGGTGTCAATGGGGGAAGAAGACCAGTTCGAAGAGCGGGTGAAGCTGTTGAAAGATTACCAGATCAACCGCGAAATGGTGATGGCCACCGGAAAACAAGACGATGGCTTGATCGTGCTGCACTGCTTGCCAGCGTTCCATGATACGAATACGACGTATGGAAAAATGATCGAAGAAAAATTTGGCATTTCTGAAATGGAGATCACAGACGATATTTTCCGTAGTCACTGGGGTCGTCAATTTGAAGAGGCTGAAAACCGGATGCACTCGATCAAAGCGATCATGGCAGTAACATTAGGCGATCTATTTATTCCTAGAGTGTGAGAAGGAGCAGTGAGCAGATGAGTGAAAAGAAACCAACGATCGTTGTCGCCCTTGGCGGCAACGCCATCTTAGCAGAAGATGCCAGTGCCAAAGGGCAAAAAGAGCGACTCAAACAGACCGTGGACTACCTGATTCCCTTGATCCGAAAAGACGTCAATTTGATCATTACTCATGGGAATGGTCCCCAAGTGGGAAACCTGGTTTTGCAGCAGCAAGCGAGCGATTCTAGCAAAAACCCAGCAATGCCTTTAGATACCTGTGTCGCCATGACCCAAGGCAGTATTGGCTATTGGTTGCAAAATGAGCTGAGAATCCAGTTGAAAGCAGCACAAATAGCGAAGCCGGTGGTGACTGTGGTCACGGAAATTACAGTCGATGCCCAAGATCCAGCATTTGCCCATCCGACAAAACCAATCGGGCCGTTCTTAACGGAAACGGCTGCCAAAGAAGCCATGGCGGCTTCAGATGCCATCTACCGGGAAGATGCTGGTCGTGGCTGGCGGAAAGTCGTGGCTAGTCCTGCACCACAAGCGATCCAAGAAGTTGCCAGCATCAAAGCGCTGATTGAACAAAACACGATCGTCATTTGTGCAGGAGGCGGCGGCATTCCCGTGCTAGACAATGGCCTGGGTGTTGAAGCCGTGATCGATAAAGATTTTGCTTCTGAAAAATTGGCTCGATTAGTCGATGCGGATCAGCTGATCATTTTAACGGGCGTAGAAAAAATCGCTTTGAACTTTGGCAAGGAAAGTGAGCAGTGGTTGGATCATGTGACCGCCGCGGAATTGGAAACCTATGTCGATGAAGGCCATTTTTCACCAGGTAGTATGTTGCCGAAAGTACAAGCCGCTTTGAACTTTGTCAAAATGGGGGCGGAAAAACGGGCAGTGATTACTTCTTTAGACAAGCTGGCAGCTATCGATGATGCTGGCACGCAGATCACCTGGAAGTAAGCGAAGCAGCAAAGCAAGACCCAAAACATTGGAGTGAGAAAAATGATCGACCACCAAATAAAAGATCCATCAACAAGAGCGAACAGCTTTCAATGGCTGGAAGAAGAAAATCAGCAGCGTTTGAAAGAGCATATTTACTGCCGTACGTACAAAAAAGGTCAAGTGCTTTTTTATGAAGGCGACGTAAGAGATCGGATATTCCTTGTGATAGAAGGACTTGTGCGGATCGAAAAGACCGACGGAACTGATTCCTATTGTTATGTAGATTTTGTTGGGCCAGATCAGTTATTTCCTTTGATTGGCTTGTTTGAAAGAGACAACTATGATGTATCGGCATTCGCTGCAACAGACATTGTCGTGCAGTTTGCAGCGATGTCACTGTTTGAACCGCTAGTCGTTTCGTCTACAAGTCAGTTGCTGTGGCTCAATCAGCAAATGAGCCGGCAGTTGGAAAAGCAAAGACGCCGTGTCGAGTATTGTGTCACCTCCAGCGCGCAAACAAGAGTCGTTAATACGATTGGTCTTTTGATGATCGAGCATGGGCAGACACAAGGTGAGCAGATTCGCATCCCTTTTCCAGTTTTTATCAATGATATAGCCAAGTACAGTGGAACGACGCGAGAGACAGTCAGTCAAACGCTCAAGGCGCTCGTGCATAAAAGAAAGATTTATTATCGCTACAAAGAACTCATTATTTATGACCAAGATTATTTTTCTCATGTTGCCAAGTAATGGCTGGCAGCAAATAGGATCGATTCAAAAAAGGGGGAACACAGATGAAAAAAAAGCAAAAAGAAAAAAAGTCGCTGACATCATTCAGTATCTTATTTCTGATCATTATCGCCTTGACGGTCGCTTCCTGGCTCTTAGCAGGGCAGCCTTTTGCGCCTTCTTTACCAGCAGGCCAAGAAGAGATGGTCAGCCAAGTGGTGGGTGCCAAGTTTTCTGATTTCTTTATGGCGCCTTTTAACGGATTTCGTGATGCGATCGAGATCTGTGTGTTTATTCTCTGTTTGGGTGGTTTTTTGAATATCGTCACGCGAACAGGCGCTTTGGAAGCCGGGATTCAGCATTTGGTCAAAAAACTCAAAGGCAATGAGTTGATTTTGATTCCGATTTTAATGATCTTGTTTTCGATCGGCGGCTCCACTTATGGAATGGCGGAAGAAACGATTCCTTTTTATTCCTTATTAGCAATAACGATGGTGGCATCAGGTTTTGATACGATCGTCGCAGCAGGAACCGTTATGCTGGGTGCTGGTGCCGGCGTGATTGGCTCCACCGTCAATCCCTTTGCGACCGGCGTTGCGATGGATGCCTTGCGAAGCATCGATATTGCCCCAAACAATGGCACGATCTTAGTAGTCGGGGCATTGCTTTGGTTAGTCACGACCGCATACTGTATCTTTGTGGTGATGTCTTATGCCAAAAAAGTCAAAGCCGACAAAGGCTCCACGATCTTATCGCTGCAAGAGCAAAAAGAAATGGAAGAACATTTTGTCAAAGACACGAACGAAGCCTTGGTGTTTACGCAAAAACATCGCCTGATTTTGACGATTTTTGGTTTATCCTTTGTGATCATGGTGGTTTCCTTGATTCCTTGGGGCGACTTTGATATCCATGTGTTTGACGGTTGGACCGCCTTTTTGACCGGCAATAGCTTCGGTGAATGGTATTTTGGTGATTTGGCCATGTGGTTCTTCTACATCAGTATCATCATTGCGTTGATTCAAGGATTCTCAGAAAAAGAAATCGTGACCAACTTTATCGATGGGGTCAAAGACATTTTATCCGTTGTCTTGATCATCGTTGTGGCACGGGGTGCTTCCTACATTATGCAAACGACGTACTTGGATCTGTTTATTTTGGATCGGGCTTCCCATCTTTTAGAAGGTCTATCACCTGTCCTGTTTGTGATTGGCGCCTACATTTTGTATCTGCTCTTATCGTTCTTGATTCCATCGACTTCCGGACTAGCGTATGTATCGATCCCGATCATGGGGGCCTTGGCGCAAAGCATCGGACTCAATCCGAACGTCATGGTGATGATCTTTACTGCTGGTTGCGGATTAGTGAATTTGATCACACCAACTTCTGGCGTCGTGATGGGGGGATTGGAGCTGGCTCGGGTCAACTATTCCACTTGGACCCGCTTTATGCGCAAACCGTTACTGGTTATCGGAATTTCCAATCTTGCCATTTTAATCTTCTCAATGTTGTTCTTGTAAGCTACGTTTCAAGATGTGAACGAGACGGATCAACTATTTCAGTAAGCGAGGCGACTTGAGAGGAGCGGATCAAGTAAATGAAAAAAAAAGAGCGACAAGCAATTATCAAAAAACTCTTTGTCCTACATCGGATTGAGTCTCAAGAAGAATTGATGAATTTATTAAAAAAAGAAAATGTTTCAGCTACCCAAGCCACGATTTCTAGAGACATGCGGGAAATGAACATCGCTAAAACGTATGCTAAAAACGGTCGGCCGTATTATTCGATCTTTGAATCCAAAGAGCAGGATCTAGAAGACAGAATTGCGTTTTCGATGTATGAGTACCTAAAAAAGATTACGCAGATTGACTTTTTAGTTGTCGTTCATACTGCTGAAAACGGCGCCGATGTGATCGCCAATTATCTTGATGAAATGGAGCTACCAGAAATTGTCGGCACGATTGCAGGGTTTGATATTTTATTGATCATCACGCCGTCACAAGAAGCGGCAGCAGAGGTCGTCGATCGGTTGAACCATTATGTAGAAGGCTACGAGATGGGTTCGTCATTGTTTACTGGAGAAAAAAACGCAAAACAGCCCTGAGAATCGTTGAAGGAGCTGAACGTCACAAGCCCCAAAATCTCACAACCAAACGGGTGACGGCTTTTCATACCGATGGCTATTTTTAAAAAGAAAGAGTGCTTCTAATCTTCACGGAAGCACTCTTTTTGTGTGTGCAATGTCACCACGGTTTGCTGGAAAAACAGTTGCATCACCAAATGAAAATGGTAAGATAGGAAAATGAGGAGTGAAAACTATGAAAAAATTACTGAAAGAACCGAATTTTTACTTTTGTATCGCACTTGCGGTTATGGTCATCCTCTTTATCAGTTCTTCACAAACCTATGAGCAGCAATCACAAATCGGGTTGCTTTCACGAATCTTAAAAAATGAACCATTGAAAGAGTGGCTAGAGAAGATTTCTTTTTCCTATGCTGGTTCGGAGATCAGTATTGCGGAAAAAGGCTATTTTTCATTTGTGGAATTTTTCATTCGTAAAGGCGCGCATTTCTTTACCTATTTTGTCTTAGGGGGCAGTCTGTTCTTCGTTCTCGTATATCGCCGTACGCCGTATTGGCTAGCCGCTTTTTTTGCTTGGTTAGCAGCTACCGGCTATGCTGGGATCGATGAATACCATCAAATGCTGACGGGAGGACGGACGCCGCTTTTTCAAGATGTCATGCTGGATTCAGCTGGAGCACTGACCGCCGTTCTTTTGGGGTGGTTGATTTGTCAGTTATCGAAAAAGTCACCTAAACGCCGCAAAACATAACGAGTTGTCGGCTTTTTAAGTGGTAAGCTGTCAGAAAGTATAAAAAATAAGAGGCGAAACCAATGGAAAAAAGTTTGAGCAGTGTCAAAAGCAAATCGGAGTTTGTCGTGCATGAAAGCTTGCCGGTGGGGATTCTTCTCGCGATGGCTGGCGGTTTTTTAGATGCGTATACCTACTTGTTTCACGGGGAAGTGTTTGCAAGTATGCAGTCGGGGAATGTTATTTTGTTAGGGATCAATCTTTCAACGGGGCAGTTTGAACAAGCCTTTCGGTATCTGCCACCAATCTGTATGTTTTTAGTGGGGATCGTGGTGACGAATTATCTGCAGCATCATTTTCCGACTGGTGGTTGGATCGTTTGGCAAAATGCTGCGTTGATCTTTGAAGCGATCGGTATTTTGGTTCTGGGCTTTTTTGCGCGTTCTTTACCCAATGTCCTGGTTGATTCCGGATTATCTTTTTTTGCAGCGATTCAATATGCCGCTTATCGGCGCTTGGCAGGGATGACCTATGCCACCACGATGACCACTGGCAATTTACGTTCGCTGGCTGATTACTTGTATTTGCGCGGGTTTAAGCAGGACCGATCAGTGACACCCAAGATCATTTCTATTTCCTTGATCATCGGCGGTTTCTTTTTTGGGGCGGTTTTAAGCAGCTTGCTAGGAATTTTCTTATTCCACCGGACCATCTGGGTGGTTTCAGGAATTTTAGCCCTGGTGTTGGGAATCACGATCCACAGTCAAAATAAAGAATAGAAAAAAGACATTCGCCGGAATGTCTTTTTTGTCTTACTTTTTGGTGCTCGCGCGTGAATCTTTGAGATACAGCGCTATTTCTACCAGCAGTGCTGCCAGAAGATAGCTGCCAAGGACGGCTATCTGGTAAAATTTCTCTTCAATCAGCTCGTTGCGCTGCAGCAAAATGACCGCACCTAAAAAGAGCATCGCCAACAGGGAGAACCACTGCTGGGAAAAACGCCAATTGCTGACACTGGCTGTACTGCGCTTGGTGCGAAAGCCGAATATATAATTGGGTTCTTCTCGGTAAAAGAACCGGAAGACGATGAAAAAAATACCCGTAAAAATCAACAACAAAAGACCAATATCGATCGAGATCACTTCCTTTCAAGCGAGGTTTGTTGGGAAAATCAGCGAATAAAAAGGATTATCTATTTATTGTACTCGCTGTAAAGGATTCTATGAAGGGGAACTATTGAAAAAATAGATAGTTTTGCGTAAATAAAAAGGGAGGGCGCTATAAGTCGCCATCCCTTTTTCAATTATCCGCGTTGAAATGGTCCTTTTGGTGCAATCAGTTCAAGATTGGTGCCATCTGGATCTGTAAAGTAGGCAACACCTGTCCCGAAGCCGCTTTTTAAACCATCTTGTTCTTCAAAAACGATTGGGGTACCGTCAGGTTCAACCCCGATGGCTTTTAGACGAGCAACGGCTTCATCAATATTTTCGACTTCAAAACAAAGATGCATGGCACTGATTTGCTCATTGGAATAGCTAGCTTTGTTGGATTTTGGTTCGACGTATTCTAAAAGGTCGATGTTGAGATTGTCTAAATGAAGATTGGCGTATTTGATCAATGTATCCTCTAAACCTTGCGTTTGCGCCATTCGTTTGCCACCGATCGTATCTTGATTAGCGATTTTCTTTCCAGTTAATGCTTCATAAAATTGAATGGAACGTTCGAGATTGCTGACGGTGATTCCCACGTGGTTAACCATTGAAAATCCTGTGTTTGTGTTTGTCATTATACTTCCTCCTAAGGTTTTGTTTAGTATATCGTTTGGTTAATGAAAATCGAATGTGTCTGGATCTGGACCCACTCGCAGGTCCTCATTTAATGCGTTCAAGCGGGCCATTTCATCTTCTGATAAATGGAAATCAAAAATCGCTGCATTGGCGCGCATTCGCTCAGGGTGTGTCGATTTGACATTGACTAAGATTCCTTGTTGGATAGCCCAGCGTAAAAGCACTTGTGCCGCTGATTTTTGCTGTGCATCGGCGATCGCCAAGACGGTTTCCTCTTTCAGCAGTTTGCCTTGCATCAAAGGTGACCAAGCTTGGATCGCAATCCCCTTTTCAGCACAAAAGTCCCGCAGGTCTTGCTGCGTAAGTTTGGGATGCAGTTCGATCTGATTGACGACAGGAACGACCTTAGCAGCGGCCAATAGTTGCTCCAAGTGATGAATCTGGAAGTTGCTGACCCCGATTGCTTTGATTTTTCCAGCGGCATACAAGTCTTCCAATGCGCGCCATGACTCTTGAAATGCCTGGTTTCCCGGCCAATGGATCAAGTACAAGTCGAGATACTCGAGGTTTAAGCGGGCCAAACTCTCATTGAAAGCATGGATCGTTTCATCATAAGTTAAGTGATCGTTCCAAAGTTTGGAAGTGACAAAGAGTTCTTCACGAGCCAACCCCGTTTCTTGTAAGCCTTGTTTGATTCCTTCCCCTGTTCCTGTTTCGTTGCCGTAAATAGCCGCCGTATCAATCAGGCGATACCCATTGATAATGGCCTGTTTCACGACCTCTGCTGTTTCAGTTTCAGGGATTTGAAAGACACCTAGCCCCAAACCGGGGATTTTGCTGCCGTTGTTCAGTGTAACGGTATCCGATAATTTTTCGATCATAAAAACATCTCCTTTATTTTTTTCTGTAATCATCATATAATGAGGAGGTAAGGTTGCATAGTACGTACTTTTTTGTTTGATACACACCTTTTGGTAACATTTGTGTGTTTTCAGACTTGATGAGGTGAAAAAAATGGAAGAAAAAATTTATAATATCGGTGTAGAAGCAACGATGGATGTCATCGGCGGGAAATGGAAACCAATCATTCTTTGTAATTTACGCCATGGGGCATTGCGTCCTAGTGATTTACGACGAAAAATTCCTGGCATCAGTCAAAAAATGTTGACGCAGCAATTGCGGGAACTAGAAGAGTCTGATATCGTTACCCGCAAATCCTATAATCAAGTACCACCCAAAGTTGAGTATTCCTTGAGTGAATATGGAGAAACGTTAGGCGGCTTATTGGATACCCTTTGCCAGTGGGGCACGATGCACGTCGCTGCGCTACAAGACAAAGGAGAACAAGTTACTTTGTTAGAACAAGAAGAGGCGATTGTCTAGCAGAGGGCAAGTGGCATGAGAAAAGGCCGGCAGAAACCATTGGTTTCCGTCGGCCTTTTTTAGGTTATGCTTGTTGGATCAATTCTAGAATGGCTTCAGCATTCATGCCGCTGTAATGATTGATGGGAAATGACAGGCGCTTGATTCGCGGCGGGATGGCCTGCTTGATCATCGGATCTGTTAAAGAAAGCAAAGGATCGACCAAAACGATTTTTTCTTGCGAAAAACGATAATTCATCAGACGTTCTGGTGTCACAACAGTCACGCTGATTTGATCCTCGGACAGCATTTGGATGTTGCGGGCGAAAATTTTAATCAGACTTCCAGCTAAAGTAGAACGATCAATAAAGACAACTTTTTCCAAAGTGATTCTCCTTTTTAATTAATATGCTTAATTAAGTATATTAATTAAATGACGCTTTGTAAACAGGAACATTTGGGAAACAACAAAAAAGCCGCAAAAGAATTTTCTTTTGCAGCTTTTGGTTCATCTATAAAAAGGTTTGACTCTTTTTTCCATTAAATCACGATCACGGGTGTCCCGACTTCGGCTTTGCTGTACAATTCTTTCATCACGCCTGGCGGAGTATTGATACAGCCGTGAGAGCCGCGGGTTTTCCAAAGATCACCACCGTATTCCGTTTGCCAATCAGAATCATGGATTCCGACACCGGTCCAATCGATCGGCATCCAGTAATCAACAGGGGACGCATAATCTTCACCGGTCAAGGTTGCATCTTCTTCTTTGTTCCAGACATAGAAGACACCAGTTGGCGTTGGTGTGGCTGGTTTTCCAGAAATAATTTTCGTATCTAGCACCAGCTCGCCATCTTTGTAATACCACATGTGTTGGTTTTTCAAATCAACTTCGATATACGTGTTGCCAAATAACGGGCTGCCAGCATCGGTGCTTCCTTGAGCGATCGGTGTGCGCGTGAAGTCTTCGCCGGCTTTTAACGCCTCAATCAATGCTTCTGTTTCCGCATCGGTTTGGATCGTCCAGCTGAGGGTGCCGGCTGGAACCGTTACTTCACCTTGTTTGGTACTCTTGAAGGTCGAAGAATTGGTGCTGGTGTTGTATTGCTCTCCGATCGAAGCGACATAACTTCTTACTTTGTCTTCGTCGATCGTGGTGTTGCCATCTTTGTAAGAGAGCCAATCCATGATCGATTCTCTTGGAATTTGAAACGTGTTTCCGTTGATCGTATAATTGCCGGTTACTTTGGCGATTTTATTCAACGAATCCATTTCTTTGGTTAGATCAGGATCATCAGCGGTCACACTTGGTTTTGTGACGTAATCGACGAGATTTAATTCCTTTTCGCCACTGACGATGGCTTCTTGTAAGTCCGCTACTGCTTTGTCCACATCAATGGCATCGCCGTCAACTTCTGGTTTGATAGAAAAGCCGTCTTCGCCTTTTTCCAATGTTGCATCGGCTGACTTGGTACGATCCTCATTTAAAGTTTCTAGTTCCTTTTGAATCGTATCCGTTTCGCTGTTTAGCGTATCTTGATCCACCGAGAGATTGTCCAGTGTTTTTTCTTCTGCAGCGGAAACATAAGCCATTCCCCAACTCCACTGGTTCTGTTCATCTTTTAACGATTGCAGCTCATCGGTGAAATCCGTTTGTAACCCAAATTGAGCAAGGTTGATTGTCTTCCATTCGCTATCGCCTTCTTTGATGGTGAAATCTTCTTGCGAATAGCGGTCATGCAGCAGGGCATTGGCCTCGGCAACAGTTTTGTTGCTGATGTCGATCCCATCGATTTCAGTCTTTGGTAAAAAACGGTTTGCATAATATGTACTTCGGTAGGTATAGCCGCCAGCGATCACTACTAATATAGCAGCCACAACGATCAGAACAATTTTCTTGGTATTGTTCTTGGCGTCAGTATGTTTGTTTGAACGAGTCATTCAACTACTCCTTTTTTTCTAATGGCATAATAGATAATAACGCTTAAATCATACCATATTCCCCCAAGAAAGCGAATATGGCAAATGAAACTTCCATGAAAAATAGAAAATTCTTAAACTATCTTTAGCTAAGCTGTAGAAAAGCATTTCTTTGCATAAAAAAACTGAACGAACCGCAGCAAATCATCTTGATCAAATTGTTCTGAAAAAGAGTGAGCTGTAAGGTTCGTTCAGTGGCATAGTTGACTAGCTAAACGAAGTGAAAGAAATTATTGATTGTCTTCTGCATCTAGTTTCGCAAAAGCTTCATCAAGAATATCTTTTAATTGTTTTGCAGAAGCGGCCATCCGGTCTTTTTCACCATCCGTCAATGGGATCTCAATCACTTTTTGGATCCCTTGGGCGTTGATAACTGCAGGCGCACCGATGTACAAGTCGTTTAAGCCGTATTCGCCGTTCATGTACACAGACAATGGTAAAACAGCATTTTCATCGTCTAAGATCGCACGAGTGATCCGTGCTAAGGCTACCGCGATCCCGTAGAAGGTCGCACCTTTTTTCTCGATGATGGTGTAGGCTGCATCACGAACACTGAAGAAAATGTTGACCATTGCTTCTTCATCGATGTCTGGGTTATTTTTGACCCATTCATAGATTTGCAAGCCGGCTACGTTGGCATGAGACCAAACAGGGAATTCTGAATCCCCGTGTTCGCCTAAGATATAGGCATGGACGTTACGGGCATCAACATCGACTAATTCAGCCAAAGCTTGACGGAAACGTGCAGAGTCTAAAGAAGTACCTGAACCGATGACGCGTTCTTTCGGGAAGCCTGAGAATTTCCAAGTCGAGTAAGTCAAAATATCGACTGGGTTCGCTGCTACTAAGAAGATTCCGTTGAACCCTGAATCAACGATTTGGGTAACTACTTCCCGGTTGATTTTCAAGTTTTTATGAACCAAATCTAAGCGGGTTTCACCTGGTTTTTGAGGCGCACCAGCTGTAATAACGACTAAATCAGCATCATGTGCATCTTCATAAGAAGCGGCATAGATTTTTTTAGGGGAAGTAAAGGCCAAGGCATGGGACAAATCAATTGCGTCGCCTTCTGTTTTTGCTGTATTTATATCAATGATTCCGACTTCTTGCGCAATGTTTTGGGTCACCAGCGCAAACGCGTAACTAGAACCAACCGCACCGTCTCCAACAAGAATTACCTTTTGGTGATCTTTTTTGTTCGTTTTTGCAGTCATCTGTGTATCATTCCTTCCGCATAATTGTTTTACTCGCTATCATCCTACCATTTTCAAGTATATTTGTCATGTGATTTGCACAACAATATTACACAAAATATCGCTGTTTCAGTTGTAAATGCTTTCTTTGTTATTACGTCAAAAAGAGGATATATCAACGTTTTATTAAGATTCGTTAAGAAAGATAAAAACTGAGCAAGAGGACGCCACCATAACAGTCCATTTCGTGTTATAATTATTTCAGCAAAAGAACTGGGCGCATTTGTGTGCCCAGTATTTTGTGTTTGGATAAGAAAACCGATAAAATAGATGAAGAATCAGCTTGAAACTAGAAATAATGGAGCGTAATCGAAAAATGAAAATGATTGTAGGCTTGGGAAATCCCGGCAAAAAATATGAGAAAACCAAACACAATGTTGGCTTTATGGTAGTGGATGCCTTGGCACAAAAGTACCAAGCAACCTTTAAAAAGTCGGCTTTTGAAGCAGAAGTGGCAGAGTTTTTCTTGAAGGGTGAAAAAATCCTTTTGGTCAAACCGCAAACCTTCATGAATGAATCCGGTCGTTCGGTAGGTCCGTTGATGACCTATTTTGGCATCTATCAAGAAGAATTAGTAGTGGTCTATGATGACCTTGATTTAGCATTAGGGAAAATCCGCTTGCGCCAAAAAGGCAGTGCGGGGGGACACAATGGAATCAAGAGTTTGATCGCGCATTTGGACTCGACAGTCTTTGACCGCATCAAAATCGGGATCGATCGGCCACGTCCAGGACAAACCGTGGTCAATCATGTACTGAGTCCTTTTGCAAAAGACGATCTGCCCATCGTTTTACAAAGTATTGATAAGGCAGTCGAGGCAAGTAGTGATTACTTGACCAACGGCGACTTTCTTGCCACAATGAATCGATTTAACTAAGGAGGGCCGAGATGGATTTAATTGAATTAATAAATAAAGTGCCGACAGTGGCGGCTTGGCATGCAGGTTTACGTGAACAGGCCCCCCGGCAATTATTGACCGGTCTAGCTGGATCGGCAAAAACATTGGCGATCACCGGTGTGTATCAGGCATTTCAAAAACAAGTGATCGTGGTGACACCAAATCTGTATTATACGAATCAACTAGCCGAAGATCTGCGCAACGTGACGGATGATGTCTATGTTTTCCCAGTGGACGAAGTGTTGTCAGCCGAAATGGCTTTTTCTTCACCAGAAGCACGAGAAGAACGAGTGGCAGCGCTGAATGCTGTTTCTCAAGGGAAAACCGGGATCTATGTGTTGCCGGTAGCGGCTTTGCGAAAGTATTTACCTGAGAAGAAAACCTGGTTAGCCAACCAATTCCAATGGCAAATCGGCGATGAGATCGATTTAGAGCGTTTGCCGCAACAATTGATCTTGATGGGTTACGAACGGCAGTCAATGATTGGCAAACCCGGCGAATTCAGTATTCGTGGGAGCATCCTCGATATTTATCCATTAAATGCCGAATACCCCGTACGGATCGAGTTATTCGATGTAGAAATCGACTCGATGCGTTCTTTCAACGTGGAAACGCAACGCTCAGTGGAAACGCTGCAGCAAGTGGCTATTTTACCGACTACCGAATTGGTTTTCTCAGCGGAAGATTTAGCGGCGGGGCAAAAGCAGCTACAAGAATTATTGAACAAACGGTTGGCGGTCGCCAAAGAAGTAACTGATCGCGCGTTTTTAGAAGACTATTTCGGCCAATTGGCCTCCCAATGGCAAGCGGGGATTCCCGGTGAAAGTGCCCGTTATTACACGGATTTGCTTTATCGTCAGCAAACGAGTGTCTTAGATTATTTTTCTGAAGACGCCTTTTTGATGATCGATGATTATGCTCGGATCATGGAGACCAATCGTGAGATCGAACGGGAAGAAGCGGAGTGGCATACCCAAAAATTAGCGGAGCTGCGGGTCTTTTCTGAACAGCAATTCGGGATCGATGTCCATCAACTGCTGCAAAAAGAAACCTTTGTGACCAGCTTCTTTTCTTTATTCCAAAAAGGAATGGGGAACATTCGCTTCCAAGCGATCCATCAATTCCAATACCGGCCGATGCAGCAGTTTTTCAGCCAAATGGGTCTCTTGAAAGTTGAGATCGATCGCTGGGAGAAGCAACAGCAAACGGTGATTTTTCTGGTCAGTGACCAAGAACGGGCCAAGAAGTTAGAGCAAGATCTGCGAGATCATGATATCTATGCCGTGCAGACGCAACAAGACCGCCTGTTTACGGGACGCACCCAAATCGTGGTGGAACGTTTGCAAAGCGGCTTTGAAATGCCGCAAGACAAGCTAGTGGTGGTTACAGAAAAAGAAATTTTCCAAAAGATGAACAAAAAAAGAGCCCGCCGGCAAAATGTCACCAATGCGGAACGGCTCAAAAGCTACAATGAGTTAAAAGCCGGCGATTATGTCGTCCATGCGAATCATGGGATCGGGAAGTACATCGGCATGGAAACCTTAGAAGTCGATGGCGTCCATCAAGATTACATGACGATCTTGTACCAAAACGAAGACAAGCTCTTTATTCCAGTCACCCAATTGAATTTGATTCAAAAATATGTGGCTTCCGAATCGAAAACACCAAAAATCAATAAATTAGGCGGCAGTGAGTGGGCGAAGACCAAGCGCAAAGTGACGGCTAAAATTGAAGACATCGCAGATGATTTGATTTTATTGTATGCCAAACGCGAATCAGAAAAAGGCTATGCCTTTCAACCAGACGATGCCTATCAAAAAGAATTTGAAGATGCCTTTCCTTATTCGGAAACCGATGATCAGCTGCGCAGTACGGCAGAGATTAAGCGGGATATGGAAAAAGAAAAGCCGATGGACCGTTTGTTAGTTGGAGATGTCGGTTTTGGGAAAACAGAAGTGGCGCTGCGGGCTGCTTTTAAAGCGATCAAAGAAAGCAAACAAGTGGCTTTCTTAGTGCCGACAACGATCTTGGCGCAGCAGCACTATGAAACGATGGTCGATCGTTTTGAAGGATTCCCCGTCAATGTTGGGGTGCTGAGTCGTTTTCGGACGAAAAAACAGCAGAATGAAACAATCGAGCAAGTGCGCAAAGGGCAAGTCGATATTTTGGTGGGGACCCACCGATTATTGTCAAAAGATGTCGAGTTTGCTGATTTGGGCTTGTTGGTGATCGATGAAGAACAACGTTTTGGGGTCAAACACAAAGAGCGCTTGAAACAACTGCGTTCGCAAGTCGATGTGTTGACGTTGACGGCAACGCCGATCCCAAGAACATTGCATATGTCGATGCTGGGCGTGCGGGACCTATCTGTGATCGAAACACCACCGGAAAATCGTTACCCGATCCAAACCTATGTGATGGAGATGAATCCAGGAGCGGTGCGAGAAGCGATCCAACGGGAGATGGCACGCGGGGGCCAAGTGTTTTATCTTTATAATCGTGTCGATACGATCGAGCGAAAAGTCGAAGAACTGCAGGCGTTAGTGCCAGATGCACGAATCGCTTATGCCCACGGGCAAATGACCGAGATCCAATTGGAAAATACCCTGTTTGACTTTATTGAAGGGCAATACGATGTGTTGGTGACGACGACGATCATTGAAACCGGTGTGGATATTCCCAATGCCAATACGTTGTTTGTGGAAAATGCCGATTACATGGGGCTTTCGACGTTGTATCAGTTGCGTGGCCGTGTCGGTCGGAGCAATCGAGTCGCTTATGCGTATTTCATGTATGAACAGCAAAAAGTGTTGAACGAAGTCAGTGAAAAACGTCTGCAAGCCATTAAGGACTTTACGGAGTTAGGTTCAGGATTCAAAATCGCGATGCGAGATCTTTCGATTCGTGGGGCAGGAAATCTATTGGGGGCGCAACAGCACGGCTTTATCGATGCAGTCGGGTTTGACATGTACTCACAAATGCTGTCGGAAGCAGTCACTCGTAAACAAGGGAAAAATACCCAAACAGAAAAAACGACCGTTGAGATCGATCTGGGGATCGATGCCTACTTACCGACTTCGTATATTGAAGACGAACGGCAAAAAATCGAGATCTATAAACGAATTCGTGAGCTGGAATCACAAGAAGCAGTTGATGAACTTCAAGATGATTTATTAGACCGTTTCGGAGAATACCCTGTAGAAGTGGCGCACCTCTTAACGGTGGGCGAGATCAAAATGAACGGCGATCGTGCCTTGTTAGAAACTATCCGCAAGCAGCAACAAACCGTGTCGTTTACTTTGAGTAAAGTCGGCACGAAAAATTATTCGGTGGAGCAGCTGTTTGAAGCATTGAAAGCCACTAAATTAAAAGCCACGATGGGTGTCGATCATGAGCAAATGACCATCAAATTACAGATTCCGCCAGTGATGAAAGAAAGCACCTGGCTATTAGAAATCCAAGATTTTGTCAAAGCGTTACGGGAACAAAAATACGCCAGCCAAGGCTAGAAAGGAACCAGAGGGATGCCGAAATCACAATTGAAGCGTACGATGGAAGGGGCGTTTATTTTAACGATCGCTTCCTTTATCGCAAAAATCTTAAGTGCCGTTTATCGGGTCCCTTTTCAGAACCTGGTAGGCGACGAAGGGTTTTATGTGTATCAACAGGTCTATCCGATTTATGGATTGGCAATGACTTTGGCGTTGTCAGGTTTGCCGCAGTTTATCTCCCGCATTGTTGCTGAAGAACCTGATCCTTTGAAAAGCAAGGAGCGGCTGCAAGCGTTGACGTCTTATGTGCTTTGGTCGGCGATTGGCTTATGGGCTGTGACCTTTTTATTTGCCGGTCCAATCGCGCAAGTGATGGGGGACCATCAACTGGCAGGCTTGATTCGAGTCGTTTCCTTTACCTTTTTGTTTGTCCCACCCTTGACCTTTTATCGAGGAATGTTTCAAGGAAATCTACAAATGGTGCCAACCGCAGTGTCTCAAGTTGTAGAGCAGCTGCTTAGAGTTGGTGTGATTTTAGGTGCTGCGGCAGCTTTCCAGCAATTGGGCTGGACGATTTATCAAACGGGGACTGTCGCCATGATGGGTGCCTTAGTCGGGGGCCTTGCGGCGTGGTGGATTTTAAGTTATTATAGCCGACAAATCAACGGCAAACGCCTATCGCTATGGCATAAACCAGTCACCCGTACAGGAGAAAATACCGCTGGTTTATCCGCCTCGTTGAAAAAACGGTTCTTCTTAGAAGGCGGTCTGTTGACGATTTATAGCGGCTATTTGATCTTGTTCCAGTTAGCGGATTCGTTTTTATTGACCAATGCGCTAGAAGCGGGGGGATTGACGGCACAAGCAGCCCGGATTTCGAAAGGGATCTATGATCGCGGACAACCCCTCGTCCAACTAGGTCTTGTGGTGGCGATGGCGTTAAGCTCGACGTTTTTGCCAACGTTGACCAAGTATTTGACGGTAAAAAATCAGCAGCTGTTTGAAAAGTCGGCAAAAATGTATTTGCGCCTAACGATCGGGATTGCTTCGGCTTCTGCGGTAGGGTTAGCGATTTTGCTGCCTTATATCAACTTTGCTTTATTTAAAGACGGATCTGGCAATGCGGCGCTGGTATTGTTTGTCTTTTCCATCGCTCTGATGGCGACGATCCAAGCCTATCAAAGCATTCAACAAAGTCGCAATACCTATACCTTCGGCTTGCTCGCTGCGGGAATTGGTCTTTTAGTCAAATGTCTATCGATGTGGCCGCTGACCGCTTCTTATGGGACTGCAGGAGCAAGTATCAGTACGCTGTTGGGGTTAGGCGCGACCTTATGCTGTTTTGTGGTTTCCGAACAGCGTCGAGCACAAAGTAGCATCAATCGCTTTTGGTATGAAGGAAATTATGGAAAAAAATTATTTCTTTGTTTAGGGATCATGGCAAGCGTGCTATTCTTATATTATAGCTTCGTTGCGATCTTATTGAACGGTCCTTTGACCCATCGACTACAGGCGCTGATTTTTTGCCTAGGCGGTGTCGGTTTGGGAGGCGCAGCCTTTATCGGGGCAGCGATCAAAATCAAATTGTTAACGATTCGCGAATGGCTGTTAGTTCCATTTGGAAAGAAACTATTAAGAAGAGGTGAAAAACATGAGATTAGATAAATTTCTTAAAATCTCCCGCATCATCAAGCGTCGCTCTGTGGCCAAAGAAGTGGCAGACAAGGGACGCATTCAGATCAACGGCAAATTAGCCAAGTCAAGCAGTGACGTCAAAGTAGGCGATACTATGCGTATTCAGTTCGGGAATAAGGTCTTGGAAGTAAAAGTCAATGAATTGCATGAATCGACGAAAAAAGAAGACGCTGCAAAAATGTATGAGATTGTTTCAGAGGAAAGAATCTCAGAAAATGCTTGATTTTTACGGCATTTTCAGTTAGACAAGCTTTGCGGATGTTGGTATAATGTAAAAAACAAAGACAGCGACGGGAGCGAGTTCAGGTGGCAAAAGAATCAAATAAAAAAATAGAACTATTGCAGACCGATTATGCGAAAGAGCAATTTGCCAAGTTTGAAAAAGAGCGGCGGCAAGTCGTGTTTCGCCGACGTCGGCTGGTGGCGTTTTTCGTGGCGGCATTAGCGATATTTGCAGTCGTGGGGATTCAGATGTTTAACGACCAAATGCGCCTGCAAAAACTAAAGGAATACAAGGCGGAAACAGTCGCCGAACAAAAAGAAGCTGAACAAAAAGTGGCTTCATTGGAGCGAGATGTTGCCTTATTGCAAGACGATGAGTATGTGGCAAAATTGGCCCGCAGCCGATTCTTCTACTCAAAAGATGGCGAAAAAATTTATCCTGTCTTGCCAGATGGAACGGATTCTCAAAACACTAATGAGCGTTCTGCGCAAAGCGAACAAGAATCATCAGCCACAGAGTCACAAGATTAAGCAATGTCATACCTACTCAGCGCAGTAGTTTGAATTATTTTAAATGGGTAAAAATTAGGAGGAACATTTTTTATATGTCAATCGAAGTTGGAGCGAAACTAAAGGGCAAAGTGTCTGGTATTACAAATTTTGGTGCGTTCATTGATCTTGGTGAAGGGAAAACTGGTTTGGTGCATATCAGTGAAGTATCAAACGGATTCGTCAAAGACATTCACGACGTGTTGTCTGTTGGGGATGAAGTGACAGTACTTGTTACGGCAATCGGCAACGATGGAAAAATTGGACTATCGATCCGCAAAGCAGAAGATAAGCCGGAAGAAAAACGTGAATACCCGAAAAAAGAATTCAATCGACCAAATCCGAAAAAATCTTTTTCACGCAATCAAACTACGAATGTAAATAAACAAGACTTCGATTCATTGATGAGTTCTTTTCTAAAAGATAGTGATGATCGTCTTTCATCATTACGTCGAAATACAGAAGGAAAACGCGGTGGCCGCGGCGGACGCCGTAACTAAACATGAATAGCAAGTTGGAAAAAGCTGAAACAAAACTGTTGGTTCGTTTTGTTTCAGCTTTCTTTCTTGTGGGTCTACCAAATGAGAAGGAGGGCAAATGATGGTCATTCAAACCGTTCGAGGGCAACTCACTGCCATCGATCCTGAAAAAAAACGCCGCTTTTTGCTGGCGGTATCGACGGGAGTCGACTCCATGGTCTTGCTGCAGGTCTTTTGTCAGCTGTTTCCCGAAATGCAAAAAGAGCAGGTCTTTGGTGTGGCACATGTAAACCATCAATTGCGTCCTGCATCTGCTGAGGAAGCTGCTTTTTTACGGCAGTACTGCCAAGAACGCGGCATTCCTTTTTATGAGCGGTGCTGGGAAAATCCGCCAGAAACTGGCATAGAAGCTAGCGCTCGGGACTTTCGCTATACGTTTTTTGCCGATGTCATGTCCCGAGAAGGCTATGATGTTTTGCTGACTGCTCACCACAGTGATGACCAAGTAGAAACGATGCTGATGAAGATGATGCGAGAAGGCCGCTTGCAATCGGCTGGCGGGATGCAGCAGCAGCAGCCTTTTCACGCTGGAATCCTGTTGCGGCCGTTGCTTAGTGTCAGTAAGACAGCGATTTACGACTATGCGCAAGTACAGCAGATTCCCTACTTTGAAGACGAAAGCAATCACGAACCGCTGTATTTGCGAAACCGACTACGCCAGCAAGTAGTGCCGGCATTAAAAGCGGAAAATCCGCAACTGTTGCCGCATTTTCAACAGCTTTCTGTAGAAATGCAGTTCGCCAATCAGTTGATCCAGCAAGAGCAGCAGCAATGGTTGTCTGCGTTCGTTCAACAGCAAGCTACTCGCTTAGTGATCGATCTGCAACAGCTGCCGACGTTTTCGCCGGCGCAGCGCTATTTTTTCTATGCGGGGTTTTTGCAACAAGCAGAAGCTTTTACAAAGCATCCACTCAATCAAAAACAGCTGCCACAGCTATTGCGTTTGCTAGACGAAAAGAAAGGGCAATGGCAATTGGCGTTGCACAAACAGTGGCAGCTGCGGCGCAGCTATGACCAATTACTGTTGGAACCCATTGCTGTTCCCCAAAAGCCTGCAGCGCCGTTGACAGAAGTCAGTCAGCGTCTGGTTTTAGGAGAAGGGATCTATCTTTCTGAAAAGGAATGGATTGGGTATTTTCCGATAAATGAACAGCATATTCCCAAAAAAATCACAAATTGGTCAGAGTTTTCCCAAGATTTACCGCTAAACTATTCCTCTGAGCTGATCGTACGTAAGCGTCAGCCAGGAGACCGAATCCGCTTGGCACGTGGCCTGACCAAAAAGATCAGTCGTTTTTTTATCGATTCAAAAATTCCTAATGAAGAGCGAGAAAAAAGTTGGGTCGTCACAAACCTTGATAAACAGGTGATTGCCTTACTACCTCATGCATTTTCCTATTTGAGTATTACGCCAGAAACTGATAAAATACACTACATACTTCTTTATAAATATCAGAAGTAAGAGTTGGAAGGAGAACTTTATGCTAGATAAAGATATTGAGAAAATTTTGATTTCCCGTGACGAAATCAAAAATCGTTGTGTGGAACTTGGTCAAGAATTAACGGCGGCTTATGCGGATAAAAATCCTCTAGTCGTAGGTGTACTGAAAGGTGCCGTTCCTTTCATGGCAGACATCGTTCGTGAGATGGATTGTTACTTGGAGTTAGACTTCATGGATGTCTCAAGTTATGGCAATGCCATGATTTCATCTGGAGAAGTAAAAATCATTAAAGATTTAGATACAAATGTTGAGGGCCGCGATCTTTTGATCGTTGAAGACATCATTGACAGCGGTCGCACGTTGGCTTATCTGGTAGATCTATTCAAATACCGTAAAGCGAAATCAGTGAAAATCGTGACGTTATTAGATAAGCCGGAAGGCCGTGTTGTTGAGATCGATGCTGATTACGTCGGCTTCGATGTGCCAAATGAGTTTGTTGTTGGATATGGACTGGACTATGCAGAGCAATATCGAAACTTACCTTACGTTGGCGTCTTAAAACCTAGTGTTTATCAGTCAAATTAGTGACTGTTCTAAATCAATTGTGATACAATTAAATGGTCAGGATTGATAAAACAAAATAGCCAGGGAGGTACGCATGAATAAGAAAAATAACGGTATGGTAAAAAATACCTTATATTATGTACTTGTCTTGTTGGCGATGGTCATGGTCGTTTATTTCATTTTTGGAAATGGCAATCAGCAGACCCCAACGATCGAGTACTCCACGTTTACAGAACAACTGAAAGACGGGAAGGTCAAACAATTTACTGTCCAACCCGCTAACGGTGTTTATCGAATCGTGGGTGAATACAATGAAGAACAAACTGTCAGCAATGACAACAGCTTGTCTGTTTTAGGCAATACACAGGCGAGTTCGACCCGCTTTTCAACGATCATTTTACCAAATGATTCTACGCTGAGCGAAGTCACCAGTCTGGCCTCAGCACAAGGGGTCAAAACTACCATCGAAGAAGAATCCAACAGTGGTATTTGGTTATCGCTTTTGGTTAGCTTCTTACCACTTGTGATCATCATTTTCTTCTTCTATATGATGATGAGCCAACAAGGCGGCGGCGGTGGCGGTGGCGGCCGTGTGATGAACTTTGGCAAATCAAAAGCCAAAGAAGCGGACAAAAAAGCCAACCGCGTACGTTTTTCAGACGTAGCCGGTGCAGAAGAAGAAAAACAAGAACTTGTCGAAGTCGTGGAATTCTTGAAAGATCCTCGACGCTTCGTTGAATTAGGTGCCCGTATCCCAGCAGGTGTCTTACTTGAGGGACCTCCGGGAACCGGGAAAACGTTGCTAGCCAAAGCCGTTGCCGGTGAAGCTGGCGTACCGTTTTACTCGATCTCTGGTTCAGATTTCGTTGAAATGTTTGTCGGTGTCGGTGCAAGCCGGGTACGTGACTTATTTGAAACAGCGAAGAAAAATGCACCAGCCATCATCTTTATCGATGAAATCGATGCCGTCGGTCGCCAACGTGGTGCCGGTATGGGTGGCGGACATGATGAGCGGGAACAAACATTGAACCAATTATTGGTTGAGATGGATGGTTTTGATGGGAATGAAGGCGTGATCGTCATTGCCGCAACGAACCGTTCGGATGTTCTAGATCCAGCGTTGCTGCGTCCAGGTCGTTTTGACCGTCAGATTTTAGTTGGTCGTCCAGACGTGAAAGGCCGTGAAGCAATCCTCCGTGTTCATGCTCGGAACAAACCTTTATCAGATGATGTTGATTTGAAAGTCGTTGCCCAACAAACACCGGGCTTTGCCGGTGCGGATCTGGAAAACGTCTTGAACGAAGCCGCCTTAGTTGCTGCTCGTCGTAACAAGAAAAAAATCGATGCTTCAGATATCGATGAAGCAGAAGACCGCGTGATCGCTGGTCCTGCGAAGAAAGACCGGGTCATCAACAAACGCGAACGTGAAATGGTTGCTTACCATGAAGCAGGACATACCATTGTTGGTTTAGTCTTGAGTCGTGCCCGTGTGGTACACAAAGTAACCATCATTCCTCGGGGGCGTGCTGGTGGGTACATGATCGCCTTGCCGAAAGAAGATCAATTCTTGATGACTAAAGAAGATATGTTTGAACAAATCGTTGGCTTGCTAGGTGGACGTACGGCTGAAGAAATCATCTTCGGTGTGCAATCAACGGGGGCTTCCAATGACTTTGAACAAGCAACTGCTCTTGCAAGAAGCATGGTGACAGAATATGGAATGAGCGATAAATTAGGTCCAGTTCAATATGAAGGAAACCATCAAGTCTTTGTCGGTCGCGATTACGGTCAAACAAAAGCATACTCTGAACAAGTTGCCTTTGAAATTGATCAAGAAGTTCGCAAGATTTTAATGGATGCCCATCAAAAAGCCCATGAAATCATTGAAGAACATCGTGCCCAACACAAATTGATCGCTGAAAAACTACTTGAACATGAAACATTGGATGCTAAAGCAATCAAATCCTTGTTTGAAGAAGGCAAAATGCCTGCAGGGACTGAAAGCTCTGAGTATCCTAGTGAAAAAGCCCAAACGTTTGAAGAAGCGAAACGTGCGCTGGAAGAAAAAGATGCAGAGAAGCAAGCTGCAGAAAAACACAGCGAAGATGCATCATCAAACGATTTTGATCAACAATTGGAAGACGTTCGCCGCAATAGCGAAAGCCAACCGACTGATCAAGAAAACAAAGATGATAACGCCTAAAACAAGACGTATCAAGGCGCCGAGGAAACTCGGCGCCTTTTTGTTTCTATTTAAGAAGACTTTTCTTAAATTCAAACACATTCAGTTGAAAAAAGCGGCGCTTCCTAGTATGATTCATTAATGAATAAAAAGGAGAATCAAGATGAAGGATTATTTAGTAAAAGCACTCGCATATGACGGCTTCGTCCGAGCATACGCCGTATCGGCAACAGAGACGATCGCCGAAGCACAACGACGCCATGAAACATGGAATACTGCATCTGCTGCTTTAGGGCGAGCGATGGTGGGAAGTTTGTTATTAGGCAGTACCTTAAAAGGGGAAGACAAATTGACCGTCAAAATTCAAGGAAATGGTCCTGCTGGGGCAATCGTCGTAGACAGCAATGGCCGTGGGGACGTAAAAGGATACATAAAAAATCCACAGATCAGTCTGCCATTGAATCCTCAAGGAAAATTGGATGTTCGGGGCGCAGTGGGAGACCAAGGGATTTTTACCGTAATCAAAGACTTAGGGCTAAAAGAACCTTTCTCTGGACAAACACCGATCGTCTCTGGGGAACTTGGGGAAGACTTTACTTATTATTTAGCAGTGTCAGAACAGATTCCTTCTGCTGTTGGTCTGAGTGTATTAGTAGAAACTGATGATTCGATTCGGGCAGCCGGTGGATTTATGCTACAGATCATGCCTGGTGCCAGTGAAGAGATCATTGATGCCATCGAAAAACGTTTGGGAGAATTGCCTCGAGTGTCAACCTTGATCGATGAAGGCCAATCACCAGAAGAGGTCTTAGCGACATTGTTACCAGACACGACGATCGAAGTACTAGAAAAAATGCCCATCCAGTTCCACTGTGATTGTACGAAAGAAAAATTTGCGACAGCGATCATCACCTTAGGGGCTGAGGAGATCCAAGCAATGATCGATGAAGATCATGGGGCAGAGGCAGTCTGCTCTTTTTGTGGCAACAAGTATCATTTTGATGAAACGGAATTGGCGGCGTTGAAGAAAGAGGCGGAAGCGTAAGTGAAAGATAGACAGACATGGCAGATCGGCTCGGTTGAGATTCCTAACCGCGTCGTCGTTGCGCCGATGGCAGGGATCACCAATTCTGCGTTTCGTGTGACAGTCAAAGAATTTGGCGCGGGTTTAGTCGTCTGTGAGATGATCAGTGATCGAGGGATTCAACTGCGTAACAAGAAGACCCTTGAGATGCTGTTTATTGACGAGACCGAGCATCCTCTTAGTATTCAGATTTTTGGTGGGAATAAAGCATCCTTAGTAGAAGCAGCGCAATTTGTCGCAGAGAACACAACTGCCGATATCATTGATATCAATATGGGGTGTCCTGTAAACAAAATCATCAAAGCAGAAGCTGGTGCGAAGTGGCTTTTAGATCCCGACAAGGTTTATGAAATGGTCCATGCTGTTTCCAGTGCGATCGACAAGCCCGTTACCGTCAAAATGCGGATCGGTTGGGATGAGCAACACGTCTTTGCGGTTGAGAATGCCCAAGCCGCGGAAGCAGCGGGTGCCGCAGCAATCGGTATGCATGGCAGAACCCGTGTACAGATGTATGAAGGATCGGCTGATTGGGACGTTTTGAAACAAGTGAAGCAAAGTATCACCATTCCCTTTATGGGCAACGGCGATGTCAGAACCCCTGAAGATGCGAAACGAATGTTGGAAGAAGTCGGCGCTGATGCAGTGATGATCGGACGGGCAGCCTTAGGCAATCCGTGGATGATCCACCGCACCAAGCAATACTTGGAGACAGGCGAGTTATTGCCGGAACCAACACCACGAGAAAAAATTTCGACAGCGAAACTTCATTTAGAACGGTTGGCTGATCTAAAAGGGGAAAAAATCGCTTCGCGAGAATTCCGCCAACATGCTGCGTACTACTTAAAAGGTATTTCACGGGCAGCCAAAGTGAAGGCAGCTATCAATCAAGCAGAAGATAAGCAAACGATTTTTGATTTATTGGATGCATTTGTAGAGAAGACCGAAAAACAGCCGGTAGCAACTTTTAAGGAATAAGAAACAAATCAAGTCGATTCGAAAGTTCGGCTTGATTTTTTGCGTCATCATTGGCATTATAAGAAGGAAACCCAAGTTAAGAATGGAGGAAAACTCGTGACAGAGGAACGACAAACACAAGAAGAATTGAATGATCAAATGTTGGTTCGCCGTGAAAAGATGGAAAAACTACGGGAAGAAGGCATTGATCCTTTTGGCAAGCGATTCGAACGCACCCATAATTCTGCCGAGTTACATGAGTTATTTGATCAAAGAACCAAAGAAGAATTAGCCGAAATGAATCTTTCAGCAAGCATTGCAGGAAGAATCGTTACAAAACGTGGAAAAGGGAAGGCTGGTTTTGCGCATTTACAAGACCGCGAAGGCCGTATTCAAATATATGTACGTAAAGACCAAGTGGGGGACGAACCTTACGAAGTATTCAAGCATGCAGATCTAGGTGATTTCTTTGGTGTATCTGGTGAAATCATGAAGACCGATACTGGCGAAGTGACCATCAAAGCCAAAGAAATCGTGATCTTATCCAAAGCATTGCGTCCATTGCCAGACAAATACCATGGCTTGACGAACGTAGAACAACGCTACCGTCAACGTTACTTGGATTTGATCAGTAATAAAGAGAGCTTTGATCGTTTCATGAAACGAAGCCAAATCATTAGCGAAATTCGTCGTTACCTTGACGGACATGGATATATCGAAGTCGAAACGCCAGTATTGCATAATCAAGCAGGTGGTGCAGCGGCTCGTCCCTTCATTACACACCACAATGCCTTAGACATGGATCTGTATTTACGAATCGCACTTGAGCTTCACTTGAAACGATTGATCGTGGGTGGCATGGAAAAAGTCTATGAGATCGGCCGCGTTTTCCGAAATGAAGGAATCGATACGACCCATAATCCCGAGTTTACGATGCTAGAAGCGTATACAGCTTATACAGATTTCAAAGATGTGATGGATTTGACAGAAGGCATTATCCGTAATGCTGCTGAAAAAGTCTTGCATACAGCAACGATCCAATACGATGGACAAGAAGTCGATTTAGCTAGCGACTTTGCACGAATCCATATGGTCGATGCAATCAAAAATCAAACAGGTGTTGATTTCTGGCAACCAATGTCCGTTGAAGAAGCGCGTAGTTTAGCGAAAGAACATCATGTTGAAATCACTGATGCCATGACTGTTGGCCATATCATCAATGAATTCTTTGAGACATTTGTTGAAGAAACGTTACAGCAGCCAACCTTTGTCTTTGGTCATCCAGTGGAAGTTTCGCCATTAGCGAAAAAGAATCCAGAAGATGAACGCTTTACGGATCGCTTTGAATTATTTATCGTTGGTCGTGAATTTGCGAATGCCTTCACGGAATTGAATGACCCAATCGATCAAAGAGAACGTTTTGAAGGACAAGAAAAAGAGCGCGAAGCAGGAAATGATGAAGCCCATGGGGTGGATGAAGATTTCTTAGAAGCACTTGAATACGGTATGCCGCCAACTGGTGGATTAGGGATCGGGATCGACCGCTTAGTGATGCTGTTGACCGATGCACAATCGATTCGTGACGTTTTATTATTCCCGACAATGAGATAAAAAAGCTCCGTCCACTCGCAAGAGATGGGCGGCTTTTTTTCTTGTCTGCTGGATCAGGGAGAAAAACAGTGAGGAATTAGAGGGGGAAAAGCCAGGGTAATTGCTAGAAAACGGATTAAATGCGAACGATAAAAGCTGGATTCAATGTGATTAGACGGGTTTGTAAAAATTAAAAAAAGCCATAGAAAATGATTGACCGCAAGGGATTTAGTTGGTATATTATTACATGTGCCAAATGACTGAAATGAATTCGTAAAAAGAATTGAAAAAAGTGGTTGACGCACAGCTCGACAGATGATATTATAACGAAGTCGCAATTTTAAAATAGTTAATCGATGTTGATACATCAACAAAATTAATTAAAAAAAGTTGTTGACAAATAACAAATCATTTGTTATTCTAATGAAGTCGCTGAGACAGCCGCTGCGAAGTTGAAAAACAACGAGCGAAAAAAACTTTTAAAAAAGAGTTGACAATCAATTGTCGCTCTGATATGATATAAAAGTTGCTAACACAGCACGGTAGACCTTTGAAAACTGAACAAAGCAAGCAAACGAACCAATGTGTAGGACGTTTCAATTTATTGAAACAAATACATGCAAGCAATAGCTAGCAAAGTTAATTTTTATGAGCTTAATGACCGTATGGTCATTCAAACAAATCATTATGAGAGTTTGATCCTGGCTCAGGACGAACGCTGGCGGCGTGCCTAATACATGCAAGTCGAACGCTTTTTCTTTCACCGGAGCTTGCTCCACCGAAAGAAAAAGAGTGGCGAACGGGTGAGTAACACGTGGGTAACCTGCCCATCAGAAGGGGATAACACTTGGAAACAGGTGCTAATACCGTATAACACTATTTTCCGCATGGAAGAAAGTTGAAAGGCGCTTTTGCGTCACTGATGGATGGACCCGCGGTGCATTAGCTAGTTGGTGAGGTAACGGCTCACCAAGGCAACGATGCATAGCCGACCTGAGAGGGTGATCGGCCACACTGGGACTGAGACACGGCCCAGACTCCTACGGGAGGCAGCAGTAGGGAATCTTCGGCAATGGACGAAAGTCTGACCGAGCAACGCCGCGTGAGTGAAGAAGGTTTTCGGATCGTAAAACTCTGTTGTTAGAGAAGAACAAGGATGAGAGTAGAACGTTCATCCCTTGACGGTATCTAACCAGAAAGCCACGGCTAACTACGTGCCAGCAGCCGCGGTAATACGTAGGTGGCAAGCGTTGTCCGGATTTATTGGGCGTAAAGCGAGCGCAGGCGGTTTCTTAAGTCTGATGTGAAAGCCCCCGGCTCAACCGGGGAGGGTCATTGGAAACTGGGAGACTTGAGTGCAGAAGAGGAGAGTGGAATTCCATGTGTAGCGGTGAAATGCGTAGATATATGGAGGAACACCAGTGGCGAAGGCGGCTCTCTGGTCTGTAACTGACGCTGAGGCTCGAAAGCGTGGGGAGCGAACAGGATTAGATACCCTGGTAGTCCACGCCGTAAACGATGAGTGCTAAGTGTTGGAGGGTTTCCGCCCTTCAGTGCTGCAGCAAACGCATTAAGCACTCCGCCTGGGGAGTACGACCGCAAGGTTGAAACTCAAAGGAATTGACGGGGGCCCGCACAAGCGGTGGAGCATGTGGTTTAATTCGAAGCAACGCGAAGAACCTTACCAGGTCTTGACATCCTTTGACCACTCTAGAGATAGAGCTTCCCCTTCGGGGGCAAAGTGACAGGTGGTGCATGGTTGTCGTCAGCTCGTGTCGTGAGATGTTGGGTTAAGTCCCGCAACGAGCGCAACCCTTATTGTTAGTTGCCATCATTTAGTTGGGCACTCTAGCGAGACTGCCGGTGACAAACCGGAGGAAGGTGGGGATGACGTCAAATCATCATGCCCCTTATGACCTGGGCTACACACGTGCTACAATGGGAAGTACAACGAGTTGCGAAGTCGCGAGGCTAAGCTAATCTCTTAAAGCTTCTCTCAGTTCGGATTGTAGGCTGCAACTCGCCTACATGAAGCCGGAATCGCTAGTAATCGCGGATCAGCACGCCGCGGTGAATACGTTCCCGGGCCTTGTACACACCGCCCGTCACACCACGAGAGTTTGTAACACCCGAAGTCGGTGAGGTAACCTTTTTGGAGCCAGCCGCCTAAGGTGGGATAGATGATTGGGGTGAAGTCGTAACAAGGTAGCCGTATCGGAAGGTGCGGCTGGATCACCTCCTTTCTAAGGAATATTTCGGAAGACTACACATCGTTTGTCTTTGTTCAGTTTTGAGAGGTCTACTCTCAAGTAAATACCCGGGGCCTTAGCTCAGCTGGGAGAGCGCCTGCTTTGCACGCAGGAGGTCAGCGGTTCGATCCCGCTAGGCTCCATTAACGACAATGGTCGTTAAGCTTTGTTCATTGAAAACTGGATATCGAAGAAAAAATCAAAACAAGTAACACACACCGAGTTGAAATGTTAAAAGAGTTTTTTAATAAGTTCAACGCTTATTTTCTTGAGCAACCTTCTATCGCTAGAAGAAGTACTCAAAACCGACCGTAAGGTCAAAGGTTAAGTGAATAAGGGCGCACGGTGGATGCCTTGGCACTAGGAGCCGATGAAGGACGGGACTAACACCGATATGCTTTGGGGAGCTGTAAGTAAGCTATGATCCAGAGATTTCCGAATGGGGAAACCCAGCATCTTTTATAGGATGTTACGTCTGCGTGAATACATAGCGCAGTCGAGGTAGACGCAGAGAACTGAAACATCTAAGTACCTGCAGGAAGAGAAAGAAAATTCGATTCCCTGAGTAGCGGCGAGCGAAACGGGAAAAGCCCAAACCAACAAGCTTGCTTGTTGGGGTTGTAGGACTCCGATATGGTAGTCTATTCAGATAGTCGAAATACTTGGAAAAGTATGTCAAAGAGGGTAAAAACCCCGTAGGCGAAATTTGGATAACACCTAGGAGGATCCTGAGTACGGCGGAACACGAGGAATTCCGTCGGAATCCGGGAGGACCATCTCCCAAGGCTAAATACTCCCTAGTGACCGATAGTGAACCAGTACCGTGAGGGAAAGGTGAAAAGCACCCCGGAAGGGGAGTGAAATAGATCCTGAAACCGTGTGCCTACAACAAGTTAGAGCCCGTTAATGGGTGATAGCGTGCCTTTTGTAGAATGAACCGGCGAGTTACGATAGCATGCGAGGTTAAGTTGAAGAGACGGAGCCGCAGC
>NZ_CP172941.1:1640000-3265000 GCF_050543535.1 Enterococcus sp. DIV0802b | reverse complement strand
AAATGACAGAGAAACACTTATTTACATCAGAGTCCGTATCAGAAGGACACCCAGACAAAGTAGCCGACCAAATCAGTGATGCCATCTTAGATGCGTTGCTTGCCGAAGATCCAATGGCTCGGGTTGCTTGTGAAACGTCAGTTACCACCGGATTGGTTTTAGTTTTTGGAGAAATTTCTACTTCTGCTTACGTAGATATCCAAAAAGTCGTCCGTGAAACCATCAAAGAAATCGGCTATACACGAGCAAAATTCGGCTTTGACGGCGATACGGTTGCTGTTTTAGTAGCGATCGATGAGCAATCACCAGATATCGCTCAAGGCGTTGACGATGCTTTAGAAAGTCGCGGAGAAACGGATAAAGAAGATATCGGTGCCGGTGACCAAGGCTTGATGTTTGGTTTTGCCGTTGATGAAACACCTGAATTGATGCCTTTACCAATCGCATTGAGTCATCGGTTAGTCCGTCGTTTAGCAGAGTTGCGTAAAAACAATGAACTAAGCTACTTGCGTCCAGATGCAAAATCGCAAGTAACTGTTGAATATGATGATAACGATCAACCACAAAGAGTGGACACCGTCGTTATTAGTACCCAGCATGATGATGCGGCTGATAATGAAATGATCCACCGTGATGTCATTGAAAAAGTGATCAAAGAAGTGATTCCTGCCGATCTTTTAGACGAGCAGACAAAATATTATATTAATCCTACTGGTCGTTTTGTGATCGGCGGTCCTCAAGGGGATGCCGGTTTGACAGGCAGAAAAATCATCGTTGATACTTATGGCGGCTATGCTCGTCATGGTGGCGGTGCGTTTTCTGGAAAAGACGCAACCAAAGTTGACCGTTCAGCCAGCTATGCGGCTCGCTACATTGCCAAAAACATCGTAGCAGCAAAGCTAGCCAAAAAAGTGGAAGTCCAATTAGCCTATGCGATCGGTGTGGCACAACCCGTGTCGATCAGCATCAACACTTTTGGTACCGGAACCGTCAGCAACGAGCGCTTGATCCAAGCGGTACGAGAAAACTTTGATTTGCGACCAGCAGGAATTATTGAAATGTTAGATTTGCGCCGTCCGATTTATCGTCAGACTGCCGCTTACGGACATTTCGGTCGTACAGATATCGATTTGCCATGGGAACGCACCGACAAGGTGGCGGCACTTTTGGCAAGTGTGAAGGATTAAAAGAGGCGACCTCTATTGATGACTATCAATAGGGGTTCTTTTTTTTGGAGTAAAAGGAGGAGTTACATGCGAACCAATGTAAAATTAGTCACTATTGCGGTCTTTGTCGCAACGTTTATGACCGCGATCGAAGGAACGATCATTACGACAGCGATGCCTACCATCGTTAGTTCATTGAAAGGAATCGAGATCATGAACTGGGTCTTCTCGATCTATCTTTTGACCAGTGCGATGTTGACCCCGATTTACGGCAAGTTTGCCGATAATATCGGCCGCAAACCAGTCTTTCTATTTGGTACGCTGCTGTTTATTATCGGGTCGGCGTTTTGTGGGATGGCCAACACAATGTTGACGTTGATCATTGCCAGAGCATTGCAAGGATTAGGCGCAGGGGCCATGATGCCCGTTGCCCTAACGATCATTGCGGACCTGTATCCCGTTGAAAAGCGGGCGAAAGTCTTAGGGCTCAATAGCACTGCTTGGGGGATCGCCAGTGTCGTTGGTCCCTTAGCCGGTGGATTGATCGTAGATACGATCGGGTGGCATTGGATCTTCTTTATCAACGTGCCCATCGGATTAGGGTTGATCGCTTTGATTTGGTTTTATTTTCATGAAGAAAAAAAGGCCTTTGCTGCAGTCAACATTGATTATGCAGGCAGTCTCTTGTTGATGTTGACGTTAGTAGGGCTCCTGCTAGGCTTCCAATTGCTTGGAGATTATGGGGTAAGTCTGCCTGTTATCGGTCTGTTCGTTTTTTCTGTCCTCACGTTTATCGGCTTCATTCGTGTGGAGAAAAAAGCAGCAGATCCGATTATTGATCTGAAGCTGTTCCACTCAAAATTGTTTGTGGTGGTCAACATCGTAGCAGCTTTGGCTAGCGGCTTCCTGATGGGGATCGATGTTTATATCCCAATGTGGATGCAAGGGGTCTTAGGCATGAGTGCGGGGATTGGCGGCCTTGTGTTGGCACCGTTGTCGATTTTATGGATGATTGGTTCCTTCTTAGCCAGCCGTTGGTTGACACAGCACAGTGTCAGCTGGGTCTTGACGGTTAGCTTGTTGATCACGGCTACCGGTGCTTTGTGGTTGTTTTTGACACCGGCACAGACTTCATTCTGGTTGTTCTTGGTCATTTCTTCTATTACGGGCGTCGGATTAGGGGCAACGATGGTGGTTTGTACCGTTACTGCCCAAACCAGCGTTGCACCCACCCAAGTCGGCGTGGCGACTTCTTTTAATACCCTGCTGCGAACGATCGGGCAAACCATTATGGTGGCGGTCTTCGGTATCGTTTTAAACACCAGCAATAGCGTGGGCTTGGCACAGGCGCAAGTCACTGATAGCAGTGTCATGAATCAGCTGGTAGATCCAGCCGCCGCGCGTCAGCTGCCAACAGCCTTATTAGGGCAATTACGGGAGATTCTTTATAGCGGTCTACACTGGGTTTTTGGGATCGGTGTTTTGTTGATTGTTTTAGCGATTGGTTTGACCCGCACGATTTCGCGAGAATCTGGTACAATATAAAAAAAGGATCGCAGGTGATTGTATGGCTTTTTTACAAGCAAATATCTATTCAAATGTTCTTGAAATGGAGGTAATGATCGATGTGATCTTGCCTCAAAGTACCAAGAAAAAAATCGGCACCCAAAGCCAATCGACGGGCACAGATCTCCCGGTGCTTTATTTATTGCATGGGATGAACGGAAATCATAGTGTTTGGCAGCGACGGACGTCGATCGAGCGGTATGCCGCAGAGTATCAACTAGCGGTCATCATGCCGTCTACTGATCTGGGGTGGTATACCGATACGACCTATGAGATGAAGTATTGGACTTTTATCGCCGAAGAATTACCACAGATTTGCCATGAGCTGTTTCCTCAGCTGACGCAAAAACGAGAAAAAACTTTTGCGGCTGGGCTTTCGATGGGGGGATATGGGGCAGTAAAACTCGGGCTGAGAAAGCCTGACCAGTTTGCGGCGGTAGCGTCTTTGTCTGGGGCATTAGCGCTGGCTGAAAGCATGGATTCCTTGCTGCAGCTGCGAAGCCAAGCTTATTGGGAAGGAATTTTTGGACCATTAGAGCAATTCAAAGGGTCAGAAAATGATTTGATCCATCTGATTGAGACCATCGATCCAAGCACAGCGCCGCGCTTTTTTATTAGCTGCGGAACCGAGGATCAGCTGTATCCGGCAAGTGAATATGCGGTGGATAAGCTGCAAAAACGCAAACTAGCCGTAACGTTTGAATCGGGAACTGGGGATCATGATTGGAATTTTTGGGATCAATGGATCCAACGAGTCCTGCAATGGCTTTTTAGTGAATAAAAAAACCATCAGTCGATCGACACCTTAACGTGCCGAGGACTGATGGTTTTTTCGTTCGATACAAAATAAGATCGGCGGCTGGTTGCGCTGATTGATAAATTGATAGGAAAGGACATTATATTCCTCTTGCGGCAGCTGCTGACAAAAGGAGTGGACTTCTTTCAGCTCTGCTTCGCCGCCAGCGTGTCCATAATAGCAGACGAGGATGATTCTACCTTTCGGGACTAAACGTGTCAGTAAAGCTTCTAAAGCCGTTTTCGTTGTATCAGGCAGCGTGATGATCGCTTTGTCCCCTTTCGGCAAGTAGCCTAAATTGAAAATGGCGGCGTGAACCGGACCACTCACAACATCTGCCAACGTCTCATGGCCTTGATGGATCAGCTGAACTTGCGGCAACAGCTCTTTTTCAGTCAAACGTTTTTTGGTGGCTTGGAGGGCTTGTTCTTGAATATCAAAAGCAAACACCTGACCAGTCGGCCCAACTAAGGAAGCCAGTAATTCCGTGTCAAAGCCGTTGCCCATCGTGGCATCAACAGCGGTATGTCCCGGTTGCACAACTTCTTTTAAAAGGGTGTGGCTATAGCGCATGGCGGTCGGAAGCATTGACAAGCTCCTTTCGCACGTTGAATTTCCCTTGATAGGAGTTGCGGCGTAGCATTTCTTGATCGATCTCATTCAAGACTTCCCATTTTTTCAAACTCCACATTGGACCTACCAGAGAATCCCATGGTGCATCGCCTGTCAAGCGATGAATGATGATCTCTGGGGGGATCATTTCTAACTGATCGCAGATCAATGACACATAGGTATCGCGCCGCATCAATTGCAAACGTCCCTCATGATAATCCCGCAGCATCCGAGTATTGCGCATCAAATGCAGCAGGTGCAGTTTGATGCCTTGGATATCAGAATCTTGAATGGTGCGGCGGACGTTTTCTTGCATCATCTCGATCGTCTCGCCTGGCAGGCCATTGATCAAATGGGTACAGACACGAATATTGTGTTTGCGCAGGCTGGCGACGCCGTCTAAGTAGGTTTGATAATCATGGGCGCGGTTGATGGCATTGCTCGTGGTTTCAAACGTCGTTTGCAGTCCTAATTCGACCCATAAATAAAAGCGTTGATTGAGCTCTGCCAGATAGTCAACGACATCTGCTGGTAAGCAGTCTGGTCGGGTCCCAATGGAGATCCCGACAACACCAGGTAGTGTCAGTACTTGCTCGAAGCGCTCGCGGATCACTGCCACCGGTGCGTGGGTGTTCGTAAAATTTTGAAAATAGACAATGTATTTGTCCACTTGCGGCCACTTTTTGTGCATCATGGCGATCTCTTTTTCAAACTGCTCTGGTAACGGGGCTTCAGGTGCTACGATCATATCGCCAGAGCCGGACACACTGCAAAATGTACAGCCGCCTTTGGCAACGGTGCCGTCACGATTGGGGCAGTCGAAGCCCGCATCGATGGGAACTTTAAAGATTTTTTCGCCAAATTCTTGCCGCAAAGCAAAGTTCCATGAATGGTATCGTTTGTTTTTATCTTCTGCATAAGGAAATGGATTCATTTTTTTACCTTCTTTTATAATTGTTTACGCGTGAAGCGCCAGACAAAACGTTTTTGCAAGTAGTAAGGGTAGGTCAACAGTAGCCAAGACAGGCCGACACAAAAACCGCCTAACACATCACTGGGAAAATGCACGCCAACATAGATGCGGCTGATGCCGATACAACTGATCAATAGGCCTAGCAGAATACGGAGTCCCCATTGCCAAAAAGGCTGCTTGAAGAAAACTGGGACCAAGAAGAGCAATGTCCCATAAAAAACCATACTGCCTGTCGAGTGTCCGCTGGGGAAACTAAAACTTGATTCCGTGACTAAGTGTTCAAGGGTTGGTCGCTCCCGTAAAAAGACCAGTTTGATCAATGGATTAAAGAGCCCGGCAATCCCGATGGTGCCGATACTGAGCCATAGTGCTTCTGCATAATATTTATTGATCACTAAAACGGCTAAAACAGCAAGAAAGAGCAAGATGATCGTGGTAGGATTCGCAAATTTTGTGACCCATAGAAAAAACGGTGTCCAAAACGGATAGCCGGTGCGGATGATGCGAGTCAAGGTTTCGTCAAAGGAGACCAACCAAGTAGGATAAAATTTCACGAGATAGCCGAGAAAAACGAACAGCAGTAAAAAGCAGCTGCCGGCAAATTGAAAATAAAGTTTTTTATGCATGGAAAAGCCTCGTTTCTAGAGAATTTCTGTCCCTTCAAGCAAAGAGACATCTAGAAGGTATTATAGCATTTATCGCAAGACGGAAAAAGCAGGGAACCATTCAGGGAGCATCCCACTGCCAAGGAATATTTTTCGTTGGGTTAAATACAAACTCTTCATTTCAATAAATGTTCGTTTGATTACAAAGAGTTTACAGTTTCTGAAATCGGCTCAAATACCTTTTATAAATTCTTAAGAAATTGTATACTAAACCTACGTTCACTATAAGGAAAAAACGGAGGAATAACGGACATGAACACGAGTCAATCAAGAAAAGTACATCGTCAAGCAGACCAATCGGGCGATAAGTATCGAGTGATCAAAAAAAGTGCAGTTGTTTTAGGAACGACACTGACTGCTTGCTCTGTTGTAGCTCCATTGGTGTCATCGGTTCAAGCAGAAGCCGTAGAGACCTCGATCGCCCAAGTTTCTACTAGCAATTTTGCCGCGCCGAATACTTCCGCATTTATTGCCGAAATCGCTACTTACGCTCAGCCCGTGGCACAAGCCAACGATTTATATGCTTCTGTGATGATCGCACAAGCCATTTTAGAAAGTGGTTGGGGCCGAAGCAGTTTATCAAAAGCACCGAATTATAATCTATTCGGGATCAAAGGCAGCTACAACGGTCAAACCGTTTATATGAGTACTTTGGAGTACTTGAACAATCAATGGTTGACTATGAATGAACCCTTTAAGCGCTACCCATCATACACGCAATCATTCGAAGATAACGCACGTACTTTACGCTCAACCTCTTTACAAAGCGGCGTTTCATATTATTCTGGCGCTTGGAAGAGCAATACGACTTCATATCTTGATGCAACCGCATGGCTAGCAGGCCGCTATGCGACTGCACCCAATTATGCTTCTTCCCTGAATGCAGTGATCCAACAATTTGGTTTGACGCAATACGACACACCTGCTTCTGGCAATGCCGGTGGTGGTGCCACAGCTAGCGCATCAACCAATACTACGACTACAACGGCGGCTGTCAGCACGAGCGGCAGTCAAACCTATACAGTCGCTTCGGGCGACTCTGTATGGTCGATCGCTAACAAACATGGCATCTCCATGGACCAGTTGCGCAGCTTGAACAACATCAAAAATGATTTTGTTTATCCAGGGCAAACGTTGAAAGTCAACGGCAGCACCCAAAGCACTTCGGCAACTTCTACGGTATCGATCGTCAATCGTAATACTTCAGCAACTACATCAGGCAACACCTATACCGTAGTTTCTGGTGATTCAGTCTGGTCGATCGCCAATAAACATGGGATTTCAATGGATCAATTCCGCAGTTTGAACAATATCAAAAATGACTTTGTCTACCCAGGACAAAAAGTTGTCGTCAGCGGTGGTTCGTCTACGAATACCAGCAGTACCACGACAGTCAGCACTGCATCAACTGCTAGCCAAAGCAGTGGCGGTACCTATACAGTGGCAGCGGGTGATTCAGTCTGGTCGATCGCCAACAAACATGGGATCTCCATGGATCAATTTCGCAGTTTGAACAATATCAAAAATGATTTTGTCTACCCAGGACAAAAAGTTGTCGTCAGTGGTAGTTCCGCAACGAGTACAAGTACAACAACGAGCACGACCGTCAGCAGCCAAACCAGCAGCAGTGCTGCAGGCAACACCTATACGGTGGCAGCGGGTGATTCAGTCTGGTCAGTTGCCAATAAACACGGGATTTCGATGGACCAATTCCGCAACTGGAACAACATCAAAAATGATTTTATCTATCCAGGACAAAAGGTGGTCGTCAAGCAAGGCGGCACAACAGCTACTACCAGCACTTCAGCGACAAATGGAACTTACAAGGTCGCATCGGGTGATTCCGTTTGGGGGATCGCAGATAAGTTTGGCATCACGACGGATCAATTTATTCAATGGAACAATATTCAAAATAACTTTATTTACCCAGGACAAACAGTTAGGGTAAAATAGATTGCTATTCCTAATGATTTTTGTTAGGATAAGTGCAAAGAAACTTTCACGTTTGAGAAGGAATAGTAGAAGTACGGTGGGACTTTTAGAGAGTGCATGGTTGGTGGAAATGCACAGCATACCTTTCGAACTCGTCTTCGAGTGATATCTGACTGAACCTGATTTGGCTAGGCAGATACGGCGATGGCCGTTAAAACATCGAGGTCTGCTTTTTTGAGGAGCAGATAAACTTAGGTGGTACCACGTTGATAACGTCCTATAAAAATCATAGCGATTTTTATAGGACTTTTTTTAAGTTTTGCTGGTTGATTTGACGAGCAAAGCACCAATTTTTAGGAGGAGTCCATCGTGAATTACAATCACAAAGAAATCGAAAAAAAATGGCAAAAATATTGGGCAAAGAAAAATGAGTTCAACACCCATGATGAGCCGGACAAACCAAAATTTTATGCGCTAGATATGTTCCCATATCCATCCGGACAAGGATTACATGTCGGACATCCAGAAGGCTATACGGCTACGGATATCTTGAGCCGCTTCAAACGCAGCCAAGGGTACAATGTACTGCACCCAATGGGCTGGGATGCCTTTGGTCTGCCTGCCGAACAATATGCACTAGATACAGGAAATGATCCAGCGGAATTTACGAAGAAAAATATTGAGACCTTCCGCCGTCAAATCAATGCGCTAGGGTTCAGCTATGACTGGAATCGTGAAATCAATACGACAGATCCTGAATATTACAAGTGGACCCAATGGATCTTTACCAAGCTTTATGAAAAAGGGTTAGCTTATGAAGCCGAAGTTCCGGTAAATTGGGTACCAGAGCTTGGAACTGTGATCGCCAATGAAGAAGTCATTGACGGCAAGAGCGAACGGGGCGGCTATGATGTGATCCGCAAACCGATGCGCCAATGGATGCTAAAAATCACGGCATATGCTGATCGTTTGTTGGACGATTTAGAAGAAGTTGATTGGCCAGAAAGCATCAAAGAAATGCAACGCAATTGGATCGGACGTTCTGTCGGAGCCAACGTAACGTTTAAAGTGGCAGGGATGGAAAAAGACTTTACCGTCTTTACGACTCGCCCAGATACCTTGTTTGGTGCGACCTACGCTGTATTGGCACCAGAACATGAGCTAGTGGCTCAAATCACTACCCCAGAACAAAAAGCAGCCATTGATGCCTATGTAGAAGAAGCATCGAAAAAATCTGATTTGAACCGAACAGATTTGGCCAAAGAAAAAACCGGTGTCTTCACTGGTGCCTATGCCATCAATCCCGTGAATGGCAAAGAGATCCCGATTTGGATCGCCGATTACGTTTTGGCTTCTTATGGAACAGGTGCGATCATGGCGGTTCCTGCCCATGACGAACGTGACCACGAATTTGCCAAAACGTTCGGTTTAGAGATCATTCCTGTATTGGCAGGGGGCAACGTGGAAGAATCTGCCTATACCGAAGATGGACTGCATATCAATTCAGACTTTTTGGATGAGCTAGACAAAGAGACAGCCATTGAAAAAATGGTCGCATGGTTGGAAGAAAACCATGTTGGGAAAAAAGAAGTCAGCTATCGTCTTCGCGATTGGTTGTTCTCTCGCCAACGGTATTGGGGTGAACCAATCCCAATCATCCATTGGGAAGATGGGACGACCACAGCGCTTTCTGAAGATCAGCTGCCATTGCGTTTGCCAAAAACCGACAATATCAAACCAAGCGGTACTGGGGAATCGCCATTAGCTAATGTCACGGATTGGGTCAATGTCACCGATCCAGAAACTGGGAAAAAAGGACGTCGCGAAACCAATACGATGCCACAATGGGCAGGAAGCTCATGGTATTTCTTACGCTTTATCGATCCTCATAATAAGTCTGTTTTGGCAGACTATGATAAATTGAAACGCTGGATGCCAGTCGATATTTATATCGGTGGGGCGGAACACGCTGTCTTGCATTTGCTTTATGCTCGCTTCTGGCATAAATTCTTGTATGATATCGGTGTCGTACCAACGAAAGAACCATTTGAAAAATTGTTCAACCAAGGGATGATCCTTGGGGAAAACAATGAAAAAATGTCGAAATCCCGCGGCAACGTCGTCAATCCAGATGATGTCATCAATCAATACGGTGCAGATACTTTGCGTCTATATGAAATGTTTATGGGACCATTGGATGCATCGATCGCCTGGAATGAGAATGGCCTTGAAGGCAGTCGCAAATTCTTGGATCGCGTGTGGCGCTTGATCGTCGATGAAAATGGCAAAATGCGCGACCGCATCACGACATTCAACGATGGAAAATTGTCGAAGGTGTATAACCAAACGGTTAAAAAAGTGACGGAAGATTATGAACAGCTGCATTTCAATACAGCGATTTCCCAATTGATGGTCTTCGTCAATGAAGCGTATAAAGCTGATGCCTTACCTTACGAGTATGTCGAAGGATTTGTGCAGCTATTGGCTCCAATCGCACCGCATATCGGTGAAGAGCTCTGGTCGATCCTCGGGAATGACCATGGGATCTCTTATGTGCCTTGGCCAACCTATGACGAAAGTGCCCTAGTGGAAGATGAGATCGAAGTCGTCTTTCAAGTCAACGGCAAAGTTCGTGCTAAAGCAATGGTTCCAGCAGACGCAGAAAAAGCTGTGCTTGAACAATTGGCCCAAGAAAACGAACTTGTCCAAGAACAGCTGCAAGGAAAAACAATCCGCAAAGTGATCGTCGTACCCAATAAATTGGTCAATATCGTTGCAAACTAAACGCTAAAAAAGTAGCTGCCTAACAGGTCAATGGTCTGTTAGGCAGCTTTTTGGTAGCGACAAAGAAAAAAAGTGTTACTGAGTGGTTCTCAGCAACACTTTTTTGTTATTTTTTGCGAATGATACCATAGAACAAAGCGGCTGTTGCGACCAATGGAATCAAGATCACTAGTAGAAAGCCGTTTGGATACGTAGCGCGAGTGAAAATTTCTGATGAAGCATCACTTCCGCCAAATAGATGATTGGAAATCATGAACTGAGCCATCATAGCAACGATTGCGACAAAACCAATTGCAGCACCAGTACCGACGAATAATTTTTTCTTTGCGTTGTTCATTACATTTGCCCCTTTTATAGTCTCTATGTATCATTATACAAAATTTGGATACGTGTTCAATCTGATTTTGTCAAATAATTGATTCGTAATACACTTGAAATGTTTCTGACATATTTAAGCGCTAAAAAAGCCAAATTTCCGCTTGTTAGCGATCATATTATTCGCTGATCCTCACAGACTCTCGTATAATAAAGAAAGAGAAAAGAAAGAGGGGACTTACATGGAGTATCAATCATTTGAAGGCCAAACGGCTTTTTTTGAAGATTATGCACGGATTGCCAAACCTGGCTATGAAGAAGAGGCAGTCACTGCCGATGTCTTGGAACAGTTGAATCAACAATTAACAGAAGAAGAGCTGTTTTACCGTTTAGCAGCCGAAGATGCCAAAGAAGGGCAAGTCTTTTTGTTTCCTTTCAGCAAGCGAATGTTTACCGAAGACCTTGACGCTGCCATTTCAACAGAATTCCGTTATGATGGCGCACCCTATGTCTATGAGACTTACGAAGATGAACAACCTTAATCACACAGGAAAAAAGCTTTCAGATGATTTAATGGATCATCTGAAAGCTTTTTTTGTTGAGACAACTTGTTGCTATTGGTGCTTGGCTTGCTGCTGCGCTAAGGTCAAGTCACCGATGTAAGGGACTTTTTTTCCAGCGACTTTCAAGTATTGTTCGGCGCCTTTGCCCGCAATAATCACGATATCACGACCGTCTGCTTCAGCGATCGCCAATTTGACGGCTTGAGCCCGATCCATCTCATGAATGATGGCAACTTCAGGATTGGTGATAGCATCTGCAATTTCTTTTGCGATCGCAGCTGCTTCTTCAAAATCAGGATCATCGCTGGTCAGGTAGACTTTGTCCGCATATTCTCCTAGCGCTCGTCCCATATCTGCTCGGCGAGATTGGGCTTTTCCGCCAGCACTGCCAGTGACAAAAAGCAGGCGGCCATCTGGGCGTAATTGACGGGCAAGTTCACTTAATGATTGGAAGCTCAGGTAATTGTGGGCATAGTCAACGATCATGACGGCGCCATTTTCTTTTTCTAAAACGATCATTCGTCCAGGGATGATCACTGTCGGCAGGACTTTCTGAGCGTCCTTACGAGAGGCACCCGCTAAGCAGGCAGCCAAAATCGCCGCTGCGGCATTCTCATGGTTGAAAGAACCTAAGATCCCCAGTTGATATTCACCAGAGACCTGCAAGACATCAGAAGCAGCTGTCAGGGCAAAACTCTTTAGGTCCATTCCTTCTTGGACGACATAATCGGCGTCTGAACGTCCGTAGGTGATATAAGGAACTTGATGGACTTCACAAGTTTCTCGCAGCAAGTGGTAGTGATCGCTTTGACGATTTAAAATCATTTGTTTGCTGTTGCGGATCAGTTCCCGTTTGCAGTAAAGGTAATCATCATAAGTCGGGTGTTCCACCGGTCCAATGTGATCAGGCGAAATATTCAAGAACGCGCCAATATCAAAGGTAATGCCGGCGACCCGTTTGGTTTTATACGCTTGAGAAGAAACTTCCATTACAAGATGGGTCATGCCGTTTGCAACAGCCTCAGCCATCATTTTATAAAGATCCAGTGTTTCGGGAGTCGTCAACACTGCTTCATTAAAGGTTTTTCCATCGACTGAGTTTTCCTCCGATGAAAAGAATGCTACTTTTTGACCCGTCGATTCTGCTAAAATCGCCCGAGCAAAATAGGCGCAGCTGGTTTTGCCTTTTGTGCCAGTGATGCCGATGGTCACTAGCTGTTCTTGCGGGTTACCATAAAACGCTTGAGCGATCACTGCCATCGTTTCTCGAATGTCCGTAACAATGATCCCGTAGGTTGCGAAGTTGTCATAAGGTGTTTCTGAAATGTAGCACTGAATGCCTTGATCAATGGCGGCGGCCAGGTAGCTTTCTTTAAAAGAAGCCCCTTTACAGAAAAAAAGCGTTGCCGCATTGGCCGTTCGCGAGTCGTAACTTAAGGAGGTAAAGGCAATATCAGTCATTTCTTGCGGCACGGTATAAACCCAATCAGTGGGGGTGATGATTTCTTTTAGTAGGTTTTCCTGCAATAAGAGTTTGCGGATCTGTGGCACGGTAATAAGTTCCTTTTGCATCGTTGTTCTCCTTCATTCCTCTAAAGATTTCTCTTATTATAGCATAACTCCTAAAAACCGCCGTTTAGGAGGGAAAAGTTTTCTTTTTTTTCTTCTTATTTTGAAGAAACTTTAAGATGTTGCAAAAATAGATTGCGACCAACTCTTTTTCGAATTAAAATGGAAGGGATATGTTTGTAGAAAGTTGGAGATAATGGCGATGGATAATCACATGCGTTCAGTGTCAAAAGAATTAACTACACAAGAAAAAATGGCTCAAGGATCTGCTTGGATGACAATGGGCAATATCGGTTCACGTTTGCTTGGCGCCATTTACATTTTACCTTGGTATTATTGGATGGGGGCAAATGCCGATAAAGCAAATGCGTTATTTGGGATGGGCTATAATGTTTACGCCTTATTTTTAATGATCTCAACTGCTGGGATCCCATCGGCAATTGCCAAGCAGATTTCTTTTTATAATTCTCGCCAAGAATACCGCACCAGCCAGAAGCTCTTTTTAAGGGCCTTCCAATTGATGGCAGGCTTTGGCGTGGTGACCGCCGGAATCATGTATTTGGCAGCCCCATGGTTGGCAACGGCTTCAGGTGGCGGGGAAGAATTGATTCCTGCAATGCGCTCATTGAGCATTGCACTATTGGTCTTTCCTTGTATGAGTGTTATGCGAGGATACTTCCAAGGAAACCAAGACATGAAACCTTTTGCGATCTCGCAAGTTGTCGAACAAATCGCCCGCGTCTGCTATATGCTTTTGGCGACCTTCATCATTATGCGGGTTATCGAAGGCGAATACACGGCGGCTGTGACGCAATCGACCTTTGCCGCCTTTATCGGTGTCTTAGCCAGTATTTTGGTTTTAGGCTATTACTTCCAAAAGCAACGGGTGCGGATGGACGTCTTAGTCGATATGAGCAAAGAAGAAACCGTGTTGCAAACCAAAGAATTGGTTTTAGCGACCATCAAAGAAGCGATCCCTTTTATTATCGTTGGTTCTGGGATCACGATTTTAAAATTGGTGGATCAATACACCTTTGTGCGGATCATGAGTAGTTTTACTGAATTTTCAAATGATCAGCTCTTAGAATTAATGGCGATTTTCGGTAGCAACCCTGATAAGTTGACGATGGTGGTTATCGGATTAGCTACTTCCATGGCTTCAACAGGCTTGCCTTTGATCAGTGAAGCAGTCGCCAAAAAAGACAAAAAGAACTTAGCTAAATTGATCAGCAACAACTTACAATTGTATTCCTTTGTAATGTTCCCAGCGACCTTCGGGATGATCGTGCTGTCTTATCCCTTATACACCTTGTTTTATCGTCCAGATGCGTTAGGAGCGAGCGTTTTAGTCGCTGCCTGTCTGTCTGGTCTGGTCTTGGGCTTGTTTATGCTTAGTTCTAGTATGCTGCAAGGAATGTACCACAACAAAGAAGCCGTTGTTTTCTTCTTTGTAGGATTGCTGGTGAAGTTGATCCTGCAGTATCCAGCGATTCGGTTGTTCCAAGTTTATGGCCCATTAGTTTCCACGACGATTGCTTTAGGGATCGTCTGCTGGCTGAACATTCGCAAGATGATTCGCAAAGGCCATTTCAATGTAAACTTAACGTTGCGACGGACGTTATTGATTGGCGCGATGACGATCATTATGGTGATCGCAGCGTTGATCGCCCGCCAACTCTTTGGTCTCATCTTTAGCTCGGAAAGAAAAGTCCAAGCCTTTATCTTGAGCTTGCTAGTAGCAGGAGTCGGTGGCAGTGTGTACATCTACATTGCGCTGAAATTGCGTTTAGCTGAAAAACTACTCGGCTCATCAATGGTTCGTTTACGCCAGAAATTACACATCAAATAAAACTAGAAGCAGCCGCTGAGCCTCCTTTGCGAGACCTTGGCGGCTGTTTTATATGAAAGGAAGAAACCGATGCGTTTAGACAAGTTTTTAGCGGATATGGGCTATGGCTCCCGCAAAGAAGTGAAACAGTTGATCAAAAAAGGTCTCGTGACCGTCAATGGACAAGTCATCAAGAGTGACAAAGCGCAAGTACTAGAAACACAAGATACCGTTTGTTTTGAGGGGGAACCCATCGTCTATCAAAGCCAGTTTTATTATTTGCTGAATAAACCCGCTGGAGTGATTTCGGCAACCGTCGATTCCTATGAAGAGACGGTCTTAGATTTGTTTTCTGAAGAAGCGTTTCGCGAAGATTTGTTTCCAGTAGGACGGTTGGATAAAGACACCGAAGGCTTTTTGCTGATTACGAACGATGGCGGATTGGCGCATCAATTATTGTCGCCTAAGAAGCATGTGGAAAAAGAATATTATGCCCAAGTCGAGGGAATCATGACAGCGGAGGATCAAAAAAACTTTGCCAAAGGCATCAAATTAGACGGCGAGTGGACCTTGCCGGCTGAACTGCAGATCCTCAACGTCGATGAAGACGAAACGCGCAGCGAAATCAAACTGATCCTCCATGAAGGCAAGTTTCATCAAGTCAAACGGATGGTCCATGCAGTAGGAAAAGAAGTCGTTTATTTGAAACGGATTCGCATGGGAGGCCTGTCCCTGCCAGATGATTTGGCATTAGGCGAGTATCGGGAATTGACTCCTGAGGAATTGGCGAAGCTGCAAGAGCGAGGATAAGACGATCGGCGAGCTAAAGAAATTCTTATGAAAGTTGTTATTCGGCTGCAATATTTGTAAAAAAAGCCCGTTTTATAGGTGATTTACATGAAAGTTTGCAACAATAGACTTTAAACTGTTGGAAAAACCCTCTTTTTTTTCATGAATAAGCATGTTAAAGTAGCCAAGCTACTAAAAAAAGAAGGAGTTACCTCATTGAAGAAAAAGATTTTTTTATTGCTCGCCCTTACGTTGCCTCTTTTCCAGCCAGCTATCAGTTATGCTGCTGAAACCAAGAGCAGCGAGGAACTGACGGTTTTGACCACAGAACTAGCCTCTTATGAAGACGAAGTCACCACCAGCCAACAGAAAGTCACAGCGTTGGAAAGTCAATTAGCGGATTATCAGGAAGAATTAAGCCAATTGGCAGAAGAAAGCAAGGAAGTTCAAACGCAGATCACTGCACTGAATGATCAAAAAGCCCAGCACCAAGGAAGCCAAGCGCAAAGCAGTCTGGTAGTCGATGGACCGCAAGCCACGATCCAGCAACTACGCAAGTTTAGTGAACAACAAGCGGCTTTACGGGAAGTGAACCAACAATTGGCGGAAAAAGAAGCCGAACAACAACGAATCACTTCGTACCAAACCTTGACGCAAGCCCAATTAGTACATAGCGAAGAACAATTAGCAACAGCCAAAAAAGAATTGCAGTCCCAACAAGAGCAGCTGCAGCAGACGCAAGCCCAAGTGCAAGACCTACAAGAAAAAGTGGAGCAAGAAGCAAAAGCAGCTGAAGAAGCGAAACAAAAAGCCAAAGAAGCAGCGGAGAAAGCGGCAGCCAGTGAATTTTCACTGCCAATCACTGGCTCCGTGTCGATCTCCAGCGGTTTTGGTACTCGAGCAGACCCGACTGGTTTTTCAGGGACGCAGCATGACGGGATCGACTTCACAGGTCAAGCGGGGGAGAAGATCGTCGCCGCTCGTGATGGACAGGTAGAAGATGCTGGCTATGGCCCAAGCACTGGAAATTACGTGATTTTGGCTCACGATAATGGCTTTTACTCGTATTATTTTCATTTAACAGCTGTCAGTGTCTCAAAGGGGGCGACCGTTGCAGTCGGCGACCAAGTCGGTACGATGGGGACGACTGGAAATTCGACAGGCGTCCATCTGCACTTTGGACTGAGTAAGACGTTGTGGTCAGATTTCGTTGATCCAGCAGCTTACTTACCGCTATAAACCAAAATACCAAGTAGAAGCATGGAGAAAATCATCTGAAACCAAAAAGCATGACTGACAAGAGGGATTCCTCAAGTCGTCATGCTTTTTGGTTGCTTACCACAAGCCCGGTTGAGCGATGATCACTAACTGTTCTTTGGTAAAAGGATGCTCTAGATGCAATTCGTAGCCATGCAGCAGCAAACGTGGCGCTGGTTTGTTTTGGTAAAGCGGGTCGCCAACGACTGGATGACCGATGCTGGCAAGGTGGACGCGAATTTGGTGGGTCCTACCAGTTTCTAACACACAATACACATTGGTTGTCTTTTGTTGGGCGTGGGCGATGGTTACATGGGTGACGGCTGACTGACCGTTGCGGGAGTCAATGATCCGCTTGCGACGATCGTGACGGTCACGACCGATTTTTTTGGCGATCGTTTGATCTTGCGTAAGTTTCCCCAAAACAGTGGCTTGATAGCGACGGAAAATCTGTTTGTTTTCCAGCATTCGGCCCAAGATCGGCAACACCAAAGGATTTTTTGCAAATAAAACCACACCGCTGGTTTCTTTGTCTAAACGATGGACCACATAAGGCTGCTGCTGTTTCGGCGCAAGGTAAGCAGCTGCATCATTCAACAGAGTATCGGCTTCTAATGGCTGATTTGGGTGCGTCTTGACCCCGGCAGGCTTGTTCAGCACCAATAAGTGTTCATCTTCAAAAAGTACGTCGACTTTGTCCGCTTGGCCTAACTGGATCGGCTGGTAGCTGTAATCACTGTCTTCAATGATCAAAGTGATTTGATCGCCGCCACGAACTTCTTGATGAAACATCGCGGGCTGCTGATTGACGGCCACATTTTTCCGTGTGCGCAGAAAATGGCGCACTTTTCGTGGAACGAGCCACTCCTGTTCCAACAAATCGCGAAGCGGCATGGGCGGGTGATTTTCGGGTAAAGTCATGGTGTATTCCATAATAACGTCCTTTCTTTGCTATTCGCTACCGACTATTATAGCATCTTTAAGCTTTTCTTATAAAAAAAACAATAAAAAACAGAGTATTCAATGCTAGAATAATAAAGCATTCTTTTCGAATGAAATTACGTCTAGAGCCGTATAACAAAGAAAGTCATTTATGCTACACTTAACCAAAGGAGCGTGAAGTAATGGATTGGAAACACATCCTTCACAAAATAAAGACCGGTTGGCTGACCTTTTGGCGCTGGTTAAAACCGTATTTGCAGCAATTTCATCAATGGCGCAAGCGGGTTTGGAAAAAATACCACGTAAATAAAATTTTTATTTTACTTAGTTTAGTTGCTATCTTAATCATGAGCGGGTATTTATTTTATATCGCCAAAAATACGAAAGTCAGTGAATTAGAGTCAGGTCTGAAAGAATCGACGGTGATTTTTGATGCCAATGGTGATGAAGCAGGGCAGTTGTACTCGCAAAAAGGCACGTACGTTTCTCTTGATGCCATCTCCAGTGATGTGGTCAACGCCTTGATCTCAACTGAAGACCGCAACTTCTATAATCACCACGGGTTTGATATCAAAGGGATCGCTCGGGCAGCCCTACGTATGCTGGTCAACCGCAGTGCCGAAGGCGGTGGGGGAAGTACCATCACCCAGCAGCTTGCTAAAAATGCCTATCTGTCCTTGGATCAAACCTTTAGTCGAAAAGCCAAGGAGCTTTTCTTAGCGATCGAGATCGAGAAGAAATATTCTAAAGATGAGATTTTAGAAATGTATTTGAACAGTTCCTATTTCGGTAACGGGGTTTGGGGCATTCAAGATGCCTCGCTAAAATATTTCGGTGTCAATGCTTCTGAACTAAGCGTGGGAGAAGCTGCGACGTTGGTGGGGATGCTCAAAGGTCCTTCGATCTATAACCCGATCGACAATCTGGAAAACGCCACGAACCGTCGCGACACCGTCTTGAGTTTGATGGTGGATAACGGCAAGTTGGACCAGTCCGTTGCTGACCAAGAATCACAAGTTGCCTTAGCCAATTTACTTTATGATGGATTTGGCAATTCAGAATCTGGCTATAAGTATCCTTATTATTTCGATGCGGTCATCGACGAAGCCGAATCCTATGGGTTGGACGCCGATGATGTCATGAATCGCGGCTACAAGATCTATACAGCCCTGGATCAAAACTACCAAGCACAAATGGAAGCTGCCTATAAAAACGATGCCTTGTTCCCTGAAAATGCCGCTGATGGCACGATGGTGCAATCTGGCTCTGTTGCACTTGATCCGAATACCGGTGGGGTGCAAGCGGTGGTGGGTCGTCGTGGTGAGCACGTCTTTAGAGGATTTAATTTTGCCACGCAAATGAAACGTTCACCAGGTTCCACGATCAAACCGATCAGCGTCTTCGCCCCTGCCCTAGAAGCTGGGTTTGAACCGGACAGTGTCCTGAAAGACGAGCCCCTTGATTTTTATGATGCTCAAAACTTTGACGGGACCTATGCTGGCGAAGCAGTCATGTACCAAGCCCTCGCCCAAAGTTTGAATCTGCCAGCAGTTTGGCTGCTGCATGAGATCGGCTTAGATCGCGGGTATAGCAAAGCACAAGAATTCGGTCTTTCCTTGACCGAATCCGACAAATATTATGGCTTAGCATTAGGTGGTTTGGAAAAAGGGGAATCTCCAATGACGATGGCAGCAGCGTATGGCGTTTTCGCTAATGGCGGGTATTACTACAAACCGCATTTGATCACCAAAATAGTTGATTCAACTGGTGCCGTGATCGTTGACAATACGTCTGTGCAAGGCAAACGCGTGATTTCTAAAGAGACCGCTGATAAAATGACGAGCATGATGCTAGGAACCTTCTCTAACGGGACGGGGGTTAGTGCTAGTCCGTACGGCTTTACGATCGCCGGTAAGACGGGTACGACAGAGACCAACTTTGATGCTTCTAAGGTCAATGACCAATGGATCGTCGGCTATACTCCTGATATGGTTCTGTCAACCTGGCTAGGATTTGAACATGTGAGTGAAGATCATTACTTAACGGGAACTAGCGGACAAGTTGTTGGGAAAATATTTAAAGCAGAGGCCGAAAGCTTACTGCCTTATAGTCAAGGCACCCAATTCCAAGTTGCAGACGCTTATTGGACAGGCGGAAAATTAATGGCAGCCGATGAGGTACCAGATCCTGATAGCAGTACGTCACAAAATAGCAATGATTGGCAACAAACCATCGATGACTTTGCCGAAAGCGCCAAAGAAGGTATGAAGGAATTCGGCAGCAAGATCAAAGAAGGAACGAAAGAATTGTTTGGCGGCTTGTGGAATTCCATTAGTGGAAATTAAAGGAATTAGGCAACTGCTAGTCTAGAACCTGAGAAGAATGGTATACTAGAAAAAAAGAGGAGGCGTCAAAATGGCAAATATTTATGATACAGCAAACCAATTAGAACGTGAATTACGGGAGTCAGAACAATTTCAAGATCTGAAAGGTTCTTTCGACCGTTTGAAAGCAAATGAAGAAGCGTACGCGTTATTCAAAGAGTTTCAAGAGTTGCAACAAAGCCTGCAACAAAAAATGATGGCTGGCGAAGAAATGACGGAAGAAGAAGCGCAAAAAGCCCAAGAATTATCGCAAAAAATTCAACAAGACGGCATCGTTTCTGACTTGATGCAAAAAGAGCAAGCCTTCAGTTTAGTGGCCAATGACTTGAACCGCATCATCATGGGTCCTGTAAGAGATCTATACGAAGCGTAATCGCCAACAAACAAAGACCAAAGAAGCAAGTGAAACTTCAGAGAAATCGGCTGCAACTGCAAGAGTCGTTTCCAAAGAAGTTTCAAAAGCGCTTCTTTGGTTTTTTTTATGAAAAAGGCGAACAAATTTTCGTATTTTGCTGACGGAATGACTGATAAATGTTATGATAGAAGCATTAAGGAGGGAGAAAGAAATGCGATTTTTACATAGTGCAGACCTGCATATCGACCGGTCATTTGAAGGGGTCCATCTGTTATCTGAAAAAGTGAAGACCCAACTCCCTGCTATCAATCAAAAAATCATCCGTAATTTGGTGGATGTTGCTTTAGAAAAAGCGGTCGATTTTGTTTTGCTGGCTGGGGATACATTCCATCAAGCACGGCCGAGTCTAAAAGTGCAGCATGACTTTTTTGCCCAACTGCAACGACTGGGAGAAGCAGAGATCCCAGTCTATATGATTTTCGGCAACCATGATTATTATGATCCGCAACGGTATTGGTTTGCTTTTCCAGAAAACGTCATTCTCTTTTCATCGGAAGAAGTTCAAACGGTACAAGGAACAACGAAAAACGGTGAAACCTATGCAATCAGTGGATTTAGCTACCAACATCTTTGGATCGCTGAAAATAAAGTAACAGAATTTCCCGCAAGAGCAGCGGTGGATTACCATATTGGGCTTTACCACGGGGATCAAGCCGGTGAACGGTATGCCCCCTTTTCAATCAGTGAAATGAAGCAAAAAGGCTATGATTATTGGGGCTTGGGGCACATCCATGTACCTAAGACGCTCTCAGAGCAACCACCGATCCTCTATCCCGGTACGCCTCAAGGAAAGACCAAGAAAGAGCAGGCGACTGGGGTGATTTTGGCAGAATTATCGCCACAAGGACCAACAATCGAGCGCTTGGAGATCGCGGAAATCGCTTGGCAAAAGCAAGTGGTCTCCTTAGCGGATGTGACCGCCTCGAATGCCGTATTGCCAGCGATCATCGAGCGCTTAAAAAGTCCTCGTTCGCGCTTGCTGCATCTGGTGTTGACCGATGTGCAGCAGCTGCCGCCAGATTGGTTTCCAGCTGCGGAAAAAAATGAATGGCTGACCTACCTCAATGAACGGTTGGCACAAACAGAGCCGCTGCAAGTAATCTATGCCCTTGAAGTCGAGCAAGCCAATGAAGACAAGATCGCATTGGCGGTACCACAAGACTATATGCTGCAGTTTTTAGCGATGTATGAGTCACCAGAGATCTTTGCGGACCGACTGTCCGATCTATTGCAGCATCCGCTGATCCAGCGGGGGATCACCCATGAATCATTTCAAGAAGAAGTCTTGCAGCAAGCCAAGCAATTGTTGAAAGACGACTTTCAATGGGAGGAGCAGTCATGAGAATTTTAAAAGCAGAGATTACCGGTTTTGGGAAATACCATGAACAAAGCTTTGCCTTTCATCCGCAAAATCAGCTGCTCTTTGGGCACAACGAGATCGGAAAATCGACGTTGTATCAATTTATTGCCGCCATCTTATTTGGCTTTCCGAAAAAGACAGCCAAGAAAAAAGACTATACCCCCAAAAACGGTGCAGCTTACGGTGGCAAGTTATGGTTGGCGCTGGAACCCTTCGGCGAAGTGATCGTGGAACGCTATCGGCATGTAGACCGCGGTCGTGCCAAAGTCCATGTCGCTGGTCAGACGGTCGATGAGCAATGGCTGGCACAACACCTGCAGCCCCTCAATCGAGCATTGTTCTTCGATGTCTTTACCTTTCAGCAAGAGCAATTGACCCAGATCGATAAGCTAGAAGAAAATGAGCTGCACCAAGCGTTGATTTCTCTGGGAATCAGCGGCAGTCAAAAAATGCTGCAGCAAGTGGCACAATATGAAACCATCAATCAGCAGCAATACAAGCCACGGGGGCAAAAGCTGCCTTTGAATCAGGCGTTAAAACAATTAGAAAAACTGCAAAAAACGATTGCGGAAAAAGAAAGCGAAGAAAGCCGCATCCAACAGCAGTATCAGCAGATCGCCCAGTTGCAAGAACAGATCCAAGACTTGCGACACCAGTTTCAAGCATTGAATGAAGCCTATCAGGAAAATCAGCAGCAGCTGAGTCATTGGGGGCTTTATGAAGAGTGGCAGCAAATGGCACCAGCAGATACGTTAGCCGATCCTCAGCAAGTCCAAGCCATCAAACAGTTTTATCAGCAGTATCAGCAGCTGACGGAAGAAATTCGCAAAAAAGAAGCTGAATTAGATCAGTTGGAGCAAGGAAAAGAATCAGATAAGTATTTCTTTTACCTTGATCACGAGCACCAAATCAATCACTTGCTGCAGCAGCAAGTGACGATGGCGCGTTTGGCAGATCGTGAAGCAGCGGCCAATCATCAAGAAGCCGTCGCCATCACGGAGCTGAATCGCTTGGTCGAAAAGCGCCAATGGAGCAGAGAATCGCCGCCGCTAGTAACGGCTTCGATCCATGAACAAACCACACGTTTACTACAAGAACGTGTGCAGTTAGAAGAGCTCGAAAAGCGCATGATGCGTTTAGAAGAAAAAGCGCAGCCTTTGCAAGCCACCGCAGCTCGCTTAGAACAGCAGCATCCTCAATTGATTGGCCGCAAGCCGGTTTCTCGCCCGCTATGGCCGCTAGGGATCGTCGGTGGGCTGCTAGTAGTGATCGGTATCTTTTTGCCGAGTCCGTGGCGCTGGCTTGCTCTAGGTGTAGGGATCGCAGCGATCATTGGCAGTGTTTTGCCGTTGATGAAAGCAGCGCCAAACAAACAGCAAGGCATCAAACAGGAATGGCAGACGGTTCTCATGCAGCTGGATCTGCTGGGAGAAGAGTTGGCGCAGCTGGGAAATGAACAGCAGCAAAAGCAGCAGCAGATCGATCGTGCCCACCAAGCCCTGACACCCTTTTTTGGTAATTTGCCGGTGGAAAGCTGGCAGTCGTATTTATTAGCCTATGATGAAGATGTTGCTAGCTATCAAGCCTACTCACAGCAGCGCAAACAAGCCTATCAAGAACGGCAAGCCGTCGCAGAAGAACTGGCACCCTTTGACGAGCAGTTCCGACCTTATGCTGAGTGGCTGCCGTTGCAAAACAAAACCTTGTTAGAAAAAGCAGCGATCTTGCAGAGGTTTAATGAAGAGATGCAAACAATCAAGCTTTCACGACTGCAACAACCTAGCACGCTGCTGGCCCAACAGTTGACCCGCACCCGCAATGAACGCGACCAGCTGCTTTCCCAGGCCAGTGATCTCTTACAGCAACAAGGCTTAGATCACCCTGCAGAAATCAGCCTCTGGTTGAAGCAATGGGAAGCGGCGCAACGCACGCAGCAGCGAGCAGAAGAATTGGCGGTGATGTTAACACCGATTTATCCTAAACCAGTGACGCAAGCAGAATTGCTGCAGCAAAAAGACCAGATCAAGCAGCAGCAAACACAGCTTCAGGCACAAATACAGCAGTTGACGGAGCAAAAACAGCGTTTGGAATTAGAAGCAGCAGCTAGTCAAAAAAATGGCACCTTGAATCAGCTTTATCAAGAAGAAAGTGAGCTAAAGGCGGTCATTGAAGAACTTGCTGTGGCATGGGGGAGTCGTCAGTTGGCGGCTTCGATTTTAACGGATGTCACGACCGAGTTGTCAGAACAGCAATTGCCGCAGCTATTGTCGGCTGCTTCAACCTATTTTGAACAGCTATCAAACGGACGTTATCAAAAGATTCTTTTGGAAAATGGCTTGTTGGTAGCGGCAAATGCCAGCGAGACGTTTTCGATCATCGACCTGTCCACAGGCACGAAGGATCAGTTAATCATGGCGTTACGCTTCGGTTATCTAGCACTGCAAAAAAATCACCCATTGTGTCCAATCATTATTGATGATGGTTGGCTGCATTATGATAGTGTTCGTAAGGAACGGTTTGCCGCACTGTTAAAAGAGTTTGGGCAAAGTTATCAAGTAATTTGTTTGTCTTCTGACCAAGAAATGGTAAGCTATTATCAGAAGTACCAGCAGCCTATCCAGGATCTGAGTAAAGGAAGTGAAAGATTTGGCTGATCGGCCAAATAAGCCCATGAAAAAAATTCGTGAATTAACTGTTGATGAAACGTTTCAACTTTTCTTGCTGATCAAGAATGCCGATGTGCGGATCGCGAAAAACGGCAAAAAATTTATTGCCTTCACCTTTCAAGATACATCCGGCACGATCGACGGAAAGTTCTGGGATGCATCAGATGAAGAAATCGCCCGTTTTGAACCCGGGAAAGTAGTACTGCTAGATGGAAAACGGGAGGTCTACCAAGGCAATCCGCAAGTCAAAATCATGCATTTGCGTTTAGCGAAACCGGAAGAGCCCCATGAACCAAGCCAATACATGGAAAAAGCACCCTTGCGAAAAGAAGAGATGGAAGAAGAAATCAGTCAAACCTTGTTTGAGATCACGAATCCTCACTGGAATCGAATCGTCCGTTTCTTACTGAACAAGTATAAAAAGGAATTCTTTGACTTTCCAGCTGCGAAGCGCAATCACCATGCCTTCGCCAGTGGATTGGCGTATCATACGACCACTATGCTGCGGTTAGGAAAAGCAATCGTCAAAGAGTACCCTGAATTGAATGCTTCACTACTGTATGCGGGTATCATTTTGCATGATTTAGGAAAAGTGATCGAGTTGACAGGTCCGATGACGACAGAGTATACCTTGGCGGGGAATCTAGTAGGGCATTTGGTCTTAGTGGATGAAGAAATCACGCAAGCCTGTATGGCTTTGAAATTTGATGACAAAGAAGAAGATATCGTTGTTTTGCGGCATATGGTTTTAGCCCACCATGGCTTATTAGAATATGGGTCACCTGTTCGCCCCCGCATAATGGAAGCGGAGATCCTCCATCAAATCGATAATTTGGATGCTTCCATGCAAATGATGCTGACGTCGATTCGTTTAACGGAACCTGGTCAATACACAGACCGAATTTTTGGCATGGACAATCGGAGTTTTTATGTACCGAAAGAAGTGTAGCGGTGACCTTGTAGCACGATCAACCAAAGTGAATGACGGAAAGAACAAAAACCACGCTAGGCTTGCTTAGCGTGGTTTTTCAGATGTTGGAAAAAGTAGCTGAATCGGCAATATTAACCTAATTAGCATAAAAAAAGAAGCGCCGCTACGACGGCACTTCTTTTTTCGTTTATTCAGCAGAAGAATCTGTAGCACTCTCACTCGTTGCAGTAGAATCATCGGTTGCATCAGTAGCAGAAGAATCTGCCGCTGAGCTGTCCGTTGCATCGGTAGCAGAAGAGTCAGCAGTTGAATCTTCTGTTTCGGCCGCTGTGATGTAATCAGAAAGCAAGTCTGCTAAGTCAGAGTCTTTCATTTTCACATTAGCTGCTTGCAATTCTTGACCGATCGTTGCTGCCATAAAGGTTGAATCATTCAACAAAGTGTTTTGAGCAATTTCAGTCAATTCATCTTTGTATTTATCCATATCATTGCCTTTGTCTTGGTTTTTCACCATTTTCACGATATAGTATTCCGTCGTGTAAGTTGACGTGTTGGTTGCAGAGATCACTTCAGAGATTTCACCATCTTTTAAATCAAAAGCGGCTGTTTTTACTTCACTTGGTACAGCTGATGAAGTAGAATCGAATTTGATCGTTCCGCCATCTTCTTTTGTTGCCGCATCCGTTGATTTTTCTTTAGCGATTTCGCCAAAGTCTGCATCATCTTTTTTCGCTTCTTCTAAGACGTCTTTGGCATCATCTTCACTTGCTACTTTGATGATTTGTGCTTCTACTTCAGGGTGGAAAGAATCCCAAGCAGTTTTCATGTCTTCATCAGTGATATCCATGTTGGCTTTTAAGCCTTCACGTAACGCAAGTTGTTGTTTCAATTCTGCACGGTAAGATTTCACCGTATAACCAGAGGCAGTCAATGTTGATTCAAAGGAATCACTGCCGCCATATTGTTCAGCCACATTATTGAATTGTTCGTCGATCATTTCTTCTGTTACGTCATCACCGTATTTTTCATCAAACACTTTTAAGACGATCATTTGACGCAACGCTTGTTGATTTTCTGAACTTGTTTTTGCTTTGTCATAAAAATCTTGAACAGTGATTTTACCGCCCTTCATTGTTGCGATTTCCTCACTTGAGTTACCACAAGCCGCTAATGCAAAAAGACTCATTGCACTGACTGCTACTAAAATTAATTTTTTCTTCATTCGTTTAAGCACTCCTAATTCTAAAAAGATTCATAATAATCACTGCACCTACTATACCACTTCTAGAAATGGTTGGAAAGAAAACAGCGGATGTTTCAAACAAAATTCATAAAAACTACAAATTTTCGATTTGTTTGTCATCCTCGGCGCTTTGGGCTTGAATCGTCGTGATGTGCTGATTCAATTGTTCCATTTGGGTTTTTATCCGAGCAAGGCGCGGTTGTGCTTGGAATTTGAAGGCTTCCAAATCTTTCGTGAAAGATTCGGTCACAACTGGGATCGTTTCGTCGATCGTTTTGCGGGTTACCATCACAGCATCTTTGAGCTGTTTGACACTGTCATTGAATTCTAAGGTCGCTTCTGTCGTGTCATCTAAATAGCGAATCAATTCTTCACGGGTTTCATTGCCGCTTTTTGGTGCAAAAAGCAAACCGCCTAAGCCGCCGGCGATGGAACCGAACAAAAGTCCTTTAAGAAAATTACCGATCATTTAGTTCACCTGCTTTCCAATTTTTTCGGCGATTGCCGCCAGCTCTTGCCCCGTGTAATTCTCTGCATGATTGCCAAAATGGATCTTGAAATCATCGTCTTTGCTGTAGCGAGGAATCAAATGGACATGGGAATGGAAGACGGATTGGTACGCCAATTCTTTATTGTTGTTGATGATATTTAAGCCTTCGATCTCAGGGAATGCTTTTTCGATCGCCCGAGCAATCTTAGGGATACGGGCAAAAACCGCTGCTGCCAACGTTTCATCGTACTCGAAAATATCCGTCACATGCGTTTTGGGAATGACCAATGTATGACCAGGGGTGACTTGGGAAATATCTAAAAAGGCATAGACTTGCTCATCCTCGTAGACTTTGTAGCTAGGAATCTCACGATTATTGATTTTACAAAAAATACAATTTTCCATTGTAAAAAACCTCCTTGATCTATTACCTCTACTTTACCATATTTTGCTTTTTTTCGTCTGGTTTCCTCTTTGAAAAAGTCGGAACAAGGCAACTGTTCCTTCAACAAAGGCGCTTTTTTAAAGAAATGCGAAAAGCAAGCGAGAAACGCTTGCATTTAGATTCCAACAACCCTAGACTTAATATCAGAAATCATTTGGAAAGAAGGAACCTATGAAACCGATCATTAAAGAAACCTTACAGAAAAAAACAACGACTTCAGCGAAGCTTCGCTACTTAGCCTATGCCTATAAAGAGTGGTTGATCGCGATCACGCTGTTTGTGGTGTTTGCTGGTTCAATCACTTATTCTCTGACACGTCCGCAAGAAGAAGTAGTCAATGCCGCCATTGTCACTGAAACAGCAATGGACCCTGCGGTGCAAAGTGAATTGGAAGCAGCCGTTGAAGCATGGGCAATAGATCAAGGGTATCAAAAAGAAGAGCTGCGGATCAGCCTGGTTTCTTATGCCGAACCAGCCGCTGTCCAAGCCTTTACCACCCGTCTTGCCGCTGGTGCCATCCAAATGGTCGTCTTTCCAGCCAGCGAAGCACAAACGTGGCAAGAGCGCTTTGGCAGCCAAGAACTAGCGCAAGAAATCATTACAGTGGGAGAAAATGAATTTATCCTGCAAGTCACGAATAAAGAAAAATAAACAACTGTTTTGCCAGCTGACTGAATTGAACAAAAAGAGCCTACGTTGACAAAGAGCCATAATCAGGCGAATCGGAGGGAAAAAATGACTTTACAAGTAGCAAACGTGACAGGCGGCTACAATCAGCTGCCAGTCTTAAAAAATATTGATTTTACGATCGGCGATGGGGAGCTCGTTGGCTTGATCGGCTTGAACGGGGCAGGGAAGAGTACGACGATCAAAGAAATCATCGGTTTACTGCAACCTCATAGCGGCACCATCACGATCGATGGCTTGACCCTTAAAGAAAACCCAGAGCAATACCGCAAACAAATCGGGTATATCCCCGAAACCCCTTCTTTATATGAAGAATTGACCTTAAGAGAGCACATTGAAGTGACGGCGATGGCCTACGATCTTCCACAAGAAGAAGCCATGAAGCGAGCAGAACGCCTGCTAAAAACCTTTCGCTTAGAAAACAAACTCGATTGGTTCCCGGCAAACTTTTCAAAAGGGATGAAACAAAAAGTTATGGTACTGTGTGCCTTTTTGATTGAGCCGAGTGTCTACATCATTGATGAACCCTTTCTAGGATTAGATCCTTTAGCGATCAATGCGTTATTGGAACTGATGAATGAGATGAAACAAACCGGGGCATCTATTTTGATGTCCACCCACATTTTAGCAACCGCAGAGAAGTATTGTGACAAATTCATCCTCTTGCATAACGGTGAGATCCGCGCACAAGGGACATTGGCGGAACTAAGAAGCCAATTTCAAGCACCAGAAGCCTCCCTTGATGATCTGTACCTCGCACTGACAAAGGAGAGTCAAGCATGAAGCAGTTTTTCTCGCAACGCTTACAGCGGCATCAAAAACAGATGACACGCTATTTGCGCTATGTCTTCAATGATCATTTTGCTTTGATCAGCACCTTCTTAGTCGGAGGTCTGGGGCTCTATTATTCTGAATTGCTAAAAACATTGCCGCGGCCGTTTCCATTAGGCGGCATCATCGTGGTCGCTGTTTGGCTCTTTGTTTTACCGCTGGGACGCTTAGCGACACTGACGAAACCGGCAGATTTGATTTTTCTGTTAGCCAAAGAAGGACAAATGACAAGTTATCTCAGCCAAGCGTTACGTTATTCCCTCTGGCTGCCCTTTGGGGTTTTATTTTTAACCGTAGGGGCAACGATGCCTTTGGTCGTGGTCACAGCAAACAGCACCTTTGCCTCATTCCCATACTTTTTAGGGATGATGTGGCTCTTAAAACTGGGGGATCTTTCACTACAACGGATTCGTTTGTATCAAGAAACTCAGCAGCAAGTCAAACAGCAGCGAGGCATCTGGTTCGCAAGTGCGTTAGCTGCCACACTTGCCAGTATTTATGTAGCACCTTGGCTAGGGTTGGGGATCAGCATCTTCCAAGCAATCTGGTTCCTCTTTGGACTGAAAGCCAATAGCCAGCTTTTGGATTGGGACTATATGATCCAAGCCGAACAGTCGCGCTTAATGCGTATCTATCGGTTTATCAACTTATTTACAGATGTTCCCCAAATCACGACGGAAGCCAAACGGCGCAAATACCTCGACTGGCTGCTGGCAAAGATCAAACCAGTGCACAGCAATACGTACCTCTATCTTTACTTGCGCCGAGTGATCCGTGGGGGGCAATATGGCGGGCTTTATGTCCGTTTGACTTTGATTGGTGGGTTCGTCTTATTCTTTGTCGATGAGCTTTGGATCAGTCTGCTGATCGGCTGCTTGTTTCTTTATCTGATCGGTTTCCAACTGATTCCTTTGATCAATGAGTTTCAATACATGGTTTTGACACATCTGTATCCCGTGCCAGAAAAACAAAAAGCCGCAGCGATCAAAAAAATTCTTGGGGCACTCTTACTGGTGACCGCAGTTCTTTTCGGCGTGATCTGTTGCTTGCGCTTGCCTTTTGTTTGGCAAGGCGGTATCGCGTTTCTTGGCTTCTTAGGGTTTGCGGGTCTTTTTTTAGGCATCTACTTGCCAGGGCGATTAAAGAAAATGCACGCCTGATCCACAAGTGGCCTCTCTTACAAAAAGCGAACGCATATGCGCTTGACGGCGACCCATTAGGAAGCTAGAATAAGAGGTACTGCGAAATAAGGAGAGAAGCTAGGATGGATATTCGCTTGGATCAAGATTGGCGTATGCGGCCAATCAAAGGCGACACCGGGAAAGCCTATATCGGGCTCAAGGACAACGACAAAGTCTTTATCAAACGAAATACGACCCCGATGCTTGCGGCACTCTCTAAAGAGGGCATTGCACCCAAACTCGTCTGGACGAAACGGACGGGAAATGGGGATACGCTCTCCGCACAAGAATGGCTGGATGGACGGGTCTTAGATCCCGATGAAATCGGCCAAAGAAATGATGTCATTGATGTGTTGTATCACTTGCATCATTCAAAAACGTTGGCACAGATGCTAAGCAAAATCGGCGGACAAGTCAGATCGCCTGAACAGATGCTGATGGATTATCAGGATCAGCTGCCTTCTGCGGTCGCCCAAAACCGTTTTATTCATTTGGTCACCGAGTATTTAAAAACCAATATTCCAGCTTTTGACGAGCAGAAAGCCGCGGTCGTCCATGGCGATGTCAATTATCGAAATTGGCTAGTTTGTCAAAACTATTTGTATTTAGTCGATTGGGATTCCGTGATGTTTGCAGATCCGGCAATCGATATCGGCACTATTTTAGGTCACTATGTGCCATTATCTGGCTGGTCTCATTGGCTCGTGCGCTATGGTATCCACAGCAGCAGCGAAGTGATCGAAAAGATTTATTGGTACGCATTGTTGAGTATGCTGCAAGAGGTCAAAAAATATTATCTGCGAGGCGATTACAAAGCCATGAATGCAGAGATTTTACAATTAAAACGAATTTATAGCGAATGAAGAGAAGATGGAGCGAGGCAATTTGGTTCCATCTTGTTTTTTCGGAAAGGAAGAAACATGAGAGTAAGAAAACGTGCAGGTGCAAAAGAGCTGATTGACGCTCATCCAGAATACGTTGTGGCAGAGCCTACTGAATGGAAAGGGCGTTGGCATGAACGCTTTGGCAATGATCACCCGCTGCATATCGAAATTGGAATGGGAAAAGGCCAATTTATTACGGAAATGGCGAAAGCTCATCCCGAGATCAATTATATTGGTGTGGAAATGCAGATTAGTGTCGTTTCGATCGCATTAGATAAAATGATCGAGCAGGAGATCCCGAACTTGCAACTGCTGCATGTCGATGGTTCCGCATTGACCAACTATTTTGCAGACAATGAAGTAGACCAGATCTATTTGAATTTTTCTGATCCATGGCCTAAGAAGAAGCATGAGAAGCGCCGTTTGACTTCCAAAGCCTTTTTAGCAGTCGACGAGCAGATTTTACGTCCCAACGGCGAGATCCATTTCAAAACGGATAACCAAGGATTGTTTGAGTATTCCTTAGCGAGCTTTTCTCAATACGGCATGATTATCAAACAAGTTTGGTTGGACTTGCATAACAGTTCCTTTGAGAACAATATCATGACGGAATATGAAGAAAAATTCTCAAGCCGCGGGCAGCGGATCTATCGGGTGGAAGCCCAATTTGTGGCAAAAGAACCACAGAAATAAACGAATGATGAAAGATGAAGCAAATTTGCTTCATCTTTTTTTTCTATTCTCAAAGCGTTTGCGTATTTCTTTTTAGGAGGGATAAGTCGTGGATATTCAAGCATTCTCAGACGAGTTGATTCATTATGGGAGACAAGAACACATGCAGGATCTGACCATTTTGCCTAGCGGTACACAGATGGAGGTGATTTTCAGTAAAAGCTATCTCAGAAAGACCTATCAAGTACTGACCAACGAAGAAGCTCAGCAGCTGATCACCCGCTTCAAATTTTTAGGAGGAATGGAGGTGGGAGAACGGCGCAAAGCTCAGTTAGGCGCAGTCAGCTATCTGTTAGGCGATCAGCTACAGCGGTTGCGCGTCTCAACGGTGGGTGATTATCAAGGGCGTGAAAGTCTCGTGATGCGGTTTCTTTATCCTTTGAACAAGGAGCATCTGCGCTATTTTTTTGCAGAAGACGTCCAGCAGATCCAACAGACAACCAAACAAAGAGGCCTATATTTATTTTCTGGTCCCACTGGCTCAGGAAAATCGACCCTCATGTATCAATTAGCACGGGCAACCAAGGGACAAGTCATTACCATCGAAGATCCTGTGGAGATTGAAGAGCCGCATTTTTTGCAGCTACAGACCAATTTGAAAATCGGACAAGACTATGATGAATTGATTCGCTTGTCTTTACGGCATCGTCCGGACCTGCTTTTGATTGGTGAGATCCGTAACAAAGAGACGGCGCAAGCCGCTGTACGAGCCGCTCTGACAGGTCATCGAGTATTTGCCACGATCCATGCACGAGGCGTAGCAGAAACCAAGACACGGCTGCTGGAATTGCTAGGGGCAGACGATCTTCTGGCGCACGCGTTGCAAGGGATCATTTATCAGCGATTGTTGCCGAATGAAGTCAACGAACCCCATGGATTGCTGGCGTATCACTTTTATGAGGGGCAAGTGGAAAAACAGTGGCAGCACGTATTAAAACGAGTGAAAGAAAGTGGGTGGATCACCGATGAAGTTTATGAAAAAGAAGCCCCAGCTACCACGCCGTGCAACTGAAGCCCTCTTGGTCACCTTCACGGTGTTATTGGAGAGTGGCTTTTCCCTACAAGAAAGCCTCCAAGTGTTGCTGCGCAGTCGCCAGTTTTCTGAACCTGTGATCGAACAGCTGATTGCCCATCTTGCCCAAGGGCAAAGCTTGGCAGCAGCAGTAGCGCCGTTGTCTTTATCGGCTACCGAAAAAAGTCAGCTTTATTTAGCAGAAAGTCATGGGAATCTCACGACGACCTTGCGGCGGATGGTCGACTACCACAAATTGGTCAACAAGCAAAAACAGCTGCTGTACAAAGTAGCGGCCTATCCGCTTTTGCTACTGGTCTTTTTAGTGGCGGCTCTCTTTGGCATGCATCGCTTTTTAATGCCTCAATTGTTAGCCTCTGGCATGATCGACGAAGGTCATTGGGGCATTCGCGCCATCACTTGGGCACCAGCAGTACTTATCCTCTTCTTGTTGGTAAGTGTGCTGCTTTTTGTGATCAGCCGCTGGGTATTTGCCCGCCGCACTGCCTTGCAAAAAGCTGTATTCTTCAGCCACCTGCCATTGTTCGGAGCATTGTACACGAGTTATCACACGAGTTTTTTCGCATTGGAATGGGGCAAGTTGTTTCAGCAAGGGTTAGATATCCAACAGATCATTGAGTGTATGGAGCACACCAATAAAGCTACCTTGATCCAAGAATTAGCGCGAGAGTTGCGAGTGACCTTGACACTTGGCGGAGAACTCCCAGAAAAACTTCGTCATTTCTCGTTTCTCACACCAGAATTTTCTTTGATCGTCTTTCAAGGAGAAGTACGGGGAAAGTTAGGAGAAGAGCTTTTTTTATACAGTCAATTATTGATGGATCGCTTGTTTCAACGAATCGAAAAAGCTATTCACTGGGTTCAGCCTCTGATTTTTTTGTTGGTTGCTTTAATGATCGTTGGGATCTATGCCGCTATGTTTTTACCAATCTATGGAAATATCCAAGGAGTGATCGAATGATAGAAAAGAAAGTCGCATCTTCTCGCAAGCAGGGGATTTGGCGTGTCAAAAAAGGCTTTACATTGGTTGAAATGTTGGTTGTTTTATTAGTGATCAGTATTTTGGTTTTGTTGTTTGTCCCAAATCTTGCCAAGCAAAGAGGAATCATTGATGAGAAAGGAAATGCGGCCATCGTGAAAGTGGTGGAAACCCAGATCGAACTCTTTCGTCTGAATGAAAATCGGGAGCCCTCGAGAGAAGAATTGATCGCTGAAGGGTATGTATCTGAGGAGCAATATGCGATTTATGAGCAAGGGGACTAAGGGCTGTCGACGTTGCTCTTTTGCTGGTTTTACTTTAATAGAAAGCCTTTTGGTCCTCATGGTCAGTAGTATGTTTCTCTTTTTTCCCGTCGTGGCCATCGAGTACTATCAACGATCTGCTGAAGTCTTAGGCTTTTGTGCACGCTTAGAAAAAGGCCTCTATACCATACAGCAATCGGCCATCATCGATAACACACAAACCCGAGCCGTTTATCAAGCAGCGCCAACGCCAACTGTTTCATTTTATGGCGCTGCAACTGAGCCGGTCACCAAGATCGAAGTCCCTCCTCAACTAGCGATGCAGGCGTTTCCCGATATTCTTTTTAGTAGTCAGTCCGGCAACAATAGCAGTCTGCGAAGGATCGTTTTCTATTGGCAGGAGAAAAAGCAAACCATCAGCTATAAGTTTTTATTTGGGAGCGGACGCTATGAAAAAATCGTTGAATAGCGGGTTCATCTTAGCAGAAAGCCTGATTGGCTTTGGGGTGTTGGCAACCTGTGTGTTATTGTTTTTAGCGATGCAGACCGCTTCACTGACGCAAAGTGCGGCATTGCAGGAAAAAGCCCAAATGCTGCGGGTGCTGTATGAAGAAGTCCAGAACCACTCCTTTGATGCGTCAACCATTACCTACACGACGCAGCGTCAGACGGTCTATCAAGTTCGCTTTTGGCAAGCAGCGCAGCATCAACAGGCACGCATCCAAAGTGGCGAACAGCTCTGGGAGATTGTGTATGAAGAGTAAAGGCTTTACTTTGTTGGAGTGTCTGTTGTCTTTATGGGTATTGGCGATCTGCTTATTGATGATCAGCGGGATCGTCAAGCACCTCGCACCGGTCAATCAGCAGATCATGGCTCGCAAAGATCAAGAATGGCATGTTTTTTTGTTTCAGTTGGAACGGGAATTAAGTACCTGTGTCTATCTATCAGTCAGCGAGAACACGCTATATTTGCGAAGCAGTCAAAACAATTCGGTAACGATCGATCGCATCAACCGCGTGTTGCGGAAACGGGACAACAATGGCTATCAACCGTTGTTGACAGAAGTGGCAGATGTGTCTTTTGAGAAAATTGGCGCAGCGATCCGCTTTACCGTTTCCTTTGAGAATGGAGACCAGAAAATTGGACAATGGAAAATACACTCACAAGAGGCGGCATAAAGGCGGTATTTTACTCACAGCATTGTTGTTTGTGCAGCTGTTGAGCTTGATGTTATTGCTGGTGTTAGAAAACAGCCGCACAACAGCCCTTTTTTATACAAAAACCATTGAAACCTATGAAGCCCGTATTATGAGTGAACTTTTCCATGCGGAATTCTTGCAAAACGAGTTGGAAGATCGAGGGACACGGTTTTATAATGTAGGAAAGTTGACTTATGAACGGCAAGGACAGAGCTTACAGATCGAATGCTATGTCAAAAGTCGGCGATTTACTTTTACCTTTTTGTTGCCTGAAGAGCAGCCTGAAATAGACACAGATGACCAAGAAGAATAGTACAGGAAAAGGATGGTTGTTTCGACCATCCTTTTTCATACAGAAATAGAAAAAGAATGTTTACAGCTTCACAAATTATTCTAAACGAAAGCGATTGATTATTTTGGATGAATCGGCTAAAATTAAACAGGTATATATGTTGTTATAGTTTTGAAAAGAGGTGCAAGATGTCCGCAGAAAAAATGGAAACGTCTTTTCATTTGACCGTTGAAGCGATCCAACTGCTTCAAAACGCATTGGAAACGTCTTTTTTTGATGCTTACGTAGAGACGATCGAAAATTTTGTTGATCAATACCAAGTTCGCGTGATCGATGGGGTACCAGATGAAGCAACTGCTGCTCGTTTAGAAACCATCTATCAAGAAATTCGAGCAATGGAACTATCGGCAGAAGAAAAACGCAAGCTTGCGCAGTTGGTTTTGTTGAAAGGCAGCCAAACGGAGCGCCTGCAGGCCAATCACCAACTGACACCAGATAGTCTTGGGTTTTTATTCGTCTATTTGATCGAGCAGTTGAGTAGTGCCGATCAACCAGTGAAACTTCTTGATTTATCGGTAGGCATGGGGAATCTCTTATTGACAGTCTTGCTGAATCTGCAATTAGCCAAGCGTCCAGTAGAAGGAACCGGTGTGGATATTGACGAAACCTTGTTGGCGATCGCAGCTGCAACTGGCGAATGGACCAAAGCGCCCTTGCATTTGTTCCATCAAGATGGCTTGCAAGAGCTTTTGATCGAACCGATGGATCTGGCGATCAGCGATCTACCGGTGGGCTATTACCCACAAGATGACAAAGCCCGCAGCTTTATTACGGCGGCTCCAGAAGGACACAGTTACGCCCATCATTTGTTGATGGAACAAGCGATGAACTATGTCAAAGCTGGCGGTTACGGTTTGTTCTTACTACCAAGCAATTTCTTGGAAACGGAACAGAGTGAATTTTTGAAAAAATGGCTGAAAGAAAAGGTTTATTTGCAAGGAATGATTCAGCTTCCTGAAGAACTCTTTAAAAATGAACATTCACGTAAAAGTATATTGCTTTTACAAAACCACGGAGGGACAAGCAAACAAGCAGAAGAAGTCTTGCTGGTCAAGCTAGCCTCACTGAAAGAACCAAAGAACATCACAAAACTTTTTGAACAATTTGCGGCTTGGAAAGCAGCAAATCTGTAATATAATTCGGATAAGGAGATCATCATGTCAAAAACAATCGCAATCAATGCTGGAAGTTCAAGTTTAAAATGGCAATTATATCAAATGCCAGAGGAAACAGTTGTCGCTAAAGGAATCGTTGAACGAATCGGTTTGAAAGATTCTATCTTTACCATCAAATATGGGGAAGATCAAAAATTCGAACAAATCATCGATATCAACGATCACGAAGTAGCTGTAAAAATGTTATTGGATCAACTGATCGAATTAAACATTTTAGGTGCTTATGATGAAATCACTGGCGTCGGTCACCGCGTCGTTCACGGCGGAGAAGATTTCCCTGATTCAGTTGTGATCACAGACGAAGTGATGGAACGCATCCAAGCATTGGCTGAATTTGCGCCATTACACAACCCAGCAAACTTGATGGGGATCACTGCTTTCAAAAAAATCTTGCCTGAAATCATCAGTGTCGCTGTTTTTGATACTTCTTTCCATGCAACGATGCCAAAACACAATTACCTATACAGCTTGCCATTAGAGTACTATAACGAGTTTAAAGTACGTAAATACGGCTTCCACGGTACAAGCCACCGTTATGTTTCTGAGCGTGCGGCAGAAATGTTAGGCAAACCAATCGAAGAATTAAAAATCATCACTTGCCATCTAGGGAACGGTGCGTCGATCACTGCGGTTGACGGCGGAAAATCAGTAGATACATCAATGGGCTTCACGCCGTTAGCTGGTGTAACGATGGGAACACGTTCTGGTGACATCGATCCTGCTGTTTTGCCTTACTTAATGGAAAAATTAGATTTGAACATCGATGAAATGGTGGATGTTTTAAACAAAAAATCTGGTTTATTAGGCTTAACTGGTATTTCCAGCGACATGCGCGATCTAGAAGCAAACTACGACAAAGAAGAAGTCAAAGTTGCTTATGACGTCTTTACTGACCGCATCCGTAAATACATCGGTGGCTATGTAACGACCATGAACGGTGTCGATGCGATCGTCTTTACTGCTGGTATCGGTGAAAATGATGCCCACGTCCGCAGCGAAGTTATCAAAGGCATGACTTGGTTTGGTTGCGAATTAGATGCCGATCAAAATGCAAAACGCGGCGAAGAATTAGTGATCTCAACTGAAGAGTCAAAAGTCAAAGTACTTTTGATCCCAACAGATGAAGAATTAATAATCGCTCGTGATGTGGAACGTTTACGCGGCTAAGCGAAAACATTTCTTAGAATAGAAGCTGAAACACATGCAAGAGAAATGCTTGCATGTGTTTTTTTGTAGGAAAGTCCGCAAAACGGGACTAGAGAGAAAAATTGGTGAAGACCATTTTCTAATTTTTTAAACAGAAAATTTAATAATTATACATATGAAAATTGGCTCATACTGCACCTAGGTGGATGGCTTCTCATTTTGCTTTCATTTGAATTTAAATTTCCTTCCTTTTTTACAAGATGTTCTCAGGGAAATACCCTTGTAAAAGTTGCCAAATGGGAATAAACTGGCATTTGTGAATTTTCAGAAAAATTCCGCTATTTTATTTTCATTAATTTTTATAAGGGGCCATTACATATGGAAAAAGAAAAAACATTCTTAGGTCAGCCGCGAGGGCTGTCGACGTTATTCTTCACGGAAATGTGGGAACGATTCAGTTATTATGGTATGCGGGCGATTTTGGTGTACTTCATGTACGATGCAGTTGCCAACGGCGGCTTAGGGTTGCCAAAAGGAACGGCTGTGGCGATCATGTCGATTTACGGTTCCTTAGTGTATATGTCAAGTATTGTTGGCGGTTGGATCTCGGACCGTCTTTTAGGATCAAATAAATCCGTCTTTTATGGTGGAATCTTGATCATGTTAGGACACATCGTCTTGGCAACACCTTTAGGGATTCCAGCGTTGTTTGTGTCCATGATGCTGATCGTCATCGGAACCGGACTCTTGAAATCCAACGTGTCGGGTATGGTGGGGCATTTGTACAGCAAAGACGATATCCGTCGGGATGCTGGTTTCTCAATTTTCTACATGGGGATCAATATCGGTGGCTTGTTAGCACCGATCATCGTCGGGATCTTAGGACAAGAGGTCAACTACCACTTAGGCTTTTCGATTGCTGCTATCGGGATGTTTATCGGTTTGGTGCAGTATTATGTGCAAGGAAAAACCACGTTGAAAAGTGTAGCGATCGCGCCAACGAATCCCTTATCGGCAGCCGAAAAGAAAACCTTCTTCCGAGCAGTCGTTCTAGTTCTTCTCGCATTGGCAGTGTTATTTGGCGCAGCTGCTGCAACAGGCCATCTGACGGTTGATTTCTTCATCAACTTCATCAGTGTTTTAGGTATTTTCTTGCCGATCTACTACTTTACCAAAATGCTGCGTTCGAAAGATGTCACACCAGATGAAAAGAAAAAAGTGTTGGCCTACATTCCGCTGTTCTTGTCAGCGATCGTCTTTTGGTCCTTAGAAGAACAAGGCTCATCGATCTTGGCATTGTTTGCTGCTGACCGTACGCAATCAACGTTATTCGGCATCAATATTCCAGCAAGTTTGTATCAAACCTTAAATCCACTTTTTGTCGTCTTACTGACACCTGTCTTTGTCTGGTTGTGGACCAAACTAGGTTCTCGTCAACCCCGGACAGAAGTGAAGTTTGCCATTGGTTTGGTCTTAGCCGGTTTGTCCTTTCTATTGCTAATGCTGCCAAGCCTCTTGTTTGGAGTAGAAGAACGGGTCAGCCCATTATGGTTGGTATTGAGCTTCTTCATTATGATTGCGGGGGAAATGTGTCTTTCACCTGTGGGCTTGTCGGTGACGACCAAACTAGCGCCGAAAGCTTTCGAAGCACAAACCTTGGCGATTTGGTTGTTAGCAGACGCTTCTTCACAAGCCATCAATGCGCAAATCGCTCGGTTCTATACACCACAAACAGAAGGGATGTACTATGGCATCGTCGGCGGAGTAGCCGTTGTTGTCGGCATCATCTTGTATTTAGCTAGAAAACCGATCCGCAACTTGATCGGCAACATTCATTGATCAAAAAATAAAAACTTGATTTTCCGCCTATGCATGGATTGAACAACCCATGCTTACTGTAGGAAAATCAAGTTTTTTTTGTTGCGAATCAATGTCTTAGTCAATCAATGGGCTTAGTGGCTGGCGTGTGATCTGCTGCTGTGCAATGACCAGGGCTTCTTGGAAGTGCTGCTGCAAAAAGTAGCGGTCATGGCTGACTGCCAGCAGGGTCCCTTGATAATCTTGCAGCATTTCTTCAATTTCTTCTCGGGCATAGCTGTCGAGGTGATTGGTTGGTTCATCCAAAATCAGGACGTTGATTTTTTCTAAAAAGAGTTTCAGTAACGCCAAACGGATTTTTTCACCACCAGATAAATCTTTGATTCGTTTGGCCACATCACTTTGATAAAACCCACTTTTGGCCAATTGCCGACGAGCAGCCTCTTCGTTTCCTGTCAACGTCTGTACGTAGGCCAACAAGCGGCTCTCAGTATCGGCAAACTGTAGCTGTTGGGGCAAATAGCCGATTTGTAAGCTGCTGCCGCGCTTGATAGTGCCGCCGCTAGGAAGCTCCTCACCGAGAAGTAATGTGAGTAAGGTTGATTTTCCGGTACCATTGTCGCCGATGATGGCTAGATGCTCCCCACGGTAGATTGCAAAACTGCTGTCTTTGAATAGGAGCTGATCGGCATATTGCTGGTGCAAGTCGCGAACGATGAACACCTCTTTACCTGATTTTCCGCCATTTGCCAAGCCTTGCAGCCGATTTTTCGGGGGCGCTGGCGGTTTGACCAGTGTAAGTTTCGCTAGGCGGCGTTCCAATTCTTTGGCTTTTTTGAAGAAGGATTCATTGTCTCCTTCATGGCCCCACTGACGAAATCGACGAATCATGACTTTCAGTCGCTGGACTTCTTTTTGCTGCAGTTCGTAATTTTTGGTCAGCTCCGCCAAGCGAGCTTCTTTCAAGACACGAAATCGGCTATAGTTCCCAGGATACTCAATCAGGGCGCCTTCTTCCAGTTCCCAGGTCTTGGTGGTGACTTGATCGAGAAAGTGTCGATCGTGAGAAACGACTAGAACCGCTTTTTTCGTATTCTGTAAATAATTTTCCAACCAGCGGATACTTGAAAGATCCAAGTGATTGGTTGGTTCATCCAGTAACAGCAAGTCAGCATCGGTGACTAACACTTTGGCTAAAGCGACTTTGACCCGTTCACCCCCGCTAAGGTCTGTTAACCGTGCGTCCTGCCGATGGGGAATTCCTAACCCTTGTAAGATCGCGGAAATTCGGTCTTCTAATCCATAACCGCCCAGCTCTTCAAAGCGCTGCTGCAGCTCGCCATAACGGATCAGACACTTCTCTAAATCAGTATCGGGTTCTGCCATCAAGGCTTCGTAATGGCTCATTTGCTGTTTGAGTTCTTGAATGTTAGCTGCAGAATGGAGCAGGTAGTGGGTAACGGTTGCTTCAGAAACTGTCAGCTCTTGCTCGACCGTCCCGATCCTCAAGCCTTTTTGGCGGCTGATAACGCCGCTATCGACACCTTCACTGCCAGTCAAGATTTGTAAAAAGGTTGATTTGCCCGTTCCGTTGATGCCGACTAGGGCAATTTTTTCCCCAGCTTCGATTTGGCAGGATAACTCCTCAAATAACGGATTCCCGCCGATGGTTTTTTTAATAGCAATTGCTTGTATGATCATGATCTCTCTCCTTGAGACCACTCAAAAAGGCCATGGATATCCATGGCCAGTGTTATTTAAACTCAGATTTTTTTGAGAAAAATACCTTGAGATGGCCATTGATTTTACGTAAATTTAACTGTTTTGGACAGACTCGTCCCGTCAACAGCAACTGTAAAACCAATTGCATGGCTAAATGCGATATGGTATCGTTGGTAATTTTCATTACTTGTTATTTTAGTCATGCGCATCATGGTCGTTTTCCCTCCTTTGTGTCTTTGTCTTTTCAGTGTACCTGAAAGTATCAGAAAGTTCAACCAGTACTGGCGGTTTCTTAGCGTTCCTCGATGCGTAATTCTGTCAGAGAGCTTTCTTTCATCTGACCGATGACCAAAGGAACGGTCTCATGAACCACATCGCTGTATTCTAAGCCGAACCAGCGTTCAGGTGAAATAGTATGGCGTTTGATAAAAAGCTTCGTCTGCATGACTTGCTTCTGCCATTTGCTTAATGCAGTTGCATTCGACAGCTCTTCTTCGATCATCACGAATTGGAAATCACCCACATTGCGTCCAGGCGTTAAGGAATAGCGTTGCGGCTGCAGCGGCAAGCGACCATCTTTCATCAATTCTTGAATGATTTGGCGAATGTAGAGATTGACTTCTTGCGGCACCCGAAAGCCGAGATAAAGCTTTAGTTTAACGATAAAATCGGTATCTGCCATCGAAACTTCATATTTTTTCGTATAAGGTTCATCGGTGACTTCCACATTGACGAACCAATACACTTTGGCACGCTTCGGCCGTTTGTCTAAAATGGAATAGATGAACTGCTGACCGATCTGATCGTCTTGCAGTTTAGGAACCATGAAGACGACGTTCGTCTGAGATAATGGCAAAGAATCATCTTCCCGCAACTGTTTCAATTGAGGGATGTAGGTAGAAAGTGCAACTTCTTCGGCAGCATTTTCTTGAATACGATTGCCCCATTCCCAAATCAGCATCACACCGATGATCACGCTGGCTAATAAGATGGCAACGTAACCGCCATGGAAAAATTTCGTCGCACTAGAGATAAAGAAAATGCCTTCGATCGCTGCAAAAAAGAGCGTGATGAACGGTGCCAAGAAACGGGTCTTCTTGTTTTGGTGCAAGTAGAAATACAGCAAAATAGTGGTCATCAACATCGTTACCGTAATGGCCAATCCATAAGCGGCTTCCATCCGAGTAGAGGTCTGGAAGAATAAGACCACGCCGGAACAGGCGATCCACAGCAAGGTGTTCAAGGCAGGAATATACATTTGCCCGATAGACGCCCCCGGATAGATGATTTGCATCCGCGGCAATAGTTTCAACTTGATGGCTTCAGAAACCAAGGTAAAGGAGCCAGACAGCAGAGCTTGCGAAGCAATGATGGCAGCGAGTGTGGCGAAGCTGACACCAAAGACTGTCCACCCTTGCGGCAATGCTTGGAAAAATGGGTTCAAGTTTTCGATTTCTTGATAAGTCGGGTTTTGATAGACTTGCAGCAGCCACGCCGCTTGACCAAAGTAATTCAGCATCAAGCAGATTTTGATATAGGGCCAGCTGGCATAAATGTTTTTTTTGCCCACATGACCTAAGTCCGAGTAGAGGGCTTCCGCACCAGTAGTCGCCAAAAAGATATTGCCGAGAATAAAGAGACCAGCGCTGTTATCGGGACTAAAGAGCAGATTGATCGCATACCGGGGATCAAGGGCCCGAATCACCGAAAGGTCACCGGCAAAGTTCATCACACCGACGATGCCCAAGAAGGTGAACCAGCCTAGCATGATCGGTCCGAAGGCTTTGCCGACAAACTCAGTCCCAAAGCGCTGCAGGGCAAAGAGGACCAATAAGATTGCTAAGGTGATGCCGACGATGATCGATTGGTCATTGCCGAAGCGATCAAAAAAGGCTGGAATTCCCCGTAATCCTTCGATGGCAGTGGTTACGGTCACGGCAGGCGTCAATACCCCATCTGCTAGCAGGGCTGCGCCCCCGATGATCGCTGGAATAATCAAGTAGCGGCTGTTTTTACGAACTAAGGTATAAAGGGAAAAAATCCCGCCTTCTCCATGGTTATCCGCGTTTAATGCGATCAAGACGTACTTGATCGTCGTTAACAAGGTCAGCGTCCAAAAGACGAGCGAGACGCTGCCTAAGATAAAGTCGGGCGTTAAGGTGCGTAGTCCGCCATTGTCCTCCACCAGGGCTTTCATTACGTAAAGTGGGCTCGTACCGATATCACCGTAGACCACCCCCATGGCGACTAAAAGTCCGCCGGCGGTCACTTTTTTCATTTTACTTGAACTCATTGACTGTTTTCCCTCCATTTTAAACTGCAAAAAGACCTAAGCGGCCCCTTGCCACTTAGGTCTTGCAAGAAACATCTTAAACCAGCGGATTCCCGCTTGCTGTTGATCTAAGATCATGGAACGATCCATGTGCTACTCCCCTAAAGTGCTCTTATTATCTTTGTTTTTGCAGCTCCTGTCAATTGATTTGATAAAAATGGCAATAAACATTTTTCTTTTACTACGTTTCAGCGTAAGATAACAATAGGTATGGAATAAGGAGGCAGGAAAATGATTGAGATCAAGAATCTGACGAAACAATATGGACCAAAAAAAGCATTGTCTGATCTTTCCCTGACGATTCGTCAAGGGGAGATCTTTGGCTTTCTGGGACACAACGGGGCAGGGAAGTCGACAACGATCAAAAGCTTAGTTAGTATTTTACAACCGACGAGTGGGGAAATCTTTTTTGACGGTCAATCCCTCGTGGAACATCGGGAAGCGATAAAAAAACAAATTGCCTATGTGCCGGACACGCCAGATTTGTTTTTACAGCTAACGGCAGGGGAGTATTGGGACTTGATTGCCGCAGCGTATGAGGTGCCAGCAGCGGAAAAGGCCGAGCGTTTGCAAAAATTAGGGCGCTTGTTTGATATGCTGTCTCATGAAGAAGAGACCATCGCTAGCTTTTCCCATGGAATGCGGCAAAAAACGCTGCTGATTGGGGCATTGATCCCCGATCCGGACATTTGGATCTTGGACGAACCATTGCAAGGCTTAGATCCCCAAGCAGCGTATGATTTAAAAGAAATGATGAAACAGCATGCTGCCAAGGGCAAGACCGTGATTTTTTCTACCCACGTCTTAGACACCGCCCAGCAGTTGTGTGATCAATTAGCGATTTTGAAAAAAGGTGAGCTGCTGTACAATGGCTCAGTGGCAGATTTGCTGGCACAGCATCCGTCGCTTTCTTTGGAAACGATCTATCTGCAAATGACTGGGAGAAGTCAAGAAGAAGCGATTCTTGCAGAAGCGGAGGAAGCGTAGATGCGAAAACAACAATTTCTGACGCTGACCTCCGTTAATTTGCGGTATGCCAATCCCCAACTAACAGACAAAGCCCGCAAAAAAGGCAAGGCTGGTTCGACCTTGACCAGTTATCTGTTGTTTCAATATGCGCTTTCTGGGGTAGTGTTTCTCCTAATCTATGGCTTGACGATGATCACATTGGATTTTAGTCAGATGCCGGGCTTTTTTACCTATTATGTCGCTTTGTTCGGAATCTTAGGCTTTTCCCAAGGGATTTCGTCCATTTACAATGTCTTCTTCGAAAGTCAAGATCTGCCAGCGTATTTGCCGCTGCCCTTTCGACAGAGTGAAATTTTTCTGGCAAAGATCGTGGTGGTATTTCTTACCGTTGCGCCGTTTATTTTTCCTTTGTTGGTCTTATTTCTCCTGACAGGGATTCGGGCAAACGTCTTTTTCTTGCTGACGATCTTATGGGCGTTCTTGCTGTTCGGCTTGTTTTTAGTCTTGATCTTCAGCATTTGCAGCTTGATCGTCTTCAGCCTGACCCGCACCAAGTTTTTCTTGAAGCATAAAAAATTGGTCACTAGTTTATTGCTAGGCGTGACGATGCTGGTTGTTGTGATCGGGGTCTTAATGATGAATCAGGTGAATACTTATGAGACAGACGTGGTAGACCGGGGAGCGATCAGCTTTTTATTGCCTTTTTATTATGTGATGGTGGCACCGTTTCAAACGACCGGTTTGCTTAGCTTGCTAGGGATCATCGCCACAGCAGGCGTGCTGCTTTTTGCCCTCTATCGATTGATCTTGCCGAAGTTTTATGAGCAAGTGGCAGCCGCGGCGCCTAACCAAGGGAGTGTTCGTCGGAAACATAAGCCCAATCAAGGCTTGGGCCAGCTGTTGTTTAATTACAATTCGCAGTTGATCCGTGATCCGAATTTGATCATGCAAGTCTTTTCTTCTTCGTTGCTGATGCCCATCATTTTCTTAGTGTCTTTTGTGTTTACAGGAGCGATTCAGTTAAGTGAATTGGATGAGCGGTTTATCGGTGTTGTTTTCGTGGCGGGGATCGCCTTGGCGGCACTGATGGTCAACCCGACTTCTTTTATCAGTAATTTGATTTCATTGGATCAGGAGAATTTCTTGTTTGTCCGCTCCTTGCCGCTATCGATGAAGCGCTACTTGCGGGAAAAATTCCGCTTTGGCGTCGTTTTGCAGCTGAGCTTAACGGCAGTCATCGTGCTGGCAGCAGTGCTTTTATTCAAAATGCCGCTGATTTTGGCTATCTCTTTCCTAGTAGGAGCACTTTGGAGCAGTTTTCTTTTGTGCTTGAAATATTTTGCTCGGGATTATCGATTGCTGCTTTTGGATTGGACCAATATCAGTCAATTGTTTACGAGAGGGGCGGGGAGTCTTGGGTTAGCCATTGGAACAGTCGCAACGCTATTTCTTTCCGTCATTGTTATCATCCTTTATGGCTTTGCTGCGACTTCGGTTGATTTTTGGTTATTGAATGGTCCGGTTTTCTTTGTGATCCTCTTGACCAGCGTCCTTTGGATAGCCCATTATCACCATAGATTTTGGCGTCGTTTTTCCTAAGGGAAGCGACGCTTTGCTTTTTTTATTTAAGGATGGGTAAATTAACTATTTATTCAGAAAATTCAGAAAAACTATTTACAATCAAAAGGAAACATGGTTAGATAGGAGTACCTATTACTTTGCTTTCATTTTTTGCTGTACAAGTTTGGATAACCGACTTGTCAAAGAGCTGTGACCAAAGGCAAAAAGACCAATGAGACCTAAGTGCTCGTTAACTCTTTTGCTTTTGTCACGGTTTTTTTTGCACAAAAAAACCTGCCAAGCAGCGACAGGTCGTCTCACTATTAAGCTTTCGTGTGGTCTTTTGCTGGGACTTTGTTTTCTAGGTCTGTCCGCACAACTAACACATCACAGCCAGCATGGCGAATGACATACTCAGACACGGAACCGATAAAGATTCGTTCCACGGCATTTAAACCAGTGGCACCGATCATAATCAAATCGATGTTGTGATCTTCGGGCAATTGTTTGGCAATGATTGGTTTTGGCGAGCCGTATTCAATCACTGTTTTGACTGCAGTTACTTGGTGTTTGCGGGCATAATCCTCATAGTCTTTCAAAGTTTGTTTGGCCATTTCGGTTGCTTGCTCAGCAAGCATGCCGTCAAAAGAAGAAACGGTTTGAAAGGCCCGAGTGTCGATCACATGTGCTAAAACTAATTCAGAATCATTCCGCTGTGCCACATTCACGGCTTTTTTGAAGGCTAATTCTGACTCGCTAGACCCATCGACGGCTACCATGATTCGTTGATATTGTTGTAACATAAGAAACACTCCCATCTGTTATCTTCTACTTTTATTGTAATGCTTTTTTCTGGAAAAAGAAAACCTAATCTTCCTTTTTTTTCATTTTTTGTGCCAGCAAGATGCTGAATGAAGCGGAAGAGAGCAGCAACAACGCCAAATAAAACAAGGCAATCAGCTCTCTATCGACAAAGCCCACAACCAATGCCACTACGCCTAAAAGGAAATGAATGAGGCTATAGGTTTTTAAGAAGACTTTATTCGCCTCAGTAGTAGGGATCAAAGTGAAAAAAATCGCTTGTTTGGCATAAAGCAAATAACTGGTGCCGAATAATACGAGTGCCACGATCGTAAATAATAGAAGAATCATAAACATACGCCATCCTATTCTAAGTTGATAGATTTAGTATAGCGAACCCTAGAAAGAATAGCAAAAGCCACCCTTACTTTGATATCAGATGGAGGACGTTGCACGGTTTCTAACGGCTAGAAAACGCAAAAAAGCCATCTGTTAAAAACAGATGGCACATTCTAAAAAGAATGGGTAATATCCGTTGATGCCGTTCTTTTTCCCATAGTATTGATCCCGCAAATTCTAGCAGGTGGGTTCCACGGTCTAAGCTTCGAACTACCAAAGGAAAAGGCATGTTACCAGCATTGACACAAGACGGATCCCAAGATATCAATAAAAATGTTCGGTCAACACACAAAAGGGACAACTCGTACATCACAGAATTTCCACCCTTATAGTAGCATAGGAATGACGAAGGTGCAATAAAGTTGTTTGAAAACGATGCCAAAAAGTCACTATTTTTTCTAAGCACCTAGTTTTTTTTCTTTCGTTGCTGCAATTGTTGGTACCGTTGGCCCAACGCTTGCTCATATTTACCGGTGGCTTTCGGTTGATAATAGTGGGTACCTTTTAGCTTATCAGGTAAATATTGCTGATCGACCCATGCATCATCAAAATTATGTGGGTATTGATAGCCAACTCCTCGATTCAAACTTTCGGCGCCTTTGTAATGACTGTCTCGTAAATGATCCGGGACATCTCCAGCTTTACCGCTACGAATATCTGCGATCGCTGCATCCAATGCCATGTAGGCCGAGTTGGATTTTGGTGACAAACATAGATCGACCACCGTATCGGCCAAAGGGATCCGAGCTTCCGGCAAGCCCAAACGTTCAGCGGCTAACACAGCATTGACGGTTCGAGCAGCGGCTGCTGGGTTAGCTAAACCGATGTCTTCATAACCGATGACCATCAAGCGCCGACAAATGATCGCCAAATCGCCTGCCTCTACTAAACGACCTAAGTAATGCAGCGCACCATCCACATCGCTGCCGCGAATCGATTTTTGAAAAGCAGAGATCACATCATAGTGCGCATCCCCATCTTTATCATGGGTCAATGCTTTGCGCTGTACGCACTCTTCGATGATCGCTAAGGTCAAATGAATAATGCCGTCTGGTCCTTTTGGTGTGGAACGGGCAGCGAGTTCTAAGCCATTGAGGGCGCTTCGTAAATCACCGTTGGTCGCTCGCGAGAGATGCAAGCGGGCATCATCGGTCAATACGATGGTTTCTGATCCAAGTCCGCGAGTTTCATCTGCTAAAGCTTGATCAATGGCGGTCAAAATATCTTCTTCTTGGAGCGGTTTGACTTCAAAAATCTGTGTCCGACTGCGAATCGCTGGATTGATCGTAATGTAGGGATTTTCCGTCGTGGCACCGATCATAATAATCTTGCCGCTTTCTAAATGGGGCAGTAAAAAGTCTTGTTTTGTCTTGTCTAGTCGATGGACTTCATCAAGCAATAAAATGACAGTACCGCTCATTTTGGCTTCCTCTGCCACGATTTGCAGGTCTTTTTTTGTATCTGTGGCGGCGTTCAGCATGCGAAACGCATAGCGTGTCGAGCCGGCAATCGCACTGGCAATGCTGGTTTTTCCGGTTCCCGGCGGTCCGTATAGGATCATCGAAGAAAGCATTTTGGCTTCGACCATTCGGCGAATGATTTTCCCCGGGCCAACCAAATGCTGCTGTCCGACGACTTCATCTAAGTTCCGTGGCCGCATTCGATAAGCAAGTGGCTGCTGCATAAAACGATCCTCTCCTTTTCCTGTAAGTATAACATAAGAACGTACATTCTCATAAACAAGCTGATTTGCGTCCTTACGAAAACAAAAGGGCGCGTATTTTCCACTCAGTCAGCAAAAAACAGGTTCGTTGAAAAGAAATCGTTGAGATCACCGCAACTCTGTAGTCAAAGATAGTAAGTTGACCGAGAATTGTGTAGAATAAAGAGGGTGATGAGAATGGATGAATTAATGGCACTATTTGCGACACAGCCGACAACGACCATCGCACGTGCCTTATTAGGAATGTATTTGGAACATGAGATCCCAGAAGGAACATTAGGTGGGTATATCGTGGATTGTGAAGCGTATCTAGGTCCCGATGATCTGGCGGCTCATAGTGTGGGCATGCGAAACACACCAAGGGTTCGGGCGATGTATCAGGAACCCGGCACGATTTATTTATATACGATGCATACGCATCGAATTGTCAACTTTATTACGCAACCAAAAGGCATCCCACAAGGAATCATGATTCGCGGGCTAGAACCGGTGGATGGGATTGACTTGATGGAACAACAGCGACAAAAAACGGGACCGGATGTAGCCAATGGCCCCGGGAAACTAGTACAGGCACTACAGATTCCAGCTGAGCTTTACGGCGAATCGATTTTTACGAGTCCGCTGCATTTGGTTCCTGAGCGCCGACGTACCCCAAAAGAAATTTTGGCATTGCCTCGAATTGGTATCCCGAACAAAGGGGAGTGGACTCAGATGCCGCTTCGATTTGCGGTAGCTGGTAATCCTTATTTAACAAATATACGAAAAGCCGCTGTTCAGCAAGATCATGGCTGGCTAGAAAGAAGGAATAGTGATGGCGAAAGAAACGATATTGACTTACTTAGATCAGCGATTAACGAAAAAAATCTCCGATTATGATGTGGCGATCGATTGGGATGCCAAAAATCATACCATCGAATTGGTGTTGCGCTTGTTTGCCGAAAATCCTCAACAAGTCCAAATCGACGATGCGCAAGGTGTGGCATCAGAGGAAGCGATCATTGAATTTGAAGATGGGATTTTGTTGTATGATCCACAAAAATCAACGTTTGATGAAGAAGATTATTTAGCGACGATTCCTTATGCAGGAAAAAAAGGGATCCAAAAAGCGTTGTTAGACGGATTGGTTGATTACATTCAAGAAATTTTAGAAGAAGGCCAAAGCGATCTGCTTGATTTCTTGAACGATGACAGTGAAGAAGCGATCTTTGAATTGCGATTCAACGAAGAAGCATTTGTGGAGAAAATGACGAACTATCAAGCCGGGGCTGGGGAAACCATGATCCCGTACCCTAGTTACTAAGGAGAACGAACATGAAATGGAATGAAGTAACCGTAGCGACAGCTAGCGAAGCAGTGGAAGCAGTCGCCAATATTTTAATGGAACACGGAGCAAGTGGGGTAGCGATCGAGGACGTTTTAGATGTCGAAAATTTTAAAAGCGATGCGTATGGCGAAATTTTGGATAAAGAAACCTATACGACCTTAGAAGAAGGTGCGCAAGTCAGTGCCTATTTCCCAGAGACGATTTTTTTGCCAGAAGTGCTGCCGACGATCAAAGCAGCCATCGACCGTCTGCCGGAGTATGGTTTGGCAATCGGCAAAAACACCATCACAACGAGCGAGGTCGTGGAAGAAGCATGGGCAACGGCCTGGAAAAAATATTACCATCCAGTCCGTATCTCCCGCTATCTGACGATCGTGCCGAGCTGGGAAAACTATCAACCGCTGCAAGAAGATGAAAAGATCATCACCCTTGATCCGGGAATGGCCTTTGGGACCGGCACGCATCCTACGACACGCTTGACATTACAAGCCCTAGAAGTCTACTTGCGGGGCGGTGAAACCGTCTTAGATGTCGGGACGGGCTCAGGGGTGTTAAGTATCGCCAGCAAATATTTAGGTGCCAAAGACGTGTTTGCTTATGATCTAGATGAAGTCGCTGTGAGGTCCGCCCAAGAAAATATGGCGATGAACCCCATTGCTCACGATGTGACCGTGCAAGCCAATGACCTTTTGCAAGGGGTGACGGTCCCTGCTGATCTTATCGTTGCCAATATTTTAGCGGATATCATTTTATTGATGATCCCTGATGCATGGCGTTTATTGAAGCAAGAGGGCACCTTGATCGTTTCTGGGATCATTGAGACGAAAAAACAATTAGTGATCGATGCCATGATCGCACAAGGCTTTGAGATCGATCAATTGTTCAATCAAAAAGACTGGTATGCGATCGCCTTTAAAAAACCAGAGGTAGAGTAAGATGCAGCGATATTTTTTACAGGAGCCTTATGAAGCAAAAGCGGTGTTTGCCGTTTCGGGAGAACCCTTCCACCATATGATCCGAGTGATGCGCATGACTCCCGGCACGAAAGTCGGTTTAGTTTTTGAGGATCATTTGGCGATCATCGCCAAGATCAAAGAGGCCGATGAAGAAACGGTTTACTTAGAGGAAGTCGAAAAAGAACAGCAGGACAAGGAATTGCCGCTGCAGGTCACGATCGCTAGCGGCTACCCGAAAGGCGACAAGCTGGACTTGATCGTTCAAAAAGGCACGGAACTTGGGGCGGCAGCATTTATCGGTTTTCCTGCGCAAACTTCGGTCGTGAAATGGGATCAAAAGAAGTTACAGAAAAAGCAGCAGCGGCTGCAAAAAATCGCCCAAGAAGCGGCGGAGCAATCCCAACGGCAGATCGCACCAGCCATCACACTACTGGATAACGCCAAAGCATTTTGGCAAAGCCTCAGTCAGTACGATGCGGTCCTAGTGGCTTATGAAGAATCAGCCAAGCAAGGAGAAGTAGCGATGCTGCTGCAAGTGATCACCGAATTGCCCGTTGGTAGCAAAGTTTTAGCGATCTTTGGCCCAGAAGGCGGTCTGACCCCCTCCGAAATCGAAGGAGCCCAGGAAAACAACGCTAAATTATGCGGGTTAGGCCCTCGGATTTTACGAACAGAAACAGCACCGTTTTATTTTTTAAGTGCTGTCAGTGTGCTAACGGAATTAAAGAGGATGTGAGTTGATGAATAAGAACCAAGAAGCAATCAGTGTCCGTTTGTTGACGGCCGATATGACCGACTGGGTCTTGAAGGATTTTATCAATCAATATAAAACGGCTTTAAAGGAAGTCGTCGTTTTGCCTAGTGCCATTCGGCGGGCGAAAATCTTGGCACAAGGCTCTTCCTTACAAATCGGCGCAGTGATCGATTACCCCCTTGCCCAAGGAACACTGGCAAAGGTAGCGTTTGAAATCGGTCGGGCGTTTATGGAAGGTGCCGATTTTTTGGAAGTCTGGCTACCGGCTTCTTCCTTCATGGAAAATGATCGTGGCTTTGCGGAATTGACCGAAACGATTCGCTCCTTGACCTTGACAGGAGGGGAGATCCGCTTAGCTGTGCAAACCGAGATCATGAATGAATTGACGAAGATCCAAGTGGCACAACGCTTGAAAGAAGAAGCATGGCCAAAGATCGTGTTAGGACAAAAACAACCACTAGCAGAAGCATTGCACGACGTGAGCTTGTTTTCCTTAGATGGTGGCAGTCAACTATCGATCCAGATCAATCCTGACACAATAGATGAACAAGCTATGCAATCACTACAGGCTGCCGGCGCCGAGAAAATCGGGCTCTCGTATCATGTTTTTGAAGAATTGCTTAAGGACAAGCCGGCACCCGATGTGCTTTGAACAACAGCGATTGAAAAATAGCTGAAAAATTTGTATAATAATACTACTAAATAAGAACTGCAGGTTAGACAGGAGTCCCATGCTTAGAACGTTTGTCCGCAAGGCTTTGGGTGCGTGACGAAACGTTAACAGCGACTTCTGTCTGCCTTTTTGATAGCACAAAAAAGAAAAGCAGGAGGCGGAATGAATGGCAAAAGAAGTTATATTGACCGGGCCCAATGTCATCAAATTGGTCGCTCATTATATGAGTGAAGAACATGTTGCCTTTGTCCAAAAAGCATTAGATTACGCGACAGAAGCCCATAAAGAACAATTCCGTAAATCCGGCGAGCCTTACATTATTCATCCAATCCAAGTTGCGGGGATCTTGGCAGAATTGCAGATGGACCCTCATACCGTTGCAACTGGTTTTTTGCATGATGTCGTCGAAGATACCGATGTGACGTTAGCCGATCTGAAAGAAGAATTCGGTGCCGATGTAGCGATGCTAGTGGATGGCGTGACCAAGCTGGGTAAGATCAAGTACAAATCTCATGAAGAACAATTAGCAGAAAATCATCGGAAAATGTTGATCGCCATGGCGCAAGATTTACGGGTCATCATGGTCAAACTGGCTGACCGTTTACATAATATGCGTACGTTGAAACATCTGCGGGAAGACAAACAACGCCGCATCGCCCAAGAAACGATGGAAATCTATGCCCCATTGGCTCATCGTTTAGGGATCAGCCGAATCAAATGGGAACTAGAAGATATTTCTTTGCGTTACTTGAATCCACAGCAATATTACCGAATCGTGCATTTGATGCAGACCAAACGAGAAGAACGGGAATCCTACGTTTCCGAAACCGTGGAAGAGATTCGGATCGCTACGGAGGAACTAGATATCTATGCTGAGATCTATGGTCGACCAAAGCATATTTACTCGATCTATCGCAAAATGAAAGACCAAAAGAAACAGTTCAATGAAATTTATGATTTGTTGGCGATCCGAGTGATCGTTGACTCCATCAAAGATTGTTACGCGGTTTTGGGAACGATCCATACAAAATGGAAACCAATGCCTGGGCGGTTCAAGGACTATATCGCTATGCCAAAAGCCAACATGTACCAATCGCTGCATACGACGGTCATTGGTCCCAAAGGCAATCCTGTCGAGATCCAAATTCGGACCCATGAAATGCATGAGATCGCTGAATTTGGGGTTGCTGCGCACTGGGCCTATAAAGAAGGCAAGACCGAAAAAGTCCGAGCCGACAAGATGACCCAACAAGTTGGCTGGTTCCGTGAAATCTTGGAACTGCAAGATGAAAGCTATGATGCTTCTGAATTTATGGAAGGTGTCAAAGGCGATATTTTCAGCGACAAAGTCTATGTATTTACGCCAAAAGGTGATGTGACGGAGTTGCCTCAAGGCTCCAGTCCACTGGATTTTGCCTATAGCATCCATACCGACATCGGCAACAAAACTACTGGTGCCAAGGTCAACGGCAAAATGGTCCAATTAGACTATAAGCTGAAAAATGGCGACATTATTGAGATTCTGACATCACCGAATTCCTTTGGGCCAAGCCGCGACTGGGTCAAACTAGTGGCTACCAGCAAAGCGAAGAACAAAATCAAACGATTTTTTAAAGCCCAAGATCGTGATGAGAATATCATCAAAGGACATGAGGCAGTGGTTCGTACCTTACAAGATATGGGCTTTGTGCCAAAAGAATTCTTGACGAAAAGCAAAATGGCGGAAGCTTGCGAACGATTCAATTATCAAACAGAAGATGACCTGTTTGCCTCTGTCGGCTATGGGGAAGTCAGTCCCACGACCTTAGCCAACCGTTTGACCGAAGAAGAACGGCGCGAGAAACAAATCGAGAAGCAAAAGCAGCAAGTCCAAGAGATGATCAATCAACCGGCGAAAAAAGAACCAGAAAAAATGAAGGTTCGTCACGAAGGCGGCATTGTCATTGAAGGGGTCGATAACTTGTTGATCCGCATCTCCCGCTGCTGCAATCCGGTTCCTGGGGATTCGATCGTCGGCTATATTACTAAAGGGCGGGGAATCTCGATCCACCGCAGCGATTGCCCCAATGTTCAAAACAAAGAGGCAGCGAACCGTTTGATCGATGTTGAGTGGGAAGATGCCACCGACATCAACAAAGAATACGATGCCGATCTTGAGATCTACGGCTATGATCGGTCTGGGTTGCTCAACGATGTCTTGCAGACGGTCAATAGCGTCACGAAACGCTTAGTGAGTGTCGAAGCCAAAACCAATAAAGACAAAATGGCAACGATCCGTATCACGGTGGCGATTCAGAATTTGACTCATTTGAAATCGATCGTTGATAAAATCAAGCAGATTCCAGATGTTTACAGCGTCAGACGTACGAAGGGGTGAGAAAGAATGCGGGCAGTGATCCAGCGAGTCAGTCAAGCAAGCGTGTCGATTGAGGACAATATCGTCGGTGCGATCCAACAAGGGTTCATGGTTTTGTTGGGGATCACCCATGAGGATACAGGCGACGATGTGGCTTATCTCGTAAGAAAAATCAAAAATCTGCGGGTTTTTGAAGACGAAGAGGGCAAAATGAATCGGTCACTGGAAAGCATAAACGGCGCGGTCTTGAGTATTTCACAGTTCACCCTTTATGGGGAGACCAAGAAAGGCAATCGCCCTAGTTTCATTCAAGCGGCACCGCCAAGTATTGCGACCCCGCTTTACGAAGCCTTTAATGAAGGTTTACAAGCCGAAGGCATCACTGTTGCTACTGGAAAATTTGGCGCAGATATGCAAGTCGCCTTGGTCAATGATGGCCCGGTGACGATCGTGATCGATACGAAAGAAAAATAGGGAATACAAAACGAAGGATTTTCTCGCTGGAAAAGAGTCGGAGAATTCCTTCGTTTTTTTTATACTCTCGAAAGCGCTAAGCATTTTTGATGGAATCCAAGTGAAATCTAAGTTGAAATCGGGAAATCTTACAAAACTGTTAGCAAAAATTCCATTCTTTTATTTGTTATTTAACATCTTTTTCTTGTTCTTTTATAAGGGTTATTAAATGGAAATATCTTTTTCATCCGTTTTTTAATATTTTAAATTCGAAAAACGATCCTTTATTGCGATTGTTCTTGAGGGAGAAGTATGGAATAATTGTTAAAAAATAATGTCACTGGAGGAAATAACAATGAACTTTTGGCAGCGTGCAATAAAGAGTATCACCAGAAGAAAAGGGAAATCATTTATTTTATTTTTAGTTCTATTTATTTTAGGCAATGTGATCGCTGGTGCTGTAGCAATTCAACAATCCACTGCCAACGTGGAGCGAGAGACGAAACGCAAAATGGGGAACGTAGCTACGGTGGAAATGGATTGGGAAGGTTTTGAAAAAGACCATGCGGATGCTTCGGAGGAAGAGCAGTCACAAGAAGATTTTTATCCGAAACCACCAGCGCTGGATCTTTATGAGCAAATCGGTCAATTAAGCTATGTGAAATATTTTGATTACCAAAATCAAGCTTGGTTAGAAACAACAAAATTGAAAGCCTATACGCCGGAGGATGGATCGGTCGGCATGGGTGGCAACTACTTCTCTTTGAAGGGCGGAAATTTGGTTGAGCCATTAGACATGCAAGAAGGCTTGATTCGCTTGGAGGAAGGCGAGGGATTGACAGAAAAAGATGTCAGTGAATTGACGAACGCGGTATTGATCAGTAAAGAGATCGCAGAATTGAATAACCTGAGTGTCGGTGATCAATTGGTATGGGATACACGGGCAGAAGTCATGATGGAAGGTGGTTCAAGCGAGGGAGTAAGTGATGATAGTGAGGATGCGACGGACGAAACGGCTGAGAGTGGCAATCGTGTCGCGACCTTTGATTATCCCGTGACCATTGCAGGGATCTTTTCTGTAATTAAAAAGGATCAAAGCAATCAAAGTAGTTCATCAGATCAAAGTGATTCACAAAATAGTGATCAGGTATGGCAAGTGATGGAACAAATCAATACCTTTTATGCTAGCAATAATTTAGTGCAAGATTTTAACAAATTGCAGTCTGAAAAACTTTGGGGTCAAGAAGTGATCGAAGAAGAGTCAGACGCCTATTATCAACCGATCTTTGTCCTAAATTCAACGGATGACGTCGAAGCCTTTAAACAAGAAGCCGGTGCGTTATTGCCCCAATATTATCGTATCATTGCTAATACGGATCAATACGAGCAGATCGCCGGTGGCTTTACTCGGTTAGGGGTGATCGCAAATTACATCGTGATCATTGCGTCGATCGCAACCATCTTTATTATTTCCTTAGTGGTCTTGCTTTTCTTACGAGATCGGAAACAAGAATTGGGCATCTATCTCTCCTTAGGGGAAAGCCGTGGGAAAGTCATTGGACAGATCGTGATTGAAGTCTTGCTGGTTAGTTTAGCCGCACTGCTATTGTCCTTAGTGACCGGGAACTTATTAGGTGGTGCCGTTTCAAATACCTTGATGCAAAACGATTGGATGAGCAATCAAAATGATATGGGCGGTGTTTATTCTGGCGGTTTGATGGCAGCTGATATTGATTACATGGATATCAAGAATGCCTATCAAGTGTCCTTCTCAGCAGGCTACATCATTACGTATCTGCTGTTAGGTTTAGGAACCGTCTTGTTCTCAGCTATTTTACCGCTGTTGTATATTTTACGCTTGAATCCAAAGAAAATCATGATGTAGGAGGAACCAACGATGACTTTATTAGAAACCAAAGCAGTCGATTACTATTACCAAGACGGCGATCAGCGCCGCTATATACTGAAAGAGACCTCTGTTTCTTTTGAAAAAGGGACTTTCTATGCCATCTTAGGGCAATCTGGTTCGGGAAAAACGACGTTTTTATCCTTGATCAGTGCGTTGGATAGTCCGAAAAGCGGTCAAGTACTTTATGAAGGCACCGATATCGAAAAAATTGGGCATGAAAATTATCGCCGCGACGACATCAGTATCATTTTCCAAAGCTATAATCTGATTCCCTATTTAAGTGCAGTTGAAAATGTCTTAGTGCCGATGGCGATCACGAAAAATCAGCTGCCAGACAATCAGCGAGAAGTGGCATACAATTTACTGGATTATATAGGCATCACCAAAGAAAAAGCCGATCGGCTCGTCAATCAATTATCTGGTGGAGAACAACAGCGGGTAGCGATCGCCCGGGCGTTAGCCACCAATGTCGATATCATTTTAGCGGACGAACCAACGGGGAATTTGGATGAAGAAATGGAACAAGAGATCATCGATATCTTTAAGGAGCTGGCACACGTCCACAACAAATGTGTGATCGTCGTGACCCACGCTAACGAGATCGCTCAACAAGCGGATGAAGTCTTGTATTTACGTAAAGGTGTGTTGAGTAAACATGAGTGATTTTTTATCAAATTTTAGCCCGGACAACTATGATGGCAAAAAGAAATCCGCTGGCAATAGCGAGAAAAAAACTAGCGAACCTGTCGGAGATCAAAATGCAAGAGGCGCGGAGCAAGCGAGCAAACCAGCGGAGCCAACGACGGTTCACCAATCAGAAGAGCCGACAGCTAGTGAGCCGATGAGTCGCTCGGCAGCCCGTCAACAAACACAGACGACTGAAGCAAAAGCGGCGAGTTCTGGGACTGAGAAGGTAGCATCAAAGGAACCAGTCAGCCGTTTTGGTAAAGAAGAAACGGAATTTGATCCGACCTACAAAAAGCGTCAGCAGAAAAAAATCTTGCTGATTGCTTTACTGACCGCCTTGGCGGTTGCCGTGATCGGGATCGTCTATTATCAGATGACCCATGTGAAGGTGCCGGATTTCACTGCCCAAGATCTGTCAGAAGCGCGGACGTGGGGCATGGAAGAAGGCGTCGCTATCAAAGTGGAGCAAGAATATGACTTTGACAAAGACGTCAACCAAGTAATCGACCAAAGTGTCGACCCTGAGAAAAAAATCAAGAAGGGTGCCACACTGACACTGACGGCGAGTCTCGGGCCTGATCCTGAAGAACGCTTAGAGCTACCGGATTTTTCAGCGATGCAAGTGACCGAAGCAAAAGATTGGATCGCTAGCAATAAAGCCGAAAACCTCTCTTTGATCGAACAATTTGACGACAATGTAGCAGCAGAAGCTTTTATCAAACAAGAGGCGGCCAACAAAGAGCTTGATTTAGCCGAATACAAACGCAAAGACCGTTTGAGTGTCTACTATTCAAAGGGCAAAGAAGTCTTTGAAAAAAATATTGAAGTACCTGATTTTACAGGCAAAGCCAAAAGTGAAGCTTCTGAATGGGCGAAAAAGAATGACTTGAAATACAAAGAAGAAACCGTCTTTTCTGACAGTGTCGCCCTGGATCTGGTCGTTTCACAAGAACCAGTCAAAGGCAGCAAACTTGCGAAAAAAGAAGAATTTGTGGTGAAGGTCTCAAAAGGCCAAGCTTTGACCGTTCCAGATTTTTCACAATACACGATCGAAGAAGCCCAAGGACTAGAATCAAAAATCCCGCTGCAAGTCAGCACGGTCTATTCCGATCAAGTGGCGTATGGTAGTTTCTTGAGTCAGTCGGAGGAAGCGGGCAAAGAGTACAGCGAAAGCGATACTTTGCCAACTGTCAAAGTCGTCTACTCATTAGGCAGACCGTATTTGAAAGACATTCGTTTCCAAGCAACGGAAGGCGACTTGCCAAAACTATTCTTTGATGAATACAAATCAAAAGGCGCCAATGTCTATTACGAAATCTACTATGTCGATTCGGCGGAACCAAAAGGAACCGTCGTTGAAATGAGCCGCTACGGCGAGTTCATTCCCCTAGAAACGTGGATCACCATCGGTATCAGCCGCGGCAATCTGCAAGGCAGTACCCAAACACCGCCGGCAGAGGATGGCGGGGAGGCGGATGAACCGGTCAGTACCGCTAGTTCATCTGCTGCCGAATAATCTCGCAACCGACACTTTTTCACACAGCATCAAAAGGTAAGCACCCTTCCTTGGAAGGGTGTTTTTACTTACTAATTGTAAAAAAAACACGAGCGAGCCGCTTGAAATCGCTGGATCGATAAAGTAAACTTGATGGTAACGAGAAAAAATGGCTCCGCAGTGCCATCTATAGAAGGGACGAAACAAATGATAAAAAAATTACTCGCGAATGTTGGCAGCTATAAGAAGGACAGCTTGCTGACCCCTGTGTATGTAGCAGGAGAGGTTGCCTTAGATGTCATTATGCCCCTGATCATGGCCATGATGATCGACCAAGGGATCGAAAAAGGAGACGCCGGTGTGATTCTAAGAGATGGCGGCTTGCTTTTTTTATGTTCCTTGATCGCATTACTTTTAGGAACGCTTGGTGGACGAACGGCAGCGATCGCTTCGGCTGGTTTTGCCCGCAACCTGCGGCACAATCTGTTTCGCCGAATCCAAGATTTTTCCTTTTCAAACATTGACCGCTTTTCTTCCTCCAGTTTGATCACCCGCTTGACCACTGACGTGACCAACGTCCAAAATGCGTATCAAATGATTATTCGTATTCTGGTCCGCAGTCCGTTAGTTCTGATTTTCTCACTTGCAATGGTTAGCACCATCAGCCCAGAACTTATGACGATCTACTTAGTTGTTTTACCGATCTTAGCGATTGGCCTTGCCTTAGTGATTCGTTTTGCCCATCCGCTATTTCTAAAAGTATTCCGCATTTATGACCGCTTGAATAATGTGGTGCAAGAGAATCTACAAGGGGTTCGCGTCGTGAAATCGTATGTCCGGGAAGAACAACAAGAAGAACTGTTTGGCGAAGTGTCCACCGATGTTTATCGGAATTTCACTCTTGCGCAACGAATCGTCTCTTTTAACATGCCATTGATGCAATTTGCAGTCTATACATGTATGTTGCTCTTGTCATGGTTTGGTGCCCAGTTGATCGTGGAACAAAGTAGCCTGACGACTGGTGAATTAGTCAGCATGTTCAACTACACGATGCAGATTTTGATGAGCTTGATGATGATGTCGATGGCTTTCGTGCAGATTTTGATCGCACGAACGTCGGCAGAACGGGTCGTGGAAGTATTAGATGAAGAAAGTGACTTGAAAAATCCCGACGAGCCAGTCAAAGAAATCAAAGACGGCTCCATCATTTTTGAAAATGTCGGCTTTAGTTACGCCAATGACAAAAACAAGTTGGCGCTGACCGATGCGAATCTACGCATCGAATCCGGTGAAGTCATTGGGATCATTGGTGGAACCGGGAGCGGGAAATCCACCCTCGTCCAGCTGATCCCGCGCTTATATGATGTGATTGAAGGGCGTGTCATCGTCGGCGGTCATGATGTTCGCGACTATGATTTAGAAGCATTGCGGGACCAAGTAAGTATGGTCTTGCAAAACAATGTACTCTTTAGCGGCACCATCAACGACAATTTACGTTGGGGCAATGAAGAGGCGTCGGATGAAGAGATCCAGCGCGTGGCGACGATTGCACAAGCCGATCCCTTCATTCAAGAGTTTCCTGATAAATATGAAACGCAGATCTCACAAGGAGGGAACAATGTTTCCGGTGGGCAAAAACAACGGTTGACGATTGCTCGCGCCTTATTAAAGAAACCGAAAATCTTGATTCTCGATGATTCTACTAGTGCCGTCGACACCAAAACCGATCGCAGTATCCGCGAAGGCTTGAAACGAGAAATTCCGGGAACGACGACGATCATTATTTCCCAACGGATCAATTCGATCGAAGACGCCGACCGGATCATCGTAATGGATGATGGCAAAATCAATGGCATCGGTACCCACGAAGAATTGTTGGCAAACAATGCCATCTATCAAGAAGTGTACCATTCGCAGCAGAAAGGATTTGGTGAAGGTGAAGAATAGACAAGCAGCAAATCCCAAGCGCACATTAAAACGTTTATTGCGAACGATGTTTGGCGACTACAAAGGACAACTCCTATTCGTCGTTGTTATGATCTTGTTAAGTGCTTTTGCCAACGTTCGTGGTTCGTTGTTTTTACAAGTCGTGATCGACGATCATATCACACCGCTTTTAGGGCAAGCCAATCCTGATTTTGGCGGCTTGTTTCGGGCGATCGTCCAAATGGCGATCATCTACCTGATTGGGATCTTGGCCGCACTGATCTATAACTTTATGATGGTCAAGATCAGTGAGGGCACGCAGAAAAAAATCCGTGACCAAATGTTTACACATATGCAGTCTCTACCAGTCGGCTACTTTGATGCCCGCTCAGATGGCGACATCATGAGTCACTTTACCAACGATACGGACACGTTGCGTCAAATGATCTCCCAAAGTATTCCAAACTTGATGATGGCGGCGGTAACCTTTTGTTCTGTCTTTATCGCCATGTTCTCCATCAGTGTTCCATTGACTCTGTTCGTGATGCTGTCGGTTATTTTGATGCTGAATGTGATCCGCATCATTTCTCGCCGCAGCGGCCGCTTCTTTGGCGCACAGCAACGAGATTTAGGCGCTGTCAACGGGTATATCGAAGAAATGATGCACGGACAAAAAGTCGTCAAAATCTTCAATCATGAAAAAATCGTCATGGAAGAATTTGATGCCTTAAATGATCAACTGCAAGAAAGTGCCACTAAAGCCAATGTCAATGCCAATACCTTGATGCCGATCATGATGAACTTACTAAATGTCCAATATGTCTTGATCGCCATCATTGGTGGCCTGTTTGCCATCAATGGTGTTTCTGGACTGACGGTCGGGATGATCGCTTCTTTCTTGCAACTGAGCCGTTCATTGAATGGCCCTATCAGCCAAGTATCACAACAAATCAACTTTGTGATCATGGCATTAGCCGGTGCTGAGCGAATTTTCAACCTATTAGATGAAACGCCAGAAATCGATCATGGCTACGTCACACTGGTCAATGCCAAATGGTCGCAAGGTCAACTAGTTGAAACCAAAGAACGAACAGGCACGTGGGCGTGGAAACATCCCCACGAGGATGGAACCATTACCTATACGGAAGTGACGGGAGACGTGCGATTTGAAGATGTTGATTTCGGCTATGTCGATAATCAACTGGTCTTACATGAGATCAATCTGTATGCAGAGCCTGGGCAAAAAGTTGCCTTTGTTGGTGCAACAGGTGCTGGTAAGACAACGATCACCAATCTGATCAATCGATTCTACAACATCCAAGACGGGAAGATTCGCTATGATGGTATCAATATTGAAAAAATCCATCTGGAATCCCTCCGTCGCTCATTAGGAATCGTTTTGCAAGACACCCATTTGTTTACTGGAACGATTCGCGAGAATATTCGCTTCGGAAAACTGGATGCTAGTGATGAAGAAGTGCTGGCAGCAGCGAAACTAGCCAATGCCGACATGTTTATCAATCATTTGCCAGAAAAATACGACACCGTGATCACGGGCGATGGCGAAGGGCTTTCCCAAGGTCAACGGCAGCTGTTGGCAATTGCTCGCGCAGCGATCGCTGATCCGCCAGTGATGATCTTAGACGAAGCCACCTCAAGCATCGATACCCGTACAGAGCGGATCGTCCAATCAGGGATGGATCGTTTGATGTCTGGACGGACCGTGTTTGTGATCGCCCATCGATTGTCTACAATCCAAAACTCCGATGCCATCATGGTGATGGATCATGGCCGTATCATTGAGCGGGGGACCCATGAAACGCTGTTGGCAGAAAAAGGCACCTATTATCAGCTATATACTGGGAAAATCGAATTGGATTGATTCTGCCATTGCTACGGCTTGAAGCTGCAGCGACTGGCGATCTGCCTATTTTCCCCTTGTTTGCAACGACCGATTGGCAGTAAGCCAGTCGGTTTTTTTGCGCAGCTCGAAAAAATGGTATACTGTCACTGAGACAGCCGTAGAACGGCGGCAGCACGTAAGCAGTTGTGCTGCGGAAAATGGATTCCACGAGGTGAAAATATGAAACTAGCATTGGCAAAGATCGTTTTAGACGAAGAATGGTATGAGGTGGTCCAATCGGAAAAAGGGCTAGTGTATTTTGGTCGGCAGCAGGATCATCATGAATTACTCAAATTCTTTCCATTGGCTGAAATCAGTAGTATAGCTGACCTTGATCCAGTAATTGAAACGCAGCTGCAAGCTTATTTTGCAGGGGAACCAGTGACGTTTACTTTTGCGTTTGATTTTGTAGGGACACCGTTTCAACAAACCGTTTGGCAAGCACTGACCCAAATTCCTTATGGTGAAACCACTACGTACAGTGACTTGGCGCTGCGCATTCAACGTCCGACCGCTGTCCGAGCTGTCGCCAACGCAGTGGGGCGTAACCCAATGATGATCGTGGTTCCTTGTCATCGGGTGTTAGGAAAAAACGGCCGCTTGACGGGGTATCGGGGCGGGTTAGCAACCAAACGCCGACTACTGCAACTGGAAGGGATTCCGTTTAAAGAATAAGGAAAGCAAACTATTTATAGTAAAAAATACTAAAAAGCAATTTCATTTCCTTTTTTCTCTGGTATAATAAAATTGATTCCGGTTACAAGAAGGGGTGGAGGAAATGAACATCGTTGATTTGCAAAATGGTTCTGATATTCGAGGGATTGCGATCGCAACAGAAAAAGAACAGGTGACGCTGACGGAGCAAGCGGTTCGGCAAGTTGCTTCGGGCTTGCGCAACTGGTTGGAAACAAAGGGCAGCGGACCTTTTCGCGTGGCAGTCGGTCGTGACAGTCGCTTGAGTGGCGAAGCACTGCAAGAAGTGTTGATGGCACAGCTGCAGCAAGAAGGCGTGGCAGTGATCGATTGTGGCTTGGCAACGACACCAGCCATGTTTATGAGCACACAGTTTGCGGATTTCGACTGTGATGCTGGTGTGATGCTGACAGCGAGTCATTTGCCTTATTACTTTAATGGAATAAAAATTTTCAGCCGCCAAGGCGGTGCCGAAAAAATGGATATCCACTATATTTTGACCCACACTACCGTTCATGAGGCAGCGGAAAAAGGAAGCTATCAGCAAAAAGACCTGCTGACGCCCTATGCCCAAGATCTACTGCAAAAAATTCGCCAAGGGATGGGAACCAATGAGGAAAAACCTTTGGCTGGATTAAAGATCATTGTTGATGCAGGCAATGGTGCCGGCGGCTTTTTTGCTGAAAAAGTGTTGCTGCCGCTAGGGGCAGATACGAATGGCTCGCAATTTTTAGAACCGGATGGGCATTTTCCCAATCATATCCCTAATCCAGACAATAAAGAGGCGATGGCAAGTATTCGTGAAGCCGTCTTACGAGAACAAGCCGATCTAGGCATTATTTTCGATACCGATGTCGACCGCTCGGCTGTCGTGACCAAAAGCGGTGAGCCCTTGAACCGCAACAATATGATTGCTGTATTAAGCAAGATCATCTTAGCGGAACACCCAGGCACGCGCATCGTCACCAATTCGCCAACCTCCAATCATTTAAAAACTTTTATCGAAGCACTGGGAGGACAGCAAGTACGCTATATTTCTGGCTACCGCAATGTGATCAACAAAGCGATTGAATTGAATGAAGCAGGACTGGACACACAGTTAGCCATCGAAACCAGCGGGCATGCCGCGTTTAAAGAAAATTTCTTTTTAGATGACGGGGCGTACGTGATCGCCAAGCTCTTGATGATGCTGCCACAATTGCAACAGCAAGGCACGACACTGGATGAGCTGATCGCGGCGTTGCAACAACCCGCCGAGACCCAAGAATTGCGCTTTGCGATCCAAAAAGCCGACTATCAAGACTATGGTCGCCAAGTGATCGCGGATTTAGCCGATCATTTGCTGCCAGGCTGGCAGATCGATCCAGAAAATGAGGAAGGCATTCGCATCAACTTGACAGCGCCCTATGGCCAAGGCTGGTTCTTGCTGCGAATGAGCTTGCACGAACCACTGCTGGTGCTGCAGATCGAAAATGATGAAGCGGGTCATCTACCGGCAGTCGTTCAAGCAATCGGTCGCTTCCTATCGCAGTATGAAGCCATCGATCAAAGCAAACTGACACAGTTTTTAGCACAGCAACCAAAAATTTGAAGAAAAGCAGGGAACTAAAATGGTGATCTTGATGCTGCTGATCATGGCAGTGACGTATGGTGTGAATTTTTTCTTGTTTCGTTATTTGAACAAACGACCAAAAATCGATGTCGTTGAACGGTTATCAATGCTATTAGGTGTCAACATGAGTGTGCTTTTTTTCGATGGGATTTTATTGTTTATCGGAAAACTACTAATTGAGACTGTTGAGATCATCGAGTAACCTAGTCGTCCGTTTTTTGTTTGCCTCTTCACTGATTCCTCAGGACAGTGAAGAGGTTTTTTAGGGTTTGCTAAAAACGGCGATTAATGTTCGCATTCGTTTTTGATATTTGATAAAGTAAAGAGGAGAAAATTACGCAAAGTGAGGGAATTCACGGATATGGCAAAAATAATGGTAGTAGAAGATGAAGCGGTGATTCGCCAACTGATTATCGAAGAACTAGAAAAATGGCAGTTTGAGACCTTTGGCACGACGGATTTCCATCAAGTGTTGACTGACTTTGAAGAACAAGAGCCCCAACTGATTTTACTGGATATTAATTTGCCGGTTTTTGATGGCTACTATTGGTGTCAAAAAATCCGCGAAGCTTCCAAAGTACCAATCATTTTTATTTCCAGTCGCAATACCAATATGGATATGATCATGGCCATGAATATGGGGGCGGACGATTTTGTGACAAAACCTTTTGAGATCGACGTTCTGATTGCAAAAATCAATGCCTTATTGCGCCGTTCCTACAACTATGTAGAAAGCAGCAGCGAGACGTTAGTGCATAACGGTTTGACCCTCAATATCGACAACAGCAGCATGTATATCAATGGCGAAAGCATCGATCTTAGCAAAAACGAATACCGCCTGCTGTATATTTTGATGAAAAATCACGGCAAGATTTTAAGTCGTGAAAAACTCTTGCGGGCCTTATGGGATGACGAGCGTTTTGTAGATGACAATACCTTGACGGTCAATATCAATCGTTTGCGACGAAAAATCGAACAAGCGGGGATGAATGGCTACATTGAAACCAAGGTTGGTCAAGGGTATATCGTACCATGACAAAGTGGCGGGTTTTGCGCAGTTTTTTGAAAGATCGTTGGCTGCTGTTTATTGGCTGGCTGGTCTTTTTCGTGTTGACGGTCTTAGTTTTTTGGCTGACTCCTCATTCCCCGATGGATTGGGGTACAGTCGGCTATCTCTTTTTGATGCAAAGTGTCTTGATGGTGTTCTTTTTGGCAATCAGCTACTTATCTAAGCGGCGTTTTTGGCAAAAAATCACCCCCAAGCCCGGAGACAGCTTGCTGCAAAACTACTTGCAAGGAGCACGCTCGGCGGAAGAAGAACGGATCGAATCTTACATCAATCAGTTGATCCGAGAGCACCAAGAATTGATGCAGCAAGTCGTCAGCAATCAAGAAGAACAAAAGGAATACATCGATTCGTGGGTCCATGAAATCAAAGTACCTTTAGCCGCATCACGATTGCTTTTGCATTCGATCGAATTTGATATTCCAGATGAAAAATTCATCTTACTAGAAAATGAATTGAACCGCATGAACGAATACGTCGAGCAAGTCTTGTACGTCGCCCGTTTGGACAGCTTTTCAAAAGATTATCTGGTCCAAGAAATTTCATTGAAAGCCGTCATCCAGCCGGTTTTACGCAGTCAGGCAAATTATTTTATCCAAAAGAACCTGCACTATGCCGTTGAAGGTGAGGATCAGCAAGTGTTGACCGATGAAAAATGGCTCGGCTTTATCTTTCGACAATTGGTCAGCAATGCCGTTAAGTACACACCACAAAATGGGCAGCTGACAATTCGGATCGAAAAAGATGCCCAAGGAACCTATCTCCACTTGCAAGATAGTGGGATCGGCATTCCTAAAGAAGACATGCGTCGCATCTTTGATAAAGGCTTTACGGGCGAAAATGGGCGCCAAACGGACACCCACTCGACGGGATTAGGGCTCTTTTTAGCGAAAAGTTTAGCGAAGGAATTAGGCATCGAGCTAACGGCTTCGTCGACAGTTGGAAAAGGAACCACCATGACGCTGTTCTTTCCCTTGTTGAGTTATTATGAGGAAAAACGCTAATCTGCTTTTTTTCGAGTATCTTTTTGTGTTTTTTGACAAAAATCACTTGTCCCTAGAACGTTTTCACTGATACACTAAAGCCTGTGTTTAAAATTGAATGGTAAGGATGAATGAAATGGAGATACTCGTTGCATTAGTACCAATGTTTGCGTGGGGCAGCATTGGTTTAGTAAGTGCCAAACTTGGCGGGGATGCGAACCAGCAAACGCTAGGAATGACGATTGGTGCCTTTTTCTTTTCTCTGGTCGTATATTTTGTGACGATGCCAGTGATTGATGGAAAGGTGATTTTGATCGGTCTTTTGTCTGGTCTCTTTTGGTCCGTCGGTCAAAACGGTCAATTCCATGGCATGAAATATTTAGGTGTGTCTGTTGGACTGCCGCTTTCAACCGGCATGCAGCTGATTTTAAATACGGTCGCCGGTGCATTGTTTTTTGCGGAATGGACCCAGACCCGCGATTATGCATTAGGTGTTAGCGCGTTGATCTTATTGGTGATCGGGGCTTATCTGACCGCTCGCCAAGATGGTGAAAGTCCGGTAGAAGCCGGCAGCAAGATGCTTGATTTTCCTAAAGGATTTCGGGCATTGATCTCATCCACTATTGGGTACGGCGCCTATACGATTTTGATTACTTGGGCAGGATTGGACCCATTGGCGATCATTTTGCCACAAAGTGTCGGGATGCTGATCGGTGCCAGCCTATTTGCTTTAAGAAAGACGAAGGTCGACCGTTTTGTAGGGAAAAATACCTTGTCAGGATTGTTATGGGGCATCGGCAATGTCTGCATGCTGATCACGGTTCAGCACGTCGGACTAGCGGTGGGCTTCTCATTGTCGCAGATGGGAATCATCATTTCAACGCTAGGCGGGATTTTTATTCTCGGCGAAAAGAAAACCAAAAAAGAACTGCGGTATGTGGTGATTGGTTGTCTGCTGGTGATTATCGGCGGTGTTTTGCTGGGGTATATGAAAGCAACATAAACGTATATTTTTGAGGAGGAGTTATGGATTTATTTCGAAAAAAAGTCATACAACGGGAAAGTGTGACGAATTTAAAAAAAGAGTTGAAGTTAAAAGATTTGATTATGTTGGGGATCGGCGCCATTATCGGCACAGGTATCTTTGTTGTTACAGGGACTGCTTCTGCTGAGTATGCCGGACCGGCATTGATTCTTTCCTTTGTTGTAGCTGGTATCGTTGTTGTGTTATCAGGGCTTTCTTTTGCGGAATTTGCTTCTCGGATCCCCGTTTTAGGGGGCGCCTATTCGTATCTGTATGTCGTTTTTGGTGAATTTACCGCGTGGCTGGCAGGCTGGTTTTTGATTTGCGAGTTCTTATTGGCCGTTTCTTCGGTGGCATCTGGCTGGTCAGGCTATGTGCAAGGCTTTTTGGCCAGTGCGGATATCCATTTACCAACTGCGTTGACGGGCGGTTATGACCCAAGCAAGGGGACCTACATTGATTTGATCGCTGGTTTAGTCATTATTTTTGTAACCTTGTGGGTCAGCCAAGAAGCGAAAAAAGCGTTACGTTTGAACAATGCCATGGTATGGGTCAAATTCGGCGTGATCCTCTTGTTTATCGTCTTTGGTGCCTTTTTCGTGGAACCAGACAACTGGCAGCCCTTTATGCCCTTTGGTTTTTCAGGCGTTTTTAATGGTGCAGCGTTAGTTTTCTTTGCTTTTCTTGGCTTTGATGCCGTCGCAATGGCGGCGGAAGAAGTCGAAGATGCCAAGAAAAATGTCCCTCGAGGAATCATTGGTTCCATTGCGATCGCAACTGTCCTTTATATCATTGTCACACTGATCATGACGGGAATCGTTCCGTTTGCTGAATTAGGAGTCAATGATCCGGTAGCTTTTGCGATGCGTTATGTCGGTCATGGGGTTGTCGGATCAATCATTTCTGTGGGTGCGATCTTGACCTTATTAACAGTGACGATCGCTATGATGTACTCCTTGGCGCGTCTGTTATATGCCATCAGTAAAGATGGGTTATTGCCAAAAGCGATGCAAGCCATTGATCCAAAGCATCAAACACCAAAGAAAGCGACCTACATCGCGGGTGTTTTTGCTTTCTTCTTTGCGGCAGCTTTCCCATTGAATATCTTGGCAGAATTGACCAACATTGCGGCATTGTCGTATATGATCTTAATGTCCTTAGGAATCATCAAGCTGCGGAAGATGATGGGCCCACCTGCTAAAGGCGAATTCAAAGTACCACTGGTACCGTTATTGCCTTTGTTGTCCGTTGCCAGCTGTCTCTTCTTGATGACCCGTCTACAAACGGCGACCTGGATCGTTTTTGGGATCTCCTTAGTGATCGGAATCGCGATCTATTTTGTATATGGCTATCGTAACAGCGAATTAAATGAGAAAATTGACGAATAGGATTGTGAAAAGGCAAAGACCCGGATGCGGTTTTTGTCTTTTTTTATGTAAATATAGCCGAGCTTCCTATAAGCAGCGTTTTAGGAGGCTTTTTTTGTTATTCAAATAGTGGTCATTTCTGGTGCTGATCATTGCAATGACAGTCTTTCTTGATCAAAAGTCCTCTATGAATCTGCTTTTTTTGAGAAATTTTCCAAATGACAGATTCGCTAAAGGTTCATCCAGTATGCTTTTGTTAGAGAAAAAAAGAGAGGATGTTGGCAATTGAATTATATGAAACGGGCATGGCTGAGTGTGACGAGAAAGCGAGGAAAATCTGCAATATTGTTTGCTGTTATTCTAATTTTAGGAAATGTGATCGCTGGCGCAATTGCGGTCAATCAGTCGACTCAAAATGTCGAAAAGCAGATCAAAAACCAATTAGGTTCCCTCGCAACGATCGATATCGACTATGAATCCTTGATGGCAAATAGTGAGGGCGGCGCAAGTATGGAGGAGATTCAGCCGCTGCCGGAGGAGCTGATCAAACAAATTGGCGAGCGCTCGGAAGTCAAACAGTATGACTATTTGCGAGAAGCATCGATTGCTGTTGAAAACTTCAAACCTTATCGTTTTAGTCGTCAAGAAGATGATGACAATGTCATGATCGTTGGGGGCATGCTTTCCTTGATCCATTTGGCAGGAACCAATCTCTTAAAGCCGCTAGACTTTGAAGAAGGTACGGTGAATTTAACACAGGGACGCTTCTTCACTGAAGAGGAACAGCGTACCGGAAAACGTGTGGGGTTGATTTCTGAAGAGTTGGCTCAGGAAAACGGCTTAGCCGTCGGTGACACCATGGTCTTAGATGGACAGTTTATCGACTATTCGTCTGGTGAAGAGACAGAGAAACAAAAAGGCAATGATTACCCAATTGAAATCGTCGGGATCTTTAAAAACACAAATTTAGAAAAAGCGAATGAAAAAAATGATAATTCGAGTTCGTCCTTTTTTGATGATAGTCCCTTCAATCGTATCTATATGCCAAATGATGCTGTGAAAACGATTGTTGAAGAGGAACGTGCGGGGCAACAAGCGGCATTTCCAGCGACAGATCCTGGTTCTGATAAGGATTTCTTTACCCCGCAATTTATTTTGAATCAACCAGAAGATGCAGAACAATTCAAACAAGAGGTGACACCACTCTTGCCAAATGGCTATAAGGTCAATGCTTCTACGGATGAGTATGACCGTGTGGGAACCAGTATGAATCGCTTATCACAAATTTCCTCGTATGTCGTAGTGATTGCGGTGATTGCTTCCTTGATTATTATCTCCTTGATCATTGTCTTGTTTACCCGAGATCGTAAATATGAGTTAGGTATCTACCTTTCGTTAGGGGAACGCCGGAAATACGTGTTTGCACAGATTGTGATCGAACTCCTGTTGATTGGTGTCAGTGCAATGCTGATCTCCTTGGTTACAGGGAATATGCTGGGCAAGATGGTTTCTGAATCTTTGTTAACCAGCAGTATGCTAGAGGCAAACCAGACAGGGATGGAACAATTCTTTGTGGGTGCACCGAAAATCGACCAAGCGACGATCAACGAGGCGTTTCGCGTTCAATATACCTTATCTTATGTGATCGCCTTTTTAGCGACTGGGATCGTGACGATCTTGCTTTCGGCAGTGGTGCCGCTGTTGTATATTTTACGGTTGAATCCGAAAAAAATCATGCTGTAAGGAGCGATGAACATGGCAATTTTAGAAACAAAAGACATGACGTATTACTACCAAGATGGCGAGAATCGCCGGAAAATTTTAGATAAAACCAATATCTCCTTTGAAAAAGGCAAATTTTACACGATCTTAGGAAAATCAGGCTCAGGAAAGACCACTTTTCTTTCCTTGATCAGTGCATTGGATCAGCCAACCGATGGGGAAGTGTTTTTTGAAGAAAAAAATATCAAAACGATCGGTTATGAAGAATATCGCCGCAACAAAATCAGTTTGATTTTTCAAAGTTACAACTTGATCCCTTATTTGACGGCTTTAGAAAACGTCCTTGTTTCGATGGCGATTTCAGACAACAAACTCCCGGATCAGCATGATCAAATTGCGTATCGTTTGCTGGACTATATCGGCATCAATTCCACGAAAGCCGATCGTTTCGTCAATCAGCTTTCCGGTGGGGAACAGCAGCGGGTCGCCATCGCTCGTGCTTTAGCGACCAACGTTGATATCATTTTAGCCGATGAACCTACCGGGAATTTGGATGAAGGCATGGAACAAGAAATCGTGGATATTTTTAAAGAACTAGCGGCGATCCACAACAAGTGCATCATCGTAGTGACCCATTCGACCGAGATCGCCAAGCAGTCAGATCAGACTTTTTACTTAAAAAAAGGTGCGTTGACGGCCTATGAGTGATTTTTTATCGAAGTTTGAAGAAGAACCGAAACAGCCAGACAAGGGATCAGCAGCAGCCGAAGTACCTTCTTCCCGTGCTTCCCGCAAAGAAAAAGGTTCAGCTTCTTTAGAAGAGGGGATCGAACATGATCCCTCCTTCAAAAAGAAGCGGCGAAAAAAACGACTGCTAGGGTTAGCTGCCTTGCTTGGACTCTTTATACTCAGCGGCTTTTTATTTTTCCAATTGGCGTATGTCCGGTTGGATAACTTTGTGGACAAAGAGATCTCAGAGGTCAGAGAATGGGCAGCGGAACATGATCTTGCGGTTGATGTCACACCAGCCTATGATGAAGCCCCAGCCAATCAAGTGATCGCCCAAGCAGAAGCCGCCAGAAGTCGAGTCAGAAAAAGAAGCACCCTGCATCTAACCGTGAGCCAAGGACCTGATCCAGAAGAGAAATTGGCATTGCCAGACTTTATGGAAATGACGAGGGACGAGGCAGCAGAGTGGATCGAAAAAAATCAAGCAAACAATTTGACGATCGTCGATGAATACCACGATGAGATCGAGGAAAAAGCACCGATTCGAGTAGAATTTACCAATAAAGAAGTCTCACGAGAGAACTATCATCGTCGAGATGTCGGACGAGTCTTTTATTCCAAAGGCGAAGAAACCTTTGAAAAAGATATTGAAGTACCAGACTTTAGTGATAAAACCCGTGCAGAGGTAGAAACATGGGGGAAAGCCCATGAGCTGGAGCTTGAAGTCAAAGAACAGGCTTCGGATACTGTGGAAGAAGGCAAGGTCATTGAACAAAGCGTGGCACCAAAAGAAAAAATCGCGAAACGGGATGCGTTTCAAGTAACGATTTCCCTAGGGAAAGGGGTCACCGTACCAGACTTTTCAACGATTTTACCAGATGATGCCCAGGCCGCTGTTGAGGGTGTCACTGTGCGGATGCGGATGCAGTTTACTCAGAGTCTGCCCTATGGACAATTGATCTCGCAAAGTGAGACCGCCGGGACCGTCTTAACCAGCAAAGATGACCAAGGCATTGAAGTCGTCTATTCGGCAGGACAACCTTATATCAAAGATTACCGTCGAAGCGAGATCCTTGAAGGGGATCTGCAAAAACTCTTCTTTGATGAATTCCGTTCAAAAGGGGCGAACATCAGCTATCAAGTCCGTTATGTCAATTCAGCAGAACCCTACGGGACAATCGTGGGGATGAGCAAGTTCAATCAGTTTTTACCGTTAGAAGATACGATTACCTTCGATATCAGCTTAGGCAATCAGACAGCCCCAGCGGCATCTGATTCTGAATAGTCGCTTTCTTTTTTAGTCAACCTGCAAAAGGAGGAAACCCATGCGTCATCAAGAGAATTTTCAAGACCTTAGGAAAAAGCTGTTTGTGTTTTTACTAAGCGGTATGGTAGCATTGTTGCTACACATGTGGATTCATCAAACAAGTGTACACATGCGGATCGTTTCAACAGAACCTTTTATTGGAGAACAATTGGAATGAGTCTATAGGAATGATTGTGCTTACTGAAAAGTGATTGAAAAAGAAATGATGAGTGTAAAAGGGGGACTGACCGATGCGGATCTTATTCGTAGAAGATGAGCCATCGATCGCAGAAGCGGTTGCCAGCTTATTGAAGAAACAACATTATTCCGTTGATTTGGCGTATGATGGCGAAACCGGATTAGATTATGCAGCGAGTGGTGTATATGACATTCTCGTTTTGGATATCATGCTGCCAAAAATCGATGGGATCACATTGCTAAAGACGTTACGCAAGCAAAATATTCGCACGCCGATCATTATGTTGACGGCCAAAAGCGAAGTCGATGACAAAGTACTCGGCTTGGATGCAGGGGCAGATGATTACTTGACGAAACCCTTTCAAATGAAAGAGTTGCTGGCACGGATTCGTTCGCTAGGCAGAAGAAAAGATTTGGATTATCAAGAAGACCAGTTAGCCTTTGGCAACGTGGGCTTAGATCGTAATGAGCTGCAGTTATCCACGCCTAGCAATCAAGTGGTGCTGTCACCCAAAGAAATGAAACTGATGGAGCTATTTTTAGCCAGACCTAAAGTGATTTTATCAAAAGAAACCATCATCAATAAAATTTGGGGCTTTGATCCCGATGTGGAAGAAAACCGCGTTGAAATCTATGTGTCTTTGCTGCGGAAAAAACTGACGCTGCTTGAAGCGGATATCGGCATTCGCACGATCCGCAATGCGGGGTATATTTTGCAGAGCAAGGAGCCGCCATGTTAAAAAAATTGCGAAATAAAATGCTGTGGTTCAATATGGCGTTGATCTCAATCATTGTCTTAGGTGCCTTTACCTTTATCTATATTTTGAATGCCACCCAAATTGAAAACGAGATCCAATCATTGATCTCGCAAGAAGCAAACACCCTAGCTGCGGTACCTTTGGATGAGGAGGAAGTGCGGCAATCACTGACAGAGCCTGAGTATCCAATGATGTTGACCATCACGAATAGTACCAGTGAGCTCAGAGAGATCGCTCTACTTGACATTAGCCAAATGGATGTCGTGATTCAAAGTATTGATGAGAGCGTCGATCAAAACGAGCTTTATGAAGCCTTGGTCGATGCAGCGGCGAAACAAGGGGAGATTCCTAACGAAGTGAAGGTGAATGGTCGAAATTGGCGGTATGCGCTCTTTTTAGTGACTTCTTTCAATCAATACTCAATCGATTACGATGCAATAGGGGAATATTCCACCAGTATCAATAATTACGAGCCATTTTATCAAGTGCTGTTCTTTGACGTCACCGACTACAAAACCAGTCTAAGCAACTTAAGAAACACGCTTTTGCTCATCGGCGTTTTAGCTTTAGCCAGTATTTATATCGCTAGTTTTTATGTGGCCAATCGAGCCTTGCGACCGGTGGAACTGGCTTGGCGCAAACAAAAAGAGTTTGTTTCTAACGCTTCCCATGAGTTGAAAACACCACTGGCGATCATTCAAGTCAATGCTGAGGTATTAGCTGGCAGTCCAGAAGAAACCTTGGAAAGCCAAATGAAATGGCTGGAAAACATTCAGTTAGGTTCCGAACGGATGGATGAGCTAGTAAATAGCTTATTGCTGTTGACCAAATTTGAAAGTGCCGAGCAAGAAATGGTGCGTTCGGTGATCGATGCCAGTCAAGTCGTGCAAAGTGTTTATCAAAGCATGGAGGCGATTGCGCTGGAAAAAGGGATCCACTATCAGGAACAGATCGCTAAACAGGTGCGCCTTGAAAGCAATGAGCAAGCCTTGCGGCAATTGACCATGATATTGGTAGACAATGCCTTGAAATACACGCCCGCTGGAGAAACAGTCACAGTGGCCCTAATCGAACGGCAACGAAAGACAGTGCTGCAAGTCTCCAACGGTGGTTGTCCGATCCCCGAAGAAAAAATTCCCTATGTCTTTGACCGCTTCTACCGCGGGGATCCTTCTCGCAATCATCAAGAAGGCGGCTATGGGTTAGGTTTAGCCATCGCCAAAGCCATCACAGAAATGCTGCAGGCGCAAATCAGTTTGACGGTGGATCAAGACGGCGTCAATCATTTTGAAGTTTCATTTCATTGAGATTGGATCGCTGCCTTCACTTAAATAAAATTTTTCAAAAAAAGAGGACTCCATGAATGGAAGTCCTCTTTTGATAGGTGAAATTTACTTGTTGCTAGTTAAATCCAATAAGCGGTCTTTCAAGTCTTCTTCTAGATGACCCAATTCCACTTCGGCAGCACGACGTTTTTCTTTTCCTTCTTTTTGGATCCGTAATGTTTCTTGGATCGTTTCCACAAGGTCGTTTTGTGTTTTTTGCAATGTTTCGATGTCGACGATGCCGCGCTCGTTTTCTTTCGCTGTTTCAATAGCAGAAACTTTCAACATTTCTGAGTTTTTCTTCAATAGATCATTGGTGGTCTCAGAAACTTGGCGCTGTGCCGTAACTGCATCTTTTTGACGCAATAAAGTCAAGGCAATGACCACTTGGTTTTTCCATAGCGGGATCGCTGTATTGACAGAAGCTTGGATTTTTTCTGCTAACGCTTGGTTCGTGTTTTGGATCAGGCGAATTTGCGGTGCCTGTTGGATCGTGATTTGACGTGCCAAGCGCAAGTCATGGGTCCGTTTGTCTAAACGATCTAGGAATTGCGTGTAATCGTTGGCGATCTGTACGTCCATTTGATCATTCGTTTCTTCTGCTTTTTTCATGGCTTCAGGAATGATTTTGGTTTGCAATTCTTGCATCTTCAACTCGCCAGCGGCAATGTAGATGTTCAATGCATCGAAGTAATCTTTGTTCTTTTGATACAACTGTTCCAACATCAGGTTGTCTTTTAGCAAACCGTCTTTTTCTTTATCCAATTTGACGGCGATCTTGTCGATTTGGGCACCGATTTTTTGGTATTTAGCGGTGATTTCAAAAATGGATTGTTTTACTTTACCAAACATCCGCTTGAATAAGTTGCCTTCACCTGCACGCAGTTCATCTGGATTGGCTTCTTGCAAGCGATACATCAACTCAGTCAATGAGTCGCCCACAGGGCCGATATCAGCTGCTTGGACATGGTTCAACATAGATTGGGAAAACTCCCCAAGTTTGGTTTGGGCAGCTGCACCATAGGTGATGACTGCTTGCTGGTCAGTTGCATCGATCTTGCTGGCTAATTCTTGGGCCTGTGCTTGACGCTCTGGCGGTAATTTGTCAATCAAACGCGGTGCTGTTTGCTGTTCTTTCAGCTGACTGATCTCCGCTTGTTGAGTAGTGGTCAAAGTGTCGACAGGGGTTGAAAATGGGTTGTTCAATAAATCGTCAAGCGTATCCGTTACGGGTTTTACTTGATTTGGTGTGTCACTCATAATAACTCCTCCTAATAATTGTCTGCTTTCGAAAAAAATCTAGCCTGGGCTAGATTTTTTTTTAGATTCTTTTTTTGTTGCCAATCAGAATCTATCCCTATTCATTATCTCGTTTTATGCTTTGTTTGGCAATGGATAACTCAATATCCATGTCATCAAGATCGTCTGCTACAAATTGGGAGTAGTCTTTGGCGATCAAGGAAGCCATTTGCTCGATAATTTGTGTGCTTTCTTCGATTTTATCATAGGTCTCACGACTTTTGATCTCATGGCTATTGATTTCAATGAACTTATCGGTCAAATCGACCATATTGGGCAAGTGGGTATAAAGGAAATGACTTGCCAAAGGCAGTTTAGTTGGTTCTTTTACGAGTTCTTTGAAAAGAGCTTTTGAGGCACGCAAGGCATCGTGACGCAAGTCAATGGCTTTTAACTTGTTATTGCTAGTGATATTTTTTTGGTATTTATCGATTTGGTGTTTCGTCTGATTCATCGTTTCACGGAACAATTCGATCTCACGAGCAGTCATTCCGCTTTTCAAGTAATGGGCTTCTCGTTCTCTCGTTAAAGAAGGCAAAACTTGTGGATCCGCTGCCGGAACTTTACGTCCTCTGATACCGACGTAGACTAAAATCGCACCGACGATTAATAATAGGCTCGCAAATGAATCGCCTACTACGTTAAAAATAATACTGATGAGGACGATCGCACCAACGATCAGCCAGATGTTTTTTTTCATTTTTCCTCCTCCTAAAAATCTCTTGGACAAGTAGATTGGGTTATTCGACATCTTTATTTTAGCATGTTCACTAAAAGAAAAATATCAGACTTGGGGTGGATTTTCCGATTTTTAGTAAATTCATAAGCTTTCTTGCTATTTCTTAAGAAGATATTTTTTCTAAATTATGCTAAAGTGTTTGATAGATAAGACGTATGAGGAAAGTTAGGTGTCGATAGATGTTAGAATTTAAAGATTTTGAAGAAAAAACGATCCAACGGAATGAAATTTTCCATGGCAAAATCATTGATGTGGTGGTTGATGATGTCTCCTTGCCCAATGGTGGAACCAGTAAACGCGAACTAGTCTTCCACCCAGGTGGGGTGGCCGTGATCGCCTTGACGAGTGAGAACAAAATGCTGTTCGTTCGCCAATTCAGAAAGCCATTAGAGCGAGTGATTTTAGAGATACCAGCAGGCAAAATCGATCCAGGAGAAGGCGCACGTCCAGATTTGACTGGCGCCCGGGAATTGGAAGAAGAGACTGGCTATCGCGCAAAAACGCTAGAGCATGTTTCTTCTATGTACCTTTCACCAGGATTTGCGAATGAAATCTTGCACGTCTATTATGCGAAAGAGCTGGAAAAAGTGGCAAATCCCTTACCGCAAGACGAAGACGAAGTGCTGGAAGTCTATGAATTGAGCTTAGAGCAAGCACAAGCCGCTATCGCTGATGGAACGATCTGTGATGCGAAGACCGTGTTTGCGATCCAATTTTGGGAGTTGCTGGAATTGAAACGGAGGAACGGACTTGCCTAAAGAACCATTGATCACCCGCAGTGAACTTCGACGCCGACGCGAAGAAGAACAAGCGGCGTCTGAACGTAATCAGCAAATCGTAGAAAAGCAAAGCAAGAAAGAATGGAAACAAAAAGAAAAACAAATTGATAACCACTACCGAAAAGTGCGCAAGAAAAACAAAGAAATCACGAAGACCCGTGCCGGTGAGAACCAGAAATCTCGGGATCTGAACCGTTTTTTAATGAAAGCCATTGTGATCGTCACTTTATTGTTAGTCGTCGTCGGTTTGGCGATCTTTTTGTTGTGATTCATCTAGTACTAAGAAAAAGCCGCCCCTGCATCTTCTGCAAGTGCGGCTTTTTTGTTATTCGGTCGGCTTTTTCAAAATAGCTAAAAACATGGCCGCTGGCTGATTCATGAACAAATGATCCGCTTCATGAAAAACGGTAAAGGAAGGGTCGGTAAACCCAATCGCCTCTGTCAGTTGAGTCAATGCAGCAGGGTCAAACCCATTATGAACCAGCGGGTGAGACACGGCGGGATTTTTGAGGAAATCCACTAGGTAAAGGGTTCCTCCTGGCTGCAGCAAGGCGTATAGTTTTTCCATCATAGCGGCTGTGTCAGGAATATGCAGCAAGACGAGGGATAGCAGCACAGCGTCTGCTTTTGCTTGTAAGGATTCTTGCAGCAGATCGTGGACAGTTGCAGAAGCATTGGCCAGCTGCAGTTGGTTGATTTTTTTTTCAGAAACCTCGATCATGCCAGGGGCAGTATCCCAGATGGCTAAGTGCTGGACATAAGCTGCTAAGGGCAGACTTACTAGGCCGGTACCGCCGCCGATATCGATCAGAGTTTGGTGCTGGTTGTCTTTAAAATAAGGTTCAAGGGTTTGGGTGACTAATTGTGCTAACGCGATCCGTTCAGGGGTATCGTATTTTGCTGCCATGGCGTTGAAAATTTCAGACATAAGTGCCTCCTTTGATAATGACAAAAAACTGTTCGTTTCGTCAAAACTAGTTTATCATGAAAGGAGAAAAAACACGTCAGTAGATACGTGGGAATTTCTGTTGTTTTTCATTTTAAAGGATGAAAAATAAACGAGAAGCAGGAGGCAAACACATGAAAATTGGTATTATTGGTGCAATGGAGGAAGAAATCAAGACGTTGCGGGAACAGTTGATTTCACCGCTTTCTTGGGAACGCGGCGGCGCACTATTTATTTCAGGAAGTATCGGCAATCATGAAGTGATCGTCGTTCGTTCAGGTATTGGTAAAGTTCTGGCATCGATCACCACTAGTTTACTGATCCAACAATACGGGGTCAATATGGTGATCAATACTGGATCAGCTGGTGGGATCGGTGCCGGTTTACAAGTAGGGGATTTAGTGATCTCAGATAAAGTGGCCTATTTTGATGTCGATGTGACTGGCTTTGGTTATGAATATGGCCAGTTGCCTGGTGGGATGCCTTTGTATTATGAAGCCAGCCGCTATTTGATCAGTGAGATGACGAAAGCCGCAGAAGCGACCCATCATACCGTGAAAAAGGGACTGATCGTTACTGGTGACAGCTTTATTCATGACCCGCAAAAAGTACAGGAGATTTTAGGACATTTTCCAGATGCCTTGGCTTGTGAGATGGAAGGAGCCGCGATCGCACAGACTGCGCAGCAATTCAATATTCCTTTCTTAATCGTGCGCGCGATCAGCGACACCGCCGACCACGCAGCAACCGTCTCTTTTGATGAGTTTATCTTAGAAGCTGGCAAGCGTTCCGCTGAAATGGTCTTGGCATTCGTTGAAACATTAAAGTAACTTAAAAAACAGGAGAGCCGATCCGTAAGAGGAGGAAGGAAGCATGAGAGCATTACTATCCATTGATTATACGTTTGATTTTGTTGCAGATGAGGGACGATTGACGACGGGTGCTGCTGGGCAAGCGATTGAAGCTGCCTTAGTGGCTCGGACGCAAGCCTTTATCGAAGCCGGTGAGTATGTCGTTTTTGCCATTGATCGTCATGAGGAAACAGACAACTATCATCCTGAAAACCGCTTGTTCCCACCCCACAATCTTGCGGGCAGTGCGGGGCGACATCTTTATGGTCGTTTAGCCCCGCTTTATGAAACCTATCAGGAAGCGCCAAATGTCTATTGGATCGACAAGCGCCATTACTCAGCGTTTAGTGGTACCGACTTGGACATCCGACTCCGGGAAAGAGGGATCACGGAATTGTACCTGACCGGCGTTTGTACCGACATCTGTGTCTTGCATACAGCAGTGGATGCCTATAATTTAGGCTACCAACTGGTGATCGATGCAGATACCGTTGCCAGCTTTGACGCGGTCGGACATGAATGGGCACTACGCCATTTTGAAAATACCCTTGGTGCGAAAATCATTTCTGCGAAGGAGGAAGCATAAATGGGATGGATGGATCAATTAAAAGCAAATTTCAGTTTCAGTGAACTGACTAGCCTTTATCAAGCGTATCAAAAAGGGAATCTTGATGTGAAGGCGTTGTTGAACAATGACTTCTTACAAAAGTATACAGATTTTCAGAACTTGGATGAGTTTATGGCTAAACTAGGAATCCAGAATGAAAACCAAATCTTCGACTTTCTAAAAGACCGCCCCAATCGACAAAAAGCCGATCAAGTCGTCAATGAGCATTCTCAATTCGATTCTGTGATTAGTATGATGAAAAAAGCTTTACAGAAATAAACAATTGGCGAAGAAAAAGCGCAAGCAGAAAAATCTGCTTGCGCTTTTGTTTACCAGATCTGCACACGATCTTCTGGTGCACGATACATAGGGTCACCAGGTTTGATATCAAAGGTTGTATAAAATTCATCGATATTTTGGACTTGGATATTGGCCCGTAGTTTAGCTGGTCCGTGGACATCGATCGCCAGTAAGAGCTGTTGGTATTGTTCTTTGGCTTTTGTACGCCAAATCTTCGCCCAATTGGTGAAGAAGTCTGTTAAAGAAACATCGCTTTCTTTTTGCGCTGCTTCTAGCGCACAGCTTAGTCCGCCTGCATCGGCGATGTTTTCAGAAACAGTCAATGTTCCGTTGACGGTACCGCCGGCAAAGGGCAGGCCATCAAACTCGTCGATCATCGCTTGAGCTAAGCGTTCAAAGTGGGCCAGATCTTCTTCTGTCCACCAATTGTTTAAATTACCATATTCATCAAATTTTGCCCCGTTGTTGTCAAAGGCGTGGGAGATCTCATGAGCAATGACCGCGCCGATCCCCCCATAATTTGCGCTGGTGGATTGTTCCAAACTATAAAAGGGCGCTTGTAAGATTGCGGCTGGGAAAACGATCACGTTCTTAAATGGGTGATAGTAGGCATTCACGGTAGCGGCGGACATTTCCCATTCCTCGCGATCCACGGGCTGCTGCCATTTTTTGAAGCCATCTTCTCGGAACAAACGATTGAAATGCAGGGCATTTGCCAGCAGACTTTTCTCTTCATCGGTATGCAATTGATCATAAATAGCAGGAACTTGATCAGGGTACCCGACATGGATGCCTAAACGATTCAATTTGATGATCGCTTTTTGGCGGGTTTCTTCACTTAACCACGTGTTGTTGCGCAAACGATCTTGGTAGACAGCAATCATTGTTTCCACCATGTGTTTGACGTCTTTTTTCGCCATTTCCCCAAAGTACTTGCGTCCATAATAATCACCGATCACTTGACTAAAATGACCCATCGTTAAGTAATAAGCCGCTTTTTGTTGGGGAGCCGCTTCATCGATCCCTGATAAGTAGCGACTGTAGGTTCCGCCTAACTGACGCAATTCTTCACTCAGATAGCTAGTATAGCGCAAGCTTTGGTTGACGATCATCCAGCCTTTCAAGAGTTCAAAATGGCTATCAGAAACAATAATGTCAAAGGCTTCAAAGTAAGCGGGTTCCGTTACGATCAGCTCTTCTGGTGTACCTGGTAAAAGGGCTGTCAAGAGTTGTGTAAAATCGATCTTGCTAGCTTGCTTTGCAAATTCCTCCAAGGAGCGAGGATTGTAGTTTTTACTATAATCCGCACTTTCTTCCGCACTGCGGACGTGAGGGGCGATCAATTTATCAAATGCGATCGCTTGCTCTACCAACGATTCCGCTTCTGCTTGGTCTTTTCCGTAAGCAACTAAAACGTTGACGGCCATCTCAAAGTAGACTTGCAGCATTTCGCCTGCTTGGGGATTTTCTGTGTAATAGGTTTTATCCGGCAAAATAGTAGCAGGCGGATAGACCGACAAAGTATTCATTTGCGCATTTTTCATGTCTGCATCGACATCCAGTTGGAAAGGCAAGGCAATGCCATCTAAAACGAAACTTGCCAGTTGCTGATTCAATTCCTCATAAGAACGCAACGCTTCGATTTTTGCTAATAGTGCATTTGCTTCAGTAGCGCCAGCTGCCTCTCGTTGGGCAAAATCGCTGGCTAAGCGGTAAAAAGCCACAGCATCCTTCATGCGGCCTTTTGGCGTAGCATGGGGATCGTGTGCCATATTTTCAAATTCTGCGATCATTAAGGAATCGATTCCGTCAACGAGATCTTGGAATCCACCCGTAGCGGGTTTATCTGCTGGAATAACAGCGGTCTCCAGCCACTCGCCATTTACATAGTCATAAAAATCATCTTTTAACAAGGTTGTCATGTCTTTCGCTCCTCTCGCTTTCTACTATTATGAAACAAAATCTGTAAGGACGCAAAGAAAAGTTTTCTAGACGAAAAAGGGTTTTGATCCAAGTAGGAGGAGAATCTAAGGTATAATAAGAAAAAAGGCAGGTGAACGAGATGGAACAAGTAGAGTGGAAAGGGATCGCCGAAGAGCGGTTTCGTCCGTATAAGCAGTGGGTCACTCCTTCAGGGTATTTATGCGGCACCTATGCGGCAGCCGTCTTTTTGGCCTACTATCAAGATTACATCGATGAAACGATCATCCCGAAAGCGTTTCGTCGAAAAAAACAGCGGGATCTGACAGTAGTGACGGAAATGCTGCGTGTGCTGATTCAGCCTCATGGGTTGCCGACGATCGCTTGGCAAGTCAGTCATGGTTTGACTCGGTTTTTCGATCAATTCCAATTGCCTTACCGCGGACGTGCGACCGTTGTTGGCGGTTGGCATCGAGCGTGCAAACGAATCGACGAAGGCAAACCGGTGATCATCGGTATTTTGAAGCCTTTAGGCAGCACATATGGCAATCATTGGGTCGTGGCTTACGCCTACGCCGAAACCGCCAGCGGAGAACGCTATTTTAAAGTTCATGACAACTGGGGCAACTACAAAAAAGTAATTCCCGCCAGTTGGGTAAACGGTACCGTCACACTTCCTTGAACGAGACGGTTAAAAAAACAGTCACTTTGTGCTAGAATAGAAGAAAACAACCACATTCATTGGAGGCAATCATGGGCGAAAGTTATAAAGATAGTTCGTTGAAAATTTTTAGTTTAAATGGAAATTTACCATTAGCAGAAAACATTGCGAAAGTTTTCGGTACAGAACTAGGGAAGTCAAAAGTGACACAGTTTAGTGATGGAGAGATTGCCATCAATATTGAAGAAAGTGTGCGGGGCGACCATATTTATATCATTCAATCGACGAATGAACCCGTCAATGATCATTATTTAGAGTTGCTGATCATGATCGATGCGATGAAACGGGCTAGTGCGAAGACCATCAATGTCGTTTTGCCTTATTACGCATATGCGCGGCAAGACCGAACCGCCAACCCGCATGAGCCGATTACTGCAAAATTGATTGCCAATATGCTGGTGGAAGCAGGGGCTTCTCGGATCTTGACGCTTGATCTGCATGCCGTCCAAGTTCAAGGATTTTTCGACATCCCAGTGGATAATCTCTTTACGATCCCATTGTTTGCCCATTATTATCGCGAACAAAAAATGACTGGTGACGACTATGTCGTTGTTTCACCAAAAAACAGCGGTGTCCAACGGACCCGTAGTTTGGCAGAATACTTAGATACAGCGATCGCGATCGTCGATCAAGATGAAGCCGATGGCGGCTATGTGATTGGTGATGTCGTTGGGAAAAAATGTATTTTAGTTGATGACATTTTAAATACCGGCCATACATTGGCAAAAGCGGCAGACTTGTTGAAGGAAGCTGGTGCCAGCGAAGTGTATGCTTGTGTGTCTCACGCCTTACTTTCGCCGCCAGCTAAAGAAATTTTGGATCAATCAGCGATTGAAAGGATTTGTGTCACCGATTCTTGTTGGACCAGCGAAGAACGCCATCCAGAAAAACTGCACTACATTTCTTGTGCTGAATTGATGGGGGAAGCCGTTCGCCGCATTCACGAAAATACACCAATGAGTCCATTGTTCCGCCTGGAAAGCAAAGAGTATAAATAAAAATATGAAAAGCACCCGCTATCCCTAGGGACAGCGGGTGCTTTTGCGTGTGGGGGAAGTGGACCAGACACAGCGGATCAGTTCAACTGATTGCGGTTCAAGACCGTTTCTCGTTTGATCAGCTTATGTGGTACGACCAGCTGTACGCCGTTTGAATCTTCATGATTCAATTGCGCCATCAGCCGTTCGGTAGCGATTTTTCCTAAGGACAACACGTTGATATCGATACTAGTCAAATACGGGTGTGTCAAAGTAGCAAAGATCGAATTATTGAAACTGATGATGGATAAGTCATCCGGGACTTTGTAGCCATACATCGTCGCTAATTGAATGATCCGCACAGCGAACAGATCATCGATCACGACGATGGCAGTTGCTTGGGATTCTTTGATCGTTTCTTCAAACGTGACGTAATCTTCCGCTTTTTCAAAGGTCAATGCTGGATAAAAGGGGAGATTTGCCAGCATCATGGCTTTTTGGTAGCCGAAAAAACGTTCGAAATACAGATTTTCATGGGTCGTATTAGTAGCAAATAAAATCTTCGTATGCCCTTGGGCGATCAGATGCTCGGTTGCTTGCTTGCCTAACAACTGGTTGTCATTATCGACAAAAACGATTTTGTCTTCATTGCTGTATGGTTGACCAATCAAGGTAAAGGGGACTTCTTTTTCGACCAGATAATCGATGATGGGGTCTTTTTCATCGGAATAGACCAAGATAAAGCCATCTACTTGTTTTTGCAGGTGCATTCGTTCCACGTTTTTTAGTAATGTAGCAAAGTCACGGGCGGAGGCAACGGCAACCGTCATTTGATGATGGCGGGCCTCTTCATTGATGGCTTCGATCGTTTCTAAATAAAAGGGGTTTCCTAGTCGTTCTTTCGAATCAAGGGGCGGCAAGATCACGCCGATGGCACTAGATATCTGTTTGCCGAGATTTCGAGCCGCAAGATTGGGGACGTAGCCCATTTCTGCCATTACTTTGCGCACTTTCTTCTTAGTATCTTCAGAGATACTGGGATGATCGTTTACGACACGAGAAACCGTGGATGTAGCGACGCCAGCCTTTTTGGCGACATCTTTGACCGTAATGCTCACTGATTTCCCTCCTTTTTTAGCTTATAGTATCACAAAGTGTCGGCACAAGGGTAGAGCCAATCAAAAGAAAGAAGAAATGCAGACATTTCTTCTTTCAGAAGGCTTGTTTAGCTAATCGCTGTACTGATTTCGTCTTCTAAAACATAGTCTTTGCCATACACCTTGATTGGCAATGCCTCACCGCTGATTTTTTTCAAAGTCACCGTCGACTCATTGACGGAAACAAAGAGCAGACGTCCACGATAGTTGATGTGGAAGGCATAGCGGCTCCACGTTTTAGGTAAGAATGGCGCAAACCCTAAGTGGTCGTGATCGGTTTTCATTTGAGCAAAGCCTTGAACGATCGCTAACCAGCTGCCGGTCATAGAAGTGATGTGCAAGCCATCATCGGTATCATTGTTGTAATTGTCCAAATCAAGACGAGCAGTCCGCTCATACATTTCCAACGCTTTTTCTTCCATGCCTAATTCCGCTGCTAAAATCGCATGGATACTTGGAGAAAGGGAAGATTCATGCACTGTCATCGGCTCATAGAAATCAAAGTTCCGTTGTTTTTCTTCTTTGCTGAATTGATCGCCGAAGAAGTAGATCCCTTGCAAAACATCGGCTTGCTTGATAAAGCAAGAGCGCAAGATATGATCCCACGACCAATTTTGGTTCAACGGCAAATGTTTTGGATCAAGATCGGAAACGGGCATCAAGTCTTTGTCTAAGAAGGTATCATGCTGGACGAAGACTCCAAGCTCTTGGTCTTCTGGGAAGTACATATTGTCGATGATGTCTTGCCATTTGGCTTGCTCTTCGTCAGAGATCGTGACAGTCGCTTCGTCTTTGAAGGCTTCATAGCTGGCTAAGGTATAAGCTAAGACCCAAGTAGCCATTTTATTGGTGTACCAGTTGTTATTGATATTGTTTTCGTATTCGTTTGGTCCAGTGACGCCATGGATCATGTATTTTTGCTGACGTTTTGAATAGTGGACACGATCTGCCCAGAAACGTGAAATCGCGCTTAACACTTCTAATCCTTCTTTTTTCAGGTAACTTGTATCGCCAGTATAATTCGTATAGTTGTAGATGGCATAAGCGATGGCACCGTTTCGGTGAATTTCTTCGAAAGTGATCTCCCACTCATTGTGGCATTCGATCCCAGTGAAGGTCACCATTGGGTAAAGGGCACCTGCTAAGCCTTGTTTTTGCGCATTGATATGGGCTTGCGGCAATTGGTTGTGACGGTATTTCAACAAGTTGCGGGTCACTTCTGGTTTTGCTAATGCCAAATACAATGGGACTGCATAGGCTTCGGTATCCCAGTAAGTCGCACCGCCATATTTTTCACCAGTAAAGCCTTTCGGTCCAATGTTCAAGCGCTCGTCTTCGCCATAATAGGTTGAAAACAATTGGAACAGGTTGAAACGAATCCCTTGTTGCGCCGCAGCATCGCCTTCAATGATCACATCGGCTAAATCCCAGCGGGCTTTCCAAGCAGCGACTTGTTCTGCACGCAACGCATCATAATCTGCTTTGTATAAAGTGCCTAATTCGGTGACTTTTGCTGGATGATCATGAGCGGGAACATCACGACTCGTAACGATCAAGACTTCTTTGATCAATGAGAAGGTGTCACCGGCTGCCCCAGAAAAGGCAAAGGTATCAGCGACGCAAAGTTCGCTTTTCACGGAATCAATCGGTGTTTGGCTATGACGCATAGCAGAAGTGACAGTAAAGCGTTCAATGTCAAAATTATTTTCTACGGTCCGAGTCGTCAAGTAATGGAAGGTTTCGGTTTGGCCATGAGCCAATTCTTCCCAGAAACGTTCGTCGTAGTTGCTGTCTTCGTTATGGACGTTGTTATCTAGTTTAGAAATGACTTTGATCTCAGCGTCGCCTTCAATGATCTCAGCATCCATCTTAATGAGGGCAAGTTCACGTTTTACGATGCTCAAGAAGCGTTCAAAAGAGAATTTAACCGTTGCACCTGCTAAAGTCACAGTATAGTTGCGGCGTAAAATCCCAGTTTCCATGTCTAGTTCTAAATGGAAATCACTTGGGCTGATTTTTGCTAAGTCGACTAATTGGTCATTGATAAATAGATCCATTGCAATAAAGTTGACCGCATTGATCACTTTGCCAAAATAGTCAGGATAGCCGTTTTTCCACCAGCCAACACGGGTTTTGTCTGGGTACCAGACACCTGCGATATAGGTACCTAAGTGATGATCGCCGCTGTATTGTTCTTCAAAGTTGCCGCGCATTCCCATGTAGCCATTCCCGATGCTTGTTAGCGACTCTTGCAGTCGACGATTTTCTTTATCTAAGGTAGATGTCGCGATTTTCCATGGATCGATCTCGAACAATCGTTGGATTTTTTTCATGAAAGTCCCTCCAGAATCTTTTTGATATCTCTATCATAAGCGCAAACGATTGCATCGTCAAGTGAAAGTTGTTGCGTTTAAAGAATTTCCTATTAGGAAACATCGAGAAGGAAAGATTCAGTTAGATAAAGGCGAAAAAGCGAATAGAATACCTTTTGATATTTCTGGGTTTACAAAATCTTTTTTCTCCGTTAGAATGAAATCATTAAGAAACCGATTGCGTAAATCGATTCAGGGAAGGAAGAAGGAAGATGAAAAAATTATTGAGCTTCGAATTTTGGCAAAAATTCGGAAAAGCGCTAATGGTGGTTGTCGCTGTTATGCCAGCCGCTGGTTTGATGATCAGTATTGGGAAAACGATCCCAATGATCAATGCCGACTGGGCATTCTTGATCACCACAGGAGGCGTCATTGAAAACATTGGTTGGGCAATTATTGGTAACTTGCATTTATTATTTGCATTAGCTATTGGTGGTAGTTGGGCTAAAGAGCGAGCTGGTGGGGCATTTGCTGCCGGGATCGCCTTTATTTTGATCAATCGGATCACTGGTTCGATCTTTGGCGTGACGAGCGCGATGTTAACCGAAGAAGGCGCCTTTACCCATACGTTGTTTGGGACAAAGATCATGATCGACGGTTTCTTTACTAGTGTATTAGAAGCACCTGCTTTGAACATGGGCGTCTTTGTCGGGATCATCGCCGGTTTTGTGGGGGCAACAGCTTACAACAAATACTATAATTTCCGCAAATTACCGGATGCGCTTTCCTTCTTTAACGGCAAACGCTTCGTCCCTTTCGTGGTGATTGCCCGTTCAGTAGTCGTCGCATTAGTGTTATCAATCGTTTGGCCTTACATTCAAGCCGGTATCAACAACTTCGGTTTATGGATCGCGCAATCACAAGAAAGTGCGCCCGTTTTAGCACCTTTCTTGTTTGGAACCTTGGAGCGGCTGCTCTTACCATTCGGGCTGCATCATATGTTGACGATCCCGATCAATTACACCGAATTAGGTGGAACCTACACAATTCTTTCTGGGGCACAAGCCGGCACCCAAGTCTTTGGACAAGACCCATTATGGCTTGCTTGGGCAACAGATCTAGTGAATATGCGCAATGCTGGAGATACGTCACAATATCAATTTTTATTGGAAAACTTTGTTCCTGCCCGCTTTAAAGTTGGACAAATGATTGGTTCATCTGGGATCTTGATGGGCTTGTCTTATGCCATGTACCGCAATGTCGATGCGGACAAACGGCACAAATATACCTCTATGTATTTATCAGCTGCCATCGCTGTCTTCTTGACAGGGGTAACAGAACCGTTGGAGTTCATGTTTATGTTTGCTGCCGTACCGCTTTACATCGTTTATGCAGTCGTACAAGGGGCGGCATTTGCGATGGCGGATATCGTCAACTTACGGGTCCATTCTTTTGGGAATATCGAGTTGTTGACCCGTACCCCAATGGCGATCAATGCCGGCTTAGGACAAGATTTGATCAACTTTGTGTTAGTGACCATCGTCTTTGGTGTCGGGATGTATTTCTTGGCAAACTTCTTGATCAAAAAATTCAACTTTGCAACACCAGGTAGAAACGGCAACTATGAAACAGAAGGGGCCAGCGATGCGCCAGCAACTGCTTCGGCGGATGGCAACTTGAACCCAGATTCACAAGTCGTGAAAATCATTCATTTATTAGGTGGACGTGAAAATATCGCCGACGTTGATGCATGTATGACTCGTTTACGGGTCTCTGTGAAAAATCGAGAAGCGGTCGGCGATGAAAAAGCGTGGAAAGCCGCAGGGGCTTTAGGCTTGATCGTAAAAGACAACGGTGTGCAAGCAGTCTATGGACCGAAAGCAGATGTCTTAAAATCAGACATTCAAGATATCTTAGATTCTGGTGTCACGATTCCCGAACCGACTGCTAGTCAAGCACCAGCTGAAACCACTACCCATCAAAGCCAAGGCGTGACAGCTGAACTAGCTGCCGTTGCCACTGGAGAAGTGATGCCGATCACCTCTGTCAAAGACCAAGTGTTTGCGGAAAAAATGATGGGTGACGGTTATGGTATACGTCCAGAGCAGACGACAGTTGTCGCACCAATCAGCGGGAAAGTCACCAACATCTTCCCAACGAAACATGCGATCGGCTTGCTTTCTGATGAAGGCATCGAAGTATTGGTTCACATGGGCTTAGATACCGTTGACTTAAACGGTGCACCCTTTACGGTAGCTGTCACTGAAGGACAACAAGTGGCGGTCGGTGACAAGTTAGCGGAGATGGATCTCGCTGCAGTAAGTGCTGCTGGCAAAGACACCACCATCGTTGTAGTGTTGACCAACAGCGATCAAATCGATTCCTTTGAATTGACCCAAATCGGCAAGCAACAAGCAGCCGCAGTTGTTGGAATCGTAAAACTATAATAAAATGACAAGCGGGTCGACTCTTTTGTTGACCCGCTCTCTTTTATTTTTAAAAGGAATCGTACAAGCAAACCGAGAGAAGGAGCCTTATTCATGAAGGTATTAACATTGAACACCCATAGCTGGTTAGAAGAAAATCAGCTAGAAAAATGCAAAATGATCGCACAAGAGATTGCAACAGGCGACTATGACATCATCGCCTTGCAAGAAGTCAACCAAACGATCGCTGCTCAAACCATCGTTCCTGATGGGCTTTATTGCCCGACAGATACGCTGGTGGAAATCAAGGAGGACAATTTTGCTTTACGCCTAGTGGAAGAACTGCAACTGTTAGACTGTGACTACTATTGGTCATGGACCTACAGTCACGTAGGCTATGACATTTACCACGAAGGCAATGCCTTATTGTCCAAACAGCCCATCATTGCCAAAGAATATCTTGCTTCACAAGCCACGGATGTCTGGGATCATACCACGCGCAAAAACCTGAGCGGCGTGACTGAAGCCGATGGGCAGATCGTACAAGTCGTTAGCTGTCACTTTTCTTGGTGGCAAGACGGTAAATTTGCCTACGAGTGGCAACAGACAGAAGCATTTTTAGCAGAACGGGCAGATACCTTATTGATTCTAGGAGATTTCAACAACGATGCGGCCAGTTCTGGGCATCAACTGGTCCTTGACAGCTCCTTACAGCTGCAAGACAGCTTTTTAACGGCTGCTGAAACGACCGGGGAAGCCTCTGTCGTTAAAGCCATTGATGGCTGGCAAGACAATCGAGAAGCGTTGCGGATCGATTATGTTTTTGCATCAAAAGACCTGCAAGCAACGGAATATGAAGTCGTTTTTGACGGAACGCGTACTCCAATCGTCAGCGATCACTTTGGAATCAAAGTGGTTTTTGCTTCAAAAACAGATCCAAACTAACATGAGCGACAGCAAAAAGCAGTGCCAACCGGCACTGCTTTTCTTTTTGGGGAAGTTAAATCGCTGATCGAACAAGGAGGAAAAAGAATAAACTCAATAAAAGAATGAATGCTAATGCCCCATAGGTAAAACTCTTTTCGCCCCAAGTTGCGGTTTCCTCCTGACTCGAAAGACTTCTTCTTGTAAAAAAGACGAGTCCTGCGCCGATGACATTCGCTGTCAGCAACTGTTGGAAGAAGATCAGGAATAAATACTGTCCCAAAAGGCCTTTTTTACTCATGGAAAACCGTTGAATAAAGTACAGGCAAGCCCCTTGCAGCAAAAGGAGACTACTTAACAAGACCCCTAAAGCGGCTAACGGTTGCGAGTTGAGGTACTGGGCAAAGGTCATCCCATGGTTGAAGGCAGTCAAGGAAAGATAAAGATAGTAAGCACCGGCGATCAAAAGCCAATAACTCAGTAAAATCAATGGAAACGCCCATTTTCGTTTAGTCATGGTTGCCCTCCTGTAAAGTGAATAGTCCGTAGGAACGGATCAAATAATCAATCAAGCAGCTCAGTCCGATCAAAGACTGGCTAGGGATTTTCTTGCGACCGATTTGAAAAAAATCGCAATAATAGGTCAGGTGAAACGTTGAATGGCGAGCAAAATAATTATCTCCTGGCGCACTCAATGTCAAAACGGGAATCTGACGAATCGCAAAAGTCGTCAGATTCTCTTTGACGTTTTCTGTTTCGCCGCTGAGTGAGGCGATGATCACACAATCTTCGGCAGTGATCATCGGCATGACCATATCAAATTCCGTTTTGTTCGGCAATACGATCACTCGTTTTTCCATAGAAAGCATCATTTTGGAAAACTCCTCCAGTGCTTTCTTTTGGGAGAACCCAGTTGGGTAGCAGTAGATGGTTTTGCTGCGGTCAAACAAGCGGTTGAGGGCAGCTAAGTCTACTGTTTTTACATAGTTTAGGGTGGCGAAAATATCCTCTTGTTGCTTTTCAAAAATCGTTTTTTGCTGCGAAATCGTTGTTGCCTGTTCTTGCTGATGCCGTAGAAAATATTTGAACTCGGAATAGCCAGAAAAACCAAGTTTTTTCGTCAACCGTAAAATAGATGACTTTGAGACGTGAACCTGCTCGGATAGCTCGACGATCCCCATAGATAGAACGGTATCGCCGTGGGAAAGAATATAGTTCAGAATGCCACGATCAAGTTCACTTAACTCTGCTTGGTGCTGTTGAATCAAATACTGTAATTTCACAAAAACCCCTCCTTATTGATTAAGTATAGCTGAAAAGCCAGGAGGGGAGGCGAAGAACGCTGGCTAGTGTAATTCTGGCCAAAAGGCTTGATTTGCTTCGATCAATTCATCGAGTAATTCTTTGGCTACACGGGCATTTGGGACCACTTTTGAAAGAATCAGTGCTTGCCACAGCTTCTGGTAAGAACCCTCTGCCCAAGCTTCCACGACTAATTTTTCTACGGCGACTTGTTGTTCCATCAATCCTTTTTGGAAGCGAGGGATCTTGCCTTGTGTGATTGGTTCTGCCCCGTTACTGCCGACGATACAAGGCACTTCCACCATTGCCTGTTCATCAAAGTTGACGATCGCTCCTTCGTTAGGCACGATCAACAGCATTCGTTCTTGCGTGTTATAAGCAATCGCTCGTGCAAGGTCAACAATGTAGCTGGCGTGTTCATCCACTTCAAGCGTGGTGTCAGTCGCTGTCTGGTTCTCTACGATGCGTTGGCATTCACCAAAGACGTGTTTTTCGCGGCCAGCCATGACTTCATTTGCCCGTGTAAAAGATGGGTTGGTGTGCGCCACTTCATCTTGAGGGAAAAAGTAATACTTCAAGTAGGTATTTGGCAAAGTGGATGGATCAACCTCGTACACTTCTTTTGCTTTGGCAAAGGTGTGCATCCAGCTGGCATCAGCATGTTGGCTCGCTTCGATTTCTTCTGGCAATGAATAGCCGTATTTTGCTACATGCGCTTGGATCTGCGGCAGCAAGTCATTGCCAGCTTTGTCTCGTATATCTGTCCACCAGCCAAAATGATTCAAGCCATAATAGCGAACGACCAATTCTTTGCGAGAAGCTAAACCGATCGCTTGCGCCATCCGTTCTTCGATTCCCACTGGCATATCACAAATATTAATGATCTTAGCATCAGGGCGCAATTTACGAGTCGCTTCTGCGACGATCGCTGCAGGATTGGAATAATTCAACATCCACGCATCAGGGGAATATTTTTCCATATAATCGACTAACTCCAATACACCGCCGATAGAACGCATCCCATAAGCGATCCCGCCAGGACCACAAGTTTCTTGGCCGACCACACCATATTTCAAAGGGATTTTTTCATCCTTTTCGCGCATCGCATACAAGCCAACTCGGATATGCGCCATCACAAAATCGACATCCTGAAACGCGGTTTCGGGATCAGTGGTTGCTAAAAAGCTGATTTCGGGTGCGCGTTCTTTCAATAAAATCTCGCAAGCTTGTGCCACTTTTTCTTGTCGTTCTTCCAAATTGTCGTAAAACTTGATTTGGCGAATCGGGAAACGATCCAAGTGTTCTAAAAGCATCAAGACGATTCCAGGGGTAAAGGTACTGCCGCCTCCAGCGATCACGATTGAAAATTTTTTCATTTTTGTTTCCTCCTTAGTCTGATACAGCTAATAATTTTTCGAATTGTTCTCTCACTTGTGGCACATCCAGACCAACGATCACTTGGAAGGCGTTGCCGTTGCGAACAACACCATGGGCACCAGCACTTTTAAAGATGTCATCTGGCAGCACTTGGTCTTGATCTTTAACGGTGATTCTTAGGCGAGTAGCACAATTAGTGACTTTATCAATGTTGTCGCGACCGCCAAACCCTTCTAAGTAGACTGCGGCTTGTTCGGTGTAGCGATTGGCACCAGCAATCACTGGAGTTCCAGTGTTGGCTTGTTTTTCTTTGTAATCTTTTTTGGTGTATAGTTTGACTTCGCTATTGTTTTCTTCCCGTCCTGGTGTGGCTAACTTAAATTTGAGGATCAAGAAGCGGAAAACAAGGAAATAAAGCGCAGTAAAGGCTAACCCAATCACCAACTGCGTGAAGATCATACTGCGATGATTTTGAAATAGCGGAATCCAGACCTTCGCTAACAGATCGATCAAGCCGCCCCCCATATCTCCAACGACCCCGAAGGCAAACATCGTTGCCGCCATGGTCGCTGCTAAAACAGCGTGCACCGCAAAGAGGGGTGGTGAGATAAAGAGGAAGGTAAATTCCAATGGCTCAGTGATACCAGCTAAAACGGCAGTTAAAGTGGCAGGGATCAAAATCGCTAAGACTTTCTTTTTATTCTCAGGCTTGGCTGTGAAATAAAAAGCAGCAGCGATCCCCGGTGCAGCAAAGATCTTAGAATTGCCATGTAAAGCAAAGCCCCCTTCAGGGAAAAGCTCTTTCAATGGTCTGGTGGATTGGGCAAATTCTTGTAAATGTGCCATCCAGTATTTGGAGATTCCTTCTTCGACGACAGCAGGACCAAAAACAAAGGGGGTATACACGAAATGATGGAGACCTGTGGGGATCAATATTCGCTCTAAGAAAGTATAGAGCCAGACCCCAAAGACCCCAGCACTTGCTAGAAACCCTTGCATGGACCCAATGCCAGCTTGGACTTTCGGCCAAATCAATGCAATCAAGAAAGCGACTGGCAACATCAAAAAGAATCCAAGGATCACGACAAAGGAAGAGCCTTGGAAGATTCCGAGAAAATCAGGCAGCTTCGTATCGAAAAACTTGTTGTGAAGATAGACGACGATCGCCGAAATAAAAATTGCTCCGATAATACCAGTATCTAATGTTTTGATGCCGGCGATCATTTTCAAGCCACTCTCACCGCCGGGATCAGCTGCAAAGTTGACACCGAAGAAGTGACCAAAGTATTCGATCATGCCAGAAATAAAATAATTACAAGTAATATAGACGACAAAGGCTTCCATTGCCGCTCGCGCATTGGCTTTTTTTGCGAGACCGATCGGTAATCCAATAACAAATAGTAATTCCATTTGGTTGAAGACCGTCCATGCACCGTTTTCAATAATCGTCCAAATGTTGAACCAAGTAGAGCCTTCAGTGGCGATGCTCCCCACAAGCATCGGATTTTTAAAGATAATACACAGCGCGACCATGATCCCCGAAAATGAAAACAAGAGGACCGGGGTAAACATCGCACCGCCAAACCGCTGAACTTTTTCCATCATAATTTCTTAACATCTCCTTTCAATTTTTACTACAACCTCAGTATAGAAAAGAAAGATAGCGGTTACAATAAAGCGAGGTGGCATAGGAACGTAGAAGCAAACAAAGAGAAAAGGTAGCAACTGCGGGGAAATTTCCCATAAAAAAACAAACCTGCGAAAAACAGGTTTGTTTGCTAAGTACGTGTATTTAAATTTCGACGTTGCCATAACGATTGGCAAGGGCGGTGCGGATCAAGCGCTCTGCCAAATGCTCATTTCTTGCGAGAAGCGGTCCGTGGAAGTAAGAGCCGAACACATTGCGGTAAACCACGCCTTCGGTTTGGTCTTCGCCATTGTTTCCTTGTCCTTGGATGACTTTCCCCAATGGTTTTTCCCCTTTACCTAAGAAAGTACGGCCATTATGGTTTTCAAAGCCATAATAGGTCTCATCGAATTCTTCATTGTGGATCACGATGTCACCGATGAAACGGTTGTTTTCTTGGCTTAAGGTGTAATGATCCAAGGCACCGATCCCCTTGATTTTCTCGCCGTTGGCACCGATGTAGTAATGACCCAGCAATTGATAGCCGCCGCAAATTGCCAGCATCACGCCATCATTTTCGATATAGCTGGTCAGGGCTTCTTTTTTTGATTGGATATCTTGTGAAACGATCACTTGTTCAAAATCTTGTCCGCCACCGAAGAAGACGAGATCATATTTTTCAGGATCGAAGGGCTCGTGAATGCTGACGACTTCTGCGTTGAAGGTCACGCCTAGTTTTTCGGCCACGTAGCGCAACATCAAGAGATTGCCGTTATCGCCGTAAGTATTCAAAAGATTTCCATACAAGTGGGCAACATTCAGTTGATACTTAGTCACGACTCATTCCTCCTTTGATATAGCCTTTTTCCGCAAGCTTTTTGCGTAGCTGCAGGACTGCAGTGTAAGTCGCTAAAATATAGACTTTTTCTGTTGGTAAGTCTGCAATTTGCTTGATGACGTCATCAAGTTCAGGGGTTTCAATGATTTTCTCTTCAGGGATCCCCGCAACTTTTAACCGCAACGCCATATCTTTGTGACGATCACCACCAGCGACCACTTGAGGAATCCCCATATCGGCAAACGCTTCATGGTCGCCATCCCAAATCCAGCTGACGTCGATCCCATCTGCGTAGTTGGCATTCAACAAGCTGACTAGTGAGAAAGGATAGGGCGACAGGCTGATCATATCGATGACTTGGTTCAAACCAACAGGGTTTTTAACTAAAACTAACGTACATTCTTTGTCCCCGATGCGGATCACTTCTTGGCGGCCAAAGACTTTTTCGTCATAGGCCAAACCAGATTTGATTTTTGCAGGTGCTACGCCATAATATTCCGCAACCGCAGTTGCCGCCAGCGCATTGTAGACATTGTACATCCCACCAACTTCGATGCGATAGTCATTGCCATCGATCACAAAAGCAGCAGAGGTGTTGTCCATTGCAGTCATTTCCGTCAGTTTATAATCCAATTCTGGTCGATGGAAGCCGCAATTTGGGCAGTAGTATTTCCCAAGATTGGCATAGGTGATCATTTTATAATGCAAAATGTGATGACACTCAGGACACAACACGCCATCCGTATTGTAATGGGCCATCTGCTCTTCATCTGGCAAATGATCAAATCCATAGTATTTCCGCGGATTGACAGTTGCCACCGAATTAAACAGTGGCGAATCCCCATTGCAGAGGATCGTTGCTTCCGGTGAGTTTGCGGCACCTTCAACGATCATTTTATAGGTCGTATAGATCTCGCCATAACGGTCCATTTGATCGCGGAAAATATTGGTGAAAACGAACAATTCCGGTTTGATGTACTTCGTTACTTTGCTGAGACTGGCTTCATCGATTTCTAAAACCGCAAATTTTTTGCCTTTTTTAGGGCGTGCCGATAGAAAGGTTGAAACGATCCCTTGGACCATATTGGCGCCGGTGGGGTTCGTTAATACTTCATCAAATTCTTGGCGCAAAATATTGACAGTCAAGGCAGTCGTCAATGTTTTGCCGTTGGTGCCTGTGATCACGACGACTTGGTAATCTTTCGCCAAATGATCTAATATATGTGGATCAACTTTTAATGCTAATTTACCAGGCAGGCTTGAGCCACCTTTGAAAAAGTTCTTTAATACCCATTGAGAGGTCTTACCGACTGAAACAGCCAGATGACTTCGTATTCCCATAATGTAACCCTCCATTAGAGCGAATGCTTTCGTTGTGCAAATTCAATTTATCATACCATATACCAAGAAAAAGGTTAAATTGCTTTTGCGATTCTTTAAATTTCTACAAAGACCATTCTGATAAATGGCTCTTTTACTTGCGATGATCAAAGGCTTGAAAAGCAAAACAGCAAACCTTCTGCCAGGTTTGCTGCTGCTTTAACCGATAATGATTTTTTCCGTTGGGTACTCGTAGCCTAAGTCACGTGTTTCTTTTGGTACGAATAACATCAAGGTGTACAGCATACCGACACGGCCGATAAACATCAAAAGAGCAATCACGAGTTTGCCGATGGTTGATAAATCGCCCGTGATTCCTAAAGAAAGCCCTGTGGTTCCAAAGGCCGAGGAAACTTCAACAATGATGGCGATCAAAGGGATATCCTCGATGGCGGTCAAGAATAAGACACAAAAGAAGCACATGCCCATCGAAAGCATGAAGACCACCACTGATTTACGGACGTCATCTTGATCGATCCGGCGACCGAAGATATTGATATTGTCCTCACTTTTCAAGAAGGCATAGAGGTACAGCCCAATGATGGCAATGGTCGTCGTCCGAATCCCCCCACCAACAGAGCTGGGACTACAACCAATAAACATCAGCAAGGAGAAAACGATCAACGTCGTGGTTTGGAAGTTGCCTAAGTCATGGATCTGCAGGCCAGCATTCCGCGTTGTCATGGAATAAAACATGCTGTTCATCCACATACCACTAAAGCTGTAATCTTTGAATAAATAATCTTTCTCAAGGAAAAAGATCGCTAATGTACCGCCGACAAAGAGGATCACGAAAGCCAAAACAGCAATTTTTGTGAATAAAGAAAAGCGAAACGGCAAGCGGCGGCGTTGTTTTTTCATTTTAAAAAGGACCCATTCCCGAAAGTCCATGATCACTGGAAATCCGATCCCCCCGATAAAAATCAAAATCATGATACACGTCAGGAAGAAATAATCATGGGAAAACGGCAAGATGGAATTGCCCGTCACATCAAACCCTGAGTTGGTCACAGCAGAGATCGCTTGATAAAACCCATAAAAGATCGCGTCACGCCAATTGTCATAATACCCGTAAAGATGAAAATAAACAGCGAAGATCGTACCTGCTACCAACTGACAAACTAAAATGATGGTAAACGTCGTTCGAATCATCCGAACGATCCCGCTAAGCTTTGGCTGGTTCATATCTGTCATGATCAATTGGCGTTGCTTTAAACTGATTTTGCGCCGTGAAACGATCGCAAAAAAGGTCGAGATCATCATGATCCCTAAACCACCAACTTGAAAGAGGACTTCCAATAAAATGACCCCGCGGTCGTTAAATACGTCATTGATCGGGAAGGTAGTCAACCCTGTGACACTGACCGTGCTGACCGCCATAAAGAACAGATCGATAAACGCGACATGAGAGCCCGGTTCCCGAAAGAAGGGAAGTGAAAAAAGCCCCAAAGAGACCACCGTCATCACGATATAATAAAAAACAATCACTTGGATTGAAGATACATTCTGGGAAATAAACGTCTTGCTCCTGCGCTGCGTCAAGCGAGCAAAGCGGGTAAAGTTCATAACAAAAACCCCTCACTAATTAAACTATCCCCAGTATACCAAAGAACCAAGTAGATTTGAAAGAAAGCAGGATAGAATTTATGTGGGGCAGAAATTGCGCAAGGAAACGTTTCTGGAGTGATTCTTTTCATTCGGGCAAAGGAGCCGCCAATCAATCCTTGTGTTTGGCAGCGATGGTCTGCCTTTGAATGATCTTCAATCATTGTAAGGATTTTTGAAAAGGTAGGCACGATTGAATGGTGTAAAGCAGTAGTCTCTTTTTTGAGAGGCACTATCCCTTCAATCGATTTTTTAGCAAGAAAAAGGATGCGGAAGTTGTATATACATGTTAAAATAATAATGTGAGAAAAACGCTTTCTTTAATAAAGAAAGCCAGAATGGAGAGAAGTAGATGAATGCCAACCCTTATGATATCAAGTTAGTAGCTGTCGATATGGATGGAACCTTTATGCGCACGGATTATACGTATGATGTTCCCCGCTTCAAGGTCGTGTTGGCCCGCATGAAAGCAGTCGGCTGTCAGTTTGTCGTTGCCAGCGGCAATCAGTATTACCAGTTGCGGGCTCAATTTCCCGGCTATGATCACGAGCTGAGTTTTGTTGCAGAAAACGGAGCACTTGTCAAAGACAAAGAAACAGTGCTTTTTGCAGCGGACATTCCCCGAGAAACGGTTTTCGCAACCTTAGATTTATGTAAAAAATACTCCGAAGTTAAAAATGTAATGTGTGGGCTCAATAGTGCTTATTGTGAACGGGGAACGGTCAGTGATGCTTTTTTTGAATTAACAAATAAGTATTACCACAAATTGCAATGGGTCGATGACTTTGCCCAAGTAGAGGACACGATCCTGAAATTTGCCCCAACCGTTCCTGTCGAAAAAACGGCCTATTATTCGGAACTATTTCAAAAAGAACTAGCTGGTTTGCTAGTGCCAACAGGCAGTGGGCATGGTTCCGTGGATCTGATCGTGCCTAACTGCCACAAAGCATCAGGATTGGCACGCTTGGTAGAGCGATGGGGGATCACTCCTGAGCAATGTGTCGCTTTTGGCGATGGCGGCAATGATTTGGAAATGTTAGCCTATTGCCAGAGAGGCTATGCGATGGACAATGCGCCAGAAAACGTCAAAGCCGTTGCCACCGCTGTCTGTCCCTCAAATGATGAGGATGGAGTATTAGTCACATTGGATCAGCTGTTCCCGATAGTCTAGGCGTTCTTTAAGATTCTTAAAAATAGGTAAGTATTCCGATCAATTTTCACGATTTCAGAAGAAAACGCTGGCAATTTATGAGAAGATAAAAGAAATAAAAGATAACAGCGACGATCCGCACGGAACAATAGAGAGAAAAGCGCATCAATTTTTTGAAAATCGAGACGGAAATGGGGAAGATCATGAAGAACGTGAAAATTATTTTTTTTGATGTTGATGGCACACTGATCGACATGAACAAAAAGCAAATCTCTGAAAGAATGTTAGCCACATTAAAAACCTTGAAGAAGCAAGGGATCCTGTTGTGCATTGCGACTGGCAGAAGTCCCATCGCGTTGCCGCAATTTGAAGGCGTGACCTTCGATGCGTTTTTGACCTTTAACGGATCGTATTGTTTTAATCAAGCCGAGGGGATCCACCAAAACCCTATTCCTAAAAAAGATGTTCAGCAAATCATAGAAAATGCGACGGCGCTCAAGCGTCCAGTAGCAATCGCAACGAAGGATCGTACCGTTGCCAATGGCAAAGATGCTGATTTAGTTGAGTATTTTTCCTTTGCTCATCAAGAAGTGATCGTGGCAGAAGATTTTGAAGAGTTGATCCAACAGCAAGACATTTTCCAAGTGATGTTAGGTTCAGGGAAAGAAGACTACGCCAAAGTGATGGCAAATACTACAGAGGCGAAAATCACCGCCTGGTGGGATCGGGCAGTCGATATTATTCCAGCCAGCAGCGGGAAAGGAAGCGGCATTGCCAAAATGCTGGCTTACTATGGCTTGGATAAATCCGAAGCCATTGCCTTTGGGGATGGCAACAATGACATTGAGATGCTGGAGGCAGTTGGTTGGGGTCTAGCAATGGCCAATGCTTCGGATGAGTTAAAAGCGATCGCTGACGAAGTGATTGGTCACGTAGCCGAGGAAGGTATTTATCAATACTGCTTAGAAAACGGGTTGCTGGGTGAAGCCGTGCAGTGATGGGCAATGCGTCAGTTGCTGTTGCCCGCTAAGAACATGCGCAGCCAGGATTGCTACTGCGTGTCAGTTTGATCAAATAAAAAAACTGTTTCCGAAATGCATTAGGGAAACAGTTTTTTATTGATATAAAGTTGTTTAGCAATTTGTACGGTTTACAGCGCCTCTACTGCTTCGATCGCCTGATAGACTTTTTCGGGTGTGATCGCAGGATCAATCAAAATAAAGGTTTCTTCTTCCTTGACAGCATAGGTCAGAACCGAGGCGAAGTAATCCCGATCAAGGCGTGTCACGTGGAGATCCTTCAGCTTCATCGGCAAGTGCAAAGCTTCGTAAAACGGCCGTAATTCTTCAATCACATCAAAATCATTGGTATAGGCAAGCTGGACCCAAATGCAGTAGGCGACTTTATTGCCGTGCAAGACACTATGGGTCTCATTCAAATAAGACAAGCCGTCATGCAGCGCATGCGCACCGGACGTGCGGCCAAACTCTACTGCAAAACCGCCAACTTCGCCTGCCAAAGCAATGATCGCGTCGGTGATGCGGGCAAAGGCGGGTGTCAGCTGCCCAGCTTCTAGGTCTTTGACAGCTTGGATCGCATCGGCAATCAGCAAGTTTTTGATCAAAAGAGCGCTTTGGAAACCTAGCCGTACTAAGGCAGTCTTGTCGTCTTCTGCCATGTTGCGGACGATGGCTTCCATTTCATAATATTTGGCTAAGGTATCAGCGATCCCTGCGATAAAGTAATCAACAGGTGTGGCTAGTAAAAAACGGGTGTCGACGATCGTCATGTAGGCACCTTTTTTGGCATAGTCGATTTTACAAATCGTATGATCGGGGTAATAGGCGACGATCACCGGGGTAAAGGGCGCACAGTTGGAAACCAATGTAGGGATCACGATCAGCTCTGCGCCAAGGGTTTGGGCGGTGATTTTTGCTGTATCAGCGACCTTGCCGCCGCCGATTGCCACCACGGCATCTGCTTGCTGGATCGCTTCAGCTAAGGTTTGCGCATTTTCATAACTCGATGATCCATCGTAGCGGTAGATCGGGTAGTCAAATGAATGAGGGTAATAGTTCGAAAACACATCGAATGACTGCTCCCCAGTAATTACTGCTACCTCTTGGAACTCTCGTAAATACTCCGGCAAATCAGTTAAGACCCCATCGCCCGTAATATAACGGTTTGGACCTGGACGGACTTCATTAGCTAACATCAAACAAACACTCCTTTATAATCGTCAGAATTTTCTAATCAGTGTAGCGCGAAAATGCCCTGACTGTCAATTTCCTTTTTGGGAAAAAACAGAAAACAGCCGATCTGCTGACGAGGCAGATCGGCTGTTAGTGATGAATTGTAAGGAACGTTCTCCAAAATGTTAAGCCCAGTTTTGGCGAATAAAGCCGGCTCGACCGGAGCCTTCGCTATAAGCATTGTAATGGGCTGCATTTTTTTTGTAAAAATCTTGATGATAATCTTCTGCAGGATAAAAAGGTTCTGCTGGTTCGATCTTCGTTACGATCGGACGGTCAAAGCGGCCGCTAGCTTGCAACTGCGCCTTTGATTTTTCCGCAATCGCTTTTTGTTCTTCACTATTGTAAAAAATCACTGGACGATAGGAATCACCACGGTCGGCAAACTGACCAAACGCATCCGTGGGGTCTGTCTGCTGCCAATAGATGGCAACTAATTCTTCATAAGAGATGACTTCAGGATCAAAGGTGATTTCAACTGCTTCGGTGTGACCGGTGGTACCTGTCGTTACTTGTTGGTAGGTTGGGTTAGGGACATGGCCGCCAGTAAAGCCCGAAACCACTTTGAGGATGCCTGGCTGTGAATCAAAAGGCTTCACCATGCACCAAAAACAACCACCAGCAAAAATTGCCGTATCTTTCATAGGTATTCCTCCTTTGCTTCTATGGTATGCTTCTAGTAGAGAAAAACAAGAGATATGCTTAGATAACTTACTAACGAAGAAAGGAACCGCCCATGGAAAGCATGTTAATTTTACTACGGGGGAATTCTGGCAGCGGAAAAACCACTATTGCCAAAGCTGTTCAGCACGTTTTTGGGGAAGAGGCAGTGCTGATTTCACAAGATGTTTTTCGGCGAGAAATTTTTTGTGTCAAAGATACCCCTAATAATTTAGCCAGCGGTTTGATGAAAGAAGCTGTCCTATATGCGAAGGGGAAAGTGCCGATGATACTTGTTGAGGGGATTTATTCTCGTGAAAAATACCAAGACTTTCTCGACTTTCTAATGAAACTCTTTCCCCAAAAAAAGCTAGTTTATTATTTTGATCTTTCTTTCGAGGAAACGGTCAAAAGACATCAGACCCGAATGCAGCGAGACTATTTATCCGAGGAAGCGATGCGTAAATGGTGGCTTGAGCGAGACTTGCTTTTCCCAAAAGGATCTTCAGAGGAAAGACTGATCAAAGAAGGCCTAACGATAGCAGAAACGGTCGATCAGATCATCGCAGATTATCAAGAAACAAGAAGGAGTGATTGAATATGGCGCGAATCATTGAACAAGGAACAGACCAAGAATTGGCTGCGTTAGAAACAGCATTAACAGCATACACAAAGCATCAAAAACCATTTACACAAACAGAGACCTATCAGAACTTTAGCAGTGTAATCAAAAAAGAGGGTGTGGTGATTGCTGGTGGCATTGCCTACGCCTCGATGTATCATATCGGCTATCTTGACACCCTGTGGGTCAAAGCATCCGAGCGGGGAAAAGGGTATGGCAAGCAGATTCTTACGGATCTTGAACAGCAGTTGAAAGCATTTGGCTGTGAAAATTGCCAGACGGCGACTTTTGATTTCCAAGCACCAGATTTTTATCAGCGAGTGGGCTATGAAGAAATCGGGAGAATCGCCCATACGCAAAATCAGCTAACAGAAATTTTTCTAGTAAAGAAATTACGTGATTGAATCCCAAAGAAACCGTTGAACAAGGACGAAACCAATGAAAGAGAGGCACAACCAATGTTAGATAAATCAATTCCATATGCAGAAATCTGGATGAAGCGAGCACACAAAAGCACACCGATCCAGCCCATTCAATCCGATAACTATTCGCTACGCAGCTACCAAGCAGGAGACGAAAGGCACTGGGCACGGATCGAAACATCCGTCGGAGAGTTTGACAATGAGGAAGAGGCATTGGCGTATTTTGAAAAAGAATTTATGCCCGAGCAAGCACAGCTAGGACAGCGAATGTTTTTTGCCATTGATCAAACAGGTACACCGGTCGGCACGGCTACCGCTTGGAAAAAAGCCAAGCAAGACGGTACACCGGTTCCGCTAGTCCATTGGGTAGCAGTAATGCCGCAAGCTCAACGTCAAGGGATCGCTCGCGGCTTGGTCACGCAAGTCGTTTCTGTCTTAGAGGCAGCCAACGAGCCGATGTATCTTCATACGCAAACGTGGAGCCACGCAGCAATCAAGCTCTACCAGCAGCTCGGTTTTGTGATCATTGCAACGGATATCAATGGGAATGAAAATCCAGAATATCCACTGGCTTGTCAAGTATTGGCAGAAGTGGCCAGAAAAGCCAGAAATGATTAAGAAGTACCGGCAGCAAAAAATCCGTTAACTTTTCGTAAAACTCTTGCGTAAAAGGCGGCGTGTGTCGAATTTAAGTCTGTAAAAATTCTCCTTTTTCAAGTATAATACCAAAGGAGTATGAGGAAGGATGGGCGAGATGGCACAGCTTTTTTTTAAATATGGCGCAATGAATAGTGGGAAAACGATCGAGATACTGAAAGTTGCTCACAACTATGAAGAACAAGACAAACCAGTCGTGATCATGACAAGTGGATTGGACACGAGAAGCGGCGTGGGAAATGTTTCGAGTCGCATCGGCTTAGAGCGAGACGCGATCCCGATTTTTGATGAAACGGATCTATTTCATTTGATCAAAGACCTCGGTTATAAACCTTATTGTATTTTGATCGACGAAGCACAGTTCCTAAAGAAGCATCACGTGCTGGCTTTCACCAAAATCGTGGATGAGTTAGGTATTCCTGTAATGGCCTTTGGCTTGAAAAATGATTTCCGCAATGAATTATTTGAAGGCTCAAAATACTTGCTGCTTTACGCAGATAAAATCGAAGAGATGAAAACCATCTGCTGGTTCTGTCATAAAAAAGCAACCATGAACTTGCACTATATCGACGGAAAACCCGTTTACGAGGGCGATCAAGTACAAATCGGCGGCAATGAAGCGTATTATCCAGTTTGCCGCAAGCATTACTTTCACCCGGGAATGAAAAAAGAAGGAGAATAATCAATGTACGATCAGTTACAAGCAATCGAAGACCGTTACGAAGAATTAGGCGAATTACTAAGTGATCCAGCCGTGATCTCTGACACCAAACGCTTCATGCAGCTTTCAAAAGAAGAAGCCAATACACGGGAAACGGTGGAAGTCTACCGCCGTTACAAAGAAGTCGTTGAAGGAATCAAGGACACTGAAGAAATGCTTGGGGAAAACCTAGATGCAGAAATGGCTGAGATGGCCAAAGAAGAACTCTCTGACTTGAAAAAAGAAAAAGACGTTTTAGAAGAACGCATCAAGATTTTGTTGTTGCCAAAAGACCCGAATGATGACAAAAACATCATCATGGAGATCCGTGGTGCAGCAGGCGGCGACGAAGCAGCCTTATTTGCTGGCGATCTTTTCAATATGTATCAAAAATATGCGGAAAACCAAGGCTGGAAAGTCGAAGTCATGGATGCCAACGTCACTGGGATCGGCGGCTACAAAGAAGTCATCATGATGATCACTGGCGACAACGTCTTTTCAAAATTGAAATATGAGAGCGGCGCCCACCGAGTGCAAAGGGTACCGTCTACCGAATCACAAGGCCGAATCCATACGTCTACGGCAACGGTCGTGGTTATGCCTGAAGCAGAAGAAGTCGAAATCGATATCGCAGACAAAGATATTCGTACCGATATTTACCATGCCTCTGGTGCCGGTGGTCAGCACGTTAACAAAACAGCTTCTGCTGTTCGTTTGACTCACTTGCCAACAGGGATCGCTGTTGCGATGCAAGATGAGCGTTCACAGCTGAAAAACCGTGAGAAAGCGATGAAAGTCTTGCGGGCACGGGTCTATGACCAAATGCAGCAAGAAGCACAAAGCGAATACGATGCAAACCGTAAATCAGCAGTGGGTACCGGCGATCGTTCTGAACGGATCCGGACCTATAACTTCCCGCAAAACCGCGTAACAGATCACCGTATCGGGTTGACTATTCAAAAATTGGATCAAATTTTAGCTGGAAAACTCGATGAAATTGTTGATGCACTGATCGTTTACGATCAAACATCAAAATTAGATGAGATGCAAAATGGCTAAAACCTATCGAGAAGTCCTTTCACGGGCTTCTTCTTTTTTAGAAACGAAAGGACTGGACGGGTATGCGATCCAATACCTGTTTTTACAGCGAAAAAACTGGCAGCAACTCGATTGGCTGCTGCAGATGGACCAACCCATCCTAAGGGAAGATGAGGCACAGATCGCAGCAGATCTTGAACAGTTGCTACAGCATGAACCCCCGCAATATTTATTGGGGTATGAAGAATTTTATGGTCATCGCTTAAAAGTGACCCCTGCAACCTTGATCCCGCGTCCAGAAACCGAAGAGCTGGTGGAAAACTGTCTGGCAAAACTACCAGCAGATCAGCCGCTACGAGTCGTTGACATTGGCACGGGTACAGGAGCGATCGCCATTGCCTTAAAATTGGCACGTCCCCAGTGGTCGGTAAGTGCCGTGGATCTTTCAGCAGAGGCGTTAGCCGTTGCTAAAGAAAATGCGACAGCCTTAGGTGCAGAGATCCGCTTTTTCCAAGGAGATACCTTGGAGCCTGTGGCAGATCAGCAATGGGATCTGATCGTTTCCAACCCGCCGTATATCAGCGCTGAAGAGTGGCCGCTGATGGATATCAGTGTACGGGAAAAAGAGCCTAAAATGGCGCTTTTTGCTCAAGAACAAGGATTGGCGATCTATAAGCAATTAGCACAGCAAGCACCGAAGTGTTTGGCACCAAGTGGGCAAATGGCGCTGGAAATCGGCTTCCAGCAAGGACAAGCTGTTCAACAGCTTTTTGCAGCCGCTTTTTCCAACAAAGAAGTTACCGTAGTAAAAGATCTTGCGGGTCAAGATCGGATGGTGTTCGTCAGTCATCCACAAGATGTGGATAAATAATTTTTTTTTGCTACAGAAAAAGTGCAAAAACCTTATGAAATGAACAATTTGGGAATAAATGGAGTTATAAACAAGGTTATCCACACTTGACAAACGACTTATCCACAAAATGTGGATAAGAAACGAGAAAATGTTGATAAGTGTGGAAACTTCTCAAAAAAGGATGTGGATAAATTGTGGAAACAAAAATTTTTGATCAATCACAGTTAAACGAAGCAGCAGCTATCTTAGCTGAGGGGGGATTAGTGGCGTTCCCGACGGAAACTGTCTATGGACTAGGGGCTAGCGCGCTTTTGCCAAAAGCTGTTGCGCAAGTGTATCAAGTCAAAGGACGACCTAGTGACAACCCTTTGATCGTTCATATTGCCGAGCCAGAGCAGTTGGAACCGTTTGTGGATAACAAGCATCCTTTTGCTGATAAATTGATGGAAACTTTCTGGCCTGGGCCCCTAACCTTGATCTTTTCGATCAAAAAAGACAGCTTACCTAGCATCGTTACTGGCGGCTTATCCACAGCGGCGTTTCGGATGCCCAACAACACCAAGACGTTAGCGTTGATCAAACAAGCCCAACAGCCATTGGTTGGTCCTAGCGCAAATACATCTGGTAAACCAAGCCCAACATCAGCTGCGCATGTTCAGCATGATCTGGCAGGCAAAATCGCTGGCATCTTGGACGATGGGGTGACACAGATCGGTGTCGAATCAACGGTCTTAGATTTGAGTGACCCAACGGCACCGCCGATCATCTTACGCCCTGGTGCAATCTCTAAAGAACAGCTTGAAGCAGTCTTACAAACAAAAGTCCTCGTCGATCAGCATTTAGTAACAGAAAGTGAAGCACCCAAAGCGCCAGGCATGAAATACAAGCACTATGCACCGAATACCAATGTCATGATGGTCAATGACCAAGATTGGTCGGCAGCCATGGCTTGGGCGAGAGAACAGCAGCTTAAGGTAGGTGTTTTAGCTGGACCGACGATCGCCGAGCAGGTCCGCTTCGAAGCTGCAGCCATCTATTTATTTTTTGATGACAGTGTGGAAGCTGCGACAAAAGGGCTGTTTGCGGGGTTACGGGCGTTAGATGAATCGATTGCTGAGCTAGATGTCTTATTCGCACCCACGTTTCCAGAAAGCGGCTTAGGGGCTGCTTATATGAATCGGTTGAAAAAAGCTGCAAATCAAAGTTTCTTTCAAGAAAATTAGCAAAAAACCAGAATTCATTATAGGTAGCTTATGAAGAAATGTGATACAATGCTACCATTAAGGTAAAGGGGTGTTGTAAGCATGGATTATCAAACGTTTGATCCCGAATTGTGGCAAGCGATCGAAAAAGAAACGAATCGTCAACAAAACAATTTGGAATTGATTGCGTCTGAAAATATCGTTTCAGAAGGTGTAATGGCTGCGCAAGGTAGTATTTTGACAAATAAATACGCTGAAGGTTATCCAGGTCGTCGTTACTATGGCGGCTGTGAATTTGTTGATGTGGTAGAAAACTTAGCAATTGAACGGGCGAAAAGTATTTTCGGTGCGGCATATGCCAATGTTCAACCGCATTCTGGTTCTCAAGCCAACACAGCAGCTTATTTAGCGTTGATCGAAACAGGCGATACAGTATTAGGGATGGATCTTTCCGCAGGCGGTCATTTGACCCATGGCTCACCAGTGAATTTCAGCGGCAAGACCTATAATTTTGTTAGTTATGGTGTTGATCCTGCAACAGAAGTCATTGACTACAATGTCGTTCGTATTTTGGCGCGCAAGCATCAACCGAAACTGATCGTTGCCGGTGCCAGTGCTTACTCACGTACGATCGATTTTGCGAAGTTCCGTGAAATCGCTGATGAAGTTGGCGCAAAATTGATGGTGGATATGGCGCATATCGCTGGTTTAGTAGCGGCTGGTCTTCATCCAAACCCAGTTCCTTATGCGGACATCACGACTTCTACGACCCATAAAACATTACGCGGCCCTCGAGGCGGCTTGATTTTAACAAATGATGAAGATTTAGCGAAAAAAATCAATAGTGCCGTTTTCCCTGGTATTCAAGGCGGCCCATTAGAGCACGTGATTGCAGCGAAAGCTGTTGCATTTAAAGAAGCACAAGATGCGTCGTTCAAAGAGTACTCTGAACAAGTCATTCGCAATGCGCAAGCAATGGCGAAAGTCTTCAACCAAGCACCACAAGCCCGGTTGGTCTCTGGTGCAACAGACAATCACCTATTATTGATCGATGTGCGTGGCTTTGATTTGAACGGAAAAGAAGCAGAAGCATTGCTGGATCAAGTCAATATCACCGTCAATAAAAACTCTATTCCTTTCGAATCATTAAGTCCTTTCAAAACGAGTGGGATTCGCGTGGGGACACCAGCGATCACTAGTCGTGGCTTTAAAGAAGAAGATTGTGTCGAAGTGGCGAAATTGATCGTCAAAGTTTTAGAAAAACCAAATGATGAAGCCGTCTTGGCAGAAGTAGCGACGCAAGTCAAAGAATTGACGGACAACTATCCACTTTACAAAAACAAATAAATTGGGACTGTGACAGAAGTTAAGGTCAGACAAGACGTCTCACGCGTTTTTCCTACGCTCCAGCTCCTTTGATCACCAAAAGTGAAAAAGGGGCTAGAATGAACGTAGAGGCGTGTTACATGCCGTCTTGTCTCCTTCCTTCTAACACAATCCTTTTTTTGAGGAAAAGCAGTATTGCCTGTGGCAGATGGTTGTAACAAGAGCCGATTTGCTTTAAAATAAGAGAAAAACCAAAGGAGATTTTTTTAAATGGGTAAATTTCAAGTAATCGATCACCCGCTGATCCAACACAAATTAACAATGATCCGCGACAAGAACTGTGGAACAAAGGTTTTCCGTGAAGTTGTTAATGAAATCGCAATGTTGATGGCGTATGAAGTGTCTCGCGACATGCCGCTTGAAGATCTAGTGATTGAAACACCAATTGAAGAATCAACACAAAAAACACTATCTGGTAAAAAGGTAGCGATCATTCCGATCCTGCGCGCAGGTCTAGGCATGGTTGATGGTATCCTTGAATTGATCCCAGCCGCAAAAGTTGGTCATATCGGGATGTACCGTGATGAAGAAACGCTAGAACCACACGAATACTTCGTAAAATTACCTGAAGATATCGATGAACGTCAATTATTTATCGTTGACCCAATGTTAGCTACGGGCGGTTCAGCGATCATGGCGATCGACGCACTGAAAAAACGCGGCGCTTCAAACATGAAATTCGTCTGCTTAGTTGCTGCACCAGAAGGCGTGAAAGCATTGCAAGATGCCCATCCAGATGTTGATATCTACACTGCAAATCTTGATGAACGCCTAAATGAACACGGCTATATCGTTCCTGGTTTGGGCGATGCCGGTGACCGTCTATTCGGTACAAAATAAATCAATACAAATAAGACAAAGGCAACTGCTTCAAGTTTTGCCTCGTCAATGATGCCATGGAAGAAGATCGACTGCCAAAACGGTTCGATCGGTTATCCATGGCTTTTTTTAGCTTTTCATAAAATCAGACAATGAAAAAAGGAGAAAATCAACTGATTTTCTCCTTGCATTAAACGGGTTATAGTTTGGTTAATTGTTTGTAATTGATGATCAATACACCATTACTTTGCGAAACTAATTTCTGGTTTTCTGGGGTTTCGTTCAGCTCGACCACCGCAGAGTTTTTCAACTGCTTTGTGATGGTACCAGTTTGTTTCTTCCCATGGAACGTGAACATGACAGGAGTAGCGACCTCAAACGTTGAACCTTCTTGTGACGGGACAATTGTTGTTTCGAATTTACCAAATGTTGCCATGTAAAAACCTCCTTGATACTTCTATTATATCACAATTTTCGGAAAATTTCAGTAAGTAGATTTTTTTCAGCAGACCTCTTTACAAAACAACCGTTTTTGCATATAATTTTCTTTGTGCCATACAACGCCAGCTTAGCTCAGTTGGTAGAGCAACGCACTCGTAACGCGTAGGTCACAGGTTCGAATCCTGCAGCTGGCATAAGAAATGAAAAACCATGAATCCTCTTTTAGAGGATTCATGGTTTTTCTTTTGCAGGTGATAAGTAATCTCAATTTTTCCTGATTTACCCGATAACTGTTCTTATTCGCCCATTAGCATTACATGGCATGTCCTATTTCGCACACGATTTTGATCGAAATCAACAAAATAGATATAGCCTACAGAGCCGATCTCTAGCTTGCCGTTACTTAAAATAAAACTTTCGCTTGCACCGAAAAAACTCGAGCGAATATGGGCATCGCCGTTTAAAATCGTTGCTGGATCTGTTGGGTAGTTTGGATCGTCCAGACTCATCAAAAATTCTAAATGCTTTGGTCCAGGATAACGATAATCGGTATTTTCTGATAGTTCACGAGGAATAATTTTATCGAGAATTCGGTTTAAATCAACTTGAAGAAATTCATCTCCGTTAAAGTCTGTATCATGCATGTATTCTTCAAAGATAACAGAACAGGTCGTATGGGGAGACTGTACGAGACAGATTCCATTTGAAATTCCGCTTTTTTCAACCATCGTTTTCACTTCTTCTGTGATGTTGTGGTAAGACACTCGATTCCCGTTAGAAGTTAACGTCAGTTGCTCTTTTAAAAATTTCACAGTGTTAATCCTCCTTTTTATGCTTCACCGCTTGTTTGATCATTTCTGTAAGGGTTTGAACGGGATCATCTGCTTGCACAATGCCGCTTGTCCCTCCGGTACCATCAGCACCTGACGACAAAGCTTTTTCAACATCGGCCGCACTAGATATACCAGCAGCCTGCAAAATCAGGATTTCTGGATCAATTTCCCGAACAACACGATTTGTTTCCGTCATGTATTGAAGATCACTGGTTTGTCCTGTCCCAATTAGTTCGGTTGGCTCGCAAACCATCACATCCGGTTTCAGGGAAGCCGCGGCTCTCGCTTCAGTCAATGAATTCGCACACACAATTGTTAAGAGACCCAATTCATTTGAGCGCTGAATCGCTTTAGTCAGTTCTTGCAATGTCATGGGGTGTTCAGCATGGTTTAAAAAGGTAGCTTCAGCTCCGGCTTCTGCCACTGCTTCGGGTAAAACATAGCCCATTCCACGACCAATTTCGATTCCGTCTAAATGTTGGACAGTGACGAATAAATGTGTTGTTGCCTGTTTAATTAAAGAAACGTCTGCATGCTGAACAGTAAATAGAATGTCGATGTCATACAAAGATGACAACTCATCAGCAACTTTTGCCAATGCCAATGCTTGGTTTCCATAAAGATAGGCTTTGGGATTGACGACAAAGAATGGCGTTCTTAAGGTTCTTTTTTTCATTTGTTTTCTCCTTCACGATAAGGTTTGGTATGAAAGACTGTAAAATAGTGCTCGAGTGTTTTGGCCATTCCATTGCTTGCTGAGTGAAGTAAATCGAAATAGTCATTTGGTTGATTTTTGTTAATTTCATTCATAGCAGCAGTGACAAAGTCAGTAAAAATGTTTATTTTACGGATACCTTCTAAGGCACATTTTTCAAGGTTTTCATCGCCAGAAGAGGACCCACCATGCAGAACAAGAGGAATACTGACGGCAAGGTGTATTTCCTTTAAAACGTCAAAATTTATTTTGGGAATCCCTTGATAATGTCCGTGAGAGGTGCCAATAGAAACTGCCAACGAATCAACCCCGGTTAATTTGGCAAATGCAACAGCCTCAGAAGGTTCTGTGTAAATAGATTGACTATTTCCGGCTGATTCCAGACTGTTTTCCGACCCGACGTGCCCGATTTCGGCTTCAACAACGACACCATTTTTATGAGCGTAATCGGCGATCTCCTTTGATCGGCGGACATTTTCTTCAAATGGCTCCTCAGAAGCATCGATCATTACGGAAGTAAAACCTAAATGAATGGCTTTTTTGATGACCTCTTCATCGGTACCATGATCTAGGTGCAGAGCGATAGGTGCAGTGCTTTTCTTTGCCAAAAATTTTCCAATCATGGCAGCCTCTTCTAAAGTCAACATGTTCATATGGGACTGAGCGAAGGCCAATATCAAAGGCTTGTTTAAACGTTCAGCAGTCTCCGCGTATGTTCTTGCACTAGTTAAGTCGAAAAAATTTGCTGCAGGTAATGCATAGTTGTGTTTTTCTGCATGTGCGAATAGTTCTTTTGTTGTGACCAACATAGGGCATTCTCCTTATTCTTTGATTTTCTTTTCGATTTCCGCGTACATTTCTTCTGTACCAATTCCTGTTAAGAGTGGCAGCCCCATAATTACGCGATCTTTGATTGAGTCTGGAACAACCGTTGTACTCACCACGATGTCATAGTCATCAATTTTATTCATCTCATCTGCCACTTTGGATTGATACAGTTTCACTTGATCAGTCATCCCTTTTTCTTTCAGCCATTCTTTTACCTTATTTGTTACAATTGTTGAAGTTGCAACACCTGTGCCGCACATAATCAATAGTTTTTTCATTATCATTTCCTCCTATTATTTTGATAGTTGTTTCTTGGGACGAATTTTATTTACATAAATCAATCCAAACAAAACAGAGACACCAATTATGGCTAAACCGCCCCAGCTTAATATTTTGGTTAAGCCGACATAAAGGAATGTGGTCCATAAACCACCTTCAGCCATAGCAGTGATCATAGAGTTTCCTTGTAGATCAAAGTTTGCGGATCGAGCAGCAGTAGTGACAAGCGGTGCTGCCCACGAAGTAATATAGAGAATGCTTACCATATAAATCGTTCCAGCAATTACCGTTCGAATGATGTTTCCTCCAAAAACAGCAGCCATCAAGCAAATCAGAAAGGGAATGGTTGCTAAATCACCAAAAGGCAAGGTCGTATTGCCAGGTAGAACTACGGCTAACAAAATAGTGATCGGAACTAGCAGCAATGAGGAAGAAAGGACAGCTGGATGACCAACCGATAATGCTGCATCCATACCGATGTAAAGCTCTCTTCCAGGAAACCGTTTTTTGACGAATTCATTTGCAGATTCAGAAATAGGTGTTAGTCCTTCCATCAGTAAAGCAACCATTTTAGGCATCAAAACCATCACAGCGCCTGTTTGGACGGCTAATTGGCCGACACCTGCTGTGTCATATCCGGCAAGTATTCCCATGATGAGACCAATCAAAAAGCCCATAACAGTAGAGTCACCAAAGACACCAAATTTTTTCTGAATGGTTTCTGGATCTGCTTTCCAATCTTTTAGTCCCGGAATACGATCAAAGAGCCAATTCATCGGTAGTGCAAAGATGAATCCGGGTGCGGCGGTACCATGAGGAAAAGTGATATTAGGAAATCCGTAGAACTTATTAATGATCGGACCTAAAATATCTCCCATTAAAAGAATCATCATCAAATAGATGACGGTGGCCGCGATCCCCATTGCAAAGTCTCCAGTGAGGGCATAAATCAGAGAAGAGATGAAGGCTGCGTGCCAAATATTCCAAATATCTACATTCAATACTTTAGTCAGCCCTAAAATGATGAGTAGAACATTTAGGACCACACCAATCGGAATCGCAAGACTTCCTAAAATCGTCCCATAAGAAATTGCCGCTGCGGCAGGCCATCCGACATCAATCGTTGTCAAATTTAATCCTAGACGTTCAACCATATGCTGGGCGGCAGGACCCAAGCTGCTGCTTAGAAGGTCAATCACCAAATTCAATCCAACAAACCCGACACCAACAGTTAAGGCTGAAGTAAAGGCTTTGCCAGGCTTGGTCCCCAAAATTATTCCAAAAATAAAAATTAAAATAGGCAAAACAACGATTGAACCTAGATCAACGAACCACTGTAATGCATTTAACATAATTGTTCCTCCTTTTTATTGCAGTCCATTTTTTTCAATAATCGAAAGATACGCTTCTTTAGTCGTTACTGCGGATAGGGCTTCCAAAACACCTGGTGTTTGAAACATAGAGATAAGATTTTGTAGCATACCCAATTGCTCATGTGGTTCCTTCAATGCAAGCATGAACAACAGAGATACATCGATTTTCTTTTCTTGCGAACCCATTTCAATAAATGAAAGGGGAGAGGCAAGTGACATAAAAGCGACTTGGGATCGTAAAACAAATTTGCTGTCCGTATGTGGGATCGCTACCCCAATGCCGTTAATTTTTAAACCTGTAGGAAAGGTTTCTTCTCGCTGTACGATATTTTGATAGAACTGATCATTTACACAATGAGTTTTGATGAGTTCGTCTGCTAATAGTCGAAAAGCTTCCTCTTTTGTTTTAAAATCTTTTTCAAGTAACACGATTTGGTGATCAAAAAACATGATCAATTTCCTCCTCTTAACAATCTTTGATACAGTTCTTCTTGCGTTTGACTATTAACGATCCATTGAATTTCTTCGGCTGAGTTAAACAATCCGTAAATCGAAGCGATCAACTCTTTTGCCTCGATCATGTTTTCTTCAGCAATCGCAAGCAAAACAATCAGTTGGATTTTTGTGTCTCCCCAAGTAATTGGCGCATCGAGGGTGAGAAAAGCAAGTTTTGTTTCTTTCACTGTATATGGATCAGCATGTGGAATGGCTACTCCTGTCTTTAAGCCCGTGCTTCCTAGTTCCTCTCGTTCAAATAGAGAATGCTTAAATTTCGTTGTAACAAGCTTTTTTTTCAGATAATCATCTGCTAAAAAATCCAGTACATCTTTTTTTGTTCGAAACTTTTTTTTGACAAAAAGGAAAGTAGGATCTAAATATTTTTGTAATAAAGTCGTTTTCTGGTATTTTTTTGAGTAAAAATTTTTCTCATTCTCATTAAGATTAGATATCTTTGCTGAGATTCTTCCTATTTCTTCGGTAGTAGGAAGCGGCGAAATATAAATAACTGGTAGTGCTGTAATGTCCAATGGAATAGTTGATATGATCAGATCAACAGCCTCAAGAGATGTACTGGCCAGTTTACTCAAAGGAATGATCTCCAATACGGTATCAGCAGCGATCGTCTGTTTGATACGGTTAAAAATCAACTCCGATGTAGCAAAACCAGATTGGCAAACAATTAGTATATGGTTAGTAATTTTTATCTTTTCAAAGGCTAGCTGAAAATGGATCGTCAGAAAAGAAACTTCGTCTTCTGTTAATAAGATTTGAAATCGCTCCTCTAAATCTCCAATTGCATATTTGGTCAATGTATACATTGTTGAGTATTGTTTTTTGATACTTTTTATCAGTGGGTTTTTCAATAAAATTCCTGTCTTTGATCGATGGATCATGGGAACGATATGAGCCAGCAATGTTTGCAGTAATAATTTATCTTGTGTCAGATCTGCGTTTAACATATGTGACATTTTTTGAATAATTTGTTTCGTACAATTTGTGATAGTAGATTCGTGAGGCTCATCCATTTGACCAAAAGGTTCGATGCCGTGTGCTAATAACAAGGAACATACATATTGAATATCTGTATCACTAAATTGAACAGGTAGTTGCTGTTGGATCATTTCAGAAAAATCAACCGCGATCATATAGAATTTCATTCGTCTCAGTTCGTCAAATACTAGCTGCTCTTGTTTTTCAATGTGTTTATCTATAAGAAGTCTTGAAAGAAAAATTCGCAATGAAAGCTTCAAGGATTCAATAGAATAATTATTGACTGGATGGCCGATTGTTTGAGTCATGTCTGAGACAAATTTCTTTGTTAAATCGAGAACCTTAGAGTCAAAGAGATTGTTGACCAAAAGATTTTCACTGGCTTTGGCGTCGGTATACTTCTCTAAAAAAGATTTGAATACGTTTTGAGCAGCAGATTCAACTGAGGTTAGCTTGAGTCCGCTAGTAGTCATTTTTGTTGATACTTGATGGAATCGACAGAAAGCAACGATTTCATCAACATCTTTCTTTATTGACTGGTTGCTAATATAAAAATATTCAGAGAATTCCTGATAATGCATTGGTTTTACTGAAAACAGATAGTTAGCGAAAATAAAGATTTTACGATAATTAGGTGAAAATAGTTCGAGTTTAGTCTCTTTTTTTGCTAACAATCGATAACCATTCTGTTTTGCTGATTCAGAACCAGATAAAAAGATTCCTTTTCTTGGTACTTTTTTGATAGCTAGTCCCGAATCTTTTAGTTTCTTTTCTAAAGTCGTTAAATTGTTATAAACCGTTTTTTGGGATACATTTAACTGCTTTTGAAGAAAAGAGGCAGGGCGAAACTCCGTTTGTTCTAATAGTAGTTGCAACAGTAGTTGTTCTCGATTATTTAAAATCATTGGTTCACCTCCGGAAGCGCTTCCTTAATTGTATTCTAGTGAAATTATGTGGTGGCGTAAATAACATTTCATTACCACATTAATGTGGTAAATAGGCTCGTCGTGCATCAATTTATATTCTGAGCAACTTAAGGGAAGTAGTCACAGGTTGCTATTTCTTTGAAACGAAAATAAGGTGGCAATTTTTGACTGATTTAAAGTTGCTTTGTTCGGTTACATTGAGTAAAGAATAATTAAAATAAAGAAGAATACTTAGAATAAGATATTTTATTAAGTAAGGAGAATAGACGAATTCAGCGAGTTTTCATTGAAAAGTATGTCGCTGAACTTCCTATCTAGTACATATACGATCGTTTTACTCTGATTGATCAGATATGCATCAGAACAGAGCGCTTCTTTCGTTGTAATTCTAAACAATTTTAGATTGTTTTTAACCCTCTTTTCCCGAAAATCATTAAAGTTTCTAAATTTTTTGTGAATGCTCATGGACAATCCTTTCTTTTCTCCTCAATTATCACTATAATGGATAAAGATTCTACAGAAGAGAGTGTGGACATGGAAAATTCACGAATAAAAACGAATGATAATCGAATTGACTACGGTGTGATTCTACCCGTATTTTTATTATGTCTGATTGGTTTGGCGTCCCTATATGTGGCGCTGACACACGATCCGAATAATCCGAATATGATGCGAATGTTAGGGTTTCAAGCTTTATGGTATGTGTTAGGCGTTGTTGCCGTGATCATTATCATGCAGATCAAATCAAAATGGCTCTGGAAATTGACGCCCTATATTTATGGAGCTGGGCTAGCCGTTATGTTGGCGCTGCTGAAATTTTACAACCGGACGATGGCTGCCTCGACAGGGTCGAAAAACTGGTTTAGTTTTGGTCCCTTTACCTTGCAGCCTTCAGAATTGATGAAGATCGCCTATATTATGATGTTGGCGTTAGTCGTCACGCAGCACAATGTCAAGCATCGGGAACGGGATCTGAAAACAGATGGGTTGCTGATTGCAAAAATGTTAGCCGTCACGATCCCAGTATTGATTCTGATTACCTTACAAAACGACTTTGGTACGATGTTGGTCTTTCTAGCGATTTTCGGTGGGGTCTTCTTGATGTCAGGAATCTCATGGCGAATCATCGTGCCAGTGATTGCAGCATTTGTGATTCTCGGTGGCGGAACGATTTTCTTAGTGACCACCGATGTTGGTCGTGAGTTTCTGTACAATACAGGAATCTTTAAAGAATACCAATTCGCCCGTATCGATTCGTGGCTAGATCCTTTTCATGATACCCAAGGGCAATCCTTCCAATTGGCGTATGCTCTGATGGCGATCGCTTCTGGCGGGATGTTCGGGAAAGGATTTAATGTCAGCGATGTGTATGTACCGGTCCGAGAATCCGATATGATCTTTTCGGTGATCGGTGAGAATTTTGGGTTTATTGGCAGCGCATTTGTCATTTTATTGTATTTTATTTTGATCTACCGGATGATCCGGGTATGTTTCGATACCAACAATGAATTTTATGCCTACTTGGCAACTGGGATCATTATGATGATTCTCTTCCATGTGTTTGAAAACATTGGCGCAAACATCGGTCTCTTACCGTTGACGGGGATTCCACTGCCGTTTATCAGCCAAGGAGGATCTGCCCTATTAAGCAATATGATTGGGATCGGTTTGATTTTATCGATGCGCTATCAAGCTGAGACCGCACCAAAAACACTTTAAGGAGTTCACATGATTACATTTTATTGGTACCCAAAATGCAGTACATGCCGAAATGCGAAGCGTTGGTTAGAAGAGCACGAGATTCCCTTTGAAGCGATCGATATGGTGGCTACACCGCCTCAACCGGAACAATTGCTGGCTTGGATCCAATCAAGCGAAGCACCGTTAACCCGTTTCTTTAACACAAGCGGCATGAAATACCGTGAATTGCAATTAAAAGAAAAAGTGCCGACCATGACTGCCCAAGACGCAGCCGATGTGCTGGCAACCGATGGTATGTTGATCAAGCGCCCACTGCTCGTTAGCGGCGACCGCTTTTTGATTAATGGATTTAAAGAAAATGAATATGAAGGAGTCTTACAAGAATCATGGAAAAGAAATGCTTAAGAAAAAAAGATAATTTGTGGGTTTTGTTTAACGGGAAAGAATATTGTGTCGGTTTAACAAAAGAAGCGCAAGAAGAACTTGGTGCGGTCACGTTTGCTTCGATTCAAAAAGCAGGAACTGCTTTAAAACAAGGAGAGACCCTTGTTGAGCTGGAAGCGGAAAAAGCAGTCAGTGAATTTCCAAGTCCATTGACGGGCGTGATTTCTTCCGTAAATGAAAAAATCGATCAATCCATTGATACCTTAAATGATGAAGACGAAATGAACGCTTGGCTTGTCAGCTTCAAAGAGGTTGACCCAAGTCAATTTGAAGCCTTGTAAGTCAAATCTGTAAAAACGACTATTTTTTCAAAAAGAATTGACAGTCGGATAAGACGTTGCTATAATTTGCTCAATAAATGAATGCTTTGAAAAGAAGAGTACATGTTCTTAACGTACACAGAGAGCCCTGTTTGGTGCAAATGGGCAACGGAGAGAGGATGGAAGATGGTCTTTGAGCATGATAGGTGAGTGGAAACAAGCCTATCACGGGAGGCACCCGTTACAGTGCAGCAGTATGCGAAGCAATTCAAGTACTGAGCGAGGCTGTTGATGCGAATCGACAGTAAATCAAGGTGGTAACGCGGAAGTTGTGCTTTCGTCCTTTGTAACAGTATAATGTACAGAGGATGAGAGCTTTTTTTGTGTTTAACCAACCAAAGAGGAAAGATGGGAATAACATGGCATTAATCGAATTGTCGCATGTAAAAAAGTCATTCGGCAAAAAGCAAACGGCTGTCCACGCCGTCAATGATGTTTCACTGCAAGTGGAAAAAGGCGATATCTATGGAATCGTCGGCTACTCTGGTGCTGGGAAAAGTACATTAGTTCGTTTGTTGAACGGCTTAGAATTGCCGACAGCAGGAGATGTAGTCATTAACGGTCAAAATATTTTGGCATTGAAAAACAAAGAATTGAGAAACTTCCGCAAAAAAATCGGCATGATTTTTCAGCACTTTAATCTATTATGGTCTCGAACGGTGGCGGAGAACATCGAATTGCCATTGGAGTTGGCTGGCGTTGAAAAAGCAAAACGACGTCAACGAGCGCAAGAGCTGATTAAATTAGTTGGGTTGGAAGGGCGGGAAACTGCCTATCCGGCACAATTGTCTGGCGGGCAAAAGCAAAGAGTCGGGATTGCTCGTGCATTAGCGAATGAACCAGAAATTTTGCTGTGTGATGAAGCAACGAGTGCGTTAGATCCACAAACAACAGAAGAAGTGTTGGATCTCTTACTTTCCATCAATAAAAAATTGCATTTGACGATCGTGCTGATTACCCATGAAATGAACGTCATTCGTAAAATCTGCAACAAGGTCGCGGTGATGGAGCATGGGCAGATCGTTGAAGAAGGATCAGTACAATCGGTTTTCCGTAACCCGCAGCAAGAAGTGACCAAACGTTTTGTTCAGCAAGATTTGGAACCAGAAGAAGATGTTGAAGAACTACGGCAAGCCTTCTTACGAGAAAATCCGCAAGGGCATTTAGTGACCTTGACCTTTACACAAGACAACGCCAATGAACCAGTCATTTCACAAGCGATCCGCCGCTTTCAGATCGATGTCAATGTCGTTTACGGAAAGATCCAACAAACCAATGAAGGATCCTTTGGCGGCTTGACGGTCTTATTGACAGGTGAAGCAAGTGAGGTCGAAAAAGCGATCGCCTTTTTCAAAGAGCAGCAAGTGGGCGTGGAGGTGATTGAGCGTGGATAAGTCATTTGTAGAAACCTATTTTAATTTTGAAAAAGTCGACTGGACCAACATGCAGCAAGCAACTCTGGACACTTTGTTTATGACTTTTTTCTCAATGGTTTTAGTGGTTGTGATCGGTTTGCTTCTAGGATTGGCGCTTTATTCACTAGGGCGTAAACAAACGGCGGGAGCCAACATTTTCTATAATGTGGTTTCCATCATCAGTAACGCCTTTCGCTCAACGCCATTCATGATTTTGATGGTCTTGATCATTCCGTTTACAACATTATTAGTCGGTTCGTTCCTAGGGGCAAAAGCAGCGATCCCAGCATTAGTTTTATCGGCTGCGCCGTTTTATGCTCGGATGGTGGAAATTGCTTTTCGTGAAGTCAATCCTGGTGTGATTGAAGCCGCCGAAGCGATGGGCGCCAGTTACTGGGAGATCATTTATAAGATCGTGATTCCAGAAAGTGTTCCGGCATTGATTTCAGGACTGACGGTCACAACGATCTCAATGATTGGTTATACCGCCATGGCAGGTGCGATTGGTGCCGGTGGGCTAGGCGCTTTGGCTTGGCAAGAAGGATTTCAACGTGGAAATTACACTGTTACGCTTGTTGCAACAGTGATTATTTTAATTATCGTTTTCATTATCCAAGGGGTCGGCGATTTCCTTGCGAAGGCCACCGATAAACGGTAAATGAAACGAAGAACAAAAAGTGGAAAATATGGGAGGAAATGGATATGAAAAAGATTTTTGGTATTGCAACAACCTTATTGTTAACTGCCGCTTTAGCTGCTTGTGGAACAGGCTCAAATTCAGGAAGCTCTGATTCATCTGCGGCTGAGGGAGAATCAACAAAATTAGTGATCGGTGCATCGGTTACGCCTCATGCGGAAATTTTAGAACAAGCCAAACCTTTACTAGCAGAAGAAGGCATTGATCTTGAAATCAAAACCTTCGATGATTATGTGTTGCCAAACAAAGCATTGGAAAATGGCGATATCGATGCCAATTACTTCCAACACATTCCTTACTTAAACAAACAAATCGCAGACAATGGCTATGACTTTGTCAATGCTGGTGCGATTCATATCGAGCCAATGGGTCTTTACTCAAAACGAATCTCTGATATTTCAGAACTAGAAGATGGTGCAACGGTTCTTACTTCCACTTCTGAATCTGACTGGGGTCGTATCCTAACGATTTTACAAGATGCTGACTTGATCACCTTAAAAGACGGCGTTGATACAGAAACGGCAACCTTTGATGATATTGCTGAAAATCCGAAAAACTTAGAATTTAAACATGACGTCGATCCATCTCTTTTGGCGACTGCTTATCAAAACGACGAAGCAGACCTAATTGCCATCAATGCGAACTTCGCATTTGGGATCGATTTGAACCCAGCGGATGATTCTGTTTTATTAGAAGCGGATAATTCTCCTTATGTCAACGTGATTGCTGTCCGCAGTGGTGACGAAGATAGCGACAAAATCAAGAAATTGATCGAAGTGCTTCATTCAGACGAAATCAAAGACTTTGTTGAAGAACAATGGCAAGGTTCAGTGAAAATCGTTGATGCTGACGCAAAATAATTCACTGATAGTAAAATGATTTTAAAAAGAGCGTACCGCTATTCAAGTGGGCGCTCTTTTTGTTGCGGAAAGGCAATGATGGGTTGGAAGAAAGAGACGTCTTGCCAAATGCATTCATAGAGCAAGGGCAACTCGGGATGCTTCTTTAAAAGTTTTTCGTAGTGGGGAAGCTGTGTCAAGAAAACACGGACCAAGCATTGTGAACGTTCAGATAAGCGAGGATTTAATGGCGGATAGACAAATAAATTGCCCTCCAATAATGCCCCCAGCAGATGGGCTTGGAAAATTTTCGGCAAAAGAACCTCTAACGGCTGCTCGATTGGATACTGCCTCAAAACTGGGGTGATGATTTGGCATAAGAGGACAGATTCTTCTGCAGGTACATAGAAAGGCTCCAGTGTTAGAAGCTGTTTCCATAAAAACAAATAGCTGCGTTCACCGACTAAGTAGAAACTTGGAACAAAGTGTTTGGGAAAAACTTGTTGAGTAAACGTGATTGATGTGTTGGGATAAAAAGCAGTTTTCCGTAACTGATGGATTTGTGTCAGCTCCTGAAACGCTTGATTGGGGGAGATAAGCGCTGGGTTTGCTAAGAGGGTAAGGCGAAAAAGCACATAGCGCAGTTGTCGTTCGTTGCCAGTGATTAAAGGATAACTGCGGCGATCGATAGCTAGTTGATAAGGTGCTAAAAAGTTAGAAAAGGATGAAAAGCGCCGATGCAAACTGGATGGGCTGAGATAATAGCGTTTGTAGAGGTCTGCAAAGGAAATAGTCGGCATTTTTAACAAGAGCAAGAGTAGCTGATAATTTACACTTTTATTGAATAATGCAGCAATCATTTCCATATGGGGGAGGGAGCAACTGGCTGATTGCTGCAAATGACGGTCTGCACGAATGTGCCCTTGTTGTACATCATAGTGGAAGAATGGGTCCTCGTTTAAATAGCTTGACAGCAGCCGGCGGATCGTTTTGACAGAGATATTTTGGGCGGAAGCAGCTTTATTCAAAGGCAGGGGATTTTCGGTTAAAAGTGTTGTGGAGAGTCGCAGCATTTGCATAATATCTTTTTCAAGGATATTTTTCAACATCATGCACCTCTTTCAGCTAAATTTTGCAACTGTCCTTATTATAAGGGAACTTCATTCGTTATTTTCACTCGCAAAAAATAGTCAATAAAACGTAATAAAAAACGATGTTTTTGTCGAGTATTTATTTGAAATTGCTGCTAGACAGAATTAAATGAAAGGAGGTATGCAAAAAAAAACCGCCTTCTAAAATAAAAAGGGTGGTTTTTTATATAGGTGTCGTTATAAAAAGAGAATGGCGAATGGGCGTTAACGAGTCTCGCTAGGCAATAAAATCGTTTGCCGTTGCCCATCGTCATATACATAGACTTTTTGGGGATACAGGTCGGAATACCGGTACGGTAGATCAACACCAAGTTCGATTTGACTTTGGGCTTGAGAAAAAAGCAGGGTGACACGACCATGATTGTTTTGGACTTCAAAGGTGAGCAGATTTGTCAACGGAATAAACCCTTTTAAATCAAGATCAATGATTAACCATATACTATCGATCAGTTCGCTAGGTAGTGTTTGAACAATACCGCCAGAAGCGTAACGACTGCGGTGATCATCAAATGTTTCAAACATAATAAACCCCTCCTTCAAGTAGGCTTGCCATTAACATCAAATTTGTCTATTTATCATAATGAAGAACCGTCAAAAATGCAACTACTTCTGCTTTTCTTTTTGGTCAGCGACGCATTTTAACTATTTTCTTAAAAATTTGTTGGGTTGGCTGGACCAAGCTTTCCCAAAGACGTCTTTCAATGGGAAATAGTCAGTTGCAGCATACCAGCTCTTCGTAAGAATGAAAAGGACTCTTGAAGGGAAATCCCTTCAAGAGTCCTACATTTCTTAGAAGTGTCTGTTGATTGAAGACGTGGTCTTAAGAACGGTGTTCTATGATTACTCTTCGTCTTCACCGATAACTGCTGGTTCAGCAGCTTCGCCGGCTTCTTCATCTTCAGAGATTTCTTGTGGTTCAGTAACCGCAACGATTTGTTCTTCTGGATCGGTCACGATCGTGTACTCGTCGTTCTTAGGCAGATCAGCCACTGTTAATGAATCGCCGATCTCTAATGACGTCACATCGATCTCAACACGTTCAGGCAATTTGTCTGGTGTTGCTGATACAACGACTGTATACAAGTTTTGTGCTAGAACACCACCAGCTTTGACACCAGCAGATTCACCAATTAAGGTTACTTCTGCTTCTACTTCTGTTTCTTCATTCATATCGACAGATAGGAATTCAACGTGGGTTAAATTGCGTGTGAAGGTATCTGATTGATACTCTTTGATCAGTGTATTGACTTTTTTGCCTTCTAAACTGATCGTGATTACGGTATTCAATCCATTTTCACGCAAGATTTTTTCTAATTCTGCTGCATTGACAGCAATCGGTGTGCTTTCTACTTTGTACCCATTGACAATTGCAGGTACTTTTCCTTCGTGACGCAACTTGTTCCGTAAAGAACGTGGGCGAACTTCTCTTTTCGTAACTTCTAATGATACTGACATAACTCAATTCCTCCTAAAATTTTCTCGTTAGTAACGAGATTTTTTAAGCAAATTTTGTTAACTCTGCACATTAAGTGGTACGTGAGTGAAAACACGCAAAAGGGCAGTTGTGTACACAACTGCCCCAGAAAGTTTTGGTTCAACTTTTCTCCACCAGGTCATAACGCTGTGTATGAGAAACTATATTTACTTTACTCTTTAACCTTACGCAAAAAGACAAAGAAAGTCAAATCATTTGAAATCCTGGCAGTTTCCTTTCGCTAAATCCTAAGCTATAATAGCCACTATGGAGAAAAATTTATGCGTTTAGATAAAGTGATCGAGCAACAATTGAATACATCCCGGAAAGAGATGAAACGGTTGTTTCAGCAAGGAAAAGTCTTTGTGGATCATAGGATTGAGCGAAGGCCCGAGCGCAACGTCGATAGCAGCTTGCATCAAATCATGGTTGCGGGGCGGCAGTTGGAAACACAGGAACGCTATTATATCGTCAACAAGCCCAAGGGTGTCGTTACAGCCAATCTGGATCAACAGCACCAGACAGTGATCGCTTTGATTGCACCCGAAGATCAACATCCTGATCTTTATGCCGTCGGTCGATTGGATCGGGACACGGAAGGGTTGGTATTAGTTACGACGAATGGTCAGTTAGGCTATGACTTGCTGCATCCCACCAAAAAGGTGACCAAGCGATATGAAGTGGTGGTCAATGACTTGGTGACTCCTGAGGATGTGGCGGCATTTGCTGCAGGGATCACCTTTCATGGTGGTGTCACTTGCAAACCAGCTGCCCTAACGATCATCGATGCCCGAGCGGATCATTCCTTTGTTTCGTTAGAAATTGCTGAAGGCAAGTTCCATCAAGTGAAAAAGATGTTTTTATCCCGAGGGAAAAAAGTCATTCATCTGAAACGAACAGCGATGGGTTCGCTGGTTCTACCAGATGATTTAGCAGTGGGCAGTTATCGCTCGCTGACGCAAGAAGAATTAAAAGGACTGGCGGCGCATTTCCGCTGAGAAAGAGGGAGAAAATGAAGTATAAAACATTATTATTTGATGTCGATGACACGATCCTCGACTTTCAAGATACCGAAGATCAAGCCTTAAAAGCACTGTTTGAAGCTCATGGCTTGGAAATGACTCCAGAGCGCAAACAAAGCTATCAAACGATCAATCATGATTTGTGGCAGCAGTTTGAGCAAGGGAAAATCACGAGAGACCAAGTCATCAATGAGCGTTTCGGCTTGTTTTTTGAAACGCAAGGCATTCAGGTCGATAGTCCAGCAGTTGAATTGGCGTACCGAGAATTTCTAAATGAAGGACATAAACTGTTAGACAACAGTGATGAGATCTTAGCGGAGTTGGCGCAGCATTTTGACCTATACGTGGTTACGAACGGGGTTTCTGAAACCCAGTACCGTCGCTTGGAAGATGCCAAATTGAAGCCCTATTTCCGTGATATTTTTGTTTCAGAAGACACGGGTTATCAAAAACCAATGAAAGAATATTTTGACTACGTGTTTGCCCGCATACCAAACGTTAAAAAACAAGAAACAGTCATTATTGGCGATTCACTGACTTCAGATATCTTAGGCGGACAATTGGCAGGGATCGACACGATTTGGTTTAATCCAAAGAAAAAAAACAGTGGTGAGATTCAGCCTACCTTTGAGATCGAACGCTTGCAGCAATTACTTCCTTTATTGCAGCACTGATTCTACAGAAACAGTAGTAATTTGCCGAATTTTCGCTATAATAGAACCAGTGTGAATTTTTTAAGATGAAAGAGGTTAATTGAATGACGAATGGCAAGCCCATTATTATTGGTGTGACAGGTGGATCAGGTAGTGGAAAAACAAGCGTGAGTCGGGCGATCTTTAATCATTTCCCCAACCATTCTATTATGATGCTTGAACAAGACTCCTACTATAAAGACCAAAGTGATCTGAGCTTTGAAGAACGGTTGAACACCAACTATGACCATCCTTTTGCATTTGATACTGATTTGTTGATCGATCACTTGCAGCAGCTGCTTGCATATCAAACGATCGAAAAACCTGTCTATGATTATGTCGCTCATACCCGCAGCGAAGCAACGATCATTCAAGAACCCAAAGAAGTCATTATCTTGGAAGGGATCTTGATTTTAGAAGATGAACGTTTGCGTAATTTAATGGATATTAAACTTTATGTTGATACAGATGATGATATTCGCATCATTCGCCGGATCAAACGTGATATGGAAGAGCGTGGCCGGACGTTGGATTCTGTGATCGAACAATACTTGACGGTCGTAAAACCGATGTATCATCAATTTATCGAACCGACAAAACGGTATGCTGATGTCATCGTACCAGAAGGCGGCGAAAACCACGTAGCCATTGATTTGATTACGACCAAAGTGGCAACCTTCTTATCCTAAGGTTTCTTGAATCCATCGATTTGAACGTTTCTTTTGAGAAGAAACAACTGGTTCATGTAAAACTGCTGATAAGTGCTCTTTCTTGAAAGATGTTTATCCGCAGTTTTTGATTTTATAAAAAAAAACAGTAGTATTCCGACTAATTTTATGGTAAAGTAATCCTCATGCGACGAGTCGAGAAGGTCTAGCATTAGCTGACCAGATTGATAGCAGAGGCACACCGCGTAAGCAACCTACCGGATTTGTAGGGTGTCGGAATATTCCTTTTGTGGAGATAGGGTATTCTACTAGCAATAGTACTGTGAGTGAAAAAAGCTGTGAACAATTTTGTTCACAGCTTTTTTTTGTTTATTTACGTGAGAGAACAGCGATAGATGGTGGAAGACTCTCCCCAAGGGTGGTATCCAGTGCCGATCGGTTCGAAAGCAAACTGCTCATAAAAAGTAGAAAGATCCGTACATAGATACAGAGAATCAAAACCAGCTCCAGCAGCGCGCTGTTTAGCTGTTTCGATCAAAAGGCGGGCACCGCCTTGGCCACGCCACAAAGGGTCCACATACAAGGCGCAAAGCCAAGGCGTCAAATCCATCCGACTGATGAAGTCGTTGGGGATCAAGCCGCCGCAGCCGATGATTTGATAAGGTCCGTCGGATGCCATCTCATCATTGACCAGCAGTAGCCATTGCGGCAAAATACTTGTTGAAAAACTATGGGTCAGGCTGTCTTCATAAACCATGAGGGAATCGGGGCCAGCCCACTGTTTTTGGAAGTAACGGATCGCTTCTGCTAAGTATTCAGGGTGTTCTTTAAGGGTGATGACCTGCATTTTTTTCTCCTTTATCCTTCTTTAGGTAAGCGAATCTGAAAAATAACCCCTCGTGGCTGCAGATCTTTGACCAGAATTTGTCCTTTGTGCTCTTCGACGATTTGCTTGGCGATCGCTAAGCCTAAACCATAGCCGCCGGTCTCCTTGGAGCGAGAACGATCCTCGCGGTAGAAGCGGTCAAAGATGCGAGCTTTCTCTTCATCGGAAATAGTTGGTCCCGTGTTTTTGACCTCGATCAGCCATTGCTTGTTAGAAATCTCCGATAAGAGCGTAATTTTATCACCACTGCTGGTATATTTTAAGGCATTATCTAGGAGAATCACGAGGACTTGATGAATTTTCTTTTGATCAAAGCAAGCGGTCGTTTTGGCAAAATTTTCGACAATAAAATGTTTTTGATCCAGTTCGGCAATTTCTTTGAAAGGTTTGACTAAGTCATCGATAAACGGAACTAATTCGACGGTTTCTTTCGTTAACAGCAGTTGATTGGAATCACTGCGGGCAATCGTTAGTAGATCAGCCGTTAATCCAGTTAGCCGTCGGGTTTCCGCTAACGCTTGTGCAATGCTTTCAGATTCTTCAATGATCGTATGATTGGGCTTGGTAAACAGGCGCTCCAGACTATTTTGAATGATCGTCAATGGTGTGCGCAGCTCGTGAGAAGCATTTTCGACAAATTCTTGTTGTTTCTTCCACGAGGCTAAAATTGGGCGCATGTTCAAGCTGGAAAGCAAGTAGCTGATCCCGATCGAGAGAATCCAGAAAAAAATCATCGATAAAATCAAGATGGTTTGGAAATTGTTCATGGCATTTTTGATTTGATTGGTGTTCGCTAAGACTTGGATATAGCCGACCCCGGCGTCATTGGTTGGGGCTTTGGTGGTGATTGAGCGAAACAAAAGTGTCTCTTCTTCCTCTGACAAGGACTGATCCACCACTGAAAAAGACGTGATACTGTCTAAATGGCTCGTATCTAAAGATAGACTTGCCAATTGTGAAAAACGGCCGCCTAAAGTCTGTTTGTTTAAAATCTCGCCGTCCTCAGACCAGAGGATCAACTGGGTGTTGAAGCGATTGGTACCAGGGATCTTCGGCATTGCACTATCTGGTGGCAATACCTCTAGATTGGATTGTGAAGCGCTGATCTCAGCTTGGATCAAGCGGGTATCTTTGACTGCTTGTTCCAAAGAAATATCGGTTTGACGATAAGCCGATTGGTTGAATAATTGGAGCACGATCGTTCCTAAAAGTAAGAAGACCAAAGCAAAGGCACTGACATTTAGGAGAAAGGAGTGCAGCCGTTGTCTCTTAGAGCGTTCTTTATTCATAGACTAGGCTCCTTGCATAATATAGCCGACATTTCGCAACGTACGGATCTCTTTGTCGATTCCTGTCTGGCGCAAGTGTTTTCGCAGATTGCTCATGTAGACTTCTACGACAGTCAGGGTCGTTTCTGAATCGAACCCCCAGATGCGATCAAAAATCTGTTCCTTGGTCAAAATAATGTTTCTATTTTGTAGAAAATAGAGCAGTAGCTCAAATTCTTTCCCTTGAATCGGTAAAAGCTCCCCTTGATAGCTGACCTCGTTGGTGCCAAGGTTACAGAGCAACCCATTATATTCCAGTGTATTTTCATTGAACAAACCTAAGGAGCGTTTTAGCAACGCTTTGATCCGCATCAATAATTCTTCCCGATAAAAAGGCTTGGTCAAATAATCATCAGCCCCTTTTTGAAAGCCGGTTACTTTGTCTTCTAAGCCGTCTTTGGCTGTTAAAATCAGGACGGGTGTTTGGAGTCCTTTTTTTCGTAATGCTGAAAGCACCTCATAGCCGTTCATCTCAGGCATCATCAAGTCAAGAATAATCAAGTCATAGATCCCCGTTTCCGCCTCGTACAAGCCTTCACTGCCATCATATGCTTGCGTGACTTCACCGATTTCGCTGACGATCTCTTTCATATTTTCAGATAATGTTTTGTCATCTTCGATTACTAATAATTTAATCATGTTCCCACCTCTTTAAGGATAAGAATAGCACGAATAGCATAAAAAATGCTTAAAAAAACTGTTTTGTCTTAAGCTGTATTTAAGATAGCTGCCGTAAATTCAGTGCATGGATTTCAAGGGAGGAACATTTTATGAAATTAAAAAAAGTCTTTCAAAGAAAAGAGACGAAATATCTATTGACTAAGGAGCAATTTCCAGCATTTCTTGGCGAGTTGCAGCAAAAAATGGCGATCGATGAATATGGGCAACACACGATTATGTCCTTGTATTATGATACCCAGGATTACCGCTTTATTCGTCATTCGATGGACAAACCGAAATACAAAGAAAAATTTCGGGTCCGCAGCTATGGGGTACCGACAGAGCAACAGTTGATTTTTTTAGAGATCAAGAAGAAAGTCAGTGGCGTGGTCTACAAACGCCGCGTTCCGATGCCCTATGCTGACTATTGCCGCTGGTTGCAAACGGGGGTCTTGCCGTCAATGGAGGAAGCCCCGCAAATCGCCGCGGAGATCCACTGGTTATTTAAGAAAAACCCGGACCTGCTACCAAAAGTCTTGATTGCCTATGATCGCCTGTCGCTGTTTGTTGATGATGATAGTGAATTTCGCGTGACGTTCGATCAAAACATTCGCTTTCGCACCTGCGATCTCATGTTAGGTTCCGGTAGTGACGGTGCACTAGTAGCACCGGAAGTCGGAGTGTTGATGGAAGTCAAAGCCCTCGGCTCTTATCCAATATGGTTTGTGGAACTGTTGAACAAATACAGTGTGCGCAAAGGCAGCTTTTCAAAATATGCCCAAACCTATCAACGGCATTTATTCAAGAAGGAGGAACGGTTACATGTTATCTAGTCTATTTTCTGGCGATACGAGCACCCTTGAATGGAGTAGCTTATTGATCTGTATCGCCGCCTCATTGCTTCTAGGATTATTAGTGGCAGCGATCCATATGATCCGCAATGTCTATACGAAAAACTTCGTCATTACCTTGGCAGTCTTACCGATTCTCGTTCAATCGGTGATCATGCTAGTCAACGGCAATCTTGGCACAGGGGTGGCGATCTTAGGTGCCTTCAGTTTGATTCGTTTCCGCTCGGTTCCCGGGGGTTCTAGAGAGATTACCAGCGTCTTTTGGTCGATGGGGATCGGTCTGGCAACTGGGATGGGGTATGTCGGCTATGTTGTCATTTTTTCCATTATCGTGGCGCTTTTCTTGACCCTTTTATATACGATGCCCTTTGGCGATCGACAAGCCACGAGTGAACGGGAACTGAAGGTCACGATTCCGGAAGATTTGGATTATCCACAATTATTCGATGATCTCTTTGAAAAATATACGCATTCTGCCAAACTGACATCGGTTCGAACGACGACGATGGGAAGCTTGTATGAATTGCGCTATCAGTTGCTGTTAAAAGACCAAGCGCAAGAAAAGCAAATCATTGATGAAGTTCGGGTTCGTAATGGCAATTTACCTGTTGTTTTAGGCAAGCTCACCGCTAACCGCGATGAGCTGTAGAAGGAGGAACCTTTTATGAAAAAACTCATTTATCCACTCTTGCTCTCATCGCTGCTCTTAGGCGCTTGCGGGCAAACCGATAGTACTAGCACGAGCAGCAGTTCCAGTTCCGCAGCAGCAGTTTCCAGTTCTGCCGCAGTGACCAACGTTTCAACGACCCTTGATGATTCTGTGGACTATTACGGTAGTTACGAAGAAGAAGATGTTGATGCTTCCTACGATGAGGCAACTGCTACGCAACTTGAATTGAATGGCAGCGACACGACGGCTGTTGATGGCGTTTCAGTGGAAGACCAAACCGTGACGATCACCCAAGCCGGCACCTATGTCGTCAGCGGGTCGTTAAGTAATGGCCAACTGGTTGTCAACGTCAACAAAGAAGAAAAAGTCCATCTGATCTTTGCTGGTGTCACGATCACCAATGAAGACGGGGCGGCCGTCGTCATCGAACAAGCAGAAAAAGTCATCACGACCTTAGCCAGTGATACGACGAATACTCTGACGGATGGCAGCAGCTACACCTTGGCTGAAGGCGAGACAGAACCAGATGCTGCCTTTTATAGTAAAGAAGATTTGTCCATCAACGGCGATGGGACGTTGGTGATCACAGGAAATTACAGCAACGGATTGCGCAGCAAAGATGATTTGGTTTTAGCAGGTGGTACGATTGAAATCACAGCGAAAAACAACGCCATCAAAGGAAAAGATTCCGTATCGATCTTGGCGGGGAACTACACACTGAACACCACTGAAGGAGATGGTATCCAAGCGAATAATACGGAAGATGCGGAAAAAGGCTACGTTGCGATCGATGGTGGTACCTTTACGATCCAAAGTGGTCGTGACGGGATCCAAGCAGAAACAAATTTAAGCATCCAATCAGCTGATATCACGATCAAAACGGCTGACGGAGCCCAAAGTCAGTCGCTAGTGACGGATGAAAGTTACAAAGGATTGAAAGCTGGCGGTGTGATGACCATCAGCAGCGGCACCTTTACGATCGATAGTGCGGATGATAGCTTGCATGCCAATGATACGATCAACATTGCAGGTGGCACGATCACTGCCAGCAGTGGCGATGATGGGATCCACGCCGACAATGAATTGACGATCTCCGACGGAACGATTTCTATCGAAGAATCCTATGAAGGATTAGAAGCAAGTGTAATCACGATTGCAGGTGGCACGACACACGTCGTGGCTAGCGATGATGGGATCAATGCCGGTGGTGGCAGTGATACGGATGAAACAACGGGACAATTTGGTCAAGACAGTTTTGGCGGCGGCCCTGGCGGCGGCGATACCGCGGATGACAGTAAACAGATCACGATCACTGGTGGAACGTTGGTCATTGATGCCGAAGGGGACGGCCTGGATAGTAATGGCAATGTCACCATGAGTGATGGCGTCGTCATCGTAAATGGTCCAACGACCGGTGGCAATGGTGCTTTGGACTATAACGGCACATTTGAACTCACCGGCGGCGTCTTGTTAGCGGCAGGCACGACCGATATGGCCATGAACGTTAGCGGTGGTAGTCAACAGTCGATCGGAATCAGTTTCGATCAAACCCAATCAGCCGAGACCCTAGTGACCTTAAAGGACAGTCAAGGTCAGACGATCTTGTCCTATGCCCCAAGCAAAAGCTACCAACACGTGGTTCTTTCCAGCCCAGATTTGACCGATAGCAGCTATACGTTGGTCAGTGGTGGGACGAATGATGCACAAGCAGTCTCCGGTTATTATGCTGGCGGAACCCTCAGTGATGGGACAGAGTTAGGAACATTGTCCGTCACGGATACTATCGCTAACTTGACCCAATCAGGTGCAACAGCGACAACCAATCAGATGGGCGGTGGTTTTGGTCGTTAGTTGAAGTTTCACCGATCATCACCAAATGGTTATCAATAAATCGAACAGATCGCAGGCAGCCGTTGCGGTCTGTTTCTATGATTCAAAAAATCAGGAGACGGTTTAAGGTCAATTTAAGCTAGGATCCTTATAGTCGAAAGACAATAAATAGCTATTCAGGAGGAACAAAGATGAATTTTTTGAAACGAGGTCTCCAAAGTTTATGGGCGAAAAAAGGCCGGAGCCTGTTGCTGATCGCCGTATTTTCTGCAATCTTGATTTTTGTATTGGCGGGTCTGACGATTCGCAGTGCGGCACTAGTAGCGACTGAAAATGCCCAGAAAAGTGTTGGCGCAACTGTGACGTTGCAAGCAAACCGCGAGCAGGCTTTTCAGCAAAGGAGCTCTTCTTCTGACAGCGATGACCAAAGCACCCGACCAGATCCAGGGAGTTTTCAATCGACACCAGTAGCGATTACTGATGCCCAAGCGATCGCCGATTTAGACGGGGTTGCCTCATATAGTTTTGAAGTCAGCACCTCTGCTGATGCCGTCAGCGGGATCGAACCGATCTCCAGCAGTGACTCATCGACAGAGTCAGAAGCAACCGATAGCAGCGAGACGGGGCAAATGGACGGTATGCCAGGAGGAATGCCTGGTGGGAATATGAGTACGGGTGATTTCCAAATCACTGGTGTATCAAGCAGTGCGGCGTATACGACTTTTTCGGAAGGAACAGCGACGATCACGGATGGAGAAGGAATTACTTCTGAGGATGAAGGTACGAACCAAGTCCTGATCGAATCCTCACTAGCTGAAGCGAATGATTTGGCGGTCGGAGATACGTTTTCGATCACTGATGCAGAGGACAATGAAGTAGAAGTGACGATCAAGGGAATCTATGAAACGAGTGAAGTTGGCAACAGCATGAGCCAAATGTTTAACTTTCTCAACCCAGCCAACACGATCATTGCCTCTTATACTCTTGCCAATACGTTGAGCGGCAATGAGGACACCATTGATTCAGCAACCTATACCTTGAGTGATCCGTCTGAGATGACAGCATTCGTGGAAGAAGCGGAAGGGTTGATCGATACAGAAACCTACAGCATTCAAACCAACGATCAAATGTATCAGTCGATGCTGACACCATTGAATAATGTCGCTAGCTTTGCAAAAAATATTATTGTGTTAGTTGCTGCTGCCGGTATCATTATTTTGACGTTGATCGTGATGATGTCGATTCGGGAACGTCGCTATGAGATTGGTGTATTGCTCTCTTTAGGCGAGTCACGGGCTAAAGTGATCCTACAGTTTTTCACAGAGATTTTTGTCTGTATGGTGTTTGCTTTAGGGATCGCGGCCGCTAGCGGCAATCTTGTCGGGAATGCCGTCGGAGAGCAATTATTGGCACAACAAACAGAGACAACGACTGATCAAGCAGCCACTGAAAACGCTGGTCCTGGAGGCGGGGAGATACCGCAAATGGGCGGAAATCGTGGTGGTTCTTTCCCATCCTTCACCCAATCAGCAGAAGTGGAGTCCTTGGAGATCACCGTTTCCCCTCAACAAATTGGTTTATTGGCATTACTCGGTCTAGGGATCAGTTTTGGCTCGATCTTACTCTCTTCCGCGGGCATTTTGCGGTTGAATCCGAAAAAAATCTTGGTTTCTTAGGAGGAACGACATGACATTACGAACAGAACAATTAGGATATTGGTATCAAAGCGAAGCAGAAGCGCTGTTTCGTGACGTTGATTTGACCTTTGAACCTGGCAAGATGTATGCGATCTTAGGTTCCAGCGGATCGGGGAAAACAACTTTCCTGTCACTGATCACGGGCCTAGATACACCGAAAGAAGGAAAGATTTTCTACAATGAAGAAACGTTAGCAAAAATCGGATTGCGAGAATACCGCCGCAAAGATGTTTCCATCGTGTTCCAAGCGTATAATCTATTGCCTTATATGTCGGCACTGGACAATGTGATCACAGCCATGGCGATCGCGAAGTCGCAGCAAGCCGATAAAAAGGCCTATGCTTTAGCCAACTTAGCCAAAGTTGGCATCACGGAAGAGCTGGCACTGAAAAAAGTGACCCAATTATCGGGTGGGCAACAGCAGCGGGTCGCTATCGTTCGCGCGTTGTGCTGTGAACATGAGCTGATCGTAGCCGATGAACCGACTGGAAATTTGGATGAAACGACATCTAAAGAAATCGTCAAACTGTTTCAAGAAATTGCCCATGAGCAAAAAAAATGTATCATCTTAGTGACCCATGAACAAGAAGTAGCAAAGGCTTGCGATGTCGTTTATGAGTTGAAGGAACGAGCATTTTCTAAAATTGAAAGGTGAGCTTTGCGTATGGTAACTGCTAGTTAGTGAGACAAAGATCGTCATTCTTATTCCCTCATTGAGCAAGACTGAAATGAAAATACCGCAAAGTCTGCTTGCATCTTCTAGGTGCTCCTCTTACAATAGAAGTAATTGTAAAAGAAGGAACTTTTGAGAGGAGCAAGCAGATGCGGCTTTTTATTGACGGCGACGGTTCGCCGGTGAAAAATGAAGTGATTGAACTGGCTCAGCAGTATCAGCTGCCGGTAGTGATCGTGACCAGTGTCGATCATTATACGACCAAAGACTATCCCGCCCATGTCCACTTTGTCTATGTCGACAAAGGCTCGGATCGCGCGGATTATGAAATCGTGAAGGAGATAGAACCCGGCGATTTTCTCGTCACCCAAGATTATGGCTTAGCCTCGTTAGTCTTGCCCAAAAAAGCACGAGTTTTTCACCATAACAGTACAGAGTATTTGCCAGAAACGATCGATTTTTTATTAGGTCAACGCTACTTAGGTGCGCAGATGCGTAAAGCAGGCAAGCGCACAAAAGGACCGAAGCCCTTTACGAAAGAGGATCGGGAAGTCTTCAAACGAATCTTTGAAAACGAATTGCGACAGACCCTTGCAAAATAAGCACCCTCAAGACCCAGCTTCTGCATGAAACACGGGAATTGAAGGTGCTTATTTATTTCTTACGAAAACGATCATAAAAGTATTTGCCGACTAAAGCTACGATCGCGAAAAATGCCAAGGTATATCCGAAGATCCCCATCTGATGGACGAAGGCTCCTTGTTGCGGGCTGGCGACCACCAATAAGGAAGAGCCAAGGATGACCGCAGCTAGAATAATACCGATCACCAGTCGATTGACCATCTGATCAAAGCGATCCAATAGCTGTTTTTGTTCGCGGATCTCTAAATTTAACCGGTGTTTACCAGTCGCAAAAGTGTCTAAGACAGCCAAGGTTCGATCAGGAAGATGGCTAAGTGCCCGCAAGCTTTTTGCGGTTGCCAAGGCGCTTTTTTTCACCTCGTCTTCAATACTCAGCTGCTGTAAGAAATATTTTTGTGCAAAAGGCTGAGTGACTTCCATCATTGATAATTCGGGGTCTAAGGCTTTGATCACACCTTCCAAGGTGCCAAAAGCCTTAATCAGCAAGGTGATGTCTCGATGCATCTGCAGTTGGTTATCATGGCAGATCGTGATGACTTCCCCCATCACTTTTTGCAAGTCGATATCCTTTAGCGGCATATTATAGTAGTTTTCAACAAATTTTTGAAGATCCTGATAGAAGGCGACTTCATCAAAGGAACTGCCGCTGCTGTTGCACAAACGCAAGACAGCTTTGCCGACTTCTTGGGTGTCTTGGGTATACAAAGCAATCAATGCATCAGCTAAGCGACTGCGTAATGACTGATCCAAGTGTCCCATCATCCCAAAATCTAAGAAAATCACTTGGTAAGGCGGCATAATCGCTTCTTCTTGCCACTTCAATGAATAATCAACACCGCCGAGGACACCGACGCGCTGTTTGACTTGGAATGGTTTTGGTCGGTTGGTTTGATCTGTGAAGACATGTAAAAAAAGATTGCCAGGATGCGGATCAGCGTGAAAGAAGCCATCTTCAAAGACTTGCTTCATAAAGTTTTCGACTAATAGCGTTCCCACTTGTTTTTTCACTGCTTTCACGGACTGATTGTCATAAACGATATCTTGATTGCTGCGGGTCAGCAAGCAGTTCAAACTTTCACCGGCCATGTAATCCATGACTAATACTTTTTGGGTGCACCATTCGGGATAAACTTTTGGCAATGCCAATTGCGGGTTTTGGTGATTGTTACGGTAGAATTCCTGCGCATTTTTCATCTCTTGTAAAAAATTTGTTTCATTGGCAAGGGATCGTCTGACTTCGCTTAACACGCTTTTTAAATCCACCACATTGGCTTCTGGAATTGCACGAACCAACGGTAGAGCCTTTTCAAAAAGATCGAGATCCACTTGAATCGCCGCAATGATTCCCGGATGCTGCACTTTGACGATCACTTCTTTGCCGCTGATCAAGTTTGCTCGGTGGGCTTGTCCGATGGAAGCTGAGGCGACTGGGATTTCATCAAAAGCGGAAAAAACTTCCGTTAGTGGCTGCTGTAGTTCTGCTTCCAGCAGTGCTTTGACCTTGGGAAATGGATCACTTTTGACATTGTCTTGTAACTGCTTGAAGGCATCAACGAAAGTGCTGGAAAGCAGGTCATTGCGGACCGAAAGCATCTGCCCGATTTTGATAAATGTTGGTCCTAATTCTTCAAACGCTTGACGCACCATTTCGGGATGCTGCTGTTTGCTGATATTTTGAACGACTTTGTATTTCAAAAAGACTTGAAGGATTTGTTTTAATCGTCCTTTTCTAGAAGGAGCAGTTTGTTCTGTCATAGGTCCCACCTCTTTAAACGTGCCGTGATATATTCATAGTACTGACAAAATGAAAAACATTCAACTAACGACTGTGTAAGCTTAAAGAAATTTCTGCAAGATTTAATGCCGGTTGGTCGATTTTGTGCTAAAATGTGGAAGACTTAGTTTGGTAGAATCAATGAATACAGGAGGAAATTCTTTTGAAAATCATTTTATTATACGGGGGACGCAGTGCAGAGCATGAGGTATCACTGTTATCCGCTTTTTCAGTTGTTAATGCTGTATATTATAATTACTACCAAGTTCAATTAGTAATGATCACTAAAGAAGGACGCTGGTTAAAAGGCCCATTATTGTCTGAGGCGCCAACGTCACCAGATACTTTGGCATTGACCAACGAAGAGACCAAAGGGGAAGAAATTTCACCTGGGGCCATCTATGAAGAAGACGCGATCGTCTTTCCATTGCTCCATGGACCAAACGGCGAAGACGGCACGATCCAAGGGTTTTTAGAAACCATCGGAATGCCTTATGTCGGTGCTGGTGTCTTGACTAGTGCCTGTGGGATGGACAAAATCATGACCAAGTACATCTTGCAAGCTGCGGGAATTCCGCAAGTTCCGTATGTACCAGTCTTGAAAAATGCGTGGAAAGAAAATCCGAAAAAGATTTTCGATCAATGCGAAGGCAGTCTCCTTTATCCGATGTTTGTCAAACCAGCCAACATGGGATCAAGTGTCGGTATCTCGAAAGCCGAGAACCGCGAAGAACTGCAAAATGCGTTGCAAGAAGCGTATCGCTACGATACCCGAGCGATCGTTGAACAAGGAATCGAAGCCCGTGAGATCGAAGTCGCTGTTCTTGGAAACGAAGACGTGCGGACCACCATGCCGGGAGAAATCGTAAAAGATGTTGCGTTTTATGATTACAATTCCAAATACATTGACAACCGAATCGAGATGCAGATTCCTGCGCAAATTCCCGAAGAAACACAAGCCAAAGCTCAAGAGTTTGCGAAAAAAGCCTATACGATGTTGGGCGGCAGTGGGTTGAGCCGTTGTGATTTCTTTTTGACCAATAAAAACGAGCTCTTTTTAAATGAGCTGAACACGATGCCGGGATTCACTGAATTCAGCATGTACCCACTGTTATGGGAGAAGACCGGATTGCCGTATGGTGATTTGATTGAAGAATTGATCCAATTAGGGATGAATCGTTTCAACCAAAGACGTTCTTTCTTGACGAATGTGGAAGAAGCAGAAGTTGAAGCAGAGAATGAAAAAGAAGCAGAATAAATAGCAGGAAGAAAGCCAGCTCAACTCAAGGAAAATACTTGAAGCGATCTTGTGCTTTCTTTTTTTGTAAAAAAGGAGCGAACCTGATGAATTTTACTGTAAAAGAAGCCGCTGCCGTATTTGGTCAGCCAATTGAAAATGAGACACCACTTGCCTCTGTGGAGTTTGACAGCCGTCTAATCAAAGAAAACAGTCTTTTTGTTCCCTTGGCGGGGACTCGGGATGGACATGAATTTGCCCAACAAGCCAAAGACAATGGTGCGATCGCGACATTGTGGAGTCATCCCACCATCCAACCACCGCAAGGCATCCTTGTGATCCCCGTCACGGATACTGTCAAAGCGTTCCAACAGTTAGCACGAGCCTACAAAGAAAAACTTGCGCCAAAAATCATCGCTATTACCGGAAGTAATGGGAAAACAACCACAAAAGATATGGTAGACGCGGTTATGGCACAAAAATACCAGACCTACAAAACTCAAGGTAATCATAACAATGAACTAGGCGTGCCTTTGACTATCTTGCATGCACCAGAAGATACGCAAGTGTTGATTTTAGAAATGGGAATGGACCATGCAGGAGAGATCGAAGTCCTTTCGCGCTTAGCAGAACCTGATGCTGCTGCTATCACGTTGATTGGCGAAGCCCACATTGAAAACTTAGGGTCCAGAGAAGGGATCGCCAAAGCCAAAATGGAGATCACCGCAGGATTGAAAAAAGACGGCTTCTTTATGATGCCGGTGGATGAACCATTGTTAGACCCCTTTGTTCCTAACTTGACGCAGCCCATTGAAACTTTTGGCTTAACAGAGGGAGATCTGCAAGGAGACATCGTAGAGGAATCGCAAGATCAAACGATTTTTACGGTAGCAGGTACGACTTTTACCTTACCGGTATTAGGCGGTTATAATGTCAAAAATGCCTTGATCGCGATTGGTTTAGGACGTCATTTTGGTGTATCAAATGAAGCCATCAAGGAGGGCTTGGCGCATTTTCAATTAACGAAAAATCGGACCCAATGGGTGACTGCCGGTAATGGAGCAGCGATTTTGAGCGATATATACAATGCCAATCCGACTGCCATGGGTCTCGTATTGGATAGTTTCCGCAAATTGCCGTTAGAAGGCCGACGGATCGCCGTATTGGCAGATATGCTTGAATTAGGACCAGATTCTGCACAAATGCATGAGCAGATGGCCGCACATTTAGATGACTCGTTCCAACTAGTTTTTCTTTATGGCAAAGAAATGCAAGCATTGCAAAAACGACTAGCTCAGTCACCACTGGCTGACAAGGTGCGCTATTTTGCGACAGATGAAAAACTACAACTGATCGCCTCCTTAAAGGAAACTTTAGAACCTTCCGACAGCTTGGTAATCAAAGGGAGCAATGGCATGGGCTTGAGCGAAGTCGTTGATGCACTAAAAGGAATGTAAAGCGGAGTTGAAATCTTGCTGAAACTTTCAAAACGTGTTATACTTATCTAACGCCGAAAGATGAAGCACAGAATGATTACTGTAAAAAACATTGACGTTTTGAGATAAAATGATGGCTGAGACAAACAACACTTGTTTTAGCCTTTTATAATGCCTTCGTGAAGCGGTTTTTCGGTACCGAGAGAAAGATAAGAGTAAATGGGACTACTCTTGTGTTTCTGAAGAACTAACCTACGCTTCGATGATAGAAAAACAGGCATCGAAAAGATGACCAGCCTAGGAGGATCCATTTGAAATTTAAAGATCTAGAATTATCCAACGAATTATTGACTTCTGTTGAGCGTGCCGGCTTTGAAGAAGCAACACCCATCCAAGAAGCAACGATTCCATTAGCCTTAGCAGGCAAAGACGTGATCGGTCAAGCACAGACCGGTACTGGTAAAACCGCCGCATTTGGTTTGCCAATGTTAGAAAAAATCGACCCAGCGAACCATCAACTACAAGGATTAGTGATTGCCCCAACCCGTGAATTAGCGATCCAAACCCAAGAAGAATTGTATCGTCTTGGTAAAGACAAAAAAATTCGCGTTCAAGCAGTTTACGGTGGAGCCGATATCGGCCGTCAAATCCGTCAATTAAAAGATCGTCCCCATATCGTAGTTGGTACGCCAGGACGTATGTTAGACCATATCAACCGCCACACCTTAAAATTAGGTACGGTTGAAACGCTTGTATTAGATGAAGCAGACGAAATGTTGAACATGGGCTTCTTGGAAGATATTGAAAAAATCATCAGCCAAGTGCCAGATGTTCGTCAAACGTTACTATTTTCAGCAACAATGCCGCCAGCAATCAAAAATATCGGCGTGAAATTCATGAAAGAGCCTGAACATGTTCAAATCAAAGCCAAAGAAATGACCGCTGATTTGATTGATCAATATTATGTTCGCTCAAAAGATTACGAAAAATTCGATGTCATGACTCGTTTGTTGGATGTGCAATCACCAGAATTGACGATCGTTTTCGGTCGTACGAAACGTCGCGTTGATGAATTGGCACGTGGTTTAGAAGCCCGTGGCTACAAAGCTGAAGGCATTCATGGGGACCTTTCTCAACAAAAACGAATGAGCGTTTTACGTTCATTTAAGAGTGGTCAATTAGATATCTTAGTTGCCACAGACGTAGCAGCTCGCGGATTAGATATTTCTGGTGTTACACACGTTTACAACTACGATATCCCTCAAGATCCTGAAAGCTATGTTCACCGGATCGGACGTACAGGTCGTGCCGGAAAAGGCGGAATGTCAGTGACTTTCGTTACACCAAACGAAATGAGCTACTTGCATGTCATTGAAAACTTAACGAAAAAACGGATGACACCAATGCGCCCACCAACCGAAAAAGAAGCTTTTAAAGGTCAATTAGGTGCCGCAATCGAATCTGTTGAAACAAAATTGGATGAAAATGGTTTGGATAAATACTTGCAAGCAGCCGACGATCTTTTGGAGCGTTATTCTGCACAAGATTTAGCAGCACTGCTTCTAAAAACAATGGCGAAAGATCCAGCTGATTTAGAACCAGTCAAAATTACACCAGAACGCCCATTACCTCAAGGAAAAAAATCATTCAATAAAAACGGACGTCGCAGCAATAACAGCAATGGCGGCAATCGTAACCGCAAAGAAAACGGTGGGAACCGTGGCGGCGGCAACGGCAATAAAGCCCGTGGTAACTATTCAAAAGATGGTGCCCGTAAAAACAATCGCCGTAGCAACGACAAAAAACGCGGTTTCGTTATCAGAAATAACCAAGACTAATTGAGTTTGTGGACCTTGTAAGGAAACTTGCAAGGTCTTTTTTATATAAAAAACAAATACGAGTGATTGAAAATCTTAATCTCCGTATAAACTCGTCAGATTTGAATGGTAATTCGCCATTTTTTTGGTAGAATGGTAACTAGCTAAACAAGGGCCAATTCCAATTTGGAAACCCCTATCTTAAGTAAAGGTAGCGAGAAGAATGATTAAAGGAATCGGGATCGATGCAGTCGAGCTGCTTCGAATGAAAGAATTAATTGAAAAAAAACCTCAGTTTATAACGCGTATTTTAACGGAGAAGGAAGCAAAATTATTTGCCCGTTTGCCCCTGAAACGTCAGGTAGAGTTCCTCGGGGGGCGCTATGCCTGCAAAGAAGCGTTCTCGAAAGCTTGGGGGACGGGGATCGGCAAAGTTTCTTTTCATGATATTGAAGTCTTGACCAATGAATTCGGTGCACCGATCGTTACCAAAGCACCGCACCCTTTAGAAAAAACGTTTGTCAGTATCACCCATACAAATGATACTGCCTTTGCACAAATTATCTTAGAATTATCGGATAGTGAGTAACCTGAGTGGAAGTCGTCACTTGGTGAAAAAACGACGATACTTTATGGACGAACAGCCGACTACATAAAACCAACTTAATTTGTTTGTCTGATCAAGCATTAGTAGAAAGAAGGAACTGGAAATGGTGGTTGCTTACCATAGACCAACGAAAGCGATTATTGATACGACCGCGATTACCGAAAACATCAAAAATGAGATTGCTCACTTACCAAGCGAGACGTTTCTTTTTGCGGTGGTAAAAGCCAATGGGTACGGGCACGGAGCGGTACAAACTGCTCAAGCAGCCAAAGAAGGCGGTGCAGCCGGTTTTTGCGTTGCGACGATCGATGAGGCAATCGAATTGCGAGAAGCAGGAATCACTGACCCGCTGCTGATTTTAGGGGTTGTGAACGTGCAAGATATTCCCTTACTTGCAGAATACGATTTTTCTTTTCCAGTCGCTTCGATGGACTGGTTGGTAGAAGCCGGTACTTATTTGGAGGAGAATCCTATAAAGACACCGCTTAAAGTACATGTCAAAGTGGATACCGGCATGGGGAGAATCGGTTTTTTGACCCCAGAAGAAGTGCTTCAAGCCGTTCTTTGGTTGGAAACTCATCCCACATTTGATTGGGAAGGAATCTTTACCCATTTCTCCACAGCCGATCAAGCTGATACAACTTATTGGGAAACACAGCACCAGCGGTTTAAAGAAGTCTTAACTGTTTTGCCTTATTTGCCGACATATATACATACAGGCAATAGCGCGACCTCCTTGTGGCACAAAGAGGCCGTTGGGAATATGGTCCGTTTTGGGATCGCGATGTATGGATTGAATCCGTCAGGTCATGCATTGAAGGAACCATTTTCCTTAAAACCAGCCCTTTCACTTGTTTCTGAACTGATCCAAGTGAAATTACTTGAAAAAGGAGCGGGGATTGGCTATGGTGAGACATATATCACGCCCCATCAGGAATGGATCGGCACTGTGCCTATCGGTTATGCGGATGGCTGGTTACGAAAAATGCAAGGCTTCTCACTCTTAGTAGAAGGTGAACCTTGTGAAATCGTCGGTCGGGTGTGTATGGATCAACTGATGATTCGTTTGCCGCGAGCCTTTGCTGTCGGTACAACGGTCACGTTGATTGGTGAGAATCATGGGAAACGAATTACGATGCAGGATGTTGCAGACCAGTTAGAAACGATTCACTATGAAGTAGCGTGCACCCTCTCAGCAAGGGTTCCGCGAGAATATAAAAGTTAGGGTGGTCCTATGGTAAAAAGGGGAGATATTTATTTTGCCGATCTTTCACCAGTCGTTGGATCGGAGCAAGGCGGAATACGACCGGTCTTGATCATTCAAAATGACTTGGGCAATCACTTCAGTCCCACCGTGATCATTGCGGCGATCACGGCAAAAATGGCGAAGCCGAAATTACCAACCCACATTGGGATTTCCGCTTCTTGCACAGGGATTGGCAAAGACTCCGTCATTTTGATGGAACAGATCCGCACGATCGACAAAAGTCGGTTGAAAGAAAAAGTTTGTCATTTAGACGATAAAGTGATGTGTGAAGTCGATGCTGCTTTGATGATCAGTATTGGTGTGGAGCCGACCTTTGCTACATCAACGATCGAGGTGTAAAACAAGCAATGGGGTATGTAGTATTAATAGTAGTTGTCATTTTATTGATTCTCTTTACTTATAAACATATTCGCCGTTTTCTTTCAGAAACCAAAAAGCGCAACGAAACCATGGAACAAGGGTATTACCTTGTCAGTCATACATATGAAGAGAAACGGGAACAGACCCATTATTACGGCGTTTTTCAACAAGGAGACAAAGAACTGATATTAGAAATGTCACTCCAGCTTTATTTACAGCTACAGCCACCGCAACGGGGGATGTTGACCGCCAAAGAAGGCCGAGTCCTTTCTTTTGAAGGGTGATCATGTGAAGAAAGCAGTGCCCATGAGAGAGTATCTCTTCAAGGAAAAGCAAACAAGCAGGAAAGAGCTGCTCCATTTATTTCACAGGAGTTGGTTCATTCACTGCTTGTTTTTTATGACTAAAATGTTTGTGAGAGCTATTTCAAGTAAGATGGCGTGATGGATGGGAACATTGAGCATCGAAAAAATGATCAACCAGCGCAGTAGAGCAACAGTTTTGCTTTGACAAACAACCAAGGTACGGTTGCTTTTCACAAAGAATTCAGTTATAGTATGTAGCGACTAGTTTGAAAAGAGGGAAAAAAGTGAACCCATCGATTTATGGACTTACCAAATCAGATCTATCTTTGTGGATAACTGAACAAAATGAAAAGAAATTTCGAGCCAACCAAGTGTGGGAGTGGCTCTATGAAAAACGAGTAACCAGCTTTGAAGAAATGACCAATTTACCGAAACCTTTGATTGAGAAACTGACGGCAGCCTTTGTGATCAATCCCCTGAAGCAGATGGTGGTACAAGAAGCCAGTGATGGGACCGTCAAGTATTTATTTCAATTGCCCGACAATCACATGATTGAAACGGTCTTGATGCGTCAAGAGTATGGCATGTCGGTTTGTGTGACGACCCAAGTCGGTTGCAACATCGGCTGTACCTTTTGTGCCAGTGGGTTATTAAAGAAACAGCGGGATTTAACAGCAGGCGAGATCGTGGCTCAAATCATGTTAGTACAACACTATTTTGATGAACGCAACGAGGGAGAACGGGTCTCTCACGTAGTCGTCATGGGGATCGGCGAACCCTTTGATAACTATGACAATGTGATGCATTTCTTGCAGATCATTAACGACCCAAAAGGTTTAGCGATCGGTGCGCGGCATATTACCGTGTCAACCAGCGGCTTGGCGCATAAAATCAAAGAGTTTGCGGAGAACGGCTTGCAAGTGAACCTAGCGATTTCGCTGCATGCCCCAAATAATGAAGTCAGAACCTCCATGATGCGGATCAATCGGAGCTTCCCGATTGAAAAACTGATGGCAGCGGTCGATTATTATTTAGAAAAAACCAATCGTCGCATCACGTTTGAGTATATCATGCTGGATCATGTCAACGACCGACCGGAACATGCCCGTCAGTTGGCAGCATTATTGAAGGATAAAAAGAAATTGTCTTACGTCAACTTGATTCCTTATAACCCAGTGAGTGAGCATGACCAATATGCTCGAAGTAAAAAAGCCGATGTGTTAGCTTTTTATGACATTTTAAAGAAAAACGGCATCAACTGTGTGATTCGTAAAGAACATGGGACAGATATCGACGCAGCATGCGGACAGCTGCGAAGCAAACAAATGAAAAAAGAAGCTTCTGCTTCTTAAACAAAAAAAACCAAAAGAAGGACTGCACAAGCGCAGTTCTTCTTTTGGTTTTTTATTATCTAAGCAATTAAAAAACACCTTAAAGAAAGCGTATTCCTGTAAAGAAAATTCAAAAAACATTGTTTTACAAGAAAAAAATAGATTATACTAAAAGCTGGTATTCATTAAAAATAACTTACTGTGAAAGGATGATTTGATGGAATGGATTAAATTAATTGGTATTCTAGTTATTTTAGTCGGCTTTTTGCTGAAGCTAGATACTATTGCTGTCGTAATCGTTGCTGGTTTTGTCACCGCGCTTGTATCGGGAATTTCTGTTGTTGATTTTTTAACAATGTTAGGAGAAGCGTTTGTCAATAATCGACTCGTTACACTGTTCTTGTTGACATTACCAATGGTCGGCTTGTCGGAACGTTTTGGCTTGAAACAGCAGGCCGTCATATTGATTGAAAAAATCAAAGGCTTAACACCAGGGAAGTTTTTGAGTTTGTACTTATTTATTCGGGAACTTGCTGGCTTTTTCTCTATTCGGATCCAAGGACATACGCAATTTATCCGCCCAATCGTTAACCCGATGGCGCAAGCTGCTGGGGAAAATAAATTTGGGGAACTGGATGAAAAAGATCAGGAAAAAATCAAAGCTCGGGCTGCCGCTAATGAAAATTTCGGGAATTTCTTTGCGCAAAATACCTTCGTGGCTGCTTCTGGTGTGCTGTTGATCGTAGGAACGTTGCAATCACTTGGATATGATGTGGCAGCTAGTTCGATCGCTCAAGCATCATTGCCGATCGCATTGATCGTCTTAGTTATTGCCACGTTATCGAACTTGCTCTTTGATCGCAAATTAGCAAAAAAATATGGCAAGAAGGAGGAGAAATAGATGGAAGGAATCGTTAACGGATTACTAGAATTCTTTTATATCTTGATTGGGCTGCTGTCGATCATGACGGCTGTCCGGGTTTTTCGTGAAGCAGACCATCCTACACGATTGGGCACCTCTGCCTTTTGGTTACTGCTAGGGGTCGTCTTTGCTTTCGGAAATTTTTTGCCGTATCTTGTGGACGGAATTTTGATCGTTTTGATGGGCTGTTTGACCTTCTTCAAACAAGTACAGATCGGTAAAATCGTCGACGTTGATGATGAAAAAGCCGAAGCGTCAGCAAAACGGATCGGTAGTACGATCTTCGTACCATGTATCAGCTTGGCATTGATCGCTGTGGTGATTTCTTATACACCATTAGGGGGCCAAGTGGGGATCGGGATCGCGTCGATCTTAGCACTCTTGTTGGCAGTCGTGCTAACTTCCGCTAAACCAAAAACAGTGTTAGACGATTCCGACCGGATGCTTCGCCAAGTCGGAACTGCCGGTATCTTGCCGCAGTTATTAGCAGCACTAGGTGTCATTTTTAACGCTGCTGGTGTTGGTGATGTGATTTCTCAAGGAATCTCTGGCGTCGTGCCAGAAGGCAATCGTTTTATCGGTGTCGTGGCTTACTGTTTAGGAATGATGATCTTTACTATGATCATGGGAAATGGCTTTGCAGCATTTACCGTTATAACTGCCGGTATTGGCGTACCTTTCGTAATGGCGCAAGGCGGCGATCCAGTTGTTGCTGGTGCTTTAGCAATGACCGCTGGTTTTTGCGGCACGTTGCTGACCCCGATGGCAGCCAATTTCAATGCACTGCCAGTGGCTTTGTTAGAGATGAAAGACCCTAATGGTGTCATTAAAGCACAAGCCCCAATTGCTTTATTATTGTTAGTGATCCACATCGCTTTAATGTACTTTTGGGCATTTTAGTGGTAAAACAGAGATGGAAGGATGATGGAAATGAAACTATTAATTACCGGATTTGATCCATTTGGCGGAGAAGCAATCAATCCTGCCTTAGAAGCAGTGAAATTACTGCCAGATACAATTCATGGTGCACAGATCGTGAAAGTAGAGATCCCCACTGTATTTGGGAAATCAGCGGCGATCGTCGAAGAGAAAATTGAAGAGGTCCACCCAGATGTCGTCTTAAACATCGGTCAAGCGGGCGGCCGGTTTGCCATCTCACCAGAACGAGTGGCAATCAATGTGGATGATGCCCGGATTCCTGATAATGAAGGCAATCAACCCGTCGATGAAGCGATCCAAACAGAAGGAAAGCCTGCCTACTTCACACAACTGCCAATCAAAGCAATGGTAGAAAATATGAAAAAAGCAGGAATACCTGCAGCCGTTTCTAATACTGCTGGAACCTTCGTCTGCAACCACATCATGTATCAAGTACAATACATGATCGATACAAAATACCCTGAAATGAAAGGCGGTTTTATTCACGTGCCATTTATTCCTCAGCAAGTCGTCGATAAAGCAGGACAGCCTGCAATGAGCATCGAAGACATCGCCAAAGGATTAACTGCAGCAGTGGAAGCTATCGTTGATTATGCCGACAAAGAAGATTTAAAAGCGATTGGCGGCGCGATCCATTAATCATTGAAGGACATCCTTTCGAGGACAAAACAAAAGTTCTTAAAATGAAAAGACCTGATCAGTAAGCATGCGATCAGGTCTTTTTTGTCTGAATTTGATAAGAAATCATCCTTGTTTTCTGCATGTTTACTTTTCTATCAGACATTTCTCATTTTGATGACTGAAATGAAAAAAGCAGACAGAAAATGAATGTAAGTTACATTTAACCATGTTTTTTTATTATTTTTTTCGCTTTATTTCTTATAAATAAAGAAAGGAAAAATAGCATTTAACGAATGTTTGATGAGAGTAAGGTAAGTAAATACCAAGAAAACTTTCTTCCAAAGGTGTTTTTTATCGAAAAAGGGATTGCTTTTTTAATAATTATTAATTAAAATCTTATCTAACTTCAGAAATCGAATGATTATTCTGAAAATTAATTCAATTAAGGGGTAGGACAGGATGAAAAATAAATGGGCCTATGGTTTAGTAGCTGTGTGTGGCGTGGTGTTAGCCGGCTGTACAACAGGCGGAACAAATAGTTCAAGCAATGACACAGCAACTAGCGGCGATAGCAACGCAGAACAAGTATTTAACGTAGTGGTTTCACAAGAAATGCCAAGTGCGGATCTTTCATTAGCAACCGATACGATCAGCTTCAGTGCATTGAACAATGTATATGAAGGACTGTATCGTTTGGATGCTGACAGCACACCACAACCTGCTGGTGCAGCTGAAGCAGCTGAAGTCAGCGAGGATGGACTAACTTACAAGATCAAATTGCGTGAAGATGCGAAATGGTCAAATGGTGACCCTGTTACAGCAGCGGATTATGTTTATGGCTGGCAACGGACGGTCAAACCTGAAACTGCATCAGAATATGCGTATCTATTTTCACCAGTCAAAAATGCGGATGCCATCACAGCTGGCGATACGGATCCATCAGAGCTAGGCATCAAAGCAGTGGGGGATTATGAATTAGAAATCACCCTAGAAAAAGCAACACCTTACTTTGATTACTTATTAGCATTCCCATCATTCTTCCCACAAAATCAAAAAGTAGTGGAAGAAAATGGCGATCAATATGCATCAACAAGCGACAATGCCGTTTATAATGGACCATTTGTCCTGACTGGTTTTGATGGACCAGGAACGGATACAGAATGGGCTTATGAAAAGAACGATCAGTATTGGGACAAAGACACTGTTAAATTACAAACGATCAACGTAAGCGTCGTGAAAGAATCCTCAACTGCCTTGAATCTTTTCCAAGATGGTCAAGCAGATGATGTCATCCTAACAGGTGAACTGGCGCAACAGATGGCTAACGACGAAGCATTCGTTTCTCAACCAGAAGCAACGACTTCTTACTTAGAATTGAATCAACGTGATGAAGATTCACCTTTCCGTAACGAAAATTTGCGTAAAGCAATCTCTTATGCGATCGACCGTGATGCCTTAGTAACATCCATCTTAGGTGATGGTTCAATTGCTTCAAGTGGTTTGGTTCCAGAAGGCATGACTTTCAGCCCTGGCGATCATACAGACTTCACAGAAGCAGCTGGCAGCGTCATTAGCTACGATCAAGAGAAAGCAAAAGAATATTGGGAAAAAGCCAAAGAAGAATTAGGAATCGATTCATTAGAATTTGATATCTTAGCTTCTGATACAGACTCAACCAAGAAAATCATTGAGTACTTGCAAGACACGATCGAAAAAACATTGGACGGTGTGAAAGTCACGTTAAGTCCAGTTCCATTCTCTGTTCGTTTGGATCGTTCAAATGCGGGTGATTTTGATACAGTAATGGGCGGTTGGGGTGCTGACTATGCCGATGCAAGTAGCTTTACTGACTTGTTTACGACAGGTAACTCATACAACCGTGGTCAATGGAGCAGTGAAGAATACGATGCAGCTGTAAAAGCAGCAGGTACGACCAATGCCAATGACCCTGACAAACGTTGGGAAGATTTAGTCAATGCAGAAAAAATCATTATGAATGAACAAGGTGTCATTCCAGTTTATCAAAAAGCGGAAGCACATTTACGTGCAACAAAAGTCAAAGGTGTTGTTGCTCACGCAGCGGGCGCACAATACGACTACAAGTGGACATCAATCGAATAATCACGAGTAGTTGACTTGAAATGCCGAAGAAAAGGCTGGGACAATTTCTTGTCTCAGCCTTTTGCTTCTCATTTCAATGAGTAAAAATATAAGAGTGAAATTAACTAGTAGCAATCATTAAAAAGAGCAATGAAAGGAATAACAAGAAGACACCAGGCCATAACCAAAAGGCGTAACTCTGTTTGCCGACTTGGGATAATTTCAGATAATCTGTTTTATTTTTGGAAAAAGCTTTCTTCATGGAATATTGAAAATGGTCAAAGAAACCAGAAGCAAATACCCATAAAAAACCGCCAATGATCAAAAAGAACAGCGCCCACAAGAAAAGGGCATCTGAAAGAGCTGCTATGGAAAATTCATTTTTTATGGCTAACCATCCGCCAGAAATTGCGAGGCATAGGAGGGGTATGAGCCCACTACTTTTTTTTATTTTCATGATCTGACTCCTTTTTAATGATTCGTACTATGTTAATTTACATAATTATTGAATAGAAGTCAAAATACTTAAGGGGGAAACTGCGTGAACAGCTTTTTGAAATATTTATTGAAACGAGTGTTCTACATGGTCTTAACATTATGGCTGATTGCCACGATCACCTTTTTCTTGATGCAATTTTTGCCAGGAACACCATATACGAATGCTGAAAAATTAAGTCCAGAACAAATTGCCTTGCTAAATGAGCAAGCAGGATTGGACAAACCGATCATTACCCAATATTGGCTTTATTTGACCAATCTACTAAAAGGTGACTTTGGGATCTCTTTCCAATTTAAAAACCAGCCAGTAGCGAATTTATTATCAGGAAGAATCGGACCTTCACTGCAACTAGGACTACAAGCGATCATCTTTGGTACCTTCTTTGGGATTATTTTAGGAACGATCTCTGCAATGAAACAAAATACTTGGGTCGACACAACGTCTACCTTAGTGGCGATCTTAGGGCGTTCGATCCCTAACTTTGTCTTTGCCGTTTTGCTGCAATATATTTTTGCCATCAAACTAGGGATCTTGCCGATTGCCAAGTGGGAGACCTTTGCCAGCACGATCTTACCGACCGTCGCCTTAGCGATGTCGCCGTTAGCGGATTCCGCTAGGTTTATTCGAACCGAGATGGTGGAAGTGCTGCATAGTGATTATGTCGAGTTGGCACGAGCAAAAGGTTTGAGCCGCTGGGAAATTGCCTTCAAGCACGGTTTGCGGAATAGTTTGATTCCGTTATTGACGTTGTTAGGACCGCTAGCTGTCGGTTTGATGACTGGTTCCCTTGTCGTAGAAAATATTTTTGCGATCCCGGGTATCGGTGAACAGTTCGTAAAATCAATCATGACCAATGACTATCCGACGATCATGGCGGTAACGATCCTTTATTCCGCAATGTTGGTCTTTGTGATTCTTGTTGTTGATATTTTATATGGAATCGTTGATCCGCGGATCCGAGTTTCAGAAGGGAGTCGTGGCTAATGGCAGAGAAACCTTACACAGCAAATGATGTTGCTGCCATCGATGCAGCCAAATTTCAACCGTTACAAAAAAATACCAATGAAGAGCGTGAAGCGATCGCAACCCCCTCATTAACCTTTTTCCAAGATTCGTGGCGTCGTTTGAAAAAGAACAAAGCCGCTGTTTTCTCAATCGTTTTGTTGCTGATCATTATTACGATCTCAATCATTACCATTTTTGTCTCGCCACATGATCCGACCGCGCAAAATGTGACCTTTACAAATCTGCCGCCGAAAATTCCCGGTATCAACATCAATGGCTTAAACGGCTATGCGATGGTGGGAGGCGAGCTAGTAGATAAGTATGCAGCTGCCAATGTACCTGACGGGACATATTTCCTTTTAGGAACGGATGGATTAGGTCGTGACTTATTGAGTCGTCTATTTGTAGGGACACGTATCTCCTTATTGATTGCGTTTATCGCAGCGATGCTAGATATCATCTTTGGTGTAACCTATGGTTTGATCTCTGGTCTTTTAGGTGGACGAATCGATAATGTGATGCAACGTTTCCTAGAAATCTTATCAGGTATTCCCAACTTGGTGGTAATGATCTTAATGCTGGTAGTTTTCGAACCTGGGATCTTCTCGATCGTGGCAGCAATGGCGATCACTAACTGGATTCCAATGGCGCGGATCGTACGGGCCCAAACAATGAAACTGAAAGATCAGGAATTCGTTTTAGCCGCAACAACGCTGGGGGAAAGCCGTCTTAAGATTGCGATGAAACACGTATTACCAAATATTTCCAGCGTGATCATCGTACAAATGATGTTCAGTATTCCCTCGGCGATTTTCTTCGAGGCCTTCCTAAGCTTTATTGGGCTAGGATTAAAACCACCTTCAGCATCTTTAGGGATGCTACTAAGCGATGGCTACAAAACCTTCTTGTTCCTGCCTTACCAAATGTGGGTACCGGCTGTGACCTTGTCTGTGATTATGATTGGGTTCAATTTGCTGGCAGACGGTTTGCGTGATGCCTTTGATCCGAAAATGAAAGAGTGATTGCTATGAAAAAAGTCTTAGAAGTGAAAAACTTAGAAATTTCTTTTGACACCTTTGCTGGGAAAGTCCAAGCGATCCGCGATGTCAGTTTCGATCTATACAAAGGAGAAACCTTGGCGATCGTGGGCGAATCCGGGAGCGGCAAGTCCGTGACAACCCGCAGTATCATGGGGTTATTAGCCAGCAATGCCAATGTCGATAATGGCCAGATCCTCTTCAATGGGACGGACATTTTGAAAAAATCCGAAAAAGAACTGCAAAAAATCCGTGGCAAGGAAATCGCCATGATTTTCCAAGATCCAATGACTTCACTAGACCCAACGATGCCGATTGGCAAGCAAGTGGCAGAGTCATTGATGAAGCACAACAAAATCAGTAAAAAAGAGGGCTTGCGACAAGCGTTGGAATTACTGAACCTTGTCGGCATCCCGAATGCTGAGAAACGCTTGAAAAATTATCCGCATCAATTTTCGGGTGGTCAGCGGCAGCGGATCGTTATTGCGATCGCGCTGATCTGTTACCCACAGATCTTAATTGCAGATGAACCGACGACTGCATTGGATGTAACGATCCAAGCACAGATCTTAGAGTTATTAAAAGATATTCAGAAGAAAATCAATTCGTCCATCGTCTTTATCACCCATGACTTGGGTGTCGTTGCCAATGTGGCTGACCGAGTAGCCGTGATGTATGGTGGGAAAATCGTCGAAGTGGGCACCGCAGAAGAAATCTTCTACAACCCGCAACATCCATACACCTGGGGCTTGTTGGGTTCGATGCCAACGTTAGAAGGGACAGGCGATCGTTTGTACGCGATTCCTGGTTCACCGCCGGATCTGTTGGACCCGCCAACCGGGGACGCTTTTTATCCACGAAACGAATTTGCTTTGCAGATCGATGCAGAACAGCAACCGCCGTTCTTTGATGTTTCACCGACCCACAAAGCAGCAACGTGGCTGTTAGCGCCGCAAGCACCGAAGGTAACTCCGCCGGATGAGATCTTGATTCGCTGGAAAAAATTCCAAGAAAAAAATACTCAGGCATCTGTCTAAAGGAGGAGAAACGGTTGGAAAAAGTTTTACTTGAAGTAAAGAATCTCAAACAATATTTTAACGTTGGCCGCAAAGACGAAGTCAAAGCCGTCGATGATATCTCCTTCCAAATCTATGAAGGAGAAACCTTTGGTCTAGTAGGTGAATCCGGAAGCGGAAAATCGACCACTGGACGGACGGTGATTCGTTTGAATAATCCTACCGGAGGCGAAGTTCTTTTTGATGGACAAGATGTTATGAAAATCAAAGGCAAGAAACCGCTGGCTGATTTTCGCCGGGAAGTTCAAATGGTCTTCCAAGATCCTTATGCCTCCTTGAATCCACGGATGAAAGTTCGCGACATTATTGCCGAAGGGATCGATATCAACGGATTAGCTAAAAATGAAAAAGAACGCAATGATCGGGTGGATGAACTCTTGCGAACCGTCGGACTAAACCCAAGTCATGGGACCCGTTATCCTCATGAATTTTCAGGGGGACAACGTCAGCGGATCGGAATCGCCCGAGCATTAGCCGTCGATCCAAAATTCATCATTTGTGATGAACCGATCTCGGCATTGGATGTTTCGATCCAAGCCCAAGTTGTCAACTTGCTGCAAGATCTGCAAGAAGAACATAAATTGACGTACTTGTTTATCGCCCATGATTTATCGATGGTCAAACACATCAGCGATCGGATCGGCGTGATGCACAACGGCAAACTGCTAGAAGTAGGAACCAGTGATGAAATCTATCATTACGGGGTCCATCCGTATACTGAAAGTCTTTTATCAGCGATTCCGCTGCCAGATCCTGACCATGAGCGTCAACGCAAACGGATCAAATACGTCAGCGAACCAAACGATAACCAAGAACGAGCAATGGAAGAGATCGCACCAGGACATTTCGTTTATGCCACGAAACAAGAAGCCAAGATCTACCAAGAAAAGTTAGCACAAAAAAAGGGGAACTAGCGTCAAAGGTATAGGGAGTGTTAGGAGGAGATGAAACTGGGTGTTTTAAAAGCATACAAATTTCGGATCTATCCTAATGGACAGCAAAAACAGTTTTTCATCGAAACCTTCGGCTGTGTTCGGTTTACGTACAATCAACTGCTGGAGGCGAAGATGGAGGAGCTGGCCAACAATGAAGCAAAGCAAGGGTTGACGCCAGCCAAACTAAAAAAGGAGTATCCTTTTTTGAAGGAGACCGATAGTTTGGCATTGGCGAATGCACAAAGGAATCTGGACCGAGCGTTTCGAAATTACTTTCAAAAGCGGGCTGGCTTTCCAAAAATGAAAACCAAAAAAAGTATTTGGCAATCGTATACTACGAATAATCAGCAGCACACCATTTACTTTGAAGAGGATCAAATCAAGCTGCCAAAGCTCAAAACACTGGTTCCAGTAAAAAAGCATCGGGAGATCAAAGGGAAAATCAAATCGGCAACGATCTCAGCGAAAAACAATGAAGAGTTTTATATCTCGATTCTTTGTTTGGAAGAGATCACACCACTCCCGAAACAGCAAGCGTCTATCGCGGTTGTTTATGATCCGCAGCAGCTGATCAAAGCCAACCAATCGGTACCGGTCACTTGTGAGCATGCGATCCAAACAAAACAGAAGCTGACACGAGCAGAACGCAAACTTCAGGTGAAAGCTACGGCGGTCAAACGGAAAAAAATCCTTTTGACTCAGGCACGGAATTATCAGAAGCTAAAAGGAAAAGTCGCTCGCCTCTATCGTTTTCACTGCTGTCAAAAGCGGGAATTCATCGATCAAGTCAGTTATCATCTCGTAAAACAGTACGATACAATCTATTTGGAACAAATTGCTGAAGAAACGGTTCTAAAAGCCGGTCATTACAGCATCAGCGATTGGCATCAGTTTGTTCGCAAAATCCAGTACAAAGCGCAGTGGTACGGCAAAGAACTGCGTTTTGTCACGTTGGACACGCAGGACCAACAGAAGCTAGAGCGGCTCTCAGGCGAAATGAGCAGCTGATCTGCTTGAACTGGAAGGAACGCCAGGGATCGCCTAGGGTATAGAAAAAATCTTTATGATTTTTGTTTCTAGGAACCACGTTCACTAATTATGATTAACCAGCAACCCCCTGCCAAACTACAGTTTAGCAGGGGGTTGTATTTTTTTACATTTTATCACCTAAAAATGCGTCATTTAAGCGATAGATCTTTGAGGGACGCCCGATGCCAACGGGCTTTTCGCCGACCTCCGTAAAATATTGAAGCATGGATTTTTTAAAGTTGGAATGATCGATCATTTTGAAATCGATCCCCAAAAACTTGGCGAATACTTTGCGGGCTTCCGTGATCGTAAAATCTTTGCCTAATACAAGAAGCACTTGCGGCTCGTGTTCCATCTTGTTGGCAACCCGTTTGAAGGCTTTGAGAATGATCGCGCTGTGGTCAAAAGCCAGCGTATCTTTTCCAACAGAGGCACCAGTCACCAGGTCAAGAATGATCTCGATCTCACCGCTGGTCAAATAGATTTGATTGGCTTTTCTTTCCAGAGAAAACCAGCGTACCTGATTCGCATCGTCCCCAGCACTTAAGGGCTCTTCACCAATAAATGCCAAATAGCTGACGGTGATTACCCACCCACGCGGATCACGACCAGGGGTGCTGAAGGTGTGCAGCTGTTCGATGTTTTGTTTGGAGATAGTGACCCCGATCTCTTCTTGGGTTTCACGGATCACACTTTGGCCTGTCGATTCATTCGGATTGACGAAGCCCCCCGGCAATGCCCAAGAATTGCGGAAGGGATGGCCTTTTCTTTGGATCAGCGCAATTTTGAGTTGTTCTTCTTCTTTGTTGTAACACATCAACACCATATCGACGGTTACGGAGGGTTTCTCGTATTTCGGCTGATCTTGTGCCTGATACCACGTAAGAAAGTCTGCTTCAGAAGCTTCTTTCTCATAGTAGTGTTTTTCAGCTGATTTTGAGGTAAATTCTTTCATTGGTTTCTCCTGCCTTAGATAAAGTAAGTAACTGAGCGCGATGGTTTTCCTTAACGGAAAAAATAAGGAACGATCAAATTAATGAAAAACAGTGCGAGATAAAGCCAAGAAGACCGAGGGTGTTCTTTGAGTGCTAAATAGCCCCAAAGAGCGAACCATAGCAGAAAAGCTACCCGTAGGATTGCCAGCGCTGTCGCAAAAAGCGCCGCGTAATCATGGCTGTTGAAGTAAGCAAACAAAAAGGGGTAACCTGTGGTTGAAAAGAGCAAGTGCCCCACAGAAAGCGCGGTTAAAAGCAAAAAATGCTGTTTGTTTTTTCGAGTCATAGCGTTCCTTTCTATAAGAGAAGTCTTCCTCATTATAGCAAAAGAAGTACCTGTTAATCAAAGAGAGATAAAACACCTTTATTTCTTATGAGATTCGTTGTCAGGATCAGATTCTTCCCCTAGAACATTGAAGTGAACGGCTATCTGCGCTATGATAACTAGTAGAAAAGAAATACTCAAATCTGCTGGTTTATTTGCTGCGTTTTAAGGACGAAAACGATTCCTTTGCTTCTTTTAGAGCATGAAGAAAGGTCTTATTATGTCCGCTTTTTTGATTAAATTTATAGCATTTTTGGGTTGCGAACTGTATACTACCTAAGTATACACTTTACTAGTGAAAAGGAGGACTTGCGTCCATGGCTGAAAAAGAAACATTCTATATTACGACGCCAATTTATTATCCAAGCGGCAAGCTGCATATCGGGAATTCTTACACGACGATCGCTTGTGATGCGGTAGCACGATACAAACGATTGATGGGCTTTGATGTCTTTTATTTAACGGGTGTCGATGAGCACGGTCAAAAAATCGAGAAAAAAGCAGAAGAACTTGGCGTAGATCCGCAAGAATACGTCGACAAAATGGCAGCTGACGTCAAGAAATTATGGAACACACTAGACATCAGTTATGACAAATTTATCCGTACAACGGATGACTACCATAAAACAGCCGTTCAAAAAATCTTCCAGCAATTGCTTGATCAAGGCGATATCTATCTTGGTGAATATGAAGGCTGGTATTCTGTTTCTGATGAAGAATACTTTACTGAAACGCAATTAGCAGAAGTTTACCGAGATGAAGAGGGCAAAGTCATCGGCGGCAAAGCGCCAAGCGGTCATGAGGTAGAATTGGTGAAGGAATCTTCTTATTTCTTCCGCATGAGCAAATACGCCGATCGTTTGGTTCAATACTATGATGAACATCCAGAGTTCATTCAACCAGAATCACGCAAAAATGAAATGCTGAATAACTTCATCAAACCAGGTTTAGAAGACCTGGCTGTTTCCAGAACGACCTTTAAATGGGGCATTCCTGTCACGGCTAGTCCTGAACACGTGGTGTATGTTTGGATCGATGCGTTATCTAACTATATTACGGCATTAGGCTATGGCTCAGAGGACGATTCCTTGTTCCAAAAATACTGGCCAGCTGACGTGCATATGGTTGGGAAAGAAATCGTGCGTTTCCATACGATCTATTGGCCAATCATGCTGATGGCCTTAGACTTGCCCTTACCGAAAAAAATCTTTGGTCATGGCTGGTTGATGATGAAAGACGGCAAGATGTCGAAATCAAAAGGCAATGTCGTTTATCCAGAAATGTTAGTGGAGCGCTACAGCTTAGATGCGTTGCGTTACTATCTATTACGGGCGGTTCCTTTTGGTAGCGATGGTGTGTTTACACCAGAAGATTTCGTTTCTCGTTTGAACTACGATCTAGCCAACGACTTAGGCAACCTGCTGAATCGGACGATCGCCATGATCAATAAATATTGTGATGGCTTAGTGCCCGATTATGCCTCAAAAGTAACGCCTTTTGATAGCGAGCTGTCAACGACTGCGGCCAATGTGGTTGGTCGTTACCATGAAGCCATGGATAAAATGGAATTCAGTACGGCATTGTCAGAAGTTTGGACATTGATTTCCCGTGCCAACAAATACATTGACGAAACCCAACCATGGGTGTTAGCCAAAGAAGAAGAAAAGCGCGCGGAATTAAACAGTGTGATGGTTCATTTGGCGGAAAGCTTACGCATCGTTGCGATCTTATTGCAACCGGTGATGACAGAAACACCAGCCAACATTTTCCAACAATTAGGACTGGCTTCTGTTGCCATGGATCTGAAAGATTTACGCTTTGGTGAATTTCCAAGTGGCACGAAAGTCGTTGCCAAAGGCACACCGATTTTCCCTCGGTTGGAACTTGAAACAGAAGTAGCCTACATCCAAAAGAAAATGGCTGAAGGGACACAAAGTCCAGAAGAAACAGTCAAATGGAATCCAGAAGAAACCACATTGCAATCAGACAAAGCCGAGATCAAATACGAAGACTTCGACAAGATCGAATTAAAAGTGGCAGAAGTCGTTGATTGTCAAAAAGTCAAAGGGGCCGACAAGCTGCTACAATTCCGCTTAGCTGCGGGAGATGATCAAGATCGTCAAATTTTATCGGGGATTGCTGAATTTTATCCAGAACCACAAGATTTGATCGGCAAAAAAGTCGTGATCGTTGCCAACTTGAAACCACGGAAAATGCGGGGGCAAGTCAGCCAAGGAATGATCCTTTCTGCAGAAGACAATGATGGTCGTCTGCAAATCGTGGAAGCGCCAAAAGGCATGCCAAACGGCTCGGTCATCGCTTGATTTTTAAGAGAAATTCTTTGTTGAATTTCAGCGAAAATAAAATTGCCAGACCCGAAAAGTTTTTGTATAATGTAGGTTATTGATATGAACATGAGGGAGTAATTGGCGGATTTTATCTGCGGCAGTATCACCATCCTGAAAGAAATTTCTGGTGCTGTCTTAAACAGTGAGACTTATGTATGCTTAGACAGTGCATACATAAGTCTATTTTTTTTCATATCATGTACAATAAAGGAAGAGTAAGTATAAAAGGAGGAGAAACATGTCAGAAGAAAACAAAAAGGAGCAGCTATCGCAGGCGTTTTATGCGCAAGAAGCGCAGCATGTTCTGGAAGAAATGCAAACAGATGCCAATGGATTAACGAACGATGAAGCGCAAAAACGCTTATCTGAGTATGGTCCCAACGAATTAGAAGAAGGCAAAAAGAAATCGATGGCACAAAAATTCTTTGAGCAATTTAAAGATTTGATGATCATCGTTTTGCTAGCGGCGGCAATTATCTCAGCAGTCGTTTCCCATGAAGTCGTGGACTCAATTATTATTTTAGCAGTTGTCATTATCAACGCGATCATGGGTGTTGTTCAAGAGGCAAAGGCAGAGCAGGCCATCGAAGCACTAAGAGAAATGTCCACACCAAATGCCAATGTACTGCGTAATGGTCATACCGTCACCATCAAGAGCGATGAATTGGTTCCGGGGGATATTGTCCTATTAGAAGCTGGCGATGTCGTACCGGCAGATTTACGCCTCTTAGAAGCAAGTTCGTTAAAAATTGAAGAAGCCGCTTTGACCGGTGAATCCGTACCAGTCGAAAAAGAATTGACTGTCATCGAAGGGACGGATGTCGGGATCGGCGATCGCGTCAATATGGCCTATTCAAACAGTAATGTGACCTATGGCCGCGGAAAAGGGGTCGTGGTCAATACAGGAATGGGAACCGAAGTTGGGAAAATCGCTGGCATGCTAGCTAGCGCCCAAGAAACCGAAACACCATTGAAACGTAACTTAAATGAACTAGGAAAATTCCTGACGATCGCCATCATTATCATTGCAGTGATCATGTTCTTTGTTGGAACGATCTTTAACAATACGTCATGGGTCGACATGCTATTGACTTCGATCTCATTAGCAGTAGCGGCGATCCCAGAAGGGCTGCCAGCGATCGTAACGATCATCTTAGCCTTAGGTACGCAAGTAATGGCGAAACGAAATGCAGTGATCCGTAAATTACCAGCGGTTGAAACCCTTGGGGCAACGGATATTATCGCTTCTGATAAAACTGGTACTTTGACGTTGAATCAAATGACCGTGGAAAAATTGTATGTCAATAACAAACAACATGCTGCTTCAGAAGATATTCCGTTAGACAACATGGCATTAAAAGTCATGAACTTTGCCAATGATACAAAATTTGGTGAAGAAGGCAACTTGATCGGTGATCCGACCGAGACCGCATTGGTGCAATTCGGGATGGATCAAGGATTCCATGTGCGGGATCTCGTCAATCAAGAACCACGGGTAGCGGATCTGCCCTTTGATTCTGACCGAAAACTTATGAGTACGATCCACCAACAAGAAGACGGCCGCTATTTAGTTGCTGTCAAAGGTGCACCGGATGTCTTACTAGGCAGAACCTCAAAAGTACTATTGGATGGCCAAGAGCTACCAATGACGAATGAAGAAAAAGAAAAAATCTTATTCAACAATACCGATATGGCAAAACAAGCGCTGCGGGTATTGGGAATGGCCTACAAATACGTAGATCAAGTGCCAGAAAACTTAGAATCAGAAATCGTCGAAAATGATTTGGTCTTTGCTGGCTTAGTCGGAATGATTGACCCAGAACGGGCAGAAGCAGCCGATGCGGTACGTTTAGCCAAAGAAGCTGGGATTCGTCCCATCATGATCACCGGAGACCACCGGGATACAGCTGAAGCCATTGCGGGACGTTTAGGGATCATCAAACCGGGCGATGATGATGCTGTCTTGACCGGCGCTGAACTCAATAAAATGAGCGAAGAAGAGTTTGCCCAAAAGGTAGCCCACTACTCAGTCTATGCGCGGGTATCGCCGGAACATAAAGTCCGCATCGTCAAAGCTTGGCAGCAAGAAGGCAAAGTCGTTGCCATGACCGGTGATGGGGTCAACGATGCACCATCACTGAAGCAAGCCGATATTGGTGTTGGCATGGGGATCACAGGTACCGAAGTTTCTAAAGGTGCTTCCGATATGGTCTTAGCCGATGACAACTTTGCTACGATCGTCGTAGCGGTGGAAGAAGGACGTAAAGTCTTCTCCAATATTCAAAAAGCGATTCAATACTTGCTAGCCGCTAACCTAGGGGAAGTTTTGACCTTGTTCTTAGCAACCTTGTGGGGTTGGGACTCGCTATTGCCGATCCACTTGCTTTGGATCAACCTAGTAACCGATACCTTCCCAGCAATTGCCTTAGGAATGGAGCCTGCTGAAAAAGATCTAATGAAACATGCACCGCGGGGACGCAGTTCCAACTTCTTCTCCGGTGGTGTGATGAGCAGTATCATCTACCAAGGGATCTTAGAAGCAGCAACCGTGCTGTTCGTTTATTGGTCAGCGATCCAATGGCCCGTTCACAATACGTACGATGCGATCCATGCCGATGCCTTAACGATGGCCTTTGCCACGTTAGGATTGATGCAATTGTTCCATGCCTTCAACGTCAAATCGATCCATCAGTCGCTCTTTAAAGTAGGAGCATTTAGAAACAAAGCCTTCAACTGGGCGATCCTACTTTCCTTTGCATTGATGCTAGTGATCTTCATTGTGCCAGGATTGAATGATATCTTCCGTGTCGCACACCTTGACTTGTATCAATGGGGCATCGTTTTAGGCGCCTCCTTTGCGATCATTCCAGTCGTTGAGATCGTCAAAGCGATCCAACGAGCAATGGGACGCAAATAAGCCAAAAATAAACAGAAAAACAACGAATGGTCTGCTGTCCTTCTCCATGGGCAGCAGGCCTTTTTTTGCTGGCTTATTTTCGATAAACCCTATGGCTGTTTCTTGACCTTTTCATTTGCAGCAAGAAACGGTAAAATAGAAGATAATAACAAAGAAAGTAGGGGACCCACTGTGCGACCAAACTTAGGTTTTTATGTACAAACAATCAACGATCTTGTCAAAGAAACAGAAGCGATCGGGGAGAAAATGAATCCCAATTATGAAGAGATCCGCAAAGCGATCGACGAGAAGAAAGAAGCAGAGGTAACACCTGAGCGGCTAGCTGAGATTACCAGAATTTTTAAAGAAGGCACGGACAAATACCGCTTGATGCTGGAAAAAATCAGCAAATTGCGTCCACCAGCGAATGTGATGGGGATCCATAAAAAATTCGAGCGAGCGTATATGAAATATGTTGCCGGCTGTGATGAGATGATTTTGAGTCTGGATAACAAAATCGACCAAGAAGCCTTTGATTCAGCTGAAGCTAAGCAAGATGAAGCAACGGACGAAATTTCTTTTGCTATCCAACGGATGACCGCTTTATTGTTAAAAAAATGATAAACATTCAAGTTAAACAAGAGTTATTTAATTTAACTGTTATGTTTTTCACATGTAAAATTTTTTTATCGGAGGTATAATGAATTCACAACCAACAACCTTTTTATTTTTCATTTTACTCCTTTTGCCATCAGGACTAACCAACCTGATGGTTTTTTTTTTGTTTTTTAATGAAATATTTCCATCAAAAGCGGGGATAGTTTGTGAACAAAATATAAAGTTGAAATAGCAAGGAATAGCAAGCTTGCGCTTTTTTGTCGATCAATGCTATACTTAGGGCACTATTAAACGAAATGAGGGATCCTCCATTGAAAAATTAACTAATTTGTTGAAAGCTGCATGAAACTGTTCCTCCAAGGGGATAGTCTGCAGATTTTCAGGATTGGTTGACTTTTTCAATGGAGGATCTTTTTGTGTACCTCTAAAAACTGATTCTGAAAATAGCTTTAGGTCTACTCTATTCCGTGAATAGAGACGAGGTATATTTATGTCGAATATCAGTATTAATCATTTAACTTTTGGCTTTGATAGCCAGGAACGGTTGCTTTTTGAGGATGCCAACTTGAACCTTGATACACAATGGAAATTAGGGTTGATTGGTAGAAATGGTCGCGGCAAAACGACCTTGCTGCGTTTGCTGCTCAATGAATTGCCTTATAGCGGCTCGATTACCCATGAGCAGCAATTCGTTTATTTTCCCTTAACAGTCGCTGACGAACAGCAACTGACGCTTTTTGTTTTACAAGAATCTGGTGAATTTGAGCAGTGGCGTTTGGAACGAGAATTGAACCTGCTGCAACTTGATCCAGAAGTTCTTTGGCGGCCCTTTGCCACTTTATCTGGCGGCGAGCAAACGAAAGTTCTATTGGCGCGTTTGTTCGTTGATGAAGAGAATTTTGCTTTGATCGATGAGCCAACCAACCATTTGGATGTGACTGCTCGCCAACATGTTGCCCGCTATTTGCAGCAAAAAACCGGGTTTATCGTTGTGAGCCATGATCGACAGTTTGTCGATGAAGTCGTCGATCATGTATTGGCGATCGAAAAAAGCCGCTTGGTGTTGTACAAAGGGAATTATTCAGTTTATGAACTGCAAAAGCAGCAAAAAGATGCCTATGAGCAAGAACAAAACAGCAAGTTGAAAAAAGAAATCGGTCGTTTGAAGCAGACGGCAGCCGAGAAAGCGGAGTGGTCCCGAGGACGCGAACGGGACAAATTAGGGTCGCCGACCAAAAAAGGCAGTGGGGCAATCTATGATACGGGGGCGATCGGTGCCCGAGCGGCACGGACCATGAAGCGCTCGAAAGCGATCGTTAAACGGATGGAAGATCAAATTCAAGACAAGTCTGCGTTGTTAAAAGATATTGAGTGGATCGATCCTCTGAAAATGACCCCGCTTGTTAGCCATCATGACGTGTTGCTGGAAGCAGAGCATTTTCAGCTCGGCTATGAGAAGCCTTTGTTTAAACCGCTGACGTTTGCGATCCGTCAAAAAGAGCGCTTGGGGATTCAAGGGGCCAACGGATCTGGCAAGTCCAGTTTGATTGCGAGTATTTTAGGTACTTTCGAAGGACAGCAGACAGGGAAGATCAAAACAGCCCATGGGATCACCATCAGTTATGTTCGACAAAACTACGAGGACAACTGTGGGATGCTGACAGAGTTTGCCCAAGAACATGGCTTGAATTATCAAGATCTGCTAAATAATTTGAAAAAACTTGGCTTGGAAAGAGCTGTTTTTCAAACGCCGATCCAGCAAATGAGCATGGGGCAGCGTAAACGCGTGGAACTAGCCAAATCATTAGCAACACCAGCAGAATTGTTTATCTGGGATGAACCTCTGAATTATTTGGATGTCTTCAATCAGAAGCAATTAGAGGAAGTAATCCATTTGGTGGAGCCTTCTATGCTGATCATTGAACACGACCGTTATTTTCTTGAGCAAGTCTCAACGAAATTGCTGACGTTGACGATCGATGAAGTCGAATAACTGAAGGGGAAAAAGGACGATTGTTTTCTTTGGGGAAACCGTCCTTTTTTGTTATTTTAATCGGAGAGATACTGACGATTTTAGTAAGTATTTAATAAGGGTGCTTTTGATAAAAAAGCTGTGTAAAAATAGTGTTATTATACACAGGTATGTATATTTGATAAAATTCATTCATTTTTTCATGAAAATTTTCGAAAAATGACGAAACGTTCGGGATTAGCGGGTAGAATTCCCTTTGAATCACTCATCGTTTTCTCATTGTTTGGTAAATTAATTAAAAATTCTTTCATAATTCCCATTGGTTTTTACAAAACATTTACAATAATAGTATCGAATAAAAACATTCGTTTGTTATGATTAAAATCGAATTTCTTTGAGCGTTTGACCGAAACATCAAGAGTTCGTTTTTTTTGTGACTTGAAATGCCAGTCAACTATTCGGAGGAAAAAGAGAAAATGGAGGGGCAGTTTTGATAGAAGTAGTCGGGTTGAAGAAGGTTTTTGATAATAAGTTCGAAGCCTTGAAAGCAGTAGATTTTACAATAGAAAAAGGCGATTTGGTTTGTTTGTTGGGACCTAGTGGTTGCGGGAAATCGACGATATTGAATTTGATCGCGGGGTTGTTAAGTCCCACCGATGGTGATATCCGCTTTAATGGTACTTCCGTTGTTAAGACGGAGCCGAAAGACCGCAATATCGGGTTTGTTTTTCAGAACTATGCCCTTTATCCCCATATGACTGTGTTAGAAAATGTCATGTTTCCCTTGACAGTCGGAGAGAAAAAAATCAAGAAAAACGAAGCACAGAAAATTGCTGAAAAGTTCATGAAGCTGACCAATATTGAAGAATTAAGTCAGAAAAAACCAGGAACCCTTTCCGGTGGACAACAGCAACGGGTCGCCATTACTCGTGCTTTGGTGCAAAGTCCAGAAGTGTTACTGCTGGATGAACCATTGAGTAACTTAGATGCCCGTTTGCGCTTGAAGATCCGTGAAGAAATTCGTCGGTTAGTCAAAGAAGTAGGAATCACTACGATCTTCGTGACTCATGACCAAGAAGAAGCTCTTTCTATCAGTGATAAGATTATTTTGATGAATGAAGGGATCATTCAACAAAATGATGATCCGCAAAACCTTTACTTAGAACCAAACAATCTTTTCGTAGCGAAATTCATTGGTAATCCAATCATCAACATCTTGCCAGTAGAAGTCAAAGAGGGACAAATGATCCATCCAGCATTCACGATCCCAGTTGACCGCTTTACCGACATTCGCTTCAAGAAACCATTGACAGACGGCCAATATACGTTAGGTATTCGTCCAGAAGATGTGCTGACCACCTTACAAACGGGGTTGTTCCAAACAGAAGTCAAGAGTGTGGAGCTGATCGGACGAGAACGAATCTTGAACTTTGATCTGGCTGCAAAACATATGAAATCGATCGTTAGTATTGAAGAGATCATTGAAGAAGGCGCGCAAGTGTCATTTGATTTTCATTACAAAAAAGCCTTTATCTTTGATGAAAAAGGAGAGCGGGTCTACTAATGTTCAAAAAAAATTATAACCCTGAGAATCAACCAAAGGCGTGGCTGTTTTTACTGCCTTCATTGGTCATTATTTTCTTATTCAGTGTGTATCCGCTGTTTCGTTCTTTCATCATGAGTTTCCAAAAAGGAACCTTGATTAACCAACAGTATGCTGGGCTTGAGAACTATCAAAGGGTTTTAACGGACCCCGTATTCTTTCGAGCACTGCAAAACACAGCACTGTTTGCTTTTGCGGTCGTGCCGATCTCGCTGATTCTCTCATTAGCGATTGCTTGGATCATTTTTGAAAAAGTCAAATACAAAAGTTTTTTTGAAACGATCTTCTTTATGCCCTATGTCACAAGTACGATTGCGATCGGGATCGTGTTTCGTTACTTTTTCAATGGCTCTTACGGGATCATTAATTATCTGCTAGGTCTTGTCGGCATTGCGCCAGTCAACTGGCTAGATAACGTCAACATGAGTATGACGACCTTGATCATCTTCGGCGTTTGGACGAGCCTCGCCTTCAACATTATTATCTTGTTGGCAGGAATGCGCAACATCGACAAAGAACATTATAAAATCGCAAAAATGTTTGGCGCTACCGATGGCGAAATTTTTCGGAAAATCACCTTTCCGCAGTTGATCCCGACCTTTGCTTTCTTGTTGACGGTCAATCTGATCAGTGCCTTTAAAGTTTATACCCAAGTATATGCTTTGTTTGGCGGCCAGCCAGGGATCGCTCGTAGTGCCACGACAGCAGTCTTTTATATCTACGACAAATTCCATATCGCCGGACGTCCGGGGATTGCAATGGCGGCAACCGTGATCTTGTTTATCATTATTTTGCTCGTCACCTTTATCCAAAATAAACTTTTGAAGAAAGTGGGCGAATAAACGAATGAAAAAAATTGTCACGATTGTTTCGATGCTGTTTTTAGCAATTTTAGCAGTGATCACGCTGTTTCCCTTTGTCTATATGATTTTAGCTGGTCTAATGACCTACAGTGAAGCAACCAGTATTCCACCGACGATCATGCCAGAGTCCTTCCAATGGAGCAACTACGGGGAAGTCTTTACCCGAGCACCGTTTTTACGCTACTTCTTCAATACGGTCTTTGTTTCAGCGGTCACTACCATAGCGACGCTGATCACGGCAATTTTAGCTGCTTTTGCATTAACGAGTCTTGAATTCAAATACAAGCGTCTCGTGATTGGTTTGATGATCTCCTTACTGATGGTTCCTTATGAATCCATCATCTTTACCAATTACAATACGATTGCTCGAATGGGCTTATTGAATACGTATAGTGCCTTGATCATTCCGTTTCTGACCAGTATTTTTTACATCTATTATTTAAACGGTTATTTACAAAGTATTTCTAATACCTTTTATAAGGCAGCCAAAATTGACGGTGCCAGCGACCTAGCTTATATCCGCCGAATTTTGATCCCCATGTCTAAACCAGCCTTGGTGACAGTCGGGATTCTGACGTTCATCTCTAGCTGGAATTCTTTCTTATGGCCGTTGTTAGTGACGAATGAGAAAAAATACCGTCTCTTAAATAATGGATTGGCTGCCTTTACCACAGAAAGCGGCAGTGACGTTCATTTACAAATGGCGGCAGCGACCTTGACCGTCATTCCAATTCTGATCATTTACTTGATCTTTAGAAAAGAAATTATCAAAGGAGTGGCTAAAGATGGCATCAAAGGATAAAACAACGATCACCTTCCATAGCGGAATTTTAACGATTGGAGGAACCGTCATCGAAGTTGCGTACAAAGATGCCCATATCTTTTTTGATTTCGGTTCGGAGTATCATCCAGAAACACCCTTACCAGATGAAGAATTACAAACGTTAGTTGCGCATCGCTGGATACCAGAACTGAAAAATGTCTACGATCCACGCTTAGACTACACGTACCAAGGAAGCGAAACGAAAGAATACCAAGAAACAGCAGTTTTTCTTTCCCACGCCCATCTGGATCATTCCAAGATGATCAACTTTTTAGACCCAAATATTCCTATGTACACCTTGAAGGAAACCAAAGCGATCCTCGAAGTGTTGAATCAAAAAGGGGACTTCTTGCTGCCCGTTCCTCATGAGGAAAAAAGCTTTGTCCGTGAATTGATCGGCTTAGAACCCCATGATGTGATTCGGATCGGGGAAATCGAAGTCGAGATCATTCCAGTCGATCATGATGCGTACGGTGCGGCGGCCTTGTTAATTCGCACGCCGGATCATTTTATCGCTTATACCGGTGATTTGCGTTTGCATGGCTATCACCCAGAGCGTACCAAAGAATTCTGTCAATTAGCCAAACACACGGATCTATTGATGATGGAAGGGGTCAGCATCAGCTTCCCAGAAAGAGAACCGGACCCCAAAGCGATCACGGTGGAAAGTGAAACAGAATTGATTGAGACCTTCGTGCGTTTGGTCAAAGAAAATCCCCAACGACAAATTACCTTCAATGGCTATCCAGCCAATGTTGAGCGCTTTATGGCGCTTGTTGAAGCCGCGCCGCGGACGGTTGTTTTAGAGGCGACGCAAGCTGCTTTGTTGAAAGAAATTTTCAATAAAGATGTACCGTTCTATACGATCGATGATCAAGTACCAGCGACTCTCGATCCAGCCTTCGCCATTTCTTATCAGGCATTATGTGCCGACACGAGCCAGTACCTTTGGCAAGCAGTCGCGCATTTTGAAAACTTGCAAACAGGTGGATTGTATATTCACAGTGATGCGCAGCCGTTAGGCGATTTTGATCCAGCTTATCAAGTCTTTTTGGATCAACTGGCAGCACTGGAGATCGAATTTGTCCGTTTGCCAAACTCGGGACATGCGAAACCAGCTGATTTAGATCAGATCATTGCCTGGATCGAGCCCCAACGATTGGTTCCAATCCATACGCTGAAACCAGAAAATCTGGTGAATCCGTATGGTGAAAGAATATTGCCGCAACGCGGTGAAAAAATTATTTTAGAGTGATAGAGGAGAGGAAAAAATGAAAACAAAGAAACTTGCATTTGCAGCAGCTGCAGCCGCGACATTGGTATTAGGGGCTTGTGGAAACAACAACGATTCATCTGGTTCTACCGAAAGTGATGAAATCGTTACAGAACTAAGCGAAGATACGACTGTCACCTTTTGGCATGCAATGAATGGTGCGCAAGAAGAATCATTGACGAAATTGACGGAGCAATTCATGGACGAAAATCCAAACATCAAGATCGAATTGCAAAACCAATCCAGCTACTCTGATCTACAAGCAAAGGTGAATTCAACCTTGCCTTCACCAAAAGATCTACCAACTATCACCCAAGCATATCCTGGTTGGTTATGGAATGCTGCCCAAGATGACATGTTGGTTGACCTTGGCGAATACATCAACGATGATACTATCGGTTGGGGTGACCAAGAAGAGATCCGCAGTGCCCTTTTAGAAGGCGCGCAGATCGACGGCGTGCAATACGGGATTCCTTTCAACAAATCAACAGAAATGCTGTTCTACAATGCAGACATGTTAGACGAGTATGGTATTGACGTACCGACAAACCTTGAAGAATTAAAAGAAGCTTCTCAAGAAATCTTTGAAAAATCAAACGGTGAAGTAGTAGGTGCTGGTTTTGACTCATTAAACAACTACTACGCCATCGCAATGAAAAACCAAGGTGTTGATTTTGACAAAGACTTGCAACTAGACAGCGATGAATCAAAAGAAGTCATCAACTACTACCTGGATGGTGTCAAAGAGGGCTACTTCCGAATCGCTGGTTCTGATCAATACTTGTCTGGACCATTTGCCAACGAGCAAGTCGCAATGTATGTCGGCTCAATCGCAGGGGAAGGTTTTGTTAAAAAAGATACCGAAGGCAAATTTGAATATGACGTAGCAGCTCGTCCAGAACCAATCAACTTGCAACAAGGAACTGACTTGTACATGTTCAACAGCGCAACACCAGAGCAACGTACTGCTGCTTTTGAATACATGAAATTCTTGACTTCTCCAGAAGCGCAAAAAACATGGGCAATCGATACCGGCTACATGCCAGTTGTTGAATCTGTTTTGGAAAGCGATGAATACAAAAACAATCCTGAAACAAAAGTGGCTGCCAAATTAGAAGATGCAACCAAAGAATTGTTCTCGATCCCAGTGATTGAAAATGCTGATCCTGCTTACAATGAAATGCGTTCAATCATGGAAAACATTTTGTCTAATACAGATCAAGATGTCGATCAATTGATTGAAAACGCAAAACCACAATTAGAAGATGCTTGGAACCAATAATTCTGAATTTCTTCGTCAAAATAGGGTATAATCAGGGAAACACCTGAGATGAAACACCAAAGGGTTTGTATCATAAGGTTTGAAGACGCAAGGAAGCAAAATTTGCTGGCTTTCGAGGGTTTTCGACTTATGCGCATGCCCTTTTGGTGTATTGAGGGGAAAAGGAGTCTTTTGAATGAAAATCACGTTTTTAGAAACGAGCGATATGCATGGCTATGTCTATCCAACCAATTTTGCCGATGACACGGAACAAGGATTCGGCGTGGCAAAAGTTGCCACCAAAATGAAAGAACTGCGCCAAGCAGCCACCGGACCGGTCGTAACGATCGAAAATGGCGACTTTATCCAAGGCTCGCCCTTAAGCTATTACATTGCCAAAAGCCAGCACTCCGTTGCCGCATTGACCGCTGTCGTCAACCACCTAGACGTTGATGTTCATGTCTTAGGCAATCATGAGTTCAACTACGGTCTGCCTTATTTGCAAGAAGCGATCGCCAGCTACCAAACGCCGGTACTTGCAGCCAATATTTTAAATGAAGCGGGGGAACCATTCTTTGGGCAAGCTTACACCATCATTGAAAAAGAAGGGGTAAAGATCGCGATTTTAGGAATGGTGACGCCCTATATTCCTCATTGGGAACAACCTGCGACGATTCGCGGGATGCAATTTGTCAGTATTGTTGAGACAGCGAAAAACTATGTACCTTACTTACGAGAACAAGCCGATATTGTTGTTGTCAGTTATCATGGCGGCTTCGAGCGTGATTTAGTCACTGGGGAACCGACTGAATTATTGACCGGCGAAAATGAGGGCTATCAATTATTGCAGGAAGTTTCAGGAATCGATGCCTTCTTCACAGGACACCAACATCGTGAGATCGCCACAAAAATCAATGGTGTCCCTGTTGTGCAGCCCGGTTATCGTGGAAGCTTTATCGGCGCCATCGAATTGACGGTTGAAAAAAATCAGACAGGGATTCATGTCACAAACAGTACGGCTGCGTTGATCCCTGTTGCGGATGCTGTCCCAGATCAAGAGACGTTGGCTTTGTTAGCACCCATCGAAGAAGAGTTACAAACATGGCTAGATCAGCCGTTAGGCAAAGTCAGTGGGGACATGCGAATCAACGATCCGATGGGGGCACGCTTGAAAGAGCATCCTTATATTGAATTCATCAATCGTGTTCAGATGGCTGCCAGCGGTGCTAAAATTTCTGGCACTGCTCTTTTCAACAATGAAGGCAAAGGCTTTGGCGCAACCATCACGATGCGGGATGTGATCACCAATTATATTTACCCAAATACATTAGCTGTAGTCAAAATAACAGGTGCCGAATTAAAAGCTGCTTTAGAACAAACGGCGGATTATTTAGCCGTTGTTGACGGTCAGATCGTTTTCAATCCTGCTTTTATTGAACCAAAACCGCAATATTATAACTACGATATGTATGAAGGCATCGAGTATACGATCGATCTTAGTCAACCCGTTGGTCAACGAATCACCCGTTTGGACTTTGAAGAAAAAGCCATTGCGATGGACCAAGAATTAGAGATCGTCATCAACCAATACCGTGCCGTGGGCGGTGGCAACTACGCCATGTTTTCTGCCGAAAAAATCGTTCGTGAGATTCAAGTCGATATGACGGAACTGATTGCTGACTATTTGAAACAGCATCCTCAGATCGAAGCTACGACGAATCAAAACTTTCTAGTGACGTTATAATAGCAAAACAGCCTGCGATGAATGAATCATCGCAGGCTGTTTCTTAATTTTCTACATTACGTACATAGTCATCAAAGTATTTTACCAAATCCGCTTTGACTTGTTGATAGTCTTCTTCGGAATAGTCTTTGTCTTCTAGTTTTGCTTCGAAAAATGGCATGGCCAATTCTTCTCGTAAACGATCCAACACTTGTTCTTGGTTCATAACGTCACCTTTTTCACTTTTGATTTGATTTCATCATAACAAATGAAATGAGGCTGTCAATGCTTCGTAAGTGTCTTTCATTTTTTCTAAACGATTTTTTAAAGAAACAAAATCATCGTCATCATGAAAAAGGACTTGTTTTAATTCAAAATAATAGATCTCAAAAGCATCAAAGAAAGCAATGACTTCCGTTGTTTGCAGCTCTTTGGCAGTATCACAGCGAATATAGGCTTTTTCAGCGATCGCATACGTTTCTGCAGTCGTTAATAGGACCAATGATTCATTGTATTTGCGGCTCGTCACTAGTTCAAAGGTTGATTGACATTTATTGTAGATATTAGAAAAATCTTTGAGCACGAGTTCCTTTGGTGTTTTATCAAACATGGGGGAATCCTCCAAAACTTTATTTTTTGAATAAGACGCAGACACATTCTGGTGCGTAGATGTCTTTTTCTAAGACAGTCAATTTGCCAGTGGCTTCATCGCGTTTGTATAACGTTAGGTTATCAGAATTTTGGTTGGCACAAACCAGATAATCGTTTGTCGGGTCCAAATCGAAATCGCGAGGGAAGTCGCCTTCTGTTGAGATTGATTGAACAAAAGCCAGGCCAGCGCCTTCATCGGTTACTTCAAAAACAGCGATTGAATTATGGCCGCGATTTGAGCTGTAAACAAAACGTCCATCGTTCGAGATCCGTACCGCAGCGCCACTGTTGAAATCCGTAAAGTCCGCAGGGATCGTTGGCACCTTTTGGATTTTCTCAAAACTGCCATCTGCTTGATTGTAGCGTAAAACAGTCAATGAGCTGTCTAATTCGCCCACTAAGTAAGCGTATTGGTTATTTGGATGGAAGACTAAGTGACGAGGACCAGTTCCGTCTTCTGCCACATAGACAGCTACTTCTGTCAGTTTGCCATCTTCTGAAATATCATAAGTATAGACCCGGTCCGTTCCAAGGTCACAAACTGCTAAACGTTGGTCTGGTGTTAAGTCAGTATAATGGACATGAGGTTTGTCTTGGTTTTCATGAGAGCCGACGGGTTCATCATGGTAGATGCTGTCCGTTGCTTCGATGCTGCCATCTTCTAGAATTTTATAAACATTCACTTCACCTTTGTGGTAGTTGGCACCATATAAAAGCTGACGGTTTTCATCAACTGCTACATAGCAAAGGGGTGCGCCTTCTTCCGTTGCGGTATTCAGCAAGGTAAAGTCTGGGGTATAAGCAGCGGCGCCGCCGTTGCCAGCTACTTCTGTGACGCTGTAAACTGCTTCTTTTTTACTGCGGGCAAGATAAGTCGGACTTTTTTCTTCCGCACATAAGGTCAAATCGGTCAGTGTTCCTTTTTCCGTATCTAAAGCGATCGAATAGATCCCCTTACTTTCGCGACGAGTGTACGTACCTAAATAAATCGTTTGCAACATAAAAAAACCTCCTAATAGTTTCATTCCTCTTTAATTCTACCATAGAATGCGGTTTTGGGCGGGTAGAAAAACTCTTTATGTTATAATAAACGAGAAGATAGAAAGGGGAGTTTGTCATATGAAAAAAGGGACGATCAAAGAAATTGGTCCACAAGCGATCGATTCGCAAGAAAGAATGATCATCTTCTTTGGGGAAGAAGCGACCGATACATTGCGAGAATATTCAGTCATCCAAACGATTCCTGATTCGCAAGCGTTAGTCGTAAAGAAAGAGGATCAGATTACTTTTGGTGATCAGACCTATCAAGTCCAATATGTAGGAACGGTGGCTAACCAAATCCTGCAAACGATCCAGCATGTGACCTTTGTCTTTGACGAAGTGCCGGCTGAAGAACCGCTTTCAAGTGCGATTTATTTAACGCCAACTGTTTTGCCGAACCTAGAAGTCGGCATGCAAGTGACGTACAACTAGGAGGCAAAGAATGTCATGAAAGAAACGCAGAAAAAGCCGCATTCCTGGTTTTGGAAATGGTTTTTAAACAATCAAGCAGTGACCAGCTTGCTGGTCATTTTATTGATTCTCTTAATTTTGCTGCTCTTCACGAAAGTTTCATATTTGTTTGAGCCTGTCTGGCAATTTTTAGCCATCGTCGGATTGCCAATCATTTTGGCGGGGATCTTGTATTACTTGATGAATCCCACTGTTGACTATTTGGAGCGCAAAGGAATCAAACGAATTTACAGTATTTTTGGTCTTTTTGTTTTGGTGGTTGGTCTGATTGTCTGGGGGGTGGTGGTCATCATTCCTAAGATCCAAGAGCAATCCATGAGTTTTGCGGATAATCTGCCGGGGTATTTGACGATTATTGAGAATAAGGTGAATGAAATCTTGTCTGATCCAATCTTCTCGCAAGTCCAAGATCAGATCGAAGCTTCCAATGAGAAGTTGATTTCTTCTCTGACGGATATCGTCCAAAATCTTTCCCGTAGTACGATTCAAAATCTAGGTAGTTTCTTCGGGGCCGTTGCGACGATCGTTTTAGCGGTCATTACCATGCCGTTTATTTTGTTCTACCTACTGAAAGATGGCCGCAAACTAGCCCCTTATTTTGTCAAATTTTTACCAACCAAAATGCGCCAGCCGTCACTGATCGTTTTAAAAGAAATGAATGACCAGGTATCCTCCTATATTCGGGGACAGCTGACAGTGGCGTTTGCGGTCGCAGTGATGTTTATGATCGGCTTTAGTATTATTGGCTTAGATTATGCCATCACACTGGGGATTGCAGCGGGATTTCTAAATTTGATCCCTTATTTAGGCTCCTTTTTGGCCATGATCCCTGCGGTTTTTTTAGGAATCGTCGGCGGACCAGTGTTACTGATCCAAGTTCTGATCGTCTTTGTTATTGAGCAAACCATTGAAGGACGCTTGATTTCGCCATTAGTTCTAGGAAATGAGTTGTCGATCCATCCTGTCACGATCCTGTTAGTCCTCTTGACTTCAGGAAAATTGTTTGGTCTTGTTGGGGTCATTTTAGGGATTCCTGTCTATGCGGCTGCCAAGGTGATCATTACCCATGTGTTTGAATGGTATACGCGGGTTTCCTCCTTGTATGAAGAGGAAGAACCAATCCTCGAAGCACCACCAGAGGACACCCCAGAAGTTTAGCAGCTTCGAGTGCAAAAGAGTCCATACGTATTATCAACGGTACAGCCTTTTTCTGTGGGCTGTACCTTTTTTGTGCGGATAAAAGAGCCAGCAATCACTGGGAAGTAATGCAAGATTTACAACCTATGAACGGTGATTTGGGAGAAACCGACAGTTCTTTATTCAATAGAAAGAGTGAGGGAGTAGTGTCTTGAACCCGATTGACTTCGCAGGAACAAAAGAATATAATCGAGTTATATAAATCGTTTATATAATGTGACTTGTGCTTAAGGAGGGACTTGGATGCCAAAACAACGAATAACAAAGGAAATGGTGGTTGATGCCGCTTTTGAGATTGCTCGAAAAGGCGGTATGGAGCAAGTGATTGTAAAAAATATTGCGGAAAGGTTAGGCTGTTCAGTCCAGCCCATTTATAGTTATTGCACCAATATGGAAGGACTGCGGACAGAAGTAGAGCAGAGAGCACGGCAATTTTTACAAGAGTTTTTAGAAGCCCATAGTGACACCCAGGATCTGTTTCGCAGTACCGGACACGCATATTTGCAATTGGCGAAAGAAGAACCCCAAATTTTGAGAATTTTTGTCTTACAAAAAAGAGCGAATGTTTCGTCATTAGAAGAGCTGTATCAGTTGGAGACGAATCCTCAAGTAGCCCAAAGGATTGCCGCCGATTTGAATATTAGCATAGAAACCGCCAAACAGCTACACATGCATATGCTCATTTACACGATCGGAATCGGTACGATTTTCGCAGTAACGACACCTGGTATTCCACTAGATGAAATCTATGCACAACAGGAAAAAGCTTACGAGATGTTTTTGAAACAGGCAATAGATGGCGCAAAAAGTAGGTCGCAGTCCTAACTGCAGGGAGGAATTCCTCATGAAAAATGGCATTATTGTTTATCAATCGAAATACGGCGCTGTCAAAAAGTATGTCCACTGGCTTCAAGAAGCAACAGGTTTTCCCTGCCTAGAAACCCCAAAAGCCAAAATAGCTGAAGTAATGGATTATGACACAATTATCTTCTGTGGGGGAATCTATGCTTCGGGTATTGCTGGACTGTCCTTTTTAAAAAAGAATAGCAATCAGCTAAAAGGCAAAGAGATACTCATCTTTTGTGCGGGAGCTTCTGTTCCTGAAAAAGTGGTAGTGAAAAAACTCAGAGAACAGAATCTCACGGGTCCGCTAAAGGACATCCCCTTTTTTTACGGAAGAGGACAATGGCAGGAAAGCAAAATGAACTTTTTCGATCGAACCTTAGTGAAAATGTTAAGAAAAGCGGCCGCTAAAAAAGAGCCACACACCTATGACCCACAGACGAAGGTACTCATGGAAGCCAATGGACAAGATTGCGATTGGACGGATAAAAAATACTTGGTTCCGTTGGTGGATTATTTGGAGCAGGAATTGTATTGAACGAGCACAAGCGCTTTATTGAGGTTTTATGAATCAAATGAGCAATAAGTGACCAGAGTGTAAGAACAGAACAAAATTAGTTTACTGCGAATAGATTTTTTGTTGTGACACCAAGAGTCTGCAACTAAGTTCTTAAAATTGTTTGATCTATTCCTAAAATTCAATGAGTAAGTAGAATGCCGATCACGCATGAGAGGATGTCTTATGCGTGACGGTTTTTTTGTTTATAGCTTATCTTAATAGAAAAAACGGGAGTAGCTGATTCCTTTGTTTATAAAATTCTCAGACATTGTATCTAATAGTTCTATTTTTTAGCTTTGCATGATGAACATTTTTGTGAAGCTGAACGTTAAACCAGATCATTCAAGTGCTAAAAAAATAAGCAGAGAAGCTATCTCTGTATGTACAATGTATATTCTTTCTAAATGCAAGATATCTTTCGTTGCGGGCTTTTTTATGGCTTGGACGGATTTGACATATTGTTGCAAGAAATACATATGGTCGCTGAAAACATTGGTTGCGTATACTGAATGCAAGACAAAAGAAAACCTTGTGAGGTCAAGAAAATGTGGATTTTAGCAATTGATATTGGCGGTACTGCTATTAAATGTGGGTTAGTGAATAGTCAAGGGGAACGCAGACAATTGACTCAATTTCCTATGAACAAGGAATATTCCACAGTCACGCAACGTATATGTCGACAGATCGATGCATTCTATGCAGCAGCATTTGATGGCATCGCTATTAGCTCAACGGGACTGGTTGATCCCCGAAGCCAAGAAATCGGGATGACATCACCTTTATATGAAGGATTTGGTAAAAGACTGGTTAAGCATTTGCGCAGTACATACCAATGTCCAGTGGCTGCCGAAAATGATGGCAACTGTGCGTTATTGGCAGAAAAATGGTTGGGTCACGCTCAAAATTGTGCGTCCTTTGCGACAATTGTCCTAGGTACATCCGTTGGCGGTGGCTTGATGATCGATCATCAATTGATTCGCGGCAAACACTTACTAGCAGGAGAGTTTGGTTATCTGCTTTTTCCGACCGAAAGGAAGGATTGGGAACTTTGGAGCATTGCAGGGTCAACCAGAACATTAGTAGAGAAAACAGCAAAACGTATCGGAGACCCAACAATCAATGGCCAGCGTATTGATACACTGGTTCAAGAACAAGATCCGCGATGTCTGCCAGTAGTAGCTGATTTTGTCGATAAACTGGCGGCGGCTTGCTATAGCCTGCAATATATGATTGATCCGGAAATCATCTTGATTGGCGGTGGAATCAGTGCGAGCCGTTTCTTGATCCCACATGTAAACGCACGATTAGCTATGATTGCTGAGCAGATTCCTAGTACTGTTATCGTGCCAAACATTTGTGCCTGTCGTTTCGGCAATGAATCTAATTTATTGGGCGCTTGTTATAACTGGTTAAGAAAATACAAGCCTGATAGCTGACTTGTAAAAAAGCATTGTTTTTTATTAAAATAAAGCGTATTTTATTAGAGTATCATACATTCTTTTCTCCTAAATAAGTACCGATAAATGAAAGCGTTTTTGAGCTTTCGAAATAACAGAGAATAGGTGATGCAAATGGGAAAGTACACGGAACTGAATCGTCAAAAACTATTTAGGGAAATCATTCGTGCCATCAGCTCTTATTTAATCGTATTTTTAGTGCCTTTTTTAGCCGTGTCATGGATTTGGTATGATACCTCTGTCAAAAGTATCAATGAACAGGTGATGCTGACCGCTAGAAACCAATTGATTCAGTTGAAATATTCTTTAGAAAATACGTTTATTCAATTGAATTATCTGACGCAAAAAATGACCAATGATCATGTTGTCTCAATGAAATATTTGCAGCATCCTTACTTGACCAAAGAAGCAAGAGAGGCCATGCAAACATACAAAATCACCAACGACTTAGTCGAAGAAGTCTATTTATATTATAAAGAGTCCCCAGCAACCTTGTATTCAACCGTAGGATCATTCTCTTTTGACACATTTTTGAAAAAAGTACTGCCGAAAAATGAAATGGGCCAGGAACAGTTAGCCGCACAATTGGATTCCTCAGCGCCTACATTGTTGACATTAGAAGGCGCCGGTGAGGAACAGCGCTATTCCCGCTTTTTTTATATCGTTCCCATTCAAAGTGAAGAGATGACTGTCTATGGCTCAGCGATCTATGAAATCAAAGAGAACAATTTGAAGAGAATTCTTGATCTTAGCAATAACGATGGGATCAGTAACACCTATATTATCAATGATGAGTACCAGTTATTAGCCAGTACCACCAATGATGAGTTAGCGCGCTTTTTAAATCATCCCGAACGCATGAAAAAAGGCATTCAAACAGGACGAATGCGGTTTGAACAATCAACGTATTTTGTTCAAGCGATTGCCAATAATGAATTGAATATTTCAGTGGTAGCCGTTGCTAATCCGAATCAAGCGCTGGCTTCAGTCAACCGTGTCCAAGAGCAGTTCGTCCTAGTATTTATTGCCATATTGTTTACGGGGATCACCGCAGTCGTGATGCTTGGTTTACGCAGTTATCGGCCGATTCGCAAAATCGAAAATCTGGTTCAGGAGTTTCATCGGGACCCCAAAATGACCCTTCATTCGATGGATGATGTCCATAATACCTTGGCGGCATTTTTGGTTGAGCACCAAGAACTACATCAGGAAGTCCGCCTGCAAACACCTCATGCCAGAGAGCAAGTGCTGCGCAAATTAATGAGCGGACGTTTTCGGTCCGAGCAAGAACTGGCTTTGCTTTTAGAAGCGGTTCATGTCTGCTTTCCTAAGTCAAATTACTTTGTGATCGCCATCGATACGAAAACTGTGGATTCCAAAGCCAAGCAAGGAGATAAAAAATTTCTGATCGATTATATCGAGGAAATCAAAGAGGCGGATTATACGGCATATGCGACGGAAATTTTATCCAAAGAAATGTTAGCCTTGACCGTAGGGTTTGTTGATGGCAAAGAACAACAAGAAATTGTGGATGCCATTGCGGAAAAAATTACCCATGCGATCTCCCTAACACCCACAATGGGTGTCGGTATGACGGTCGATCAACTAACCGCCATCAATGAATCCTATATCGAAGGGTTGGCAGCACTGGAAAATCAAGGGAGTCAAGGCAAGCAAATCAGCTACTATGCGGAGCTTTCCAAAGAGACCAATCATTTGCCAATCAATTATCCAGACAATCAAAAATTAAAATTGATCCAAGCCTTGAATCAAGGAAATATTGAGATTGCCAGTGAAACGATCCAGCGGTTGATCGAAGAAGGCGAGAGTAAACAGACTTCGCCTCGTGTCCAAAAAATGTATGGCTACTACTTGTTGAATACGATCGCGCAAGTCGGCGGTGAATTGGTGGGGGCAGAAGTACTGCATACCGCTTCTGAAAGTGCTGATTTCAACAGCTTGAATCAATTGCAGTCTGCCTTGTTAACGATTGCCCAGCAGATTTGCACGAAGGTGCAGAAACAGCCGCTGGATGATGAGTCGGAAATGAATGAGAAAATCTTCAGTTTTATCCAAGAAAATTACCATTCCTCACAGCTCTCCTTGGAATCGGTGGCAGAGGAGGTTGGTGTTTCTGTCTCTTATGTCAGCCGTTTTGTAAAAAAAGAAAGCGGCAAAACCTTCTCCAAATATATTCAAGAACTAAGACTGAAAAAAATCAAAGAGGAACTGATTGAAACAGATTTGCCAATCAAAGAAATTATTCGCAACAATGGGTATTATGATGTTTCCAATTATACGAGAAAGTTCCGAAAAATAGTGGGTGTGACACCAGGGCAATACCGTGAAATGAACCAAAAAATGAGAAATTATTGAAAGTATGGGGGAAAATGAGATGAACAAACAAGTTGATTTGACAAAAGTTCAGCAACGAGCAGCCGTCTTTTTTGAGGAAATAGGTTGGCAGTCGGCGAAAGATCCGTTACCGAAAATAGTGATCGATCCGCAGCTGGATGCTGATTTTCGATTTGAAAACCAAACAATCAGTGTGTCCTCGCCAGAACATGCCTTTTACGCGTTAACCAAATATGGCCGAGATCAGGCGACGGGTCAATTAGCACAGAAAAGCTATCTAGCAGCGCTTAAAGAACGCTGTCTGATGATCGATATCGGGCGCAAATTTTATTCGCTAGCTGATTTGAAAGCAATCGTCCGCAGCATGGCTTGCTTCCAATTCACGCATCTGCAACTTCATTTTTCGGAAAACGAAGGCTTTCGGATTGAATCCCAGCAATTTCCAGAAATTGTTTCGGAAGAATGTTTGACCAAGCAAGAAATTCGTGAATTGATTGCGTATGCTCAAAACCATGAAATTGCCATTATCCCTGATTTTGATTCTCCTGGTCATTTGCGTCAAGTCCTAGCACAAAAACCTCAATGGCAATTGCTGACAGCAGATGGCACTCGTGATGATCGAGCATTGAACATTTTGGATTCAGAAGCGGTAGCCTTTATTCAGGAAGTTTATCGGGAATATGCGCAACTGTTTGAAGACAGCACCTATTTTCACATCGGGGCCGATGAGTTTATTGATTTTGACCAGTTAGAAAACTTTCCACAAATGATCGAAGCTGCCCGCGAGCGCTATGGGGAAAAAGCCAGCGGAATCGAAGTCTTTATTGATTATGTCAATGAGCTGGCGGCCTTTGTTGAAAGTCTCGGCTTTGTTGTACGGGTCTGGAATGATGGGTTTTACCGCTTGAATCGCCAAGAGCAGACAACGTTGACGGAGAATTGTCAAATCTCCTATTGGACCCGTTGGAACCAGAATATGGCGCCGGCGGATGTCTTTTTTGAAAAGGGCTATACCATGATCAATCACAATGATAATTTTTTCTATTATGTCTTAGGAGAAGCAGCAGGGTATACCTACCCAACTTACGAAAAAATCAGCAATGAATTCCAGTTGACGACGTTTGCCAATGGACAACCAGTTGCACAGGAACAGCTTGCCCAAACACAGGCGATCGCTTTATCCGTCTGGGCGGATGTGCCTGAGTCTCAGACTAGTCGTGAAGTGATCCAAGCGATTTTTTGGCTCCAAGCGGCCATTAGCCAAAAAGTTTATAATGAACCCAATCAACCAAAAGAGACATTTCGAAAGCTTTATGATGGGTGGGAAGCGACATTTAGCTGATTGTTAGAGGAATTGGGTGAAAGGGCACATCGCTGACAACCCCTGTTGCTTTCTTTATGATGAATAAGTTTAGCGACAAGTGAAACAAAAGCCAATAGTATTTTGATAAAATGAACGTAACTCCGAGTGAGGGGAGAAATGGAGCAATAAGTGATCATAGACATTCAACCGTTGAAGAAAAAAGATATCCTTGAAATGGATCAAATGTTTTTAAAGCAAGGGTGGCCTTCTCGCCAGCAGCTCTTGATGGAGTATTTAAACGAGCAAGAAGCGGGGGAGAGATACATTTTGCTTGCCAAAATAAACAACAAAACTGCCGGGTATTTGACATTGGTCCCTCTAGCAAAGCACGGACCATTTAAAGGCTTGTACCCAGAAATTGTGGATTTTAATGTTTTTGAATCTTATCAAAAACAAGGGGTAGGCAGTCAGCTTTTAAAAGCAGCCGAAGAAAAGGCACGAGAAATAGCTGCCGTGGTGACATTAGGGGTAGGTTTACACAATGGTTATGGATCGGCCCAGAGACTGTATGTAAAACAAGGCTATATTCCAGATGGATCTGGTGTTTGGTTCAATAATCAGAATTGTGCGATGAATGTGCCTTGTTGTAACAATGACGATCTTGTTCTTTATTTGTCTAAGGAACTTTGACCCTCCCGTGGTAAGTACCTTTAAAAAAGGATTAATCCCGCAGCTTGTTTGCATGTTCTCATCACCTGTTCAACAAGCTAGCTCGCTACTTTCGTATAAGCGAATTTGGGGAGTTTTTGAAAAAATAGCCATAAAAAATGACTAGAAACGATCAGTTTCTAGTCATTTTTTTGTAAAGAAAGTAAGGACAATGTTTTTGTATCAATAAAATATTCATTTAGTACAGTGCAATAGGCGCTTATATTTCTTTTAAAGTGATTTCGACCACTGGTACCAACACATCTGGGGAGCAGACGGGTAAGCTGAGAACAAGGTCCTCTTTGTTGATGATGGCTTCCGTTGACGTGAGAACTTCCTCGGGATCAAATCCTCGATAAAACAACTCGGAGCCATCATGTAAGAAACGGATATGCTTCACGCATCCTGCAAGTCCCGGAAGATGCAAGGATTTGTAGGGGTAGGAGAAGAGGTGCAAGTAAAGTTTATTCCCGTTTTGGGTGTAACGACTGTCAATAGGCGGTTGAAAAGTGCTGGCACCACAGCCGATAATCGCTTGCTGATGATAATGCATCCATGAACCGATGGCTTCTAAATGGCCGCGAGTTGGTAAGTTGATTTCTCCACGAGCATTCGGGCCGATATTTAAGAGAAAGTTCCCATCTTTTGCTACTGTGTCAATCAGCATTTTGGTCATCATTTCACTGGATTTCCAGTGCTGAGCATCACGATCATATCCCCACGTTTCGTACATCGTTTGGCACGCTTCCCATATTAAAGGCAATCCATTCGCTTCTAATGGTTTGTCTGGTTGGAATTGCTCAGGGGTGGTAATCCCTCGGCCCAAATCCAAACGATCATTCAGTAACATCTCCGGCTGTAGACTTCGGCAAATTTCTTCGATTCGCTTACTATCCCAATCGGCTGCACCCTTGCCTTTTGACCAGCCCCAATCTCGATGGCTATAAGGAAAATCAAACCACATATAATCGATGGTTCCATAATTGGTCAATAGTTCGGTGACTTGACCAGCCAAAAAATCTTGATAACGGCGCATGTCCCGCTGGTCATTGGCTTGACGGGCTTGAATAGTCTCTCGTTGCGGATGCAGGCCGTCGAGCGTGAAATCTGGATGATACCAATCGATCAGCGAATGATACAGTCCGACCTTAATGCCTACCTTGCGAAATGCCGGCAGCAGTTCTGCTAAGAGGTCTCGCTTGAATGGGGTGTTGGTTACTTTGTAGTCGCTGAGCGCGGTGTCCCAAAGGGCAAAGCCTTCATGATGTTTCGTCGTGAAGACCATGTATTGAAAACCGGCCTTCTTTGCGGTTTGAGCCCATTCCTCCGCGTTGAAAAGATCAGGATCAAACTGAGAAAAATAGTTCTCGCGATAGGTGGTGGGTTCAATTTTTTCTGTCGTCATAAACCATTCGTGTCGAGCGCCAATACTGAATAGGCCGAAATGGATGAATAAGCCAAACCGATCATGGAGGAACCAGTTTGGATCAGGGTAGTTGGCAGGCCAATTCTTATACGTTCTCATTAAAAATCACTCCTTTTTCACTCACTTAAAGAAATTCTGTATTCGTCATGACTGTTTCTTGAATTTTCCAGCCATCTGCTTCCTTAACGAAAGTATGGTAAGCCTCTGTGATGTGATCACGGTAGGAAGAATCTTTTGGGCTGATCGTTTTCTGCTGCGCCGCGACCAGCATGGATCCTGTCTCTTGTTTAACGACTTCAAAAGAAAGCAGCGTGTGCTGCAGCTGTTCTTCTGCAAAAAAAGCAGCCAATTCTTGGCTCGTCTCTGCTCGCGCCGCTGCCACGAGCGTGGCGGCATAAGCTGTCGCATCTTGGTCAGAGGCTGCTTGTAAATTTTCTTTCAGCACTGCCAAACAAGCCTCCGCCGCTGCTTGATTTGTAATATTACCTGTCATCTCCAGTTTTTCTGAAGGTTGGGCATGAACTGGAGCAGAAGAATCGGTTGTTAGAAAATAGAGAAAGAATAGGCTAACAACAGCCAGCAAACTCACGATGATGGTTCGGCGCAGCAAGGATGTTTTCATAATTTCTCACTCCTTCTTTTAAACATCAGAAATTTTCCCCGCACTATAGATTCCATGAAATAAATTGCGACCCACAGAAGTGTTGCCGCTGAAAGGGGTCACCATTGGTAAGGACGGTTGAGTCAATTCTTCCAAAGTATCGAGCTCCCCGTCCAAGAAGGCAGTAAGCCGCCAGAGTGTCGTGTCGCAGCGCATCAGCAAGGCGCCGTAGCGCAGATCGATACTCTCAAAACCGAAAGGTCGATTCCAGTCAAACCAGACTTTACGATGGGCTTCATAAAGGGATTGCAAGGCGGATTTATAGACACTGAGCTCATCGACTGCTTGGCGCAATTCCGTGAAGTCCTTGCTTTTATAGGCACTGGTGATTTGGTCGGTAATACAAGCTTTTTGTGCCAAAACATCAGCCAGCTGCTGATAAAAGGCAAACATCGTTTGTGTGTCCCGTGTTGATTTCACAGCTGCCAACTCTTGAGCCAATGTTTGATAGTGGGATGCTAAAGAAAGATCGGTTAAGTTTTCCTGATACAAACCATACAGCAAGTCTTGGTAGAGCATTAGCTTGCTGGGGTTTTCTCCGTGAGGATTGTTTTCTGGTACACCTGCAGTTTGATCAAAACGATCAAGCAGCAAGAAATCGCTACTAACTGACTCGTGAAAGAGCTGGAATTTTTCATTTAATTTCTCTAACGAAAGGTCGTTTCCAAACTGCGCTTCACTGAAATATTGCAAACCTAGTAGCGCAGCAATCAATGGTGTTTCGGCTCCGTCGTCGCCCCAAAGTGTGGCATAAACTTCCTGAACATCGTTTTCTTTGGCGGCTTGCAAGGCATGACGCATGGTGGCAAAACTTTTGCCATAGTTCGGCGCCAAACCGTTCCAAGTCCAGATACCTCCAGCAAAGGCGATCGGCTGTTTTAATTCCCGATGTTTCGCAAACATTCGCTGATAAGAGGCATGATCATGGTGGTAATAATCCCAGTAAACCATTTTGACAGCAGGAAGGTCAGCAAACAATTCTGTGGGAAAACACACGTCTGGATCGTAATAATCACCAGTAGGTGCACCGATCCTAAAAAACATATCGCTCCACATCATCGGCTTAAAACCCACTTTTTGACAAAGCGCAGCTACCCGCTGCAGATGTTCGGCCATAATCGAGAAACGGTCTTTTAAACCGTGCAATACCAAATATCTTCCTTTCCCCAATTGGTGTGCTTCATCCATGCCAATGTGTAGCTGATCCGTCGTAAAACACGAACGGATCGAACAGATCGCTGCTTCCAAAAAGGTATATGTTTCTTCTTCTCCCACCAGTAAAATATCTTCCGTGTCCCGAATGTTTTTAGCAAATCCCCATTTTAAGGGATTCGTTAAGTGTGCCAATGTTTGAATCGCCGGAATCAAAGTTACACCTATAGATTGCGCGTAGCTATCAAGCTTCTTTAACTCACCTTGTGTATAACGGCCTCGTAAATGACCAAAATAAGGATACTCTGGAATTTCATAAGTGTCTTCCATATAAAGCGTGAGACGATTAAGCCCCATCTTGCTTGTCAATAGAATAAAGCGTTGCAGTTTTTCAACGGTCATTACTGCATTGCGGGACAGATCGATCATTGGTCCAATTGCTTCAAAATGCGGCTGTTCTTCTAAGACATAGACTGGGCGGTCTTCATGCACCCATAAAGTTAATGCCCGAAATAAATGGGCCTTTTCTTGATAGTAAATGATTGTTGCTAGCGGACCGTGGCAAATTTTCAGAGAACCGGGCCGTTGAATCAGCTGTAATGGATGCCCTTGCGGTGATTCTCGCAACGCTAGTTCCGGTAGTATGTTACTAAAAAAATCATCAAGATTTTCATTACTTTGGATAAAAATGTCTTTCATTACGAACGTCCCTTCTTAAGTTTCTTTTATCAGCAATGATTCTGAACGTTGGATCGCTTGAAAAGAGAACCAACTATTTGGAAAAAGGAAAAAAGGAACAAAGCCGATGACTAATAAAATCGGTAAAAAAGTCAAAATGATTGTAGTTACTAAGATTCCCAAAATCATCGCAATCGTTTGGGGAATACTGATAACCATCAGTATTACTGCTTGCTTAAAATAGTGAAGAAGGGGCAAGTCATAACGCAAATACACTGGCAGCAGATACAAGCTGATCAAAAGGGCACTGATAAACAACAGCAGCAAAAAAAAGTGAATCAAGCTATTTTGGATAAAGGTACTAGAGATGCGCAATTCTAGCCATAAGAAAAGCAGCAAACCCGCTTGCATGGCTCCTAATTGATTGGCGCGACGGAAATTTTTTTTCACGACAGTTCTGAACCAAGGCTTCAAAGCCGCTGGGCGTTCCTTTTTTTGGAAACTGCTGAAAAAAGCTTGGATAATCGTAGCGGTGGCAGGGAAAATGCCTAAAAATATCCCATATCGAAATACCCAATAAAACCAAAGAAACTGCAATTTTAGGCAATGGAGGAGCCATTCACCGACTTGATAGGAAACATGATAAAGGCCATTGGATTGTTTCATAAAATCCTCACTTTCTTACGGATTACCATTTTGTATCCGCTTTAATTGTTGTCCTTATCGTACCATTGATCCATGGATAATGGGCATGGATGAAAAAATCACACATCCCATACAGGAAAAACACAGCAAATATATTTGATCCGCTTTATTTCTCCTAACGTTTTTATGGAAGGAAGCTTTCTTCATTACAAATTTTACAAACGCTCTTGCTTGGTTTAACACAGTGAAAAAAGTTACATATTGTTAGATGAACTTTTTTTCGCTTACATTTAGAACAAAGAAAGGAGTGCAAATGCATGACAAAAATTCGCGGTGATATTGAAGAAGCCAAGGAGAGAGAGCAAGCAGCGTGGGTCCCAGAAACAGAAATGCTCAAGCAGCGTCTGGAATGGTTTCAAGACTTGAAATTCGGAGTGATCTTCCATTATGGGCTGTATGCCGAAGCGGGGATCGTTGAATCATGGCAATTATCTGAAAAAGATGAATGGGCTAGAGAAAACCAGCCCTATCGAGAAACTATCGAAGCACTGCGTTTGGATTATTGGCAGTTGATTAATCAATTTGAGCCGAAGAAGCTGGATACCCGTAAATGGGCCAAGATCTGTAAGAAGGCGGGATTTAAGTACTGTTTATTCACAACAAAGCATCATGATGGGTTTTCGATGTTCAACACAATGGAGTCAGAGTTTAAAATCGGCGGGAAATTAAGTCCCTTTAAACGCGACATTTTACAAGAAGTGTTTACGGCGTTTCAAGAAGCAGGGATTGTAACAGGAGCCTACTATTCTAAAGCTGACTGGTATTCTCCTTTTTACTGGTTGGATGATGACACCGTCAAAGGTCGTCATGCCAGCTATGACACCCACCTTCATCCAGATATCTGGGCGCGCTATGTGTCATTTGTGCATCGTCAGATTGTAGAGATTACTTCCAATTATGGAAAAGTCGATTTTCTTTGGTTAGATGCTGGTTGGTGCGGGCAAGGAAAAGAAGACCTACAAATGGATCGTTTAGCTGAGATTGCACGTGAGAAACAGCCGGAATTGATCATCGTTGATCGAATGATGGGTGGCCGTCATGAAAACTATGTGACACCAGAACGCAAAATTCCTGCATTAGCAGAAATTCCTAAAAAAGTTTGGGAAAGCAATATCCCGATTGGGAATGATTGGGGCTATGTGCCGAATGATACCTTCAAGAGCAGCCAAGAACTGCTGGAAACCTTGATTGAGGTAGTCAGCAAAGGGGGAAATTTGATTTTAGGTGTCGGCCCAACACCTGATGGCGAATTTACATTCGAAGAGACCCAACGCTTAGAAGAAATCGGCAATTGGTTGGCGCTATATGGTGAAGGTATCTATGAAACGCGGGCGAAACCAATAGCTTGGACAAATGAATGGCATTTGACCTATCAAAAAGAGGGCAAGGCTCATTTTGCATTTCGCAGTATCGCTGCAGGCGCTTGCGAACAGATTCCTTTAACAGAGATCGGCGCAACTGAAGAAGACGAGCTAATTGATCTAGCCACTAAAAAAGCGTTACCAGTCTATAAAAACGCTACCGAACCGTACCTCTTATGGTCGGATATCAGTCAGCCGAACGTTGGGGCAGTTGGGATTCGCGTTTCGACACATAGGGAAAAAAATACACATTGATTTGAAAGCGAATACAATTCATGATAAGGCTAACACCAAGCAAGGAGGAGGAAGAATGGAAACAGCGCCAATCAGACAAACCGTTTCAGTACCTAAAACAAAGAAACAAGATATAAAAATGAAGATCAAGAAAAATCGGCAATTGTACTTGTTTGTGTTGCCAGCATTTTTGATTATTTTGATTTTCTCTTATGGACCGATGTATGGAATCATTATTGCATTCAAGGATTATATGCCTTCATTAGGGATTTTGGGCAGTCCTTGGGTTGGATTTAAACATTTTCAACGTTTCTTCGATTCCTATTATTTTTGGGAACTCATCAAAAATACTTTAGGAATCAGTATCTATTCATTGGTTGTCGGTTTTCCGCTGCCGATCATCCTGGCATTGGCTTTGAATGAGATCAAAGACGGCCCGTTTAAAAAGATTACCCAAACAGTCACCTATGCCCCAAACTTTATTGCTGTGGTGGTCATGGTTGGTATGGTCATTGCTTTCTTATCTCCCTCAACAGGGATCATCAATCACCTATTAGAATTTTTGGGTTTCGAGCGGATCAGCTTTATGACTAATCCCCGTTGGTTTAAAACGATTTATGTCCTGTCCGGAGTTTGGCAAGGAACGGGATGGGGGTCTGTGATTTATCTGGCAGCTCTATCTGGAGTCGATACGCAACTGCACGAAGCGGCAACGATCGATGGCGCTTCTCGTCTGCAACGCGTTTGGTATATCAATATTCCAACGATCATGCCCACGATGGTGATCTTATTGATCATGAGCTTCGGCAGCTTGATGTCAGTTGGGTTTGAAAAAATCATCTTGATGCAGAATCCTTTGAACATGCAATCCTCGAATGTGATTGCGACCTTTGTTTACCAGCAAGGGCTGTTAGATGCGCAGTACAGTTTTGCTGCGGCAGTCGGCCTATTTAACTCATTGATCAATTCCGTATTGTTGATCGTAGTCAATCATATTGCCAAACGTTTAAGCAATTCTAGTCTATTGTAGGAGGGAGGACCAAAAGTGAAAACAACTTCTTTAATAAAAGATACCCGTGCTGATAAAATCTTTTTGATCTTTGTTTATGTGTTTTTAGCAATTTCATTGCTGATCGTTTTATATCCGCTGATCTATATCGTCAGTGCTTCGATCTCAAATCCGCATCTGGTAAACTCAGGTGAAATGTGGCTTTTACCAAAAGGAATCACCTTCGAAGGCTATCGAACATTATTGGGCAACAGCAGTATCTGGCGTGGCTATTTGAACACGATCTACTATACAGTGTTAGGAACATCGATCAATCTCTTGGTAACCTTGCCTTGTGCCTATGCGTTATCGCGAGAAGATTTTTATGGGCGACGAGCCTTCACCAATTTTATGCTGGTTACCATGTTCCTGTCTGGTGGCTTGATTCCCAGCTATTTGCTGATTCGCAGCTTAGGTATGCTGAATACCGTTTGGGCACTGGTGATTCCAGGGGCCGTCTCGGTTTACAATGTGGTTGTCACACGAACGTTTTTTCAATCCACAATTCCGCGAGAGATGGAAGAAGCAGCGATTGTGGATGGTTGTTCCGATTTTCGTCTATTCATGCAGATCGTTTTACCATTATCAACGCCGATCATTGCGGTAATGGCTTTGTTCTATGGCGTCGGACATTGGAACAGCTTCTTTAACGCATTGATCTATCTTTCTGATCGATCGATGTACCCGCTGCAGATGATTTTAAGAGAAATTTTGATTCTTCAAGATATGTCTTCAAATACCGTCAGCAATGTGACTTCAGAAATGGCGAATATGCTATACAGCAAACAGCAACTCGCTCAAGTCATCAAATACGGCGTCATGATCGTTTCTTCGTTACCGGTAATCATCGTCTATCCGTTCTTACAAAAGTATTTTGTCAAGGGCATGATGGTCGGTTCAATTAAAGGATAAAAAAATCAAAGGAGGAAGAAAATGGGATTAAAAAAGAAACTTTTAGGAATGGCGGGTGTCGCTTTATGCAGTACCCTCGCCTTGGGTGCCTGCGGCAATTCTTCAGATGAGGGAACTGGAGAAAAGAAAGAGGTTGCTATCAATCATGACAGCCAATTTCCAATCATCAAAGAAGGCGAAGAGCTGACCTTGAATATCATGGCACCAGGTGTGGGAATGGCCGAGTGGGAAGACATGCCGACGCTACAGGATTACCAAGAAAAAACCGGTATCAAACTGACTTATACGACACCGCCATCGGCTGACTTTAGTACGAAACTGAACTTAGCTTTTGCTTCCGGCGACTTGCCGGATATCGTTTACGGTGCTGGTTCGCAAGCACTGACGGCTTCGATGGAGATCGATTACGGTTCACAAGGGATTTTACTTCCCTTAGAGGAGTATATCACGCCAGAAATCATGCCAAATCTTTATGCACTGACGCAAGAAGATCCTTCTATTTTAAAATCGATCACCACGCCAGATGGGCACATTTACTCCTTACCAATGATCTCTCGGAATGCGACTTCAATCTGGTGGCAAGGCCCGATGTGGTACAACGGCACGTGGCTAGATAATTTAGGTGTATCAGAACTGCCGAAAACCACAGAGGAACTGCAAGAATTGTTGACGCGTTTCAAAGACGAAGATCCTAACGGAAATGGTCAAGCAGACGAGATTCCATTGACGGATGTCGATATGAACTCGACACGTGTTTGGTTGATGGCCGCCTTTGGCTTACGGACTCGCGGGATTCAAGTGGACGATGATGTGGTCTCCTACACACCGACATCAGAAAACTACAAAGCATTCTTGGAATACATGAATACACTTTACGATGAAGGCTTGCTGGATAAAGAAGTTTATGGACAGTCAGATGAGCAGAAAAAAGCGAAGGGTGAAAACAATCAACTAGGGCTTTTTGCCGACTATTTCAGCTTCTTTACTACTGGTCGCAGTGAGGCAGAGGCGATGAACGATCCGATCTTCCAACCGTTGACCTCTGAATGGGCACCAGAAGCCAAGATTCCTGGCAGTCCACGAATCTCTCGGGGAACTTTTGCATTGACCAATGTCAATCCTTCCCCAGAAGCTTCCATGCGTTGGGTGGATTACTTCTATTCGGAAGAAGGCACAAAATATATTGAACAAGGGCCAGAAGGTGTTCTTTGGGAGTACCAAGAAAATGCGGATGGCGAAAAAGTCCGGGTTTATGTGGATGGCATTGATACAGACAACACGGAAGACGAACGCGGCAAAATCACGCCGGCATATGGATTGACTACACCAAACATAGTCATTGATACAACAGGTGAATACCATATTCGCAAAACGGCTGATGAAGAACCAGATACTCGTTTTAGTGATTGGGTTGCACAAGAAACGGCAGAAAAGATGGAAGACATCGCTGAAGTACCATTCCCGCTACTGTATTTAACGATTGAAGAAAATGACAAAGTAGCAGCCACTGCCACTGATTTGACAACTTATGTAGAACAAATGGAAGCGAAGTTTATCACAGGTGTCGAGCCATTAGACAATTGGGACGATTATGTGAAAACGATCGAAGCAATGGGCATTGACGAATATGTCGAAGTCTATCAAACGGCCTATGACCGCTGGAAAGCAAACTAATATCATACGATAAGGGAAACGGGTCGAGACAATCAATCTCCACCCGTTTTTTTTCAAAAAATAGATAGAGGAGTCAAATGAAAAATGAGAGTTATGCAGCCTTACGAGTTTGAACGCATCCGAAAAATTTTCTACAAATTAAAACAGTACCGTGTACGCTATCAACAGCCAATAGACCCGCTTTTTTTAAAACAAGAGGATTGGGTACCGTATGAGCAAGGGAGTTATTTCGGAGAAAAAAACACCTATTATCAGCTGAAAGGCAGCTTTCAAGTTCCCAATGATTGGGTAGGGAATCCTTGTGTCTTACAAGTCTATTCAAGCCTCTCAGAGTGGGACAACACCACCAATCCCCAAATCAAAATTTATTTGGACGATACCTATGTCCAAGCTATCGATGTCAATCATCGAGAGGTCACTTTGGCTGAAGGATATCAACAAAAAGCAGTCAAACTGAAGATTGATCTGTTCTCGGGCCGTTCCGATAAACCATTCCCACTGCATATCAACTTATTGGCATTGGATCCTGTCGTCAATGAACTCTGGTTTGATTTTTATACGCTGTTTGATAGTTGGCGTGCCATTCGTGCGTTTGGCGGTGACGAAGCATTTTATCAACAAGTTCTTGGTCAAGTCGCCAATGTCTTGGATTTTCGTACGCCCTACTCAGCGGCATTCTATGAAAGTCTCGCAAAAGCCAAGCAACTGCTTGCGTCATGTTACTTACCAGCGCATACACCAAAACAAAAAGTGACGGCTGTCGGCCATACCCACATCGATCTGGCGTGGCTTTGGACGGCACAGCAAGCAATTGAAAAAGGTGAGCGCAGTTTCCAGACGGTCTTGAAATTGATGGAGGAGTATCCAGATTACACGTTTTTTCAAAGCCAACCACAACTGTATCTCTCCATGAAAACACATTATCCTGAACTTTACGCTGCAATCAAAGAAAAAGTTCGAGAAGGAAGATGGGAAGTTGACGGGGCGATGTGGGTGGAAGCCGATTGCAATTTGACTTCAGGGGAATCACTGGTTCGTCAGATCCTTTATGGCAAACGGTTTATGAAAGAGGAATTTCAAGTCGATAGCCGAGTCTTATGGCTTCCAGACGTCTTCGGTTATTCAGCCGCCTTACCGCAAATTTTACGCAAAACAAATACGCCCTACTTTATGACGACGAAGCTGTCATGGAACCAGTTCAATCAAATTCCTTTTGATTCTTTCTACTGGCAAGGAATTGATGGCAGCCGAGTTTTGACGCATTTTATTACCACCATCAGTGAAGGGTACAGTCCCAGAGATTATTACACGACATATAATGGATTGCTAGATCCTTACACGATCAAAGGCAGTTTTGAACGTTATCAGCAAAAAGATCAGCACGACGAAATTTTGATTGCCTATGGGTATGGTGACGGTGGCGGAGGCCCGACGAAAGAGATGCTAGAAGTCCAGAAACGGCTGCAAAAAACATTGCCGGATATGCCGACGATTACTGGCAATCATGTGGGGGGCTTTTTTGATCGACTGGCAGATTCTTTTAAGGAAAAATCTGGCCCAGTCTGGTACGGCGAATTGTACTTTGAATACCATCGTGGAACACTGACTTCGATTGGCAAAAACAAGAAGGCCAATCGCCAAGGAGAATTTTTCTTACAGACGATTGAAAAACTTTATAGTATTTGTGCAATCAATCGTTATCCGCAAGCTGAATTAGAACAACTTTGGAAACAGCTGCTATTTAATCAATTCCATGACATTCTGCCGGGAAGCTCGATCAAAGAAGTTTATGATCAGACGGATCAAGAGTATCAACAGCTCTTTGATAAAGGCTGCAAGCTGATCGAAACTTTGTTTCCAGCGGTGCAAGCAGCCGAAGCTACGTCATGGCATGTCTTTAATCCGCTGGGACAAGAGCGGACGGGTCTGGTCTATTTATACGATCAGACAGGGATCAAAGAAGCTTACCTGACTCAGCGGACCTATGATGACCGGCTCTTAGTCAAAATTCCCGCCATGGCTGGATTGAGCTGCAAAACACTGACCCCTGTCTCAGCTGTGCCTCAATCAAAGCAAGTGGCAATGCGGCTGGAGGAATCGTTTGAAACGGTTGATTTTAAAGTGATTTTTGACGAACACTTTGACATCATCTCTTTATTTGACAAACGGCAGCAGCGAGAAATCGTGCCAAAAGGCGAGCGGTTGAATCAGTTAGTGGCTTACGAAGATCTGCCAATGGATTATGATGCGTGGGACATTGATATTTATTACCAGAAGAAGCCTTATCCTGTGAAGCAAGTTCTCTCAGCTGAGGTTGTTGAGCAAGGGGAGATTCGCGATACCTTGAAGATCAAACGTCAGTTTGAAGATTCTTTTATTACGCAATGGCTGCATTTTTACCATGGCACGGGAAGAATCGATTTTGAAACAGCGGTTGATTGGCACCAGCATCAACTGCTGTTAAAGGCATTGATGCCGATTGATGTTAACACATTGGAAGCAACGTTTGATATTCAATTCGGGCAGGTAAAACGACCTGTGCATCAAAACACGACATGGGACCAAGCACGTTTTGAGAGCTGTGGTCAAAAATGGGTTGATCTCTCAGAAGGAAATTATGGGGTTAGTATTTTGACAGATTCGAAATATGGGTTCAATACGGATTATCAAAAGATCGGGCTTTCTTTGATCAAATCGCCGATCGATCCGTATCCAGAAGCGGATCAAGGCTTTCATGAGTTTACCTACTCCTTGTACGCCCACGAAGGGACTTGGCAAGACGCGCAAACGATGGAAGAAGCTTTGGCATTGAATGTTCCCGTTCTAACCGTTCCAAGTGTGCCACAACTATCAGCAGAAGCTTTTCTAGCAGTCGACCAAAAGAATGTCTTGCTGGATACGGTGAAAAAAGCCGAAGATGAAGAGGCACTGATCGTGCGGTTGTATGAATATCACAATCAAACCACCGCCTGTCAAATGCGCTGCCAGAAAAGAATCAAAAAAGCGGTTTTAACGAATCTTTTGGAAGAAACCGTCGCTGAACTGCCGGTCGAGCCGCTGGATGCCCAAAGCATCACAATCCATTTCCAGCCTTTTGAGATCCAGACCATCATGCTTTATTTAGAAGACTAAATAGAAATGGAGAAGCATATGATTGAGACACTTTTACAACAAATGACATTGAAAGAAAAAATTGGCCAGCTGAATCAGCGTCTGTATGGTTGGGAAGTTTACGAAAAAAACAATGGGGAAATTATTTTAACTGAAACCTTTAAAAAAGAAGTAGCTCGTTTTGGCAGTCTTGGCTGGATTTACGGCGTGTTTCGAGCTGATCCTTGGTCAGGTAGAAATCAGCAAACAGGCCTGACGACCACGGAGTCCTATGAGCTGTCCCTTATGATTCAAACTTATTTGCAGGAGCACACTCGGCTGGGGATTCCGGCCCTTCTCAGTGAAGAGTGTCCTCACGGGCACCAAGGTTTAGAAGCGACGACGTTTCCGGTCAATTTTAGTGTTGGTTCTAGTTGGAATCCAGAGCTGTATCAAGCGGCCCAAACTATCACTGCTCAAGAGATTCGGGCAAAAGGAGCCCATGTTGGCTTGGTTTCCGCATTGGACATTGCTAGAGATCCGCGTTGGGGGCGAACTGAAGAATGTTTCAGTGAAGATCCGTTTTTAACCAGCAGCTTTACCAAAGCGGCCGTCAGAGGATTACAAGGATCAAAAACAACGATAGAAAAGCAGAACGTTTTAGCGGTATTGAAGCACTTTGCTGCCCAAGGTGCAGGAATTGGGGGACACAATGCAGGGCCAGTGGCAATCGGTGATCGGGAATTCCGCGAGATCCATCTGCCACCAATGAAAGCAGGGATTGCTGCTGGGGCCTTGGGGTGTATGGCTGCATACAATGATCTAGACGGTATCCCGTGCCATGCCAATGCTTATTTGCTGCAAGATGTTTTACGAGAAGAAAGTGGCTTTACGGGAATTGTGATGGCCGATGGGTGTGGGCTGGATCGGATTGCTGACTGGCTGGGGAGCCACCCACAAGCGGCCGCCAAATCCTTGACCAGCGGTGTGGATGTTAGTTTATGGGATGAAGTTTTCCCAGTGTTAGAAGAAGCTGTCCTTGAGGGGCTACTTGCGGAAACGGCGATCGATGATGCAGTCCGTCGTGTGCTTCTTTTGAAAGAAAAACTTGGCTTGTTTAAAGAAGCAACGCCCCGTGTTTCATTGCCCCGTAAAGAAAAGGCGCAACAAGTTGCCTTGAAATTGGCGGAGGAATCGATTGTTTTACTAGAGAACAATGGTATTTTGCCTTTGAAGAAAACGCGACAAAAGATTGCCGTCATCGGTCCTCACGTTAAACAGCTCTATCATCAGCTGGGGGATTATACGCCATTCAAGGAAGAAACAACATGTACGACCCTTTGGGAAGGTTTGACCAGTTTAAGTACGCATCAAGCTGACTTCTTCTACGAGAAAGGCTGCGAAATCTCTAGTGGCACACTGGCTCAACGAAGGCAAGCCTGTCAGATTGCAGAAAAAGCGGATGTCGTCTTAGTGACGATCGGCGGCTCCAGTGCCCGTGATTTCACAACGGATTTTGACAAAAACGGTGCCGCCTTAAGGGGATCTCAGGAAATGACCAGTGGAGAAAACATCGACTTGGCTACCCTCGATTTGCCGCAATGCCAGTTGGATTTACTGTTTGCGTTGAAGAAGAGTAAAAAGCCGCTGATTGGGATCGTGATTTCCGGTCGACCGCATTGCTTAGCTCCTTTGCAAGACTTGTTCGATGGGGTGCTTTACGTTGGCTATCCCGGCCAATATGGAGGGGAAGCGATTGCTCGGATTCTTTTTGGTGAAACGGTACCTAGTGGGAAATTAGCAGTTTCTATTCCTGATACAGTTGGACAACTGCCTGTCTGTTATAATTATCGCAACACAGCGTTTCAAAAAGACTACCTCGATCAAAAAGGCGCACCAGTATATTCTTTTGGTTATGGGCTTAGTTATGCCTCTTTTATTTGCAGCTCGGTTTCGGCTGAATATGCAGGGGAAGGCATTATCGTCAGTGGCACACTTGAAAATCATTCTACTGTGTCTGGTAAAGAAGTGGTCCAATGCTATCTAAAAGAGTATACAAAAGCATATGTGCCGAGGAAAAAAGTCTTATGCGGCTTTCAAAAAGTATGGGTGCCTAGTCAAGGACAAGCAACTTTTCAACTCGTGATCGGTGAAGCATCATTGCAGCAGCTGGCAATTTCCTTGGAAGAAACAACATCGTTTTGTCTGGAAGTCGAAACAGCAGGTCAGCAGTATCGATTTGTATTTCAACGGTCCAACCCTGACCGCACGTGGCAGGTAATTCAGAAAGGAGCAAAAGAATGATTCACTTTCCAAAAAACTTTTTATGGGGAGCGGCCGCGTCAGCACCGCAAACCGAGGGGGCCGCAGTGGTTGACGGCAAAAGTCCCTCTACATGGGACAAATGGTTTGAGTTGGAGCCGTCACGCTTTTACGATGGTGTCGGACCAAGCGACACCTCAAATACCTACTATCAATACCGGGAAGACGTAGCAAACATGAAGGCCATGAACTTGAATTCCTATCGGACATCGATTGCATGGACCCGCTTATTACCAGATGGAAAAACATTGAATCAGACGGCAGTCCGGTTTTATCGGGCATATTTTCAGGAAATGCTGGATCAAGGCATCGAACCGATCATTAATTTGTTTCATTTTGACATGCCTTGGTGGCTGATGGAAAAAGGAGGTTGGGAGGCGCGGGAATCCGTGGACCATTTTGCATTTTATGCAAAAACTGCTTTTGAACAATTTGGCGATTTAGTGAAAAAATGGGCGACCTTTAATGAACCATTGGTGCATATTGAATGTGGGTATTACGGAGATGCTCATTGGCCGCAAGTGCGTGATTTCAAGCGGGCAATTCAAGTTGGTTATCATACCTTGTTAGCCCATGCGAAGGCAGTTGCTGAGTTTCGTAAAATCGCACTTCCTGATGGAGAAATCTGTATCATCTTGAATTTGTCACCTGTTTATCCAAAAAGTCAAGAAGCGGCTGATCGAGAAGCCGCTGAATGGGCAGATCTCTTGTATATTCGCAGTTTTTTGGACTGTGTCGTTTATGGACAATTTCCAGAAAAGCTAACGAGCTTATTCAAGGAGCATCAATTGTCCCCTGAATATGAAGCAACAGATGCGGAAATTTTTCGTGAAAATACCGTAGATTTTATTGGTTGCAATTATTATCAACCGTTGCGGATCCAAGCACCACTTCCGCAGAAGGCAGCATCCGGTCCCTTTGAGCCACGTCAGTTATTTCGTGGGTACGATTGGCCAGAGAAAAAAATCAATCCTCATCGCGGCTGGGAAATCTATCCAGAAGGGATTTACGATATCGCGATGCGTCTAAAGAATGACTATCAAAACATGCCATGGTTTGTTTCCGAAAATGGCATGGGGGTATCTGAGGAAGAACGGTTCATGGACGCCACGGGGCAGGTCAATGATACGTATCGGATCGCCTTTGTTGAAGACCATTTGCGTCAGCTGCATCATGCAATCGAAGACGGGTCTCCTTGTTTCGGTTACCATATGTGGACCTTTATGGATTGCTGGAGCTGGTTGAATGCATATAAAAACCGTTATGGGTTTTATCGAGTGGATTTGAAAAATGACTTCAAGCGTTATCCCAAAGCGTCCAGTTTTTGGTTGGCAGAAGTAGCTGCCAAGAATGCCCTTGATTGATCAAAGTGTCCTTAGAAGAAAAAATACCGCAGGAAAACTTTCCTGCGGACTTCTTTGGCTATGAATATTTTATAAATACTTCTCACGAAAATCGGCAATGGCTTGGCGTGAGGCATAGATATTGCGTGCCAGCTTTTCATTCTTGCTTAAAAAGACATAGAAAAGGACATCGACCGCCAATAGGTGGGCGATAATCGAATTCGTAGCAGCACTACGTTGGTTGGCTTCTTTGGAACGGGACACTTGCAGGGGAACATCCGCCAACTTTGTTAACGGATTACTGCCAAATCGGGTGAGTGACAGAATCGGGACGCCAAGATTTTTAACGATTTCTGCTAAGTGAACCATCTCAGGCGTGTGTCCACTGTTGGAAATGACCCAGAGGAGACTTTTTTTCTCGTTTTTGACGAGTTGCGGCAACAAGAGATTGTAGTCATTTTCAAACACGACGATTTTGCCTAAACGGGTCCATTTTTGTTGGATATCTTGTGCGATCAATGAAGAAGCACCGATCCCGCAGACAAAGATTCGCTCACGAGTCGCGATCAGTTCAGCGGCAGCCAACATCAGCTGTTCTTCTAACAATTGAGCCGTCTCATTCATAGTCACCTGTGCATTGTGGCTTAATTTAGATGTGATGGCATGAAAGGGCTCATTTAATTCAACATCGGCATAGCCCAAGTTTTCATTGGCATTTTGGCGCAAGCCGGATTCCGCAGATAATTGTATTTTTAAATCTGTCAAACTAGCAAAGCCGGTTTTTTTCGCAAAGCGTACGACAGTCGGCGCACTGATCCCAGTGGCTTCTGCTAATTGACTCGCAGTCATCGACGGCACTTTTTCAGGATTGGCCTCCATGAATGCGAAGAGTTTCTTCTCAGAAAGCGATAATTCATTTTTCATGCTCTCGATTCGGGAAAGAACGCTCATCCTTACACTTCCTTTAGATAGAGTAGTATCCTCAGTATAACATAAGTTTTGGAGGAGCTTTCAAAAGAAACGAAAAGAATAGGTAGATAAACTTGCTTTTTTACTTAGAATCAAGTAAAGTAATTACGTGTGAAAAGCACAGTACCTGTTACTTGGTTTAACGAATCACCAACGTTTTACTCAGTCGCAGGGGAAAAAGAAAAAGAGGTGAAAAACATGGCAATTTCAAAAGAACGCAAAAACGAAATCATCAACAAATTTGCACGTCATGAAGGAGATACTGGTTCTCCAGAAGTTCAAATCGCTGTTTTAACAGAAGAAATCAACCATTTGAACGAACATGCACGTATGCACAAAAAAGACCACCATTCATACCGTGGGTTGATGAAAAAAGTTGGACATCGTCGTAACTTATTAGCTTACCTACGTCAAAAAGACGTACAACGTTACCGCGAATTAATCCAAGCTTTAGGATTACGTCGTTAATCAAACAAAGAAAAGTGAGGTTCAACCCGAATCTCACTTTTTTGCTATGAATCACTGCGACTGCAGTGTCGGCTAAAACAGCTGATGCAGTCTGACAGGTGATCTCGAGTCATCTAAAAAGTGAAACACCGAAAGAGCGGCCTTTTGACTGGTGAATCAAAAAGCGCAGCTAAAAAGAATTTTGGGTCCTTGTAAGCAGCATCCTACTAACCAAATGAAAGCAGCGGAACGACATTCCGATTTTTTCATTTGTTTAGTAGTGACTTGCTGGGATCCGATGAAAAGGAGCAGAACATGACAGAAAAACAAGTATTCAAAACAACTTGGGGCGGCCGCCCATTAGAAGTAGAAGTTGGCCAATTAGCCAAACAAGCAAACGGAGCTGTATTGGTTCGTTATGGCGATACGGTTGTCCTAAGTGCAGCGGTTGCATCTAAGGAAGCAAAAGATACCGACTTTTTCCCATTAACAATCAATTACGAAGAAAAAATGTATGCCGTAGGGAAAGTACCTGGTGGCTTTATCAAACGGGAAGGACGTCCAAGTACGGAAGCAACCTTGACTGCCCGCTTGATCGATCGTCCGATCCGTCCAATGTTTGCGGAAGGTTTCCGTAACGAAGTACAAGTAACAAACATCGTAATGAGTGTTGAACAAGATTGTACGCCAGCAATGGCGGCAATGTTAGGTTCTTCTTTAGCATTGTCTATTTCAGATATCCCGTTTGACGGACCGATCGCTGGTGTTGATGTTGGTCGGGTCAATGGTGAGTACGTCTTGAATCCAACAGTAGAACAAGCAGAACAAACTGATATCGAATTGACAGTAGCTGGAACGAAAAAAGCTATCAACATGGTTGAATCAGGCGCGAAGGAAGTTTCTGAAGAAGACATGTTAGGTGCGTTATTATTCGGTTTTGATGCTATCCAAGAATTGGTTGCCTTCCAAGAAGAAGTTGTCGCAGCTGTGGGTAAACCAAAAATGGAAGTCAAATTGTTACAAGTAGATGCTGACTTGAAAAAAGAAATTTTCGACGGCTACTACCAAACAATGAAAACTGCTGTTATGACTGAAGAAAAATTGGCTCGTGAAGACGAGATCGATAAAGTCAAAGACACAGTGAAAGAAGTGTATGCAGAAAAATTTGCTGGACATGAAGAGGAAGCACAATTCTTGAAAGAAGTGAAACAAATCGCGGAAGATCTTGAAAAAGATGTGGTTCGCGAATTGATCACCATCGACAAGATTCGTCCGGATGGCCGTCAATTAGACGAAATCCGTCCATTGGCATCAGAAGTTGGCTTATTGCCACGTGTTCATGGTTCTGGTCTATTTACTCGGGGACAAACCCAAGCATTGTCTGCTTGTACATTAGCACCTTTAGGCGAACACCAAATCATTGATGGATTAGGGGTTGAAGAATCAAAACGATTCATCCACCATTACAACTTCCCTCAATTTTCTGTTGGTTCGACTGGTCGTGCCGGCTCACCAGGACGTCGTGAAATCGGTCATGGTGCATTAGGCGAACGTGCCTTAGCACAAGTGATTCCTGATGAAACAGACTTCCCTTACACAATCCGTCTCGTTGCAGAAGTATTAGAATCAAATGGTTCTTCTTCTCAAGCAAGTATCTGTGCAGGAACCTTAGCATTGATGGATGCAGGGGTGCCAATCAAAGCACCAGTTGCAGGTATCGCAATGGGACTTGTATCTGATGGTGAAAACTACACGATCTTAACTGATATTCAAGGCTTAGAAGATCACCTTGGCGATATGGACTTTAAAGTTGCTGGAACCAAAGATGGGATCACTGCGTTACAAATGGATATCAAGATTCAAGGAATCACTGAACAAATCTTGACAGAAGCATTAGATCAAGCGAAAAAAGCACGGATGGAAATCTTAAATGAATTGACATCAACATTGGCTGCTCCTCGTGAAGAGTTAAGCCAATACGCACCGAAGATCGAAATGATCCAAATCGATCCTGCGAAGATCAAAGATGTAATCGGTAAAGGCGGCGACACCATCAATGGCATCATTGATGAAACTGGCGTGAAAATCGATATTGATCAAGACGGAAAAGTTTCGATTGCTTCTGCTGATGCAGAAATGATCCAAAAAGCTATCAAGATCATTGAAGAATTGACGAAAGAAGTAAAAGTTGGCGAAGTGTACCTTGGGAAAGTTGTCCGTGTTGAAAAATTCGGTGCGTTTGTCAACTTGATCAAAGGCAAAGACGGCTTAGTTCACATTTCACAACTTGCGAACGAACGGGTCAACAAAGTAGAAGACGTTGTCAAAGAAGGCGACGAAATCTTAGTGAAGGTCACAGAAATCGACAAACAAGGCCGTGTGAACCTTTCAAGAAAAGCACTATTGAACGAAGATAAAGCAGAGCAAAAATAAGCTGCTATTTCTAAATTATCGCATTGAAAAGCAAAGTCTAGGAAACTAGACTTTGCTTTTTTTTTGTCTAAGTAGCACATCTTCAAAAGGGTCTTACTTGACAGGAGTTATTTTTTGCTTTAGTGCGAAAAATAAGAGATAATTCAGAATATTGTCTTTGCCATGCAAGCAATAATTCTAAGATGTTAAACGCATCTTATTTAGGATAAGGAGTACGATATGAAACAAACATTTCCAACTGATTTTTTATGGGGAGCATCGATTTCCGCTCACCAAACCGAAGGAGCGTATCAAACCGATGGCAAGGGACTGAGTGTCCAAGATACTCGTCCAAGAGACAACCACAAGATCGCGGATTTTACTGTGGCTGTCGACCATTACCACCAGTACAAAGAGGATATCGCCTTGTTAGCAGAAATGGGGATCAAAATTTTCCGTTTTTCGATCGCTTGGTCGCGAATTTTTCCAGAAGGGCGCGGTACTATTAATCAAAAAGGATTGGATCATTACAGCGATGTCATTGATGAATTGCTGAAACACGGCATTCAGCCCTTTGTAACGTTGAACCATTTTGACTTGCCGCAAGCATTGGAAGACGAAGGCGGCTGGACAAAACGCAGCACCGTTGAGGCATTTGCCGCATACGCCAAAACGCTGTTTACAGCCTATGGGGATCGAGTGACGCACTGGCTGACGATCAATGAACCAAATATCATGCTGTTGGTGGATCAAAAAATATTAGGGAAAAAGATTCCATTATCAGAAAAATACCAGCAATTTCATCACCTGATGATCGCTGAAAAATATGCTTTCGAAGCGTGTCATGAAATCGTACCGAATGGCAAAATCGGACCGGTGCCGAATATTTCGTTGGTCTATGCGGCGACTAGTCGACCAGAAGACAACCAAGCGGCGCTGTATTTCAACAGTGTCCGGAACTGGGCGTACCTTGATTTCGCCTGCTTCGGTCGTTACAATACGGTCTTTCAAGATTATTTGAACCAAAACGGCCTCACGATTGACTTTGGTCCGGAAGATGAGGTGTTGATGAAACGGGCTCTGCCTGACTTTGTCGCAATGAACTTCTACACCACGGTGACAGTGGAGCAGCCGACGGAAGCTGGGGACATGAAAAACGGCATCAGTGATCAGCAAAGTGAAGACATTATGGAGCGTGGTTTTTACAAAGGGTTCACCAATACGTTCTTGAAGAAAAATGCCTTCAATTGGACCATCGATCCCTTGGGACTGAAAACGACGTTGCAAACACTTTATGATCGTTACCACTTGCCGATCATCATTACTGAAAACGGCTTAGGGGCCGAAGACCATCTAGAAGCAGATGGCGCGGTTCATGATCCGTACCGTATCGATTATTTGTCGCAGCATATCAATCAATGCTTAGCCGCGATCAATGCTGGGGTGGATCTGATCGGATATAGCCCGTGGTCTGCCATTGATTTGATTAGTGTGCATGAAGGGATTCGAAAACGGTATGGTTTTATTTACGTAGATCGCAATGATGCAGAGGAAAAAGAACAAAAACGAGTGAGAAAAGACAGCTTTTATTGGTATCAAAAGCTGATTGAAGAAGGGGCGATCCCTTCGTTGGAGGAGTAATGATGACAAGTGTTTTTACCTTTTTAGAAACGCGTTTGATGCCGCCATTGAATAAGTTGGCGAATTTACGCTTTATTCGCGCAATCATGCAAGCTGGGATCATTACGGTCCCTTTTACGATCGTCGGATCGATTTTTTTAATCATCAATAATTTACCACAAATCATTCCACCACTGGCTGGCTTTTTCGAACAAACGATTTTACGATTTTCACCGCTTTATAGTGTCGTAACTACCATGTCTGTTGGCTCGATTGCTGTTTTTTATTGTTTAGCAACAGGGTATTATTTAACTGAGATCTATCATAAAGAAGAGCATTTGACTATGAGCAGTTTTGTAGGGGCGTTATTAAGTTTGTTTGCCTTTTTAATGACGATCGTCCAAGTCGATATCACAGATGGTGCGGCACAATTGCTGCAGTCAGAGAGCGAAACCGCCATTGTTTATAATGGGGTCGCTTTAGGCGGTTGGATCACTCGCTTCAGTGGAGTAGGGATCTTCATCGGGATTATCACTGCAGTACTTGCTACGTCAGTCTATCGTTTTTGTGTAAAAAGAAAGATCACCATCCAGATGCCTGAAGGGGTTCCTGATGGAGTCAGCAAAGCATTTGCGTCATTGATCCCAGCGATTTTGATTGCCTTTTTGATGGTGGCGATCAATGGAGTACTGGCGGTTTTCCACACGGATCTTCACGGATTGCTATCCAAACCATTTGAATTCGTGAAGGAGTTGACGGGTTCGTGGTTAGGAATCATCGTGATTATGCTCCTTATCCATCTCTTATGGGCAGTGGGGGTTCATGGGACGGCAGTTATAAAAAATAGTTTCATCAATCCCATCCTATTGGTGGCTCTAACTGAAAATATCGATGGTGCCAATAATATTTTTGCTGGGGATTTTGTGAACATGTATATTTTTATGGGTGGCGCAGGAAGTACACTTGGATTGGTTTTATTGATGCTGTTTGTGGCAAAATCACAACAGCTCAAAGTCTTAGGAAAAGCAGCGATCTTACCGGGGCTTTTTAACATCAATGAACCAGTGATCTTCGGGGCACCGATCGTCTACAATCCGTATTTGATCATCCCCTTTATCGTAACACCTTTGATCAACGTGACGATTGCTTACTTTGCTAGCTCGTTTGGCTTTGTCGATAAAGTCATTACGGGAATTCCCTGGATTTCACCGGTGGGCATAGGGGCGTTTTTAGGAACCGGCGGTGATTTCCGAGCCATCCTGATCGCTTTGATCAACTTAGGGGTTTCCATTCTCTGCTATTATCCATTCTTTAAGATGTACGATGGCAAACTCTACACGGAACAACTTGCCAATCAAGCATAAGTAGAAAAAACAGCAAAACGCCCGTTGATGGACTTCTAGTGAAGTGCCAACAATGGGCGTTTTTGCTAGTGCAAATAGTGGTCACGTATGCAAAGACTGTTGATACAAGACACAATCATCGCAATCTTTGCGGGTTGGTTTGGCTTGCTGGGGTGTTTCTTTGTGTAATGGCAAAAGCATACGCAACCCGTTTAAGATAACTAAGATCGTGCTTCCTTCATGACCCACGACCCCTAGAGGTAGCGTGAGAAATTCAAGGAAGTTTGAAGCGATCAGCAACAAGATGACACTGATAGAAAAGACGATGTTTTGTTTGATGATCCGCTGTAATTTCTTAGCCAAACGGTGACTGTCGACCAAACGCAGCAAATCATTTTTCATCAAGACGATCTCCGCCACATCCATTGCGACATCTGTTCCTTCGCCCATCGCGATCCCTACACTTGCGGTCGCTAAGGCGGGGGCATCATTGATCCCATCACCGACCATCGCATTGATTTGGTAGGTTTCTTTCATTTCTTTGATCCGAGTGGTTTTCTCATCAGGCAGGCAATCACTTTCGTAGTCAGACAAGCCGATTTCTGCGGCGATCACTTTGGCAGTACCTAAATGATCACCCGTCAGCATCGTCGTGTGAATTCCTTGCTTATTGAAGTAGGCAAGACTCTCACGAGCTTCAGGACGGGGCTGATCCAATAGTGCTAAATACCCTGCTAATACACGGTCACGATTGATATAAATCAAGGTTTTTCCGGCTGCTTTCAATTCTTGGATGCGGGTTTGTTCACTGACAGCAACAGAGGTTAGATCGACTTCTTTTCCAATCGTCCAATGGGCAGCTTGGTAAGTGGTGGCTAGACCGACCCCCGCTTGTTCTTCCACTGCTAATTCCAATGGTCTTTCATCGTGGAAATACGCCAAGATCGCTTCAGCCAATGGGTGATTTGATTGTTTTTCCATCCCAACAATCAGTTGGGGGATAAACGGTTCATCCAGCAATAGATGAACATCAGTGACAGCAGGTTTGCCTCGAGTCAGCGTTCCGGTTTTGTCAAAAGCGATCGCTTTGACATTGGCAAAGGCATCCAAGGCTTGTCCGCCTTTGCATAAAACGCCCAAACGAGCAGCGTGAGAAATGGCTGCTAACGTCGCAGGAGTAGCAGAGGCGACTAAGGCACAAGGGGATGCCACTACTAGTAAGACCATGCCACGATAAAAACTTTCTTGGAACCCCCAATTCGTGAAAAACGTACACAAAACGATCATTAGTGGGACGGCGATCAGGACGATCGGCACATAGATCCGTTCGATTTTTTCGATCAGGGTCGCCGTTTGACTTGGCATTTGCTGCGCTTCTTCCACCAATTGAATGATTTTTGCAAAGCGGGTGTTTTCACTCGTTTGAGTAACTTCAATGTACAATGGCTGCCCAAGGTTGATGGTTCCCCCAAAGACTTCACTGCCTAAACGTTTCTCGACAGGAATGGATTCGCCACTGATGGCCGCCTCATCAACACTGCTGGTTCCTTGGATCACGATACCGTCGATCGGGATCGCACTGCCTTTTGCCACCATAATCGTATCTTTTAACTGAAGGGCTTCGACTGGTACTTCGACGAGCTCCCCAGATTCAATCATTTTTAAGGCAGTCGTTGGTTGCAGTGCCATTAATGAACTAATTTCTCGCGTACTTTTGTTGGTCGTATATTCCTCAAGGGCACCGCTCAAACAAAAGATAAAGGTCAGCATCGCCCCTTCAAACCAATGCCCAATGATACAGGCACCAATGGCGGCTAACGCCATCAGTAGATCGACGTTCAACCGTTTGTCGTGCACCAATTCTTGCGTGCCTTCCCAGGTTTGTTTCCAACCCCCGGCAAGAATCGCTAACAGATAAGGGACAAAGCTATAAGGAATGGAAAAAGATGCCATAAGAAAGCCAGTTGCCATCAATAGCAAACAAGCAATCGTTGAAAAAACAGCCGACGATTCGGATTTACTCATAAGAAACGCCTCCTTTTGAATGTAGTCTATGAATGAAAAAACCGATCCTTTTCTCAAGAAACAATCGATTGTTCCTCCCTCAACTTGAGCATAGCACATTCGAAAACAAGATGGTAAAAAAACAACGTACCTGATAATGAAAGTGATTATCAAGTAGCGATTAAATAACGCTACTATCCAAATGATAAATGGAAACTCACTATTATAGAAAAAAGAACACAAAAAAAGCAGTACAATAAAAAACGAATTGTACTGCTTTTGCTTGTTCGATGTGGTAGTCAGCGACTGGATCGGTTAACGCAAACTATACTTTGCTAAGGGAATCTGACGTGCTTCACACCACTCTTTGACAGCACCAGAAAAAATCAGCTGGATCTTGGTGAGGTCTTTGGTACTTGTCTGTCCTGCCATAGTGTAGAGCAGCTGTAGCTGTTCCTTCCATGATTGCAAGGTGGCGATCGTTTCTTCTTTGCCTTTTGACAAAAGCAGCACGAGGATCGTGGCGGATAGTCCTACACTATCCGCACCAAGGCAAAGTGCTTTGAAGATATCGTAAGCATCCCGAACGCCGCCTGAAGCGATGCGGGTAAAGGGCTGTTGGATCTCATTTGCTTCCAGCAAGGAAATCACGGTGGATTGACCAAAGGTGTCTAAATACGCCAATTCACGTTTTTTTCGACGAGCATTTTCGATTTGAGTAAAACTTGTGCCGCCGCTGCCAGCAACATCAATCGTTTGTACGCCGATCGCCAGTAACTGCTGAATCGTTTCACGAGACATCCCAAAGCCGACTTCTTTGACGACAACCGGAACGGCAACGGAAGCAACCGTTTTTTCCAATAAGGACAGCCATTGGCTAAATTGACGATCGCCTTCGGGCATCACTAATTCTTGTGGTGCATTAAGATGGATCTGCAAGGCGTCGGCGCCAAACAGTTCTACTGCCCGTTGTGCATTTTCAACGGGACTGCCCGCACCAATATTGGCTAATAAGAAGCCGTCAGGATTGGCTTTACGGACGATACGGAAAGAATCGGCGACACTTGGGTCTTTTAAGGCAGCCGAAACGGAGCCGGTTGCCATCATCAAGTCACAGGCTTGCGCGATCTCTGCTAACTCTTGATTGATTTTTAAGGTTTTTTCACTGCCGCCTGTCATGGCATTGATGAAAAAAGGGCTGGAAAATGAGCGGTCAAAGACAGTCGTCGTAATTGACACATCAGCCACGTCAATTTGCGGAAAGGACTGGTGGACCAAGCGAACTGCATCAAAATCGTTGCTGTGTTCTTTATGGAACGCTTTTGCTAAGGAAACATGTTCATCTTTTCGATTCATGATAGGTCCTCCCGGTAATGGTAAACATGCAGCGGCAATGGGGTGATCTCGGCTTTTTCCCACGCACTCATCAATGGTAAAATACCGGTTTTCTGGTCAACGATCACGATGCCACAATCGCCACCGCCGGCACCAGAAGATTTGGCTGCGCCACAATAATTTTCTGCTAGATCACAAAGCTTTTTAAGTGCGGGGGTTTCAATCGGTACACCAGTTAGTGCAGACAACTCCCGCAGGAGCTTTCGATTTTCCGTGATCATTTTTTTGATCGTGCGACTGTCTTCATTTAAAAAGCCGTCGATCAATCGATTGACGCAGTCTTTGCTGGCTGCTAAAAAGGCGGCATAGGCGTTTTCTTTTTCTTCTTTGGATTGATAGACTTGATCCACTAAATCAGAAGTAGAGGCAGGAGAGCCTGTCCAACCAATCAATAGTCGAAGCGATTTCGGAACCGTCAAGGGACGGATCGATAATCCTGGCCAATCGAAAGCAATCAATTCTGTTAAGGTATGGTCCTTTTGTTTGGCTAAGACCCAGTCGTGATCGAAGGTTGAAAAAGCGATCCAGCCGCCATAACAAGAGGCCGCAATATCACCGCACGACCCATTGCCTTGAACAGCGAGATGGGCAAGAGCCGCAATTTTGAATTGGGTCAACCGATCCATTTCCATTTGATAGTACAGATTCAATGCTTTGACCGTGGCAACAGTCACGGCACCGCTGGAACCGAGGCCATATTTGCGACCATTCGAGTTATCCAGTTCACTGGTCACTTTTAAATCGTAAAAGGAAAGGGGGATGCCTTTTTCTTGGGCATATTTTTCCGTCAGACGAATGGCTGCCAAAATATAGTGGAAAGGATTATCCCGATGGTCTAAGACTAATTCGCCTTTGCGACGCGTCCAGCGAATCGGCAGGTCGCTGTATTGGGCAGACTGGATGCTGCCGTTTTTACGGGCCTCTTCCACATTGACTGTAATAAATTGGTCAACGGCAACGATGATTGCAGGATGACCAGGTTCGACAACGGCGTATTCACCAGCAATAAATAGTTTTCCGGGAACGGATAGTTCAATCATTTCGACACTCCTAATCGATGGCTTCTTAATGGCTTCTTAGTTGATGGCAGAAGATTCTTCCACCGGTAAAAAGGCTAATCCTTTACCCGCGTGAGCAGTTACTAATTGTTCTGAGGCAAAGTGAGCACTTAATTCACGTAAAATCGTTTGTTCTTCTTGTTTTTGGCATAAAACTTTGACATTGGGACCAGCATCCATCGTGAAATAGCAAGCCAATCCTTTTTTTCGCAGCATTCGGACACATTCCATGGCTCGTAAAGATTCAGAAGACCAATAAGTAAAAGGTGGTTCGGCGGCTAAGGTCGTTCCATGCATTTTCAAGGCGTTGGCCTCGGTCGTTTCACCTAAAGCAGTAAAGTCTTTCTCGGCAATCGCTTGTTTCATTTTCACGAGATCAGTTGCGGTGGCAGTAAGCCAACCCGGATAAAAACTCGAGGTTTCAACGGTTCGACGCATCCCCTCACGACTGGAAACTTCTTTGGCTTGTGCGTTGATCAAAATAAAGATCATACTCAATTCTTCTTCCCAGCCATTCGACGGCACTTGCGTGGCAAAAGAAGTCTCATCGGTGCCTTGATGCCATTCAGCAAAGCCGCCGTAGATACTCCGACACGCCGAACCAGAACCGCGACGGGCCAAACGGGATAACTCTTGCTCCGACAAGTTTAATTCCAGTGCTTCACTACAGGCACCCGCCAATGCCGCTAATCCACTGGCAGAAGAGGCAAGTCCGGCAGCGGTTGGAACAAAATTTTGACTTTCCACCGTGGCATACCACGGGCAGTCCGCTTTTTTTCGTACCAGATCCAAAAAGTCCGCAACTTTTTTTGTGGCAGCGTCTGTTTGAACCACGCCATCCAATGTAAAGCGATCTTGCGTAAAATCGGGTGAAAAAGCCACCGTTGTTTCTGTGTAAAAAGCATCGAGGGTCAGGGACAAACTATTGTTCATCGGTAAAATGAAAGTTTCATCTTGTTTTCCCCAATACTTGATCAATGCGATATTCGTGTAGGCGCGAGCCTTTCCCTTATACATGTTCATAAACTCCTAATCCTTGTATCCATGCCGCACGAGCGCCATCGGACAATAAAATACGGCTGATATTCTCAGCCTGTTCCTTCGTTTTGGTTAGTGCGATCATACAGCCGCCCCGGCCCCCGCCGGTCAGCTTTGCCCCGTAAGCACCGTGTGCCAACGCTAAGGAAACCAACTGATCCAGTTGCTGATTGCTGACCCCTAGCTGCTGCAGGGCCTGATGGGCGTTGTTCATGCTTTCACCTAATACTTCTAATTGATTGGCTATGATGGCCTCTTTAGCTTTTTTGGTTTCGATCCCTAAACGCTGGATTGCTTGACTAGCCAGCTGCTTGCTGGTTTCAAAAAGATGGGCGACACTTTTGACTGCTTCTCTCGTTTGCCCTTTGATTCCAGTATCAGCGACGAGCAAATAACCGTCGATCGTGAGGGGAAACGAAGTGATGGGATGCCCTTTGATAAAGTAAATGGCATCTGTCCCACTGGCTGCCGCAGCATCGATCCCGCTAGGATTGCCATGAGCGATTTTTTCAGAAAAGTTGACATAGGTCATCAATTCTTCTTTTGTAAAGTCTTTTTTGATCCAATCAAAAAAAGCGCGAGTCAGTGCAACAGCGACCGCCGCGCTAGAACCCATTCCCCGTTCAGAAGGGATAGTGCTGACGATGGAGGTTGCAAAAGGACCCGTGTGGAAGTCTTGTTGCAGACGATGCAGCAAGTCTTTGACATTTTTTAAGTGGCTGGGGACTTCTTCAAGCAGACCGTGATAGTAACTTGAAATCAAGGTGCTTGTTTCATTTGCTGTGATCTCGACTTGTACTTTTGCTCCCGCAAAAGGGAAAGCAATTGCTGGTTCACCGTAAACAACCGAATGTTCACCCATTAAGATGATTTTTCCTGTAGCTATGCCAGTACCAATTGACATTATTTTCCTCATTTCTCTAGGGAGCTTACCCCACATGATTCATTTATCGTTTGTCAGTCAATTGTAACTATCTCCTGACAAAAACACAATTTAATTAAAGATCCTTTCCTATTTTACTAGAAGAAGGCTCTTTCGTTAAGCATTCCGTATGAGATTTCAAAAAAAAGCAAAAATCTTTAAACTTTTATTGAAAAAATTCTTGATCTGTGCTTCAAAAGTTTCAGTTGACGGCACAAGATATAGTGTTGTATAGTTGATATCGCAAAGGCAACATACAATATTTAGTGATGAGTGAGTTGGGGGATATGAGCGTGATCGTATTAGCAGGAACGATTGGTGCCGGTAAATCAAGTTTGACCGCATTGATCGCCAATCATTTTGGCAGTCAAGCCTTTTATGAATCGATCGATGACAATGAAGTGTTACCATTATTTTATGCAGATCCAAATAAATATGCGTTTTTACTGCAAATCTATTTCTTAAATAAACGATTTGAAAGTATCAAGCAAGCCATGAAAGACGACAATAACGTCCTGGACCGTTCCATTTATGAGGATTCACTGTTGTTCCATTTAAATGCGGACCTTGGGCGAGCGACCGATACCGAGGTCAAAGTCTATGATGAATTGTTAGCCAATATGTTAGAAGAGCTGCCGTATGCAGCCCACAAAAAGCATCCAGATCTTTTGGTGCATATTCGCGTTTCTTTTGAAACGATGCTCGAGCGTATTGAAAAACGTGGGCGGGAATATGAGCAGTTGACCTTTGATCCTTCGTTATACGACTATTACAAAGAGTTGAACAAACGCTACGATCAATGGTACGAAGAGTACAATGAGAGTCCAAAGATCCAGATCGATGGCGATCAATTCAATTTTGTCGAAGACCCGCAAGCGGCACAGGCCGTTTTAACGATGGTGGAAGAGGCCTTGAAAGACGCCCGTAAATAAGTAATAGCCAATACAGCCAGGAAAGTCCTTTGATTGGGCTTCTGGCTGTTTTCTTTTATAATAGAAGAAAGCAAGAGTGGAGGATGGATTGTGGAAAACAAACATGTCTTTTATGACGGAAACTATGAATGGATTCAAGTCGACCAACAAGACGCAAAAAGCGTGATGGCACTGCAAAAACAATATCATTTGTCTGACGAGATGCTTACGTACTCTTTAGATAAAAACGAACGCGCGCGGGTCGAATATGATGCCGAAGAGGAAGCATTGCTGCTGGTTTTCAATGTACCTCAGCAAGAAAAGCGTGAAAATCATTTTGAGACCAGCCCGATGACGTTTATTTTAAAAAGGAAGCAACTCTTTACTTTTGCATCCCACAATACCCGTTATGTGATTCCAATGATGGAGCGCTTGATCCTGCAAAACCCGCTGCAAACGCCCATTCATTTTTTGTTTCAAAGCTTGTTCTTGATTTCTGGCACGTTTTTTCCGTTAGTCGAAGAAGTCAATAGTGAGCGGATTCGCTTGAATCAGCGACTACGGGAAAAAACAACCAATAAAAACTTACTGCAAATGTCTGATTTGGAAGTTGGACTGGTTTTTTTAGTGTCTGCCACGAAACAAAATGCGGTCCTCTTGGAGCAAATCAAAGCATTATCCATTTATCGTTTGATGGATGATGATGAGCGGGAACAACTGGATGATGCCTTGATCGAAGCCAAACAGGCAGTGGAAATGACCCAACTGGCATTCCAAATTTTGGAACAATTGTCTGGTACCTACAATAATCTATTAAACAATAACTTGAATGATACCATGAAGTTTTTGACCGTTTGGTCCCTCTTATTGACTGTGCCTTCCATCGTCACCAGTTTCTTTGGCATGAATGTTCCGCTGCCTTTTACCAATAGTATTTTCGGTTGGGGTATTGCCTTGTTGATCAGTTTAGTGTTATCCGTCTGGATGTTGATTGCTTTATGGCGCAGAATTCGTTAGTCGATCACCAAACCTAGACCGGCGGCGATGACCAAGGCTTGTTCTTGATCGACTGTTAGTCCTCGCAAGTGTTCAAAGGACAACGCGATCTTTTGAAATTGATTGGTCCGAAAATCTAAAGTTGCTAATTTTGTGTGAAACCAGTTGCTATTGTTCAACTGGTTTTCTTGTAGCGTCAAGTGTTTCCAATCCATCTCATAAAACTCACTGTCGTTTAGTTGGCACTGACGAAACAGCATCGTCCGTAAATTGGTATTGCTAAAAGAAGCAAAGTTTGCCACGCAATCTTCAAAGGTACAGTCACGGAAATAGCTTTCCGCAAAATTCGTACCAGTCAATTTACACTGTTTAAAGTGAACACGATGAAAGCTGGCACCAAAACATTCCAGATTAGAAAAATCGCAGTTCTCAAAGAGGACATTTTGACATTCCCATTGACTCAAGCGTGTTTTTTGCATCGTCACTTTCTTGAAATGACATTGCTTCAAGATAAGGTTTTTGCAAGTATCATAGCTATAATCACCGCCTTCGAACACCCCCCCTTCGAAAAGCAGTTCTTCTTCTAAATAAAAATCCTGTGGCTCTAATGCCGACAATAAGGGCGGTAGTGGCAATACGATTTTTTTCTTCATCAAGATCCCATCCTGTATGTTTTTCTCTCAGTATAACACGGCGAATCGATGCCGCGATAGTTACGAAAAAGCGGCAGGGTATTGTGAAATTTATTCAATCGGTTTGCAGAATGCTTTTATAACAAGGAAAATCTTTGATTTTTAATACATATTTTTTCACAATCTTTTTGCTTGCAAGACGAAAATAATTTTGATATAGAAACTTAACCCGCTGAAAGTGACGTATATCAACGAAAAACTGTCACAAATTTTTAAAATCGCGAAAAAGTTGATAGTTTTCAAATTCACAAGCGAGCTATAATGACAATGTAAACAAAAGGAGGAAATTTTCCATGACAAAAACAGTTATTATCGGTGCAAACCACGCGGGGATTGCTGCTGCCAATACACTATTAGATAACTACAAAGACCAAGAGGTCGTAATGATCGACCGTAATACAAACTTAAGCTACCTAGGTTGTGGGACTGCTTTATGGGTTGGACGTCAAATCGATTCATACGAAGGCTTGTTCTATACAAAACGTGAAGATTTTGAAGCAAAAGGTGCAAAAATCCATATGGAAACAGTGGTTGACCATATCGATTTTGAGAAAAAAGAAGTACACGCTGTGACCAGTGAAGGTGAAACGATCGTTGAATCTTATGACAAAGTTGTCATCGCAACTGGATCTGTTCCGATCTCACCCAAAGTACCTGGACGTGACTTGAAAAACATCCATTTCTTGAAAAAATTCCAAGATGGACAAACGGTTGATAAAGAGTTAGCCTCAGAAGACGTGAAAAACGTTGCCGTTATCGGTGCTGGTTACATCGGTGTTGAAATTGCTGAAGCAGCAAAACGCCGTGGTAAAAATGTGTTGCTTTTTGATGCAGCGACACGGGCATTGCCAAACTACTACGACAAATGGTTCACAGAAGATATGGACAAAAACTTAGCTGACAATGGTATTGAATTGCATTTCGGTGAATTAGCACGTGAATACAAAGGAACAGAGAAAGTAGAAGCAGTTGTAACAGACAACGGCGAATACCCAGTTGATCTAGTGATCAATGCGATCGGTTTCTTACCAAACAATGAGCTAGGCAAAGATCATTTGGAATTGTTTGCTAACGGCGCGTACTTAGTGGACCGCCATCAACGGACAAGCGATGCAGATGTTTACGCAGTCGGTGACTGTGCAACTGTGTACTCAAATGCTTTGCAACAAACCACTTATATCGCATTAGCAACGAATGCCGTACGTTCAGGGATCGTCGCTGCCCATAATATCGGCGGAACTTCTTTAGAATCAACAGGTGTTCAAGGATCAAACGGGATTTCGATCTTCGGCTACAACATGGTTTCAACTGGCTTGTCAGTAGAAGCTGCCGAACGTAATGGCATGAAAGTGAAATACTCTGATTACGAAGATACCCAAAAACCAGGCTTCATGAAAGAAAATGCGACGGTTAAAATCCGCATCGTCTATGAAGAAGAATCACGCCGCATCGTTGGTGCACAAATGGCATCACGAACATCTGAAATCGCAATGGGCATCCACATGTTCTCACTAGCGATCGAAGAAGGCGTAACGATCGACAAGATGAAGCTATTAGATATCTTCTTCTTGCCTCACTTCAATCAACCATACAACTACATCACGATGGCTGCGTTGAAAGCAGAATAAGAAACACGAAAGTCGGAGCGTATGCTCCGGCTTTTTTTTTTTGAAACAATCATGAAAACTGTTGACAATAAGAGGAAAAAGCAGTATACTATAAAAGTTGAGAAATAAAAGCAGAAGCACCCGCTTCTCGCCTGAGTGAAGATATCGCTGGGCAGAATAGGATTCCTACTATTTATTTGTGTGGAGTACGTGCGGGTTCGTGAAGAACTCGTTTTTTTATTGTCTGATTTCGAATCGACAAGCTTTTCTTTCTCTCAAAAAACTCGGAGGTGAATGACCATAGCAAAGGATATGATGGTAAACGACGGCATTCGTGCACGTGAATTGCGTTTGATTGATCAAAACGGCGAACAACTTGGTGTAAAGAGTAAAGCTGAAGCATTGCAAATTGCAGAACGAGCAAACCTTGATGTGGTATTGGTGGCACCAAATGCTAAGCCGCCAGTAGCAAGAATTATGGATTACGGGAAATTCCGCTTTGAGCAACAGAAAAAAGACCGTGAAGCTCGTAAGAAACAAAAAGTAATCAACATTAAAGAGGTTCGTTTAAGTCCAACGATCGACGTCAATGATTTCAATACAAAATTGCGTAATGCACGTAAATTCCTTGAAAAAGGGGACAAAGTGAAAGCTTCGATCCGTTTCAAAGGCCGTGCCATTACCCATAAAGAAATTGGTCAGAAAGTGTTAGATCGTTTGGCGGAAGAAACTGCTGATTTGGCAACTGTTGAGCAAAAGCCAAAAATGGATGGCCGCAGTATGTTCTTAGTATTAGCACCAAAAAACGATAAATAATGACTCACTGAGTTTCAGTTTAAAGTCAGATAACGAAAGATTTTGAGGAGGAAATTAGTTATGCCAAAACAAAAAACACACCGCGGATTAGCAAAACGCGTAAAACGCACTGGCGGCGGCGGATTGAAACGCTTCCGTGCCTTTACCAGTCACCGTTTCCACGGCAAAACAAAAAAACAACGTCGTCAATTGCGTAAAGCTTCAATGGTTTCAGCTGGCGATTACAAACGTATCCGTCAACAACTAGCACGCATGAAATAATTGCGTAACCCAAGCTTCACGTATACAAACAATTATCGATTTTCATATTAGGAGGAATTATACATGGCACGTGTTAAAGGTGGAACAGTAACTCGTAAACGTCGTAAAAAAGTGCTTAAATTAGCAAAAGGTTACTACGGTTCTAAACACACTCTATTTAAAACAGCAAAAGAACAAGTAATGAATTCATACAACTACGCATACCGCGATCGTCGTCAAAAGAAACGCGACTTCCGCAAATTGTGGATCGCTCGTATCAACGCAGCGGCTCGTATGAATGGCTTAAGCTACTCAAAATTGATGCACGGCTTGAAATTAGCTGAAATCGACATCAACCGCAAAATGTTAGCTGACTTGGCTGTAAACGATGCAACAGCATTTACTGCATTAGCTGACCAAGCAAAAGACGCTTTAAACAAATAATCAATCGTTGGCAACAACGTTAGCCCCGCTCTTTGAGCGGGGTTTTTTTGTTTTTCTCGATGACCGAGGAATGGTTTCTCACTATCTTTCATACGTTTCTTTCCATTAAGCGAAAAATAGATTATACTTTTGAAAGCGGTTATTTTATTTATCTCACGACTTTTCCACGAACACTGCAGCAAAAGGAGCTTACGATGGCGATTGATTTATGGCGGCATTTTAAAAAAGGATTGACGGTATATATTGGGATTGGAATTGCGGTCTCATTTTTGAGTGCCGCGAATGTCTTTTATTTTCAAAAATTACTCGATTCATTTGGCAAGACATTTGATTGGTCAGTTATTTTTATCTATGGGTTAACGCTTGTACTGGTACCGCTTTTGTCCTATCTCGAGCAGAAACCCAAAACGAAATTGCACAACAGCATGTATTTCTATCTCAAAGAACAAGCTTTAGTGAAAATCAGCAAGATTACCTATTCTGAATACTTGCAGATTGGCTCTGGAGCACTCTTACAGAAAACTGAAGCGGGAGCAGCGGCGGGTAGAAATATCCATTTGAATTTTTATGGACGCTTGTTTAAAGAATTGCTTCCCGAAACACTGTTTAACTTAGCTTTTATTGCTATGATCGATAAAAGGTTGATTCCAGCGATCCTTGTGGGCTATCTAATGGTGTTTATCGTGACCAATTTGCTTTTGAAAGTTTTACGCTCTCTCAAAGAACATGTGCTAGTTTCAGAAGAAGCCATGAACAGCACCTTTATCCGCGGATTAACGGAAATGGTCACGTTTCGGATCAATAAACGGTTTGAAAAAGAGATCGCACAATATAAAAATATGTCTGCTGATACAACAGAACGTTTGACGAAAATGACGATGATCCATGAGTTTTTCTTTGGTTTTTTTGCAGTTTTAGTCGCATTGATCAAAGTCGCAATTGTGGTATTGGCATTTACAAATCAGATTACGGTCAGCTTGGGTGGTTTAGCAGCATTGATTATTTATGTGGATCGAATCTACACGCCTGTTGCAATATTTAACGTGATTTTTGTTCAATACAGCTTAGATAAAGTTGCCTTTGCACGGTTAAATGAATTTTTCTATCTGCCAGAGGACAAAGCATTAACACAAGGAGATGCATTGTCTGAAACCATCAACTACATCACAGTTAAGGATCTATCCGTCATACTTCAAGAAAAGAAAATCTTAACCGATAGCACACTGGAGCTGAAGCGGGGAGTGATTTATGGGTTAGTAGGAGAAAGCGGCGCAGGAAAATCAACGCTGGTCAAAACGATTTTAGGCTTGTATCAGCCGACGACCGGTGCAGTTCTGATCAATCACAAAAATTTGGCTGCTTACAACTTAAATGATTACTATCAGCATGTCTTTTATCTATCGCAAGATGCGCCAATATTCCAAGGAACGCTGAAAGAAAATATCATTTTTGATAAGGAAATCGCAGACGAGGAAATCATAGCGGTATTAGAAAAATGTCAATTAGGCGCATTCTATCAGGCACTCAAGGGAGGACTGTCTGCTGAAATTGGAGAAAAAGGAGCCAACCTTTCTGGTGGGGAAAAACAGCGGATCGCTTTTGCCCGATTGTTTTTCACAAACGCAGAAGTCATTGTCCTTGATGAAGCCACCTCTGCTTTAGACGAAACAACAGAAGAAAAGCTTTTTGCAGCGATCAAAGACCAATTGAAAAATAAACTAGTCATTATGATCACCCATCGCCCGAAAAATTTGATTTATGCGGATGAGATCATTGAATTGAAAAAAACACAGGTTGAAGCGGCTTCATCATAAAAGCAGCTTCAACCTGTGTTTTGATCAGCGCATCAGTAAATGCGGCAGTGTACTAAGCCATGCAAGCATGCCGACAATCAAGGCAAAGACCAAGACGATGACTGTTTTTGAGAGGAAATCTTTTTTGATGTCCCGCTTTTTCCTAATGGCATCGAGGTCTTGATTTTCCATGAAGGCAACGATCTCTTTATACGTTTTGATATTTTGGGTTTTCTTGATTTTTTCGATCTTCAATGCGGCATACATGGAGACGAGCCAAAAACATAGAGGCGGGGCAATCCACCAGTGTCCTGGTAAAAAGAGAGCAGGCCCAACAGATAATGCGGCCAACAATGTAAAGACCAACATTATTTTCGTGTAGTGATCCATTGCTGTTTTCTCAATCGTTTCTTTCATTTGTTCAACATCCCCTTTGACTAATTCATCTAAAGAAACATCAAATAGAACACTGAGCAATAATAAGTTGTGAACATCAGGATAACTTTTTTCATTCTCCCAATTTGAGATCGTTTGTCGGGAGACATAGAGTTTTTCTGCCAGCCCTTCCTGAGAGAGACTTAATCGTTCCCGATGTTTTTTTATTTGTTTGCTTAAGTTCATTTTATCCGCTCCTTCTACCATTAGTGTAGGACAATGTCTGCGTTCTAACGATCAAATGTCTTTGACAATGCCTTGAAATCAAGTGTCAAAATGTTTTTACAGTTGGGTTTATGCTTTTTACACAGCAGTACAGCGTCGATTTTCTTCAACGAATAAGCGACAGTCAGCTTTCTTATTGTTTTTTTTAGAAGCACCTGCTGGTTTCTTAATAAAGAAAATGATGAAGAGTCTGTGCTGATTTTTAATGTTTGTCTTTATCTATTATTCATTAATTTCGCAAAGATGGGAAGAGGAGAAAACAACTAAGCGTGTGAAAGATTCATTTTTCCATTAGTGGATCTTTAAAGGTACCTGTGTGTTGAAATGGAGCCATTCAGAAGACACCTCTGTTTGTTGGTTTTGTTTTAGAAGAAAATCGACTGTTGGTAAGCATATCTCCCCATAAAAACGTCTGCTTTGTGCTATACTGAGGCTTTGTAAAAATAAGTTTGTACAAGCAAGCAGCAACGGTTTTTTCATTGATTGCTTGCAAGAAGGAGCGTATACGCAGTGAAAAAACTAAAGGTTCAAGATTTAATTGCAGTAGGGATCTATACAGCGATCTATTTTCTTTTAATGAGCGTCTGTCTATTGATTTTGCGTTTTGTGATCCCAGGTTTTCATAATTTATTTATTCCAGCAGTCACCGCTTTGTTTTCTGGCATTATCTATCTGATTTTATTGAATAAAGTACCGAAATTTGGCGCAATCACCATTATGGGTACCGTGGTAGGGCTCTTTTTTTTGATTTCAGGACATTTTCCATTGGCCTTTTTGCCGAATATGATATGTGCCTTAGCAGCTGATTTGATTCAATACAAAACAAAGCTCAAAGAGAACGTTCGCGTACTGGCGAGTTATATCGTCTTTAGTTTTGGCTTGATGGGCCCGATCTTGCCCCTGTGGTTTATGAAAAATGCCTATATCGATTCATTAGTGGCTCGCGGAAAAGATGAAACCTACATTGCCGGCGTGTTTGCTCATACCTCCAATTTGATGTTAGGGCTTTGTGCATTGGCGGTTTTGATTGGTGCGGTGGCTGGTTTAGGTATCGGCAGTCGCTTGATGGAAAAACATTTTCAACCAACGATCCAATCGCATAAAGGGTGAGGAATGTGTCGAAAACAAGGTTTGATCCCCGCAGCAAATTAGCGGTGATTCTCTTTGCTAGTTTTACTATGATGGTGTCCATTAGCTGGATCGATGAGTTTGTCTTTGTCACGTTCTTGCTGCTGCTATTTTTAGTCAGCGGCTTTTGGAAAAAAGGCTTGCTGCTCTATGGCGTGTTTGTCTTGCTGACAATGGCAGATAGTTTTTTGTTTCGCCAAGGCAACCACGTACTAATCGTGTTGCTGGATTTCTTTTCCGTCGGTTATCGCCGCTTATTGCCAACGATCATGGCGGCGGCTTTTGCCATTAGCGGGACGAAAAACAGTGAGTGGATGGCTGCGCTGCAAAAAATGCACGTGCCCAACGTATTATTAGTCCCGCTGGCAGTCTTATTTCGTTTTTTCCCCACACTGGTACAAGATTTCAAAAGTATTCGCCAAGCGATGCGCTTTCGCGGCATCTCGCTGTCCGCAGGATCGATCTTGCTTCATCCGCTGCAAAGTGCGGAGTATTTTTTGATCCCATTACTGATGTCGGCTGAAAAGACCGCAACCGAACTGTCGGCTACGGCCCTCGTTCGCGGGCTAGCATCAGAAAATCCCCATACCACCGTCCACGAACTGAAGCTGCGCTGGTGGGATGGCTTGGTCTTTTTAGCATTAGGAGGCTTTATCGTGAAAAGGATGTGGCTTGGATGATCAGATTAGAACAAGTGTCAGTGAAGCGAGAAAATCGAACCGTATTATCTGAGCTCTCTTTGACGGTCGCAGCTGGGGAAGTCATCGTTTTGTGCGGCGCTAGCGGCAGCGGCAAATCGACCTTGCTCAATGTTTTGAATGGCTTGATCCCTGAGCTGTATCCCGCCGAAGTGCAAGGAAAGATCCGTGTCGGAGAAACAGACTTGCCAGTTGCCGATTTCTCCCATTATGCCCAGACGATTGGCGTCGTCTTTCAAAACCCCAAGACTCAATTTTTCACCACGGATGTCTATTCGGAGTTGGCTTTTTCGATGGAAAATGCGGGCGTCGCACCAGAAAACATTCGGCAGCGAATCACCGAAGTAGCGCAGCAGTTTTCCCTGACCCCGTTGCTTGATGCTAGTGTCTTTGACCTATCTGGTGGGGAGAAGCAGCTGATTGCTCTCGCTGCAGCCACGATGCTGCCCCATGATGTGTTCTTATTGGATGAGCCTTCCAGTAATTTGGATCAAGAAGCGATCCAAAAGTTGACTCAAGGATTGGCTTCTTTAAAACAACAAGGGAAAACCATTGTGATCGCCGAACACCGCTTGGCGTATTTGGCGCCACTGGCAGATCGCTTCTGTCTATTAGAAGCAGGACGATTGCGGGCGTCTTATCCAGCAGCTCAGCTTTTGTCACTGCCCGAGGAGGCAATTCACGAGTTGGGATTGCGAAAAGTAGGCGAGGCGGCATTGGAAAATCAGCACTGCCGAGAATCTTTGCCAGAAAAGTCTGGATTAAGGGCAACGCATCTGCAGATCAAGCAATCGAAACGCTCAGCAAACAGCAGGAATTGGGCGCTTAACTTGCCTGAACTACAATTGCCGACGAAGCAAGCTGTGGGGATCGTTGGACCAAATGGTGCTGGCAAAAGTACGTTGGTGCAAGTCCTGTCAGGATTGAAAAAATGTCCAGAAGCAGTATTTGCCATCAATGGACAAAAGCGGACCCAAAAGCAGCTGCTGCAGGAAAGCTTTCTTGTGATGCAGGATGTTAACTTGCAGCTGTTTTTTGAAACGGTGGAAAAAGAGCTGCTGATCAAAGCCCAAAACCCAGCTCGTTTTGAAGAAATTGTCTCATTGTTGCACTTAACACCACTCCTTGCCCGACATCCGCAAAGCTTGTCGGGTGGGGAAAAACAACGAGTTGCGATTGGCAGTGCCTTGCTTTCTGGCAAACGTTTGTTGTTTTTCGATGAACCAACGAGTGGATTAGATTTGCAGCAAATGGAGGAAGTCGCAAAACTACTGCGAATAGTTGCCAAAGAAGTTGATTTATTAGCCGTGATCAGTCATGATCGTGAGTTTTTAGCTGAAACATGTCCTTACATGATTCAACTCGAAAAAGGAGAACTTGTTGGCACGTATCAGCTGGCAAAAAATATGGAATAACTGAAAGACGGAGTGAACCTTGGTTCATGCCGTCTTTTTTTGGTCGAACATGAAAAAATCTTCATGTTTTTTTCTTTCAATCAGTTAGGAAGTTTTGAAAAAATCCGTTATGATAGAAGCAAAACCAGAGGAGGAGCGCATATGACTTTGAAGATCTTGCTAGTAGAAGACGAAGAAAGTTTAGCCAGTTTTATCCAGTCCGAATTGACTTTTGAGGGATATGGCACGGTCTGGGCCAAAGATGGGCAAGAGGCATTGACCTTGTTCAATCAGCAAGCAAATGCTTTTGATCTGATTTTATTGGATTGGATGCTGCCAATCTATGATGGCATCACAGTGGCGCGGCGGATACGCAAAGAAAGCGACATCCCGATTTTGATGATGACCGCCAGAAATCAAACCGCCGATGTGGTGACGGGGCTTGATGTTGGGTTAGATGATTATTTAACGAAACCTTTTGAAATCGAAGAACTGTTTGCCAGAATTCGCGTGATCGAGCGGCGGCTGCAAAGAGAAGCCAAACAACAAAAGAACCAGCAAAACCAATTAGTGGCGGGGGAGCTGATGATGGACATCGCCAAGCACTTGGTTCAGGTTGCCGGTGAAACCATTGAGTTGACGCCCAAAGAGTTTGGGATTTTATATGAATTGATGAAAGAGCCGGAAGTCGTCAAAACCAGAGATGACCTATTGAATGAGATTTGGGGTTATGAATACGACGGTCAAACGAATGTTGTAGATGTCTATATCCGTACACTGCGGAACAAGCTGGATGTTTGCGGCAAAGGCAAAATGATCGCAACCGTTCGAGGATTAGGCTATGTCTTGAGGACCGACCATGAAGAATAAGTCAGTCAACCAACGTAGAAAAACAGCCCAGTTTCAATTGACGAGCCGCTTTTCCTTGATACTCTTTGGTCTGCTGATTCTCTTCAATCTGCTGTTTATTTTATTATCCGTAGGTTATTTGTTTGAACATATCGAAAATCGTGCCAGCAACATTCTTGAAGCCATCGAAAAAGGCGAGGCATCAGGGGATACCTGGGACACTCTCGTCAATGCCTATGTTTCGGCAGATGAAGAAGACGCCCTGCAAGTGATCTTAGCCGATGGCAGTGTCGTTTCATCAGAAGATGCGGAAGAGATTTTTGCCGATATCAATCAAGGACGAGTGATGCCATTTCTCGAAGACATCGTTTTTACAGAGGATGGCATCTATTACACGAAAACCCAAGAAGTCGATGGGGATCAGGTGACGATCGCTATCAATGGGGAGGATAGTGTGGAATTAGCCTATGGTCTCTTTATGATCAGCAGTTTCTTGAATCTGATCGCTGTTGTGATTGGCAGCCTGCTGATTTATTGGAGTGTCGGGAAATGGAGTCAGAAACTTACCGGCATGGCGCAAGAAATTGCTGCCATTGAACAAAGCCGACAAGGAGAATTGTCAGTGTCTGAAGAACCCATCGAGATTCGTTCGGTGGCCTTGGCGTTCAATAAATTGTTGAAAGAACAGCGTGAGACGATCGAACGGGAAAAACGATTCGTTGCCGATGCTTCCCATGAGCTGCGCACACCTTTGGCTGCGATTCGCGGACATGTCCAATTGATCCAGCGGCGTGGAACCAAACATCCCGAAGTCATTCCTTCCTCGATGGCATTTATTGACAAAGAGTCGAAGCGTTTGGAAACATTGAGCAATCAATTGCTAGACCTAGAAAAAAATCAATCCCAAGAAGAAATGACCCTTGTTAATGTTTCCCAGATCGTCCGAGAAGAGTGTGAAAAACAAGCGACGATCGTTCCGCAATCGATTGAATATTTTGTGGAGAACCAATGTATGAAGCGAGGACATAAACGTGACTTCCAGCAAATCATCCAAAACCTGTTAGAAAATGCCGCGAAGTATTCGCCTGTTGATCAGCCGATTCATGTGACCTTGACACAAGAGCAAAGGCAGTTGTCTTTAACCGTCGTCGATTTTGGCATTGGGATTCCCGATGATAAGAAAGCCTTGATTTTTGAACGGTTCTATCGGGTAGAAGATTCTCGTTCTAGCCAGATTGCCGGTTCAGGCATTGGGCTTTCACTGGTAAAACAGCTGGCAGACAAATATCATGCCAAAATCACCGTGACAGACAATCAACCGCAAGGCAGTATCTTTAAGCTGGCCTTTCCAAATGAAAGAGAAAGATGAAGATTTTTTTAGATTTTCTTCAAGCAATTTTGATTCTTTTTCTTTGGGAACTTGTTATTCTAAATATATAGAAAAAAGGAATACACAAACAATTGGAGGAATGAAACATGAAAAAAACAACTATTTTATTCGGAATTGCCGCATTAGGGTTATTGGCAGGATGTACACAAAACAACACGGGAAATTCAGAACCTGCGCAAAACAGCAGCTCAAGCACAGCAGTTGCCTCATCAAGTGAAACAACCTCATCACAAGCAGCGGACAGCTCTTCAAGCAGTGCAGCGATCGCCAATGGGGGCTTGCCTACGGTGACCGTAGAAGAAGCGATCCAAGTATTCCAAGACAAATACCCAGATGCAGCGATCACTTCGATTGATTTGGATACTTCTTTTGGCAATTACTTCTACCAAGTAGAAGGCGTGGATGAAACGAATGAGTTTGAATTAAAGATCGATGCAGAAACCAAAGAAACTTCTGAAGAAAGAACGGAAAAATTGGATGCCGATGAACAAAACGGTGTCAAAAAAGATGCCGATCAATTGGACCTAACCAACTTGCTTTCATTGGAAGAAATTTCTGATATCGCCGTGAAAGAAGCTGGCGGTGGTCAAGCAACAGATTGGTCATTAGACAAAGAAATGAATGTAACCTATTGGGAAGTCAAAGTAGAAGATGGCAACAAACAAACAGATGTGAAAATCAATGCCCAAACAGGTGAAGTACTTGAAACAGAATTGGATGACTAATCCTTTTACGCAGTAAAAAAGATAAGCCGCTATCGTCTATGCGCAAAAGACGATAACGGCTTATTTCTTTACGTATGCTGTTTGACTTCAGTTAACGGTTTGACGCGACCACCAATTTTATCTGCAAATGCTTCGGACTGCTTCCGATCTTCAAAGACCCATAACTTGTCTGGAATTTTTTCACGAGTGCGACGACCATCTTTGCCAATGTAACCATGCAAAACTTTAATCACGTACATCGCCATCATCCTTCCCTGAAATTACTTTTGATTATACGAAAGCCGTTTCAAAAAGCAAGGATTTTGACTTAAATGAGTGATCAGAATTGATTATTCTCCTGACAGGGCAGCATAATCAGCAAATCGTTGATGGATTTCAGGAAAACTACGCTTCAGCTGCACGATGCGATTGGTCTCTTTTGCTAAAAAACAATGCTTTGAAGTCCCCGTCGTAGCCAACTGACCATCGCTAGTTTTGTAGATCTCATAGCGAAAATCCAAACGCGTGCCCGTATATTTGTCGACCAAAACATCGATTCGCACCTCATCTTCGTAACGAATCATCGTTTTGTATTGCGCACTGACTTCCAGCACGGGAACGATCAAGCCAGCTTCTTCGATCGTATGATACGGTAAATCCAAAAACGCCAGTAATTCCACGCGGGCCTCTTCAAACCAGCGGATATAATTGGCGTGATGGATGATCGCCATTTGATCGGTCTCATAGTAGTGTGGTTGACGGATATAGCCTGAATATAAAGACATAAAAACAGCTCCTTTCATAGAAACAAAACCTTCGTTATTCAGCATAACGCAAAAAGAAAGAAAAGCAAACAGAAGGGTAACTTCTTTGCGTTGACTACTAGAGAAAACGCTACTTGAAAGCAGCGGAGTGAAAAAGACAGTGAAACACCTTGACTTTTTCATAGCTTTCTTGTAGTTTATAGATAATATCAAAAATCAGTGAAGGATCGAGTACTTTATTCTATTCCTTAAAAGAGAAAACTGCCCCGGCTGAAAGCAGTTTAGGACGTGTAAAGGAAAGACAATCTGGAGATGAACAGAAGAAAAGCTGTTCCGTGACCGAGCGTTAATCGAGAGGAGAAGAACATTTCTCGAATTTAGGTGGTACCGCGTGTAATCAAAACTCGCCCTTGTATAAAAAAACAAGGGCGAGTTTTTTGCTGTGAATCACTATGATTGGCTTGCGGAGCAAGACAGAATAGATGATGAACAGTACTAGGCGACCACAGGGAGCGTAGTAACCATACTAGGAATCACTGGGGTTGGCTTGCGGAGCAAGACAGAATAGATGATGAACAGTACTAGGCGACCCTAGGGAGCGTAGTAACCATACTAGGAATCACTGGGGTTGGCTTGCGGAGCAAGACAGAATAGATGATGAACAGTACTAGGCGACCTAGGGAGCGTAGTAACCGAACTAGGAATCACTGGGATTGTCTTTTGGAGCAAGACAGAATAGATGATGACCAGCAGCAACCAACCACTAAAAGCGCAATAACCCAAAAGCCAAACACGAGAACAACCCACCCATATCAACGAGCAACAAGCAATAGGTGAATAAGCAAACAAGTAATGAAAGCAAAGAACATGGGCAACCATGAAACAAATAGGAGGATGCATACGATGAGTTACCAACGTCCAAAAGGAACCAACGATATTTTGCCAGGAGAATCCGAAAAATGGCAATTTGTGGAAGAAACAGCACGTTTAGTGTTTCGCGATTACCAATTCAATGAGATTCGGACACCGATTTTTGAGCACTTTGAAGTGATTGCCCGCAGTGTCGGGGACACAACGGATATCGTTTCAAAAGAAATGTATGATTTCTACGATAAAGGAGAGCGGCATGTGACGTTGCGTCCAGAAGGCACCGCACCGATCGCTCGTTCTTATGTCGAAAACAAACTATTCGGACCAGAACATACGAAGCCTTATAAAGTGTTTTACATGGGACCAATGTTCCGTTATGAACGTCCGCAAAAAGGCCGTTTGCGTCAATTCCACCAAATCGGTGTCGAAGTTTTCGGTTCAGCAAATCCAGCGACCGATGTTGAGACAATGGCGATGGCAATGGATTTTTATCGTCAATTAGGACTGAGTCAATTGCGCTTGGTCATCAATTCATTAGGTGACAAAGAGACACGCCAAAACTATCGTCAAGCGTTGATCGATTATCTAGCGCCCCATGAAGCGGAGCTTAGTGAGGATTCAAAACGCCGCTTGCATGAGAATCCTTTGCGGGTCCTTGACAGCAAAGACAAGCGAGACCAAAAATTTGTGGCAGATGCGCCATCGATCTTAGACTACTTAACGCCAGATGCCAAGGCACATTTTGAAACCGTAACGAGTATGCTGGATGCGTTGGAGATCCCTTATGAGGTCGATTCGAATATGGTGCGTGGTCTGGATTATTATACCCACACGATTTTTGAGATCATGAGTGATGCACCAAAAATGGGGGCGCAAGCCACCATCTGTGCCGGCGGTCGTTACAATCATTTAGTGGAAGAGCTAGGTGGACCAGAAACACCTGGTTTTGGTTTTGCTTTGGGGATCGAACGTTTATTGATCACTATGGAAGCCGAAGAAGTTGTGATTCCTGCTTTGAATGAGTTAGATGCGTATGTGGTTGGTCTGGGACAAGAAACCAATTTAGAAGCGCTGAAAGTCGTGCAAGCGATTCGTAATTTCGGCTTTTCTGCCGATCGTGATTTCATGGATCGTAAAGCCAAAGCCCAGTTCAAATCTGCTGATAAACAAGGGGCACGGTTGGTTCTGACTCTAGGCGAAACAGAATTAGCAGAACAAGTGATCAATATCAAATCCATGGCAAGCCGTGAAGAAAAACAATTTCCGTTAGCGGATCTTTATGCCCGCTTCGATGAGATCTACGATGAAATGACAACCAAAATGTTTGAGTGAGGAGAAAAAGAATGACAAAACGTACAGTATATTGCGGGTTAGTAAATGAGACCCATTTAAACCAGACAGTGACACTAAAAGGCTGGGTGCAAAAGCGCCGTGACTTAGGTGGCGTGATTTTTATTGACTTGCGCGACCGGGAAGGGATCGTGCAAATCGTCTTCAATCCTGAGGTTTCGAAAGAAGCCTGGGAAATCGCGGACAAATGCCGCAGCGAATATGTATTAGAAGTAACAGGTCAAGTAATCAATCGTGCACCAGAAGCCATCAATCCGAAAATGGTGACAGGTGCCTATGAAGTGATGATCAGCGAAATCACGATTTTAAACACTGCAAAAACACCAGCCTTTTTGATTGAAGATGATCAAACCGTTGGCGACGAGATTCGCATGAAATACCGTTATTTAGACTTGCGTCGTCCAAAAATGACGAACAACATCGTGATGCGGGCGAAAACGACGCAAGCGATCCGCAATTTCTTAGACACGAACGAGTTCTTGGATATCGAAACACCTTATCTAGGAAAATCAACACCAGAGGGCGCGCGGGATTATTTGGTTCCTTCACGGATCTATCCAGGTCATTTCTATGCGTTGCCGCAATCACCACAAATTTTTAAACAGTTATTGATGGGCGCCGGCTTCGATCGCTACTATCAAATCGTACGTTGCTTCCGTGACGAAGATTTGCGGGGCGACCGTCAACCAGAATTTACCCAAGTCGATATCGAAACCTCTTTCTTGACGGCAGAAGAAATCCAAACCTATACGGAAGAGCTATTGGCAAAAGTGATGCGAGAAGTCAAAGGCATCGAAGTTACCTTGCCATTCCCACGGATGACCTATGATGAGGCAATGGGACGCTACGGCAGTGACAAACCAGATACACGGTTTGACATGGAGCTTATCGACTTATCAGAAGTTGTGAAAGACGTTGATTTTAAAGTCTTCCAAATGGCTCTTGAAAAAGGCGGCGTTGTGAAAGTCTTGAATGCCAAAGGGGCTGCAGACAAATACTCAAGAAAAGACATGGACAATCTAGGCCATTACGCTGGCCAATTTGGTGCCAAAGGATTGGCATGGGTCAAAGTTGAAGAAGATGGATTGAAAGGACCGATCGCTAAATTCTTGACGGAAGCAACCGACGCGATTATTGCAGCAGCCAATGCGGAAGTTGGCGATATTCTGATGTTTGGTGCCGATTCCTTTGAGATCGTTTCAGCAACGTTAGGTGCGATTCGTAATAAATTAGGAAAAGAATTAGGCTTGATCGACGAGAGCAAATTCAACTTCCTATGGGTTACTGACTGGCCGCAATTTGAATACGATGAAGAAGCAGGCCGCTATGTTTCTGCTCACCATCCATTCACATTGCCAAAAGAAAGCGATCTGCCATTGTTAACGACAGACCCTTCAAAGGTCTATGCGCAAGCCTACGATATCGTGCTAAACGGTTACGAGTTAGGTGGCGGATCATTGCGTATCCATACACGGGAAGTGCAAGAGCAAATGTTTGAAGCGCTGGGCTTCTCACGTCGCGAGATGCAAAATCAATTTGGCTTCTTATTGGATGCTTTGGATTATGGTTTCCCACCACATGGTGGCATCGCCCTTGGGTTAGACCGGTTAGTGATGCTCTTGGCTGGTGAAGAAAACATTCGCGAAGTCATTGCCTTCCCTAAAAATGGGAAAGCGGCTGATCCAATGTCACAAGCGCCAAGTACCGTTTCGCCAATGCAACTGTTTGACTTGAGCATTGATGTAACAACGGTTGAAGAAAACGAATAAGCGTTAAACCCATGATGAAATGAGTGATGAAATAGAAATTGGTGAATGAATGAAAAAAGTTCATGAGAATTCACCCATTTCTTTCATTGCTCGTTTCTTTTTTTATGTGCTGAAGTATAATAAAGGCAAATCAAAAAAGTGAGGCTATGAAATGCAATGACTCCTCTGTTTAAATGGCTCCCTCATCCGGAATATGCCAACAAACTTTCATTCTCGATCGTGTACGCACTGCTGGCATCGATTGCGGTCAATTTTTTCTATCAGCCGGGCAATATTTATTCCAGCGGCATTACCGGTGTCGCTCAGATCATTACTACGATCTCAAGAGAATGGATCGGGTTTTATATCCCCTTATCTCTTGCGCTATTATTGTTGAATGTGCCATTATTTTTTCTTGGCTGGTTTAAGATCGGCCACAAATTTACGATCTTTACTGGAATCACTGTTTTATTGACATCCTTATTCGTGCAAATTTTGCCAGAAGAAACCGTCACGACGGACCCGATGATCTGTGCGATTTTCGGTGGTGCCATCAATGGAGTGGGGATCGGCTATGCCTTGAAGAATGGTCTTTCTTCCGGAGGGCTGGATTTTGTCAGCATTGCCATCCGCAAACGGACAGGGAAGACGATCGGCTCGATATCGATTTTCTTTAACATTGTTATTTTGTTCGCCGCCGGAATCTTGTTTGGCTGGCAATATGCGTTGTATAGTGCAATCGCGATTTTTGTCAGTGGAAAAGTGACGGATGCGGTCTTTACGAAGCAAAAGAAAATGCAGGTGACGATCATCACTCGCAACCCAGAAGAAGTCATTCAAACGATCCAAAAACATATGCGGCGAGGCATTACCATCATCAATGAAGCCGAAGGAGCCTACAAGCATGACAAACAAACGGTTTTGCTGACGGTAGTCACACGCTTTGAACTGCCGATGCTGCGCAGTGCTATGAAAGAAGCCGATCCAAAAGCCTTTGTTAGTATTGCGGAAAATGTCCAGATTTTGGGTCGATTTTATGAAGAAGAACTGTAAAAAAGGAGTTGGAAAAGTATTTCTTTATAGAAGTACTTTTTTTTCGCCAAAAATTAATTTTTTTGAAATATAGCAGATGTTGCTAGCTTTATATGGGGGATTTCTGGTAAATTATGAGAGTATGGAATCAATAGCGTTCATGCTGAAATTGTTTTTTTATGAAACAATTGGATCAATTAGAGAAAAGTGGTTGAAAAATGAATAAACGTTTAAGCACAAGCCGCTATATTACCGGGTTTGACGGCATTCGAACCTTGGCAGTCATCGGCGTTATTTTATATCATTTACTACCTACTCATATGCGAGGCGGGTATTTAGGAGTTCCAGTATTCTTTGTCGTATCAGGTTATTTAATCACTGACTTGCTGAGGCAAGAGTGGGATCAAAACGGCAAAATCAAAGTCAAAGATTTTTATATTCGGCGGATGAAACGGCTCTATCCAGGAATGGTGGTGATGCTGCTTATCTCAGCAGCGTATATCACTTTGTTCCAGCGAAACCTGCTGAATAATTTGCGCGGGGTTTTTGTTAGCTCGCTGCTGTATTACAACAACTGGTGGCAGATCAATCATGGGTTATCCTATTTTGATCGGTTCGGCAATGAATCCCCCTTTACCCATCTGTGGTCACTGGCTGTGGAGGGACAGAACTATCTGATTTGGCCTTTAGTGTTTATTTTGTTGATGAAAATCGGCAAGCAGAGGCATCGCGCCTTTAAATTTACTGCCGCAGTCACGATTTTATCGGCAATTCTGTTAGCGGTCCTTTACACACCAGGCGCTGATCCGACACGGGTCTATTATGGAACAGATACGCGGCTCTTTTCGATCTGGATGGGGAGTGCCTTAGCATTCATTTGGCCAAGTACCCACTTGAAGAAAGAGATACCGCAAAAAGCCAAACGGGTCTTAAATATCTCTGGTTTTGCTTCCTTGGCTGGTCTGATCGCAGCGTTCTTTTTCTTAGATGATCATTTGACCTTTGTCTATTATGGCGGCATGTTCTTGATCAGTATCCTATGTACGATTCTTGTGGCAGTCACCGCTCATCCCGGAGCCAGTTTGAATCGTGTATTGAGTAATCCGATTTTCAGTTATATCGGCAAGCGCAGTTATGGGATCTATTTGTATCAATTTCCAGTGATGATTTTTTACGAAGCAAAAGTGGGAAATATCGGTGAGAACGTGCTGATGCACACGTTAGTGGAACTATTCTTGATCTTGTTTATCAGTGAATTGTCCTATCGGTTTATCGAAAACCCAATGCGTAAATTCCAGTACAAAGATACATTCAGAACGGTCCGCGGTTGGTTCAGTAAACCAATTTTTAGTTGGAAAAAACCGTGGTTAGTGCCCAGCTTACTCATTACCCTCGTTGCTTTGTTTGGCGTCGTGACTGCACCGACGAATTATGTCGATGCCCAGCAGCAGCAGTTGAAAGACAACATTGCGGCCAATAAAAAAGCGGCAGAGCAATCGCAAAAGAATGCGAATGCTGAAGGCAATGAAGCAGACGATGAGGCGAGCACGAGTGAAGATGAAAAAAATATCATGGAAAAATATGATTTAACAGCAGCTCAAGTGAAAAAAGCAGAATCTCTTGAAATCACGGCTTTTGGTGATTCCGTGATGCTGGATGCAACGGCTGACTTGAAAGAAGTCTTTACCCAAGCGGTAGTTGATGGGGATGTTGGGCGCCAGCTGTATGCGAGCCCTGAATTGATCAAAGACTTGAAAGAAAAAAATCTTTTGCGGGATACCGTCCTTGTGGGGCTAGGGACGAATGGTTCCTTTACAGAAGCCCAATTTGACAGCTTTATGAATGAGATCGGTGATCGCAAAGTCTACTGGATCAATGTGCGGGTACCGACACAGCGTTGGCAAAATGAAGTCAATCGGATGTTGGAGCGCATGGCGGAAAAATACGACAATATGACCTTGATCGATTGGTATGATTTGAGTAATGACCAAGAATCATGGTTCTATGAAGATCGGGTCCATCCAAATCCAGATGGCATGGATCAATACGTGAAGCTAGTTGCCCAAACGATTTTACAAGATGAATAAACAAGAAAAAGACAAACCTTATGCAATCATAAGGTTTGTCTTTTGTCTTAAACGGTATTTTGTAAGAGCATCGTTTTTTTAATCCTTTTCTATCACCGTTAACAAAGACTCAAATAAAATCGCACTAGAAGCCGATCCGGGATCGATATGACCGATGGCACGTTCACCAACATAAGAGGCACGGCCTTTTTTAGCCACTAGTTCTTTGGTATGCTCTTTCGCTGCTTCGATCGTGTCTTTGGTCAATTCACCTTTTTTCAAGGCTTCTGCGACAGGTTGCCACACATCGACCATCGTTTTGTCTTCAAACTCAGCTTTTCCCCGCATTTTGATGCCGGTCAAGCCTTCTTCAACGATCGTACCTAATTGTTCAAAGGAGTCGATCGTTTCTAGTTCCTTCGTTGCTTTGGTCATATTCATAAACGCCGAACCATAAAGGGGACCCGAAGCTCCGCCGACTTTTGAGATCATTGCCATCGAGAAGACTTTAAAGGTATCACTGATCGTCGTTGGCTGTTGTTTGGCATAAGCTTCTTGATAAGCGGCTACGCCGCGTGCCATATTGTTGCCATGGTCACCGTCGCCGATCGGTGTATCTAAATCGCTTAAATAGGCCTTGTTTGCTTCGATTTCTTTCGTGAAGGTATCTAACCATGCTTGCACCGTTTCTGTTGTCAATTGCATCTCTATTCGCTCCTTTACCAGGCTATTGTTGTGACGGCTTCATTTAACGCATCGGTGTGATCCGTTTCGCTGAAGTCGATCAAGGTCAGTGAAAGTCCCTGCATATCGATGGAAGTCATGAAATTGCCGACTTTATGGAAGGAGACAGGGATGTCTTTTTCTGCGAGTAATTTCGCGACATCATTGGCAAAAACGAATAACTCCATTTGCGGCGTACCACCCATACCGTTGATCAAGACACCGACTTTTTCTGGGGTCTTTTCATAATCCGCCAAGATTTTTTCCACCAACTCTTTTGCTAGTTCACGTGAGGGTTTCAGTTTTTCTCGACGGTAACCAGGTTCGCCGTGGATACCCACGCCATACTCGATCTCATCATCGGCTAAGTCAAAACCTGGTTTCCCAACTTCAGGAACTGTTGCCGCTTTTAATGCGACCCCAATGGTTTTGATCGATGCAACCAAGGCATCGCCCAGTGTTTTTAATTCACTTAAGCTGGCACCATTACGAGCAGCTGCGCCTAAAATCTTGTGGACTAAGACCGTACCGGCAACTCCTCGTTTCCCAGCAGTATAGGTGCTATTTTCAACAGCGATATCATCATCAACGACCACGATCTCCGTTGTGATCTCTTCCATTTCTGCCATATCTTTGGCCATCTCAAAGTTCAAGATATCGCCAGTATAGTTTTTGACGATCAACAAGACGCCTTGTCCTTGATCAGAATCTTGGATAGCCGTCAAAATCTGGTCGGGGGTAGGGGAGGTGAAGACATCGCCTAAAACGGCGGCGCTAAGCATCCCATCACCGACAAAGCCAGCATGGGCCGGCTCATGTCCGCTCCCACCGCCAGAAACAAGACCGACTTGTTCTTTTTGATTATTCTTAGCGATCACCCGTGAGTCGGCGACTTGATGGACCAGTTCAGGATAACTGCCTACGATACCAGCCAACATTTCTTCTACGATCATTGAGGGATCATTAATGATTTTTTTCATGCTTCATGCCATCCTTTCTCGGCTGCTTTTTTTGCTTCTGCAACGATTTGCGCCAAATCATCACTAAAACCAGCGGTGATCGCTGCAGCAAAGGCACCTTCCACCAGCGGCGCGTCGATCAGGTGATAGCGTTCTTGTTGCTGAGGTTCCAGCATGTCGTAAGCAAGTTCGGCATTCAAAACGGCACTGCCTAGATCGGCAAAGACTAAGATCAGTTCAGCATCTGCGGATTCGTTGACGGCATCCACGATTTTCGTGGCGTCAGAACCCAGCTCTCCTTCTGCTGTCCCGCCTAAAGAATAGATCGTGACTGACTCGCCATCAGCCATTTCTTCGATCATCTGTTTTAATCCTTCGGTGAGTTGCTGACTGTGAGAAACGAGTAAAATACTTTTTTTCATCCAATTTCACCAACACTTTCTGATTAAATTTGGCTGTTTGACAAGGGGGTTGCCTTTTCCAAAGAAACACCGTCCTTGTTGAAACCGCCTACAGGTTCAGTATACCAAATTTCTTTCTTCTTGTATGGTTGCACCTATGGAGAGGACAAAAAAACAGCATCGTCTTTCTGGACAAAGCAAGAAAGAGCGATGCTGCAAAATCAATTAGGATTGTTTAACGAGCACTTTGGCTGAAAAGCGCTTCGTTAGGAAAGAAAGCCCCACGTACAGGCAGATGTTCAATGCCATCATGCCAAGGAAGTAAGGCAATGTTACGGCGGTCAAGAAACCGACTTCCAGCAATCCGTGGAAAAGCATTGCTGCGACATAGATCCCCACGGTAGTGGTAATCGCTAAGAACAATCGCAATGGATTTAATGGCAAGCAAGCGCGAATCACAGCGATACAGCTGATCCCGATCAACAAATAGTACAACAAGGTCGTCGTATCAAATTGCGACCAACCGTAGTCGGTTTGTAAAAAGCGGATCGCAAAGTAATTGACTAACACCAACAAGGCATTTGGCAACGCATTGAGCAAGACTGTCGGCAAGTAACGACCTTTGATCGGTGCTTTGTTTTCTTCAAAGGAAAGGAAGAAAGATGGATAACCTTCAATTGCTAAGTCGATCAATGTGATTTGGATCGGCAAGAACGGAAAGGCGCTGGATGTCAGGATACAAACCAAAGAGAGCAAGAAGCTGTAAATCGTCTTGATAAAGAAGATTCCCGACGCTTTGGTCACGTTATTGACGACGCGGCGTCCTTCAAATAAAACATCTGGCAACGTAGTAAAGTCAGAATCCAATAAGACAAAGTTAGCGATTTGACGAGCCGCACTGTCGCCAGCAGCCATTGCAATGCTGACGTCGGCTTCCCGTAGTGCCAACACATCGTTGACGCCATCACCCGTCATGGCAACGGTCCGTTGATTGGCTTTTAATTCTTGAACGAGTAGTTTCTTTTGTTCAGGAGTCACACGACCAAAGACCGTATAGCGTGTCGCAGCTTCTCGGACTTCTGCTTCGGTCGTTAAGGTAGAAAGATCGATGGCTTGATCGGCATTCGCTAGGCCTGCACGATGGGCGATCGCTGCGACTGCTATTGGATTATCGCCAGAGATCACTTTTAGATCGATGCCTTGATCCGCTAAGTAAGCCAAGGTTTCTTCTGCGTTTTGGCGGATGATATCGGATAAAATCAAGACAGCCACCGCTTGTGCGTTGGTTGGGTCAAAGGATGTCGGCGTTTTTGGATCAGTTTCTACGGCTAAAATCAACACCCGTAGACCAGCTTCTTGCGCTTCTATGACTTGCGACAAGGCAGCAGAGCCGGCGACTTTTTCAGGTGCGCCAAGATAGACATTTCCTAGATGTTCAAAAGCCACAGCACCCCATTTGCGCTGTGAAGAAAAGGCAGCGACTTCGATCGGCTGATGATCCGTTAGCTCAGGGCAGCCTTGACGCAATGCTTGCATCGTCAAATTGTTATCTGTGCTGGCTGCCAAATAATTCCCTAAGAGCATGTTAGGGTCGCTGTCGGCTTGGAGAGGAACGATCGATTCGAGAACCATATGGCCTTCCGTCAACGTCCCCGTCTTATCCAGACAAAGGGTATCGACATGCGCCAAGGTTTCAACGGCATACATGTCTTGGACCAAAATCCGTTTTTTGGCCAATTTAATGACACCTGTCGTCAAGGCGATACTGATCAGCAGGACAAGTCCTTTTGGTAACATTCCTAATAAGGCAGCGGCAGAAACGACGACGGATTCCTTGATCCCAGCATCTCGCATCATAAAGGCTTGGAAGAACAAAATCACCCCTAAAGGAACGATCACATAGCTGGTGAATTTGGATACACTACGGATCGAAGCAAGCAGCTCAGAGCGGATCGGTTTGTGGACCTTCGCCTCATTGCTTAGTTTCGCTGCGTAGTTTTCTGCACCGACATGAATGACTTTTCCTGTCACTTCACCGCTGACGATGAAACTTCCTGAGAGTAAGGAAGCACCTGCTTCTTTGACAACCAGATCGGCTTCACCAGTCAGCATCGCTTCATTGACTTCGACTAGTCCAGAAAGCACCGTCATATCAGCGGGGATTTGGTCCCCAGCACCAAGAATGACTGAGTCGTCCAAAACCAATTCTTTGGCTGAAATCTCATGGATTTGACCATCTCGAATCACTCGTACCGTTTGCGGTGAAACAAGTGAGAGTTTTTTTACTAAATTACGTGCGTGCAATTCTTGGCTGATCCCAATGGTGATATTCACAAAAATAATCGCTAAGTAGAACATGTTGGAATAGGCGCCTACGGCAAATAAAAAAACGCCAATCAATAGGTTGAGAAAATTGAATAACGTCAGTAAATTGTCCTTGATGATCGCAGCAGTTGATTTACTGGTTTTGGTTTCATAATCATTGTGCAGTCCCTCTTGGGTTTTCTTGGCGACTTCTGCTGCAGTCAAGCCGGTGGGTAATTGAGTCATAAGCATCTCCATTTCATTTGTTCATTTCTTTCTGATTCCTTTATCTAGTCTAGCATTCGAAAAAGGCAATGCAATCGTTGCGAGGAAAATAACGATAAAATTAATTAAAATCTTAAACAATCAACACGTGTTCTTTTAAAGAAAGAAAAAAACTGGGGGAACAAACCGCACCATCGACTTTTTTCTGGTGCTTACGTATAATAGGGGAAGAGAAAAAGCCGAGAAGCAGATGCTTAGCGGACAAAAGAGGGTAGCGAGCATGTCTTTAAAAGAAAAAATTATTGCAGAAAGCAAGCGGCTTGGCATCGACAAGATCGGGTTTGCTTCAGCGGAGCCGTTTTTGGCATTGGAGCCTTCCTTGCGGGAACAAAAAGCCAAAGGCCATACCTCTGGTTTTGAGCATCCCGTGATCGAAGAGCGGATCTATCCTGAACGGACATTTGAAAATCCGCAAACGATCATTGCGATCGCTTTAGCTTATCCGACAAAAATCAAAGAGAAAGTCCCCCGGGATGAAAAGCGTGGCATGTTTGCCCGTGCCTCGTGGGGCATCGATTACCATGATATTTTGCGAGAACGATTGGATCGCTTGATCGCCTTTATCAAAGAACAAGCGCAAACGATGGAAGAACAAGTCGAATGGCGTTTCGCACCGCAAGTCGATACAGGGGAATTGGTGGATGTGGCGGCAGCGCAGCGGGCGGGTCTTGGCTTTATCGGTCGTAATGGCTTGCTGATTACTGAAGAATTTGGTTCGTTTGTTTATCTAGGGGAGATCGTCACTAATATCTCTCTTGAACCAGATGAAGAAGTCCCGTTTGGTTGTGGGGATTGCATGCGTTGTGTGACGGCTTGCCCCACCAAAGCGTTATTGGGCGATGGTCGAATGAATGCCCAGCGCTGTTTGTCCTATCAAACCCAGACGAAGGGTATGATGCCAGAAGAGTACCGCAAAAAGATGCATAACGTGATTTACGGCTGCGATATTTGTCAGCTGGTCTGCCCTTATAATCGGGGGAAAGACTTCCATTTTCATCAAGAGATGGAGCCTGAAGTCGATACCGTTTATCCAAAACTGCAACCGATGCTGTCTTTATCAAACAAAGCCTTCAAAGCACAATTTGGCCATCTATCTGGCTCTTGGCGGGGGAAAAAACCTCTGCAGCGTAATGCCATCATCGCCTTAGCCAATGTGGGAGACCGCAGTGCCTTGCCAGCGATTTGGCGCTGTGCGACAGAAGACGTGCGCCCAGTGATTCGAGGAACGGCTTATTGGGCCATTGGCCAGTTGGGCGTCAAAGAACCAGAAATGTGGTTAGAGCGACTGCAACGGTGTGCAGAGTTAGAACCCGAAGAAGAGGCGCTACAAGAATTGCAGCCTGCCATCGAACGATTGCAAGCAGTCATTACCAAAAAGCAGGAAAAAGAGCTATAAAAAAAGCAAAACGTGCCCGTGGCCGTTTTGCTTTTTTGTTTAATCTAGTACGTCATCACTTTCAACGATTTCTTCTGAATCCAGTTCAAAATCAGGTGCTGGATGCACACGCTCAGGCAGCTCCATTTCTAACTCGCCTTCTTCGGTGTATTGGTTGTCGGTATCGGCAACGTCAACTAAAATTTCTTCAGGAAGCTCTTGCTCCAACCGATAGCCTTCTGCATGACGTGCATCGAGTAATTCCAAAAGATGTTGCCACTCGTCTTTCGAGATCACTACAACGTCAATGCCATCTTTGTTTTGTACCTCTACAACAGAGGAAAGATCGGTGCCGACCGTTTTAATGATCGATTCCAACGACCATTTACTCGTTTCTAAGTCAATTTTTTGTGCCATAAGAATTACTCCTTTTTTGAGAAAAATTTTGTCCTACCTTAATTGTAACGGGAAAGTTGCAGAAAACAAAATAGCTTGATTGGGAATCGTCCCTGATATGCGCAAGAACATTTGCACAGCGGCTTTAACCAAGGTAAGATAAGAGCAAGAAGGGAAGGAATAAAAATGACAGAAAAACAGACATTTCATGTGAATGGGTATTTAGCACTGGTTGTGCTGATCGGGTTATTAGTTGGCGGCGGTTATTTGTTTTATCATGGGTTCGTAAATGAGAGCGTTCTCGAAATCGTTCTCAGTATTCTTTTATGGATCGTTTCGTTTCTTTTCCTTAGTTCGTTAACGATCGTACAACCCAACCAAGCCAAAGCGATCCTCTTTTTTGGGCAATATTTAGGAACCATTAAAGACAACGGCTTGTTTGTGACAACCCCATTAACCCAAAAAATCAATGTTTCATTGAAAGTTCGCAACTTTAACAGTTCGCTGTTGAAGGTCAATGATTCAGACGGAAACCCGATCGAGATCTCGGCAGTGGTGGTTTTTAAAGTTGTAGATACCGCTAAAGCATTGTTTGATGTCGATTATTACCAAGACTTCATTGAGATCCAAAGTGAAACAGCGATTCGTCACATTGCGACGCAATACCCTTATGACACGTTCAATGACGATGATCTGACGTTGCGAGGCAATACAAGTGAAGTCTCGGAGGAGCTGGCAAAAGAATTGCAGGAACGATTAGCTGTTGCTGGGGTCGAAGTCATAGAGACCCGCTTAAATCACCTCGCGTATGCGACTGAGATCGCTAGTGCGATGCTGCAGCGCCAACAAGCTAAAGCAATTTTATCAGCACGGCAAATCATTGTTGAAGGGGCCGTCTCCATGACACAAATGGCGTTAGAACAAATCGAAGACGGACAGGACATCAATTTCACAGACGACCGCAAAGTCCAACTGATCAATAATTTATTGGTGTCGATCATTACCGATAAAGGCACTCAGCCGGTGATCAATACGGGTGATGTCAAAGAGAAAGGAGTGTAGCATTTGAAGAAACTTTACATCAAACAGAAGGTTTTCAGCATCGGCGAAAAATTTACCGTGACCGATGACTTACAAAACCCTCGCTATTATGTCGAAGGCAGTTTTTTTAAGATTCCGAAAAGTTTTACGATCTTCAATGAGCAGCAGCGACCGATCGCGGAGATCACCAAAAAAGTGTTCAGTTTATTACCGAAATTTTTTGTGGAAGTCCACGGCCAAGAAGCGATCGTTTTAGAAAAACATTTCACATTTTTTAAAGCCCGCTATTCCATCAGTGCAGAAGGCATCGATGTGGACGGCAATTGGTGGGATATGGATTTTGTGGTCAACCGCAACGGCAAGCGGATCGCAGAGATCCACAAAAAATGGATCTCTTGGGGCGATACCTATGAAGTCGTGATCTATGAAGAAGATCTAGATGACCTGATCATTGCATTAGTGGTAGCCATCGATCGCGTCAAAGCAGATGATGCCGCAGCATCAAGTTCAGCAAGTAGTTAGAAAAAAAGGAGCGATGTGCATGTTATACGGTTCGATTGAAGCAGGCGGCACAAAATTTGTGTGTGCCATTGGCGATGAAGAAATGACGATCAAGGAAAGAGTGAGCTTTCCGACAACGACACCTGAGGAAACAATGCCTTTAGTCATTGATTTCTTCAAACAATACCAAGCAGATTTAGCAGGGATTGGGATTGGCTCATTTGGGCCCATCGATATCCATCGCGATTCTGCCACTTATGGGTACATTACCTCAACCCCGAAATTGGCATGGCAAAATTTTGATTTCATCGGTACCATGAAAAAAGAATTTCCGATCCCGATTTCTTGGACAACAGATGTCAATGCGGCTGCCTATGGTGAGTATGTCTTCGGCAGTGGCAAAGGATTGAGTAGTGTCGTTTACTACACGATCGGTACAGGTGTTGGCGGCGGTGCCTTACAAGAAGGGCGCTTTATCGAAGGATTTAGTCATCCAGAAATGGGGCATATGCTCGTCGTCCCTCATCCAAAAGATGACTTTGCTGGCAGCTGTCCATTTCATGGCAACTGTTTAGAAGGGATGGCCGCTGGACCCGCCATCGAAAAACGCTTAGGGAAAAAAGGACAAGAGGTTGCAGAAGATGATCCTTATTGGGAAATCGAAGCCTCCTATATTGCTCAATGTGCCTACAATACAACTTTGATGTTTTCTCCAGATGTGATCATTTTTGGCGGTGGTGTGATGAAACAACGCCATATGCTGCAAAACGTCCATGACGCATTTGCAAAATTGGTCAATGGGTATGTCGAAACACCTGAGTTAAGCAAATATATCGTGACCCCAGCATTGGAAGACAACGCTGGAACGCTCGGTTGTTTGGCATTGGCTCGAGAAGCGGTCTTACATTCATAAACGAAAAAACGGATCATACTCTTCGGGTATGATCTTTTTTTACAGCGTATCAGTGGCGCTTTTGGCGACTTTTTGTATACTTAAGCTGAGGTGGAAAAGAATGAAATTAGCTGTTCGAAAAAGAAAAATCGGGAATATTCCGGTCTTAGAAGTCGTACCAGAAGAAATGATTTATGAACCGCTGCCATTGATTATTTACTATCATGGTTGGCAGACGAGTAAAGAATTAGTGTTGACACAAGGCAGAAAGTTGGCTAGAGAAGGTTTTCGGGTGGTCTTGCCAGATGCAGCCAATCATGGGGAGCGCAAGACCCAGCTATCGGAGATTCCTTCTTTAACTTTTTGGCAAAGTATCCAAACCAATCTATTTGAGTTTTCTTACTTAGTCGATTTTTTTGAAAACCTTGGTTTGGTCAACGGTCAGATCGCAGTTGGCGGTGTCTCCATGGGAGGGATGACCACGTGTGGTTTATTATGCCAGCATCCAGAAATCACAGCGGCAGCTTGTATCATGGGTTCTCCTTCCATGTTGAAATACCGTGACCGCATCCAAATGCACGCCGGCGCTGCTGGGTTCTTTGTACCCGAGGATTATGGTCAGCTTTTAAGCTGGATGGATGCTTACGATCTGTCTTCTCAACCAGAGAAATTAGGACAGCGTCCCCTTTTATTTTGGCATGGTACCCAAGATGAGAAAATTCCTTATGGTGATGTGGAAGCCTTTGTGGCAGAAAATCCAGAAGCAAATCTGCAGTTTATCTCGCGAGAAGAACGCCATCTGGTGCGTGGAGAAACGATGGATCAAGTCACAGCTTTTTTCGTGGCAGAGCTCAATCAAACCAATCCATGACACTGTTTGCTCAAAGAAAAAGATTGTGTGAAAAGGTACAAGCATAAAACTCGTTTTTTGTCACGCGATAACCTATACTGTAGGGTGCAAAAAAAGGAGGAATTGGTTTGACATACCGCGTTTTATTATTTTATAAATATACAACAATTGAAGATCCGGAAAGCTTCGCCAAGGAGCATTTAGCATTTGGAAAAGAAATTGGCATCAAGGGCCGTATTTTAGTAGCCAATGAAGGGATCAATGGCACGCTTTCTGGAACGGTTGAAGCAACAAATCGCTATATGGAAAAAATGGAAGCTGATCCCCGTTTTAAAGGGATTTTTTATAAAATCGATGAAGTAGAAGAACATGCGTTTAAAAAGCTATTCGTTCGTCCGCGCAAAGAATTGGTTTCATTGAACCTGGAAGATGACATCGATCCATTAGAAATGACTGGAAAATATTTAGATCCTAAAGCGTTCAAAGAAGCTTTGTTAGATGAAGATACCGTGGTGATCGATGCCCGTAACGATTATGAATATGACTTAGGCCATTTCCGAGGAGCCGTTCGTCCCGATATCCGCAGCTTCCGTGAGTTGCCGCAATGGATCATCGATAATAAAGAAAAATTTATGGATAAAAAAGTCGTTACTTATTGTACTGGTGGTATCCGTTGTGAAAAATTCTCAGGCTGGTTGCTGCGAGAAGGCTTTGATGATGTGGCCCAACTTCATGGTGGTATCTTTGCTTATGGGAATGACCCAGAAGTTCAAGGCGAGCTTTGGGATGGCAAAATGTACGTCTTTGATGAACGCATTAGTGTGGAAATCAATCATGTGGATAAAAAAGTTATCGGTCGCGACTGGTTTGATGGCACACCTTGCGAGCGCTATGTAAACTGTGCCAACCCAGAATGCAATCGCCAATTTTTGACTTCTGAAGAAAATCAAGCTGCCCATTTAGGTGCCTGTAGCTATGATTGTGCCATCCACGAACACAACCGTTACGTGGAACAACATGGGATCACAGAAGCGGAAAAAGCTGAACGGCTAAAAAACTTTACAACAAACAATGAAACAGTCACTGCCTAAAACGACAACTGTTTCACAGGAAATAATTGAATAGAAGGGTCGCACGTGAGTCCGAAAACTGGTTTCGCTCAGTCAAGTTTTCAATCTTCCGTGCGACTTTTTGAATGGACAAAATTGGAAACGACCGTTTTTTAATTATCTGAAAAATCTAACTATTCCAATTGTTCTTTTTTCTTTCCTATCGAGAAAAAACGCAAGGCTCTCGCATATTTCACGATTTTAGAGTAAACTATACCTAATTGTGGAAGAGGAAAGAGGAATTCAGATGAAAATTGTTATTGCTGGTGCAGGTGCTATGGGCAGCCGTTTTGCTATTATGCTAAAAAGAGGCGGAAATGACGTCACGTTGATCGACGGCTGGCCGGCGCATATCGAAGCGATCCGTGAACACGGATTACGAGCGAACTTAAACGGTGAAGAGATCGCAGTCCCTTTTTCGATCTATTCGCAAAATGAGATCCCAACGACTGTACAAGCAGACTTGATCCTGGTCTTTACTAAAGCGATGCAACTGGATCAAATGATGCAAACGATCAAACCGATGATCGGAGAGCAAACGAAAGTCTTATGCTTATTAAACGGGATCGGTCATGAGGACACGATTGAAAAATATGTCAGCACGGATAAAATCTTTTTAGGAAATACCATTTGGACGGCGGACTTGATTGGTCCTGGTAATGTTCGCTTGTTTGGGGATGGTTCTGTAGAACTGCAAAATATCGAACCGGGCAAAGAAGAAGATGCCCGTCAATTAGCGGCAGTCTTGGCTGATGCTGGGTTAAATGCGTCTTATTCTGAGAACATTCGCTACTCCATCTATCGCAAAGCCTGTGTCAACGGCACACTAAATGGTTTGTGTTCGATTTTAAATGTGAATATTGCCCAATTCGGACAAACCTCAACGGCGCGTGCGATGGTCCAAACGATTGTGGAAGAATTTGCGGCAGTTGCTACCCATGAATCTGTTCAACTGGATGTATCCGAAGTAGTCCACCATATTGAGGAAACCTATGATCCAGAAGGCATCGGAATGCACTATCCATCCATGTATCAAGATTTGATCAATAATCATCGCAAAACCGAGATCGATTATATCAATGGCGCAATCTCACGAAAAGGCCGCAAGTACCAAGTGCCAACGCCTTATTGTGACTTTTTGACTCAAATGATCCATGCCAAGGAAGATATTTTAGCAGCAGAGTAAACACTTCTGCGAAGGTAATAACTCTTAAAATCGCTAGCAGTCAGTAGCGATTTTAAGAGACTGCATCCAAATCATTCAGCAAAAAAGTCTTTTCGCTCGCTCATAGCAGAAACACTATGAGGGCGAAAAGACTTTTTTTATTGATTTCGAGTGAGTCTGCTTATTTTTTCTTGATGCGAATCGCATAAGAATCCAACAATATTCGAGCAATGACCGATAAGGGCAGTCGTGAGCGGACTTCATAATCAGGGAAAAAGGAAATTTCTGATTTGAAGCCAATCAAAGAAAGCTCGACTAATTCCAGCAAGCGGCTTTCTTTTGAGGCGGTGATCAAAAGCGATCCGATTTCTTTGTCGTAACAATTTTGAGCCGCGATGACTAATTCTTCGGTTTCCCCATTTAATGAAACAAAAATCACGGTATCTTCTTTGCGTAAACGCTTACTGATCGTAGTGATAATATTGGGATCAGTGTACAACTCACAATATTTATCCACCAGTTGAAATTTTGTCTTCATTTCTTCCCCAATCAATTCTGAAAAGCCCCGTGCAAAAATAACGATTCGTTTCGCGTTGTATATTTTTTGGATCGCATCTTCAATAGTGCCCGTATCCAGCATATTTAAGGTACGAATGACTTCTTGTTCATTTTTAATAATGGAGCGACGGATCTCTTCATCCACCATCTCCACGTTTGAAAAATTCAAGGTCATATTCGATTGCTCTTTTAAATGATGTTTAAAAGAGGTGTAGCCCTCATAGCCCTTTTTCTTCATGGTTCGGACGATCGTTGTCGTTGAAACATTTGCCAGTTCACTTAGTTTGATAATCGAAAGGCTCGGAATTTCTGAAAGGTTTTGCGTAATGTAATTCCATAAAAATAGTTCTGCTTCACTTAATTTGTTGTCCATCTTGCCACCTCTTATCGCTATTTTAGTGTGATTGTATCTGAAAATCAAATGGAATCAAACAAGATTGAAAATGTTTTCAACAGAATGGATCGTTTTAGAAAACATGTACATTCAGAAACAGTGCATACTTAAGGTACAGCAAGGAGGAACAATTATGGGAACGATTTACACATGCACGATGAATTTAGCGATTGACTTATTTATTGAAACAGAACAGCTTTTGCCTCAAGTTGTCAATCGTACACTAGATGATGATATCCAAGCCAATGGCAAAGGGGTGAACGTTTCTCTTATTTTGAAAATGCTAGGTATTCCCAGCACTGCTTTAGGATTTAGTGGTGGCTTTACAGGAAAATATATTGAAGATTTTTTAAGCGAAAAGCACATCAAGAACGATTTTGTAGCGGTTAATGGAATGACAAGGATCAATGTCTTTACACAAGTCAACGAAGAAAACAAAGAATATAAATTGGTCAATCAAGGACCAGCGATCAGTCCAGAAAATGTGGAACGATTGTTAGCAAAAATCAAGACTCTTATTCCAGGTGATTTTCTCTGTGTTTCTGGGAGTTTGCCAAAAGGTGTTCAGCCGACGGTTTTGATTGAGATCAGTAAAATCTGTCAGGAACGAGAAGTCAAGCTGATTATTGATAGTAGTTATAAGGAAGTTCGGGAATGTTTGCAGTATCGTCCTTACTTAATCAAACCAAATGAAGAAGAGTTAGCGACACTATTTGATGTCGCCACGATCGCACCCGAAGATTATCAGAAATACGGTCAAATGTTAATTGCAGAAGGAGCGCAAAATGTGTTGCTGTCTTTAGGAAGTGAGGGGGGGATTTTTTTAAATGAAGCAACTTGTCTGATCGCTAATGCTCCAAAAGGCAAAGTGGTAAATACAGCCTGTGCGGGAGACAGCTTATTAGGGACCTTTATTGCTGGGATGGTTCGCAAGGAGAAGGTTTCTCATACATTGAAAAGAAGTATTGCAGCGGGAAGTTCAACTGCTTTTAAAAAGGGATTGACTGACTTTTTAGATATCCCTGAATTGGAAGCGCAAATACATGTTCATAGAAAGGAAGTCCATAAATGACAAAATTTCAGATAGTAGCTGCGACGGGATGTCCGACGGGGATCGCGCATACGTATATGGCACAAGAAGCATTAGAGCAAGCCGCTAAGAAGCGAGGCATTTCGATCAAAGTAGAGACTCATGGACAGATTGGGATCGAAAATGCATTGACTGCTAAAGAGATCGAAGCTGCCGACGCAGTCATTATCGCGGCTGATAAAGATGTTCAAGCCGAACGTTTTGCAGGCAAAAAAATCATTGATGTCCCGGTAGCTTCGGGCATTCGCAATGCGGATCAATTGATCGCTGATGCCTTAGAGGGTGCAGGGAAAATCAAACAGTCGAAGCAATCTGTTCCGACCGATAAAGAAGAAGTAGCCGTCAGTGGGATTGGACATACGATCTACAAAAACTTAATGAATGGTGTCTCTCATATGTTGCCGTTTGTGGTCAGTGGGGGAGTCTTGATTGCTATTTCATTTCTTTGGGGGATTTATTCGGCTGATCCAACTAACGCTCAGTACAACGAATTTGCTGCCCGACTCAATGGAATCGGTGGTTTTGCTATGAGTATGATGGTCCCGATCCTATCAGCATTTATTGCGGAGAGCATCGCGAAACGACCAGGACTAGTGGTTGGGTTTGTTGGGGGCTTGATCGCGGCAGACGGCGGCACTGGTTTCTTAGGTGGGATCGTTTCAGGTTTCTTAGCCGGTTATGTCGTGCTAGGTCTGATGAAGGCATTGATTCTTTTACCTAAATCATTAGATGGTTTGAAAGCAATTTTTCTTTATCCTGTTTTAGGAGTCTTGATTACAGGACTGATTATGGACTTTGTGTCAGGACCGATGGCAACAATCAACGAAGCAATGATGTCCTTCTTAGCTGGTTTCGAAAACTCTAGTCCCTTTGTATTAGGAATTATTGTTGGCTGTATGTGTGCATTCGATATGGGAGGACCAATCAATAAAGCAGCTTATGTAACAGGTACTGCTTTATTGGCACAAGGAAATACTAGTTTCATGGCAGGAGTTTCGGCAGCATGCATTGCCCCACCATTGATTACAGGTTTTGCCGTTTTATTCTTTGGGAAGTATTTTGATGCAAATGAAAAAAATGCTGGATTAGTCAATTTTATCTTAGGCTCAACACATATTACAGAAGGAGCGATTCCTTTTGCGGCAAAAGACCCGCTGAGAGTGTTACCGATCATGATGTTTGGTTCTTCGATTGCTGCTGTACTGACCTATCTCTTCAAAGTGCAAGTGCCTGCACCTCATGGTGGCTTCCTGGTATTACCCGTTGTTACTCATGGTCTTTTATGGGTAAGTGCGATTTTGGCAGGATCGATCGCAGGTGGTTTGTTGCTAGGATTGGTTCAAAAAAGAAAAGTTGCCAAACAGAGAATGGACGTGAAAGCATGATTACGGAAGAATATATTTTTATCGATTCCCTCTTAAAGAATAAAGCAGAAGCTTTATCATTTCTAGCAAAAGAAAGTCGGAGACAAGGCGATGCTACGAATGCTTCAGAAGTGGAAGCAGCATTTATCCTTCGAGAAGAACAAGGCTCTACAGGCATGATGGATGGTTTTGCCATTCCTCATGCGAAGAGCAGTGTTATTAGACGACCATTTATTAGTGTAATCAAACTTAGAGAAGCAATCGATTGGGACAGTTTAGACGGACAAAAAATCCATACGATCATCGCTATGTTTATACCAGAGAATGAAGCTGGGAGTACCCACCTTACGATTTTATCTCAAGTGGCAAGGATGCTGATGAAAGAAGATTTTAAAAAAGCGATCCAAACAACTACTTCTAAAACAGCTTTACTACAAGTAATGAATCAGTATCTAGAAGGGAATTGAAAAAATGACTACGACAATGAAGCAACCGATAGCAGTAACAAAACTTTGTAATTCAAAAGGAATCATCAGTGCCTTAGCGATCGATCAAAGAGGCGCATTAAAGAGGATGCTAAGTCAATATAAAAAAGAAGTGTCGGATGCAGCGATCGAGCAGTTTAAAACCATCGTCTCTGAAGAACTAACACCCTATGCATCGGCTATTTTATTAGATCCAGAATACGGACTTCCGGCAGCAAAAGAACGCGCTCAGCAAACTGGTCTATTGATGGCTTATGAAAAAACGGGGTATGACGCAACGACGCCTGGGAGACTCCCAGACTCGTTAAATTATTGGTCAGTCAAGAAGCTCAAAGAGGCAGGAGCAGATGCCTGTAAGTTTTTACTCTACTATGATGTAGACGAAAGCGATGCGATCAACGATCAAAAGAAAGCTTATATAGAACGAATCGGTTCTGAATGTCTGGCGGAAGGGCTGCCCTTTTTCTTAGAGCTAGTCTCCTATGATGCGACCATTTCGGATAACACATCGAAAGAATACGCAACGATCAAACCACATAAAGTCAATCAAATGATGAAGGTTTTTGCGGAGTCGCGCTATAACGTGGCTGTTTTGAAAGTAGAAGTTCCTGTCAATATGAAGTTTGTTGAAGGGTTCGGAAATGAAGTTGTCTATACACAAAAAGAGGCTGCAGCATTCTTTAAAGAACAAAGCCAAATGACTGCTTGTCCATTTATTTTTCTTAGCGGGGGCGTCAGTGCGGAGCTTTTTCAAGAAACCCTCCGTTTTGCCAAAGCAGCTGGTTCAACCTTCAATGGTGTATTATGCGGGCGAGCAACTTGGGCAGATGGTGTTAAGGTATTTGCCACTAAAGGAGAAGCTGCTGCAAGACAATGGATGCAAACAGACGGTAGAAAAAACATCGAAACATTGAATGAAGTGCTAATGGAAACAGCTTCTTCTTGTCAGGCAACAACTGAATGATTTCTTTCAATGGGAATATCTGAACTTGGGGAAATAAGGTGTCAACATATGCTGGCTTCCAGACGGTTAAACGGATATCTGAGATTGACTTTCGCCGAAGTCTTCATTTGAAAAAGTCAACGAGTTGGGTCATTCTTAAGGAGCGTACTAACCAATCTCCGCCTTTTTAATACACTCTAATTTCAATCGTTTCAATTAGCTTAGGGAATTTTCCTAAGCTTTTTTTGTGGAAGAAAAAGGTAGGAGTTTTTCTTTCTTTGACTGCTTGTTATTGGAGTGGCTTTGTTGTGGAAAAATCGAGAGCAATTAGTACACAAACCATCCTTTAAAAAAGAGTGGATGGCTCCATCTAAGGAGAAGATAGGATAGAATAGAAGTCGCTTCAACATGAATTCTTTCAGTTGCAAAATAAAATTGCATTGTTTTATAAGGCAAACGGTCTGAAGATTATTCAGTGAATTCGTACACTTTTTTTCCAGATCTTTGAAAAAATCCTGTCTTAATTATTATTGGTCAACGCTTATACTGAAAGCGTAATCAAATTGTAGGAGGGAACGTATGAAAGACTGGTTAAATATAGCTGGAAAAACCGTGATCGTAACAGGAGGTTCTTCAGGAATCGGAAAGAGGATTGTCGAAAGTTTATTAGAGCAAGGGGTGAATGTGGCAAATTTTGACCTTACAGAAGCTACCCAACAACATGACAATTTGTTGTTTGTTGAAACGGATATTTCAGTAAGGGAAGAGGTGGAGTCAGGTGTAGAAAAAGTCGTTGAGCGGTTTGGAACTGTCGATGGTTTAGTGAACAATGCAGGGATCAATATTCCACGTCTTTTAGTAGATAAGAAAGATCCTCATGGGAAATATGAATTGTCAGATCCTATTTTTGACAAGATGAGTGCAATCAATCAAAAGGGCGTTTTCCTAATGACGCAAACAGTAGCCCGAGAATTGGTCAATAAAAAATCTGGAGTCATCATCAATATGTCATCAGAATCAGGGCTTGAAGGATCTGAAGGGCAAAGTGCATATGCTGCTACCAAAGCGGCACTCAATAGCTATACAAGATCATGGGCAAAAGAATTAGGAAAATCAAATGTTCGAGTGGTGGGTATTGCACCCGGCATCATGGAAGAAACAGGTTTGAGAACGCCTGCCTATGAGGAGGCATTGGCTTACACAAGAGGGACGACAGTTGAAAAACTGCGAGAAGGATACACAAAAACGAGTACAATTCCTCTAGGTCGGAGTGGCAAATTGTCAGAAGTAGCTGACTTGGTCTGCTATTACCTGTCTGATCGATCCAGTTATATTACAGGAGTGACAACAAATGTAGCGGGAGGAAAAACTAGGGGATAGAAATAGGGGGATAAAATGGCATTCGTAAATCGATGGTATCAAATCTTAGACTTGTTAATAACCCATAAGGATATTTCAATCATTGATTTACAGAAAAAGTTGAGCAGTAGTTCAAAAACAGTAAAGAGTAGTATTGATCTGCTTAATGAAGAACTAATTGGTATTGCGAAAATCGTGCAAAGGAAAAAGAGCTATTCGATTGAGGTAGAAGACGCTGAAGAATTTGAACTCATTTTGGCTGGAAAGTTAAAAAAAGAAACCGATTTTAACTCAGCAAGTAAGCGGGTAGCATTTATCCTAAAACAATTGATCGAGGAAAAGTCATTTATTTTAATTGACGATCTGTCTGAAGCGCTAGGGATCAGTAGGAGTACTGTCTATAATGATTTTCGGATGCTAAAAAAGCTACTCAAGCCTTTTGATACAGAAGTAGTTGGAACGCCAAATAGAGGGATTCAGATTAAAGGAAGTGAATTTAATCTGCGATTGCTTTACATCTATTATGTACAAGATTATTTTTATGAAAATCATTTAGAAAACGATACACGAGCAATGATCCAAAAAATCATTTCTCTCTCAGGGATTCCGCAGTATTATGGTCGTTTACTGTATAAAGTGATTTCTATTTCCATGAAAAGGATCATTGAAGGGAATTATTTAGAGACGATACCGAATTGTTATACAAATTTCATCAAAGAAGAAGAACAAATCGAGCAGTTGATCTATCATCTAGAGACCAAATACCGAGTGACTTTAAGTCAAACAGAACAGGACTTTCTCTGGTTCCCGTTAAATTTATCTGCAAATTCCTTAATTGAGCGTACGGTTGTCCCGACAGCAGTCGAACAGTACTTTAAAGCGATGCTAAAGCGAATCCATCGCACGCTCGTTTTGGATATCAATGAGAAAGTTTTGTTTTTAGAAATGAAAGAACACTTAAAGTATATGATCAACCGAATCGTGGTCCAAGCAAAATTAAGCGATTTGTTTTACGGCGAAATCGAGCGACAATATCCCTTTGCCTATGAATTAGCCAAAGTCGGTCTACAAGAGATTGAAGAAGTGGTTGGTCGAACCATACCCACAGTCGAAATCAGTTATCTAGCACTTTATTTTGAACTTGCTTTGAAAAGCCAACAAAACGAACCAGCCAAAAAGCAAATTGCTGTAGTTTGTCACAGTGGCAGAGGTACGGCGATGATCATTCGTCGTCAATTGGAACGAGTCTTAGGCAATGATATTCGCATCACCCATTTATCAGAGGAAGCCTATCAGCAGGAAAATATGACCGATTACTTCGCCATTTTTACGACGATTCCATTAAAACATTTAGAGCAAGTGAAAAGTCCAATCATTAAATTGACCAACTTATTTGACGATCATTGGTTGCGCAATGAGTGGGAAAAAGCCGAACGCTTGCAGTCAGTAGGGAAGCAGTCGATCCTCTTACATTTTAATCACTTAGATCCTGACTTGACCTATCAAGAGAATGTCCAGTCAATGATCGCCGAATTAACAAAGGAGCATATAGTAGATGAGTGCTTTTTGGAACGAATCAGACAAAGAGAGGAAAAACATGCCACGATTTTTGATTCTGAGATTGGCTTTCCCCATGCGATCAATGATCAAACAGATAAAATCGTTCTGTCGATAGGTGTATTCAAAAGGAAATTGGTTACTCCTGAGGGCAATATCAAACTGATTTTTTTGTTAGGTATTCCAAGTGAATTGACAGGGAAAAACGAACAAGACTTGTTGCGCATTTATGATGAATTATTTGCGATTGCTGGCAACGCGGATTTCAGAGAAGAAATCAGTGCCCGAGAAAATCTATTGGCATTGAAAGAATGGCTTTATCAGAAGGAGTTGATTATATGAGTTTTGTTTATCTATTTGGTATTTTTGCCTTAGGCGCCTATTTGTTACAAATTCTTTTTGGGTTAAAACAGATCAAACACTTTAATCAAAACTATCAGCAACTGCGCAAAAAAGGCAAGGTAGCGATTGGACGCAGAGCTGGGAAAATAAAAGCAGGAACGATCGTTTTATTTGCGGTCGATCCAGCAGGGATCATTCTTGATGCCAGAAAGATGCAAGGGGTAACCGTGTTGGCGAAGTTTAAAGAGCTGCCGGTCTATCTAGGAGAAGATATTCATTATATCGATAAGTACCATCCCAATGTGCAAAAAGAAAACAAGTTGACGATTCAAGCGATGGAAAATGCCAGAGAAATCTATTTGCGCACAGAAGCCGGGAACTATACCGAAAATCAAGGAGTGTCGCCTGTAACACTGTTGAAAATACAAATACAAACATGGAAAGAGAAAATATACATGAAAGAAAAAAGGAGTGCAAAATAATGGAGTATATTACAAAATTTGCTGAAAGTTTTATGAGCCTTTTTCAAACCGGAGCAGAAACCTTTATCTCATGGATGACAGGTATCGTTCCAGTGGTGCTAATGCTGATGGTCGCCATGAATACGCTGATTGCTTTCTTAGGAGAAGAACGCGTGACCAAAGTGGCACGTTTATCTTCAAAAAATCCTTTTACTCGCTATTTGCTTTTACCTTTCCTATCTGCCTTTATGTTAGGAAATCCAATGTCGTTTACTATGGCTCGCTTTTTACCTGAATACTATAAACCTAGCTATTATGCTTCACAAGCGCAATTTTGTCACACCAGTAATGGGGTATTTCCTCATATCAATCCGGGAGAACTCTTTGTATGGTTGGGTATTGCCCAAGGAATCACAACATTAGGCTTAAACTCGATGGAGCTGGCGATTCGTTATCTGTTGGTCGGTATGATCATGAACTTTATTGGTGGTTGGGTCACCGACTTTACGACTGCTTACGTGTGTAAGCAGCAAGGCATCACTTTGAGTAAAACCGTCAAACTAGTGGCAGAATAAGGAGGAATCAAGATGACGTATAAAAGTATACGAGTAGTCAAAGGCAGCGGTGGTTATGGCGGTCCCTTAGTGATCACGCCGACAGAAGAAAGACATAAATTTATTTACATTACTGGTGGTGGTGAGCGACCTGCAATCGTTGATAAAATTGTTGAATTAACGGGAATGGAAGCAGTCAATGGCTTTAAAACATCGATTCCCGATGATGAAATTGCATTGGCAATCATTGACTGTGGTGGCACACTACGTTGCGGTATTTATCCCAAAAAAGGGATTCCGACGATCAATGTCGTCGCAACGGGGAAAAGCGGGCCATTAGCACAATATATCAATGAACAGATCTATGTTTCAGCGGTTGGGGTCGACCAAATTTCATTAAGCGAAGAGCAAGAAGCAATCACTGTCATCAATGAAGCAACAGCTACTAAGCGGGAATTTACCTACGATACTTCGAAAAAAATCACGGAGCAAAAAGCCGAGCAGCAAAATTTTATTGCCAAGATCGGGATGGGCGCCGGGAAAGTCGTTGCGACCTTTAACCAATCTGCACGAGATGGGGTTCAGACGATGATCAATACCGTCATTCCCTTCATGGCATTTGTTTCCCTGTTGATTGGGATCATTCAAGGGTCAGGCGTTGGAAATTTCTTTGCGAATGTAATGGCGCCATTGGCTGGCAATATTTGGGGATTGATGATCATTGGCTTTATTTGTTCCCTGCCATTTCTCTCCCCGTTACTTGGACCAGGGGCAGTGATCAGTCAAGTGATTGGAACTCTGATTGGGGTCGAGATCGGTAAAGGAACGATTCCACCTCAACTTGCTCTACCTGCATTATTTGCGATCAATACTCAAAATGCCTGTGATTTCATTCCAGTTGGGTTAGGATTAGAAGAGGCAGAAGCGGAAACGGTTGAGGTTGGGGTACCTTCTGTTCTTTATTCTCGTTTCTTAAATGGTGTACCACGGGTCTTCGTAGCATGGCTTGCAAGTTTTGGACTTTATAGTTAAATCAGTATAGGAGGAAGCAGAAATGGCAGTTTTTACTACGACAGTTCTTTCAATCGGTGTGGAGGCAGAATTATTTCGCGAAGAAAATATGATCATTCTTTTTGGCAAAGATGCACCGGCAGCATTAGCTGACTATTGTTACAATATTGAAGTACAGCCAATGAATGGCACGATTACATCTGAACAAAAATTATGGATCGATGATCAAAGCTATCAAATTACCTCGGTAGGTGACGTGGTATCAAGGAATTTGCAAGAGTTAGGACACATCACGATTAAATTTGATGGCAGTTCGACCTCTGAATTACCAGGCACACTTTATGTAGAAGAAAAAACGATCCCTGTGATTGAAAAAGGAACAAAAATCAGTATTAAGTAAGGAAACTGTCTAGTAAAACGTAAGATTGAAGGAGTGTAAACAATGGAATTCTTTTTGGATACAGTAAATCTTGAGGAAATCACCCACTATCAAAAGGTACTCCCGCTGGCAGGAGTAACCTCGAACCCCACGATTTTGAAAGCTGCGGGGAACATCGACTTTTTTACTCATTTGCAAGCAGTGAAAGAACGAATCGGAGAAGCGTCCTTACACGTTCAAGTGGTTGGGGAAACTGTCGATGAGATGATTCTAGATGCAGAAACGATTATCAATAAGCTGGGAAACGACGTCTATATCAAAATCCCTGTCAATGAAAATGGGTTAGAAGCCATCAAACGATTAAAAGAGCGTGAATTCAATTTAACAGCTACAGCCATTTATACCGAATTACAGGGGTTCTTAGCGATTGGTGCTGGAGTCGATTATTTGGCGCCATACTATAACCGTATGGAAAATATCAATGTTGATGCACCAACAGTCATTGAATCATTGGCACAAGCGATTCATACCACTCAAGCACAAAGTAAGATCCTTGCTGCAAGCTTTAAGAACACTGCGCAAATGAATCGCGCGATTCGTGCAGGGGCACATGCGCTCACTGCTGATCCAGACATCTATCGACAAGGATTAGCCATGCCTTCCATTCAAAAAGCAATAACGGACTTTCACAATGACTGGGTCGAGACATTTGAGTCGCCATCGATTCAGGGGTTATGCCAATGATGCCAACGGTAATTTTTGATATGGATGGGGTTATCGTAGATTCTGAGTATACGTTTTTAGAATCAAAAACAGCGATGCTTCATAGTGAAGGACACCTTGTAGATGAGTCGTATCACTATCAGTTCATGGGGACCACTGCAGAATTTATGTGGGAAAAAATGAAGGAAGAATTACAGTTACAAAAATCTGTTTCAGCGTACATTGAAGAAATGAATCTCAGAAGAAAAGCGTTGATCACACGTGATGGCGTCAAAGCGATTCCTCATGTGCAAACATTGATTCGGCAGTTAGCAGAAGCGAACTTTCAGCTTGGTGTTGCTTCCTCTTCTCCCAAAAAAGAGATTGAGGAGAACCTGGATCAATTGCAGTTGCGAAACTATTTTACTGAGATCGTCAGTAGTGAAGAGGTAGCACGCTCGAAACCTTTTCCCGACGTATTTTTGAAAGTAGCGTCTTCGTTGGGCACGAACCCTCAGCAATGTATCGTCATTGAAGATACGATCAATGGCTGTAAAGCTGCCAAAGATGCGGGTATGTACTGTATTGGTTTTGCAAATCCAGCATTCCCTGCGCAAGATCTGCCAGCGGATCAAACGATCATTAATTTTCGTGACCTGAATGTGCAAGGATTGAAAACCATTAAATAATACGCACGTCTAAAATGACCAGCCTATAAAGGATGATTGCTAATGAAGCTGGAATCATCCTTTATAGGCTGGTCATTTTTAATTTTTTAGCATGATAGTCAAAGAATAAGCTTATTCTGTCGGCAGATCCGCCATAAACCGTTCGCTACCTTGAAAGACCGCTAATTGATTGACACCAAAGGAACGCAATAGATCGCTCATCGCTGCAAAATCTAACCGATAGTCACTGGCTTTATGGGCATCAGAGCCGAGGGTGAACAAGTTACCCCCGACACTTTGATACAGCGGGATAGCATATTGGTAAAGGTGGGCATTTTGATAGGGGCCAAAGCTCTTCGCGTTGATTTCCATCGCTAAGTCACGGGCAACGATTTTTTTGAAGATCGTCGTTAACTCTGTTTCAAAATGGGCGGCCAATTCCTCAGCTGTAAATTGGAAACGACGCAAGCCATAATCAAAGTGGGTCACGATATGCCCGTCTGGAAACGAGTCCAATACGTGGGCCATTTGGTCAAAGTATTGTTTGGCGACTGCAAATTTGTCCTTCGTCAACACGGCATCGTCCATATAATCAAAGGTACCGTTTTGATGGATACTGATCAATTTCAAGTCATAAGGATGGCTTTCAAGATAGCGCAAGATTTCTTGTTCTTGACCAGGCACGACACCAATCTCGATGCCTTTTAAGAGTTTCGTCGCTGTGGTCTCTTGCAGCTTCTGGTGGGTTTTTACTAGTAATTCATAGTCAGGAATATCATCACGGAATCCCGAATAGGGGTTCTTCAAATCGAAATGATCTGTCGCAACGAAGTAGGCAGGCTGGTAAGCTAGATAATTCTCAAACTGTTCATCTGAATCAAAAGACAAAAATGTATGCAGATGTTGATCATAATAATTCATAAACAAGACTCCTTTTCTTGAATACGATACCACAAAAAAGCAGAAGAAACTATGATTGGCTGAGAAAAGGTTTTCTCTTAGGCAATTTTTCGCTTATAATAAATAAGAATAGAGCGAAGGAGTCGGTCAGCCATGAGTATGTATCTTGAAATTCCTGAATTTGAAAGTGAATTTCGTTTTCGAACGTTTCTAAATGATGGTTTGACCATCGTTTATCCCCATGTCCATAAAGAAATCGAGATCATTTACGCTAAGCGTGGCACGGTGAATATTGGTGTTGACGATACGATCATTGAGTTGGAGGAAGGGGATCTGTATCTTTTTTCCAGCGGGCAACCCCACTATTTTCTAGCATCGCCTGAGAGTGAACGCTATGTCTATCAATTTGATATGCAGCTTTTTGAAGAGCCGTTGCTGCGAGAAAATGAAGTATCCTTGATGACACTCTTTGAAGAAGGGGAGCCCCACAGCAAAAATTGGCCAGCGAGTTTTACGGAAAAAATAACAGGTCTCTTGATCGAGTTGTATCAGTTGGAAGAGGAAAATGTTGTTGGGAAGCGTTATTTGACTCTCGGGCTGCTTTACCAGTTGATCGGGGAGTGCTATCAAAGCTTGCCAAAGCGAAAACGAGCCGTCAATCCACTAAAACGAACGGCCGCACAATACAAAGAAACCTTGCAGCGTCTGAATGATGTCTTTGAGTACATCGAATCCCATTACCAAGAAGTCTTGACAATGGAGGACACCGCAAGACATGTAGGGTTTAGTCCCCATTATTTCACGCGTTTCTTTAAAACCAATACTGGCAAGACCTTCATGCAGTTTTTGACGGAATACCGCATCAATCAAGCCAAATTTATCTTGGCAAATGAAAAGATCCCGATGGCGGAAGTCGCTGAAAAAGCAGGCTTTGCCAGTGTCAAAACATTTCATCATGTCTTTAAGGAAGCTGTTGGTCAATCACCGTTGCAGTACCAGAAACAATTGAATCAAAATTGATAGAAACAGCCGATGAGCCTTTGCTTGTCGACTGTTTTTTTGTTGATCTGGCACTATTTTTTTCTCGATAGTGTTTTTTTAAGCGCTTTGCATAAATTGTGGAGTGGTTCTTTTTGTTAAAGTTTCATAAGATAATTTTCGGGAATTTTTTCAATGGAAACTGGGAAGAACTGCTTTCGATGTTTCGCTATAATGAGGGGGTAGAAAATAATAAGCGTTTTCAGGAGGAAAGATATGACAGTTAAAGTTGGAATCATTGGGTGCGGTGGGATCGCAAACGGCAAGCACATGCCTGCCTTGTCTCAAGTAGAAGAAGTAGAAATGGTTGCCTTTTGTGATCTGCTGGTTGAACGTGCAGTTGAAGCGAAATCAGCATTTGGGACTGAAGATGCCCAAGTATTCAGCGATTATCAAGAAATGTTGGCACAAGCTGATCTAGATGTAATCCATGTGTGTACACCAAACGCCTCACATGCTGAGTTGACGATTGCTGCACTAGAAGCAGATTGTCATGTCATGTGTGAAAAACCAATGGCAAAAACAGCGGCAGAAGCCAAAGCGATGATCGAAGCAGCCAACCGAACAGGAAAAAAACTCACGATCGGCTACCAAAACCGTTTTAGAAAAGATTCTCGTTATCTTCATGAAGTGTGCACCGAAGGACAGTTAGGAAACATTTATTTTGGGAAAGCTCATGCGATCCGTCGTCGGGCTGTGCCAACTTGGGGTGTTTTCCTTGATGAAGAAGCGCAAGGCGGCGGTCCGTTGATCGATATTGGTACCCACGCATTGGATCTGACCTTATGGATGATGAACAATTACAAACCAAAATTTGTTGTCGGAAAAGCGTATCATGAGTTGTCGCAAACCAAAAATGCCGCAAATGCTTGGGGCCCTTGGGACCCAGAGAAATTCTCAGTAGAAGATTCGGCCTTTGGTTTTGTGGTCATGGAAGATGGCGCAACGATTTTCTTAGAAGCCAGCTGGGCGCTCAACAGCTTGGATGTGAAAGAAGCCAAAACGACACTGATGGGCAGCAAAGCCGGTGCGGATATGAACAACGGTTTGACCATCAATGGGGAAGACCACAGCTTGCTGTATGAAAAAAATATCGAACTTGAAACAGGCGGCGTTGATTTTTATGAAGGAAACGGGGAGACGCCAGAAATTTTAGAAGCACAATCGTGGATCCATGCGATCATCAACGATACCGAACCAGTGGTCAAACCTGAAGAAGCAATGGTCGTGACGGAGATTCTAGAAGCGATCTACAAATCATCGCAAACCGGTGAGCCAGTCTACCTATAAGAACTGCTGGAAGAAAAGGAGCGAGCATAAATGACAAAACCGAAAATCGCTTTACAGCTTTGGAGTATTCAAGAGGACTGCAAGACAGATCTTTTTGAAGCGTTGAAAACAGTAAAACAAAACGGCTATGACGGTGTTGAATTTGCAGGTTATCATGGACACAGTGCTACTCAGATCAAAGAAATGCTGGAGCAGTTGGATTTGGCGGTCGCGGCTTCCCATATCCCGTTTGAAGCATTGCAAGATCGTTTTGAAGAAACCGTCGCTTTTGAAAAAACGATTGGCAATCAACGGATCGTGATTCCGTATGCGGGCTTTGATTCTTTGGAAAAATGGCAAGCCTTTGCTGCGGAGCTGACCCAGATCACCCAAAAATTGCAGGCAGAAGGGCTGACTTGCTACTACCACAACCATGCCCATGAATTTACTGAAGTTGCTGGAAAATCCATGATCGATGAACTGATCAAAGACAATCCGCAACTGCGTTTGGAAGCCGACCTTTACTGGTTAGCCTTTGCAAACGTGGCTGTTTTACCTTGGCTAAAGGAACGCGAAACGAAGGTCGGCTTGGTTCATATCAAAGATATGCAAGAGCAGCCGCAAGAAAGCACCGAGATCGGCAATGGGATTTTACCAATTAAGTCGTATGTAGAAGCAGCTAAAGCATTAGAACTACCATGGCTGATCGTCGAGCAGGAAGCGTTTCAAAAATTCGCTCCTTTAGAAGCTAGCGGGATTGATTATCTGCAATTAAAAGACATCGTAGAGGAGGTCTACCAATGATCCATGTTACGGTATGGAACGAGTTTCGTCATGAAAAAACGAATGAGATCGTCCAAAAAATGTATCCAGAAGGAATCCATGGTCAAATTGCCAAGTTTTTAGAAGAGGATGATTTCCAAGTGCGAACGGCGACCCTTGATGAACCAGAACATGGGTTGACTGAGCAAGTATTGGCTGACACGGATGTGTTGGTTTGGTGGGGCCATATGGCGCATGAAGAAGTCGATGATGCTATCGTTGCTCGTGTGCAACAGCGTGTATGGGAAGGAATGGGACTGATCGTCTTGCATTCTGGTCACTTTTCGAAAATCTTTAAAACGTTGATGGGAACGTCGTGCGATTTGAAATGGCGAGTAGACGATCAGCATGCGCGGATCTGGAATGTTAATCCAAGCCACCCAATCGCTGAAGGAGTCGGCGAATGGATCGAACTAGAGCAAGAGGAAATGTATGGCGAACACTTTGATATTCCAGCGCCGGATGAATTGATCTTTGTCAGCTGGTTCCCTGGGGGTGAAGTTTTCCGCAGCGGCTGTACATTCCGCCGTGGGAATGGCAAGATTTTCTATTTCCAGCCTGGTCATGAGACATTCCCAAGCTATTACAATCCCAAAGTGCAAAAAGTGATCCAAAATGCGGCTCGCTGGTGTGCACCAACAGAAAATCGTTACCCAACATATGGGCATTTTCAAGCAATTGAGGAGGAAAGAAAATGAAATTAGGTGTTTTTACCCCGTTATTCAATCAACTTAGCTTTGAAGAAATGATCGATGAAGTAGCGAAAAAAGGGCTCCAAACCGTTGAGATCGGTACCGGTGGTTCTCCCGGCAATGCCCACTTAGACATTGACCGTTTACTAGCAAGTGAAGCAGAGCGAAAAGAATACTTAGCGAAATTAGCTGATAAAGGATTGGAAATCTCAGCTTTGAGCTGTCACAACAACCCAATCTCTCCACTAAAAGCAGAAGCGCAAGAAGCCGATGAACTTTTGCGCAAAACCATCAAATTAGCCAGCTTAATGAATGTACCTGTTGTGAATGGATTTTCAGGCGTTTCAGGCGGAAATGCAACAGATACGCAAGTCAACTGGCCAGTATTGCCATGGCCAACGGAATACGATGACAATTATAATTATCAATGGGAACAAAAACTGATTCCTTATTGGAAAGGCATCAACACGGAAGCGGAAGCGGCTGGTGTTAAAATCGGGATCGAACTTCATGGCGGCTTTTTGGCACATACTCCTTATACGATGTTGAAACTACGAGATGCTGCGGGGAAAGCCATCGGCTGTAACTTGGATCCAAGTCATTTATGGTGGCAAGGGATCGACCCAGTGGCAGCGGTCAAAATCTTAGGGGAAGCCGATGCGATCCATCACTTCCATGCCAAAGATACGTATTTGGACCAAGACAATATCAACATGCATGGCTTGACGGACATGCAGCCATATAGCAATGTCAAAACCCGAGCTTGGACCTTCCGTTCAGTCGGTTGCGGCCACAGCTTACAAGTCTGGTCAGATATTATTTCTGCGCTTAGAATTTATGGGTATGATTATGTCTTGAGTATTGAACATGAAGATCCAATCATGTCCATTGATGAAGGACTGACTCGTGCCATCAGTAACTTGAAGACGATTATGATCCGTGAAGAAGCTTCATCCATGTGGTGGGCATAAGAAGAAAACCGAGGAGTGTCAGACATGAGTGCAATCAATTTTGCAGTAATCGGATATGGCGGCATGGGTGCGTACCATGTCCACAATATCTTACCAAATGAAAACGAACGAATCCACATCGTAGGAACTTACGATATCAATGAAGAACGTCAAGCGATCTCACAAGAAAAAGGGCATAAGATCTTTAAAAGCTATGATGAAGTCTTAGTCGATGAGACGATCGAAGCAGTATTGATCGCCACACCTAATGACTTGCATAAAGAGTTATCGATCGCTGCATTGAGAGCAGGCAAACATGTTGTTTGCGAGAAGCCTGTTGCGCTGAATACTGCGGAACTAGATGAGATCGTGGCGGTTGCCCAAGAAACCGGCAATACCTTTATGGTTCACCAAAACCGCCGTTGGGATCCTGATTTTCTACTTGTACGCGAACTGTACCGTAATGGACAGATCGGTGATTTGTTCCAATTAGAGTCACGGGTCCAAGGGGCAAACGGCATCCCAGGAGACTGGCGCCATGTGAAAAAACAAGGTGGGGGAATGCTTTTAGACTGGGGCGTTCACTTGCTGGATCAAATGCTATGGCTGATCGACAGCCCAGTGAAAGACGTCAAAGCGGATCTTAGCTTTGTGTTGGGGGAAGAAGTTGATGATGGGTTCTTCGCTTTGATTACTTTTGAAAATGGGGTCAAAGCAATCGTGGAAGTTGGAACCTCCAATTACACGCAATTGCCTCGCTGGTACATCAAAGGAACGGAAGGAACAGCCACCATCACCGATTGGGATCTAAATGGTGAAATGGTTCAGGCAACAGGTCGCGAAGACGTGGCCGCACCAAAACCAGTTCAAGCAGGCGTTGGCTTGACGAAAACGATGGCACCGCCATCGGAATTGGCAGCCAAAGAGATTCCTTTCCCGAAAGCCGAAGCGGATTTTGAACCTTTCTACAAGAATTTTTACAACGTTGTACGCAACGGTGCCGAACCTATCGTTAAAAACGAAGAAGTCCGAGCAGTGATGCAGTTGATTGAACGCATTTTTGCCACAGCGTAAGAGAATAGAAAAAAGCACTAGCTGAGGGAGTGGTCTCTCTTCGCTACGTGCTTTTTTTGTGTAATGGAACGACAACAGTCATTCCGATACGTAAAAATTGAACAATAAATCTTGAGGATAATTTCCCCATCGATCGCCGAAAATGGTCAAACCACCAGCGTTTTCGGCAGTTGCAGGTGCAGCAATTTTAAAGGTGAAAAAGTCACTGTGGTCTAAGTCGATTTCATTCAGGTTGTGATCTGTTAATTTTTCTCCATCGAGGGAAGTATCATAGCGATTGATGCGTAAATGCTTAAGCAATCCATATTGACTGAACTCATCGATCCACCATTGCGGAGTCAGAGAACCTCTGACATCCGAAAAGTTTCCTGGTACGGTGTAACTACCGATGCAGTGATTGTTTAAGTAAAAGGAAAGATCACTGGGCCAATAGTTATTCGAAATTGGGAACTCTGAAGCGATCTCCATACTGATTTCCAGTAATTCGATTTTTTCACCATTTTTCAAAGGATTTGGGATTTTGTATTCTAAAAAACCGTTATTTAGCCAGATGATACTTGCATCAACACGTTCTTGATCCAGAAAAGATTTTGGATCATCTAAGGCGCCAATCAAGCGGTCTTTGGTCGCCATTCCACAAGAAGGCTCAGCTTTAAAATCGGTGAAGTGGCCGATTTTCACAGATTGGGAGGTTAGATTCATTTCTGGAAACACTTTTGCTGGGAAATTGATATTGATGAAATCAGTTTTTAGAGACAAATATTTTTTCTTCCAGTCTTGCCCCGATCCTTTTTCGGTTTTGATCAACTGAGCTTCTTCGAGTTTACGGATATGTTTGGTCATTAAAGCATTGCTGATTGCTAATTTTTGTCCAATTTCACTGATGCTTTTCTTCTTATCGCCTAATTCTCTTAAAATCGCTAAGCGAGTTTCATTTGCCAGTGCTTCGTAGATCGGTAAAGATGCGTTTGTTAAATCCAATTCCATAGCGATCACCTCGTTATACTAAAATGTTTAATGAAAAGATGGTTTAATTATAACACAACCTTGTGGATTTACAAAATAGTAAAATGATATAATTTTTGGTTATACCTTGTTAAAATAATGTTGACAGCGCTTTATGTTTATAGTAACTTTACGGTGTAAACATTATTTGACGATAGTCTAACGATTATGTTTATTGATAATTGGATGTCATTTTACTTTTTAGTTAAATTAAAAGGAGTGTAAAAAATGAAAGTAAGTAAATCTATTGTTTTAGTAGGGACAAGCTTATTATGTACAGTGTTGTTAGCTGCTTGTGGCGGGAGTGGTAGCTCAAGTAATAATTCAGAAATTTTGCTTTGGTCTTCGACGACAGGACCAGACGGTGAAAAAATCAAAAAAACGATTGATCAATACAATGAAACAGACCCAGACTTTAAAGTGAAGTTAGTAAGCATGCAAGGTGATACCTTTACTTCAAAGTTGACGACTGCGGGGAAATCGGGGAAAGGTGTTCCTGATTTGGCTTTGATTGCCTCAGAAGCTTTGCCTACGTACAAACACCAAGACATGCTTGAAACCTGGGATGACATGATCGATGGGACAGAATTGGCACGGGAAAACTACGTTGAAGCTGCTTGGGACACTGGTGTAGTGGATGATAGTCAATATGGGATTCCGGCAACCATGGGTTCGTGGGTGATGTATTACAACCAAGATTTGGTGGATAAATATGTTCCAGGAGCGTTGGATGATGGCGTAGTGACGTATGAAGAAATCAGACAAGCTGGGGAAAAAGCAAAAGCAGATGGTATCTATAGTTTTGGCTATACATGGGGCATGCAGAATTATTCGAATCTCTACCAACAAATGGGTGGGGAATGGCAAGATGCACAAGGAAACATCAATATCGATAATGAGTATTCTTACAATGCCGTTCAAGAGTTTAAGGATCTGTACGATGCCGGCTACATGGTCCCAGATGGTGAAGATGCAAATAAACTTTTTGCAAACCAGAAACTGATTTTTCTTCCAGAAGGAACATGGATGCTAAGTAATATGGAAGAAATCAGTGACTTCACTTGGGGCCAAACATTTACTCCTCAATGGGATGCGGAACATATCATTCAAGGTTCAGGCGTCGATCAGTTTGCAATGTTCAAAACGAACGAGGAACGTTCCGATGAAAAGAAAAGTGGCATGGTCGACTTTCTGACTTGGTTACAAGCAAACCAATTAGAGTGGGTCAAATCAGGTGCAAATCCTACTTCCTTAGCTATGCTAGACAATGAAGAATATGTTGAGATGCCACAATCCTTCTTATTGAAGACAGAAAAAGGACAAGCGGCAATTTCTGTTAACGCAGTTGATGGCTTATCGTATATCTTTGGTGAATATGATAATCGCTCATGGGACATGATCACAGGAAAAGCAGATATTCAAACGACTTTTGGTGAGATCCAAAAAGTTGTAGAAGAAAAGATGAAATAATCTTCTCACATAGAGGCTGTGGCAGAAGGAAGAGCGACCATAAAAAGAATTCAGTCCATTTTTTGATAGGGGAGGAATTCTGATAGGCTTAAAGGGCTGTCACAGTTGTTTCTTGTTGAGAGCTGCACTAGAAATACAAGGAAGGATGGGTATTGATGAAAAAAAGGTTAAATGGCTGGCCAATCGTTTTTATTGGTCCGCATATGCTCCTTTTTCTTTTATTCTTTTTAGTTCCTGCAGTGATTGGGATCTATGTTTCTTTTACTGAATGGGATCTGTTCAGTACACCGATTTTTGTCGGGTTTGATAATTTTCAAACGATTTTGTTTGATCAAGACTCGTTGTATCATACGCAATTTTTTAATGGAATGAAAAATACGCTGTTTTTTGCGGCAATCTCCGTTCCGTTATGTATTGTAATTCCCTTGTTGCTAGCGGTTGCATTGTCTGCTAAACCAAAAATGATGCGTTTTTTTCAATCGATTCTCTATCTGCCAACACTGTTTGCAATCTCTGCCGTCATGATTATTTGGGGGTTCCTTTTGAGCAAATCTTTTGGGCCAATCAAAGAAGTATTCGGTATCGACATCAATTTTGTAGGCACGCAACCATGGGCATGGATCGCTATTTTGATCGTGACGATTTGGTGGACATTAGGTGGGAATCTAATTATTTATGTTGCTGCATTAAATGGCGTCTCTAAAGAGCAGTTAGAAGCAGCAGAATTAGATGGTGCAAATAGTATAACGAAATTTTTCCGTATTTCTTTGCCGAGTATTCGCAACCAGCTTGTTTTTACCACGGTCATGACGACCATCGCTCAGTTTAATATTTATGGTCAGCCACTAATGTTGACGGGTGGCGGACCCAACAATTCTACTCGCGTGTTGATGATGTACATCCAAGAAAATGCTTTTGGTAGTAGTACCTCGGTTGCAGGAATTTCTTCAGCGATGGCTATTTTACTAGGTTTTGTAATCATGGCAGTTTCGATTGTGCAATTTATGGTCATCAAAAAAATGGAAAGATAGGAGGGAAGAAGATGCGAGAAAACAAACTAGGGAAAAGAATTGCCTTTATTTTGCTAGCGATCGTCTGTGTGATTTGGCTCTTTCCTTTGATATGGGCAATTTTTACCTCGTTTAAATCGGAGGCAGAGATTCAAAAGGTTGGGTTCAGTTTGATTCCACAAGATTGGACGCTGGCTAATTTTTTTGGCTTGTTACAAGGCAATGATTCTTCTCCTGTGTTCCGCTGGTTTGTGAATTCAATGATTATTTCAACTTCACATACGCTGTTGGTTATGGTGATCGTCTCGTTTGCAGCCTATGGCTATACACGACTCACCTTTAAGGGGAGAGATTTGATTTTTGCCCTATTGTTAGGAACGATGATGTTTCCCGGGGTGGTCAATTTGATCCCGAATTTTAAAATCGTTGATACGTTAGGTTGGACCAATACATTTCTGGCAGTCATCGTTCCTGGGGCTGCAGGTGTTTATAACATTTTCCTCGTTCGGCAGTTCATTTTAGGGATTCCTAAAGAATTGGATGAATCGGCTGTGATCGATGGGGCCAACGAGTTTCAAATCTTTTATCATATTATCTTACCACTGATCAAACCTGTATTGACGGTGGTTGCGTTATTTAGTTTTACTGGCTCATGGAATGACTTCTTGTGGCCATCGATCGTGATAAACGATATTGATAAATTACCGATTACACCGGGGCTGCAGTTGCTACAAGGGCAATACATGACCTATCCGGGAATTGGAACTGCCGGAGCAATCTTGGCTTTGATCCCTACCTTTTTATTGTATTTGGTGGCGCAAAAAAGCTTTATGGCGTCAATGTCGTTGCAAAGTGGCATAAAATAATTTGTTTTTGGAGGAAATATGAGTAGAGAAGAATACCCGAGACCGCAATTTGAGAGAGAGAATTGGTTAAGCTTAAATGGTGAATGGCAATTTACCTTTGATGACCAAAATCTTGGTTTAAAAGAAAAGTGGTACACAAATGAAGCAAACTATCCGTACAAGATCAATGTTCCCTTTGTCTATCAAAGTGCATTGAGCGGCATTGATCATCGAGAAGTGCACGACGTTGTATGGTATTATCGGACCTTCAATGTGCAAGTCCCTGAAAAAAGTCGTGTCCTTTTGCATTTTGGGGCGGTGGACTATGAAGCAGATGTGTTTGTCAATGGCAATCATGTGAAAAATCATTGCGGAGGGCATACCTCTTTTGATATAGACATCACGGATGCTTTAGTATCTGGACAAGAGCAAATACTAAGTGTGCGAGCATTTGATCCACATTTTGATGAAAGCATTCCACGGGGGAAACAATTTTGGGAAGAAGAATCAGCAGGAATCTGGTACACAAACTCAACAGGGATCTGGCAGCCAGTTTGGCTTGAAGTAGTTGCCGAATCCCATCTGCAACAGGTGAAATTTACGAGTGATTTTGATGCTGGCGCCGTTAAGATCGATGTAGAACTGAACCAGTTACAGCCACAAGTAGTCTTAGAATATCAAATCTATTTTAAAGGTGCTTTAGTTACCAGCGGAAAGGCAGACTTTATCACTTCTAAGTTGAGTTTTGCGGTTGATATTTTCCAGCAAGAAATTTTTCGGACGAATTTTCACCATGAAGGCTGGTCTTGGACACCTGAAAAACCGCAATTATTTGATGTTGAATTGACTCTTAGAGAAGCAGGGAAGGCCATCGATCAGCTAAAAAGTTATTTTGGTATGCGTAAAATACATACAGAAAACGGTATGATTTACTTAAATAACAAGCCTTACTACCAGAAGCTGGTGCTCGATCAAGGCTATTGGCCGAGCGGCTTGTTAACTGCACCAACAGATGAGGACTTTAAACAAGACATCTTATTGGCCAAAGAAATGGGATTTAATGGTTGCCGAAAACACCAAAAAACAGAAGACCCACGCTTTTTATACTGGGCAGATAAATTAGGATTTCTTGTTTGGGGAGAGTGTGCGGCGCCGGCAATCTATACAGATCTTTCGGTAACGCGCTTGATGCAAGAGTGGGCAGAAATCATTACTCGGGATTATAGTCATCCTTCGATCGTTACTTGGGTCCCAATCAACGAGAGCTGGGGTGTGCCAAAAATCTCATTTGATCGTCAGCAACAGCATTTTTCTCAAGCGATGTATCACTTTATCCATTCGTTAGACCAGCAACGGTTGGTTATTTCAAATGATGGTTGGGCGATGACGGAGACCGATATTTGTGCGATTCATAATTATGCGCATGGGCAAGAATCCGAACGGCAAAAATATCTATACTTCAAAGACAGTCTCAGCACGAGAGAAAAATTGGTGAGTCGAGTATCGACCCCGTGGCCGATTTTCGCTGGAGGATTTTCTTATCAGGATCAGCCTATTTTATTGACCGAGTTTGGTGGTATTGGCTTCGATGTTTCGGGGCAACCCGGTTGGGGCTATACCTCAGTGGAAAATCAACAAGATTTCTTGAAGGATTATCAGCGAATCATGGTGGCTGTTTATGACTCTGTCGGACTCTGGGGCTATTGCTACACTCAGTTGACAGATGTCGAACAAGAAATCAATGGGTTACTGACCTATGATCGCCAACCAAAAGTTGATTTGGCAGCAATTAAAGAGATCAATGAGCAGTTTCATCCACCGCAGGTAGAATAAAATGATTGGTAAGGAAAGGGGCGATGTCCGATGGGGAAATCAGCAGCTTGGCTCAGTGGAGTAAGTATCTTGATTGCTGCGCTTATGATAACCGGTTGTAGCGCTGGAACTGATCCAGGGGAAGAAGTGACCGATTTTACTTCAATTATCGATAATGATGGGGCAGATCCTTGGATCTTGCAAACGGAAGCGTTCTTTTATTATACCAAAACGACTGGGAATAATTTAACGCTTTGGCGTGCTGAAAACCTCTCTCACGTTGCTGCTGGTGAAAAAAAGATCATCTGGGAAATGCCAGCAGAATTTGAAAGTATCTGGGCACCTGAACTTCATTACTTAGATGATCGCTGGGTGATGTATTTCGCGGCTAATCGTCCTTCAGAAACGCATCGTATGTACGCATTAGTCAATCATCAAAAAGATCCATACATGGGTGAGTGGCAATTGGAAGAGATCAAAGGGATGGATGATAAATTTGCGATTGATGGAACAGTCTTAGAGATCAATGACAAACGCTATTTCCTTTGGTCGGGCTGGAAAGGGTATGAAAATGTTGCGCAAAATCTTTATTTAGCGGAAATGGCCTCCCCTACGGAAGTGATTGGGGAGAAACGACTTATCTCAGAACCAGAATATGAATGGGAAATGCGGCAAACACCATTGATCAATGAAGCCCCTCAAGTGATGATCAAAGACGTAACAGTCAATTTGGTATACTCTGCCAGTGGAAGCTGGGACAATGATTACGCTCTTGGTCTTATGACCCTAGATGTGGCTGATGATCCGCTAGAAAGAGCGAACTGGCAAAAGGAACCAGCGCCGATTTTCCAACAGACAAACACTGTCTATGGACCTGGTCATAATGGATTTGCTAAATCAAAAGATGGTTCTGAAGACTGGCTGATTTATCATGCTGCTCGGTGGGATCATTCGGGCTGGAACCGTTCGATCCGCTTACAAAAGTTTGGTTGGGATCAAGAGGATAAAATTCTAATGGAAGCTCCTTTGGATGAATGGCATGTTCAAGCGTTGCCAAAAGCTGAGCCCAATCGACTGCGATTAACTGCTAGCCGTGCTTTGCTGGAGGGCGATTTAGTGCTTGTCGAAGATGAGGCAGCACTCTCTAAGAAAGTCGTCCAAGGCTTTGAATCAACGACTGACAAAATTATCTTTGCCCCGCAGATTGAAGAAGCAGACGAATTTCTGGTGATTGCCTATGTCAAAACCACTGATTATCTCTCCTTGAATGACCCAATTCAGGTCAGGATTGAAACGAAACAAGCAAACCACGTGGTGGATGTCTATCCTTCCGAATATTATCAACCGCTACAAGTCCGCATGAAGTTACCGAAAGGGGCGCAGGAAATCACCCTTTCGTCTGAGATTGGGGTGGATACGCTAAGTATTGATCGTTTAGAAATCGTCAAATTCAAATAAAAAATAGTGAGGAAGTTTTCCAATCCAAGCGATGGGTAATGATCGTTTGACTCCTGCTACTTTGTCTCTAGACAATGTGGCAGGAGTTTTTTATCCTCGCAAATTCCCAACTCCTACCGCCATAGCCTAAAATTCCATGTATAATAAAGAAAACGACCGTTTTATTTGGCGGAGGGAAAAGAAAAAGCAAAAGAGGTGCAAACTATGAGGATGAATCAAGAAAAGCTGACTTCATCAAATGGGAAGGATCAGCTTTTTGTCAAAACGTGGCTGCCAGAAGAACAGCCAAAAGCAGTCGTGCAAATCGTCCACGGAATGATTGAGCACATTGAACGTTACCATGAGTTTGCGGAATGTTTAACTGCACAAGGCTATGCGGTGGTCGGTCATGATCACTTAGGGCATGGGCAATCCGTGAAGGACACACAGGCTTATGGGCATTTTGGTGAAAAAGAGGGCGCCAAACATTTAGTGGCAGATGTGGCAATAGTCCATCAGTACGCCGCTGCTTGCTATCCAGACAGGCCATACTTTATCTTAGGTCACAGTATGGGATCGCTGGTTTTGCGGAATTATTTGTTTAGTCAGCCACATCCATTGACAGGAGCGATCATCATGGGCACCACGATGGAAAAAGCCGTGCTGATGCAAGGAGGCAAACTCGTCACGAACTTGTTGCGGCCGTTTGCCGCTCAGCAATGGCCTTATCACGTAATGGAACAGCTAGTTTTTGGCCAGCACAACCGGCGTTTTCGTCCCAATCGGACCGCCAAAGATTGGTTGACCAGTGATCCGCAGCAAGTGGATCGCTATTTGAAGGACCCTTACACCCAATTTCATTTTTCTTTAGCAGCTTACAAGGATCTCTTTACATTGACACAAGCTGCCAGTGATCCGGATCAACTGCGCAAGATTGATTCAGAATTGCCGCTGCTGCTGATTTCAGGTGGAGACGATCCTGTTGGGCACTATGGCAAAAGCGTCCGCCAATTGGCTCAGCAACTGAAGCAAAATGCTGACGTGACGATGTATTTGCTCGAACATGGCCGTCATGAGATTTTGAATGAGCGCAACCGCGAGATCGTTTACAATGAAATTTCTCGCTGGCTATTTGAAAAAATGCCGAAATGACGAACGTTAAGAAATTGGTAGTCTTTTCTGAAAATTCAAAATTATTTTCTCTTTTAAGGCTTTTTTCATTTTCGGCTATCTGTTATAATGATTTTCACATCTAACATAAAGGAGAGATTTTTTGTATGACAGTTTATAACTTTTCAGCTGGTCCTGCCGTATTGCCCCGTCCCGTATTGGAGAAAGCACAATCCGAACTTTTGAATTACCGCGGAAGTGGGATGTCCGTTATGGAGCTGAGTCATCGGTCCTCCTTGTTTGAAGCAATCATTAAAGATGCAGAAGCACTTTTACGAAAATTAATGGGGATTCCTGAAAACTATCAGGTACTGTTTTTACAAGGCGGCGCGAGTCTCCAATTCAGTATGATCCCTTTGAATCTTGCACAAAACAAAAAAGCCTTATACGTAAATACCGGTTCTTGGTCGAAGAAAGCTATTGAAGCAGCAAAAGCGCTTGGAAACGTGACGGTGGAAGTCATTGCCTCTAGTGAGGATCAAAACTTTACTTATATTCCAGAAATTTCAGAAGATGCGATCGATCAAGAAGCGGCTTATTTGCATATCACCACGAACAATACCATTGAAGGGACGGCCTTTCAAACGATTCCGCAGGCTGGCAATGTGCCGATCGTAGCAGACATGTCCTCAAATATTTTAGCCAATGACTATCGCGTAGAAGACTTCGGTGTGATTTATGCTGGGGCCCAAAAGAATATTGGTCCTGCAGGGTTGACGGTAGTGATCATCCGAGAAGATTTACTCAATGATGATGCTGTTTTCGCTCCAATGCTGGATTATCGTCTACAGGCTAAAAATGACTCATTGTACAATACACCACCAACGTATGCTATCTATATTGCTAAATTGGTGTTTGAATGGTTGGAAGAATTAGGCGGCATTCCTGCAATTTTAGAACAAGACCGCCAAAAAGCGGCGCTTTTATACGAAACGATCGAAGCCTCTGCTCTTTACAGTAGTCCTGTGGCTGTTGATAGCCGTTCACTAACGAATATTCCTTTTGTAACAGGGGATAAAGCATTAGATCAGCGCTTCAATGAAGAAGCTGTCAAAGCTGGTTTTGAGAACTTGAAAGGGCATCGTTCCGTTGGAGGAATGCGAGCAAGCTTGTACAATGCCTTTCCATTAGCTGGCGTTCAAGCGTTAGTCGACTTTATGAAATCATTTGAAGCGGAGGTCAAATAAATGTTCCAAATCAAAACATTCAATGCGATCGCACCAGAAGGATTACAGCGTTTAGAAAAAGAAAAGTATGCCATCAACGAGAGCGACCAACCGCAAGGGATTTTGCTGCGCAGCCAGAAATTGCACGATTACGCTTTTCCTGAAAGTGTCTTAGGTATTGCTCGTGCAGGGGCTGGGACCAACAACATTCCCGTCAAAGCATGTACTGAAAAAGGGATCGTCGTCTTTAATACACCCGGTGCCAATGCCAATGCGGTCAAAGAATTAGTGATTGCTAGTCTGCTCTTAAGTGTCCGCCCGATTTTACGAGGTGCCCAATGGGTCCAAACCTTGAACGGTGATAATGTGGAAGAACAAGCAGAAGCACAAAAAAGTCAATTTGCTGGAACAGAGTTAGAAGGTAAAAAGTTAGGAATCATCGGCCTTGGTTCTATTGGAGCGATGGTTGCCAACGATGCTTATCGTCTAGGGATGGAAGTAGTCGGTTATGATCCTTACGTGTCAGTGGATACTGCTTGGACGATCTCTCGTCGGGTCAAGCGTGCCAATGATATTGCGGAAGTCTTTTCAACCTGTGATTTTATTACGGTTCATGTGCCGCTAATGGAAAACACGCATCATCTCGTCGGGGAAGCCGAACTTGCGAAAATGAAACCAACAACGAAGCTATTCAACTTTTCTCGTAAAGAAATCGTCGATACAGATGCCGTTTTACGTGCGTTAAAAGCCGACCGTTTAGCGGGCTATACGACTGATTTTGCGGATGAACAATTGCTGCACAATGAAAAAGTACTCGTCTTGCCGCATTTAGGTGCCTCAACAGAAGAAGCTGAAGTCAACTGTGCCAAGATGGCAGCCCGAACATTGAAAAAATTCTTGGAATTCGGGACCATCAAGCGCTCGGTGAATTTTCCAACCGTTGAGATGGCTTTTCATTCGCCTTATCGTCTGACGATCATCAATCGCAATGTACCGAATATGTTAGGTCAGATTTCGTCGATCATTGCGGAATCTGGGATTAATATCGACAATATGCTGAATCGTGGACGGGAAGACTTTGCTTACACCCTAGCAGATGTCGCTTCTGAAGATGAGGCATTGTTGAATCAATTAGCCGATAAACTGCGGGAGAACGAAAATATCGTTCGTGTACGGGTCATCAAAAATCAGGAGGTTGGGTATTAATGGTTCAAGTATTTCCGTTTAAAGCCATTCGTCCAGAAGCCTCATTGGCAGAAAAAGTGGCCGAGCTGCCTTATGACGTGGTCAATTCACAAGAAGCCGCAGCGTTTGCGCAAGGCAATCCTTACAGCTATTTCCACATCGACCGTTCGGAGATCGACTTGCCAGGAATCGATCCTTATGATACACAGGTGTATCAAAAAGCGGCTGAAAATCTTGCATCTTTTCAAGAAGAAGGCTGGTTGATTCAAGAAACGGCGCCCGCATATTATTTGTATGAATTGACGATGGCTGGCAGAAGTCAAACTGGGCTTGTCGCCTGTACCTCGATCGATGATTATGTCGCTGGGAAAATCAAGAAACACGAGTTTACCCGTCCAGAAAAAGAAATCGATCGGATCAATCATATTCTGGCATGTGATGCCAATACAAGTCCGATTTTCTTGAGCTATCGCCAACCAGCAGCAGTCAAAGAAGCGATCGATGCGTGGCAAGCAGAGCATGCGCCGATCTATGATTTTGTCAGCTATCATGAGGTGCAGCATCGTGTTTGGCTGATCGATGATCCAGCGCTAGTCGCCTCTTTTGCCCAGCAGTTTCAGGCTGTAAATGCCCTCTATATTGCGGATGGACATCACCGTACAGAGTCAGCAGTTAAAGTTGGCTTGCAAAAGCGAGCCGATGGCCAAAGCAGCCAAGAAAGCGACCGCTTTTTAGCAATCTTATTCCCAGAAAATGAATTAGCGATTTGGGAATACAATCGGGTCTTGCGGGTACCGGTGCCAGAAACCTTTTTTGAGCAGGCAGCCCAGCATTTTACGATTCAAGAAACTACAACGAAGAAACCAGCGCAACGTGGTTCGATTCATCTGTACCTAAACCATGCGTGGTGGGAGTTGACCATCAAACCGGCATCTGTGCCGCAAGATGCGGTAGGACAGCTGGATGTGTCGCTTTTACAACAATACGTGCTGGCTGATATTTTCGCGATCCAAGATGTGCGGACAGACAAACGCATTGATTTTGTCGGCGGGATTCGTGGTCCAGAAGAATTGGAACGTTTGGTGGATAGCGGAGAATGGACATTGGCTTTTTCCATGTATCCAACGCAAATGGCCGATCTTTTGGCAGTCGCCGATGCGGGAGAAATCATGCCGCCAAAATCAACTTGGTTTGAACCAAAACTGTTAAGCGGTCTGTTTTTACATGATTTAGAAACGAATTAACCAAAAAAGCTTACGAGGCTACCTCGTAAGCTTTTTTCGATATTAGAAGTTGCCGAGTGTTTCGATGATCAAGCGGACATTTAAGACCGTCAGTGCAATGGCACAAATCCAGCCTAAGGTAGAGACCCATAGCGGATTCTTGAAGCGTTCCCCCATGATTTTTTTTGAGCTGGTAAAAAGAACCAGCGGAATCATCGAAACGGGTAAGGCGATGCTTAAAAAGACTTGCGAATAGATCAGCAGATCGTCCAGAGCTTGTTCGTTGCCGCCAAAGTAAATTGTACAAAGCAAGACGGGGATCACCGATAAGCCACGGGTGATCAGACGTCGCGCCCAAGTAGGGATCTTCATATGGATAAATCCTTCCATCACGACTTGGCCTGTCAGTGTCCCAGTGATCGTTGAATTTTGACCGGATGCCAAGAGCGCTACGGCAAACAGAACGCTCAAGACTGGACTGGCGACAGCACCAGCAATGGAGGAATCTTGCAATGCATTGAACAGCGCGGAGAAGGTGCCGACTTCTTCGCTATGACCAAAGAACAAGGCGCTTCCTAAGATCAAAAGCAGGCAATTGACCAAAAACGCAGCGGATAATTGGATATTGGAATCCCAAGTAGCGAACCGCACGGCCGTTGCCACTTCTTGAGTATCGCTGCGATCGATTTTTCGTGACTGGGAGATCGAAGAATGCAGATAGAGATTATGGGGCATCACAGTCGCACCAACGATCCCCAATGCCATTGTCAGCTGCCCATGGTTCAAGACTTGTTTTTGCGGAATAAAGCCTTGCAAGACAGCCGGTAGATCCGGTTGAGCAATAATGACTTCGTAACAAAAGACCAGCATAATGACCAAAATCAGTGTCATGACGATCGCTTCGATTTTACGGAAACCTAGTTTCATTAAAAAGAGCAGAAGCAATACATCGAAAATCGTTAAGATGACCCCAACTAATAACGGTAAGCCGAATAGTAGATTGAGAGCGATCGCTCCTCCGATCACTTCCGCGATATCCGTTGCCATGATAGCCAATTCGGTGACGATCCACAAGACAAAGCCTAAACCTTTGCTGGTGTGTTTACGAGTTGCTTGCGCAAGGTCCATCTGGGTCACGATCCCTAGCTTGGCTGCCATGTATTGCAGTAGCATAGCGATCAAACTGGAAATCAAGATCACAGAAAGTAAGAGATAGCCATATTCAGCACCGCCTCCGATCGAGGTGATCCAGTTTCCTGGGTCCATATAGCCCACGGCTACCAATGCCCCAGGACCAGAGAACGCTAAGAGATTGCGCCAAAAGCTGCCGTTTTTTGGGATGGCAACTGTATTATTTATTTCTTCCAAGCTAGGACCGTTGGCCGCTTGGATCAATTTTTTTTCTTCATTCATCGTTTCACACCCTATCTTTTTAGGTATACCTAAAAACAAATCTATTGTATTCCTCATTTATGGATTTTTCAAGAGAAACCTTTTGGAAGTCAGAAGGAAGGACAAAAAAACAGCAGCCAAGGGGATGGCTGCTGCCTGTTAGGCTTTCTTATAAAATTAGTCGGCGCGTAAAGCGATCGCTGCATCTTTTTTCGCTGCCATTCGAGCTGGAATGTGGCCGCCAATCATGGTTAGAACGGTGCTGACGGCAATCAAGATCAGGCCGTGGACCGGATTTAATTGAGCAACATTTTCGAGATCAGTCATACTATATAAGATCGCGTTGATCGGGAATGTAGCTAACCAAGCAATTAGGACACCTAAAGCCCCTGAAGCGATCCCTAAAATACAGGTTTCGGCATCGAAGACGCGGGTGATGTCTTTTTTACGAGCACCTAATGCTTTTAAGACCCCAATTTCTTTCGTGCGTTCTAGTACAGAGGTATAAGTGATGATACCGATCATGATCATGCTGGTTACCAAAGAGATTCCTGCAAAAGCGATCAAGACATAGGTGATCGCATCCATCAAGCCACCAGTCAATTGAGTCATCGTACCGGCTAAATCGGAATAAACGATTTGGTCTTCTTTGTCTTTGCCTTTGTTGAAGTCATCCAAGTAATCAAGGATTTTTTCTTTGGCACTGAAATCATTTGGATAGATCATAATGCTGTTTGGTAAATCACTGCCGCCGAGATAAGCGATCAATGAATCTTTGGCACTTTCGTCAACGGGTTCATTCGTCATCACGTTGGTGTCGCTATCTTTTTGTGCTTGGACGATCGCTGAGTCTTGGTTTTCTTTGATCACTTCTTGCGCGAGGGCATCACTGTAGGCAATGCCGGTTGACAGCAAGTTCATCGTAGAGTTTTGCTTGATACGTAAGATTCCGCTGATCGTTAATTCTTTGTTGTTGCTGTTATCGAAAACTTCATTTAAATCTTGGTTTGGAATGAAGTTTCCAGTCGGCAATTCGGTGTAAAAGGCATCATTAGACGCCAATGTGATTTTTGTTCCCACGATATCGTCGAAGGAAACCGTGTCACCATCTTCAATATCAAAACCGAGATTGATCAATGCATTGACATTCGTTACGTTATTTTCATCGACGATCAAAACGACATCTGTGCTGGCACTTGGGTAGCTGCCTTCTAAAAGGTCATAGTTGTCTTTCAAGAAATTGCCGTTATCTTCTGATAACTGCTCAGGGAAAGTCGAAACCCCAATACCGGTTGAGGCACTCATGGCAGACATCATGGCATTGGTCTGTTCATTGTCAGGCGACGCGTTGGAGAAGCTGACTTGTTCCACATTGTCATCGATCTTGCGGAAAAGATTCAATGAAGTTGAACGAGTGTAGCCGATATTGTTACTTAACTCAGGATCAATGTCGTTGATGTAATCGAGAAACTCTTGATCGATTTTGTTAATATGAGTTGCACGATCCGTATCACTTAATTTGGCAGTGACCTCTTTATCTGAAGGGAAATCTTCAGATTTATCCCGCGTACCCATCGCTGATGGATCTTGTTCAGTGGCCACTTGTGAGATCGTAATCGGAAAACGAGCTAATGTTTCTGACTGGGTATTGTCGATTTGTTTTTGGAATCCCGTTGATAGTGACAAAACAATGGCGATTCCGATGATTCCGATACTAGAAGCAAAGGCTGTCAAGAAGGTGCGCCCTTTTTTGGTTCGGATATTGTTAAACGACAAACGTAAGGCCGTCATAAAACTCATTTTTGTGTGCTTTAATTCGAATTGGTCTTTCTTTTGTCCTTCAACATGGGGGTTCGAATCTTTAATAATTCGTCCGTCTTTGAATTCAATGATCCGTCCAGCGTATTTGTGGGCCAATTCAGGATTATGAGTAACCATGATGACCAATTTTTCTTTTGATAGTTCTTGGATCAGTTCCATGATTTGGACACTTGTCTCTGAATCTAAGGCACCTGTAGGTTCATCACAAAGGAGGATATCAGGATCATTTGCTAAGGCACGGGCGATCGCTACCCGCTGCATTTGACCACCAGAAAGCTGATTTGGTTTTTTGTGCATATGTTCAGCCAAGCCCACACGCGTCAAAGCATCGGTTGCTTTGGCTCGTTTTTCTTCTTTTGACACACCGCTCAAGGTCATCCCAAGCTCGACGTTGTCGATGATGCCTAAATGACTGATCAAATTGTAGCTTTGGAAGACAAAGCCAATCGAATTGTTCCGATAGGCATCCCAGTCGCGGTCTTTAAAGGATTTGGTTGATTTTCCATTGATGATCATATCACCAGAGTCGTAATTATCTAAGCCGCCGATCACGTTCAACATGGTTGTTTTCCCAGAGCCGCTTGGCCCTAAAATGGCAACAAACTCTTGTTTACGAAAGGCGACGGTGACGCCGTCGAGGGCTTTCGTAGTACTGGAGCCAACTGTATAATACTTCTTGATATCTTTTAATTCTAACATGGGGTCACTCTTTTCTTGCCGTTTTCACGATTATTTTCATTATGTAACCACGCTATCATAATGGTTAACAAAAATCAACGATTATCATTGTTTAAACAAATAATTTATACTAAACTAAAGACAGAAAAGAGGGAGAGTATGGAAAAAGCGTTAGGAACATTCAATATGGCAGTGTTTGCGGAGATATTTTCGCTGATGGGAAACATATTGTTTGAAGAAATCGGTCTGGAAGATTTAAAATTGACCAAAATGGAAATCTTGGAACTCGTGGTGATCTCTAGTAATGAAGGAATTACGATGTCCGAGTTGGCCCAGCAAATCGGTACATCAAAAGTCCAAATCAGTCGTTCGATCTCGGGGTTGGAAAAGGCTGGCTTTGTGGTACGCAAAACCAACGGCGTCAATCGTCGCAACGTCAATGTTTATTTGGAAGAAGCTGGGAAGCAGTTGTTTATCCAAAAGAAAAAACAAGTGGAAGACCGCTTGAATGCCAAAACCGCTCAAATGGCTGCGGAAGATATCCAGCAGTTGAGTCAATCGTTGACGGAGGCAGTGGGGATCTTGCGGAAATATGACATTTTACGGACTGGCAATCAATGTGAGAAGAAGACACCGTTTGATTAAAAAAGGGTGAAGCAATCGTTTGCTTTTTAATTGCTGAATTAATTTCATATTGACCTATATTATCGATTTATTAGATAAAGCAACCGATTGCGTTTTTCTCTTGTTTTGACTTCTGATTTGTGCGACAATGGGTATATCAAACAAGTCAAAGGAGTCTGCTATGAATACTACTGCCATCTATCATCGTCCCGAAAGTGAATTTGCGTATTTGTACGAGAAGGATAAAATGCATATCCGTTTGCGTACCGCCCGTCAAGACGTCCGCCATGTCCAGCTACTTTGCGGTGATCCTTACACACTGTATAAAGAAGCTTGGTACCAACAAAGAATTGAAATGCAAAAAATTCTTTCCACGGACTTGCATGATTATTGGCAAGTATCGGTCGGAGCAGAATTCCGCCGTTTGTCTTACGGCTTTTCCATCGAAAGTTACGATGGGTTGCATGTCTTCTATGGGGATCACGGGGTCTACCCCTTTGAACAGCAATATTTAGAAATGAACAACAATTATTTTCGGATGCCTTACTTCCAAGAAGCCGATCGTTTCAAAATTCCCGAGTGGGCGAAAGAAACGGTTTGGTATCAAATTTTCCCTGAGCGCTTTGCAAATGGGGACCCATCAAATGATCCTGAAGGTGTGTTGCCATGGGGCTCAAAAAATCCCGATCGCCAAGACTTTTTCGGTGGGGATCTACAAGGAGTCATCGATCATTTGGATTACCTTGTCGATCTAGGAATCAATGGGATCTATTTCTGTCCGATTTTTGAGGCATATTCGAATCACAAGTATGATACCATCGATTATTTGGCCATCGATCCTGCTTTTGGTGATAACGATACCTTTAAACGATTAGTGGAGGAATGCCACAAACGCGGCATCAAAGTTATGCTGGATGCTGTTTTCAACCATATGGGGGATACTTCGCATCAATGGCTAGATGTCATCAAAAACGGCAAAGATTCGCCGTTTGCTGATTGGTTCCACATCAATGAGTTTCCTGTCAACTACAAAGAAGGGGAAAACTTTGAAGATGCTTATGACATCACCTATGATGTTTTTGCCTTTACGCCGCATATGCCGAAACTCAATACGGAAAATCCCGATGTGCAAGATTATTTGTTGAAGATCGCTCGTTATTGGATCGAAGAATTTGATATCGATGCTTGGCGCTTGGACGTGGCTAATGAAGTTAGTCACTTCTTCTGGAAAAAATTCCGCCAAGTGTGTGATGAGGCCAAAGATGATTTTTATATCCTTGGGGAAATTTGGCATTCTTCTCAACGCTGGTTACAAGGCGACGAGTTTCATGCAGTGATGAACTACGCCTTTACAGATGCAATTATTGAATATTTTGTCAAAGACGAGATCTCCATGACGAAAATGGTCTCGGAATTAAATAACCAGCTGATGTTGTATCGGGAGCAAACCAACCAAGTGCAGTTCAATATTTTGGATTCTCATGATACCCCGCGTTTGTTAACTTTGGCTCGGGGAGACAAAGACTTGATGCGCCAAGTGATGGCCTTTACGTATCTGCAACAAGGCGTTCCTTGCCTGTATTACGGCGATGAGATTGGTTTGACCGGTGATATGGATCCGGATTGTCGTAAATGTATGATTTGGGATGAGGAAAAGCAAGATCGTGATTTGCTGCATTTCACCCAGTCATTGATCAAACTACGCAAAGACAACCAAAAAGTCTTATCTGAAGGTTCCTTGAGTTGGAACTGGGTTTCGGAAGAAGATGGCCTGATCATTTTCGAACGAGAGTTGGGGGCACAGCGGATCATCGGTATTTTCAACACTGGCGAGGACCAACTTACACTCTCTCGTCCTGATTCAATTTTGATGGAACAGTTTGTCCAACTGGAAGATGAGACGATGATCATCGATAACAAAGGCTTTGCTATCGTGAAAGTAAATAACGAAGAATCGAATGAAGCATAAAAATGAGGCAAGAATTGCATATGCAATTCTTGCCTCATTCAATGTTTTGGGTATTTTTAATTTCCCCATGCACGTTGGAAAGAATCTTCCCCAAAATTCCTTCTGTCGGTATTATATCCTATAACACCTAAATGTGACAAATGATAACCCTTAAATATAGGTAGTTTTTTCCTGAAACGGGGAAAACGATAGAAAATTTAGATAGTTCTGCCTTCTTTTTGCGCTTCTTTCCACGAAAGGCCTTTTCTTTTTTACAAGATATGATAAACTAGTAAAAATGTATTTTTATTCGAGGAGTGATTTGATGAGTACAGGGTATCACATAGCAGTTGTCGGAGCTACCGGCGCAGTAGGAACAAAAATGATTGAGATGTTGGAGAAGACCACGTTGCCGATCAAAAAAATAACGTTGTTGGCATCCAAACGTTCTGCTGGGAAGACCCTTGTGTTCAAAAATGAACCGCTCGTTATTCAAGAGCTGACCGCAGATTCCTTTGCGGGAGTCGATATTGCATTGTTCAGTGCCGGTGGTGGCATTTCAAAACAATTTGCTCCAGAAGCAGTCAAACACGGTGCAGTCGTAATCGACAATACCAGTCATTTTCGGATGGATCCGAATGTTCCTCTAGTCGTTCCTGAGGTGAATCCTCATGCATTAGCGCAACATAAAGGAATCATTGCCAATCCGAATTGTTCAACGATTCAAATGATGGTGGCATTAGAACCGATTCGTCAAAAAGTCGGTTTATCGAGGGTCTTGGTTTCAACGTATCAAGCAGTTTCAGGTGCTGGCGCACAAGCCTTGGCTGAATTGACTCGTGAATCTCAAGAACTATTAGCCGGAAAAGCCGCTGATGAACTAAACCCTGAGATTTTACCAGCAGGCAGCGATAAAAAGCACTACCCAATCGCGTTTAACGCCTTGCCACAAATCGATGTCTTTGCTGAAGACGATTATACTTACGAAGAGTGGAAAATGATCAATGAAACGAAGAAGATCATGGAAGATGCGCAGATCAAAGTAGCAGCTACGTGTGTGCGAATCCCTGTGTTTAGCGGTCATTCGGAGTCGATTTATATCGAGACCAAAGACCATGCCAGTGTTGAGGAAGTTAGGCAGTGGATCAGCGAAGCCCCAGGAGCTGTCTTGCAAGATGATCCGAGTCAACAAGTGTACCCGCAAGCTTTGACCAGTGTGGACAAAACGGCAACCTTTGTTGGTCGGATTCGCAAAGATTTGGATGTCGAAAACGGCTTGCATTTATGGGTCGTTTCTGATAATTTGCTGAAAGGTGCGGCATGGAACTCTGTTCAAATCGCCGAAAGCCTGCATCAGCAAGGATTAGTTCATGTGTAAACCATAAGTTTTTCAGAAAAGTGTGGTGAATGCCACGCTTTTCTTTTTTTTGTTGTATAATAATAGGGACGGCTTATGCTTGGGAAATAATACAGTAGAAAAAAATTAAGAGGTGAATAAAAGTGGAAACGATAAAAATCATTCCTCTTGGCGGTGTACGCGAAAACGGAAAGAACATGTACATTGCTGAAGTTGGCGAGGATATATTTGTGCTGGATTGCGGTGTCCGTTATCCAGAAAATGAATTATTAGGGATCGATACAGTGATTCCAGACTTCACATATTTAGAAGAAAATGCCGACCGTGTGGCTGGTGTCTTCTTGACCCACGGGCATGCAGATGCGATTGGTGCATTGCCTTATTTCTTGGAGAATATCCAAGTACCGGTCTTTGGGACCGAGTTAACGATCGAACTAGCAAAATTGACCGTGAATAAAAATGAAGCTACCAAGCGCTTCAAAGATTTTCATGTGATCGATGAACATTCGGAGATTGACTTTGGCCATGCGACCATCAGCTTTTTCCGTACGACCCACTCTATCCCTGATTCTGTTGGAATCAGCGTAAAAACAGAAGCTGGCAATATCGTTTATACAGGAGATTTCAAGTTTGACCAAACAGCGATCCCTATGTATCAAACCGATTTTGGCCGCTTAGCGGAAATTGGAAAAGAAGGAGTCTTAGCATTGCTAAGTACGTCCTCAAATGCCGAAAATCCAACGCCGATTGCTTCTGAATTGACGATCCAAGATGAAGTTTATGACAATATCCGTTACTGGGAAGGTCGGATCATCGTCGCTAGTGTTGCTAGCAATTTGCAACGGGTGCAACAAGTATTAGATGCGGCGTTTCGTTCTGACCGCAAAGTCGTTTTGACTGGTCAAGATTTTGGTCGGATCATCAAAACGGCCATGAAGTTAGGGAAATTAAAATTACCTGCCGAAGACTTGCTGATCACCCAAAAAGAAATGAAAAAATACTCAGACGAACAGTTGTTGATTTTAGAAACAGGTCGTATGGGGGAACCAATCAAAGCGTTGCAAAAAATGGCCAACGGCTCTCACCGGACGCTGCGTATCAAAGAAGGAGATCTTGTTTACATCACGACGACGCCGACAACGGCAATGGAAACGGTGGTTGCGAAAACGGAAGATATCATCTATCGCGCTGGCGGTACCGTGAAACAGATCTCGGATAATTTCCGTGTTTCTGGTCATGCCAACCCGAATGATCTGCAGCTGATGTTGAATATGATGAAACCGAAGTACTTTATCCCTATTCAAGGCGAGTACCGCCAATTAGCCGCCCATGTGGACTTGGCGCAAGAAGTCGGGATTCCGATGAAAAATATCTTCATTACTGCACGCGGGGATGTTTTAGAATACAAAAAAGGCGAAATGATCGCCGCAGGTGCGGTTCCAGCTGAGAACGTCATGATCGACGGGATCGGTGTCGGAGATATTGGGAATATCGTCCTGCGAGACCGCAAAGTCTTATCTGAAGATGGAATTTTCGTTGCAGTAGTGACGATCAATCGTCGCGAAAAGAAAATTATTTCTGCCCCTCAAATCACTTCTCGCGGGTTTGTCTACGTGAAAGCCAGCCGTGACCTGATTCGTGAAAGTGGCGAGATCGTGGAAGAAATCGTAGAAAAACACCTTCATGATGAAGAGTTTGAATGGAGCAAATTGAAACAAGATATCCGTGATCGTTTGAGTCGTTTCTTGTTTGAACAAACCAAACGCCGTCCAGTCATCTTGCCGGTCATCATGGAATCAAGCCAAAGAAATCGCAACCGTAAATAATTCGTTTTGACCTACTGACAAAAGCAGGTGAAAGAATAGCCGTTTGACGGCCGATTTCTTTTCACCGAAGCTTTTGTCTTTTTTTGTGCAAGAAACAGGCGACGTTTTTTCAATAAATGCCCCTTATTTTGATCGTGAATGGGCAGATAAGGATTGACGGCGAATGGATTTCGATCAATAATACAAAGTTGTCCCCCTAAGACTAGAGGAACAAAATAAGCAAAGAGAGGATGGTCGATTTGTGAATAGTTATCAAGAAAACCCCGTAGTACAACAGAGAAAGTGGTGGATTCTCATTGCTGTTTCGATGTTTACCTTTATGTCAACACTGGATGGGAGTATCGTAAATATCGCATTGCCGACGATCTCGGCAGATATGGGTGTACCTATGAATCAAGCGGAATGGGTCGTGTCCGTTTACTTGATGATCGTTTGTGCCTGCCTTTTATTATTCGGTAAGGTAGGGGACAGTTGGGGCAAAATCAAAGTTTTCCGCTTGGGAATGCTAATTTTTATTATCGGTTCGCTGTTATGCGGGTTTAATCACTCCTTAGCATTTCTTTTATTTGCCCGAGTGGTGCAAGCGATCGGTGCTAGCATGACGATGGCGACGAATACCGGAATCATTACTGAAGTTTTTCCTATGAGTGAACGAGGACGCGCCTTAGGGATGATTGGTGCCTTTGTTTCGTTAGGCTCCATCGCCGGTCCTGGATTAGGCGGAGTGATTTTGGCGCATTTTTCTTGGCCGTTTATTTTTTGGATCAATGTTCCTGTCGGTATTCTGACGATGATTGCTGGAGAAAAGGTGTTACCAAAAGATATTACCATGAGTCATGATTCCATCGATAAAACCGGGTTTGTGCTGTTTTCAATTGCAATTATCAGCTTCTTCGGCGGCATTTTTCTTGGACAAGAGCGTGGCTTTCTAACGTGGCTGCCGCTGCTGTTGGGTGGGATCGCTTTAGTGGCATTCATCGTCTTTTTGCGAGTAGAAGCGCGTGTGAGCAAACCGCTGATTACCTTTGGGATCTTTCGTAATAAAATTTTCACCATGAGCCTGATCACGGCGTTGCTGATCTTTTCTGCAAACTTTTTTGTCAATGTCGTGATTCCCTTTTACTTGCAAAGTGCCCGAGGCTTAACGCCGAGCGTGGCAGGGATGCTGATGATGGTCTTTCCTTTGATGATGGTCATTGGTTCACCACTTAGCGGGTATTTGACGGACCGTGTAGGACCGGAGATTTTGGTCTTAGCTGGCTTAGCGTTGCTGTCGATCACTCAGCTGATGTATATGTTTATGAATCAGGATACGCCGATTTGGTATTATATCGTTGCCACTGCCATCATGGGACTTGGCAATTCGTTGTTCCAATCCCCAAACAATACGATGGTAATGAGCAGTGTCACCAAAGAAAATCTTGGGGTGGCAGGTAGTCTAAATTCCTTTGCCCGTAACTTGGGCATGGTGTTAGGGATATCCTTAGCAACGACGATTCTCTATGCAGCAATGAGTCAAGCGTATGGAAAGCATGTGACGACCTATATCGCAGGTCGGGCAGATATTTTTGCCTATGGCATGAAAATCACCTTCTTTGGGGCGTTCCTTCTTTGTATCACGGCGTTATTCTTAACAGTCTGGCGCATCTATAAACAAGGCGGACGTAAGAAAACGCTATGATCGCTTGAAGTCATCAGGTCGAACTGTTCTATTCCTTATTCAGAAAGGGTAGAACAGTTTTTTTATTTTTCTTGACAAGAACCAGAAAAAGGACGGATGTAATAAAGCTGCCAGAATTTGTGCTTTTGGATTTCTGGCGTTATCTGTTATAATGAAAAATATTAGACTGTATTACTTAGATGGAAAGGGGAATGTTGTATGAAACTCACGTATCACGGACACTCAGTGCTTGCTATCCAATTAGCGGATGGCCAAAAATTGTTGTTTGACCCTTTTATTACTGGAAATGCTCTGACTGATTTAGATGCAGAGACAGTGGAAACCGATTGGCTTTTGATCACGCATGGTCATAGTGATCATATTGGGGATATGGTGCCGATCGCCAAAAGAAATGAAGCGCCAGTGATCAGTGTCGTTGAAATTTGCCGCTATGCAGCCCGCAAAGGCGTTGCTGAGACGCATGGCATGAATATGGGAGGTTCTTTTGAGTTTCCGTTTGGCAAAATCTCAATGGTGGAAGCGAAACACAGCTCTGGCCTTGAAGAAGACGGAACGATGATCTATATGGGCAATCCTGTTGGAATCATTTTAGAAGCAGAAGGCAAAACCATCTACCACGCTGGAGATACTGCACTCTTTAGCGATATGGCGATGATCGGTGAACGTTTCGACATCGATGTGGCATTTTTACCGATCGGGGATAATTTTACGATGGGCGTTCAAGATGCCGCAACAGCAGCGGCCCTTTTAAACGCGAGCAAAGTAGTACCGATCCATTACAATACGTTTCCAATGATCAAGCAAGATCCGCAAACCTTCGTGAATTTATTGCCGGCAGGTGTGGGCCAGATCCTTGCAGTCGGTGAGACATTAGAAGTTTAAGCAACAGGAAGATTCGTAGTAGGAATAGGGGATAATTATGGCGACAAAACACGACTTGATTTTAGCGCATATCGAGAATCTGCCTGTAGGCGATCGCATCTCGGTGCGGGGAATCGCAAAAGACTTGAATGTCAGTGAAGGAACAGCCTATCGGGCAATCAAAGATGCGGAAAATATCGGCTTGGTTTCAACGATCCAGCGTGTCGGAACCATCCGTATCGAACGAAAACTAAAAAAACACATTGAAAAACTAACTTTCGGCGAAGTCGTCCAAATCATTGAAGGTGATGTTTTGGGCGGCGCTGCCGGTTTGGACAAAGACTTGAACAAATTTGTTATCGGCGCTATGAAAGAATCAGCAATGGAACGCTACATCACGCCTGGCTCCTTAGTGATCGTCGGAAACCGCAACGAAGTCCACAAGTTGGCACTGGAGGATGGCGCAGCCGTCTTGATCACGGGAGGCTTTGAAACAACAGAGGAAATCTGTCGTTTAGCAGACGAATTGGAGTTGCCGATTTTACAAACGACCTATGACACCTTTACCGTGGCAACGATGATCAACCGTGCCTTAAGCGACCAGCTGATCAAAAAGGACATTATGCTGGTGAGTGACATTTATATGCCATTGGAAAAAACCAAGTATCTGCACACCTTTGATACGGTCAAGGATTACAAACTGCTTTCGGAGTCTACCAATCACTCCCGCTATCCAGTCGTCAACAAGAATATGCGGGTCGTTGGGATCATCACAGCCAAAGATGTCTTAGAAAAGCCTGATACGCAGATCATCGAACGAATCATGACCCGGGAACCACGGGTCGTAAAAAAAGAGATGAGTGTGGCCTCTGCCAGCCATCAGATGATTTGGGATGGCTTAGAAGTGATGCCCGTCGTAGCTGATGACCTTTCTTTGATTGGGATTGTCACACGCCAAGACATTATGAAAGCGATGCAGATGGTCCAACGACAAACGCAAATTTCAGATACGATTTCTGACCAAATCTCGGGACAGATGCAAGTTATCGAACAAGATTTTGAAGGGAACAAATTGCCACAGCCGTATTTCAGCTTTGCGGTGACGCCCCAAATGGTTAATGAAGTCGGAACGATCTCTTTTGGTGTCTTGAGTGAAGTAATCGCTAATACGGCGAAACGTACGATGCAGTTGAATCAACGACGCAATAGCTGGATCGAGCAAGTCAATCTGCATTACTTCCGTTTGATCCAATTAGAAAGCGAGATCATCATTCAACCGAAGATTCTAGAACTGGGGCGACGTTCGGCGAAAATCGATATCGAAGTATCGATCGAAAATTCCTTAGTGGCAAAAGCGATCGTGGTATGCCAAGTAATGGAACGCCCATAAATCATCGAAAACGGCACTTATGGAAAAATTTTAGAGAGAAAGTTGAGACCATTCATGAAGGTACAAGAAGAAATACTTGCAACAATCAAAGCATTCGACCGGATCATTATCCATCGGCACCAGCGCCCTGATCCAGATGCATTAGGATCACAAGTGGGGTTGGCAGAAATTTTACGAGCTAGTTTTCCCAAAAAAGAAATCTATCAAGTTGGCGGACCCGTTGAAGGATTGGATTACTTGGCGCTGATGCAGACGATCCCTGATGATTTGTATAAAGGGGCGCTGGTGATCGTTACAGATACGGCCAATGCACCACGGATCAGTGACCAACGCTATGATCAAGGGGCGAAATTGATCAAAATCGATCATCACCCTAATGATGAACCTTACGGAGAACTGGTTTGGGTCAATACGAAAGCCAGCAGCTGTAGTGAGATGATCGTTTCGTTTTGGCAAATGTTTCAAAACGAGCTGACGATGACGCAAGAAGCGGCTCGTCTGTTATATGCGGGCATTGTTGGTGATACTGGACGGTTTTTATATCCGGCAACGACAGCGACAACCCTGCGCTTAGCGGCTGAACTATTGGATTACGGCTTTGATGCTCCGAAGATCAATCGTCAATTGGATCAAGTCTCTCGCAGTGTTGCTCGCCTTTCAGGGTATGTCTACGAAAACATCGAGATTGATGAGATTGGTGCTGGCAAAGTGATCCTATCGCAAGAATTGCAGCAGCGTTTTGGCGTAGTAGATTCGGAAACCTCAGCAGTCGTTTCCTTACCAGGGAAAATCGACGAAGTGATGGCTTGGGCGATCTTTGTCGAACAACCAGAAGGCTATTACCGTGTGCGGATGCGTTCGAAAGGTCCAGTGATCAATGAGATCGCCAAACGCCATCATGGTGGTGGACATCCGCTTGCCAGTGGAGCAAATGCAAAAGACCTTGAAGAAGTTGCAGTGATCTATCAAGAGATCCAAGCAGCGATCAAAGAATTTCAAGCAGAATAAACACTTTTACAAGCACATTTGCCAATAGAAAAAGGGCGTGCCAAAAGCTTTCGGCACGCCCTTTTTTAGACAAAACGCAGCGCAGGCTCATCACTGAACCGGTACTGCGTTTTTTTGTTGCGTATTTACGAGAAAATAAGAAGTTTACCCCCGTAGATCGTCTAAAAATTCGGTTTTGCTTTTCGTTTTCTCGTCTTTCATTTTGATGACTTTAGCTGGTGAGCCAGCAACGACTGCTCCAGCAGGGACATCTTCCGTCACCACAGAACCGGCAGCAACGACTGCACCTTCGCCGACACGGACGCCTTCAAGGACGACGGCATTTGCGCCGATCAAAACATTGTCTTCAATGATGACTGGGCTTGCTGAAGGTGGCTCAAGAACGCCAGCCAAGACAGCACCAGCGCCAATATGGGCTTTTTTCCCAACGGTTGCCCGGGCACCTAAAATCGCACCCATATCGATCATGGTTTCTTCACCAACCACAGCACCAATGTTGATCACTGCCCCCATCATGATAACGGCATTTTTTTCAATGATGGCTTGGTCACGGATAAAGGCACCTGGTTCGATACGGGCATCGACTTTCGTCAAGTCCAACAAAGGAATCGCTGAGTTGCGGCGATCATTTTCCAGATAGTGATCGGTGATCTTGTCTTGGTGCGCGGTTAAAAACTCAGCTACTTTTTGACTGTCACCAACCACGAAATAGAAGGTGCCGTTACCAAACAATTGGATGCCATCTGCTTGGACGTCGCCAAGATCTCCATTGATATAGACTTTTACAGGTGTTTGTTTATTTGCTTCTTTGATATATTTTGCTAATTGATAAGGATCGGAAAATTGTAATTCTGTCATGAGAGACCACCTTTACTTGTCGATTAGATTTTGCATGGAATAAAAACCGGCTGGTTGATCGGCTAAAAATTCCGCTGCTTTTAGTGCACCATTGGCGAAGATTTCGCGGGAGAGCGCAGTGTGTTTTAATTCAATGATTTCATCCTGCCCAGCATAGATGACAATGTGTTCCCCAGGGATCGTTCCGCCGCGAACGGCATGGATACCCATCTGCTTGCGGTCATTTACTAGATCACTGCCTTCACGCCCGTAGAGATACTCTTTTTTTGTTTCGCAGCTGTCATTGATACTATCTGCCAACAGCAAAGCTGTACCGCTTGGTGCATCAAGTTTTTGATTATGATGCTTTTCGATGATCTCAATGTCAAAGTCAGCTTCTAATGCGGGGGTGATACTTTGTAGTGCTTTGATCAGTACATTGATCCCCAACGACATATTGGCAGAATAGAAAACCGGAATCACTTTAGCAGCCAACGGCAGCATCATCTGCGTGTCTTCCGTCAAACCAGTTGTAGCAACCACGATTGGCAGCTGCTGTTCGACACAATAGTTCAACAAGGCAGGCACATTGCTATAATGAGAAAAATCAATCACCAAATCGATCGGTTGCGTGATTTTTTCTGGACGATCATAGATTGGAAAAGGACCATCTAATTGCTCGGTACGATCTAAGCCGGCGGCCACTTCTAACTGAGGGTGCTTTGCGATCAGGCTTTGCAACACTTTGCCCATGCGACCGTTTGCACCGCTTAATAAAATTTGTTTCACCAAAAACTCCTCCTTACAGCAATCCGTAATTGGTCATTTCTTCTTCTAAATGAACGAGGGTCGCATCTTCCGGGACACCCAAAGGCAAACGATAATGCAATTCGCATTTGCCCAGTAAGGAGACCGCTGCTTTGATCGGCACAGGATTTACTTCACTGAAAATCGCATCGATCAACGGTTTTTGTCGCAACTGCTCTTTGATGGCTGCTTTTACATCACCATTTAAGAAATCAGCAACGAGTTGTGCCGTTTGTTTCGGAGCGATATTGCCGATCGTTGAAATCACGCCAGAGCCACCTAAAGCTAAAATTGGGGTTACTTGATCGTCATTTCCTGAATAGATCGCAAAGTCATCATCCGCAAGACGAGCGATTTCTGCGATTTGCGAAATATCACCGCTGGCCTCTTTGATGCCTTTGATATTAGGGATTTTTTTTAGTTCTGCCACGGCTTCAGGTGTTAAATTTAAGCCGGTTCTTGAGCTGACGGAGTATAAGATCACTGGCAGCTCAACGCTTTGACAGATTGCTTCATAGTGAGCGACTAAACTTTTCTTGGTCGCTTTGTTGTAGTAAGGTGTTACAACCAATAATGCGTCAGCACCAACGCGCTGTGCTTCTTTTGAAAGATGGATCCCATGTTGGGTATTGTTGGAGCCTGTTCCTCCGATAACGGGGATTCGACCAGCAACTTGTTTTACCACCGCTTCGATCACCGCGATATGTTCTTCATCGTCTAACGTGGATGCTTCACCGGTCGTACCGCATGCAATGATTGCATTCGTTCCTTGCTGCACATGCCACTCCGCTAACTCCTTCAGCTTATCGAAATCCACCGAACCATCTTGAAGCATAGGGGTAATCAACGCAACGCCAGAACCTTTGAATATTGTCAAACTACGACACATCCTTTCAACCAATTTATTTTTCGTTACTCTACGTATAAGTGTACCAAAACGAGGGGTAAAATTTTCAATAAAAATCGAAACATTTCGACAATTTATACTATAGATTATTCGAATTATATACTATAATATTAAACAATATCAATGAAAAACTGAATATTCGCTGGTTTTTATGGATATTTTTAAAAGGAATGTATAGAAAGGTGTTTTAACATGCAAGTATCGCAAACAGTCACAGAATTAACCGAAGACGTGGTTCGTTTTCGTCGTGAATTACATACAATCCCTGAATTAGGGTTAACTGAGTTCAAAACAAAGGAATACTTGCTGCGTCAGTTGCAATCCTTTGGGATCAAAGAAATCTATCCAGTGATTGAAACCGGCTTGATTGCTGTCTTTCGCAGTGAGCGTCCAGGAAAGACACTGGCCTTTCGAACGGATATCGATGCACTACCGATCAAAGAAGAGACCGGTGTTTCTTTTGCTTCCAAACATGAAGGAAAAATGCACGCCTGCGGTCATGATGGCCATATGGCAACGATGCTAGGGTTTGCCAAATACTTAGCGACGCATCCTGAAGTGATTCGTGGAACGATCGTTTTGATTTTCCAACCAGCCGAGGAAAGCCCCGGTGGCGCTCAACTGATGATCGATGAAGGCATCTTACGAGATTTTGGCGTGGAAAAAATCGTGGGGCTGCATGTCTTCCCAGACTTTCCCGAAGGAGTCATTGCGAGTCGGAAAGGTCCGATGATGGCCCGTAACGGCGAGATCAATCTAACGATCAACGGTACGAGTGCCCATGGTGCCCAGCCTCATCAAGGGCATGATGCCATTTTAGCTGCGGCTGCGATCATTCAAGGATTGCATTCGATCATTTCACGCAATATCAGCCCGCTTTCTGCTGGGGTCATCACTTTTGGGAAGATCCATGGGGGAGATGCGGAAAATATCATTCCCGGCAAGGTCGTTTTAAAAGGAACGATGCGGGCGTTTGAAGATGAAGTCTATGAAACGATGACGCGCAGAATCACCACTGTCGCACAAGAAATCGCCAAAGGATATGATTGCACGGCGGATGTTGAATTCGAACATCTTTATCGTGTCGTGGACAATGATCCTGAGATGGTGGAAGTATTGGAAAAAGTGGTCGGGGAGAGCTACCGAGAAACACCGCCATATATGTTGGCAGAGGATTTTTCGATGTACCAAAAGGAAATCCCCGGCGTCTTTTTCTTTGTCGGTACCCGAAATGAAGAAAAAGGTTATGTCCACCCTTTACACAGCAGCAAAATGAATTTTGACGAAAAAAATCTATTGCAAGGCATCGAATGCTACGTTCGTTTGATCGAGGCGTTGAACGAGCCGACAGACAAGGAGTAAAGCGATGGCAAAAGAAATCAAGAACAATCACTTATACATTGACGGTTGCGATACCGTTGAACTGGCAAAAACCTTTGGAACCCCCCTTTACGTGTATTCCGTTTCGGAGATTCGCGAAGAATGCCAAAAGATTCAGGCGCAGTTTTTGACGCGCTACAGCAAGACACGAGCAGCCTATGCCGCCAAAGCTTTCTGTACTACAGCGATGCTGCAAGTGATCAAGTCAGAAGGACTTTCATTAGACGTGGTTAGCGGTGGGGAGCTGTATACAGCGATCCAAGCTGATTTTCCAGCAGAACACATCGAGTTTAACGGCAATAACAAATCCATTGAAGAATTAGCAGCCGCCCTTGATTATGGCGTGGGACGGATCATCGTTGATGGCATTCAAGAAGTCGGCTTGATCCGCGCGTTATGTCAAGAAAAGCAAGTCGTTGCTAAAATCTTGTTGCGCATCACACCCGAGGTTTCGGTCAGCACCCATCAATTTATCTCGACCGGACAAAAAGATTCAAAATTCGGGATTCCTTTAGATGAAGAAATCTTATTTCCATTAGTGGAAGAAGTGATTCAAGCACCTGAATTGGATTTCTATGGACTGCATTTTCATGTCGGCAGTCAATTGTCGGACAATCGCTCACATCTAGCGGCAGTTGATGCGGCTTTGGCCCTTGTCCAAACCATTCATGAACGTTTTGATTATTGGATCAAAGAACTAAATGTTGGCGGCGGCTTTGGCGTTCGATACACAGATGCAGATATTCGCCAACCCTACAGCTATTTTTTAGATCCTGTGATGGAAAAAATCGACGCCTTTTATGCGCAGCACCAGAGCGAACGTCCGACCATCGTTATTGAACCCGGTCGCAGTATCGTCGCAGAAGCAGGTATCAGTTTGCACACCATCGGCAGTATCAAGACATTGCCGGGAATCAGAACATACGCCAGCATTGACGGTGGCATGACAGACAATATTCGTCCTGGTCTTTATCAGGCAACTTACACTGGGATCTTAGCCAACCGCGCTTCCGAAGCAGCGACACAGAAGATCACCATTTCTGGTAAAGCTTGTGAGAGCACAGACATCTTAGTAAAAGATCTTGCATTACCGCCCGTTGAAACTGGGGATCTGTTTGCTACGTTCGCAACAGGAGCTTACGGCTATTCGATGGCCAGCAGCTACAATAATTTACAGATACCCGCAGTCGTCTTTGTGGAAAATGGCCAAGCGGAATTAGCCGTTAAACGCCAGTCCTACGAGCAAATGCTGCAAAATGAAGTGGTTCCTTCGTTTCTAAAAGAAGAAGCTTCCAGCAAGTAAAATTTTGAAAAGCAGGTGACAACATGACGATTCCTTATACAAAAATGCAAGGTGCGGGGAATGATTTTATCGTAATCGATAACCGCACATTGAAATTCTCCCATGAACAACTGTCGCAATTTGCTGCTCAAGTTTGCCATCGGAAATTTTCTGTCGGCGCGGATGCAGTCATGGCAGTGGATTTCCCCACAGGAACCGCTGATTTTCGGATGCGGTTTTACAATGCTGATGGGACCGAAGCAGAAATGTGCGGCAACGGCGCTCGCTGTATTGCCCGTTATGCCTTTGAGAAGGGAATTGCTGGCGAGCAGATGACCATCGAAACAGTTGCTGGCGATGTCCCCGCATGGCGCTTGTCGGCAAAACACTACAAAGTAACCTTGAACCCACCGACCGTGACTACATTTGATCAAGCGTACCCGAATCCAACGGTTTCTTTCGTGGACTATGTGGAATTAGGTGATCCAGGAATCCCTCATGCGGTGGTTCACTATCCTGGTCTGGCAGAAACTGAGTTGGAACAGCTGGCTGAACTTGCCAAAGAGATACGCTATTGGGAGGTTTTCCCCAAAGGGGCGAATGTCAATTTCTATGAAGAAGATGACAAGGGTGAGCTGATCGTTCGCACGTATGAGCGAGGGGTGGAAGGTTTTACCTATGCGTGCGGCACAGGATCTGGTGCCACTGCGTATGTCGTGACCAAACGCCAACAGCAAGCGGCAGCGAATGTCTTGCTGCACGTGTTAGGTGGCGAGTTAACGGTAGAAGTTGATGTTGATCAGGGCGCATTAGAATTGATCGGTGATGCGGTTATGGTATCTGAAGGCTTGATTTTAGATGAGAATTTGACTCTGTAAACACTGTGAAAGTTATTGCAAAAAGATGATATTTTCGTGAAAAAAAGAATTGACATTCATTTGAGGCTATCGTATAGTTAAACACAACTTAAAAACACGCGATGATAAGAAGAGTAAGTCAGTTTCGATTGGATCAGAGAGCTCGGATTGGTGAGAAAGAGCACAGCCGTTTGACTGAAGATGGCCTTGGAGCGTTTGGACGTGAGCAAAAGCAAGCGTGCAGCGGGATTGCCCGTTATAGCAAAGCAGTTGATAAACTGATAAGGTTGGCAGCTTGTGCCAATGAATCAAAGGTGGTACCACGAACAAGGTTGTTTCGTCCTTTCTCTATGATGGAGAAAGGACGTTTTTTTATTATAAAAAGGGGGAACAAAAAAATGAAACAGTTGAAAAAGGGAATCGTTGGATTAGTTGCTGCTGCTGTCTTAATTACATTGGCAGCTTGTGGCAATACTAGCAGCACAGAGGATACACAGTCTGGTGAAAACAGTGTAGATGCAGTGGAAGAAAAAGTCGTTGGAGTGGCACCAGGACCATATGGGGATATGGTGACAGAGGTGATCTCTCCATTACTGGAAGAAAAAGGGTATCAACTAACGACCAAAGTGTTTAATGATTATATTCAGCCGAACAATGCCTTGGCGAATGGCCAAATCGATGCCAATTTGTTTCAGCATACGGCCTATCTAGAAAAATTTTCGGCAGATAACCAGTTATCTCTTACGGCATTACAAAAAGTGCCCACACTGGGAATGGGCATCTATTCGAAGCAACTGTCCAGCTTGGATGAGTTAGCAGACGGGGCGACTGTTTCGATTGCCAATGATGCCTCAAATTTAGCTCGGACCTTGCAACTGTTAGCTGCCAATGAGTTGATCACCATCGCAGACAATATCGACGAAACGAAGGCAACGGTGAATGATATCGAAGAAAATCCGAAGAATCTGACATTTAAAGAATTAGACGCAGCCCAATTGGCTCGTTCGTTAGATACAGTTGATTTAGCTTTAGTACCAGGAAACTTCGCTTGGGCGGCTTCTCTTGATCCTGCAGATGCTTTGGCGTTGGAGTCGTTGAAAGAAGAATATAAAAATGTCTTTGTGGTGTCCACCGAAGAAGAAGACAGTGATTTTGCTAAGGCAGTTACGGAAGTATTAGAAAGTGATGCATTTAAAGAAGCGATTGCCGAATCACCGTTCAGCAACTTTGATCAACCGAAATTTTGGACTGAGTAAGAAGAAGGGCATATCCTATGGCAAAAATAGAAGTAAAACAAGTATCAGTGACATTCACTCATAAAAAACAAATCAAAAAAGCAGTGGATTCCGTTGATTTTTCCGTTCAAGCTGGAGAAGTATATGGGATCGTCGGATTGAGCGGGGCGGGGAAAAGTACCTTGGTTCGTACGTTGAATCTACTGCAGGTGCCATCTAGCGGTCAAATTCTGATTGATGGTCAAGACATCACGCAAGCCAAAGGGAAACACTTGCGTGAAGTACGACAAAAAATCGGGATGATCTTTCAGCATTTCAATCTGATCCATAATCGAACCATCAAGGAAAATTTAGCCTTTGCTTTGCGTGCTGGGCATTATCCGCAAGAAAAGCAAGAAGCGAGGATCAAGGAACTGTTGGAAATGGTGGATCTGCCTCACAAAATTCACGAGTATCCGAATAATTTGTCTGGGGGAGAAAAGCAACGGATCGGCATTGCGCGAGCGATTGCCAACGAACCTGAGATTTTGTTGTGTGACGAAGCTACCAGTGCGTTAGATGTTGAAACGACTGAAGAAATTTTGAAATTATTGATCCGAATCAAGGAACAGACAGGCATCACCATCGTCTTTATCACCCATGAATTGGATGTTGCCCGAAAGTTTTTTGATCGGGTAGCAGTGATGGAGAAGGGTCGCATCGTTGAAGAACAAACGACCTACGGCTTGTTCAGCCAGCCTAAACAGCCTATTACGAAAAAACTGGTTGGCCGCTACTTGGATCTGACGCTTCCCGAGGAGATTCTAGCAACCTTCACGGAAGGCGATTTGCTGGAATTGCGCTATCAAGGGGAGTATACGTTAGAACCGCTGATTTCGACTGTAGCTAAAGCCTATGATGTGTCGATCAATATTATCCACGGAAAAATTGAGTATATCAAAAAAGATGTGATCGGTATTTTGTATATCTATTTGACCGGACCCGCTGAAGAAGCAGCAAAAGCCCGAGAACACCTAGCTGCGAACGTCTTTTCTCTAAGAAAGATAGGTGAAGAAAATGGCTGATACGCTTGAGATTTTAAAAACAAACCTGCCCCAAGCACTATGGGAAACATTCTTCATGGTGGGAACTTCAGCAATTATAGGAGTAGTTTTCGGCTTATTGATTGGATTAGTCCTGTTTTTAGTCGGCAGTAACCTTTTTCATAAAAATGTTTTCTTGCATCATCTGGCCGATTTTGTCGTCAATGCAATCCGTTCGCTACCATTTTTGATCTTATTGATTACGTTGATTCCGTTATCAGCGGTGCTGATCGGTGATCCTTATACCCCGGCGGGCGGAGCGATTGCTTTATCGATTGCCGCGATTCCTTTTTACGCCCGAATCGCTGAATCCGCATTTGCCGAAATCGACTATGGCGTCCTTGAAGCTAGTGTCGCTTCCGGAGCATCGACGGGGCAAGTTATTCGCGAAGTGATTTTACCAGAAAGTCTGCCAGCTTTGATTCGCGGATTTGTGTTAACTTTGATCAGTCTTTTAGGCTACTCGGCGATGGTGGGAACGATTGGCGCAGGCGGCATTGGCGATTTAGCGATTCAGTATGGTTATTATCGCTATGAAACGGCGATTTTGATTGTGGTGATTCTCCTGCTGATTCTTCTGGTACAAATCATCCAGTGGGTCGGCGATGCTTGTGCGAATCATTTCTCAAAATAATACCCAACGCTTTGTAGTTCCTTTTCGAATACACTTGAGTTATCGCTTCTGTTATTACTCTACAGAAGCGATTTTTTTTACTTACAGGTCACTGATTTTTGGTTGCACCACTAGTGGTTTTTCGGTATGCTGATGGTGAGTTGTTTTTTACAGCGAAAATTATATTTTAAAGGAGCAACACTATGACTCAAATTCCTAATTGTCCAAATTGCCAATCTGAATACGCTTATGAAGATCGCGGGCTGTTTGTTTGTCCTGAATGCGGAAACGAATGGCAAGAGCAACAAGCGGCGGAAGAAGCACCCGTATACAAAGATGCCAATGGCAATATTTTAGTAGATGGTGATACAGTAACGGTCATCAAAGACTTGAAAGTCAAAGGCGCATCTGGCGCCATCAAACAAGGAACGAAAGTGAAAAACATCAAATTAGTCGAAGGCGACCATAACATTGATTGCAAGATCGATGGCTTCGGCCCAATGAAACTAAAATCAGAATTTGTAAAAAAAGGTTAAAAACAAAATCTTCCAGTCATCTTCATAATTTTTTCACCACTTTAATGGTAAAATAAGGTCAAAGATTAAAAGGGGGAATTTTATCGTGTATGGTATGGGCGGATACGGGTTCGGCTTTTTTTATGACCCGACTTTCATTCTCGTAATTATCGGTATGGTGATTTCGCTAGCAGCGTCAGCGTATGTCAAAAGTACCTTTAACAAATATGACAAAGTCAGAAGTAAAAATAATATTACCGGCACAAAAGCGGCGCAGTACATCTTGCAGAGCCAAGGAATCAATAATGTTGGTGTGCAAGCGATCGCTGGTGATTTGACGGATAATTACAATTCTGGCAACAAAATGTTGAGTTTATCGCAATCCACCGCACAATCAACTTCGGTAGCAGCAATCGGTGTTGCGGCCCATGAGTGTGGTCACGCAGTCCAAGATGCCAAAGGCTATTTTCCTTTGCGTTTGCGTCATGCGATCGTACCGATCGCCAATATCGGAACCAGCATCTCGATCCCGTTGATTTTGATCGGGGTACTGTTACGAGGCTCGTTTCTGATCAACTTAGGTTTGTTGGCTTTCTCATTGGCGTTTATTTTCCAATTAGTGACCTTGCCAGTCGAGTTCGATGCCTCAAAACGGGCGATCCGTATTTTGGCAGATGGTGGCTTGTTAACAGAAGAGGAAGTACCACAAGCGAGAAGAGTGCTCTTTGCCGCAGCGTTGACCTATGTCGCAGCTGCCGTAGCAACCTTATTGCAACTCTTACGTTTGATTATTTTATTTGGTAATAACAACCGTCGGAATTAATCGACAGTGTGACAGAAAAAAGACCAGCTCAGCATCCTGAACTGGTCTTTTTTCGTTATTCTACTATTAAGTAAACGTAATAGACGTTTTCAACGCTTTTTAAATTTTCTTCAGATAGATTGTTTTCCATTTCAGCATATAGTTTGACGTCACCGCCCTTGGCAATATAAAGCAACGGAATTTCTTGTTTTTTCTCAATGTTAAGCTCGTTATTGGGAATACTAGTGCTAGCTCCAGTGGGAGATAAACTATCTTCTCCAAGGGACGTATAGTGGAATTTAGATAAGTCGGTCATTGTATTTGATGAGGAACCATTTGAAAATAAATCAACGAAGAGTAGAGAATCGCTCTTAGTAATTCCTATGTTCAAATAGCCATTATAATCACTTCTTGGCTCTGTTATCAGGGAAGCGACTATTTTGTGTTCTTTTATCTCCCTTTTTTGATAATAATCAAAGTAAACCGTCATGGACTCAGCCACTGTGTTAAATTTCAGTTGTGAGCCAAAATCCAACAATAAACTAGAAAGGTCCATAGGGTTCTCTAGCTGAACAAGGTGATTATTGGGGACGCCAGCTACTTTTTTACTAGGGAAAGGACTGTAATTATAGTAATAACAATAAAGCATGGTAGGTAGCCCTATCACGAGCAAGAATGCGAAAAAAATCTGTAAAGGATTTCGAGACCGGATTAGTGTCTTGACAGTATCTGGTGCTTTTTGGTTTTTAGCAGTCATTGTCTTCTTCCTCCAAAATTGTGGCTTCTATAGAATCTCTTTTGGGAGACAATAGAATTTGATTGTTTCCTTATCGGTAAATGATTACCGGAAGATACCACAAAAAAATAATTTAAATATATATCTATAATCTCAAAGATAACCAAAAAGCGCAATCAAATTTTGATATTTATTGAGAGCACTCCTTATTGGGGAATAATCATTCAGAGCACATTACTTGGCAGACAAAAATAGCAGAATAGTTAGCTCTATCCTGCAAAAGAAAAATTATCTTAGCGTAGAAGGCAGGAATCGAACCTGCACCTCGTCTTTGCCAAAAATAACCAGAAATATGTTCCGATCATTTTTACCAAAACGAGTAAAGCGCCAGACTTCATCTACACTTTGTATTATGCCAAAGAGAGTTCAACGATTTCGTAAGAAGCAATGAAAAATTTGCAAAAAGTTGTGCAGAAAACATGAAGGTTGTTTAAGAAAGAGTAACCTTAGAATGCCAGTGTGAAAAAGGAGGAACCAGCTGCAACGAAGCGTAAAGCGCTTCGTTTGGAAGCCTCCGTTTTTTCTGAAAAAATCAGATAAAGTTTTCTTGACATTTGTGAGGTGAGAATGTATCATTCTGTTTGGGCACTCTTTACAAGAGTCAGAAAGTGATTTAGAATTTTCGCTCCCTATTCATTTATGGATAGGGAGCTTTTATTATTTTCTAAATGCTTTTCCTGTAAAATAGATTAAAGGAGTTTTTCAGTTTATGACAAAATATATTTTTGTAACCGGCGGTGTGGTTTCTTCTATTGGTAAAGGGATCGTAGCAGCATCATTAGGACGTTTGTTGAAAAATCGCGGCTTGAAAGTAACCATTCAAAAATTCGATCCGTACATCAACGTCGATCCAGGAACGATGAGCCCATATCAACATGGTGAAGTATTCGTAACCGATGATGGAGCAGAGACCGACTTAGACTTAGGTCACTATGAACGCTTTATCGATATCAATTTGAACAAATACTCAAATGTAACAACTGGAAAAATCTATTCAGAAGTTTTGCGGAAAGAGCGTAAAGGAGAATACTTAGGCGCGACTGTTCAAGTGATCCCGCACATCACCAACGAGATCAAAGAAAAAATCATGCGGGCAGCCAAAATGACTGATTCAGATGTGATCATCACAGAAGTCGGCGGAACAGTAGGGGATATTGAATCATTGCCGTTTCTAGAAGCTTTGCGTCAAATGAAGGCAGACGTAGGTGCGGACAACGTGATGTACATCCATACGACGCTGATTCCTTATTTGAAAGCAGCAGGCGAAATGAAAACAAAGCCGACACAACATAGTGTGAAGGAACTGCGCGGCTTAGGGATTCAACCAAATATCTTGGTCGTTCGGACAGAACAACCTGTAGGACAATCAACAAAAAACAAATTGGCACAATTCTGTGACGTGGCACCAGAAGCCGTGATCGAATCTCGTGACGTTGAGACCCTGTATTCGATCCCATTGGCACTGCAAGCGCAAGGCATGGATCAAATCGTGTGTGATCATTTGAAACTGACTGCACCAGTTGCTGACATGACTGAATGGCAAGCATTGGAAGAAAAGGTGCTGAATTTGAAGAAAAAAGTACGCATCGCGTTAGTTGGAAAATATGTGGAATTGCCAGATGCTTATCTATCGGTTGTCGAAGCCTTGAAACATTCTGGTTTTGCCTTTGATGCAGACATCGAGATCGATTGGATCAAAGCCCAAGAAATCACACGGGAAAATGTGGAGTCTTACTTAGGTGAAGTAGACGGGATCCTTGTTCCTGGTGGATTTGGTGATCGTGGGATTGAAGGGAAAATTGAAGCGATCCGTTATGCTCGGGAAAATGATGTGCCATTCTTAGGTATTTGTCTTGGGATGCAAATGGCTTGTGTGGAATATGCCCGCAATGTCGTTGGGTTGGAAAATGCCAATTCCGCAGAAACAGATCCTGAAACAGCCAACAATATCATTGATTTGATGGCTGACCAAGAAAACATCGAAAACTTAGGCGGGACATTGCGCTTAGGCTTGTACCCATGTAAAGTGAAGAAAGGCACCAAAACAGCTGCAGCTTATGACGGAGAAGAAGTTGTTCAGGAACGTCACCGTCACCGTTATGAATTCAACAACAAATACCGTGAAATCTTTGAAGCAAACGGGATGGTTTTCTCAGGTGTGTCACCAGACAATCGTTTGGTTGAGATCGTTGAGATTCCAGAAAACAAATTCTTCGTGGGTTGCCAATTCCACCCAGAATTGATTTCTCGTCCAACTCGCCCACAACGCTTGATCAAAGCCTTTGTTGGAGCTTCATTAGACAACCGCCGAGCATAATAATCGCTAGCGGCAAAATCAAGCAATGAATGTGCGAAACTCCTCATCTCAAGATGGGGAGTTTTTTGAGTTGCGCGATCCCAGTAATCCGTAAAAGGTTGAAACTTGCTTGAGCGTTGGTAGAAGCTATCCCTTTTTGCACACAAAAAAACTTCCGTCAAAGCGACCGGAAGTTTCTGACTGATGCATTATTTTTTTCGCTAACAGTTCGAATGAAATCCGCCAGCGGTAACGCATGTTGATTTGCTGGTGCCTAGAGAGGATTATTCTTTTAGCTTATACCCTTGGTCTAAGAGCATTTCCTCTGTACGTTCCATGCTGATCCCATTTTCGGTGTTTCCTTCAAAACTAACTCCAGGCAATTGTTTCGCTGAATCATAATCCAACTCATCATAATTGATGGTCAATGATTCAGTCGCATCACTATCTGTATAGTCGAGGGAATAGTCCAACCCTTTGACTTGCTGATACTGCTCTGCGATCGGATCAAGTACCGTCTGTGCTTCTTCTTTGGTCGTTACCCCAATCGCTGAATACGGCATGATATTGTTCGCAGTCTGGGTTTTTACTTTATCGCCTTCATAAGTGAAGACCAGTTCCATCGAAACCCCATTTTGATCCATTGTGAATGTTTTGGTTTCTTCTTTGGCCCCCGAGCTGCAACTTGCCAAGAAAAGAACCCCGATGACTGCCAAAAATCCAATAAGCGCTTTTTTCATTTTATCCCTCCTTTTTTACATGATAATATAGCCGCTTTCACAAGGCTATTCTTATGCTCAGAGGAGAAGAAGGAAGGATTTACTGGAAGATTATGATAAAATGACGAAAAAATATGTGAAATTTTTCTCGAATTTTCACATGCCGATTTGTTATCTAACGACCGCAGACAGAAGAGAAAAACCTTACAGAATCGTAGACTTTCAGAAAAGATGATGAAAATGCTGGATTTTTATATTTGTGCAATCTTTTTTTGAAAAGAGAAATTCCTCTTTTTAGTAGCAAATACCGCAAATCTTTGCTAAAATAGCATTGTCGGTTAAGCATTGCTTAACAAATAAAGTTTTTCAAAACTTAGGAGGAATTTTTTATGCCAGTAGTATCAGGAGCTGAATTCTTAAAAGCTGCTCGTCAAGGCGGATATGCAGTCGGCGGATTCAACACAAACAACTTAGAATGGACACAAGCGATTTTAAAAGCTGCTGAAGCGAAAAAAGCGCCAGTTCTAATCCAAACTTCAATGGGTGCTGCCAAATATATGGGCGGATACAAAGTTGCTAAAGACATCGTTACAAACTTGGTTGATTCAATGAACATCACTGTTCCAGTTGCAATCCACTTAGACCATGGTGATTACGATGCAGCAATGGAATGTATCGAAGTTGGTTACACTTCTGTTATGTTTGATGGCTCTCACTTACCATTTGAAGAAAACTTGAAATTGGCTAAAGAAGTTGTCGAAAAAGCACACGCAAAAGGCGTTTCTGTTGAGTGTGAAGTTGGTTCAATCGGCGGAGAAGAAGATGGAATCATCGGTTCTGGCGAATTAGCTGACATCGAAGAATGTAAACAAATGGTTGCAACTGGTATTGATTACCTAGCTTGCGGAATTGGTAACATTCACGGTCAATACCCTGAAAACTGGAAAGGCCTTGCTTTTGACCACTTACAAGCAATCGCTGATGCAGTAGGTTCTGATGTACCATTAGTATTACACGGTGGTTCTGGTATTCCTCAAGACCAAATCGAAAAAGCAATCTCAATGGGTGTTTCTAAAGTAAACGTAAATACTGAATTCCAATTATCATTTGCTAAAGCAACTCGTGAATACATCGAAGCTGGCAAAGATAAAGAAGGCAAAGGATTCGACCCTCGTAAATTATTAGCACCAGGTGTTGCTGCAATCGTTAAAGATGCAGAAGAACACATCGACTGGTTCGGTTCAGCTGGTAAAGCTTAATCTTAATCAAAGATCAAAACTCTTAGAATCACTGATTCTAAGAGTTTTTTTGTTTTCTAAGAAAATATTCTTGATGCGGGGATCAAAAATATACTGCATCTTTTTTCTTTGTGTAATCTGTGCTAAAATTGGAATGATACACATAAATTAAAAAAGAGTATAGGTGGAATTCAATGAAAAAAATTGTCATCAACGGCAATCGTCCCTTAAAAGGTGAAGTCACCATTAGCGGCGCAAAAAACAGTGCAGTCGCATTGATCCCGGCAGCGATCTTAGCTGATTCACCGGTCATTTTAGAAGGAGTGCCCGACATCCAAGATGTGCACTCATTAATTGAGATTATCGAAATCATGGGCGTGAAGACCCATTTTGAAAACAATACGCTAGAGATCGATCCAACCAATATCGTTTCGATCCCGATGCCTAACGGAAAAATCAATAGTCTACGGGCTTCGTATTATTTCATGGGGGCATTATTGGCGAAGTTTGGTGAAGGCGTCGTTGGGTTGCCTGGCGGCTGTTTCTTAGGCCCGCGACCAATCGATTTGCATATCAAAGGCTTCGAAGCACTTGGCGCAAAAGTCACCAACGAGCATGGCGCCATGTATTTGCGTACCGAAGAAGAAGGCTTGACTGGCGAACGGATTTTCTTAGATATGGTCTCCATCGGAGCAACAATCAATGTAATGCTGGCAGCAGTAAGAGCCAAAGGCAAAACGATCATTGAAAATGCTGCACGGGAACCTGAGATCATTGATGTCGCGACCCTTTTAAATAATATGGGAGCGAAAATCAGAGGTGCAGGTACCAATGAAATTCGTATCGAAGGTGTGGAAGAACTGCACGGTTGTCGTCATTCTATTATTCCAGACCGAATCGAAGCAGGAACCTATCTTTCTTTAGCCGCAGCAGCGGGTGAAGGCATTACAGTCAAAAATGTGATTTATGAGCATCTAGAAAGCTACATTGCGAAATTGGAAGAAATCGGTGTGCGAATGGATATCAGCGAAGATGAAATCTATGTGCATCCCTCAAAAGAGTTGAAACCAGCGACTGTGAAAACTTATCCTTATCCGGGATTTGCCACAGACCTGCAACAGCCGATCACACCATTATTGCTAAAAGCAAAGGGAACATCGGAGATTATGGACACGATTTATGCCAAACGGGTCAACCATATTCCTGAATTAGCACGGATGGGCGCACAAGCAACGACAGAAGGCAACATGATTTTTGTCAGCGGACCGAGCCAATTGCACGGAGCAGAAGTTGTCGCTTCTGATTTGCGGGCAGGGGCTTGTCTAGTTATTGCCGGATTGATGGCGACTGGCACGACTAGCGTCTTTAATGTCGAGTACATTTTGCGCGGCTATGATCATATCATCGAAAAACTAACGGCTCTTGGAGCTGATATTCAAATGATAGAGGAGTAATTATGAGCGATTATCTTACGATGGCAGAGTTGGAAAACAAAACCTTAAAAGAGATCTACACCTTTGCCAAAGAGTTTCGAATTCCTTATTACAGCCAAATGAATAAAAAAGAATTGTCATTGGCTGTGATACGGGCGCAGGCGGAAAAACAAGGCTTCTTTTATATGGAAGGAATCTTGGATATCGTAGGCCAAGAAGGCTATGGTTTTTTACGTCCAATCAACTATGGACCGAGTGCAGAAGATATCTATATTTCTTCTTCACAGATTCGTCGGTTTAGTTTGCGTAATGGCGATAAAGTCGCCGGTAAGGCGCGCCCGCCTAAGGAATCTGAACGCTATTATGGATTGATGCACGTTGAGTCTGTTAACGGCAAAGATCCAGAAGATGCCAAAGAGCGCCCGCATTTTCCAGCGCTGACGCCCCTTTATCCGAACCGTCATTTAAAATTAGAAACAACGTCAGGACGTCTTTCGACTCGGATGATCGATATGCTGGCGCCAGTGGGTTTTGGTCAACGGGGACTGATCGTTGCCCCGCCTAAAGCTGGGAAAACCAGTATATTGAAAGAAATTGCCAATGGGATTACGGACAACTATCCTGAGGTGGAATTGATCGTACTTTTGATCGACGAGCGTCCAGAAGAAGTAACTGATCTAGAACGTAGTGTCAAGGGTGACGTGGTTTCTTCAACCTTTGACCTACAGCCTAGCAATCATACCCGTGTTTCAGAATTGGTACTAGAACGGGCGATGCGCTTGGTGGAAGACAAGCGTGATGTCGTGATTTTGATGGATAGTATCACTCGTTTGGCGAGAGCTTATAACTTAGTCGTTCCTCCAAGCGGACGTACACTAAGCGGCGGGATCGATCCAGCTGCTTTGTACAAACCGAAGAAATTCTTTGGCGCTGCCCGCAATATTGAAGAAGGCGGTAGTTTGACGATCCTTGCCACAGCTTTGGTAGATACCGGCAGCCGCATGGATGATGTCATCTATGAAGAGTTTAAAGGAACCGGCAATATGGAGCTGCAGCTTTCTCGCAGCCTCGCAGAACGCCGGGTCTTCCCAGCGATCGACATCAAGAAATCTGGTACCCGTAAAGAAGAATTGCTGATGAGCAGTGAACAATTGGAGGAAACTTGGCGCTTACGCAACAACATGTTGGGGGATTCCTTGGAGTTCACAGAACAATTCATTCAATTCTTGCGCAAAACGAAAAAGAATGAAGAGTTTTTAGCGGCTTTTCATGATGTCCATTTCGGAGACAAGCGGCCAAAAAGAAATATAAAAAGATAATTGCATCTAAAATCCAAACATGGTAAGATAGTCATGTTGTAAAATCGACAAATCAACTCTGGTGAAGCAAATGAGCCAGGGCAAAGGAGAGAAGAAGAAATGAAACAAGATATCCATCCAGATTATCATCCAGTTGTATTCATGGACTCAACTACTGGTTTCAAATTCTTATCAGGTTCTACAAAGAATTCTCAAGAAACTGTTGAGTGGGAAGACGGCAACACGTATCCATTGATCCGTGTCGAAGTAACTTCTGATTCACATCCATTCTACACTGGACGTCAAAAATTCACACAAGCAGACGGACGTGTGGACCGTTTCAACAAAAAATACGGTCTCAAAGACAACAACGCTGCAGAATAAGACAAATAAATGTAAATGTTGTTTCGATAACATTTCTGAGGTTTCCCTTTTACGAGGGAAACCTTTTTTGTTTTTATAGGTAATAGACACTCAACTGCTAAACCGAAAAAAAACATTCAGAATCTGTTACAAACAAAGTAAAAGGACTCAATAAATCTGTAGGCAAGAATGTGGAAATTAGCACTGTAACGAATCCTATCTAGTAATTTTCGAAATGGAGCAATGATCAAGAGTGGTTTGATTTAATCATCGATTATTATTGAATATTCAAACTTCAATTGACATTTATCTTGAATAAAATTATCATTAAATTAATAATATTCCGTTATAAGTTTCTTATTTTTGACTTATTTTATCGAGTTCACACGATTTTTATTGAGAAAAGTAGATAGTTCTCTCTTTAAGAACCAGTTTCTATTCTACATAATTAAAGACCACTCACTAGCTATGCTTTAACGAATCACATCCAAAACAATCAAGAAAGGAAGAGACATGTTTTCATTTAAGAAAAAGAAGGAAGTCATTAATTTCCCAGAACTAAGCAACCATAATGAACGTACATACCCGAAAAAATTGAAAAAGATTGTGGCTCAATTAGAAACCTGTAAATCAGAGGATTTGAATTATATTGCTGAATGTATTTTACAAAAGATGGGATATACCGTCCAAAACATCGATGGTTACAAAGATGGTGGTATTGATGTGTATGCTTTTTCTAATAATAAAAAGGCAATAGCGGTCCAATGTAAAGCCTGGAATCCGCAAAAAACAACGGAGCGGATCAGTAAGCCACTCGTTGCCGCATTTAAAGGGATTTTTCCAGACAAAGGGTTTCCCAATGGGCTTTTCATCACTACACATTTTTTTACAGATCAAGCATTAGAAATAGCCGGTGATAATCTACTGCTGGTTGATAGAAAAAAACTGATTGAGCTTCTTGCACATTTTTATCCAGAGATGATCAGTGAGTTGTTTTATTATAAAACCTTGACGGAATTAGAAGAATGCAAGAGTTGTAAAAATGGGAAGAAGTTGAAACTCTACAATAAGAAGAAGCGCAATTATTACTATATCTGCGAAACGTGCGGTGAGTATAGCTCTTTTAATTATTCGTCATGAGAAAAAGAACAAGAGAATAAGCAATAAAAAACAGACATTCCATTAATGAATGTCTGTTTTTTATTAAGTGAAAACGCCAAAAAAAGGCGGGAACATAGTTTTATTCCTATTTTCTAAAGCTTTGTTTTTCACCCACCCAGTCACTCAATAAACGATCTGTTTCGGATTTGCATGGGCCAAAATAAATTCTTTGAAATTGCTGACTACAGGTGGTAAGTAAGTCTCTTTATTGTAGGCTAAATAAAAGTATCGCTCCCAACTGATGCCATTAAGTTTGATTCGCTTAAGGGGCAAAGAGTCAAGCATCGTCATATTGGGAATGATAGCAATCCCCAATCCTTGACTGACTAGTCCAGCGATCACTTGATCGATCTTGACTTCGTAGGCTACTTGATAGCTGACGTTGTTACGCTGATAAAGGTCATCGATGATTTCACGTAAGGCACTTTTTTTGCTGAAAATAATCTGGGGATATTCTGCTAAGTCGTCCAAAGAGACTTCATCAAATTGTGCGAGAGGATGATCCAACGCGGTGATCACGACAAGTTCTTGACTTGCAATCGGGACGAATTCAATGGTTGGTTCATTGGTGATGTAGGAACAAATACCGAGATCATAGCGCAAGGTTTTTAGTCCTTGGACTGTTTCGGTACTGACGCTATCTGAGTGAAATTCAAATTGAATCTTTTTTTCAGGATTTGCTTCAAGAAATTGTTTAGTGATTTTTGGTACGTAAGATGTACCGAGGACTTGCAAAAAAGCAAAGCTGATATGCCCAAAGCCTTTGCTGATTTTTGTTACTGTATCGATACCTGAATCTAAGTTTTCTAACGTTCGTATAACATGTTCATGGAAAATTTTTCCAGGCTTGGTTAGGATCACATTTCGTCCGTTTTTTTCAAAGAGTTGTACACCTAGCTCATCTTCTAAAAGTGAAATGGCATTACTGAGACTTGGTTGTGTGATGTTGAGCAATTTACTCGAACGTGTATAGTGTTCTTCTCTAGCAAGGATATCAAAATATTTTAAATGCTGAAGATTCATTGAAACCTCCTCTAAAATCCTTCTTTTTTTATCAGTATATCACAAGACTTATATCTTTTATCTATAGATCCATAAAGAAAAAACAATTAGAAGTACGGAGAGGGAAAAGCTATAATAACGGTAATAAACATTGTGAATAAAAACACAATTACTGCGGCCGCTTTTTAGTTCGTGTTTTTATTTCCAGCTGTAAACCAAGTAGTAGTTGTTTACAGACTTTTAAAGGGGGAAATAACATGAGAAACATTCCATTGACGATTAGCTCTTACACATTAGGGACAGAGATTAATTTTGAAGACAGAGTGAAGATCGCGAAAGAGGCAGGATACGACGGGATCGGTTTACGTGCGGAGACCTATATGCTTGCTGTGAAGCAAGGCTATTCTGATGAGCGGATGCTTGAAATTCTTGCAGAACATGACATGAAAGTAACCGAGGTCGAATATATCACCTTGTGGGCTGATCCAAATAAAACGATGGAAACACCGGAAACACTGCTGCAACAATTTAAAGAGCAAACGATCTATCATATGGCACGTTTGTTTGGTGTTGGGCACATCAATTGTGGCTTAATGGAAAAATACCCAGCAGAGGTTCATATCCAAGCCTTTAAAGAACTATGTACACGAGCAAAAGAATTAGTCATTGGGTTAGAATTCATGCCTTATAGCGGTGTTCCTGATCTAGCTAGTGCATGGAATATTGTCAAAGAGGCAGATTGTGAAAATGGGATGCTGATCCTAGATACATGGCACTGGGCGAGAGCCAACATGACAGCAGCTGACTTGGAAGGGGTCCCAGCGGAGAAAGTTGTTTCGATCCAAATTTGTGATGTTTTAGAAAGACGATATCCTGATACGATCTTACGGGATGAGTCGATGCACGATCGCTTATGTCCAGGAACAGGATGGGGTGATACCGAAGGCTTCTTACGGGCACTAAAAGTACACGGCATCAAGCCTCGTGTTGTAGGCACGGAAGTGATTTCTGATCCGATTTTAAGTCAAGGCTATCAAAAAGCAGCAGAGCAAAATTACAAAACGAGTATTGAAGTGATCCAAAACGCATGGCCAGAATTGCTTGCGTAAAAAAAAATCAAATAGAAAAGAGGAAATACGATGAGCGAAAAAATTTCGGGAAAAACGAAGCTCTTAGGATTGATCGGTACACCTGTTGGGCATTCTGGTTCGCCAGCCATGTATAATTATGGCTTTGACCAGCTTGATATCGATGCAGTTTATTTAGCTTTTGACATTAAAGAAGACCAAGTCGCCCAGGCGATCGAGGCATTTCGAACCTTCAAAATGAGTGGAAATGTCACGATGCCTTGCAAGACGGCAGCGGCAGAATACATGGATGAATTGACCCCCGCTGCAAAAATGGTTGGTGCCATCAATACTATCGTCAATGATGAAGGCAAGCTCGTCGGCCATATTACCGATGGTGTCGGCTTTGTTGATAATCTGCAAGCACACGATGTAAAAATGAAAGATCAAAAATTTGTTGTGATCGGAGCTGGTGGAGCTGCCACCGCGATCCAAGTCCAATTGGCGATCGAAGGCGCAGCCTCCATTGCAATTTTCAACATCAAAGATGCATTTTATGAAAAAGGCAAAGAGACCGTTGCTCGCATTAAAGAATATTACCCTGATCTAGTAATTGATATTTATGATCTGACGGATCAAGCGTTACTTGCTGAAAAAATAAAAGGAGCCGATTGTTTAGTGAATGCAACGACTGTTGGAATGGGTGAAGGAAATACAGCGACACCGATTGCAGACACAGAGGTACTGCATGCAGATTTGACGGTGGCTGATGCGATCTATAACCCACCAATGACCCAGTTATTGAAAGATGCCAGCGCAAAAGGGTGTAAGACCGTGGGTGGAAAAGGAATGCTGGTGGGACAAGGAAAAGCCGCCTTTAAACTGTTTACTGGCAAGGAACTGCCTGTCAGAGCAAACTAACTAGGGAACGAGTATCCCTTTCCTACGAAAATTTCCCTGTGGGTATTTCGTAGGAAAGCTGGATGTTCTTTTATAAGGAGCGTACAAATGAGAGCAAAAAAGTATATTTTGTCACTGGCAACTATCTATATGTGTTATTTCACTCATGGGATCCAAGCCATTATTTTAAGCCAAAATGCGACTTATTTTTCGGATAAATGGGGCTATACCGATGCTTCTGCAGGAGCCGCTGCGGTATCGTTGGCCATCACTGCGACCGGATTAGGAAAATTTTTGACCGTCTGGATCGGTGGAGAAATTTCGGATAAAGTGGGACGCAAAAAAATGGCGGTCATGGGGGCTGTTTTGTATACGCTATGCTTTTTAGGTCTGTTACTGACGACGAATATGGTGATCGCGTCTGTCTGTGCCTTTATCGCAGGGGTGGCGACTTCTGGTTTCTGGGATGCTGCATTGTATCCCGCTTCTCAAGAAGCAGCACCGAAATATGCGGCTTCAGCAATGATTGGGATCAAGTTTTTTGTTTCTTTGTCAGGGGTTATCTATCCCTTACTTGTGGTAAATTTCATCGGGTCTGGGAATCAGTCGATGGGGATTATTATTCCATTAGTCCTATCGATCGTCTGCACGATTTTAGCAGCTATCGCGCCATTCGCCTATGATGACATGATGAAAGAAAAAGCGGCAACCGTCGATGGAAAAGAAACGAATGCGGTTCAAGAAGAAGTTGCGGCAATGAAGGCCAGAATGCTTGTTAAGCCGAATATGGTCGTTAACTTCTTCACAATGTTCTTTGGTTTCATCTGTATGTTCATCATGTACGGCGCCCAACAGTATACCAAAGCGTTTGGTTTGACGAATGCTGGTTTGACTGAGATGCAGTCAGCAGGGCTAACATCGATCTATACTTTTGGCTCAATGGTGGCTGTTTTGTTTTGGGCAGTAATGATGGGGAAATTGCGTTGGAATCCCTTAAAAGTCTTGTTTATTGATACGGTATTCATCGCTCTTGCGTTAGGGATGGTATTAGTGATCCAACATGTCGTAGTGATTTATATCAGTATCGCCTTCTTGGGTTTCTTTGCTGCCGGAGGAGCGTTGCAAACTGGGCTAGGGGTACGACAAATGTTTTGCCCTGGACCAAAAGGTCGAAATACCGGGATCTACTATACTTGGATGGGCTTAGCAAGTACCTTTTTACCTTACATCGTTGCTTCCATGACTCGGTCAGTAGGAGAAACGCAAGCGATTTTTATTATGATGGGCTTATTACTCGCAGCTGCGGTTTTAGCGATCGTCATGATGGTTTATTTGTTACTGCAACACAAAAGAGTATTTGGCTACAGCGCATTTGATAAATTAAAGGACTAAACGTCCTGGAGGATAGTGGCCAACCACTTCCTCCTTTTTCGCTTTTGTTAAACGGCGGCTTTCGCGTATCTGGCTGCAGGTTCAAACGGCGTAATTTGTATGGAGGAGAAGAAGAATGGATAGCTTGATTGGCTTATTACTAGTAGTGTCATTTGGTGGCATGGTTTTTTATTGTATCAAAGGATATAACCTGATGATTGGTTTTATCGTTATGGCAACATTATGGGTGTTGTTGCCGCTTATAGGGAATGTCATTTCACCCAATCCGGCATTTGAAAACCTCCCTTTTACCGAGATGCTGGCACAGGTCTATCAACAGGCGCCAGAACGCTGGGGGGCTTCACAAATGAATATTTTTGTAGGAGCATTCTTTGGTAGGATCTTGTTGGAAACGGGCATTGCGGCAACTATCATTCGTAAGAGTGTGGAACTAGGTGGGGATAGCCCAGCGATTATTCTAGTAATTGTCAATTTGATTACCGGCTTTATCTTTTCATCCATGTCAGGTGCCGGATCTGTCATCGCGATCGCCGTGATCGTATTGCCAATTTTATTTTCGATTGGTATTCCTAAAGTCGTGGCATTCTTTAGTTTTTCGGCTTCCGTTGCAGCAGGTGTTTTCTTAAATCCAATCAATTTCACACAGTATCAAGCCTTTTTTGGTAATGTGAATGGTGGGGTTGATTACACCTATAATGATTATTTTTCGTTTGGATTATTGGCTTTCTTTGTGATGATTCTGGTTTCTTCGATTTTTGCTATTGGGTATTTGAGAGTAGAAAGTTTGACCTATGCTTGGGCGGTTGGAGAAGAACCGAAAGTTCAAGACGTTCCTAGTTTGGCGTTACTTACCCCTTTTATACCGGTCGTAGGAGTCATCATCTTTCAATTTCCAGTGATCTTTTGTTTTATTGGTGCGAGTCTTTATGCCTTGTGGATTTGTGGTGTTTTAAAGGATGGGTTTAGAAAAGATTCTCAGATTTTGACACGTATTTTTGCAGATGGGGTCAAAGATACTGCGACCTTAGTTGCCTTTTGGATGACCCTTGCGATGTTCAATGCAGCTGCAACCTTCGCTGCACCTTATTTTGAATCATTGCTAGGAGGAATCATTCCGACGCATCCCTTAGCGCTTTGTTTGCTTTTTGGTTTTTTAGCTCCCTTGACCTGGTTTCGCGGGCCACTTTCTTTGATTGGTTGTGGTGCAGCGTTATTAGCAGTAATCAGCAATCAAACCAATTATCCTGTGACGTTTTTATATCCGTTGTTCATTTCTAATATGATCGGTATGGGTCATTTTGATTTGACCATTTCTTGGAATGCTTGGGGATTAGGCTTCAATAATATCAATACGAAAGATTACATGAAGGTTGCTTTTTTACCAGGAGTCGTCATTTCGCTGGTTCTTGAAATTGCGACGTTCCTGTTATATAGCCCGATTTAAAAAAGTAGGTGAAAAAAATGAGAAGAAGTGTCCGAATTGGCATTGATGTGGGTGGAACTCATACGAAAGCTGTCGCAATCAACAATGACACGCAAGAGGTGATTGGAAAGTCATCTGTAAAAACGACCCACAAAAGTGAGCAAGGGGTTGCAGAAGGTGTAGTGGCCTCTTTTATTAAGTGTTTAGCCGAAAATCAGATCCAGCCAGATGAAGTGGTCTTTGTCGCTCACAGCACAACCCAAGCCACCAATGCACTCTTAGAAGGAGATGTAGCGAAGGTCGGCATTATCAGTACAGCAAAGGGCGGCGTCGAAGGTTGGCTGGCAAAGTGGCAAACGGCATTAAAAGACATTGATTTAGGTACGGGAAGAAGTATTGAAGTCGTTGCTCGCTTTATTCCTAAAAAAGAGCTTTCAGAAGCAACAATCGAAGCGGCATTAGCAGAACTACAACAGGCACAAGCTCAGGTCATCGTGACTTCAGCAGCTTTTGGTGTAGATGATTTACAAACAGAAGAAAGAATCGCTGAAGTAGCCAAACGAAAGGGCATCGAAGTAACCTTGGCGTCGGAGATGACCAAACTATATGGGTTATCCCGGAGAACCCGTACCGCAGCAATCAATGCATCGATTTTGCCAACGATGCTGGAAACGGCAAATTCAACAGAAAATAGTGTTCGCCAAGCAGGTGTGGATGTACCACTGATGATCATGCGGGGCGATGGCGGGTTGATGGAAATTGTTGAAATGAAAAAACGACCGGTGCTAACGATGCTTTCTGGTCCAGCAGCCAGCGTGATGGGAGCATTGATGTATCTGCGAACGTCGAACGGTATTTATTTTGAAGTAGGGGGAACTTCTACGAATCTTGGCGTGATCAAAAATGGTCGGCCAGTCATCGATTACTCAGAGATTGCAGGCCATAAGACGTATGTCAATTCATTAGATGTTCGCGTCCTAGGTGTGGCTGGCGGCAGTATGGTTCGAGTGAACAAAAAAGGCGTGATAGACGTCGGCCCAAGAAGTGCCCATATCGCTGGGTTAGAATATAGTACGTATCTGCCAGAAGAAGAGATCGTTGCACCAGAACTGGAGCTTTATGCGCCAAAAGAAGGTGACCCAGCAGATTATGTTGCAATCAAACTTGCTAACGGGAAACGAATTACGATCACGAATTCTTGTGCAGCGAATGTCTTAGGATATGTCACAAAGGATGATTTTTCCTATGGCAATGCCCATTCGGCCAGAAAAGCCATGCAGCCTTTAGCGAAGTACTTAGAAACGACGGTGGAGGATGTCGCACAGCAAATATTGGATCAAGCAGTCCAAAAAATAGCACCTGTGATTCAATCTTTTGCCCGCAAGTATCAATTAGAGCCTAACCAAATGACTTTAGTAGGTGTAGGAGGAGGCGTCTCTTCACTGATCAAACATGCAGCGAAACAATTGTCGTTGAATTATAAAATACCTGAAAATGCTGAAGTGATTTCATCGATCGGTGTGGCGTTATCCGTCGTTCAAGACGTGGTGGAACGAATTGTCCCGAATCCAACAAAAGCGGATATTGCAGCAATCAAGCAAGAAGCAGCTACTTTGGCGATCGAGAGTGGGGCAACGCCTGATAGTATTGAAGTCTATATTGAAATCGATCCTCAGACGCAAAAAATTACTGCGCGAGCCTCCGGTGCCACAGCTGCTCAAGCCGCTGAGCGTCAAAACCAAATTAACCGTGAAGAAGCGCAAGACATTGCCTATGCTGAGCTGCAAGTTGCTAAAGAAAACGTGGTTTCTTGTGCTACAAGTGAACATTTTTATGTTTATGGCGCAGCGACAAAAAAAGGCGATCGTGTTTGTGTCATTGATCATCGAGGCTTTATTCGCGTGCAAAGAGACCATGCAGATGTCGTGAAAACGACGATCCAAAGTTATAGTGAACAAATCGCTCGTCTTTGGGAAAGTATGGCGAACTACCAAAGTGATCTAGTCATCCGGCCAGATTTTTATATTTGTGCTGGACCGCGTCTCTTTGATTTTAGTTCGACAGATTATACCCAATTGATGATGTTGATCGATATTGAATTAAGTCAGTTGATTGGTACAGAAGAGATTATTATTATTGCTGCGAACCGCTTGCAGTAGGCCAAGGAAGGAATGAGATCCGTGAAAGTAGAAGAATTTTGCCAACAATTTTTACACCTATGGTCTCAAGCAACCAATCCTCACCTGCAGCTGTTCAAACAAGACCCCCTTCACGCCAAAGTTGATCCTGCGCAGGCAGAGTCCTTTATTGAAACTGCTAAAAGCATAGGTAAGCAAGAAGCCCGCTGGTATCGAGAGCATCCTCAAGAATTGCAAGGAATCATTGATTCATTAAAGATCAATGAACTGCCTGAAGCGCAAGCGCAACAGGAGCGCTATACCTTTGCTGTCTATAAAAAAACAGATCATATTATGATTGATCGCAATTTCTTGGCGCAAGCGCAGCATTTTATCGAAGCACAGCAATTAAGCCGATTACTTCCTGCGACGACACTTACGGAATTGGTTTTCATGCATGAAGTGTTTCATGTATTGGAATATCGTAAAAATCTCTGGACCATTCAAAGACAACTGCACTATCAGATAGGTTTTTTGAAAAAACAGGCACGTCTCTATTCCTTGAGTGAGATCGCTGCTGCATCTTTTGTACAGACGTTTTATCAGCTGGAAAATTCCCCTACATTGCTTGCTAGCTGCATAATCTATTGTAAAAATCCTGAGCTCGCTCAAGCGCTCGTTACGACTGCGTTAAAGGAACAAACCATTCACAGAAGCTATTGATCAATGGAAAAAAAGAATTAGTTTCTCTGCTCATATCAAGGTATATTGTTAGTGAAGAATATAACAATATTAGAGGTGGTATAAATGATGGAGCAATCTTGGTTGAATCTTAAGAATGAAGTCGTAGTTATTACTGGCGCTTTAGGTGGTATGGGGAAAAAAATCGCACAGGACTTTGCTGATCAAGGCGCACAACTTGCATTAGTTGATTTGCATGAGGAAAACCTTGCCAACTATGCTGTACAGCTAGCAGATCAATTCGGTGTGAAAGTAAACAGTTATGTCTGCAATTCGACGATCGAAGCGCAGGTAGATGCATTGGCAGAAAAGGTCAAAGAAGATTTTGGCCGCATTGATGTTTTGGTAAACACAGCGGCTATTTTGAAATTTTCATTGCTTGAAGATCTACCATTTGAAGAATGGAAACAAGTGATCGACGTCAACTTAAACGGCTACTTCTTGGTTTCTCAAAGAATCGGGCGAGTGATGATCGCACAAAAATCAGGGCGGATGGTGCATGTCTCAACGATCGCCTCAATCAGCCCTGAAACATATTCTGGTGCGTATAGCCCAAGTAAGGCTGGAGTTAATATGATGTCGAAACAAATGGCTGCAGAGTGGGGGCAGTACGGCCTTCGCAGCAATTGTGTCTTGCCATGCTTTGTGAAGACACCTTTATCCGCAAGCTTTTATGCAGACCCAGAAGTTGAAGAGGGGCGGAAACGTTTAACTGCCAATAAGCGAATCGGCGATGTGCAAGACATTGCTAATGCAGTCCTTTACTTAGCCAGCGAACGTTCCGATTATACGAACGGGCACGAATTACGTGTTGAAGGCGGTTTTGGGATCATGATGGGGGATCAAGTACCAAAACCTGGTGGGCGTAAACAGTATGCCATCAATTCTCGGCCGGAAAACCAAAAATAAATGGGGAAATGAAGTAAGTAATAACTGAACAGGGGAGACACTCATCTTTTCGACTTGTCCGAAAAAGATGGGTGTATTTCGTGATGCCTTAATACATGCGGTCTGACGAAGCAAGCTATTTGAAAGGAACTGATTTTTATGAAAAAAGAATTATTTGAACCGATCAAACTATCTTCTGGCGTTGAACTTAAAAATCGACTCGTTATGGCACCTATGACAACTCAATCTGCTTTTTACGATGGTGAAATAACGGAGGAGATCATTGAATACTATCGCTGTCGTGCCGGTGCAGCTGCGGCAGTGATCGTAGAAAGCTGCTTTATCGAAGAACATGGGCGTGGGTTTCCGGGAGCACTCGGGGTAGATACAGACAAGAAAATTGCTGGGCTCACTAGATTAGCAAAAGCCATCAAAGAAAAAGGCTCAAAAGCGATCCTGCAAATTTATCATGCTGGACGAATGGCATGGCCTGAGTACAATGGTGGAGTACAACCGATTTGCGCAAGTCCCGTCGCAGCGTTACGACCAAACGCACCTGTTCCGAAAGAAATGAGTAATGATGAGATCCTAACGATGATTCAACGATTTGGAGACGCGACTAGGCGTGCCATCAAAGCTGGTTACGATGGCGTGGAGATACATGGTGCGAATACCTTTTTGATCCAACAATTTTTCTCGCCTCACTCAAATCGCAGAAACGACTATTGGGGAGGCAGTCTGGAAAAAAGAGCGCACTTTCCATTAGCCGTATTAAAAGAAGTACAGCGGATCCGTCAAGAAGAATCGGTTGAAGACTTTGTTATCGGTTATCGTTTTTCGCCAGAAGAAATGGAAAAGCCTGGGATTTGTTTTGAAGAAACGATGTACTTGTTGAATCAACTAGCGAAAAGCAAGCCAGAGTACCTTCATTTTTCAATGGGAACGTACCAACGAAGCTCTATTATTGATAACGAGAGCAGCGAGCCATTAATTGTGAAGTTTTTAACAATGCGTTCGCCTGAACTTTCGACTATTCCGATTATAGGAGTGGGCTCTATCTTGCAACGAGAAGACGCAGAAGCAGCACTGAAAATTGGCTACGATTTGCTTGCCATCGGGAAAGGATTTTTAGTCGAACCTAATTGGGTTCAGATGATCGCCGAGAAGAAAGTTGTTCGTCATTTTGCTCTTAGTCATGCGCAAAGTGAGTTGAAAATCCCAACACCATTGTGGCAGTTTATGGAAGATATGGTCATTGATCCAGAAGAGGAGAAACAAAAGCATGAACGCTTGAAAGAACTCCAAAAGCGGAAAGTCGCTTACCAACCAGGGACTTATCTTGTACAAGCCCAAGGACACAATAGTCCGATTGAAATGCAAGTGACTTTTTCAAAGGAAACGATTGAAAAGATTACGATTGATAAAGGCAATGAATCTGAAGGTTTATCTGATTTAGTCTTTACGAGAATTCCGGCACAGATCATTGAAGGACAAACGCTGAATGTCGATGCTGTTTCTGGTGCTTCTGCTTCCAGTCAAGGGGTGATCGCAGGGGTGGAAGAAGCGGTAAAACTTGCAGGCGCCGATGTAGAGGTCCTCAAAGCACGGCCAAAGCCAGTCGTGGCTTGGTCAGAAGAAGTGGTTGAAGAAGCAGTTGATGTAGTGATCATTGGCTCAGGCGCCGCTGGGCTTGCTGCTGCATTGCGAGCGGATCAGTTAGAACGAAAGGTCATCTTACTGGAAAAATTAAGTTTTGTGGGTGGAGCGATCTCTATTAGTGGTGGAAACCAAATCGTGACTGGTTCGAAACTACAACAGATTGCTGGTGTAAAAGATGATACACCGACAGCAATGGTGGCTGATTTTCTGGAAAACGGGAATGGGCTGAACGATCGAAACCTTTTGACCCTTTTCGCTGAGAACGTAGGAGAAACCACAGATTGGGTCCATGAATACTTAGGTGTAGCCTACGATATGGAGCAAGGGCTGCACGTCCTACCAGAATATCAAAAAAATCGCGAACTTGCTTATCAAGGGGGCGGCGCTGGATTTGCCCAGACCGTCCGTAAAACACTACAGAATAGTGGGGTTCAGGTCTTGCTCCAAACGAAAGCCCAACAGCTACTAGTAGATGATCAAAATAATGTCATAGGCGTCAAAGCCGTCGAAGAATCAGGGAAAACTCATATGATCTATGCCCCAACGGTCATTATGACAACCGGTGGCTATGGGAATAATGCCTCCTTACTCAAGGAAAGATTCAAGCAAATTTTGTATTATGGACCAAAATCTGCCACCGGCGATGGTCTGTTGATGGCAACCATTCCTGCTTTAAAGGCACAAACGCGAGCGATGGATCAAGGAAAAATCTATCCCAATGGATTGGAAATTTCTCAAGGGGTGGCGAAATCAACGATTGGTGGCAATCTGATCGTGTTGAAAGAAAACGGTATTCTAGTGAATCAATTTGGAAAGCGGGTAGTAAATGAGCGAGCTAGCAATAAGCTAGTATTAGAAGCATTATTAAGACAACGCTCGCCAATGCTTTATTTATTGCTAGACGGCAAACACTTTGAGCATTTCAGCCAAGGTGTAGCAGAAGGCGGAATCACCAGTGAAGAGCTGGCTTGTTGGATTGCGCAAGAAGGAAAGGCCACACCTCGTATTCTTAAAGCTGCCACGTTAGAACAGTTAGCCATCAAAGCGCAGATGCCTGTAGAACAACTGATCGAAACAGTGGATAATTTTAACTACTGGGTAGCGCAAGGAAGCGACGAAGAGTTTCACCGTGCACCTGAATACTTGCAAGAACCGATTGGTGCAGGTCCCTATTATCTTATCGAACAAAAGCCTCGGTTTGCGACTACGCTAGGTGGGTTAGCGGTCAATCGTTCGTTGCAAGTTTTGAATCAGCAAAACCAGCCCATTAAAGGGCTCTATGCTGCAGGTGAAGTTGTGGGAGGCGTCATGGGATCAGACTCTCCATCAGGTGCCAATAATGCCTGGGCATTGACTTCTGGGAAATTAGCAGCAGAAGCTGTTTGGGAAATGACGAAAAGACCGAAAAAAGCGTAGAATCCGCTTTTTCGCTTTATTGCTAAATTGAGAAACCAGCGTCGATGACGGATCAGCTAGGAGAATCCTTCTATAATTCTCTTTCAGAAATTTGGCTAGAATCAGAGCGATTTAGGTCGTTTCTCTAGATAATCAAATCAGCAAAAAAACCAGAACGATCCTTTCGGGGGTTCTGGTTTTTTCGTGTGATTTTAACAAACTTGTCGTTTACGACTGATTGGTCGCCTGTAGCCACTGTCAATCTACTTTGCAAAAAAACATAAGTGGTACATCGTTCTACCTCGGACTTGGAAGAGTGATCGGCGAACGCACGGCATCCACAAAGGTTGCTGCGAAGATGGGGACGATATCACCGACATCAAAGGTGCATATGTTGCTTTCGCTAGACTTGATAAAGAGCAAAAGAACAGCGATTTGTTTGAAGGTGGACACAAATTGTGTGTGTCTAATAGCTTCTAAATCGGGTGTAATGACTAAAACAGCCTCGTTTGTTTCGGTAGGTTCGTAGCCATCTCCCCGTGTTTTTGACAACTTAAAGTGTATTTGAATAGAAGAAAACGTAAGAAATGGCAATCAAGCAAACCAACAATAAACCAGAGAGTGACAGAAAAAGCAGCATGATTCGTTTCTTCTTCAATCCAAGTACAAGTATCACTACATTCAATAGAAAGAAAACAAGTAAAATCGCTAAATATTCCATAACTGGTCCTCTTTTACGTTTTTATTTATCTTACCAGAGATTGCTTGCTTTTCCTAGCCAGTTTTTGTCTTTAAGGGGATAAATATTTACAGTATATCAGTGACGTGATTGCTCAAATAAAAAGCGACTGAGCAATTTTACAATTATCGAAAAGAAAAAGAGCACCAATCATTAGAGGATGCGTCTTCAATGATTGATGTCTATAAGGGCTTCTTGCTTGTTCTACGAACCCGTAGAAATATAATTCTTCAAACCTACTCGCCAAAAGAAGAAGGCGGGAAAGGCAAAGAGCAGACAAACCAACGGTGATAAGATCCACCAAGGATTAGTTACCCGACCAATGACATACAAGAATGGATAATACTGAAACCAAGCCATCGGCACGACGTAGGTCAACAAACGCAAGACGTGTTTTCCGTAGATACTAAATGGGTAGCGGCCAAATTCTCGGGCACCATCGGTAAAAATATTCATAAATTCAAGTCCTTGGATCGTAAAGAAGGAAATGGCGGCATACACTAAGAACAATAGGGCGAAAAAGAGGGCGCCGCAGACGATCATTAGAAAAAGAGTCAGGACATTTCCAAAATGCCAAGTAATTCCACTATTGGGAATCGCATAAGCAAACAACAGCAAGGCTTGAATAAAACGACCGAGACGAGAGAACTCCATTTTGGAAGCTAAGACTTGAAAGATCAAGGAGCGAGGGCGCACGAGTGCCCGATCGAACTCGCCATTACTGATCATTTGTGGAAAAAGATCGAACCCGCGAAAGAAGCATTCCGCAATCGAAAAGGCAAACAAAACCGTCGCAAAGGAAAGCAAGACTTCTTCAAAGGTGAAGCCATCCACTTGATGAAACCGGGTAAACATAAACCAAATGCCTAAAAAAGCAGTAAAGGAACCTAGAAATTGTCCCAAAGCAGTTAACACAAAGGAAACTTTATATTGCATCTGACTTTTGAGATGAATACAAAAATAATGCCAATAAACCATATTCCTTAACCTCCTTGCACAACGACACGCTTGAGTGCCTGCTGCAGCCAAATTTTTCCGATCACGATCAAAAGTACGAGCCAAAACGCTTGTAAGAGCAATGCTGAAACAAGCGCAAAGCCAGTCAGATCCCCGTTGTAAATTCGCAGCGGGACGTTTTGCATGGAAGCAAAAGGCAATAGTTCCACGAATTGGCGAAAAGGCTGTGGAAAGAAAGGCAGAGGAATGACCCCGCCAGCTAAAAATTCACCGATGGAGCTGATGACGATCCGCACCCCGATGGAGGATAATGTGTAAAAAGTCGAGATATAGACCAGCTGCGACATAGCGATCACTACACCTAAACTCAGCGCCATAGACAAAAGAAACAAGAACAGGGCAACGATGTTTGCTGGCAGAATCAAGCGATAAGGTGCTGGCAGTAAAAAGGCAATCACAAAAATCGGTCCGCAACGCAAGACGGCTTTTGCTAAGCGATTGGCAGCCGATTGGCAAAACCAGCGATTGTATAGATCCATCGGCCGCACAAGTTCGTAGGCGATCGTCCCTGTGGTGATGGTATTGAAAATTTCTGCCTCAAAGAACCACAACATAAATAAAGACAAGAAGGCTTGCTGGAGCCAAACATAGGAGACGGTTTGTTGAAAGGTCATGGGAAAGGCACTAGGATCTGCTTGGTAAAAGGCGTGGAATGCCAGAATTTCCATCAAGCCCCAAGCTAGTTGCGTAGCCATCCCGGCAATTGCCGCCGAGCGGTATTGCAAGGTATTGATAAAGCGAATGCGGAAAAATGCCTGATACTTCCTCATATTTGATACTCCTGATACAGCTTAGCGACCATTTCTTCGGCGGTGATACTGGCAACGGCCAAATCGGTGATCTCGACTTGATTGCTGAGCAGACTGAGCAGCTGAGCGACCGACACTTCTTTGGGATCAAGTTTCAGAACAAGGCGACCAACGTCTTTTTGAAGCAGCTGGACGTTTTCTGGCAGATGAGGTTCATTCCCTTGATAGTCGATCTCCAGCGTTTTGACATCAGAAAAACGATGCTTTAGTTCATCGAGGCGACCATCCAGCAAAATTTGCCCTTTGCCGATCAACAGAATTCGCTGTGTCAGCGCCTCGATATCTTGCATATCGTGGGTCGTTAGGATGACTGTGGTGCCTTTTTCTTGGTTTCTTTTTTTAATAAACTGACGCACGGCAATCTTTGATACAGCATCTAAACCGATGGTGGGTTCATCAAGAAATAAGATTTTGGGGTCATGGAGTAAGGAGGCGGCGATCTCACAGCGCATACGCTGACCGAGACTCAAGGACCGAGCAGGGGTTTTTAAGATCTCACCTAAATCTAGTAAGGTGACTAATTCTTCTAGGTTGCGCTGATAACTAGCAGCGTCGACTTTGTAGATATCACGGATCAAATCAAAGCTGTCATTGACGGGGACATCCCACCAGAGTTGACTGCGCTGCCCGAAGACGACGCCGATGTCTTTGACATGTTGAATACGTTCTTGCCAAGGCGTACGACCATTGATGTGACAAATGCCTTGATCAGGGGTCAAAATCCCGCACATGATTTTTATGGTGGTACTTTTTCCAGCACCATTAGGCCCGATGTAGCCAACCATTTCGCCTTCATTGATGGTAAAGCTGATGTCTTGCAACGCATGGACGGTGGTGGTTTCACGAGAAAGAAATGCTTTGGCTGCTTGGCGAAAGCCGCTTTTTCGCTTGGACACTTGGAAGGTCTTGCTGAGGTGTTCTACTTGGATCATTTGGATTCACTCACTTTCTTTTGACAAACGCGACAAAAAGAGCATTCGAAATCGAATACTCGCAACGAGTTGGTCCAAACGAACATGGTTGGGGCAGCGGTTCGTCAGCCAAACAAAAGTAGGAACAGTGTAGCATAAGAGAGCGCTTTTTTCAAACACTACTTATATTTTTTTGAGGGCAGCGAAAGAAAAAACGTGGTTTGTTGGATAAAATACGCAAAATAACTGTTTTTATTTTTTATTTGTTGTAAATACTGAGGAAACTCAGTATCATTAGAAACAAGCCGATAGCGGCTAAGTAGTTTCTGGATATATGGGGAACCAAGTGATGGACTGTGTCATGATTTGTCGTAACCCAATCCTGCAAAATGCAATGAGCAAACGATGGAGGAGAGCATGAAAGCAGTAAAGAACTTATTTATTTTGATTGGCTTATTCTTACTAAGTCAAGTAGGGATGACCGTATTCAGTGTGGTAAAAATCTATTATTTGGAAGCAGGAGAGCCGAGGATTCCTGCGATGATGAGCTACGGGTTGATTGCCTTGCTTTTGGCAAACATTGGCCTACTGATGTATTTGGCTCGGAAGCTAGGACTTGCCACCTTTGACTTTGGGTGGTCAACGAAGCGCAACTGGCTATGGATCATCGGTGGTTTTGTTTTAGGTCGAGTCGTTGCTGTTGGTGGTACCATGTATCTGCAGCATATATCCGATCAAGAGGCGACCGCGAATGATGCATTGTTAGGGGAACTGTTTACAGGCGAAAATCCGCTTTTGATCTTCCTATTGATCGCTGTGGCGGCGCCAATCATGGAAGAAATCGTTTTCCGTGGTGGGTTTATCGGCCTTTTATTCAAGAAATACCCGATAGTCGGGATCATTTCAAGTGTAGCCGTTTTTAGTATCATCCATTCCGTCACCAACCTGGTCGAGTTTTTGATCTACGGTGCTATGGGGCTGATCATGGCGTTGATTTATGTAAAAACCAAGCGCTTAGAAACAGCCATCGCCATGCATTTTCTCAATAACGCCTTGGCGGCGATCGCAATGATCTTGCTAGGATAAGAAGTCAGCAAAAAACCACCGATCAAAACGATTCGGTGGTTTTTGTTTACTCTGGCAGTTGTCCTTGTTCAAAGGGTAATTGTTCCAGTTCTTCTGCAGTAAAGAGGAGATCGCCTTCGTCTTCGATAGAAAATGCGTCACCTGCTGCAGATTTTTGATAGGCGCGCGCTTTATTCATATTACGAAGATAAAGATCCTTGTTTGCATTTAATTCTGGTGCAGCTAAATTGTCTTCGCGATTGCTGCGAATGATGATTTTGCTTGTTTGCGTGCCAAAATGAAAACCGTGATAACCCGAAACCATTAATTGGCTGGCATTTTCGCTGCTGTATTCTTTATAACCCGACAGACGGCCCGTTTTTACCATTGGCCGATCGATCGTATAAGTGATCAAGTATTCCGTATCTTCAGGCAGCTGAATCACTTGTCCGGTTTCCTGATTCGTTATCTCAGTGGCAGGCAAGTGGTACTTTTTAATAGAAGTGATCGTTAGGTCTTCTTTTGTGAAAAAGACTGGATCGATCCAAAATCCTGCCAGCAAAATCGTACTTAAGCTAATACTGAGAACAGTCAAAAGGGCGATCAATACGAGGCCAATTCGTTTTCGGTGAGTGGTCAGATTGAGTTCTTGGACCATCTGTTTGTCTTCTTTTAATAAATAGTCCAAGGTCAATTCAAAATAGTTGCTCAGTTTGACTACTTGGTCTAGATCAGGATAGCTCTTGCCGTTTTCCCATTTTGAAATCAGTTGCCGAGTGACAAAAAATTCCTGCGCCAATTGTTCTTGCGTGAGATTTCGTTTGGTGCGTTCTTCTTTAATAATTTTCCCAATATCCATGTGTCTGTTTTGCCTCCATCATTCTTCTTATATATTATAGCAAACTCTTTTCTATGCGAACGAGGATCTATGAAATTAACGATGCAACAAAGGGTAACATCCTTTATTTATCAATGTTTCTACTTGTTGCACTGTCTTTCTATTCTGGAAGCTTTCAGTGCTGGTCATAAAAAGAAAGGTCCAGTAGAGTGAAGTATGTTTGATCAAATTTGACGGAGAAAGGAGAAACGATCGAATGAAGACAAAACACCTTATGGTTCCAATTGGCTATACCCAATTCTTCGCTTCCTTACTGGTGATTCTCGTTCACTGTGGTCGACTGGCAGAAAACAACGGGCTTCATTTTTTGTTAAAGAGTCTCTTATGTCGTTTGGCGGTTCCTTTTTTTCTGCTGCTGAATGGCTATTTTTTTCAAAAGAGCACCTGTTCATGGAAGCAATGGTGCAAACGACAACTCAAGCTTTATTTGCGTTGGTCGATCGTGTACCTTCCCTTAGGTTGGTTTTATTTAGGACAGCAAAATCTTGCCGATCCATTACGGGTCATCGGTTTGGCTGCTGGCTTTTTAACAGTAGGGGTCTGGTACCATCTTTGGTATTTTCCAGCGTTGCTCTTTGGCATGTGGTTAGTAAGGAAAACCCGTTTTCTTGGCTATCGGTGGCAGTTTTTACTGGCGATCAGTTTGTATTTGATTGGCTGTCTTGAAACGTACAGCAGTTATTTAAGTGGACCTTTATTGGTATTTTATCAAAATTATCGGACCCTATTTTTTACAACGAGAAACGGTCTTTTTTATGGGTTTCTTTTTTTGCTGTGCGGGTTTTGTTTAGGTGAACACCAGAAACGTCCTTTTTTCACGAAGCATCTTGGCAGAAAATTCGCGGTCTCTCTTTGCTTATTAGGCATTGAAGGTCGACTGGTGTATCTCAATCAGGGGGACGATAAGAATTTCATGCTGTTCTTTGTGCCGACGACTCTTTTTTTCCTTGCTTGGCTGATCAAGCAGCAACCACAAAAGCGGACTTGGCAAGAAAAACAGACAGCTGAGGCTAGTCGATTGATCTTTCTGAGTCACCCGCTGTTTCTGGAATCCGGGAAAGTCTTTTTTTCACTAGGAGGGTTTCCGTTGTTCTTTTATACGATAGTTTTAACGGGAGCCTTTCTCGGCTTGAGGAAAGTGGGCAGTCATTTCAAATCCTATGCTGTTGGGTTTGCTAAAAAAACAGTTGATGAAAAGAAAAGCGCCTAAAGCATTGCTGCGCCAAGGATAATACCAAATTACGCCTTTTTTAAATAGCAGCAGAGTTCTAAGTTTTTCTTCATTTCAGACCCTAGACGTAGGCTTTGCAAGAAAACCTATAGTACAATAACAGCAGTAAGAGGGAAAAATCCCTGAAAAAGAGATCAACACTTGGAGGATATAGTGATGAAAAAACAGACTCGAAAACCAGCGATGATTTTAGCGACTCTCTTGGTATCTAGCCAAGTTTTATTAGCAGCACCACAAGTTTTTGCTGACGAAACCAATTCAACGACGAGCAGTTCCACTGCAACAAGCAGTTCTACCGCAACGACAGCCACTACCGACAGTCAAACAAGTACCTCTGACAGCAGTTCAGATCGTTTGCAAGTCAATGCTGTGGCGATCGGAAATGCCTTGACGAAAGCACAAGAAGACTACACACTTGAGCGCTTAGGCATCCAAGGCGAAACACCGATTTATACGACAAACGGTAATGACTTGATGAAATACATTCCCGATGGTGGCTTTACCGCAGATTGGGCGGTCTATAGCTCGGTCAGAATGCAGACGCTAGAAAGCGGGGCAGGAATCACTGTCGATATCGCGACACCAGATAACATTACCCGCATCACCGCAGCCCAGTATCAAAATGCGGCGCTGACGGCAGGGATCACTGATGCGAAGCTAACGGTTGCTTCTGCTGTACCGATCGACGGTTCCGGTGCTTTAGCTGGGGTTTACAAAATCGTTGAAGAATCAGGCGGCGTCATCAATCAGAATCGAGTAGCTGTAGCTCAAGATGAGATGGATGTGCTTTCTACGATCACCGAAGAGAACAAAGACAAAGAAGGCTATTCCGATGAAGCTTTGAATGCTGCGCAAGAACAAGCGAAAACCGATTTGGCTGCTCAAACCGCAGATGGTACGGAATTGACTCAAGCAGATATTCAAGAGACAGTAGAAAAAGCCTTGAAGGACAACGGACTTGAAGGAATCGTTACGGAAAATCAAATTTCTGAATTGACTTCTTTGATGAGCGACATGCGAGACAACAATATCTTCGATGACTTCATCAAAGAATTGGATCTGTCAGAAGCTCGCAAGCAAATCGAAGAAACCTCTAAGGGCCTTTGGGAAAATATCAAGAGCTTCTTTAGCGGCATCTGGTCTTCGATCACCGGTGTCTTCGGCAATGACTCAAATGAATCAAATAACAGCAGCGAATCAACGGTTGATTCTGGACAATAAGCATTTTACAAAATAACGTATTTCGCTTGTATTAAGAAAAAAGAGAAGAGCGCAGGGGAAGGAGCAGGGACGCTAGTGCACATCTGAGTGCTAACGATGTCCTCTGCTTTCTTTGCTAAAACAGGAGCAGTCTTTATTAAAAGAGAAGGAGGGCAATCAGATGAATTTTTTAGGCAACGTGATTTGGTTTGTCTTTGGCGGCTTGATCGGTGCGATCTCATGGTTTTTGGCTGGGTGTTTATGGTGTATTACCATCATCGGCATTCCCATTGGTCTGCAATGTTTTAAGTTTGCGACTTTGTCATTAGCACCATTTGGGAAAGACATCGTTTACCGTGGCGGTGGCGTGTCCGTGATTCTCAATATTTTATGGTTGATTTTTTCTGGTATACCACTGGCTTTAGGACATTTAGCTAGCGCAGTCCTTCTAGCCATCACGATCATCGGCATTCCATTTGCGGCGCAATCATTGAAAATGGCGCGCTTAGCGTTGATGCCCTTTGGAGCAGAGATTGTGTCTAGTCGTTATTGATTTACCCCAAAAAATAGTCTTAAAAAACCACATTACAGAGCGGATAGCTTTGTGATGTGGTTTTTTTGCGAATATCAGCAAGAGTAAGGGACAAGATTTTTGGCAGGCTCACCGCAGTTGAATTTCAGAACTGAAAAAGTTGTTAAGAAACCAAAGAAGAGGACAGGAAAAAACACACAAGTTTTTTTGCATATCAACCGTGATTCACAAAAGATTTAGCGAAACACAGAAAAATGTTAAGTTTTTTTCTTCCCTTCTCAGGGTTCTTTGATTTTTGAAATGGAGCGCCGAATTTTGGCAATCGATTGTTGTGCTTTGTCTCGATTAATAAACATTAAGATGACATAGAGGGAATCCATGATGCTCAGTTGAGCGATTCTGGATGCCAATGCCTCTGAGCGAAACTCAGTTTCTTCGGAAATAGAGATGAAAACCACGTCGCCGAGTTTGGCTAAAGGAGAAGCAGCATGGCTAGTAATGACGATAATTTTGGCACCATTGTTTTTGGCAACTTGAGCTAGTTCAATGGTTTCTCTTGATTTTCCAGTATGAGAGATAAAAATGCCGCAATCATCTGGCGTCAACAATGAAGCCTCCATCAGTTGGATGTGATAATCACTGCTGTGGAAAACAGTGATCGGCGAGCGCAAAAATTTGTGATAGGCATCGGTTGCCACGATTTCTGAACCACCAACGCCGAAGAAAAAAAGTCGTTTAGATTTATTGATCATTGCAGCAGCAATCTTTAAATCTTCTTCTTTTAAAAGATTTTTGGTATCAGTCAGTGTGGTCATATTGGAATCAAATACTTTTTGAGCCATAGTCAATTCATTATCAGACTTCTGGATATTTTCATGGATCGAAATGGCAGAAAAATCATTTTCCTGCATCAGCATTGCCATTTTGAAGTCTTTAAATCCGTTGTAACCGAGTTTTTTTGTGAATTGAAAAAAGGTCGAATCAGCGATGCCTAATTCATTGGATAAATCACTGATTGAACTGTGGCTGACTTTACTAGGATTTTCCAAAATGTAGTCGGCAATCGCTTGTTCTTTGAGACTTAAGTCTTTATAAAGCGTTTTTATTTGCAGTCGAATCGAAACAGTCAAAGACGGTTACCTCCTTTATATGAACATTATCATCTTTGTATTGTTACGTTACCTCTTTTAAAGAAAAAAAGCAAATAAAAATTATTTTTATTTTTATTGTTTACAAAAAAATATTTTTTTGTATAATGGAAGTATGAAATGGAGGCGCTATCATGGAGGTAGGAATTATCGGACTTGGAAAAATGGGATTGAACTTAGCCCTCAATTTAAAAGATCAAGGTTATCAAGTAAAAGGGCTGGATCTTTCGGTACATGCGCAGAAAACAGCGCAAGAAGCTGGAATCACACTCTATCAAACGCTAGCTGATTTGACTAATTCCTTTAGCGGCCGACGGATTTTATGGTTGATGCTTCCTGCGGGAACGGTGACTGAGGGGGTTCTTGAAGAACTATGGACCCTTGTATCAGCGAAAGATATCGTGATTGAAGGCGGAAATTCTAATTACAAAGATTCGATTCGCCGAGCAGCCTGGTTTAAAGAAAAAGAGGTGCATTACTTTGATTGTGGGACTTCTGGTGGGGTTTCCGGAGCTAGAAAAGATGCATGTTTGATGATTGGCGGGAATGAGATCGCTTTTTTAGAGGTGGAATCTTTGTTTGCAGATGTGGCTGTTTTAGGAGGCTACCTTTACGCAGGGGAATCAGGAAGCGGTCATTTTCTAAAGATGGTCCATAACGGTATCGAATATGGAATGATGCAAGCGATCGGTGAAGGCTTTCAATTGATTGAACAAAGTGCCTATAACTTTGATTTGGCTTCCGTCGCGGAGGTATGGAATCATGGATCGGTTATTCGCAGCTGGCTGATGGAAATCGCAGCGGCCCAATTTAATGAGAGCCCTAAGTTGGAGGAATATCGCGGGGTTGTTGCAGCTTCTGGTGAAGCTAGGTGGACAGTGGAAACGGCTTTGGAGATGAATGTTGCTGTACCGACGATCGCTATGAGTTTGTTTATGAGAAATTTGTCCCAAGAAGAAGACAGTTTCTCAGCAAAAGTCGTCTCTGCGCTAAGGAATGGTTTTGGTGGTCATGAGATTGTTGCAAAAGAGTAAGGAGGAAGAATATGGAACAGTTTAAGATCGCTATAGTGAATTCCAGCAGCTTTGGAAAAATCTTTCCGCAACATATCGAGCGGTTGAAAGCAATCGGAACTGTCAGTCCTTTCACGTTCGATAGCGAAATCAACGGGAAAGAATTGGCAGAAAAGCTTAAGGGATACAACATCATTATAGCAAGTGTTACCCCATTTTTTACCAAAGAATTTTTTGAGTACAAAGATGAATTGCTACTGATCACACGCCACGGGATCGGCTATAACAATATTGATTTAGAAGCAGCGAAGGACCACCAAACGATTGTTTCGATCATTCCAGCTTTGGTCGAGCGTGATGCAGTAGCAGAAAATAATGTGACCAATCTATTGGCGCTTCTGCGCTGTACAGTTGAATCGAATACAAAAGTCCGCGAAGATCAATGGGAAAAACGAGCGAACTTTGTCGGACGCGCACTATTTAACAAGACAGTAGGCGTGATTGGTGTCGGCAATACTGGAAGTTGTGTAGTAGAAATATTGAGAAATGGTTTCCGCTGCGAGATTTTGGCATACGATCCATATAAGTCCGCTTTGCATATTCAAAGCTATGGCGGAAAAAAAGTCGATCTAGACGAGCTGCTAGCAAAATCAGATATTATTTGTCTATGTGCTAACTTGACGGAGGAAAATTATCATATGATTTCCTTTGAAGAAATTTCAAAAATGAAAGATCAAGTGTATCTCTCCAATAGTGCCCGTGGCGCACTTTTGAATGAAGAGGCAATTGTAAGCGGATTAAAAAGTGGGAAAATCGCTGGTCTTGCCACCGATGTCTTAGAGGAAGAGCCTGGTCATAAAGATCATCCGTATTTAGCTTTTGAAAATATAGTTATGACACCGCATACATCAGCTTATACTATGGAATGCTTAGAAGAGATGGGAAACAAATGTGTAACGGATATTGAACGAATCGTTAAGGGACTGCTGCCAGACCGTGCTGTTCAAGCGGAAAGTCGGTTTTTGGCTGTATAAAGGAGAGTGAAGCTCGTGCTAACGGATTTAAAAGTAAAGGTTGGACCGCAAGTTTATCGTTACCATGAAGGCGCGATCGACTATGTGCCGGAAGTATTAAAAGAGTACAAAGTAAAACGACTGCTGCTCGTACATGGAACGGTTTCATGGGAAAAAGCGAAACCAAAATTACCCTTTTTAGAAGATGCGCATTTGGAAATTTTTTATCATCGCTACACAGGAGAATGTAGCTATTATGGCGCTGGACTGATTGCTGATCTTGTTGAAGAACTGGCGATCGATTTTATTCTGGGGGTTGGTGGCGGGACGTTAGCCGACTTAGTGGGATATGCAGCACATGTAGTCAATCGACCCTTTGGACTGATCCCAACATTGGCCAGTAATTGTGCACCATGGACACCCTTGTCTGTCATGTATAAAGAGTCGGGAGAATCTGAAGGGAAGTCGGAACACTATTTAAGACAGGCTGCTTTTTTGATTACCGATCCGACGTTAGTGATCGATGCACCAGTCTCCTACTTTATCGCCGGTTTAGCAGATACGTTGGCAAAGTGGATTGAATCGGAAGCAATCTTAGCCCAACCACATTTGAAAAATGAGCCTTTCTTGCAAATGGCAGGCTATACAGCAAAATTATGCGAAACAGCTATTTTGACACAATCGAAACAAGCGATTGAAGATATGAAGCGGCAGGAAGTGACAGACGCCTTTTGTCATTTGTCGGAGATCGTTATTGCAGTTGCTGGAATGGTAGGCGGGCTAGGCGATAAATATGCCCGCAATGCAGCGGCGCATGCGATGCATGATGCCATCAGTAAATATCTTCCTGAGAGTCATCGTTTTCTTCACGGGGAAAAGGTTGCCTATGGGATGTTTTATCAATTAGCGCTTGAAGAAAAATGGACGGTCATCGATCAGTTGATCCCCTTTTATCAAGAATTGCACTTACCAATGAGTTTACATCAAATGGGTATTTTTCCTGAAGATGCACAAGTCATTGATAAGTTGGTGCAGTTCATAGATTCAAAAGAAAAAGTACACTTGATTCCAGTCTTAATCACCAAAGAACGCTTGAAAGAAGCTGTTCTTGATTTAGAAAACTATTTGAAAGAAGTTTAGGAGGAGGAAAAATGGATACATTAAGTGTTACACAAAGTTTACTGATTGCGCTATGGGTTGCAGCAGTCATGTCTCGTTGGCTCGGCGGAGGCGCCACACTGACTTTACGTTTTTCACCGTTGATGACGGGATTAGTTGTCGGACTGGTGATGGGAAATGTGCCTCAAGCCATGATCGTCACTGCCGCTTTACAAATGATTTACATGGGGGTATTTTCTCCCGGCGGATCCATGCCGGCGGAACCTTCGATTGCAGCGGCGATTGCCGTACCGGTAGCTTTGCTAGGAAATCTGCAACCAGAAGCAGCGATTGCTGTTGCCGTACCTGTTGGTTTGCTTGGGAGTTATTTATATCAGTTCCGTTTCTTTATCAATACCTTCTTAGGAAAATATACGGATAAAGCAGTGGAAGATCTTAATGACAAAGCAATGACTCGTTCAATAATTTTATACCCAACGCTGGCTTCATTTATTTTATTTGTTCCGCTGGTATTTATTGCACTTTATTTAGGCGCTCCACTGATTGCTGATGTCATCAATGCTCTTGAGGGGACAGTCGTTATCCATATTTTAGAAGTAGTCGGCGGCGGATTGGCAGCGATCGGGATTGCAACTACCGTCTATGTGATCGGTCGAAAAGATTATATGGTCTTTTTCTTCTTGGCCTATTTCATGAGTGTAGTTTTCAGTTCGCTGGAAATTACCATGGTCACCTATGCGATTTTTGGTATTTTGATCGCGTTGATTTTTGTTCAGTCACAAAAAGGAAAATTGGCCCCAGCCCCAGAAACGAATACAGCATCACCATCCTTTGATGATGACGATGACTATGATGACGGGTTCTAATCGATAAGGAGGAGCAGTAATGACCGAAATAATTCAAAAAGCGCAAGGCGCACCGGAAGAAATCACGAAGAAAGATGTCACAAAAGCATACCTAAGATGGCATTTCGCCAATGAGATCCCGCATTCGTTTGAACGGTATTTATCACCATCGCTTTTATACGCCATGATGCCGATTTTGCGCAAACTTTACAAAGACGATGAGGCACTGAAAGCTGCCTACAAACGCCAACTGTTGTTTTTCAATACCCAGCTAAGTTGGGGTGGCGGTGTTATTACTGGGCTGATGTCATCAATGGAACAACAGCGAGCCGAGGAAGAGCATGAGAAAAAAGAGATCTTGATGCAGGATGATCTAATGTACAACACGAAAGCTGGTTTGATGGGTGCTTTAGCAGGAATCGGGGATGCCATCGACTCAGGAACCGTTCAATATATCTTTATTGCGATTGCCGTCCCTTGGGCACAGCAAGGAAGTCCGCTAGGTGCGTTGTTTCCGTTCATTTGCTTTGCACTGTATCAAGTTTCTCTAGGAATGTTTTTTGCCCGCCAAGCGTTCTCAATGGGACGCAACGCAACTGGCTTGATGCAGAGTACAGGTGTTCAAACTGCCATTGAAACACTGTCGGTTCTCGGTTTGTTTATGATGGGGGTTCTGGCTGGAAACTATGTCAAAGTCAGTTCTTCGCTGCAGTTTGATATTTCTGGACGAGAATTTATTATCCAAGATATCCTTGATCAGATTGTACCAGGGATCTTGCCGTTAGCAGTTGTAATGGGCGTCTACTGGTTCTATACAAAGAAAGGATTAAAAGTCACGCAAGCATTGCTATGGCTGACTTTGATTCTGATTATTTTAGCCGGTGTCGGTATTTTATAAGAAAAGGAAGTGTCAAAAATGGGTGTAGTAAATTTAGCACGAGTAGACGAGCGATTGATCCATGGGCAGGTCATGATGACCTTGTCGCAAAAAAGCGGAGTCAACTCGATCTTTGTAGTGGATGAGGTAGTAGCTAAGGATAAGTTCATGCGGGAACTATACAAAAATGCCGGTAGCCGAACAGGGCAAAAAACGATCGTCGTTACACCAGAAAAAGCCAAATTTTACTGGGATGAATACAACTTCAAAGATTACAACTGTATCTTGATCGCCAAAACCGTCAGCGTGATGTACGACTTAGTCAAACATGGCGTGCCGATGAAAGAATTGAACATAGGCGGTATCGCCCAAAAAGATCCTGAAAAGGATCTTCTCGTTACAAAATCTGTTTATTTAAATCAAGCTGATGCGCAAAAACTCAAAGAGATGAATGAAGAATATGGTGTGGAATCAATCTATTTTCAAGCAACGCCATCTGCACCGAAATCAACACTTAAAGATGTGTTGAAGCAGTTCAAGTTATAAGTAGCACACTAATTCATTTATCTCTAAGGAATATTGTGAGGGAAGCTGGGGGATCTCGCAAGGAAAAGAGGTCCTCCAGTGTCAGTAATTTGTGAATAGGAGAATCCGCCATGAATCAAACAGAAACATTTCGTGATTGGCTGTTTCGTTATCGGTATGTCTACCGAGCGCGATCAACGGATAAAAGCAAACAAAGATTTTTGAAGGCACTCATCGCGGATATCATTCCATTTCGCAAAGACCTTCAGGTGATCGAGTATGATCACACGAAAAAAAATGCCTCACGCAATTTGTATGTTGGTGATCTGACTAAAGCAAAACGGATCATCTGCACGTATTATGATACACCGCCAGAGCATTTCGGCGATTACCATTTTTTTGATCGGCAGGAGCAAGGCCGTAAAACAAATCAATTTATTCTGACTGCTTCAGCAGTGATGATTCTTTTAGGGCTGTTGGGAACTTGGCTTTATATCCACTTTGCTTCAGGGAGATTTCCCTTGTTGTCTTGGCAAACAGCACTTTTTGCTTTAGGGGTCGGTGTTTATTTTCTGCTATTAAATCGCGTAAGCCACGGGGCAGGATTTCAGCAAAATCTAACCCGCAATACCTCCTCTATCTTAGCGCTGCTGTCCTTAATCAGTCAAAACAGTCAAACAGCGACGGCCTTCGCATTTCTTGATGAAGGAAGTTACGGAGAACGCGGGTTGGAAGTGTTACGTGATTCAGTAAGGCCGAATGCGAAGATTTATTATTTAGATTCTATTGGTGCCGATGCTCCGATTCGAGCTATCGGCAAGCAATTCAATGAAGGGCAACTGCAGCAGTTGGCGATCGAACACAGTAGTGAAGCAATGGGCAGCATCAACTATCTGTTTTGTGCAGAAAAGCAGCAGGATCAGACGTATGTGCTGCCTAGAAAACAATTAAAGCAAAAAGAGCTGAATCTGAGGAATATGCAAAAAGTTCTTGCGTTATTTGGTTAGGAAGCGAAAAAGGAGGAATAACATTTGTTAGGAATCGTATTGGCAACTCACGGACAGCTGAGTACTGGTTTTAAAGATGCTGCAGAGGTGATCATGGGCAGTGTCGAAAATATTGCGGTCGTTAATTTGAACCACGGAGAGGATATTCAACTTCTGGGAAACAAAATCCATGAAGCGATTCATGAAACAGATCAAGGGGACGGTGTCTTGGTGTTTGCTGATCTATTGAGTGCCAGTCCCTACAATCAGTCGGTTGTTACGATCAATCAATTAGAAGAATCGCTTCAGGAAAAGACGTATGTGATCGGCGGAGTGAATCTACCGATGGTATTAGAAGCAATCAATCACCAATTTTTGGCGACACCGATTGAACAGGCGGTGGCAGCAGTGATCCAGCAAGGAGAAAACAGTGTAGCGCTTTGGCACAATTCTTCAGCAGGTGATAGTAGCGAAGAAACTGATGAGGACGATGATTTTTAAAAACGAAAGGATGACAGCAAATGCAATGGGGGTTTCGATGGTACGGGGAAGGGGATACGATCCCGTTAACGAATATTCGACAAATTCCAGGAATGCACGGCATTGTAGGAACACTTCTAAATAAAATGCCTGGAGATGTCTGGGAGATTTCCGAAATCAACGCACTAAAAGCATCAATTGAAAAAGAGCATCTTTCACTATTAGGGATTGAGAGTGTGGCGATCCACGATGCGATCAAAGCCGGAACAGAGGAACGGGATCACTACATCGATCAATATATTCAAACAATTCGGAATTTAGCAGCTTGTGATGTACATATGATCTGCTATAGCTTCAAACCGATCTTCGGCTGGGCAAAAACAAATCTATTTTATCAAAACGAGGATGGCAGCTTCTCTTTGCTCTATGATCAAGCCGTTGTGGATGATATGGAACCTAGTGAGATGTATACGCTGATCCATAGCCAATCAAAAGGCTTTAAATTGCCAGGCTGGGAAGAAGAACGACTGAAAAAGTTCCAGCGTTTGATGGCAACTTATGAAGGGGTCACTCAAGAGATCCTCTTTGATAACTTAAGCTATTTCTTAAAGCGGATCATTCCTGTGTGTGAAGAAGTAGATGTGAAAATGGCGATCCATCCGGACGATCCACCTTGGGAAATTTTTGGTTTGCCACGGATCACCAAAAATTTAGAGGACTTGAAAAAAATCATGGCCATCGTGGATTCGCCTTATAATGGGGTAACGTTGTGCACCGGTTCGTTAGGTGCCGATCCAGAAAACGACATGGTGGAGATCGTTCATGGCTTAAAAGGCCGCATCAACTTTGTTCATTTTCGCAATGTGTTGTTTATGGGGGAACGCAAATTTAAAGAATCTGCCCATCTTTCCACTGAAGGATCGTTAGATATGTATGCCATTATGAAAGCCTTGGTTGAGGTCGGTTTTGATGGTGTCATCCGTCCTGATCACGGGCGGACGATCTGGGGGGAAGTGGCGATGCCAGGCTATGGTCTGTATGATCGCGCGATTGGTATCAGTTATCTTCAAGGGCTTCATGAATCCGTCTTGAAAGAGCAAATGCAATCGAGGGGAACGAAGGGAGGAGAGAGCGTATGACACTCTATGAACAATTGGCAAAAACAAGGGTGTTGCCTCTTTACACTGCAACAGACCTTACCTATTTGCCAGTAGTAGAATCACTGCTGATTGAGCATGAACTGTATTTTATTGAAGTGACCTTCCGCAGTGACCTTGCTTTAGAAGCGATTGAAAAACTCTCTCAATCGGGCAAATTGATCGTAGGCGCAGGCACGGTCCGCACCTTAGAACAAGCGAAAGCAGCGGTTGAGAAAGGGGCGCGCTTTATTGTTTCCCCTGCTCTTGTACCTGATGTGGTGGAATTTTGTCTTGCCGAAAACATTCCAGTGATTCCAGGGACAGCTACCCCCAATGACATTCAACGGGCAACGGATTATGGCTTATCAGTTGTGAAATTTTTCCCTGCGGATATCTACGGGGGCTTGTCGGCAATCAAAGCCCTCAGTGGTCCGTTTTACGATATTCGATTTGTCCCAACTGGCGGAATCACTCTCGAAAATGTTCAAGACTATTTATCTGATCCGCAAGTATTAGCGGTTGGCGGCTCCTTCATTCTGTCAGAAGCGCTAGTAAAAGAAGGGCGGGAAAAGGCTGACAGCCATTTGGCGCATGTAAAATCATTGCTAAGTTGAGCAGTCAGCTGTATATAAACAAGATGAAGCAATGGGTGCCAAAGGATTTTGGTACCATTGCTTTTTTATTCGCAGAAAAGCAAAGGAGGCCATAGGATGGAGAAGATAAAACTGGTGATTTTTGATATGGACGGTTTGATGTTTGAAACTGGTCGGTTAGCTTACCGCGCCTATTTAAGAGCCGCGGAGGAGTATGATTTTGAAGTTTGCCAAGATGTTTATTATTACCTGACTGGCAGAACGGAAGCAGATATTCGTAAAGGGATGCAGGAACTCTATGGCAGTACGGTACCAACGGATCGGTGGCGAGAAGCGATGAATCGTCAGAAAGAAGTGATTTTAGCTGAAGAAAAACGGGTGTTCAAAAAGCCCGGCCTTCTTGAACTATTGGAAGCATTAAAAAAACAAGATTGCTTGATAGCCGTGGCGTCCTCTTCGTCGAAAGATAAAATCAAGGCGTATTTTGAAATGGAACAGATGCCAGATTGGTTTGATACGGTGGTTTCTGGGGATCAAGTGCGAAAGGGCAAACCTGATCCAGAAATCTTTCTGACAGCATGCCAACAATTAGGCGTAAAGCCTGAAGCAGCCTTGGTATTAGAAGATTCTCTAGCCGGCATAAGAGCCGCAAAACAAGCCAAGATCCCAGCTTTTCTGATTGCGGATGATTTGAGTATTTTGCCAGTCAAGAAAAATGGGAAGTATCCTTTGCTTAAACAGCCAAAACTTGAGCAAGAAGTAGCTGCACAGGTGAAAACTTTTTCTGATCTGACGGAAGTCAGAGACTGGCTAGTCGTGAATCATTTTTCTTGGGCTTGATCGTTATTCCAAGAAGCTTCGATAAAGCAAACGGCATTAAGCAAGAACATACGGTGCTATAAATCAGGCATAGCGTTGCGGAATCGGTAAAACAACAAAGGTTGATTTTGGCAATTGGTTTTTTCCTGCTCATGTCTCTATGAAGAAGGGGAGCGTTAGAACGTTTTTCACTACTTTCTGGGAACGTGGCAAAAGGCTGACTAGAAAAACGAGTAAGATTGTAGCAGCTCACTTTATAGGTAAGTGAAGCTGCTTTTTTGCGCTATTCCTTCAGCAACGAAAAATGAGCATTGTGTGTTAAGCGGTATTCTTTCGGAGTCAGTGAGGTCAAAGCTTTGAAATTTCGATTGAAGGTTCGCACATTTTGAAAGCCAGCCTGTTCTGCTACTTCCGTAATCGGCAAGAGACTATGAGTCAGCAAAAAAGAGGCATGGCGAATTCTTGCTTGATTCAAAAGCCGAGGAAAGGTGCTTTTCAATTTCTCAGTGATCATTCTGGAAACGTAGACGCTACTATAACCGATACTGCTGCTTAGTTTTTCGAGCGTCAGCTCTTCTTTGAAGTGTGACTCGATATAGGCAAGCAGCTGGATCAGGATATCCTCTTGGTTTTTGGCTGGTAGTAAAGTCGTTTGGTGCTCAAAAAGGTAAAGGACTTGATACAGTGCCGATTTTCGTAAATAGAGGGAATCCGTTTCAAATAAAGGATAATACAGCTGATTTGCGACAGACGGATCAATGGTGATAACGGGATCTGACAAAGCGAAATCTTTGGTTTTAGCATAAAAATCTGGAATAAACTCCGGCGAAAAAACCAGAATATGTAGTTGTGATTCCTTAGGGGTTTCGATGGCATGGGTCTGGTAAGGCATGACTAATAACACTTGGCCAGTTGTAAGGACATAGGGACTTTCTTCGATTTTGACAACCGCTTCGCCGTCACTACAAAAAAGCAACTCAAAGGAACGATGAAAATGTTCCATGTAATTAAGCGAGTAGGGATGGTAACTGGAAACGCCTAGGTATTCGCCAAAATGGTATTCTTCTAAAATGGTCACGCAATCTTTCCTCCATTTTTTGTCTATCGATGTGTGGAAATCGTCCTGTGAATGATAGCGATTTCATTTTATAATTATGACAGTTCAGCTGAAGAAAGTAAATAGAACAATGATTAGTGAATATTTTTAAAATGGACTACAGCAGCAAGTTTCTTTTTTTAGTTAGGTATATTAGTAAAGAAAACTTACTAACTGAAAGATGCTCATTCCTATTGACTCTCAGTTGAATCACAAAATGCCAAAAAGGGAAAGAGGAGGAAATTTTTTTGATTACCAATCCGATACTAACAGGCTTTCATCCAGACCCGAGTATTTGTCGTGCAGGAGAAGATTATTACATTGCTACGTCGACCTTTGAATGGTTTCCAGGTGTGCGCATCTTCCATTCGAAGGATTTGAAGAACTGGCGCTTGATCAGTACACCAGTCAATCGTGTCAGTCAGTTGAATATGCTGGGAAATCCTGATTCTGGGGGCGTTTGGGCGCCAAACTTAAGTTACAGTGATGGTCGTTTTTGGTTGATTTATTCAGATGTCAAAACACAATCCAATAGCTGGAAAGATGTGAACAATTATTTGATCACCTGTGAAACCATTGATGGGGATTGGTCAGAACCAATCTATATGAATTCTTCTGGTTTCGATCCCTCTTTATTTCATGACGATGACGGCAAAAAATATTTTCTGAACATGGTCTGGGATTATCGCCCGACAAATCATTCCTTTTATGGGATCGTTCTCCAAGAGTTTGATTGGCAAGCCAAGAAATTGGTGGGGCAGCCCAAAATTATCTTCAAAGGAACAGAGCGCAAATTGACTGAAGCACCGGTCATGTATAAAGTGAACGGCTATTATTATTTATTAACGGCAGAAGGTGGCACCCAGTTTGAACATGCAAGTACCATCGCTCGTGGGACACACATCGAAGGCCCCTATGAAGTTCATCCTCAAAACCCTCTGATTAGTTCATGGGGACAGCCAGAGATCCCGCTACAAAAAGCCGGTCATGGTTCATTTGTGAAAACGCAGACCGATGAATGGTATTTTGTTCACTTAACAGGACGAGCGCTGAAGTATCCAGAAACGCCCCTCTTAGAAAATCGCGGCTATTGCCCGCTCGGACGAGAAACAGCGATCCAGTCTGTTTACTGGGAAAATGATTGGCCGTATATCACAGGCGGAAACTTTCCAAAAGCGGAGGTCCCACAGCCACAGCTGCCCGAACATCCGTGGGAAACAGAATCAGGCTTTGATGATTTTGAAGAGGTGTCGTTGGCACCAGTGTTTCAAACCTTGCGGATTCCCTTTTCTGAGGAGATCGGTAGTTTGACCGCACGACCAGGGTACTTGCGCTTGTATGGCCGAGAGTCATTCAATTCCTTATTCCATCAAGCACTGGTGGCAAGGAGATGGAGCGATTTTCGTTTTGAAGCAACGACTGCCGTCGAATTTTCGCCGACCTCGTTTCTACAGTTGGCAGGCATGACGAATTACTACAATACACAAAATTGGTCGGCGATCTACATCACTCATGATGAGAGGAAAGGAAAAATCATCACTGTATTGGCAAGCGAAAAGGGCCAACTGAAGAGCCAAAAAGTATCAAAAGTTGTGATACCAGCCGATGTACAAACGGTCTACTTCAAAACGATCGTTAATTATGCCCACTATCAATACGCGTACTCCTTTGATCAAAAAGAGTGGCAGGTCATCGATCAGCTATTTGACAGCTTGCAATTGTCTGACGACTATGTGGCAGAACATTACGGTGGGTTCTTTACGGGGGCTTTTGTGGGGATGTTTGCGATCGATACGACTGGCAATCGTTTGGCGGCTGATTTTGATTCATTTGACTATCAAAAAATCGAGGAGGAAGAAAGATGAAAAATTGGAAACGGGTCTTACAAACAGCGTCAGTGGCGGGCTTAGCGGCTTTTATGCTTAGTGGCTGCGGGAATGGTTCAGGAAACAGTGGCTCGGATAACAGCGCAACGGGAAGCAGTGGCAAGGATGAACTCGTGGTTTGGACCTTTACTTCAGAATTATCAACGATGATCAATGATTACTATTTGCCGGCGCATGACGATTTGGCCTATGACATTCGGATCGTGGAGATTCCTTCTGACCAATTCGAGACCAAGCTCGATCCGATTCTCGGTTCCAAAGATGCACCAGATGTGATTGCTTTAGAATCTGCCTTTGTCAAAAAATATGTGGAATCAGGGATGATGGCAGACCTTGGTTCACTGGGACTTGATGAAGCCGCGGCAGATACGTATCAATATGTCAAAGACGTAGGAACTTCAAAAGACGGGGTTCTTCATGCCTTGGCTTGGCAAGCTGCTCCTGGCGGGTTTTATTACCGGGCGTCGATGGCAGAAGAGCTGCTAGGGATCGATGATCCAGCGGCTGCGCAAGTGGCCTTGTCAGACTACGACAAGTTCTATGAGGAAGCCAAAGCAGTCAAAGAAAAAAGTGGTGGAACCACCTATATGATCTCTAGTGTCCAAGATTTGGCGAAGCCTTTTTATGGTCAACGCGAACATGGCTGGGTTGAAGACGGTAAATTAGTGATCGACGACAGTTTGTATGATTTGTTGGATATATCACGAAAATTTGTAGAAGAAGGCCTGACACAAGATACAGAAGGACAATCAGAAGCTTGGTTTGCTGGAATGAATAGCGACAATGTATTCGGTTATAGTTTGCCGACATGGGGGCTGCACTATTGGTTAAAACCAAATGCGACAGCTGCCGATAACTCCAGCTCAACAGAAGGGGACTGGCGCATGATCCAAGGACCGTCGTCGTGGTTCTGGGGCGGCACATGGATCGGTGCTACGGCAAATTCTGAGATGCAAGAAGAAGCGGCGCAATTGGTGGCTTACTTGACCACAGATCAAGCATTTTTAAAACAATGGGCCGAAGATACCGGTGATTTTGTATCGAATGAGCGAGTCGTTGAAGAAATTAAAAGCGAATACCAAGAGGAATTTTTAGGCGGTCAAAACCACTATGCAGAATTTGCCGATATGGTTCAAGACATCAACGCGAAAATTCTGACCGAGTATGACCAAACGATTGAAACCCTCTTTACGGATAGTTGTTTGACACCATATTCAAAAGGTGAAGTGGATCAGGAAACGGCGATCCAAAACTTTAAAGATGCGGTCGTCAATGCTTATCCAGATGTTCAAGTAGATTAGGTGTTGTTGAAACCGGCACCGAATAACGGGGTCGGTTTCAACCTTTTCTAGGTACTACGCGCTGCTTAAATGGCTTGTCTTTACAGGCAGAAGTTGACAGTGGAAGAAAAAAATATCAGGGGGATTACGATGCAGAATAAGAGAAGATTTGAACAGTATCATCGCTATGGGCTATTATTTATCGCACCATTTTTTCTAGCATTCTTGGTTTTTCAGCTTTATCCAATTCTCTATACGATTTACCTGAGCTTTACAGATCTAAAAGGGTGGAATCCAGCTGCCAATCTTGTCGGACTGGATAACTATTTTGCGATTTTTCGCAACCCGTTATTTTTAAAATCGATCAGCAATACTTTTATTTTGTGGGGTGTAAACTTTGTCCCTCAAATTGGCTTGGCTTTGTTGTTGGCGGCATGGTTTACCAATATCAAGCTACGCTTGCGAGGGAAAGGCTTCTTCAAAGTCGCTTTTTACTTACCCAACATCATTACTGCGGCTTCAGTAGCAATCTTATTTTTTGTTTTGTTCAGTTTTCCGTTAGGTCCGATCAACTTAGTCTTGCAGCATTTCGGTGTTTTGGACCAGCCCTATGACTTTTTCCGTAGTGAAACGGGCACTCGGCTGATCGTTTCCTTCATCCAATTTTGGATGTGGTATGGTCAGACAACGATCGTTTTGGTTTCGGGCATTTTGAGCATTGATGATGCTCTTTTTGAATCAGCAATGGTCGATGGAGCCAATGATGGTCAAATTTTCCGCAAGATCACGCTGCCTTTGTTAAAACCAATCTTGCTTTATACATTGGTGACGTCCTTGATAGGCGGCTTGCAAATGTTCGACATTCCTTTTTTGCTGACAAACGGTAATCCCAACAATAGTGTCTTAACGATCACGATGTTCATCTACAACCAGGCCTTTACCGGGAGTCGGAATTTCAACGTTGCCGCAACCGCGTCGGTACTATTATTGGTACTTTCAATCGTATTAAGCACGTTATTGTTTCAATTTTTCAAAGAAAACAGCAAAGTGGGGCGAAAATAAATGGAAAATAGCTATCGAGCAAAACGATTGTTGATCTATGTCTTTTTGGTATTGCTGACCATCCTAAGTATATTGCCGTTTTGGGTCGTCTTAGTCAATGCAACCCGTTCAGCGGAACAGATCCAGCAAGGGCTGTCCTTGTGGCCCGGCGGTAATCTCCAATACAACTGGTCCGACTTAATGGGCAGAGGCTTCAATGTTTTCAATGGGTTTAAAAATAGTTTCCTGATTGCTGCTGGTGCTACCGTTCTCAATGTGTATTTTTCGGCGCTGACGGCTTATGGCGTGATCGCCTATGAATTTCGTGGCAAGAAAGTCCTGTTTGCTGTCATTCTTGGGCTGATCATGATTCCTCAGCAAATCAGCATGATCGGTTTTTATCAATTTATGAATCGCTTAGGACTCTTAAATAATTTTCTGCCATTGATTTTACCAGCGATTGCATCACCCGCTACCGTTTTTTTCTTAAAGCAATACTTAGAAACGATCTATCATCCTGATTTGGCAGATTCTGCTCGTTTAGACGGAGCCGGCGAAATCAAAATTTTCCATCGCATCATGTTGCCTTTGATGAAACCGGGCTTAGCTACCATGGCGATTTTCTCGTTCGTGACCTCGTGGAATAATTTCTTGATGCCCTTGATCTTGATCAACGATACGGAAAAGTATACGTTGCCGATGCTGGTCCAATTGTTGAAAACTGATGTTTACCGTACTGAATTTGGCAGTATGTATCTAGGGATCTCATTAAGTATTATTCCTTTACTGCTGATTTACCTGTTTCTATCGAAATACATCGTGGGCGGTGTGACGGCTGGCGGAATCAAAGGATAGCGAGACCCTTTTACCAAAAGAAAACACTGGACTGAGTTTTCAGTCCAGCATTCATTTACATTTAACGGATCGCACGGGAGAGATCAAGTGCCGCAAAGCGCAAATCGTTGATATTCAAGAAATGTTTTGCCACTAGAACGTTGCCGCCAAACAGCGGGGCTTGATCGCCTAATCGACTGTTTTTGATCTTCGTGTTTTTGGTGAACTGACTGGTCAATTTTTGCTGCAGCGCCAGTAATAAATCAGGAATTTTGCGATAGACTGAGCTGTTGATATAGACTTCTTCGGGATCAGAAAAAGTGATGACATTGTTTAGCCCAATACTAAGAAACTCAACATTTTGTTGCGCCAATTCGACTGCTGATTTTTCTCCGGCATGATAGGCTTGTGCAAAGGTATCCGAATTAACGAACGCAGTTTTTGTATAGTGACTGTAGGTGTCAAACAAGACTTTGTTCGACGCATATTGCTCTAAGCAGCCTCGATTGCCGCAAGGGCACAAGTTGCCGTGAGGAAAGAGCGTAGAATGACCAACTTCCCCCGCCATGCCGTGAGTACCGGTTTGCAGCTGCCCATCAACGATGATTCCGACACCGATCCCACTATGGACGCTGACGCTCAGTAAATTCGTGGAATCAGAAGAAAAACAGTACTCGCCTAAAGCCGTCAGATTGGCTTCGTTCTCTATATAGACCGCCGTATTGTATTTTTGGCTCAAAGGGGCGATCAAATCAAAGTGTTCCAAGTCGTAGTAGGGGGCAAAGGTGATCGTCTGATTGTGAACGATGCCGTGGATCGCCAAACAGATTCCTACTAATCCATGAGTGGTTTGCGGCATTTGCGGCCAAAATTCTTTCATCATGGAATCGATCGTCGCCAGTACATTTTCTTTGGTGATCAATTCATGGGAATGGTCGGCGGAGGCGATCATCTCGCCATTGATATAAGAAAGCATTCCACGAACATAGTTATAGCCGATGTCAAAGGTAACAGCTAAGCTGCTGCGGTGATTGAATTGCAATTGAATCGGTTTGCGACCACCGATCGAAGTGGAATCCCCAATGCCGACTTCGCGAACGAAGTCCGTGTCGATCAGTTTTTTGGTTATTTGAGAAACAGACGCTTTATTGAGATGGGTCAAATTTGACACTTCCGCTCGTGACACATTTTCATTGTCAATGATCGTCTTCAATACAGCCGCTTCATTTTGTTCGCGTATGCCCATTTTATTGATAATCATGTGTTCTCCTCTTCATAGATGTGATTAGTGTTAGTTTACCGTGCAAATTAATATTGTGCAAGCTGAAGAATAAAGAAAAGAGGAAGAATGCAAGATCAGCAGTTTGAGAACGAAAAACCATGAAAGATTCGTTGAAAGCGCTTGACAGAAATGCGAGAATCGTTTACTATCCAATTAGTTAGTTTTGAATGCTAATTAACCGATTGAGAGGCAATGGTTAACTGCTTCAAACAGAGGAAGGAGAGAAGAGATGGCTTATTTTTTAGGGTTGGATCTAGGAACAAGTGCGTTAAAAGGCTTAGTTTTTGATCAAACCGGGGAACTCCAAGGAACAGCAAGTGTTGACTATCCATTGTCATCCCCTAGACCGGGGTTCAGTGAGCAAGAGCCGGTGCATTGGCAAGAGGCGGCAGATAAGGTAATCAAAACCTTGATCCAGCAGCTTCCAAAGCTGCAGAAGGAATTGATCGGCATCAGCTTTTCCGGGCAAATGCATAGTCTTGTTTTATTGGATGAAGAAAACCGAGTCATTCGCCCGGCAATATTATGGAATGACGTTCGAACCACCAAACAATGTCAAGCGATCATGGCATCCTTTGGAGAGGAAATAAAAGCAATCACCAAGAATGTTGCTTTGGAAGGGTTCACCTTACCAAAAATTTTATGGGTTCAAGAACACGAGCCTGAACATTGGCAACAAGTTCGTCACATGATGCTGCCAAAAGACTACTTGGCTTTTTGGCTGACAGGTAACTATTCGATGGATTATTCTGATGCGGCGGGTACGTTACTGCTGGATATCGAAAAGAAGTGCTGGTCTGAAGCCATTCTAGAAAAATTCGCAATCGCATCGGATTTACTGCCGCCGCTTTTTGAATCAGCAGCGCCTGTAGGGCAAATGCGAAAAGAACTGCAAGAAGCCTTTGGCTTTGAACAAGAGGTGACGATCTATGCAGGTGGCGCAGACAATGCCTGTGCTGCATTAGGGTCCGGGATCATCGCCGAAGGTGTCGGCATGGTGTCGATTGGCACTAGCGGTGTGTTCTTATCCTTTGAAGAAGCGCAAGAGGTTGATTATCAAGGCGATCTACACCTTTTCCGTCATGCGATCAAAGACAAGTTGTATTCAATGGGGGTCACTTTAGCCGCTGGAAATTCCTTAAGCTGGTATCGTGATACGTTTGCCCCAAACCAATCGTTTCAGGAATTGCTTTCAGCGATCAGTGAGGTAAAATCGGGGGCAGAAGGCCTGCTGTTTACGCCTTATATCGTGGGTGAACGCACACCACATACCGACAGCCAAATCAGGGGAAGTTTTATTGGTATTGACACACGGCATCGCGAAAAGCATTTCAGTCGTGCCGTCTTAGAAGGGATCACCTTCTCTCTGAAAGATTCCCAAATGATCATGGAAGAACGAGCACAGCGGAAATTCACCCAGATCGTTTCTGTGGGGGGCGGTGCGAAAAATGCCGAATGGCTGCAAATGCAAGCCGATATTTTTAATGCAGAAATGCTGACTTTATCTACTGAACAAGGTCCAGGTATGGGCGCAGCAATGCTGGCAGCAATCGGCAGTGGCATTTATCCAGATGCGGCCGCTTGTGTTAACACCTTTGTCAAATACAGCAAGGCCATTGCACCGATTCCTGAAAATGTCGCCAAATACCAAGAAATCTATGCGATCTACCGGACCGTCTACCAGCAGACCGCGCCTATCTGCCATGCGTTGGCGCAGATCGAATAGCATAATGGCAGCAGAAAATCTGCTTGATCAAAGCGAGGAATCGTTTTTGGTTCTAAATGATTGGAACCAAGTAAGTTAGTTTATTACACTAAAAAACATAAAATGGAGGCAACAACAATGACTTATTTCCCAGAAATCGAAAAAATCCGCTACGAAGGTCCTAAAACAGACAATATGTTTGCATTTCGCCACTACGATGCCGAAGAAGTTGTTTTAGGCAAGAAAATGAAAGATCATCTACGTTTTGCAATCGCCTATTGGCATACGATGACGCAAGACGGCTCTGATCCTTTCGGCGCACCCGTCAACAAACGGACGTGGATCGGTGACACCGAAATGGAAACGGCGAAAAATCGAGTAGAAGCTTTTTTTGAGATTTGCGAAAAATTAGGGGCAGAGTTCTTCTGTTTCCATGATGTTGACGTGGCACCTGCGGGAGAAACGTTAGAAGAATTTTTCCAAAACTTAGACGAAATCACCGATTTGATCAAAGAAAAAATGGAACAAACGGGGATCAAACTATTATGGAATACAGCAAATATGTTCTCACACCCTCGTTTCAACAACGGCGCTGCTTCCACCAATAATGCGGAAGTTTACGCGTATGCAGCAGCCCAAGTTAAAAAAGGCTTAGATATCTCGAAAAAATTAGGCGGTGAGAACTATGTCTTCTGGGGCGGCCGTGAAGGCTATGAAACCTTGTTGAATACAGACATGAAATTTGAACAAGACAACATCGCCCGTCTATTCAAAATGGCGATCGCTTATGGCGAAAAAATCGGTCATAAACCGCAGTTCTTATTAGAGCCGAAACCAAAAGAACCCTCAAAACACCAATATGATTTTGATGCAGCGACAACGATGGCCTTCATTCAGCACTACGGCTTAGAAGGAGATTTCAAATTAAACCTAGAAGCCAATCATGCAACATTAGCTGGCCATACCTTTGAACATGAAATCGCCGTTGCCCGTAGCTATAACGCATTAGGCTCACTGGATGCCAACCAAGGAGATATGCTGTTAGGATGGGATACGGATGAATTTCCAACCAACGTTTTTGACTCGACACTCGCTTTATACGAAGTCTTAGAAAACGGCGGCATCGCACCGGGAGGAATCAACTTCGATTCTAAAGTCCGTCGTTCGTCATTTGAAATGGAAGATCTGTTGTTAGCCCACATCGCTGGTATGGATACGTATGCCCGAGCGTTAAAAGCAGCAGCGAAACTGAAAGAAGACCGCTTCTTAGACGAGTTGAAGGAAAAACGGTACGCCTCGTTCCAAGAAGGCATCGGAGCGAAGATCGTTGCTGATGAGGAAAACTTAGAAACACTGACAGATTACGCATTGGCGCATGATCAAATCGAATTAGAATCCAGCCACATTGAATATGTGAAATCTCGTTTGAATGATTACCTGTTTTAATAAGAAACGACTGTCGTTCTGAGGAGCGACAGTTTTTTCACCTAAAAAATATCTTTTGGCAATTGTTACGAATCAACCAAATTATGATACGATAAAATGTAACCGATTTAACTCGGTTTAGGAATTGAAGGAGGCAACTTGATGTTTCACACAAACTTAGATCCTTTCCCAGAAAACTTCTTATGGGGGGCGGCTTCGGCGGCCTATCAAATTGAAGGTGCATGGGCAGAAGACGGCAAAGGTCCGTCGATTTGGGATACCTATGCCCAAATTCCCGGCAATACCTTTGAGGAAACCAACGGCAAAGTGGCGATCGATCACTACCATCGATACAAAGAAGATGTTGCCTTGATGAAGCAAATGGGCTTGAAAGCCTATCGCTTCAGCGTGGCGTGGTCGCGAATCGTGCCTGATGGCGAAGGTGCGGTCAATGAAGCTGGTGTGGCGTTTTACGAAAAGCTGGTGGACGAATTGCTTCGGCAAGGAGTAGAACCGATTTTGACGCTGTATCATTGGGATCTTCCTCAGGCTTTGCAAGACAAATACCAAGGATGGGAGGGACGAGAAACAGCAGCGGCATTTGAACGGTATTGCCGAATCCTTTTTGAACGCTTAGGAAAGAAAGTCACCTATTGGGTCACCATGAATGAACAAAATGTCTTCACTTCTCTTGGGTACCGTTGGGCGGCACATCCACCGGGCTTGAAGGACTTAAAACGGATGTATGCAGCCAATCATATCATCAACCTTGCCAATGCAAAGGCAATTAATTTGTTCCATGAGCTGGTTCCACAGGGCAAGATTGGTCCAAGTTTTGGCTATGGACCGATGTATCCTTTTAGCTGTGACCCAGAAGATGTGCTGGCTGCAGAAAATGGCGAAGCCTTCAACAACGCGTGGTTTTTAGATGTCTATTGCAAAGGCGAATACCCGAAATTTGTCTACAAGCAATTAGCCAAAGTCGGTCTGGCTCCTGAAGTCACTCCAGAAGATCAAGCACTATTAAAACAGGCAAAACCTGATTTCTTAGGGATCAATTACTATCACGGTGGAACGGCCCAACAAAACAATTTGCAGAAGCAGTCAGCTGAAAAGAAAGAATTTTCTAAAGTCGATCCGTATTTGATGCAAGCGGCAGCTGGCGAGTTCTCACCAGAAGAAACCATGTTTGCGACGGCGGAAAATCCCCACTTGAAAAAAACAGATTGGGGTTGGGAGATCGATCCCGTTGGTTTCCGTGTGGCCTTGCGACGTATCCAGGCCAATTATGACTTGCCGATTTTTATTACTGAAAATGGGTTAGGCGCCATCGATCAATTGACAGAAGACAAACAGATCCATGATCCATACCGCATTACCTATTTGCAGGAACATCTGGTGGAACTGCAAAAGGCCATCACGGATGGGGTTGAGCTGATCGGCTATTGTGCTTGGTCCTTTACAGATCTACTAAGTTGGTTGAATGGATACCAAAAACGCTATGGGTTTGTTTATGTCGATCGCGACAATCAAAACGAACGTCAGTTGGCGCGCATCCCGAAGGATAGTTTTTATTGGTATCAAGAGGTGATTCGCACCAATGGGGCAAGTTTGACAAGTGAAACATGATGTAACGAAGGAGTAGCTGAAAATGGAGGTTGGAAAATGCGTAAAGTGTTGATCGTTGATGATGAAGCATCGATCCGAAATGGACTGCCTCTGATCATCGATTGGGAACGTCTGGGGTATCAAATCGTCGGGTCGGCGGAAAACGGCGAAGCTGGCTTGGCAATGATCCGCGAATTGAAGCCAGACGTTGTGATCGCTGATATCCGTATGCCGGGAAAAAATGGTCTTGAGATGGTGCAAGCAGCATCGGAGGAAGGGCTTTTGTTTTTTGCCATTATTTTGTCCGGCTACTCAGATTTTGACTATGCCAAGCAAGCTTTGCAACTGGGCGCTGTGACCTATTTGCTGAAACCAGTTGATGAAGAAGAGCTGATCGGTATTTTGACGAAAATCGATCAAAAAGCCAAGACCGATCAGCAGAAAAATCAGAAGAGTCAGTTGATGGAGAAATTGTTTGGCGGGGATCAAACGGGGATCAAAGACGCACAAGCCATCAAGCTATTGCGACTTTCCGAGGAGGCAGATGCCCAAAAGCTGGTTGAGAAATTACAGGAGCAAGTGGCGCAAGTCATCACCTTGATCCATCGGCATCATCGGTATTTGGTTTTGTTAAACGAGGAACGCTTTCCCGACGAGGCGATCGATGCGTGGTGCCGCAAAAAAATGGCTCATCAAGAGATCTTGATCTCCCGATGGTTTGCGGCGCAAGAGAACTTGAAGCCATTGATGATCGATATCCAGACATTAAGTAAATTGATTTTCTTATTTCCCAATCAAGTCATTTCTCACCATGTTTTGGATACGACCCAAGAAGCAGAAGAACGAAGCGATTTGCGTGAAGAATTAGTAAAAGCGATTTTGGCAAACGATCCGTTGGAACAGCCGTTATTCCGCTATTATCAAACCTTTTATCATTTATTGGCATTGGAAGAAGAGATCAAATGGCAAGTCAATGGCGACATCGAATGGCTGCAGCATCAAATCAGTGAAAAAGTAGCATTAGCGATCGAATGGTCGACAGACGAAGTGCATCAGCAGATTTTTCTCGCCCAAACGTTTCCGATGCTACAAGAGGTGATCACCGAAAAACTAGCAGACTTGCAAGCAACAGTCGCCAGCAGTTTGAACCAAATCGATATCATTGCAGAATTGATCCAATACACAAAAAAGCATTATCAAGAAGATTTGACCTTGAAAAAAATCGGGGAACGTTTCAATTACAATAGTGCCTATCTAGGCAAGAAGTTTCGCAAAGAAACCGGTAAAAATTATTTGGCGTTCTTGGATGAAGTACGAATGGAAAAAGCGGTGGAAATCTTACGTCATTCCAATCTAATGGTCTACGAAGTTGCTGAATTGGTGGGCTACAGCAATGTTGATTATTTCTATAAAAAGTTCAAACAATACCATCGGGTTTCACCGAATGAGTTTCGGAAAAATGAATAACCACAAAGATGTCCGTGATTTTCTACGGACATCTATTTTTTAGGGTAACGATGACTAAATTGCTTGGTAGGCTTTCTTTTTTTTCTTTTATATAATTTAAATGAAACTGTAAGCGCTTTTTGAACGGAGGAGGAGAAATGACAGATGTACGCCTGTGCTTTGATGTAGGCGGGACCTATATCAAATTCGGGGTTTTTACCGAGAAGAATCAATGGCTGGACCGAGGCAAAATCAAAACCCCGAGTAATACGCGGGATGAACTTTTTGCTGCCTTAGCTGCCAAAATACAAGAAGTCGAGCAAGCGCATGTTATCGAAGGGATCGGGCTGAGTTTTCCTGGTTTCATTGATTCAGTCAATGGCCGAGCGATCATGGCGGGGGCGTTGGCTCCTTTACACGGCTGTGCTGTCGTACAAGAGCTACAGCAGCGTTTAACCAAGTCTTATCCGATCTGGATCGAAAATGATGCGAAATGTGCTGCTTTAGCAGAACTCTCGACCGGCAATGCTACTGACGTACAAGATTTTGTCATGATCACATTAGGCACCGGTATTGGTGGCGCGCTCGTTCATCAGCGCCAGTTGATTCACGGAAATGGGTTTCGGGCAGGAGAATTCGGAATGATGATCACTGATTTTCAAGCATCTTCTTTTGCGACCCTCCATGACCTAGCTTCAACGAGAGGACTGATTGATGCCTATCGACGGGCAAAAGCGATTCCTGAATCAGAGGAGATTTTAGGCGAAACCATCATGCAGCAGCGGTCGAGTGATCCTGAAACGCAAGAGATTCTGAAACAGTGGGCACGTTATGTCGCACTTGCGATTTACAACCTAGCTGTCACGATGAATCCCGAAAAAATACTGATCGGCGGCGGCATCAGCCAAAACCCTGATCTATTAGCTATAATCAAACAAGCAATCAATGAGAACCCCCATTGGCCGGATTTCCAAGTGCCGATAGAGACTTGTCGTTACTATAATGATTCTGGTCTGTTAGGGGCGTTGACATTGATCCAACAAGGAGGAAAAAAATGAAATTTTCAGATGGCGGTTGGTTATTTCGTGAAGGATTTGATGTGAAATTTGCGGTGCATGTCTACGATGCCCGTAAAGAAGAAAACAAATTGGTCTTATATCTGCCTTATAGCTATGTCGGGCATAAAGGGGCAACACTGGATGGCGGATTGTTAACGATGGAAGTTACTACCCCTAGAACCAATATCATTGGGATCACCCTCTACAATTATAAAGGGGTCCAAGCCAAAGCCCCCAACTTTGAATTGATGACAGAAGAGATCACTCCTGATATTTCAGAAGATGAGCAATCGTATGTTTTTCGCTCGGGAGACTTGCAAGTCGTGATCAGCAAAGAGGAAAATGTGACAGCTTCGTTTTATTACAAAGAACAGCTGATTACCCAAAGCAAACCTCGCAGCAAAGCCTTAGTGATTGATCCGCAAGCAAATACCCATATCAGCGAACAGTTGACCCTGGATGTGGGAGAAACGATTTATGGTTTAGGGGAACGCTTTACAAATTTCGTGAAGAACGGCCAAAGTGTTGATATCTGGAATGCCGACGGGGGCACTGGTACGGAGCAAGCTTACAAAAATATTCCGTTTTATGTAAGTAATAAAGGGTATGGCGTCTTTGTCAATTCACCCGACCGGGTGCAATTTGAAGTGGGGAGTGAAAAAGTTTCTCGTGTTCAATTCAGCAATCCAGGACAAACGCTGCAGTACTTTGTGATCGCCGGTGATGAGTTAAAACAAGTGATCCAGCGCTACACTGATTTGACGGGGAAACCGTCGCTGCCACCTGCGTGGTCCTTTGGGTTGTGGCTAAGTACCTCGTTCTTGACGGATTATGATGAACAAACCGTAACATCTTTTGTAGACGGTATGGCAGAACGTGAGATTCCCCTTGAGGTCTTTCATTTTGACTGCTTATGGATGAAGGAATACGAGTGGTGCAACTTCACGTGGGACGAACGAACTTTCCCAGAACCGGAAAAAATGCTGCAGCGCTTGAAAGCCAAAGGATTGAAAATCTGTGTCTGGATCAATCCGTACATTGGGCAAAAATCACCCTTGTTTGACGAAGGGATGGCCAATGGCTACTTTTTGAAACGCGCCAATGGAGATGTCTGGCAATGGGACAAATGGCAAGCAGGTTTGGCGATCGTCGACTTCACCAACCCTGAAGCGGTCGCTTGGTACAATAGCAAGCTGCGTGCCTTATTAGACATGGGTGTGGATTGCTTCAAAACGGATTTTGGTGAACGGATTCCCACCGATGCGGTGTACTATGACGGCTCTGATCCAGAAAAAATGCACAATTATTACGCCTACCTATACAATAAAGTCGTCTTTGACTTGCTGAAAGAAGTCAAGGGAGCAGAAGAAGCCATCGTTTTTGCGCGGGCAGCTTCGGTTGGTTCGCAACGCTTGCCTGTACACTGGGGTGGCGACAGTACCTCAGATTATCCATCAATGGCAGAGTCACTGCGGGCAGGTCTGTCCTTTGGGTTAGGCGGCTTTGGATATTGGAGCCACGATATCTCAGGGTTTGAAGCTGGCTCAACCCCAGACCTTTACAAGCGCTGGACACAATTTGGTCTGCTGTCTTCCCATAGCCGTTACCATGGCAGCTGGGAATACAAAGTGCCTTGGGTTTATGACGACGAAGCCGTGGCGGTAGCCAAAGCCTTTACCAAGTTAAAATTGTCCTTGATGCCTTACTTGCAAGCTCAATCGGTGCTAACCGCCCAAACGGGGATTCCGATGATGCGGGCGATGGTCTTAGAGTTTCCTGAAGACGAGATGACCCATCATTTGGATCGCCAATACATGCTGGGGGAACACCTTTTAGTTGCGCCCATTTTTAATGATCAAGGAACGGTCTCCTTTTACGTACCGAAGACGAAGGGGCATTGGATCGACTATTTATCTGGCAAAGCTTACGAGGGCGGACGTTGGTACCAAGAAACCTATGATTATTTCCACTTGCCACTGTTAGTCCGACCCAATCAACTGATTATCGAAGGCCTTGAACAAACCAAAGCAGTCTATGACTATGCCGAACATCCAACGATCCATCTCTTTGATCCGCAAGACAAGACCGCTGCGGCTATCTATGATCACCACGGTGAGTGGATTGGCGAGGTGGCTGTTGAAAGAGTCGATCAAGAACTGATCGTCAAGCTGACAGGGATCCAGCAAGCATCCTTGCAGATTCACACGACTGCTGGAAAAACGAGCCATAAGCTGACGGCTGACCAAACCACGATAAAGGAGTTCTAGATGCCGATGCGAACCATCACGAATCCAATTTTACCTGGATTCCATCCAGATCCCAGTATTTGCCGTGTCGGTGAAGACTTTTATCTGGTGACGAGTACTTTTGAATATTTTCCTGGATTACCAATTTATCACAGTAAAAACTTGGCAGACTGGCAGCTGATTGGTCATGGACTTTCGCGACCTGAGCAGCTGCAGTTATCGACGGAAAATCCCAATGCTTTTGGTCTGTATGCCCCAACCTTGCGTTTTATCAAGGACCGCTTTTACCTCGTTTGTACCAACGTTGGGGCAAACGAAGGAAGAGAAGGCAACTTTCTGATCTGGACAGATGACATCGCCGGTGAATGGTCTGCCCCGATTTGGTTGGACACTCCTGGGATCGACCCGACGATTTTCGCAGATGACGATGGGCAGACCTATTACTTAGGCACCCATAAGGAGATCTATCTGCGGACGATCGATTTGGCTTCTGGAGAATTAGGCCCGCGCCAAAACATTTGGACTGGCAGCGGAGCGGCTGATCCAGAAGGCCCCCACTTGTATAAAAAAGACGGCTATTACTACCTGTTGATCTCCGAAGGCGGAACGTCCTATGGTCATATGCTGACCATGGCCTGCAGCCGTTCCTTGACGGGACCCTATGAAGCATGCCCCAACAATCCAGTGATGACCAATCGTAGTACGAATCTGCCGCTGCAAGCTGCAGGGCATGCGGACCTCGTGCAAGATACCCAAGGCAATTGGTGGGCAGTTTGTCTGGCAGTACGCCCCATCAGCTATCCTTTGAGGCATTTGCTAGGTCGGGAAACATGCCTGCTACCGGTGGACTGGTCAAACCCATGGCCGGTGTTTGGCGAGGAAGGTCACTTGCCAGAAATCATTCAGGTAGACACAGCGGCGGCACCAAAGGAAACACAAAAGAAGAGCAGCAAGCCTGATTACGTGACTTTATTCGAATGGGACCCGACGTTGATTGAAGAAGAGCCGCATGGCTTCTTGCTGCATCCTAATCAGACGGGTCTATCTGATCAAGGCAAACTCGCCGCAGTGTTCCAACGGCAAACCGCCTTTGAGCAACAATTTCAGGCAACCTTTGATTGTCGGCAACTAACGGATGGACAAGCAGGATTGACGGTTTTCTTAAATGCCACCCATCACTATGAGGGATACCTAGAAAAAACGGCGTCCAGTCAGCAGCTAGTTTTCCGCCGACAAATCGGTTCCTTATGGAAAGTGGAAAAGAAACTGCCTTATGCAGCAGATATGGTCACCTTGCAGCTGAGCGCCGATAAAGAAACCTATCGTTTTTCTGTTCTTGATGAACAAGGACAAGCACAGCTTTTAGGCAGTGGAGAAACAAAATATCTGACCACTGAAGTCGGTGGTGTCTTTACTGGGATCATGGTGGGCTGTTACGCCAGTGCTTCTTCACCACAACAAACCGTTCGTGTGCGGGATTTCTAATCAATCAAAAGCCCCCTTTCGATTTCTGAAACAGGAATCGAAGGGGGCTTTACTGTTTTAGTGAAGAGAAAATGAATCTTGGCTTAGATCATGGATGCGCAAGATGACTTGTGTGCCGCTACCCAGCACACTCTCGATCGTCAAGCCGTATTCAGGTCCATAAAACATTTTGACCCGATGATTGACGTTGGCTAGCCCAATGTTCTTTTTGGCATGGGTGGAGGGCGTCTTGATTTTTTGCTGCAAGCCTTCGAGTTTTTCTGGCGGTATCCCGCTGCCGTTGTCTTGTACCACGATCACCAGATCATGGCCGTCTTTGGTGATCGTCAAACGGACAAACCCTGGATAGGTGATGCCTTCCAAGCCATGGGAGATGGCGTTTTCCACCAATGGTTGAATCAGGAGGGGCAATATTTGGACTTCTTTTTGGTCGATCTCATTGGAGACTGAATAGGAAAAGTTGACTCGATCGCCAAAGCGCATCCGCTGGATCTTGACATATACGTGAACGGCATCTAAGGACTCTTCTAAACTCGTTCGCTTGGTTCCGTGGGCTTCTAGCGTATAGCGCATCGATTTTGCCAGTAATTTGATGGCGTAAACGACGTCAGAATTGCCGGAAGTCAGCGCCATCATGCGAATCGTTTCTAACGTGTTGAACAAAAAGTGGGGATTGATCTGCCCCGCTAAGATATTAAATTCCATTTGCTGTTGTTGAGTCAACAGCTCTTGCTGCGCCAGACGCGAACGGTAGATCTCTTCTTCTTTTTTCTTGATTCGTTGAATGATCTTATGGAAATCAAGAGAGATCTGAGAAATTTCGTCTTCGCCACTAATATTTTGAAAGAAATCATAATCCTCGATCGAGGCAAAGTAGACCGCCTGCTGCAGTTGAGAAATTCGTTTGGTAAAGAATCGAGCAAACAGAAAGACGATGATGAAAGTAGTGATCAAAATCACCAAAACGATCGTGCTCCAACGGATCAGATTGGCGCGTAGATTGCTATAGGCATTTGTATCCGCACTATAAATTGTGATGATGTCTTCTTTGTTACTCATGGGTAAGGTGCTTTTGGTGAGCATCACCTTGGTACCATCATCTTTTAAAAAGGCAGCACTCGTTTGCGGCTCAGAAAGAGTCGTAAGCTGTCCCGGTTCACCGACTTGATTGATTTTGTCGCTATAAAAGATGACATCATCATTTAACTGTAATTCCAATTCATAGGATGAATTACGAAGTCGGTTGCTGAGATAATTATAATCGACTTGGATCTCCAAAACGGCAGTTTCTTTTGATAAAGGCAAAGGCAACGTTTTATAAAGACTCAAACGATTTGCTTTGTAATCCTCTGGCATCGTCATCAAAAAAGCATCGGGTTGCTTGAGGGCTCGTTGGTACCAGGCGGTCGCTTGAATTGTGTCATCTGCCTGTTGAAAATATTTATAGTTCGGAATGGTTTGATTCGTCGTATAGATAGTTAATTTCGCAATCGAGGTTTGAAGATTTCTGATCTCATCTAGCTGATCATAGCTATTGATGTCCACGATCGCTTCTTGGTCGTCAAGGTAATTGGCAGTTAAAAGCTGACGTAGATGAGTATCGTTTGATAAGGAACTCGCCGTGTTGGTCAGCGTGTTTGTTGTATCAAAAAGAACAGATTTGACACGCTGAGCATTCAACTCTGCCAAGTGTTGGTAATTGCCTGTCAGCTGTTTGGTTGAATCGTAGACTAATAAGAGACCTATAGTCACTGTGGATAAAAAAACAACAGGCAGATAAAGAATGAATAATTGTCGCCGAATGGAAAACTGACTCAGACGACGAAAAAGTGAGAGATGACTGATTTTTTTCATGCTTGTTGATTACGAAAGATAGAAAGCAACAGGAACGAACTACAATAAATAACGAAAGAAAAACCAAAAATCAACAAGAGGAATTTAAACAATGGAAATAAAACAACAAAACAAAACGCAGCGATAGGAATAAGCGCGAGGGCTAACGAACGGATAGGGTCCGCAATCGGTAACAGAAACGCGTTTTTTAATGTTTGCCTAAAGCTGTTTTCATAACGTCCAATTAACGCGAGGCAATAGACTAACACAATAAACAGATAAATAGCTGTAACAATTAGAACGAAGGCAAAAATACTGGCAAGAATGGTTTTTGAGGAAAACCAAAACAAGCTACTATACAGTAGTGCTACCATGGGCAATCCAAGAAGGAGAAAACTACCGGTGGCTTTCATAAAGTTTGCTCGTAGCGCTCGGACATAGCCCACGATCAATTCACCACGCTCTTCATCCGCATAACGAATCGTCACTTCATAAAGGGCAGCTGTCGCAGCTCCAATCGTAATAATTGGCAAACAGCTAATGATATATAGTAAATTTAACAATGTGAATTGTGAAAAAACGGTGGTTATTTTGTACAGTTGACCATCAGGATTGTACTTCATTTTTATCCCTCCAAAATTGATATATTCCTATAGTACTCGCAAAAAACAAATTTTGAAAGCCTTACCATTTAGGTGTCTTTTATCTGAAACCTTGATGTATCAGCATTCTTTATAAATAAAAGAAAAATAAAGTCTAAAATGTACGGATTGACCTCTATTTTTAACAGGTGGCAAATGAGATTTCAGGTGCTAGTATTAAAAATGTAAAAGCGGTTACAAAAAAGGGGGAGGAAAATGGAAAGTAAACTAAGCAGTGTCCCAAGAAAAAATAAGCGGGTGACACGAGAAGGGAAGATTTTGTTTTTATGTATCGTTCCCTTTCTGATTCTCGTGTTTTTGTTCTCTTATTTTCCTTTGCACGGATGGATTTATTCACTTTATGATTACAAACCAGCATTAGGTTTAGCGCGCAGCGAGTTTGTAGGCTTCAAATGGTTTCGACTTCTTGTCTCTAGTCCAACACAAGTGGATCAGATCGTACAAGTAATGAAAAACACCTTTGCCATGAGTTTTTTAGGGATCGCCACTTCGATCCTACCAGTAGGCTTCGCCATTTTATTGAACGAAATCAAGTGCAAATGGTTTAAAAACTTGGTCCAAACGCTGACCACGCTGCCGAATTTTATCAGTTGGGTTTTGGTGTATACGATCGCCTTTAGCTTGTTTTCTTCAACAGGGCTGGTAAACACGTTGCTGCAAGAATGGGGCTTCGTTACAGATCCAGTCAAATTTTTGGATAGCGGCAATCATACGTGGCTTATGATGTGTCTTTGGAATATTTGGAAAGGCTTGGGCTGGGGTGCCATCATGTATCTTGCAGGCATTTCAGGAATTGACCCCGAATTGTATGAATCGGCACGAATCGATGGGGCGAATCGTTTCCACCTGATGCGTCATATCACACTGCCTGCCTTGATGCCGACGTTCCTTGTGATGCTGATGCTGTCTATCGCCAACTTGTTGAACAACGGGATGGATCAGTACTTTGTTTTCCAAAATGCATTCAATCGAAATACGATCCAAGTCCTCGATTTGTATGTCTACAATTTAGGGATGGGTGGAAATAGTCTATCTCTGGCTACCGCGATCAGTATGCTAAAAAGTGTCATTTCTGTTGCCTTGTTAGCCATCGTCAATATTGCTTCGAAAAAAATTCGGGGGACTTCCATTATTTAGGAGAGGAGGATATCTATGGAACTATCGATTAGTGAAAAGAAAAAGGCGAAAAAAGTACCCAAACGTGAAAACCTGACGTTTAGTATCCTCAATTATACCTTTTTCTTTCTGATTACGTTGATTTGTGCGTATCCTTTTTATTACTTGATTATTAATTCAATCAGTAATAATGAGTTGAGTGCGTTAGGACAAATTCGCTTTTTTCCACAAGAGATCCATTTTGAAAACTACAGTCAAGTGTTACAACTAAAAGGGTTGCCATTAGCCGCAACCGTTTCGGTGGCTAGAACGGTGATCGGAACAGCAGCAACCGTCTTAGCTTCAGCCTTCTTAGGCTTTATGTTTACCCAAGAAAAAATGTGGAAACGAAAATTTTGGTATCGCTTTGTCGTGATTACAATGTATTTCAATGCAGGGCTGATTCCATTATTCATCACGATGAAGACATTAGGTTTAACGAATAATTTTTGGGTCTATATTTTGCCGGCTGTCGTTCAGCCTTTTAACATCATCTTAGTGAAAACCTATATTGAGTCAATCCCCAAATCGTTGCAAGAAGCAGCTGAAATGGATGGAGCTGGCATCATTCAAGTATTCTTTCGGGTAATTTTACCCAACTGTACGCCGATTTTAGCAACAGTCGCGATCTTCTCGGCAGTTGGTCAATGGAATTCTTTCCAAGATACACTGATTTACATTACGGATCAAAGTCTCTACTCCTTGCAATACCTTCTTTATACGTATATCAATCAAGCCAATTCGTTGGCACAAATGGTCAAAAATACATCGGGATCACTTTCCAGTATCGCTTCAGCTGCAACAACGCAGACACCGACTTCGATTCGCATGACCGTTTCAGTCATTGTTGTTTTACCAATCATGTTTATTTATCCGCTTTTCCAGAAATATTTTGTCAAAGGAATTATGTTGGGTGCGGTGAAAGGTTAATAAAAAGAAAGAGGGAAGAAAATGAAAAAAATGTCGAAATATGTAACAACAGGTTTGTTAGGCATGACATTGCTAGGTAGTTTAGCCGGCTGTGGAGGAGCGGCTGACTCTGACACAGACGCTGCTTCCAGCGAAAGTGGCTACGATGAAACGATCACGATCGATGTCTATAATGGGCTAGCCAACTATATGGGGATGCAAGAAGGTTGGTTTGCCAAAATCGTGCGGGATAAATTCAATATGGAATTGAACATCATCGCACCAAACGTTGCTGGAAACGGAGACACTCTTTATCAAACGAGGACGGCAGCAGGTGATTTGGGCGATTTGATCATTGTTGATAATGGCCAACAATACAACGAATTGGTTGAAGCTGGTTTGTTGACCGATGCGAGCGAGTATTATGAAACTATGGAAAATGTTCAGCGCTTCGATGCGGCTGTTCAAAATCTAAACAAAGATGCCGATGGTCTATATGGCTTTCCAACTTCCGTTTCTACATTAAAAGCCACCGATCCTTCAGAAGGATTAGATCCTACATTTGGTGCTTATGTGCGTTGGGATCTTTATGGGGATCAAGGATATCCAGAAATCGGTACATTGGAAGACCTGCTTCCTGTGATTCAAAAAATGCAAGAAGACAATCCAACAACAGATTCTGGGAAAAAAGTTTATGGGTTTTCTCTATTCAGCGATTGGGACGGCAACATGATGAATGCAGGCAAACAGCTGGTCACCTACTATGGGTACGATGAATCAGGTTTTGTCTTGGCAAAAGCGGATGGTTCTGATTATCAAAGCATTCTCGATAGTGATTCTGAATATATTCGCGCACTTAAGTTTTATTTCCAAGCCAATCAAATGGGCTTAGTGGATCCAGAATCAACGACGCAAAATTACGATACACTTTTTGCCAAATTCCAAGAAGGACAAGTCTTATTCTCATGGTGGCCTTGGTTAGGTCAAGCGGCTTTTAATACGACTACGAACTTGAATGAAGGAAAAGGCTTTATGTTGGCACCGATTCAAGACCAAAAAATCTTCTCTTATGGTGCGGAAGTTTACGGTGGCAAACAATTTATCGGGATCGGTTCAAATGCCGAAGACCCAGAGCGAATCGCAGCCTTTATTGACTGGCTCTACTCTTCAGAAGGCGTGTTAGCAAATTCTTCTCAAACAAGCGGTAGTAGTGGCCCTGAAGGCTTAACTTGGGAAATGAAAGATGGCGAGCCTGTCTTAACTGAGTTTGGGAAACAAGCGTTGCTAGATGGCGATGGGGATGTGCCAGAAGAATATGGTGGCGGAAGTTACAAAGATGGTGTATCCGCGCTAAACGTCAATACGGTATTACCGATCGATATCAATCCTGATACCGGCTTCCCATATGCTTATACGATGTGGGAAAGCTATCAAAATGAAACAACCGATCCTGTAAAAGAAGATTGGTCAAAAAATATGGGTGGTGCAGAATCGACCATTGGCTATTTAGAGGAGAACGACCAATTGTTAGTTGCCCCTGGTGCCAGCTATGTAGCGCCAGAAGATAGTTCAGAGATCTCTACGTTGCGGAACCAAGCCAAAGCGACAATCATCGAGTACTCTTGGCGAATGGTTTTTGCCAAAGATGAAGCAGAATTTGACCAATTGCTAAAAGAAATGCAAGAAACAGCAGACGGCTTAGGCTATCAAACAGTGCTAGAATTTGACATGAATAATGCGAAAGATCAAAACGAAAAACGGGTAGAAGTAGCGAAAGAATTTGGGGACTAATCAAAAACAAAGAATCATAAAAATGGTTGGTCAACGGTTCCTTGACAAAAGTGAGTAAACAGCGTTTGGTTAAGCAATCACTTAAGAAGATTGATCCAGCACCAGCGGATCAGTCTTCTTTCTTTAAGGAGGAAAACAATGATAGTGGATAAAAAAGATCGTCTGCTTTTTATGGGGGATTCGATCACAGATAGTAATCGAAATTATCAAGCGATACCTGCGGGATGGTCGTCATGGGGGGACGGCTATGTTCATCTGATCAACGCCTATACCACAGCATTACTCCCACAAATGGAATTAATGATCGTTAACCGAGGCATCAGTGGAGATACAGTCGTCGATTTGAAGAAGCGTTGGAAGGATGATGTATTGGCATTTCAACCAGATTGGGTAACGATCATGATCGGTGTAAATGATGTGTGGCGGCATTTTGATGGCACATTTGCTCAAACGGAACTGGTGGGGATTGAAAGATTTGAATCAGAGTTGCGTGATTTGATCGCTCAGACATTACCGAGTGTCAAAGGAATGATTCTCTTGACCCCGTTTATGGTTGAAGCCAACAAAGAAGATCCACTAAGAGAAATGCTTACCAACTACCAACACGTGCTTGCTAAAGTAGCGCAAGAGTATGGTATCCTTTTAGGAGATACGCAGGAAAAGTTTGATGATTTTTTGCTTTATCAGTCATCCTATGTCTTAAGCAGTGATCGTGTGCATCCGTCGACTGCAGGACATGTGTTGATTGCAAAAACATGGCTGGAAACAGTCGGTATTTTGGAGGAAAGACCATGATCACAGTAGAAACGATCCACCAAGTCGCGCATCAAGGCCCCTTTTTCCCAAATTGGCAATCTTTGGGCGCTTTTGTTCTACCGGAATGGTTCCCCAAAGCAAAATTTGGGGTCTTCATTCATTGGGGATTGTATAGTGTTCCTGCATTTAATAACGAGTGGTACTCCAGAAATATGTACATCAAAGACCATCCGGAATACGATCACCATATCAACACCTACGGTCCGCAAAAAAACTTCGGCTACAAAGACTTTATTCCCATATTTACTGCAGAAAAATTCGATGCAAATGAGTGGATTCGACTGATCAAACAAGCCGGTGCCAATTATCTTTTTCCCGTTGCAGAACATCACGATGGGTTTCAGATGTACAAAAGCGAGCTTTCTGAATGGAATGCGGCAGTTATGGGACCGAAAAAAGATATTCTTGCGGAATTAAAAGAAGCAGCTGAGGAACAAGGCCTGCATTTTTGCACCTCATCTCATCGTGCCGAACATTGGTTTTTCATGGGACATGGTAAGGAATTTGACAGCGACATCAAGGAACCGTTAGCAAAAGGCGACTTTTATTGGCCTGCTATGCCAGAACCTGATAATCAAGATTTGTATAGCGAGCCATATCCCTCAAAAGAGTTTTTAGATGATTGGCTACTGCGAACCTGTGAACTCGTCGACAACTATCAACCAGAGCTGCTGTATTTTGATTGGTGGATCCAACACGAAGCCTTCAAGGAGCACCTGCAAGTTTTCGCTGCTTACTATTACAATCGTGGGGCTGAATGGGGCAAACAAGTTGGTATCTGCTACAAACACGATGCCATGATGTTTGGTAGTGGTATTGTGGAGATCGAACGGGGAAAATTTGCCGAACCACAACCTTTTTACTGGCAAACAGATACAGCGATCGCTCGCAATTCATGGTGTTATACCACAACGTTGGATTACAAAACAACGCGTGAGATTTTACAGGATTTGATCGAAGTCGTCAGTAAAAATGGCAATCTTCTTTTGAATATCGGGCCGAAAGGGAATGGTTCGATCCCAGAAAAAGATCAAACGATCTTAAAAGAAATCGGTGCGTGGCTGGATGTAAACGGTGAAGCCATTTATGAAGCGAAACCATGGCGCAAAGCCGGGGAAGGACCCACGACCGTTGTCTCAGGCCAATTTCAAGAGGCACAGGCGACGACATACACGAGCCAGGATTTCCGCTTTACGGTTCAGGGGGATTCGTTGTATGCTATTGGCATGGCAAGTCCTGAGAATGGACACGCAAGGATCCAAGCACTGGCCCAGTCTAAAGATCAAAATTTGCCAGAATTTCACGGCATCATCCAAACCGTGACGATTCTAGGACACGAAGAACAGCCTATTGATTGGCAAGTGACCGATGAAGGCTTGCAACTAACTTTTGAACCAATTGAAACCGACCAACCAATCGTCTATAAAATTACAATGAAATGAGGCGCAATCCGTGATACATGAAAAAAGAACCGCACTTTTACCAGAAAGCCAAGCCAGTTTAACCACGTATGTCATGGAAAATTCTCCTGAAATGGAACCAGATCGTGTTCGACCAGCGGTCATCATCTGTCCTGGCGGCGGCTATGAAATGTTGTCTGATCGCGAAGCGGAACCCATCGCCATCAAAATGATGAGCTTTGGTTTCCAAGCCTTTGTGTTGCATTATAGTATCAAACCGGCTGTCTATCCGTTAGCCTTAAAGGAATTGGCGGCTGCCGTTCGTCTTGTGCGCACCAATCATGAGGTCTGGCACGTCGATCCTGAAAAAATCATTGTTGCCGGTTTTTCAGCTGGTGGTCACTTAGCTGCTAATCTGGGTGTGTCTTGGCAGCAACCTTTTCTAGCAGAGGCTTTACAAGGAGCCAATGAAGAATGGCGACCTAACGGGTTACTGTTGAGTTATCCGGTCTTATCTAGTGGTGAACTTGGGCACCAAGATTCCTTCCGTTCATTATTAGCAGATCGCTATGAAACAGAAAAAGCCGCTTTGTCTTTAGAGACTTTAGTCAATGAACAGACACCGCCGACGTTTCTTTGGCATACGTTAGAAGATGGATTAGTCTTGGCGGAAAACAGCCTCCTTTTTGCCGAACAGCTGCGCAAATTTAATATACCTTATGAGCTGCACATTTTCCCTCGCGGTGGTCATGGACTAAGTTTAGGAACACCGGAAACCGCCAACGGCAATCAACACGGGATCGAAGCATCGGTTGTCCGTTGGCCAGAATTGTTTGCTGATTGGGTGAGGTGGAACATCTAAGAGGAATTCAAAAAAACAGTATAATCTTTAATCAATCATCTTTGTCTAATTCTCAAATCCGTTTTTTCAGCAGTATAAAAAGGATTTACTGAAAACATAAGATTGAGTGCTTGGTTCATTTACAAAATTAGGAAAGCGAAAGGGGTATTCAGTGAAAGTCAGATTAAAAGACATTGCAAAAGAAGTAGGTGTATCGATCGCAGCCGTTTCTCAAGTGTTAAATGACAAACCGATTCGGATCACAGAAGAAAAAAAACAGCAAATCAAGCGCTTGGCGGCAGAAAACAATTATACGCCGAATGCTGCGGCTAAAAGCCTGGTTTTGAAAAAAACCAATACGATCGGACTGATCATCCCAGATATCAACAATCCTTTTTTTGCCAACTTGGCCAAGGTCTTAGAAGATTTGCTGCGAAAACAGGGGTATCTGCTGATTTTGGTCAACTCAGATGATAAAGTTGACGTTGAGAAGGAATTGATTCAGCTCCTGATTGACCGCAACGTTGATGCGTTGATCATCGCCCTTTCAACCGAATCCTACGCGGATGAGGTACAAACCAAAGAACGATTGAAGAATCTTTCGGTTCCAATCGTTTTGGTTGATAGAGGAATAGATAACTTTGAGGTCGATCAAGTCTTTTATAATAATCGGCATGGGGGATACATTGCTACCAGTGAGCTAATAAAAAAAGGACACAAAAAGATTGGTACGATGATGAACCCTGATAAAAATATCAATTGTGTGTATCGATACCAAGGCTATTTAGATGCGCTGAAGGAATTCAATCTCCAACGAAAAGACAGTTGGCATGTGGTAACAAAGTTCCAATTTGAAGACGCCTATGAAAAAGCAGACATTCTCTTAAAAAACCGAGATGTAACCGGCATTGTTGCTGGCAACGACTTGATTGCATTGGGAATTATGAAGCGTGCCAAAGAACTAGGAATCAAGGTTCCAGAGGATGTTTCGATCGTAGGATACGACAATCTTGTTTTGAATGATCTTTTAGAAGTATCTCTAACGTCTGTGGAACAAGATGTAAATGATTTAGGTGAAAAAACGGTTCTTGCCTTGATGAATGCAATCAGCGGACAGAAGCCACGTTACGTCCAATTGACACCTAGATTGATAAAAAAGAACAGTGTGACTGAAAGAGTTTCCTAGCGAAACTCTTTTTTTACTATTGACAGCGCTTTAAAACGATGCTATTCTTTGTGTGAACATTAGATAAAACGCTTTATCAGATGTTCGCTTTTTTTAGAAAAATGATAAAACGTTTTATCAAAGGTGAGAGGAGAATACGTATGTCAAAAAAAGAAGTCATTATTGATACGGATCCGGGGATCGATGATGCAGTTGCGTTGGGAATTGCTCTATTTAGTGAAGGCTTGGAGGTCAAGTTGATCACGACAGTGGCCGGAAATGTCGGTATTGAACATGTCACCAATAATTTACTGAAACTGCTTTCCTTTTGGGATTTGTCGATTCCAGCAGCACAAGGTGCATCTCAGCCACTAACGCGAGCAGTCAAAGATGCCAGCGATGTTCATGGGGTCACAGGAATGGCCGGCTATTCATTTCCAGAACCAGATCGTTCATTGCTGCTGGAAACTTCAGCTGTGGAAACGATGTATCAAACGATCAAAAAGAATAAAGAAAAAATCACAATTGTCGCATTAGGTCCTCTAACGAATATTGCTCTTTTGCTTAAGATTTATCCAGAAGTCAAAGAAAAAATCGATGAGATCGTTTTAATGGGCGGAGCCTTAGGCAGAGGAAACTTTGGTGTATTGTCAGAGTTCAATATTGCGATTGACCCCGAGGCTGCAACGATTGTTTTTGAGAGCGGCTTACCACTTTCTGTAGCACCATTAGATGTGGGCGCAAAAGCGCTTGTTTACCCAGAAGACAGCGCAAAAATCAAAGAAATGAATCAAACCGGAGATATGATGGTTCAATTATTCAAAAAATACCGTGGTGGCAGTTTTGGCACGGGGCTGAAAATGTATGACAGTTGTGCGATCGCTTATCTTTTGTGTCCAGAGATGTTCACTGTTCAAGAGACTTTTGTTGCGATCGAAACACAAGGAGCCTACACAGCAGGTGCGACAATTGTCGATCTCAACAATCGTCTGAAGCAGAAAAACAATTGCCGTGTTTGTGTCGATATCGATGAAGCGCTCTTTAAAGAATGGTTTTTACAGGCAATCAGCAAGTGTAAATAGGAGGGGAAAGAAATGATAGAAGCGATTTTAGTACTCGTTGTTTTGGGGATCGTCGGATATTTTATTATTAAGAGTTATAATCCAGCATTGATTTTGATTATTGGGGCACTTGTCTTGCTTTGTGCATCCGTTGCTTTAGGAAATCCGCTTTACCCAGAAGGCGAAGGGACTGGCTTGGCCTTATTCGATATTTTTTTAAAGCTTAAAGATACGATCATCTCTCAAGTAAGTTCTGCTGGTCTAGTGATCATGATCTTATTCGGATATTCAGGTTATATGAATCTCATTGGTGCCAATCAAAAAGCTGTCAATATCCTGGTTCAGCCAATGACCAAAATCAAGTCTAAGGCATTATTTATTCCGATCGTTTTCTTATTAGGGAATTTGATGTCATTAGTCGTCCCAAGTGCATCTAGTTTGGCAATAATTTTGATGGCAATCCTTTATCCACTGCTTCAAGGGATTGGTATCTCTTCCTTAACAGCAGCCGGTGTTATCGCAATGACTGCCACGATCATGCCGACGCCATTAGGTGCGGATAATGTGATTGCGGCTCAGACATTGAATTACAACATCTTAACTTATGTTCTGTACCATGCGAAAATTTCCATCCCAACATTGCTGATCATGGCCATTGTTCATTACTTTTGGCAAACGTATTGTGATAAAAAAGAAGGCAAAGATGCCTTTGTAGAACTAAAAGAAATTGAAAGTAAGTCAGAAGAAACGGCTGTTCCTGGATTTTATGCAATTTTACCACTCCTTCCTTTGGTGTTGATCATTATCGTTGGTATAATCGGTATATTCAAAGAAGGTGTAACAATGGATATTTTCGTCCTAACGATGATTTCCTTTTTTGTCGCATTACTGATTGAATGTTTGAGAAAGAAATCTTTCAAAATCGCGCAAGAAAGTGCAGTGGAACTATTCAAAGGAATGGGACAAGGGTTTAGTCAAGTAGTCATGTTGGTTGTGGGTGGATCATTATTTACCACAGCTATCCAAAGCTTAGGAGTGATTGATTCACTAATGAGTGCGGTAGAAAATTCTCAATCTGCTGGCGTGTTAACGGCATTGATATTCAGCGGCGCAACCGCATTGTTCGGTATTTTGAGTGGCGGAGGATTGGCGATGTTTTACGCTGTGATTGAACTGATTCCCGATATTGCCGCTAAAGCGGGAATTGACGGGATTTTGATCGCCTTGCCAATGCAGATGATCGCCAATCTTGGCAGAACGATCTCACCAGTTGCCGCTGTAATTATGATTGTGTCTTCTTCAATCGACGTCAGCCCTGTTCGGTTACTGAAACGAACCAGCGTTCCAACGATCGTTGGGATTATAGCAGTGGTCATTTTGTCGTTGGTATTGCTCCCTTACTAGAGTCATGGATGAACTACAAAGGGCGTCACGGCAAGAATTAGCAGAGATTTTTCAACTGTTCATCGAAGCAAAGCAGCAGATGAATAGAAGGAAAATCTACCAGTGGACTGATACTTATCCCTCCCTAGAAATCTTAGCGAAGGATATCGAGAAAAAGGAACTGTTGGTGTTGAAGGATGAAAATAAAAACATTGTAAGTGTCGGTGTTTTGTCAGTTGACTCATTGTCAAATTGTAGCAAAGAATATCATGGGATAAGAACGATTCAGCGACTCGTTGCGAGACCATCTCAAGCGGGGCAAGGCTTTGGCCGCCAGTGGATCAGAAGCTGTTTGGAACAACAGTGTGATGAAGGGGAAACACTTCTTTCAATCACAAATCATACCAATCTGCCCATGCAGCGATTATTTGTAAAAACAGGGTTTTTAAAGGTTGGTGAAACGACCATTGAGGGTCGGGAAGCCTTTGGTCCTTTTTATATATTCAAGAGAAATAGGTGATTTTTTGAGTAAGATAACGATTTTAGGTAGTGTGAACATGGATATCGTGATCACGACAACACGAATGCCGAGGATCGGCGAAACGATCATTGGGGAGCAAATTGATTATTTTGTCGGGGGCAAAGGAGCAAATCAAGCAGTGGCAGCTTCTCGTTACGGTGCATCAACAAAATTTTTAGGGAAAATCGGGGAAGATACTTTTGGGGAAAAGGTTCTTCAGCACCTCAGCAGAGAAGCTCTCGATTTATCGGCTGTTTCCCGTGAAAAAAATATGTTCACAGGAATTGCGAGTATTTTTAAATTAGCAGAGGATAATTGTATCACTGTCGTCCCCGGTGCGAATGGACTGATCGATGAAGCCTACGTTCAGCAAACAATCAGTGAACTTTCACAAGGGGATATCTTACTTACTCAACTGGAAATTCCTGTGGAAACAATCAAACAAGCATTGATTCTTGCCAAGAAAAAAGGAGTTCTAACGATTTTGAATCCTGCTCCTTACAATGAAATCGTACCGGAACTCCTGCCGTATATTGATATTTTGACACCAAATGAAACGGAATTTGCCGCTTTGATCGGTAAAGAGGCCATTTTGGAAGACGAAATTGAGCAGGTCATTGCTGATTGGCAAAAAAAATATGCCACGCGAATCGTTGTCACACGAGGAAGCAAAGGGGTAACATTTGTAGAAAAGTCACAAGTTGTGACGATTCCATCGAACAAAGTTTCAGTTGTAGACACTACCGGTGCAGGGGATACCTTTAATGGCATCTTGGCAGCAGCTTTAGGGGAAGGAGCCGATTTTTATGAAGCCGTTTCTATGGCGAATAATGGAGCTAGTCTGTCCGTTCAAAAGCTGGGGGCTCAAACAGGAATGCCACTAAGAAGTGAAATAGAAGAGTTTATGAAGTAGCAGGTTGATTCATTTACCTGAAAGGCTATGTACAATTAGCAAACGACTATTCCTGAAAAAAGGCATCTGCGCCTCTAAAAAGAAGCGCAGATGCCTTTTATATAGGTAAGATTTATGCGGTGAAAACAACTGTTCCTTGATAAAAGCTTTTGCTGACGAAGCCTTTACGGGCAACGAATTCTGCCGTACAAGTAGCTGGTGTCAGTAAGAAATCAGCCGAATCACCAACCTTAGGCCATTGCTGCACACCGTTTTTATCCAACGGGACTTTGCCATCCGTGACTAAACCTAATGCTTGCGTCAAGTCTTCCTGACTTTTGACGGCAAAAATCTCTAAATAGCGGGCCAGTTTTTCTTGTAAAGAACCATCTCCTAGAGAAGACCAAGAATCATAGACGTTGTCGCAACCAATATGAACAGCAACGCCATAGCTTTGCAATTCCTTAAGCGGTGGAATCGTGCCAGGGCTGATGGGAATACTTGAAATGATGTGGATCTCTAAATCTGCTAAGGCTTGAAAGACTTCTTTGCGTTCTGTGCCTTCAAAGTCATTTAGACCAAAGGCGTGACTGATCGCCACATTTCCTTGCATATTGAATTCCTTCGTCAAACGAATCATTTCTTTGACGGTCGCTCTGCCAGCTTCTTGCCGATCGTGAAGATGGAGGTCAATCCCGACATGTCCTTTTTGAGCAAGTTCAAAAGTTGTCCGTAAGGAAGCCTGGTAATCTTGATCGAGTGTATAAGGATCAACACCGCCAATAAAAGATGCTTTGCCCGTTGCTAAGGCTTCTTCAATCAAAGAAGCAGCATTTGAGCGCAATAAGCCATGTTGTGGGAATAAGACCAACTCCGAGCCAAAAGGTTGTTCGGCAACTAATTCGGTAATCGCATCAAAATAACGCAGCTGAGTCATTGGTTCAATATCAATATGTGAGCGGAACATCACCGCACCATGAGGCAGTTCTAAATCGATCAGCGCTTGTCCGCGTTCTTTGATCGATAACGGCAAGGCATCTAATTGGGGAATCTCAGTTTCAAATCGTTCCACCAAGCTAGCTGCCGGCGTTACTGGACGCCAAGGAGTACCTAATTTACTTTTGTCCAAATGACAATGTTTTTCGATCAATCCTGGCAACAATAACTGATTTCCCCCATCAATGATTGTCGCTTCGCTTGATGCCTGCCATTCGGTCATCGGCACGATCTCCGCTATTTTTCCATCATTGATCCCGATTGCTGTATTTTCTGTTTTGGTTCCATAAGACCAATCGCCTTCTTTTAAATAACTCGTCTCAAGTTGTACATTTGTAAGCCATAAATCCAAGAAATCGCCTTCTTTCGTATTTGCTTCATGGTATCACAAGTAAAGCTGGTTCCCAACCAAATCGCTTGCAAAAAAACAGACAATCTAAAACGTTTTAGTATTTACGCGATTTTCCATTAGGAAATCGGAAAAAATAAAAATTATTTTTTATGAAAACGCTTGAATAGAGAAAAGATGTCTGGTAATATGTGGATGTAACGAAAAGGTTTTCGAAAAAAGGGGGACAAATATGCTGTTACTAAGATTGCTAGCATTTTTGATTGATTGCATGATCATTTTTTTACCAAGTACCATGCTTAGCTATCTCCTAATGGTACCTGCTGGAGTAACGATTGTCTTGCCACAACTTCTCTTTGTGGTCTACAACATGATTTGTTTGAGTAGTTTTGAGGGGAAAACGATTGGCAAACATTTTGCGAAACTCGTTGTTTTTACGAATCAACGTAATTTATTAACTGTAGGAATGAGGGAAGTAGCAAAATTGCTCTACTTTTTACCAATGATCGGTTGGTTGTTTTTCACTGGTTCTTTCTTCCTCTATCTAGGTACGAAAAAAACGTTACACGACATTTTAGGACAAAGTGTAGTGGGGTTCAATAAGAAACAGGGGAATGATCAGTATGAACGAAACCTCCTTCGATGAGTTGTTAACAGGGAATCCTTTATTGGAGATCAATACACAAGCGCTACTTTTGTTAGTTATTTTTGCTTGGGCTAGTGCGAGTCTTATTGCTTGGAAGTGGCGAAACGAATACCAAGCCGCAAAAATAATTAGAGATTATGCTTACTATGCGCCACTCCACTTGATCGTAGGATGGGTGTTTCTTAACGCAGCAATTGTCCTAGTAATTGGTAGTTACTTCATGGGCTTGATTGTACTTTTGTTTCGGTCCAATAACTATTTTTATAAATAAAAAATTTTTGAAAGAAACTAAAACGTTTTCTGAAGAAATAGGAGGAAAAAATGGAGACAGCGATGCAGTATTTAAAAGAAGACCCTTGGAAAATTACGGAAAAGACCTTTGATACAAAATGGTTAGGCAAAGCAGAAGCCATCATGTGTTTGGGCAACGGGTATCTGGGGATGCGCTCTGTGACAGAAGAGAAATATGTTGGCGAAACGCGTAATCTTTTTGTTGCAGGAACCTTTAATAAATTCGACGAAAATGAAGTGACTGAGCTTCCTAATGTGCCGGATATGATTGGAATGGAGCTCCTTTTTGATGGCGAACGATTAGATTTATCAAAAGGCAAATATTCAAACTATTCACGTGTCTTAAATTTGAGAACTGGGGAACTCACGCGCTCCTTTCAATGGAAACATGGTCAGATTAATGTCGAACTTACCTTTAAGCGATGTGTTTCCTTTGCCCAAAAGCATGTGTTTGCGCAACAAGTGCTGGTCGAAAATTTAGGAAAAGAAGTCACGTTGGAAATTATTTCTGGTATTGACGGACAAAAGACAAATAGCGGCTCGCAGCATTTTACTGAAGGTGACAAATCATTAACAGAAAATCGTTTCTTACAAATGATGCCAAAGACCACTCAATCTAAGATCACCTTTGTTCTTTCGACAGCACATAATCTAGAAAAAACAGAAGATTGCTATGATGGAACCAAGAAGCGGATCCAGATGGGAAGACGGAAAATCTACAATCGTTACTGGCAAACCTTGGCACCTAATGAGACGTTGAAGCTTGAGAAGTTTTCTTCTGTTTATACCACGATCGATAAAGAGCATTTAGGAAAGACACCACAAGATTTGAAGAAGATTGCCCTTGAAGAGCTGAAAGAGATTCGCAAAAACGGCTATCAGGAATTAGCAAAAGCTTCAGCAGCGGCATGGGACAAAGAAGTCTGGTCCGTCTTTCCAATCAAAATCAAGACAGAGAACACACTAGATCAATTAGCGATTCATTTTGCAAAATATCATCTACATGTGATGACACCAGCCCATGACGAACGCATGAACATAGGTGCCAAAGGCCTATCTGGGGAAGGGTACAAAGGACATACCTTTTGGGATACAGAGATTTTTATGCTGCCATATTTTACCTTCACACACCCAGAAATCGCCAAAAAATTAGTGACTTATCGCTATTTAGGTTTGGCTGGTGCCCATAAAAAAGCTACTGAGAACGGCTATCAAGGCGCCCAATTTCCGTGGGAAGCTGCTTGGCCTGAAGATGGTGAGACTACGCCAGTTTGGGGCGCTGCGGATATCCTTACGGGCTTACCAACGAAAATTTGGTCAGGATTTATTGAACAGCATATTACCAGCGATGTCACCTACGGCATCAAACAATTTATTGATGTAACGAATGATCAACAATTTGCATGGGAAAAAGGCTATGAAGTGATTTTTGATACGGCGATCTTCTGGGCGAGTCGTTTAGAGTGGTCCGAAGAAAACCAGCGCTTTGAAATTTTAGACGTAGTCGGACCAGATGAATATAAGGAGCATGTCGATAATAATGCTTTCACGAATCATACTGCGCACTGGAACATTCAATTAGCTATTTCATTGTATGAAGAGTTGAAAAAGAACCAGCCAGAACAATTTACGAAACTAGCTGAAAAATTACCATTAAATGAAGCTTATCAAGAATGGCAAGCAAAAGTAGTTGCTATTTATTTACCGCAACCGAATGAAGCGGGAATCATCCCGCAAGACGATACCTATTTGACGAAAAAAGAGATCGATCTCACGAAATATAAAAATGATTCGCAAGTAGGCACACTGTTCCATGAGTATAACTTAGAACAGGTCAACGAGATGCAAGTTTCGAAACAAGCGGATGTTCTTTTGCTCTTGTTCTTATTTGAGAACCTTTTTCCAAAAGAAGAGAAACGGTTGAATTGGGATTACTATGAGCCGAAAACGTTGCATGATTCTTCCTTATCCTTATCGACACATGCCATCCTCGCTGCTGATTTAGGGGAAATAGCACTTTCTTATGATTTGTTTCAACAAGCAATCAACATTGATATGGGAGAAAATATGCTGTCTTCCAATGAAGGGATTCATGCAGCATCACTCGGCGGTATTTGGCAAATGACGGTCTTCGGCTATGGTGGTGTCCGTTGTTTAGACGGCCAGTTAAGAATCGAACCACATTTACCAAAGGCTTGGGAAGCACTTGAATTTGGTATTATGTGGCACCAACAGCCATTAAAGATTGAGGTCACACAGGAAGGTTTTACGGTCACCAACCATGGGGAGCAAGCGATTGAGTTTATCGCTTTTGATAAGGTTTATCTGCTTGAAGAACAAATCAAAATCACTTTTTAGGGGGAAATAAAATGACTGGATGGAAAAAAGTAGTAGGAACAGGGCTTCTATTGTCTGCAGCAGTGGTGCTGGCAGCTTGTGGGGGAAACGAAGACACCAGTAGTTCGACAGATCAGACGGATTTCACAGGGGATTCGTTAACGATCGGTGTTTGGGGTGGCAACGAGGCAGAAGAAAAATCGTTGGATGAGATGATCCAATCTTTTGAAGAAGCAACGGGTGCAACAGTTGAAAAGAAAGTATATACCGATTATAATACCCAAATTCAAGCTGACATGGCTGGTAGAACGGCACCAGATGTCTTTTACGTGGATGCCTATATGTTCCCATGGTTCTCAGATAATGGCACACTTGCAGAGCTGGATCCGGCTAATTTTGAAAGTGAGCAGTTTTATGATAGCTTGATCGATGCTTTTACGACTTCGGATGGACAACTGCAGGCTGTTCCCAAAGATATGTCAACTTTAGCACTCTATTTCAATACAGCGATTTTTGAAGAAGCGGGTGTGTCGATCGATGAAGTGCCAGACACACTTGAAGCGTATGTTGAGTGGCTGCCGTCGTTCCAAGAAAAAATCAATGAGGCGTATGGTGACGGAAATGTTTTTGCCATGAGCTATAACCAAGATATGGCTCGCAACTATCATCTTGCAACGCGGGAAAATGCTCAACCAATCAATGAAGATGGGACGGCTAATTTGGCTGATCCAGCAGTAGTTGATAATCTTTCTATTTTAAAAGAGTTGGTCGATACGAAAGCAGCTGTTACACCGCAAGATATCGGAACAGGTTGGAACGGCGAAGCTTTTGGTTCTGGAAAAATTGCGATCATGGATGAAGGAAACTGGGTGTATGAGACACTTAAGACAGAATTTCCTGATATTCCTTTTGTTGTAAAAGAAATGCCAACGTATAAAGGAACGGAAGGGTCAATGATGTTTTCTGTCGGTTGGGGAAAATATGTTGGGACTGAAAAAAGTGCCTTGGCAGATAAATGGATTCAACACGCTACTGGTCAAAGCGGTATGCAAGCATGGGTTGAAGGAACCGGGACATTACCTAGTCGTCAAGATGTAGCAGATGCGGCCAAAATCACAGAAAACAGTGACTTGAATGTTCACCTAGAGGCTTGGGATTATGCAACGATTTGGCAAAAGGGCACCACTTTAGATACGATCAACAAAGCCTATCAAAACTTTTTACCGAATGCTTTAAATGGAAACATGACCTTTGAAGAAGCAATGGAAGCTGCTGATGAACAAGCGAACGCAGATATTACAGCAAACTAGTCTGAATTTGAACGAGGGAGAGGAACTCCTCTCTCTTTTCTTTTGGAAAGGTGACAACATGATGGAACGAAAAAAAACTAACTATACAAAAAGCCAATGGCAAGAAATCCGACAAGCGTGGCTCTTTCTGGCTCCAGCAATCATTGTCGTAGGAATCTTTTTCGTCTTAGCTGTTCTCTTTGCTTTTTATCTATCTTTCAACGACGTCAATTTGTTTACCAATACATTTTCTTTTAAAGGGATAGAAAACTATTTACGTATCTTCACCGATCAAAAAGCGCGAATCGCTCTTAGAAATACGGCCACGTTTGCCTTGGTCGTCGTTCCGTTACAAACGATTTTTGCTTTGATTATCGCGTATATTTTAAGCAGCAAAGGAATCAAGGGGAAGAAACTGTTTCGGATGGTTTATTTTTTGCCAACTTTAACTTCTAGTTCAGCATTGACGATCATCTTTATGTTTATTTTTAATATTTACGGTCCAGTCAATGACTTATTTATGAATTTAGGATTTTACTCAGAACCAATCAATTTTTTACAAGAACCGGCCTATGCGTTGAAAGTGATTATGGTAATGAATATCTGGTCGACCGTGCCTTATTATATGACGATCTATTTGGCTTCTTTAGTTGATCTGCCTCATTCTTTGTACGAAGCAGCAGAGATCGATGGTGCGACAACCGTGGATAAATTACGGTATATCACGATTCCCTATCTACGCCCAATCACTACCTATGTACTGCTGACGGGGATCATTGGTACCTTTCAGATGTTTGACCAGGCGTATATCTTCTCGAACGGATCAGGGGGACCCAACAATTCGACTCTGACCTTGTCACTAATGATTTACCAATACGCCTTTGGACAAATGAACACGATGGGGTATGCGGCAGCATTAGCGATCGTTTTAGCAATTATTATCTTTATCACGTCACTTTTAGCAGAAAAATTGAACAAAGAAAGAGGGTAACGTACGTGAGAGGAAAAGAGAAAACAAAAATTTTAAAGATCTTGCTCTATACGATCTTGATTCTTTATGCAGTACTGACCTTTTATCCTTTTGTCTGGGCAATTGCTGCATCTTTCAAACCCTATAGAGAAATTGTTTCTGGGGATATGAGTTTGATCCCCAATGAGTTTACTTTAGACAATTTTCGATATGTCTTGGGGCGCTCTTCTTTGTTTATGCGCTGGTTTCTAAACTCCGTGATTATATCCGTTATTGGAACGACCATCAATATTTTATTAAATACGATGGCAGGTTATGCCTTAGCAAGATTAAATTTTCCGGGGCGTGAACGAATTTACTATGGGTTTTTGGCATTGATGATGGTGCCAGCTCAGGTTTTGTTGATTCCAAATTACTTAATCTTGATGAATCTAGGAATGTTAGATAGTTTTTCAGCGTTGATTTTACCAGCTGCGATCAACATCGGGAATATCTTTATGATGCGTCAATTCTTTTTATCTTTTCCAAAAGATGTGGAAGAAGCTGCGGCAATCGATGGTCTCGGCAGATTTCAAACATTCTTTCGTATCGTGATGCCATTAGCAAAACCATCCATCGCAACACAAGCTGTCTTTATTTTTATGGGCTTTTGGAACGAATTCATGAAACCAATGCTCTATTTGACCACGCCAAGTAAATATACTTTGACTCTAGGGTTGCAGACTTTCCAAAGTCGAAATGGTGGTGTACGATGGGATCAGACGATGGCGGCAAGTGTGATCACGATCATTCCCATTGTGATCATTTACTTGCTGTTCAACAAATATTTCTTACAAGGAGTGCGAATGGATGGCGAAAAATGATTCATTTAAAGTAAGAGCACAGGAACTTTCTCATCAAACCCCTGAATACTTAGAAACATTGTTTGCAGTTGGCAATGGTCAAATTGGCGTGCGGGCAGGGCATCCTTTAAAAGTTAATGAGCTTTACGGGGGAAATCCGGGCTCCTTTGTTAACGGTTTTTTTGATAGTGAGCCGATTCAATACGGTGAATGGGCATACGGCTATGCCAAAGAGCATCAGACGATCATCAAGCTGCCGAATCTAAGAGGCGTACGTTTACAGATTGGTGACGAGGACTCTAGTGCTTCAGAATGGCAAGTAAAGCCTATACAAATGACTTTGGATTTGGAAAAAGGCGTGTTGGATGAATCCTATAAAGTAGTAACGCCACTAGGTAAAACTTTTGAATTGGTGATGCAGTCGTTTGCCTCTATGACACGAAGTGAACTCTACGTCTGTCAGTATCAAATTAAGAACACCAATTTCTCAGAGCCAATTTCCATGACACATCCGTTAGAACAAAAAGCAGCAATTGTTCAAACAGATGATCCTCGGGTTGCCAGTAAAGCACATCACTTACGAAAAGCTGATTATCAGGATTATGCGATTTGGACTGCTGAAAATAGTCAACGAAGTATAGCAATTCGAGTGATCAATGGCGAAAAGCAAGTACAAGCAGAGGAAACGCTTACGACGGTTTTCCAAATGAAACTACTTGAAGATAATCAAAATCACGAAACACCTTTTAACCAAGAGTTAGCCGATTTTGAAGTTCTCTTGCAAGAGCAGCAACAAAGTTATCAGCAATTTTGGGCGGCAAGTGATATCCAAATCGAAGGAGATCCAGTTCTTCAAAAAGGCATTCGGTTCAATTTGTTTCATTTGAATCAAGGTGCGGGGCGAGACGGCAGAACAAATTTCGCAGCCAAAGGATTGACTGGCGAGGGATATGAAGGGCATTACTTCTGGGATACGGAAATGTATCTGTTGCCGTTTTTTATTTTCACGAACCCTGAAATAGCCAAGGCATTGCTTTCCTATCGCGGGAAGATCTTGCCGCAAGCCAAACAACGGGCGCAGGAGCTAAGCCAAGAGGGTGCTTTGTTTGCTTGGCGAACAATTGATGGAAATGAGACGAGTGCTTATTATCCAGCGGGAACTGCCCAAGTCCATATCAATGCGGATATCGTTTATGCATTCCAATTGTATGAACGAGTGACTGGCGACCAGGCATTCATCGAAACGGTTGGCAGTGAAGTTGTTTTTGAAACGGCGAAATTCTGGTTGAGCTATGGCGATCTAGTAGAAAAAGAGGGCAAACTTGCCTTTTGCATCAATGGAGTGACTGGACCTGATGAGTACAGTGCCCTTGTTAATAATAATTTTTATACGAATAAAATGGTTCAAAATAATCTATATTATGCCATTGAGTTAGCACAGCGGTATGGTAAATACCAAGAAACAATTAGTGCTTGGCAGCAAGCAGCCGACTTAATGTACTTTGGTTACGATGAACAGCGAGGGATTACGAAGCAAGACGATGGATTCTTAGAACAAGCAGTCTGGCCATTTGAAACTACACCTGCTGAAAAGTATCCTCTCCTGCTGCATTATCATCCAATGGTCATCTACAAACATCAAGTCTGTAAGCAAGCCGATACGGTTTTAGCCCAAATGCTCTATACAGGAGACTTCAGTCTTGAGCAATTAAAAAAAGATTATGACTATTACGAACAAGTGACGACGCATGATTCCTCCTTGTCTCGTTCTATTTTTAGCGTGATGGCGAGTCGAATTGGGGATTCTGAAAAAGCCTATCGTTATTTTATGGATACGGCTTTGATGGATTTAACGGATCTCCAAAAAAATGTTGTCGATGGCATTCACGCAGCAAATATGGGGGGAAGTTGGCTGAGCTTGATTTACGGTTTTGCAGGGTTGTATTACGATCAAGGCCTGCGATTAGCGAATCATTTGCCACAGAAAATAAAAGAACTAAAATTTACGCTCTTTTATCAAGGAGAACCTGTTAAAATCAGTTTAAAGGATCGCGATATTGACTGTCAGTTAGCGGAGACAACCCAATTGTTCGCTACGAAGACTGATGGTGGTATTTGGATAAAGGAGAGATAGCAAATGCGAACAACGATTCGCGATGTGGCAAAGGCAGCCGGTGTATCAATAGCGACTGTATCCAAAGTTTTTAACGGGTATAGTGATATCAACCAACAAACCAAGCAAGAAATTTTAAAAATAGCGAAAGAATTAGACTATTCCCCAAACATGGCAGCAAGGACACTGTCTTCGAAGAAACAACAAACCATCGCCTTGATTTTAAATGAGTTGAATTTCAACCGAAAATCAACGATGCCTTTGGAAGTGTTGAATGGGGTCTATCGTTATACGGATCAGTCAGATTTTGAGTTTGTCTTTTATGGGACAAGTACTGAGAAACAAAAGCAAAAGACGTTTAGTCAGTTCTGCAATGAGCACAATATCACTGGTGTAGTGATCCAAGGGTTAAAAACCACCGATCCTTACTACCAGGAAGTACAGCAAACCTCTTTGCCGACAGTTCTGATTGATATGGAAATCGACAATCCTAAGATCGGCTTGGTTTCGATTGACAATGAAAAAGCGGCGCAAGAAGCTGTGGATTTTTTGATTGCCAATAATCATCGACAAATTGGCATGATCAACGGGAGTCGTGATGCCAATGTCAGTGAACTTAGAGAAAAAGGCTACCGCGCTTCTTTGGCAGCGCATGGCTTGTTAGTGAATGAGTCGTATATCCAGTACGCCAACTATGAAGAAGAAATTGCCTATTTGATTTGTAAAAATCTGTTAGAAAATAATCAAGAAATCACTGCACTGTTCTGTGCTAGTGATATTATGGCAATCGGAGCGATACGAGGAATCAAAGACATGGGCTTGCGGGTTCCTGAAGATATTTCGGTCATCGGGTTCGATGATATTATTTTGGCTAGCTACGTAACGCCTGAATTAACAACCGTTGCCCAAGATATGGAACGAATCGGTTATGAAGCAGCTGAATTACTAGCAGACATCATCACCAATCAAGCAGAAACGAGCCATCGAAAAATTAGTCCCCATCAATTAAAAGTGCGACAGTCGGTAGAGAAAATCAGCGAGGTTCGCTAAATAAAAAAGACATGACCTTCATTGAGTGAAGATCATGTCTTTTTTTGTGGAGAAGAAAACTCAAACAAATTGGTCGGTCATATGTGGCAACAACAAAGTGAAAGTCACGACCATTCGTTTTTTTCATAAGAAGCAAAGCACAAGGCAAGCAACTTCTTGTAGAAATTTCCCTTAATGAAAGGGAAGATATACCTATGGAGGTTGCTTGGGTTTGACTCTAAACTAGTAAGCGAGGGAGAGAGAGATGGAAAAATTAAGCCTATTGTTGTTAAGAACACTTTCGGAGCATGACGGTTTTATGACGAGTAAAGCGGCTGCTGCCGAGTTGGGTGTTAGCAGAAAAACCGTTCGCCGTTATGCAGAAGAAATCAACCAGCATCAAGAACGATACGGTTGTATGATTCAAGCGAAAAAAGGGAGTGGGTTGTATTTACAAATAACGAACGAAGAAGCTTTTCAGCGAAGGAAAGAACAAGCGTCCCACAATGACGACTTTGTTTCTAGAATTATTGAATTCTTTATTCAAGAAGAAACGTATATTAAATCCGAAATGCTTTGCGAACGCTTATTCATTTCTCAGAGTAAGCTATCTCAAGAATTGAAAAAGCTGCGACGGATACTAAGCCATTACCAGCTATCCATTCAAACGAAGCCGTATTACGGAATGAAACTTAGCGGTAGCGAATTTGACTTGAGACGGTTTATGGCTAGTAATTATTTGCAAAGAACCCATATCAAGCAGTTAGAAGAGGGCACAATCAGCGAAGATACACCGTCGCTTCTTCACCAGCAGATAAAAGCGATCGTTTCGTCGGAGTTTTCGCAAAAAGCCTACCCCATGTCGGAGGCTATTTTGAACAATCTGGTGAATCATTTAGCGATCGCTGTCTTACGCATGCAAAGCGGCCGCTACTTAGATCGAAACCTACCGATCAGCGGCAGGACCAATGATGAGCAGACATTACTAGGAGAGCGAATCATCGCCAGAATTGAAAAAGAGTGTGCTGTACATTTTACCGAATACGAGCGAAATTATGTTTTAGGGCAAATCGTTGGCAAACGAGTAGTCCCTAGAAATGAAAAGATGACTGTTTCAGATGAAGCAGCAGAATTGGTCAGCAAAATTTTAAAAGCGATCAAGGAAAGCCGCCAAATCGATTTCAGTAAGGACTTGGATCTGCAAACGATGTTGATGTTGCACTTTGCTCCGCTGATCGATCGGATCGAATTGGGGATCGAGCTGAAAAATCCTTTGTTGAATGAGGTGAAGGTACACTGTAATGTCGCTTATGATTTAGCCATTATTGCCGGTCAAGTCATTGCAAAGCAATTTGAAAAGACCGTCAGTGATCATGAACTCAGCTATTTGGCGATGCACTTTGATGTGGCTTTAAATAAGAAAGATTCGCAAACACAGCGCAAGTATATTTTAGTGGTCAATGACCTCGGCCGAGCGGCCAATACCTTCCTTAAAGAGAAATTTGAGTTTTATTTTCGCAATTATATCAAGAAAGTCACGGTATGCAATCCTTATGAATTTTTGCAAATGATCGAAGAGCAGGAGTTCGATTTTATCTTTTCTTCGATTCCACTTCCTTACGAAGGAACGATTCCTGTTATGAATGTTGATTATTTTATGCAACCGGATATGATCAAAAAGATCGAAGCCGCATTGGCCGCTATCTTCACAGAAGAAGTGCTTTTGAACTACTTTAAGGAATCGTTATTCATCTGTGAACAAGAATTTGAAACAAAAGAAGCGGTGTTGCATTTTTTATGCCAACAAATCAAAGAACAGTATTCAATGCCTGAGAATTTTGAAACGTTGGTTTTTGAACGAGAAGCCTTTTTTGGAACCGATTTCTTGCCGTCAGTCGCTTTCCCTCATCCCAATGCGCTGATTGGTGCAGAAACGGTGATTGCCGTTGCAAACTTGAAAAAGCCAGTGTTCTGGTACAAACAGACGGTTCGTCTCGTTTTCTTATTAGTGATTGCTGAACAAGATCACTTAAAAGTGAAACCGCTGAATGATCATTTGATCAAACAATGTTCTTCGTTGGATAAAGTAAACAAACTAGCTGCGACAACGGACTTTATGACGTTCATTAATTATTTAAAGGAGTAGTGTATGACAAATGAAAAAGTAACCTTAGAAGGTGCGTATAATTTTCGCGATTTTGGCGGCTATCGGACCAAAGAGGGCAAATACGTAGTGACTGGAAAACTATATCGCTCAGACGAATTGAGCAAATTGACAGAAGCCGATCAGAAAAAATTAGCAGCTCTGGGAATTGAGAAAATTATTGACTACCGCAATGCCCAAGAAAGAGCAGACAATGAAGACAAACCCATTGGGAATGCTCAGATACTTTATTTGACGCCAATTGCTGATATTGCTGCTTTAGCTTCTTCAGAAGAAGGGGAGCCAATGGCGCTTTCTGCAGAAAAAATCACCGCCGAAGTTGCAAAAGAATTGATGATTCGGCAAAATTATGAATTTGTTGAAAACAGTCAATGCAAGACCGTTTTCAAAGAAGTATTGGCCATTCATTTGGAAGCTGAAGGTGCAGTGGTTCAGCACTGCCGTGGTGGCAAAGACCGCACCGGGTATGGCGTTGCCCTGATTCAGTTACTGTTGGGTGTCAGTTATGAAGAGGTCATGGAAGATTACCTGCTGACCAACGAGTACAAAAGGGAGAAAAATACCAAGAGTCTCAAGCAGATACAAGAAGAAACGAACAACCCCGATTTTGTGGCAGCAATGCGATACTTCAAAGAAGCTGATCGGTGTTTTTTACAAACCGCTTTGGATTTGATTGAGGCTCATGGGGGGATTGAAACATATGTAAAAGAAGAACTGGGTTTTTCACAGCAGAAAATCCAGCTACTTAAAGATAAATACTTGCGGGATTAAGTGAAGGAGGACCTTATGAATACACTGAAAGATAAAATACTAGCTGCAGCCGTTCAAGTACAAAACAATATTTATATGAAAGCCATTGCCAATGCAATGATGGGCTTAATGCCCGTCATGATGATCAGTTCCATTGCCTCCTTGATCAATGCGATCGACATTGGGGCAACGCAACAGATAATGGAACAAATTGGTTTGAAAGCATTATTAACCCAAGTCAACGCGATGACGATCGATGTCGTTTCCGTTTATGTCGCCTTTCTAGTTGGCTATAAATTAGCCGAGCATTTAAATGCGGATCAACTAAATGCCGGTATCATGAGTTTGGTATCATTTTTGATCTTGAGTCCGATTTCGACTTTAGAAGAAACCCGTACGATGGAGTTGTCGACCCTTGGCTCCGGTGGGATGTTTGTCGCCATGTTTGGCGGATTGTTGGGTGCCAGAATTTACATTTTATGTGTACAGAAGAATTTGATGATCAAAATGCCGGATTCGGTACCGCCGATCGTCAACAAATCCTTTGCAGCGATCGTGCCAGCAATTATTGTTTCAGCCATTATGGGCATCATTTACGTGGGTATGGCGGCAACTCCTTACGGCACGCTGACAGATATGATCTATACTTGGGTACAAGCTCCATTGACCTTATTAGGAGCGAATATTTTTGCTTGTATGATCATTGTGGCGTTTATCGAATTTCTTTGGTTCTTTGGCATTCACGGAGTGTTGGCTGTTTATCCGATCTTGATGTTGGTCTTTTACCAACCAGGGCTTGATAATCTGGCGGCGTACAGTGCCGGCCAAGCATTACCACATCTGTTTACGATTGGGTTTATTTTGAACAATCGCGGGGCTCGTTCATTTGCAGTCGCTTTACTGGCTATTTTTGGCTGCAAATCAGAGCAACTAAAAGCTGTTGGTAAAATTGGATTGATCCCTTCCATGTTTGGTATTTCTGAGCCAATCAAATTTGGGATTCCTCAGGTGATGAATATCAGAATGCTGCTTCCCTTGATGTTAACACCGGCTGTTTCCGTGTTGTCAGCATATCTCTTAACAATTGTCGGCTTTTTGCCTTACCACAATGGAGTCAATATCCCAACTGGATTTCCGATTATTTTCGGTGGCTTCTTAGTGAATGGCTGGCAAGGGATCATTGCACAATTGATCCAATTTGTCTTATGTATCATCATCTACATCCCTTTTATGCGTCTGCAAGACAAAGCAGCACTAGCTGAAGAAAAGAATCTGCAAACCCAAGCGGCAGTCGTTGAGTAACAAATAACGAGAAAATGGAGGAAAAATGATGAAAAAAATAGTGTTAGTTTGCGCTGGCGGCATGTCTACTGGCGTCTTAGTAAATAATATGAAGAAAGCAGCGCAAGAAAAAGGAGAAGCGGTGGCGATCGATGCGTTCTCCATTGAATCTGTCACGACTGCAGCAAAAGATGCTGATTGCGTACTGTTAGGACCGCAAGTTTCTTACCGATTAAATGAAGTCCAAGGCTTAGTTGCTTGTCCAGCAGCCAGTATCGACATGCGCACCTATGGCATGATGGATGGAAAAAAAGCATTGGAACAAGCACTTGAACTAATAGGAGAGTAGAATGGAAGAAAAAGAACAAATTTGTTTTCAGATTATCTCGCAAGCGGGTATGGCAAGAAGTTGCTTTTTTGAAAGTATTCAAAAAGGAAGAGAAGCCCAGAATCTGGCTGCACTGCAAGCAATCGAAAAAGGAAAAGAACACTATCATGAAGCCCATTTGGCACATCGGAAGTTAGTTCAACAAGAAGCTCAAGGGGACAAAGTTTGGATGTCCTTACTATTAAGTCATGCGGAAGATCTTTTGATGAGCGCAGACATCATGAGTGAGCTTGCAAAAGAGTTTCAAGGGTTGTATGAAGAAATTCAGGCAATTAAGCAAACGATTCAGTCTACTGGCTCCTAGCCGAAAATCGCAATAAGAAAAAGAAACGAAGTGTCAGTCTTTTGACAATACACTTGGTTTCTTTTTGCTTAAATTTGGCACGCAAGTTGACAGGATTGCTTGAAAGTGTAGGATAGAAGAAAGATGGAACTTTAAATCAAGGCAAGGAGTCGGACGATGAAAGTTTTAAAATCCCATACCGCACTTTTGATCATCAGCAATACGATCACGATCATCCCGTATCTTTATTTCTTATCTTTGAGCAAAGAGCAGTCGCTAAGTGCAGCATTAGCCTTTGCGCTCTTTTATACCTTTCGCATGACAGGGGTCTTTTTCTTACAGACGCTTACGGCGCTTTTTGCACCATCATTGTTAGCAGCCAGTGTCTTGATCGGCGGCGCCGGCGCATTGGTAGGTATCTTGAGCACTTGGTGGAGCGTGGCACTCTTGCCAGCTGCTGGTTTGTTGGGGATCAGTGCTTCTTGGCTGCCGCCAGCTGATCTGATGGTACGACAAAAAGCCAAGCTCACTGAACAGCCGCTGAAAAATGATTGGAAGGAGGCGCTGTTCTTTCTTTTTGTTTTACTGTTTGCCTTACGGTTGCCTGATGACCTTCAAGGCGTTGGCCTATTTGGCAGTTATTTTGCACTCTTTGTGCTGGCAGCTAAGAGTAGTCAAACCTTCAACAACCTCCCAAAAAGACCGTTGATGCAGCGCAACCAGTTATTCAACAAGCAGTTTTTGTTGTATTTCTTTTTCTTTCTCTTACTGTTTGGCTTGCGAGCAGCCAGGCTGATCAAGTCGAATGCCCTGTTTGAGTGGGCGATTACTGGCTTCTTGTTTCTCTTTGCTTTGCTGCTGATCACTTTAACGAAACGCAGCCGCTCGTGGAAACAGCCGCTTCACTTGAACATCCTCACCTTTATTCGGGGAGTGATCGGTAACTTTCTTTTTCTTTTCGGCTCGGTCTATGTTACCGGTCGATTTGGGGCACAAGCGCTTAGTACTCACGTTTACTTGCCTTATGCACTGGGCCTTTTTGGCGCAATGTTTCTCGGAGGAAAACTCGCACGCTTGCTAGAAAAACAGTTAGTACCGGCGTATTTGCTTGGATTGATGGTTGGTGTTCTTCTATTTAGCAGCGATCTTTTGATCCCAATAAGTTTATTTGTCATTAGTTTCTTTAATGCGGGATTGAATCAATGGCTCACGAAACAGTATTTGGCGGCAAAACCGGAAGCAATTGAACAGCAGAGCTTGGCCAAGTATGCCACACAAAGCAAAGGGAGTCTGGTACATCAATTTCTTTTGATGACACTCCTATTTATTATTCTTCGTTTTGAACATCAGCCGCTGGCTTTCTTGTTTCAGCTATCAGGAACGACGGCAACGAATCAGACCTCAAGGATCCAAAGCTTTTTAGAGCCAGCAAAATGGGGCTCGATTGCAGGAGTACTCTGTTTGCTAGTAGGTGGACTGGTGGTATTTTATCGGCAACTAAAGAAAACAAAAGTATAAGCGTCGTTAACTGACACTGTCTTATTTCTAGACGGTGTCTTTTTTTGAAATCGCATAAAAACCGAACATTTATCGTTTTATCTTTCTTTATGATAGTGAATTTTATTGCACTATTTTCGAATAGCGTTAAAATAAGAACATCGTGTTAGTGAAAAAGGAACATTAAATGAACGGCTTTTTCCTGACAATGTCTTAGAGAACGGGGGAAATCAAACAAATGGCAACCATTCACTATTTTAAAGGAGATGTTTTCCATACGCCAACTGATGGAAAACTAGAATATATAGAAGAAGCTTTGATTCAAGTCGATGACGCAGGGATCATCACGAAAGTCACTGCCAAAACAGATCAAGGGTATGAGGCAGAGCTGGCAAAAGCATCAGAGAATCTTCAGGCTTTATCTGAAGGCCAGTGCTTTTTACCAGGGTTTGTCGATCTGCATGTCCATGCACCGCAATGGCCGCAAGCAGGGATCGCGTTAGATGAACCGTTAAATGTCTGGTTAGATGAATGCACGTTTCCGCTGGAGGCAAAATATGCCGATCCAGCATTTGCCAAAGCTGTCTATCAAGATTTGGTGGCACAGCTATTGGCAAGAGGAACGACAACGGTTCTTTATTTTGCAACGATCCATCTAGAAGCGAGTCTTCAATTGGCGAAGACTTGTGCCGCTCTTGGTCAACGGGGATTAGTCGGAAAAGTCGTTATGGACGATCCTCAAGCCAATCCTGCTTTTTATCGGGATGCGTCAACAGAAGAGGCATTAGCGGATACAGAACGTTTTATTCAAGAAGTACAAGCAATCGCAAAGACCGCACCTCAAGGCGTTTATCCTGTGGTCACTCCGCGATTTGTCCCCAGCTGTACCGATGAAGGCTTGGCAGGGTTAGGCGCATTGGCTCAAAAATATGATGTCCATGTTCAGACCCACTGCAGTGAAGGGCAATGGGAACATGACTTTGTTCAAGAACGATTTGGTAAAACGGATACCGAAGTGCTGCAAGATTTTGGCTTGTTGCGTGAAAAAGCAGTGATGGCTCATGGCAATTTCATCAGCCCAGCTGACGGCGCCCGTTTTGTCGAAACCGGCGCCGCAGTTGCGCACTGTCCCATCTCAAATGCCTACTTTGCCAATGGCGTGATCCCAATCAAGCGCTTGAAAGAACAAGGGGTCACGATTGGTTTAGGAACGGATATCTCCGGCGGTTTTTCACCGAGTTTGTATGACAACATCAAACAAGCTGTGATGTCTTCGAGAATGTTAGAAGATGGCGTGGATGTCACGCTTCCTCAAAACACACGAGGAGTAGCTGATTCTCGTATATCCGTGATCGATGCGTTCTCATTGGCGACAAAAGGCGGCGGTGAGGCACTAAAATTACCAGTAGGTGTCATCAAAGAAGGGTATGCGTTTGATGTGCAAGTGATCGATACGCGACAAAAAGAAAATCCTTTGCCTGACTTCGGTGTGTTTACTTCACCCGAAGCAAGATTACAAAAAATCCTGTACTTAGCAACGATGCAAAATATTCGCCAAGTCTGGGTCCAAGGAAAAAAAGTACACGAAAAACGAGGAGAATGAGACAGTGGAATCAACGAAAAACAAACATTTAACGATCGGAATGAATGAAGACATTCCCTTTGGTCAAGCAGTACTTTTAGGATTACAGCATGTGTTGGCAATGGACGTGTATGTGCCGCCATTTATTATCGCAACGGCGGTGGCGATGTCCTCTTCAGACGCATCAGGTTTGATCCAATCGACCTTTTTAGGAGCAGGGATCGCTTCTTTGATCCAAGTCCTCTTTTTCTTGAAATTACCCGTATGTCAAGGGCCGTCCTTTGTCCCCGTTGGAGCGATCATCGGTATTTATTTTGGTGCCAACGGCATGGACACGGTGTTAGGAGCCAGCATCGTTGGTGCCGCAGCAGTCATTTTACTAGGTTTTACTGGAATCTATAAGTATATCGTTCGTCATTTTATTCCTACGATCGTCAGTGGAACGATCATCATGATCGTTGGTTTGACGCTGTTGCCAACGGCCTTTACTAGCAATATCTATCCTGCCACTGAAACACTAAGTGCCAATCAAAACATGTTGTTGGCTGCGATTACTGCGGCGATTTTGATCTTGTTTTCCATGTTAGGCGATTATTTTCCAGGAATGGGAAAATACTTCCGAATCAGTTCGGTCATTATTGCTTTGGTTATCGGTACCGTGATTGCTTCCTTTATGGGAGGCGTTGATTTTCAGTCGGTGGCGGATGCTTCTTTCTTTAGCCTGCCAAAACTGGTATTTCTAAACTATGGCCTGCATTTTGATGTTTCAGCGATCTTAACGATGCTAGTGATCTATATGGTTCTCCTAGCAGAAACAACAGGAACTTGGTACGCGGTCAGTTCTGTGACAGAAGAACCTGTTACGGATGAACAGATCAATAAAGGCGTGATCGGTGAAGGGTTAGGCTGCTTGGTTGCCGCCTTAGTTGGAACGACACCTGTAACTGGTTATTCTACCAATGCAGGGATCATTTCGATCACCGGGGTTGCTAGTAAAAAAGTCTTTGTGATGGCGTCCGTCTGGTTTATCCTATTGTCCTTCATGGGAAAACTTTCAGCCTTGATTCACGCAGTACCTTCTGCTGTCATCGGCGGCGTGTTCGCGGTCGTCTGTGTCATTATTTTGTTGAGCGGCTTTCGGGTCATTAAGAATGAAGAGTTTTCCGAGCGTGAGTTGTATATTATCGGGGTACCATTGATTATTGCCATCGGCTTGTTGTTTATGCCAGCAGAAATCAAAGAATCTGCGCCTCAATTCTTACAATATTTATTAGATTCACCGATTGCTTTAAGCGCTATTGCGGCGATCGTCATGAATAAATTGATCCCAGTGAAGAAAAAATAGGAAGTAAATGAGGAATGAGACCTTGTCTCGTTCCTTCTTTTGTTACAAATCTGTGTAAAAAGAGGGTTTTTTGTAATATAGGAAAGGTTTTCTAAGGTTAACTGGTTTACCTAGAAACAAAATAACTGTAATGTTAAAAATTACAGCAGAGAAAAGCTTGATATGATAGTCTTTTTCAATTCTTACGAAACGTAAGGCAACTGTCGTTTTCGTAATCATCTGTAATGATTTCTTTACCTATGAAATATTCTTCGGTGTTAGACTTGTTTATGCGCTTGAGTCATCTCAAATGACGCAAAATGAGTTTCAAAGAAGGAGATTTAATTATATGAAGTCTTTAAAAACTGTTTTACTTAGTACAGCTGTCCTTGCCGGTTTCGGCCTTTTCTTAGGTGGGAAAGACGCCTTTGCAGACGAACAATACACTGTTCAATCTGGTGATACATTATCAACAATCGCTACTAACTTTTACGGTTATAGCTCTGATGATACGATCAATGCGATCGTTGAAGCAAACGAGATTGCTGATAAAAACTTGATTTTTGTTGGGGAAGCATTGATCATCCCTACAGATGGCACTGCCACTTATACAGAATCTGCAAACACGACTGCTGCAGCAAGTGTACAACAACCAAGTGAACCAGCAGCTTCACAATCAAGCAACACACAATCTGCTGCTGCAAGCACACAAAGCAGCTCAAGCTACAGCTCTTCAGCTAGCGGCTCAGAAGCTTCAGCAAAAGAATGGATCGCAAACAAAGAATCTGGTGGTTCTTACACAGCGACAAACGGACAATACTACGGCCGTTACCAATTAACCAACTCTTACTTAAATGGTGACTATTCAGCTGCTAACCAAGAAAAGGTTGCCGATGAATATGTTGCATCACGTTATGGTTCTTGGTCTGCTGCCAAAGCATTCTGGGAAGCAAATGGTTGGTACTAAGATTCTAAAATGAATCTTGTCCATGACATCTAGTAATCAATTGCCCTTATTGGCGAGTACATCTTACTCGCTGATAAGGGTTTTTTTGTATCTTCTGAGAGAGATGAATGAATGTAACGCCGCATGCAACTCTCAAGAGTCATTTTCAGGCAACATGCCATTGATAAAAAATCCCTTTTTACACGGCAACCATGTATAATAGTAGGAAATAGAGCAGAAAGCGATTCAATCTGTCAAAATTGAGACAGAAAATGATGGTTTTGATAGTAGAAAGTGAGGGAAACACAATGAGTACATCGATTGAAGAAAAAATTGCACAAAAAATGCAGCGATTTCAAGCATTTGGGGAAGGCTTGCCGGGAGCCAAAGTCTATTACCGCGAAGATTGGGATGCAATCTACTTTGATTTAGTAGGAAAACAGTTTGGGATCATGAGTCCGCAAGCAGAAGAAACAGCATTTTTGACTTTGAAAAATCTGCCCGAGGTCAACGAAACGCTGCGAGAGCAATTTCCTGACGTCATCATTCCGGGGTATTATGCCAATAAGACCCATTGGAATACCATCAAGTTGGCATCTGATGCCTTGATGGAAGAAAACATCGAACAAATGATTTTGGTTTCCTACGATCTAGTCAAACAAAAACTGACAAAAAAACAAAAAAGTGAGCTGTAAAACAGCGAATCGTAAGTCAAAGATTTAGCGCCAGAAAATAAGGAAGACCCTCTTGAGGATCATCATAATCCCTTTATTATTCGTTATTTTCGCCAACATTTATGCAATATTTTCAAAGAGCTTTCATGAAAGCTCTTTTTGTTTTATTTGTTCGCTTGTTTCTAGTCGTGATCCATGGTAAATTGTTGTGCAACCGAAATTTTTTGGCAGTCTTTTCTGCTAAACACAAAGGAGTGGTACGTATATGGATCTGGTCTTACGCCATGTCAAAAAGTACAAAGCGGCAACTGGCATTGCCTTATTATCGGTCATTTTAATGGTCGTTGCTGCATTATGGCAGCCAAAGCTCTTGCAGCAAGTGCTAGAATCAATTATTACTGAAAACAATGATGAAATGAAAAAAATTGGTGTGCAGTTGATTGGGCTAGCATTGCTAGGACTTGTTGCAGGGATCATCAACACGGTTTTTTCTGCGAAAGTGGCGCAAGGCGTTAGTGCCGATATTCGAGAAGAGATGTTTCGGAAAATCCAGACATTCTCATTTGGAAATATCGAAACCTTCTCAGCGGGAAATCTTGTGGTGCGCTTGACCAATGACATCACGCAAATTCAAAACTTAGTGATGATCTCGCTACAATCGTTGTTTCGGATCCCGTTCTTATTTATCGGTGCCTTCATTTTGGCGATGACAACCATGCCGCAACTGTGGTGGATCATCGTCTTACTGATTATCGCTGTCCTAGTGATTACGGCACTATCCTTTACACGGATGGGCAAACACTTTATGATCATCCAGAACTTGATCGACAAAATCAATGGGATTGCCAAAGAAAATTTGATGGGGATTCGTGTGGTGAAATCTTTTGTTCAAGAAGACAACCAACTGCAAGGCTTTTCCAAAGTCAGTGAAACGTTAACGAAGCATAATATTATTGTAGGAACCCTGTTCTCTGTAATGATCCCCTCCTTTATGCTGGCGGCCAACTTAGCAGTGGTCGGCGCGATTTTCTTTGTCAGTGATCTAGCGAAAGATGACCCAACCTTGATTGGGGGAATTGCCTCATTCATGAATTATTTGATGCAAATTATGATGGCGATCATTATCGGCGGCATGATGATGATGATGACTTCACGGGCTGCAGTTTCGCTAAAACGGATCAAAGAGATTCTAGATACCGAACCGGATCTGCAATACCAAGATGTCCCAGAACAAGAATTGTCTGGAAGTGTCGCTTTTGAAAACGTCAGCTTCCGTTACCCTGGGGATGAAAAAAATGCCCTAACGGCTATCAGTTTTACCATCAAACCTGGCGAAATGATTGGGATCGTAGGAGCGACTGGTGCCGGCAAATCAACACTGGCGCAGCTGATTCCCCGTTTGTTTGACCCAACGGAAGGTGTCGTGCGGGTTGGCGGCGTTGACCTAAAAGAAGTCAATGAACAAAGCTTGCGTAAAACGGTCGCCTTTGTCTTGCAAAAAGCGATCCTCTTTTCAGGAACGATTGCCCAAAACTTACGGCAAGGGAAAAAAGATGCCTCAGAGTCTGAGATGTCTCGCGCAACAGAAATCGCTCAAGCCAGCGAATTTATTCAAAAATTGACAGCGGGTTTTGAAGCGCCGGTCTCCGAGCGCAGCAGCAATTTTTCTGGAGGACAAAAGCAACGCTTATCGATTTCTCGAGGCGTGATCGGTGAACCGAAAATTTTGATTTTGGATGATAGTACGAGTGCATTAGATGCTCGTTCGGAAAAATTGGTTCGCGAAGCGTTTGAAAAACAATTAAAAGACACGACAACAATCATTATCGCGCAAAAGATTGCCTCTGTTGTGAAAGCCGACCGCATCTTCGTTTTAGATAATGGACGTTTGGTTGGTGAAGGAAGCCATGAATTTTTAGCCAATAACAATGCCATCTATCAAGAAATCTTCGCAACACAGAAAGGAGAGGAGTAACCATGACAGATTTGTTCAAAGCGAGTAAATTTTTCTACCATTACTTAAAACAATACAAGTGGTCGTTTCTATTCATTTTTGTGACGGTGATTCTGGCAACGTATCTGCAAGTACAAGCGCCAGTCTTTATCGGAGAAGCGTTCCAGGAATTGGCGAATTATGTTGGCGGTTTGATGCAAGGGGTCGATGATAAATCGGCTTTTCTATCGATCATTTGGAAACTGTTGATTTTTTATGTCTTAGCCAGTGCAGCCAATTTTGTCTATAGTATCTTGTTCACGCAAGTGGTGGGGAAATCAACCAACAGAATGCGGATCGGTTTATTTAATAAACTGGAAAAATTGACGATCAAATTCTTTGATTCTCATCAAGACGGTGATATTTTGAGCCGTTTCACCAGTGACTTGGATAACATCCAAAACAGTCTGAACCAAGCATTGTTGCAAGTGCTGACCAATGTAGTCTTAATGGTGGGGATCTTGATCATGATGTTCCGTCAAAACGTTGAATTGGCATGGGCAACGATTGCTTCTACCCCGATTGCGGTGTTGATCGCGGTGATCGTGATCCAAAAAGCCCGCAAATATGTCGATCTGCAGCAAGATGAAGTCGGAAAATTAAACGGCTATATCGATGAAAAAATCAGTGGTCAACGAATCATCATCACCAATGGACTGCAAGAAGAAACCATCAATGGTTTTCTGGTCCACAACCAACAAGTCCGGGAAGCTACCTACAAAGGGCAAGTCTACTCTGGGCTGCTTTTCCCCTTGATGCAAGGGATGTCCTTGTTGAACACGGCAATCGTGATTTTTTTTGGTGGCTGGTTAGCATTGAACGGTGACTTAGAACGTTCCGTTGCTTTAGGATTAGTTGTGACCTTTGTCCAGTATTCGCAGCAGTATTACCAACCATTGATGCAGATCTCTTCTGGTTACAGCATGATTCAGTTGGCGATCACCGGTGCGCGCAGAATCAATGAAATGTTTGATGAACCTGATGAGGTCAAACCAAAAGACGGGATCAAAGTGAAGGGCATCAAAGAGGCGGTTGCTTTGAATCATGTGGACTTTGGGTATGACAGTCAAAAATTGGTCCTAAAAGATGTGTCGATCACGGTCAACAAAGGCGAAATGGTCGCATTGGTCGGACCGACTGGTTCAGGAAAAACGACCATCATGAACTTGTTGAATCGCTTCTATGATGTGAATGGTGGTTCTGTGACCTTTGACGGCATCGACATCCGGGAGCTAGACTTGGATCTGCTGCGTTCTCAAGTGGGAATCGTTTTGCAAGAATCCGTGCTGTTCTCAGGGACGATTCGTGAAAACATTGCTTTTGGGAAACCAGAAGCGACCGAAGCAGAAGTCATTGCAGCAGCGAAACAAGCCAATATCCATGAGTTTGTTATGACGTTGGAAAAAGGCTATGACACGGAGATCACCGAAGAGAATAATCTTTTCAGTACTGGTCAAAAACAATTGATGAGTATTGCCCGAACGATTTTGACCAATCCAGAATTGTTGATTTTGGATGAAGCCACCAGTAATGTTGATACCGTGACCGAAGCGAAAATTCAACGAGCAATGGATGAAGCAATCAAAGGACGAACCAGTTTTGTGATCGCCCATCGCTTGAAGACGATTTTGAATGCCGATCGCATCGTTGTCTTAAAGGACGGCGAAGTCATTGAAGAAGGCAATCACCATCAATTGGTGGCGGCTGACGGCTTTTATGCGGAACTGTATCACAATCAATTCGTTTTTGAATAAGCGCAAACCAACGTAAAATCATCAAGAAGACACTAGCAGGACAGCCCGCTGATTTCGTCAACCAATCGACGAGACAGCGAGCTGTTTTTTTTAGGTTAAAGTAAGCACTTCTTATGACGACAATGTCTATGAGCAGTTAGTGGTATAAGGGGGCCGTTGTTCTGATTACCAAAAAAGACCAGCCTGAAGCATGGTCTTCTTTGGCTGTTTAGTGATACGCAGCGGTTTGAGCCAACCACTCAATAAAATGGTCAGGCTGTTGCGTATCCTGTGCCACGATATTCCACTGCTGGTTTTTGCAGCGAGTGCATTGATGCAGCAGCTGATAGCCTTTTTTGGAATGTTGGCGATAATCGATGGGTCGCATCAGGCCATGGCAAGTATTTTGACGATCACCCGGGCGAATATCCACGTGTAACGAGTAGAGACACTGGGGACAATGGTTGCGGTAAGAACCATTGGTCAAGGGTGCCACAGGCGTACTGCAGTTTTTACAAACAAAGGTCGTATTTTCACCTTTTCTCATTTTGCTTTCCTCCAAAAGAATGATTTCTTTTGAGAGAAAAGGGTTCCGTTCGTTCTTCATCAGGCTTCTTTGGCTAGGGACACATTCACCGTCCGTAACGATTACTTCTGCTTCCAGCTTCATGCGATTTCGCAATCCGTACCACGCTTAGTTTTTTCGTTTTGTGCTAAGCACTGTGTTGCGGCAGCCCACAACCCAGCAGTAAGTGTAGTCCAAAGTCACTGTCATTGGCGTCGTCCCCTAGAAAGCAATTGAGGAATGCTTTTTCATAGAGTCCCTCCTATGTGTTTATGAGGGGATTATAGCAGAAATAGAGTTGGAATTCTATGACAGAGAAAATCCGATCGTAATTTACCTCCTTTTTTATCTTTAAAAACAACAAAATGTAGATTATAATGCTTTTTTATGACAAAATGTTCGTATGTAGGTTTCTCTCAATTTTATTTTGGTCACTGAAGAAGAGACACGGAATCACAAAATGGAGGAAGGATGACCTAACGAAAGGAGAACAAAAATGTTTGGTACGAACAAGAAATCTGAAAATTCGAATGGCACACAAGGCAAGAAACGAAAAAAGCGTTTGACTGTAGAAGACCTGATCAACCAGTATATTGTAGAAAAAGAGGTTCATGAATTGAGTGAGGGTCTGTCTGTTCAGATTTTTAATGACTTAGCTGCTCACCGCGGACTGTTCATGGAGATCCCCAAACTCAGTTACAAAGACCTTGGAGCAGCTATCCAAATCGATCAAAACTGGATTAAAATCAAGCAACAAGATACGATCATCAAACAACAGGCACAGATCATTCAGCTTTTGAAAGAAACACGATAGAAGAAAAGTATTTTTTTCTATTGAAAAACCGAAGAACGAGCTGAGCGTTTTTCCTTGAAAAGGAGGGCCGTTAGCTGGTTCTTCGGTTCTTTGTTGACGATGAAAGATTAATAATACTCCCCGTGGCGATAGTCCCATGAGTTGAAGTGATCAGAAAGGTACATTTGGATTTTTTCAACATCGAGTCCTTTACGGATCAAGACAGGTGCTGGCGTGATGGAGCGTTGGTCTCCTTGCTCTGGAATCAAGTTGCCGTCTTGGTCAACGAAAGAAACCATGACTCCTTGCTCATAGCGGGTTTCCAGCGTTTTGTCTGGTTGGATCGATGCAACATAGTCGTTGCCTTCGATGATCAGATCGGCTTCTTGCGCGATTTGTTCGCCGATCCCTTCAACAAGTCCGCGATTTCCTTTGCCTGAAGGGTTCGCTGAGCTGGCGAAAAGCAATTTCTTTTTTTGATCCCAAAGTTCTTTTGAGATCTGCTCACCAGGGACACCGAATTTGATCACGAAACAGCTGGTTCCCCGAACGTCCGTCATCAATTCTTCTGAACCATCTTTTGGGATATAGGCTTTTCCTGATTCTTTCCAAGGCAAAATCGCACCGAATAACACGTCATTGTTCCAACACGTTTCATAAACGGCGGCGGTTTCCGCATTTAATTCGGCTAATTCATGTAGCTGCTCCAATGAGCTGCAAAGAACGACGCCTGGTTTGTTACGCTTGCGATTCTTTGCTGAAAACTTGCGTTCCAGCCCTTTTTTATCAGAGACGGCAATGATATAGCCGACTTTGGTTGGGCAGACGATCACTTTGCCTTCTTCATTCAAATAGTTGATCGCTCGTTGGTTTGGTTCTCCTGTCCATGGGACTTGTTTTGCTTCATTCACTCTCTTCATCCTCCCTGTCTTCCAATGAATCGCCGTTATGAAAAATATAACGGAATATTCTGAAAATTCTGATTGAATATGGTTACCCTTGATGATAAGGGAATCAATCCGCGTAGTCAAGGGGATTTACACCAGAATGTAAAAAGAGTGGAATAGAAAGATCGAATATGCATCACTAGAGAATAGAGTGAATGATTGACAGCAATACTATTTTTTTCCGCTTTGTATGAAAAAATTGACTGTTTTTTATGTTATTTATATGGGAAGATAGGCTTATAGATAGAAGAATGCAATCAAATTGATAGTTTTTTTGAAAAAAAGAAAGAGGAGTATCATGAGTGAAAAGAAAAAAATACGCAAGCTTTTGTTGGCATCGATTGTCGCTGGGAGTATTTATGGCGGCGGTGCCTTGCTTTTTGGGTTACTGGTCAGTTATAACGTCCTCTTGTTAGATGGTGTTTATACATTGATTGGTGCAGTGATGTCACTGATTGCTTTGTATGTGGCAAAATATATCCAAGCCCAAGACTTTGAACGTTTCCCATTCGGCAAAGAAGCGTTGATGCCGTTGGTTGTTTTTATTCAATATAGTATCATCTTGCTGATCTCAATTTATGGAGTCATTGAATCTGCTTTTAGTTTATTACACGTCAGTGATGGCATGATTGATCCAATCGGTTTGTATTTCTCGCTGATTGGTACGATCTACTGTTTCTCTTTTTACTTGTACTTAAAAAAGAAACCACTGACTCATCCCTTTTACTGGGTAGAACTAGAACAATGGCGTTTCGGCTTTTTCTTTAGTCTGGGTGTCGTCGGTTCATTTCTTGTGTCATGGCTGATTCAAGCCAGTCCCTATGGAAATTTCGCGATGTATGTCGACCCAATCATCTCCATCGGGATCACCTTGTTCTTTATTCAGCTTTCGATTAAAGAGTTGAAAGCGGCCATTCTGGAATTGACTTCTTCAACTCCGAAAGAAGAACTACGAGAGTCCATCATGACGATCGTTGAAAAAGAACTGCGCGCAGAAGAAGTGGTGGACTTTGTGTTACGTACCGCCAAAGTCGGCAATCAAGTCATTGTGGAATTAGATGTGGTGATTTTACCTGCAACACCTCTCGATACAGTTGGGCGGCAAGATCCCTTGCGAGAACGATTGAATCAAGCAATCAGCCAACAGATTTCCGGTTATTCCCTCTGGCTAAACATAAATTTTGTCGGTGACATCAAATGGGCGTATAGTGAGGAGTAAGAATGGCTGCAAAGCGGCTTGAATAAACCGTGAAAATGACAGAGAAAAGAGGAAACAAATGACAATTCTGAAAACCTATGGAAAAATCACCGCAGCACTTTTCTTGTTAGCGGCAAGCATCAATTTATTTTTAGGCCCGCATCATGTGGCAGCTGGCGGTGTCAGCGGAATCGGTATTTTATTAGAGTCAGCCCTCGGTTGGGATCGAGCGGCTGTGATCATGGTCTTGAATATTCTCATGCTTATTCTTGCCTATGCCTTTTTAGGGAAGGGGCCTTTTTTGAAAGTCCTCTATGGTAGTTTTGCTTTTCCAGTAGCAATTGCTTTAGTCCCAGAATATATGGTGGCTGAAGATCGGCTGCTTTCCGTGATATTTGGCAGTGCGATTTTTGCTTTAGGAGTAGCGATTTTGTACAAAAATCAATCTTCTAGCGGTGGCACAACGATTCCACCGCTGATTTTCAAGAAATACTTTAATTTGAATCCAGCGATTGGCTTGCTGGCGACCGATGCGATCGTGGTCTCCATGAACTTGTTCGTTTTCGGGTTTGAAGAGTTCTTGTTTGCGATATTATCGATCGTGATCACCTCTGGTGTGATGACCTACATTGAAACGGGCTTTAACCGGAAGAAATCCATCATGATCTTAAGTGAGAACCACGTGAACGAGATTCGAGAAGCAGTCTTTGATAAAACAGCTCGTGGTGCCACACTATTGGCTGCCCAAGGCGGCTACCAGCAAGCAGACAAACAAGTACTGTTGATCGTGGCCAGCGACCAAGAATTTATGCAGATCAGACAAATCATTGAGACCATTGACCCAAAAGCGTTTGTGATCGTCAATAATGTCTCAGAAGTACTGGGCCAAGGCTTTAGTTATCACCCAATCGAATGAGCGTATTCTCGCTTGTTCAGCGTATGAAACCACTCTCGTCAAGTAGGCAATCTACTCGACGAGGGTGGTTTTTAAGGTCCATGATTTTCAAATAGCTTTACTCCGTAAAGTAATCGGGAAAGGCCTTTTCCACAAAAATCAAATCGTTATCAATGACATCAATGTGTTGTCCGACCAAGGGAGCAATTTTGGCTTGGTCTTTTTCTTTTAAAGTGGCTAAGATTTCTTCGTGATCCCGCAAAATAATTTCCCAAGACAATTCCTCCACCTCTAAACGTAAGAAGCGGAAGCGATTTAAAGGCAGATTGATCGTTTGTAGCCAATTCCAGACATTTTCTTTGTCGGCGATTTTATAAATCAACTGATGGAAGGCCTCGTCGAGTTGGAAAAACTCGATTTCATCCTTCAATTGGGCATAGGTCCGCTGCAAAATAACGAGTTTTTCTAGTTCTTTCAGCTGCTCTTCTGTAATGGCTTGGCAGGCCGCTACGAATACTTCTTTTTCAAGCGTCTCTCTGACAAAACGAGCTTCTTCAATTTGTTTGATACTGATTTTAGAAATATAGGTGCCGCTTTGGGGAACGACATGGATCAGTGCTTCACGGCGCAGACGAATAATTGCTTCACGGATCGGCGTCCTGCCAATGGTTAGCCGTTGCTCCAATTCCTTTTCAGATATTTTTTGACCGGGAATCAGTTTGGCGGTTAAAATCAACTCTTTGATTGATTCATAAGCTTGTGATTGAAAATTTGTAGGGTTCAACATAAACGCTTCTTTCTGTATCAGGCATTCAATTACCTTCTAAAGAAAAACTCTGAAGGAAGGTGCCTAGGGATAGTTTTGAGTAATAAAACTAGTATATAAGTTGAATAACCTTTTGTAAAGGCTTGCAATTCAGTATAGAATGAACTAGAATACTAATATATCAGTTTTAAGAAAAAGGAGGAAGTAGGATGTTTGATTTTGCTGCCTTGAAGCAGGCAGGAGTTACGATGCCGATCGTTCCCAAAGAAGTGACGGATCAATCAGATACTCAGTTTCAATGGTTACACTTTGGTGGGGGAAATTTGTATCGGGCATTTCACGCAGAAGTAGCCCAAACGTTGATCGATCAACAAGCGCTGACAAAAGGAATCGTAGTTTGTGAAACCTTTGATGAACAGGTGATTGATCAAGTATATGCCCCTTACGAGAATGATATTTTAGAAGTGGTCATGCATGAAGGGGGACGGTTGGAGAAAAAATTGCTCCAGTCAACGGCGGCTAGTTATTATTGCCATCCTTCCCGTGCTGCGAGTTATGAGCAAATACGCAAAGTATTTCAGGAGCCGTCACTACAGTTGGTTACCGTAACGATCACAGAAAAAGGCTATGGCTTAAAAGACAGTCAGGGGAAATTTTTACCTGTCGTACAAGCGGATCTCGCTGCGGGTCCCCATCAGGTCAACCATACAATGAGCATTTTGGCTAGCTTTTTATGGGATCGTTTTCAATCAGGGGCACTTCCGATCGCTATGGTTTCCACCGATAATTTTTCGCAAAATGGGCTCCGTTTCCAAACGGCGATTGTCACCATTGCAAAAGAATGGCAAAAGCTGGGGCATGTTTCAGAAGCGTTTGTCCGATACTTAGAAAACAACGCGCAGGTGACGTTTCCGTGGTCAATGATCGATCGGATCACGCCAAATCCTTCAACAGCAGTTGCAGAAGAATTAGCAGCAGCTGGGATCGAGCAGCTGCCAGTCATCCGTACCGATAAAGGAACGAATATCGCTCCGTTTGCTAACACAGAGACGACTCATTACCTGGTGATTGAAGATGATTTTCCAAATGGTCGCCCGAATTTGGATAAAGCGGGGGTGATCTTGACGAGTCGAGAGATCGTCGACAAAACCGATAGTATGAAAGTCACAACTTGTTTGAATCCACTGCATACCGCAATGAGTTTGTTCGGCTGTTTACTCGGTTATACATCTATTGCTGCGGAAATGACCGATCCAGATATTGTTGCTTTGATCAAAGGAATCGGCTATCGTGAAGGCTTGCCGGTAGTGGAAGATCCTGAGATCATTCAGCCAAAGAAATTTATCGATGAGGTGGTGGGCCTTCGTTTACCCAATCCCCTGATTCCTGACACTCCACAGCGGATCGCCGCAGATACCTCACAGAAAATCGCCATCCGTTTTGGCGAAACCATCAAAAAGTATGTGAAGAAAGAAGGCTCGGCTTCTGAGCTGACTTTCATTCCCTTAGCGATTGCAGGCTGGTTGCGTTATCTATTAGCGATCGATGATGAAGGCCATCCATTTGGCCCAAGTCCTGATCCCCTCTTAGCAGAATTACAAGAGATTTTACGTGAGTGTCAGTTAGGGACAGCCGCCGATGTTCAAGGGATCATTCGACCAATCTTAGCAAATCCGCAGATTTTTGGTTTGGATCTCTATCAAGCAGGAATCACTGAAAAGGTGGGTCACTTGTTCGCTAAGATGCTGGCAGGAACCGGCGCAGTCCGTAAAACATTACATGAAACAGTAGAAGGGATCGAATAAAAAATGGAAATGACATTTCGTTGGTATGGAAAAGACTACGATAAAATCAAGTTAGCAGATATCCGTCAAATTCCTGGAATGAAAGGCATCGTCGGCACACTCTTTGATTTGCCTGCTGGGGCAGTTTGGCCGAAAGAACGGATCAAGGCGCTCGTGGAAGAAGTCGAAGCAGTTGGCCTTTCCCTGAAGGTGATCGAAAGCGTCAATATTCATGATGACATCAAGATTGGCTTGCCTTCGAGAGACCTGTATATCGAAAACTACAAAAAAACGATTCGTAATTTGGCAGCATATGGGATCGAAGTGATCTGCTATAATTTTATGCCGATTTTCGATTGGATCAAAACGGATCTCGATTATCGCTTAGCCGACGGTTCTTCTACGATGGCATTTGAAAAAGCAGGGATTGACAAAGACCCAGAAGAGATCGTCAAAGAAGTTGAGGAGTCAAGCTCTGGCTATACCTTGCCAGGCTGGGAACCAGAACGTTTGGCACATGTCAAAGAATTGTTTGCTGCGTATAAGGATGTCGATGATGACAAATTAAGAGAAAACTTTGCTTACTTCCTAAAAGCCATTATTCCCACCTGTGAAGAGGTCGGCATCAAGATGGCTGTTCATCCAGATGATCCTCCCTATTCGATTTTTGGTCTGCCGCGTATCGTTAAAAACCGCGATGATTTGGATTGGGTCTGCAACGTGGTCGACAGTCCGTCAAATGGTATCACACTTTGTACTGGCAGTATCGCCGAAGACCCAGCCAATAATGTCTATGAGATTTTGGCTGAGTTTTGTCGCCGGGATCGGATTCCTTTTGCCCATGTTCGTAACATTCAATACTTGGGCAATGACAAAGACTTTTATGAAGCACCGCATCTCTCCTCTGAAGGCTCATTAGACATGTATCAGATCCTAGAAGCGATGTACAAAAATGGCTTTGACGGCTACATTCGACCAGATCATGGGCGAATGATCTGGGGAGAAACGGGACGTCCAGGCTATGGCTTGTATGATCGGGCGATCGGCGCTTCCTACTTATTAGGGTTGTGGGAAGCCATCGACAAGAGCGTGGGGCGTTAAGAAAAGGAGCGAAGAAATGTTTTTAACTGACGATTTTATTTTGAAAAACAGCTTTGCCAAACAGTTGTACCATGAGTATGCAAAAAAGCAGCCGATCATTGATTACCATTGCCATTTAGAGCCGAAAGAGATTTTCGAAAACCAAAACTTCACCAATCTCACCCAAGCGTGGCTGGCGGGGGACCATTACAAATGGCGCTTGATGCGTGCCAATGGTGTTGCAGAATCTTTGATCACTGGCGATGCTGACGACTACGAAAAATTCTGTGCTTGGGCGCAGACCTTGGAGGCTTGCATTGGCAATCCATTATATGTCTGGACCAATTTGGAATTGAAGCGAATCTTTGGTATTGATGAGCGATTGACACCAGCCAATGCAGCAAGCATTTGGGAAAAAGCCAATCAACAGCTGCAAACGAAGGAATTTTCACCACGAGGGCTGATCAAAAAGATGGCTGTTGAGGTGATCTGTACGACGGATGATCCCATTGATTCGTTGACGTATCATCAAAAGCTGGCAGAAGAATCCTTTGACGTGTATCCTACCTTTCGTCCTGACAAAGCAATCAATCTGCAGAATCCAGAATTTCCAGCGTACCTTAAGCAATTGGCTGCAGCTGCGAGCAAAGAAATCACTAGCTATCAAACGCTGGTTGAAGCATTGACAGTGCGTATTTCCTACTTCCAGCAACAAGGTTGTCGTTTAGCAGATCACAGTCTGTCACGTCTTGGAGAGGAAGCTTATGATGGCGCTGCACTTGAAGCGATTTTTCAAAAGCGTTTGACCACTGAGACACTGACTAATGAAGAAATCAGACAGTTTCAAACCGGCTTGCTGATTGACTTGATGCGCCAATATGCGAAACAAGGCTGGACCGCGCAATTGCATCTGATGGCGACTCGCAACAACAATCAAAAACTTTTCCAACAACTAGGACCTGATAGCGGCGGTGATGCGATGGGGGACGATCGTCTAGTGAGCGGCTTAAGTCGGACATTGGCGCAGCTTCAGGCGGAAAGTTTATTGCCGAAGACGATTTTGTATTCACTGAACCCCAAAGATTATCCAGTGTTGACTGCGCTGATGGGGGCGTTCCAAGAAGAGAGCAAAGGCAAGCTGCAATTAGGCTCTGCTTGGTGGTTCAATGATACGTATTCTGGTATGCGATATCAGTTGACGACCCTAGCAGAAGGCGGGATTCTTGGAAACTTCGTCGGCATGCTGACGGATTCTCGCAGCTTTTTGTCTTATCCACGCCACGAGTATTTCCGGCGGATTTTGTGTCAGGTGATCAGTGAATGGGTAGAAGACGGACAACTACCAGCAGATGAAATATATTTAGGGCAGATCGTCGCAGATATCTCATATCACAATGCGAAAACCTACTTTGATTTTCCAAACTAATGACTACTCGATTCGTTCTTGGCTTGCTAGAGAAGGAATCGAGTGTTTGGATGGCTATTGCTAAAGTTGCGTCTGTTCATTTACTATTGGCAGGGAATCCAGTACTATGATAGAAAGAATCAAAGAAGGAGCGAACAGTATGAATCCATTCTATGAAGAAGTCTATGCGCTGGCGCGGCAGATCCCTTTTGGTAAAGTCGTCTCCTATAGTCAGATTGCGTGGAAATTGGGACAAATCAACGGCGCGCGAGCAGTCGGTCGAGCGATGCGCTTGAGTCCTCAGGATGTCCCTGCTCATCGAGTCGTGCGGGCAGATGGCGTCTTAGTTGGTTCCTCCGCCAATGGGCGAAAAGCAGCACTCGTCGATGAAGGGGTGGTCTTCAAAGCCAGTGGTCGTATCGATATGAAGGCTTGCAGTTGGTCCATGAGCGAGATCGCTCCCGCTCAAATGAAGGAGCCATTATGAAAAAACGTGAATTTATCGTGCAAGATCTGTTGAGTAAAATCTATCAGGAAGAATTTTCTGCCGGCAAATTACCCAACCAAAGAACCCTTGCGCAAACCTATGGCGTTTCTCGGTTTACGATCCAGCAAGCAATCAAAAACCTTGAAGAGATCGGGATCGTCAAAGTGGTACAAGGTTCAGGGATTTTTATCCATGAAAAATGGGTCAAAAACCCAATGATCTTTAATTCCTTGACCCGCACTCCTTATGACCGCATCCATTCCAAAATGATTTCCTTGAATAAGGAGGCAGCAACGTTGGATGAACAGCAGATTTTCCAAATAGGCCCAGACGAGGAAGTCTGGACCTTTGAACGAGTGCGGATCGTCAATTACAAAATCGAACAGCTGGAAACCTCTAAATTGCCCGTCAGCCTATTTCCCGAATTGACACAGGAAATCGTGGAGCACTCGATCCAACGCTATGTCGAAAGCTGCGGGTACCGTATTTCCCACTACATCACCAGCTATACCCCCATCACCACATCGACCGCTCAATCGGGCATTTTATTGTGCAAGCGGGGGACGCCGGCAATGCAGATCAGCAATCGGGCGATTTTAGAAGACGGCCGCGTGTATGAGTTCAGCAATATCGTTGCCATTGATTATGCCGTGACCTACATCCGTCCCTTTGACCGTGAGATCCATCGCTCACGCATCGATTGATTTGGAAAAGCAAATGTGCCAGTTGCGTCTTTTTTATCCAGAAAGAACAAAAGACATCCCCTGTCGGTTGGACAGGGGATGTCTTTTGTTGTGTTTAAGGAGTGATCAATGTGCCGTCTGGTGTACGGCTCTGGGTCCATTCATGAGGACGGTAAACCACGGGAAATTCCGCAGCTGCTGCTTCATCGAACGTGATTCCGATCCCACTTTTCTCGATCGGATAAAAATAGCCGTTTTCAGGTTGCGGACTGCCACCAAAGACCGACTGGGTATTTGCTGGGATCGCAATCGTTTCTTGGATCGCGGCATTGTGCAGATGGATATTTAGATGGGTGTTGACGGCTAAGCCGACAGGGCTGATATCAGACGGCGTGTGCCAAGCGATCCGAATGCCCATCGCATCGCAGAAGTGAGCCAATTTCAATGCTGGCGTGATCCCACCGATTTGTGAGACATGGGCACGCATAAAGTCAATCTGTTGATTTTTGACTAGCTCTTGCCATTCCATCGGATTATTGAACAATTCGCCGGTCGCGATCGGGGTCGCCGACTGGCTGCGGAGTTGCTGCAACCACTTGTTTTGATCCGGCGGCAAAATATCTTCTAGGAAAAAGAGATTAAAAGGTTCAGCGGATTTTGCAAATTGAATCGCTTGGTTTGGATGCAGCCGTTCATGCACGTCATGCAGCATTTGAAATTGATTGCCGTATCGTTCTTGGATCGCAGCAAACATTTTCAGTGTTGTGTCCATGTAGTCTGTTTGATCAAAATAGGAACCAGCGATGGGCTGATCGGGTGTTTGCAGTTGGCTAGGATTTCCACCATAAAAGCCTAATTGGCAACGGATATAGCGATACCCCTCAGCCAAGAAGCGATCGATTTCTTGATAAAGGCCTTCGAGATTATCTGCCACGGCATGGGTATAGGCGGGAATCGCCGTACGCGCTTTTCCACCTAACAGTTGATACAATGGCATATCGGCTAATTGTCCCTTGATGTCCCATAAAGCCATGTCGACTCCTGAGATGGCATTGTTGGTGATCGGACCATTCCGCCAGTAAGAGTTGACATTCATCACTTGCCAAAGATCTTCGATTTGATTGGCATCGCGGCCAAGTAAGAGGGGGCGTAAATACTCGTCAACGACGGTTTTTACGGCTAGTGGGCGAAACTGGAAGGTTGCGCAGCCTAACCCAGATACGCCTTTGTTCGTTTCTACTTTAACGACAACAAGGTTATGGCGATCAGGTTTGATCGCAAAGGCTTTGACGTCGGTGATGATCGTTGGTGTCATTTCATTCACTCCAATTTTTGTCTCTAGTTGCTATAGCCATTGAAACATGCTTGGCAACCGCTGTCAATTTGGTCTAATAAAAACTAGATATACACCATAAAACCAGTCCAATTTTTTACTTTTTTATAATAAAACGTTGATATATAGCGTTTTTATTCTGTTTTTATCAAAAAAGGACTGGTTTTACAAGTATGTGTGAGCATGCTACTATGTGTGTGAAAACGGAAACACCTGAAAGGGCGCCCGTCAAAAGGATCAGGACCGTTAGCAAACAACAGGGGGAAAAAAAGATGACCAAAGAAGACATCGTAAAACAGATTATTAAAGATGTTGGCGGATCAGAAAATATCAACAATGCATGGCACTGTATGACTCGCTTGCGTTTTGATTTAAAGGATGAGAAGAAAGTCGACTATGCGGCGTTAGAAAAAACACCCAAAGTCGTAGGAACAAAATATCAAAGCAATCAGCTGCAAGTAGTGATAGGAACGGATGTTGCTGATTATTATGCACCTTTAGCCAAAGAATTAGGTCTTGATGAAGCGAACCAAGGGGGAACATCAGAGAAAAAAGGGGCCGTTTCCTTATTTATGGATACCGTTTCTGGCGTTTTTGGTCCGATCGTTCCAGCTATCGCTGGCGCAGGAATGATCAAAGGATTAATGGCTGGATTGGTGGCTTTGAATGTCATCTCTAATCAAACAGACACCTATTTAGTGATCGACATGATCGCGAGCGGCGTATTTACATTCTTGCCATTTTTTGTTGCTGCCTCAGCCGCTCGGATTTTTAAAACCAATCAATATTTAGCGATCGCAATCGCGGCAACGCTGCAATTTCCAACGATGACCAATGCGGTAGCCGAAGGAAGTATTTCCGCCTTTCGCTTGTTCGGCATACTGCCAGTACCCGTCTTTAACTATGCAGGAACAGTGATTCCCATTATCTTTGCCGTGCTGGCGCTCAGTTATATTTACCGTTGGGTCGATAAACTCTTACCACAAGTGCTGCGTACCGTGTTTACACCGACGATTTCGTTGTTTGTCGCTGGTATCTTGACATTAACGGTCATTGGCCCAATCAGTATCCATCTAGGAAACTTACTGGCTGCTGGCGTGGCTGGTTTATTCACTATCTCGCCTGTCTTAGCAGGAATTGTGGTAGGGGCGATTCGACCAATTGCAATCTTCACGGGATTGCATCATGCCATGACCCCGATCGCTTTGCAAAACTTCGCCAATCAAGGGTATGACATGTTGATGCCAATGATGTTTATGGCAAATATGGCAATCACCGGCGCAACAGCAGCTATTTATTTCAAAGTCAAAACCAAAGAAGAAAAATCGATCATTCTATCTTCGGCGGTTTCTGGCTTATTAGGGATCACAGAACCTGCGTTATTCGGGATTTTGTCGAAGTATAAAAAAGCCTTTATCGCAGCAACAGTTGGTAGTTCTGTGGCGTCTGCCTTCATCAGTTTCTTCGGTGTTCGGATTTATGGATATATTCTTTCAAGTATCTTTAGTTTGCCAGCCTATATTGGGGAATACTTTATCTATGCTGTTTTAGGGATCATCTTGGCAATCGGCTTATCCTTTGCAATGAGCTGGTTCTTGGTACCAAATCAAGCAGCCGAAGGCGATCGTTACACCAACGAAGTGGATCTGCATGCCGTGACCCATGGAGAATATGTCCCATTAGAAGATGTACCAGATGAAGTTTTTTCAACGAAAATGATGGGAGAAGGCTATGCCATCGAGTCACAAGATGGGCAAATCTTTGCACCGGTCAGTGGCGAAGTCACCACTGTGTTCCCTTCAAAACATGCCGTCGGGATCAAAACCCAAAACGGCGTTGAAGTTCTTGTGCATATGGGGATCGATACAGTCTCACTTGGCGGACAAGGCTTTGATGTCTTTGTCAAAGCTGGGGAGCAAGTCACTCCGCAAACCAAACTGGCACAAATGGATCTACCTTATATCAAGCAGCAAGGCAAAGAAACCATGGTGATCGTTTTGATCACCAACATGGATCGCGTGCAGCAATTTTCTGGAAGTACTGATTTAGAAGGCAGACACCAAGCCGGTGCATTGCTGGAAAAAGTCGTTTTGAATGCCTAATAAAAAAAAAAGATGAGCTTCATTAATGAAGTTCATCTTTTTTTTATTGCAATTAACTACGCAGCCCGCGGCCTTTTTGGATCAAGTACCAGCATACGCTGTATAAGACAACAATGAACAAGACCAAAATACCGATGGATAGGAAAATTGGGACATCGATGGTGCCTAAAAAGCCGTAGCGGAAACCAGAGATCATATACACGATCGGGTTGACTTTGGAGATCGTTTGCCAAATCGGCGGCAGCATGCTGATGGAGTAAAAGACGCCTCCAAGATAGGTCAATGGTTGTAAAACAAAGGTTGGCACGATGGAAACATCGTCAAAGGATTGGGCGAAGATCCCATTTAGCAACCCTGCTAATGAAAATAAGATGGCGGTCATGACTAGGGTTAAGACAACGATGACCCAAGAATACACATGTAATGGCACGAAGAAAAGGGAAATGATGGTCACCAATGTGCCCACCAAGATACTACGGCCAAGTCCGCCAAAGACAAAGCCCCAAATGATGACGTGAGTAGGAACCGGCGCCACTAAGAGTTCCTCAATGTTTTTTTGAAACTTCTGTGAAAAGAAGGAAGAAGACACATTGGAGTAAGAGCTGGTGATCGTCGACATCATGATCAGCCCAGGAACGATAAATTCCATATAAGAAAAGCCGCCCATTTCGCCGATGCGGCTGCCAATCATTTTCCCAAAGATAATGAAGTATAAGGAAGTAGTGATGACGGGTGGGACGAGGGTCTGCACCCAAATCCTTAAATAGCGGTTGGTCTCTTTGACCGCTAAACTTTTTAAGGCTGTAAAATAAAGACTAAACATGGTTTTCCTCCGCTTCGTGTGCTTCTTCGGTGATTTTCAAAAATAGTTCTTCCAAGCGATTGGATTTGTTGCGCATGGAGAGGACATTGATCCCTTGCTGGCTGAATTGAGCAAAAAGATCGTTGACGCCTTGGTCTCGAGCGACTTCAACGGCGATGGTCTGTTCATCTTCCATTTGGATCGGATATCCAGTGATCGTTGGTGCTTGTTTGATCGGTGCGATATCAAAAAGAAAGGTTTCAAATTGCAGTTTTGCCAACAAGGATTTCATGCTGGTGTTTTCGATCAGTTCACCAGATTGAATGATCCCGATGTTGCGGCAAAGCATTTCCGCCTCTTCTAAATAATGGGTCGTCAAAATGATCGTTGTGCCATTTTGGTTCAGCTCCCGCAAAAAGCTCCACATTTCCCGACGCAATTCGATATCGACACCTGCCGTCGGTTCATCCAAAATCAATAACCGTGGTTCATGCATCAGGGCACGAGCGATCATCAAACGGCGTTTCATCCCGCCCGACAGCATCCGCGCACGAACATTGCGTTTTTCCCACAAATTCGACTGCTTCAAGTATTTTTCGCTGCGCTTGATGGCTTCGTTGCGGGGGACACCATAATACCCAGCTTGATTGACCACGATCTGCTGGACCGTTTCAAAGGGATTGAAATTGAATTCTTGGGGAACCAAACCAATCTGTTGTTTGACTTGGACCAATTCTTTGTCTAAATCGTAGCCGAAGACTTTGACGCTTCCGGAAGATTTATTGACAAGAGAGGTGATAATGCCGATGGTGGTGGACTTTCCAGCGCCGTTAGGGCCTAACAAGGCATAAAAGTCGCCTTCTTCCACCTTCAAATTTATGCCCCGCAACGCTTCAACGCCGGTGGTATAGACTTTGCGTAAATCGGTTAGTTCTAGTGCATAGGTCATGTTTGTTTGAACTCCTTCTATGTATGATGGTTTATTCTATCATTTTTTTTCAAGAAGAACCGCATGATTTGATTTTTTTCATTTGATTAGATAACAATTGTTGCTAATCGATGAAAAGTGGGAAAGAGGCAAAAGAAAAAACGACCGTTTGATCGTTTTTTCGATAAAGTCGTTTGTTAGCATAAATACCGTTCTGGTCGTTCTGTCTGTCCTAGTAAGTAATCGACAGAGACATTATAGAGGGAAGCTGCGTGTAACAGCGTCAATACATCGGGTAAGCGATCGCCTGCTTCGTATAAGGTGTAATCGGGGTAAGGCACATCGAGATGCTGGCATACTTCTTTTGGGCTCAATCCGCGTTCTTCTCTTAAAAATTTGAAGCGGCATCGCAAGGTGTCTAATAAAAAAGCTTCTTCTAATGTCACTTTGCGGTCCTCCTTAAAAAAATCGCGCTTCCTTTCGCACTGTTCTCTTTTTATTGTACCAACAAAAGCAAAATATGCGAAGTAATTCACATGAAAGTCGATCGGTTTTTGTTAAAAAGTGAAACAAATGACTTGCTCTGAGACGCGTTTCATACAGTATGCTTGATTCATAAAAAGGAAGGCGGGATGAAAAAATGAATACGTACATGAAGAAGAATGGTGCGGAATGTTGTTATGTAACGTTGGCTTTTGATGGACAACAATTGGTATTGACGAAACCAAAAGGGTTCTTTCAAGAACGCTTGGTAGAAATTCCGGTGGATGAGATCAGTCATTTGACATGTGATGAACACTTCGGGTCTCAGCGGATCGGTTTTATTCATCACAATGATTACTATGAATTTTATACATGTGGGTTAAGTGTGATAGACTATATGAAAGAACAATTATTCGTTTAAGGAGCAGTGAGTCATGGCAAACATTCGGGATATTGCACGCTTGACCGGCTATTCGGTCTCCACAGTTTCACGAGTCATTAACAACAATCCGTATGTCAGTGAAGAAAAGCGTCGCAAGATCCTGGCTGTCATGAAAGAGGTCAACTATATTCCAAATTACACGGCACGAGCGTTGAGTGTTGGTAAAACCAAAAATATCGGTGTGATCCTACCGTTTGTCAATCATCCCTATTTTGATCGATTATTGAGCGGCATCACAACAGCAGCGTTTGCTCGGGGCTATAAGGTTACGCTTTTAGCCACGAACTATGATCCGCAAGTAGAGGAAGCGTATTTGCAAGAATTTGCGGCGAAAAGCTTTGATGCCTTGATCATTGCCTCGCGGGCGAATCCGATCGAAACCTTATTGCCTTATCGTTCTTACGGTCGCATCGTCTTTTGTGAGAATATCTCGTATTTGACTGACGGTTGCACCTATATTGATCGAGAGGAATCGATCAAAGAAGTCTTTACGTATTTTAAGGAACAAGGTATCCAGAAAATTGGCGTGACATTGGGACGCAGCCGCAAGCTCAGCAGCAATTCAAAAATCACGGTCCGTTTGGCTCATGACTATTTTTCGACTTTTTCCGAAGACTTGATCTTTTGGGATTGTTTGACGGAAGAAGATGGCAAAGAAGCAGCTGCTTATTTTGCAGATAAAGGGGTCGAAGCGATTTTCACCAATGGGGATCATGTTGCTGCTGGGATCCAGTCACAGGCGCCGGGAGAATGGCTCGTGATTGGACGGGACAATTTATACATCAGTGAGCTGCTACAGCTTTCAACGATCGATCATCACTTGCAAGCTTGCGGGGAGACTGCCGTCCAATTGGCGATAATGGAAAAAAGCGGCAACTATCGCATGCCCTATGAGTTCATCAAACGATAGCATAGACGAAACGATGCGCAAACAAAGCCCCTGAGCGGGCAGTGCTTGCGCATCGTTTTTTTAATGGGATTCGGTGTAATGGTCAATGATCTGTTTCAACAGCTGGGCGCTGCCGACGCCCGCTTTTTGATCGTAATAGGCGGTAAAACGCTCGTCTTGAACGTACATTTCCCCTAAAGATCGGTGATATTTTGCTGAGTAAAAGGGTGCTGCTTGTTTGAGCCATGCTTGATGTGCAGCAAAAGCCATTTGGGCTTTGTCAGAAGGGATTCGTTTCCCTTCCTTTTCAGTCAATAGCTCTTTTAACAGCTGCAATAAGCGGTTTTCGTTGTCGGTCAGTGCTTGATAATCGACTTGGGTCATCTGCTGCCACTTTTGGTTGCTTTTTTCGATGATCTCCTCACCGTAGGTTTCTCGTAACTCGGCACCGTAGTTTGCTTCGTTTTCACGAATTTTTTGTTTCTTAAAATAACTGAATTTCTCTTGATCGGTCATCGTCTTTTCTCCTTCATAATAATCAATTGTTTGCGCTAAGGTGGTCAAAAGACTGTCCAGGGCTGCTCGCTCTTGTAAAAGCTGTTGGTAATGCTGCAACAAGACCGTTTGGATCGATGCTTGCGGCTCATCCAAGATCCCGCGGATCGTTTCTAATGACAGCCCAAAAGACTTAAAATACAAAATCTGCTGTAGGCGATCGACTTCCTGTCTCCCGTAGATACGGTAACCAGCTGAGTTGGTGCGTTGCGGTTGTAACAACTTGATCTGATCATAATACCGCAGGGTACGGCTGCTGACTCCTGACAGTTTGGCTAAGGCACTGATCGTATATTCCATCGGCTTTTCCCTCCTTACACCTGTATCCTAAAGGTTGACGTAACGACAAAGTCAAGAAAATTTTTTTGCGTTTTTTAAAATGTGCTATAATTATAACAAAGAAAGGAAGATAAGATGCAAATAGTTTTTTCTGATATTGATGGGACGTTTCAAGAAATGGGGCACCCGATTCATGAGATCAATAAAGAAGCCATCCGTTGTTTGCAAGCCCAAGGGGATCACTTTGTGTTTGTCACAGGGCGAGGATTTGAGCTTGTTCAAGATATGATGGCGGAAGAAGGCCTTTCCTGCGATGTGATTTTCGGAAACGGCGCCGGTCTGATGATAAAAGGAGAAGCGCCTGTTTTGACGCATACCTTACCCTATAAGACATTGGCACAAGTGATTGGTATCTTAGAGACAGAAGCGGTTTTTTATTTCTTACATACTGACCATGGCATCATTTCCCCACAAGCGCATTTGTATGAAGCGCAATTTCAAGAAAGCCGTAAGCAGTTACTCGCGGAGTTAGGGGAGCGAGGGCAAATCATCGCTGACTACAAATACGAGTTCTTCTACAACGAATGCCTTCATAAAGACGACGTGTTGCAGTTTATGAAGGAACATCCAGAGATAAAGGTCATCAAAATCGAACTGATGGAAGCGTCAGACGAAAAAAGAGAACGGCTGCGGGCGATGATCCAGTCAGAAACGGCAGCGATTTTTCAATCCTTTGTCCAAACACTGGAAATCGTTGATCCATTGGCGACCAAAGGTGCGGCGATCCGTAGCTTTTTAGAAGCTTTTCCCGCTGCCAAAAGCTACGGGATCGGTGATGGTGAAAATGACCTTGCGATGTTTGAAGCGGTGGATGTTTCTTTGGCTGTAGCAAATGCCAGCCCAGCGATCAAAGCAGTTTGTGATCGAACCATTGAGCGCGCGGAAGACGGCGGTGTTGGCCGCTTTATTTTAACAGAATTAGTTTCGAGAGAGGATGTTGTGCATGAAGTTGATTGAAACCCCAGTAAACCAAAATCTAAATATGGAAACTTTTTACCCGAACATCTCCAAGTATCTATTCGACAAAATAGCGATCAAATACTATAAATTGTATTCGCTTGATCGGACGCAGATTCTCTATGTGGATAGTTTTGATACGATTTCTTTAGTATTGATCAACAATAAAAAGAAAATCAGTCGGGAAGAAGTCGATACAGCGATTCATCGTTTGCTGAAGGTCGATCGCAAAGACGTGACCGTCAATATCAATATTCGTAAAGAAATGGAAGCAAGAGGCATCACCTTTTCTAAACCGAGAAAAGATGTCATTCTTGTTCAATTGCCTGTGAAAGAACACTAGTTGAAAGAAGTTGGGACATGCATGTTGCAAGAGCAATCAAACGTTGAACAAAGGGGCGACCTTATACGAGCGCGCAAATAATGCGCAATAAGTAGGAGGCTGACCCATGCTTTGGAGCAATTTGTTCTCAGATGGATTGCCTTGTACTGGCAAAAGCCCAACTTTTTTTTGAAAAAACAAGTTTTTCTGTCTTTTGTGTTTTTTTTGCTATAATGAGAAGAAGTAAGCTAGAGGGAGTAAGAACATGCAGAAATTATTTAAAGATGACAGCTTGACGCTGCACACCGATCTCTACCAAATCAACATGATGCAAACCTATTGGGAGTTAGGCAGAGCCGATCGTAATGCGGTGTTTGAATGCTATTTCCGTGACATGCCTTTTGAAAATGGCTATGCGATCTTTGCCGGTCTGGAACGTTTGATCGATTATTTGAACGATTTATCCTTTTCAGAAACGGATATTACCTACTTGCGAGAAATCGGCGGCTACCCAGAAGCCTTTTTAGAGTATCTAAAGGAGTTCAAGTTTGCTTGTACCGTTCGTTCAGCGTTAGAAGGCGATTTAGTCTTCAACAATGAACCAATCATTCAAGTAGAAGGGCCGTTAGCACAAGCGCAGCTGATCGAAACAGCGCTACTGAATATGGTCAATTTCCAAACCTTGATCGCCACGAAAGCTGCCCGCATCAAATCCGTGATCGGCACGGATCCCTTGTTGGAATTTGGTTCACGTCGGGCACAAGAATTGGATGCAGCCATTTGGGGGACCCGAGCGGCTTATATTGGCGGAGCGGATGCGACGAGTAATGTGCGGGCAGGGAAGATTTTTGGCATCCCAGCCAGCGGAACCCACGCCCATTCCCTCGTGCAATCCTACGGCAATGACTATGATGCATTTATGGCGTATGCCCAAACCCACAAAGATTGCGTATTCTTAGTCGATACCTATGATACCTTGCGTTTAGGTGTGCCAAATGCGATTCGTGTGGCCAAAGAGATGGGGGATAAGATCAATTTCTTAGGTGTGCGGATCGACAGCGGCGATATGGCCTATATCTCGAAAAAAGTCCGTGAACAGTTGGATGAAGCGGGATTCACGGAAGCCAAAGTCTATGCTTCCAATGATCTAGACGAAAATACGATTCTAAGCTTGAAAATGCAAAAGGCGAAAATCGATGTATGGGGTGTCGGCACCAAGCTGATCACCGCTTACGATCAACCGGCATTAGGTGCGGTTTATAAACTGGTTGCCATCGAAAATGAGCAGGGAGAAATGATCGACACCATCAAATTATCCAGCAATGCCGAAAAGGTTTCGACCCCTGGGAAAAAACAAGTCTGGCGGATCACCCGTAAATCGGACGGCAAGTCAGAAGGCGATTATGTCACGCTATGGGAAGAAAATCCGCAAGCAGCAGACGAACTGTTCATGTTCCATCCTGTTCACACTTTTATCAACAAAACAGTGACGAACTTTGATGCGCGACCATTGTTGCAAGATATCTTTGTAGATGGCCAGCAAGTGTATCAAGTACCTGACTTAGAACACGTCAAAGCCTATGCGACGAATTGCTTGGATTCCCTTTGGGATGAGTACAAACGTGATTTGAATCCACAGAAGTACCCAGTTGATCTCTCGCAAGAATGTTGGGATCATAAAATGCGGACGATTGAAAAAGTACGTAAACAAACCAATGGCGCGATTTTGTAATCCGCAACTGCGCTGGTCCTAGGATCAGTCAGCTGCTTCAAAAAATAAGAGGAGGCGTTTCTATGACCATGCAACAAGAAATTATCAAAGAATTAGGAGTCTTACCGACCATCGACCCGAAAGAAGAAGTTCGTAAGAGTATTGATTTTTTAAAGGCGTATCTGCAAAAGAATTCGTTCTTGCATACGTTTGTCTTGGGGATCAGTGGTGGGCAAGATTCGACATTAGCTGGCCGGATCGCGCAATTGACGATGGAGGAAATGCGCAGTGAAACCGGGAATCCCAACTATCAGTTCATAGGGGTACGCTTACCTTATGGGGAACAAGCAGATGAAGAAGATGCAAAAAAAGCCATTGAATTTATCAAACCAGATATTGAGCTGCGGGTAAACATCAAAGCCGCCGTCGATGCCCAAGTGCAAGCGGTGGAAGAAGCAGGCTTAGCGGTTTCTGACTTTAATAAAGGCAATATCAAAGCCCGTCAACGGATGATTACGCAATATGCCATTGCGGGTGAAAAAGCAGGAGCTGTTCTGGGTACGGATCACGCTGCTGAAAATATCACCGGCTTCTTTACGAAATACGGCGATGGCGGTGCCGATATCTTACCACTGTTTCGTTTAAACAAACGCCAAGGCCGCCAACTCTTGCAATACTTAGGCGCACCAGAAGCATTGTATACAAAAGTCCCAACTGCGGACTTGGAAGACGGCAAACCTTTAGTTGCAGATGAAGCAGCTTTAGGAGTGACCTACAACGACATCGATGACTATTTAGAAGGCAAGGAAATTGCGGCTGAAGCCCAACAAACCATTGAAAACTGGTGGAACAAAACGCAACATAAACGCCACTTGCCGGTCACGATTTTTGACGATTTTTGGAAATAAACGAAACCAGTGATTGAGTTCCATTCGGATAGAAAGAAGAGTCTAGGGGGCAAGAAACCTTAGACTCTTTTTTATGAGGGTTGCTTTCTTTAAAAATAACAAAAGCTTCTTGCCCTGGCTTTACTTTCTTGTCTTGAAAGCATAAAATACGAGGGTACCTAGAACGTGTAGAAAAGGAGGAATGTTCCTTCGTGAAAATAAATAGCCATCCTTATCTGAAGATCGCATTAAAAGGCATCGCCATCGTCCTGTTGATCATTTTCAGTAATTTATATTTGCAATGGTATCAAAACAATCTTTCCGTTGAATTAGCCTTGAAATTTGCCTTTTCGTGGCATACAGCAAAGTTTTTCTTGGCTTGTGGGGTGCTACTGCTGGTGTATGGGGTGTTTGCCAGCTTGGCAGGTTCGGTACTGATTGGGGGCATCTTTTATAGTGTCGTCATCGGAATCTTAGGGTATGCCAATCACACGAAGATGGTCTATCGCCAAGAACCAATCTATCCCGATGATTTAAAGATGGTCACTCAATTCGACCTTCTACGAACTATGATCGGCAATGGCGCCTTTTTCTTAGCCATCCTCTTCGCTCTGGTGGCGATCGGAGCGATCGGCTGGAGTATCTATCGCAGCCGCAAATTAAACCGGCGTTTGCAAGTGATGCGAGGAGCGGTGCTGGTCGTATGCTCGCTGGGCTTAGTCTATGTTTCACACTTCAACGACAGCAACAACCTTTTACGCAAAGCCTACAATCAGACGGCGCTCTGGATTCCGTATTCACAAAAAATGAACTACTACAATACGGGATTTATCGGTGGTTTTTTGTACAACCTGCGGGTAGATGCCATGACGAAGCCTGAGGGGTATTCAAAAGAAGCGATCCAAGCGATTGCGGACACCTACAATGCACAGGCGGCGGAGAAAAATCAAGACCGTGAAAGTGAAGCACCAAATATCGTCTATGTGATGAGCGAGAGTTTTTCCGACCCGAGCCATTTAAATGGCTTATCGATCACCGGCGATCCGTTGAAAGACTATTACCACGTCGCCGATCAAACCATCAGTGGAAAAATGCTTTCGCAAAATTATGGAGGCGGTACGGCAAACATCGAGTTTGAAGCGTTGACTGGTTTTGCTATGGGCCTATTGAATCCACAGATGACAACGCCTTACACGATGCTAGTGCCGAAATTGACGCAACTGCCATCCTTGGTTTCTTTCTTGGAACAATCAGGGTATACGGCAACGGCGATCCATCCTTACGATACATCGATGTACAAACGCAAGGATGTCTATGGGGTGATGGGGTTTGAACAGTTTATCGATCAAGATACGATGACCTATACCGACAAAATCGAAAATAATCCTTATATCTCTGATGAGGCGGCCTACAAAGAAGTGCTGGCTTTGTTGGAAAACGATCAGCAACCGCAATTTGTCCATTTAGTGACGATGCAGACCCATATGCCTTATGCTGGCAAATACGATACGTTGAATTACCAAGCGAGCGGTCCGGGCAATATGGCTTCTTTGGAAAACTACCTGCAGGATATCTCTTATAGCAGTACAGCGTTGAAAAACTTTGTGGCTGAATTAGAGCAGCTGGATCGGCGAACGCTGGTCGTCTTTTGGGGAGATCATTTACCAGGCATTTATGACGATGAGATCAAGGATCAAAATGAAACGGCTGCCCTGCATGAAACCGAATTTTTGATGGTTGATTCGCAAGGGAATTTTGCGCCAGAAGATGTACCAGTAACAAGTCCTTTTTATTTTGCGCCGAACCTATTAGAAGCCAGTGATCAACCAACCAGCGGGTTTTACCAGTTGTTGTTGGCCTTGCAAGATGAGTTGCCGGCTTTTGAACTGGGTCAGTATTATCAAGAGGGACAATGGCAGACGACTCTTGCGTTGGATAAAGAAGCCCAAGAAATCTATGATGCCTACAATTTGATCCAATATGATGTGCTACAAGGAGAGCAATACAGTTTAACGACTGGTTTGTTTGACTAAATGAAACATAAAATAGCGCCTTATCCTGTGACTGACACTGGGATAAGGCGCTTTTGTTTGTGTGAAGTTATAATTCCTGCCATTTACGATTTTGATCAAAATCATTGGCGGCGGCATAGGCGTCTTGAACGATCGTTTCAGGGTAGCCCATGACTTTTAAGAGGGCGATCGCGTTGCGGCTCAAGGCAGGACCGGATTTGACCTTATAATCAAAGGAGATGCCGTCATCTTCCGTGACTTGTTCAGAAAAATGAATGTTGCGGCAATCATTTTTCAAAATTTCAGTCAGCTCAATATCATGGGTAGCGACAAAGGCCAATGATGGGTAGGCTCGCAACCAATGGATGATGCTAGCAGAAGAAGCGATTCGTTCCACCGTATTGGTTCCTTTTAAAATCTCATCAACAAAACAGTAGCAGCGCTGTTTCGTGGCAACGGTATCTAGCAGGCGTTTGATGGATTTGATCTCCGCCACGAAATAGCTGTCGCCTTCAAATAGATCATCTTCGACAGCCATCGAGGTAATGACGTGACCAGGAACCATCGTAAAGGTTTCAGCTACTGCTGTCTGGATGGTTTGTGCCAAAATACAGTTGATGGCGACACTTTTGACATATGTCGATTTGCCTGAGGCATTGGAGCCAGTTACAAGGGTATTGTGGTTCCAAGTGACATCATTCATGACTGCTTCACTCAGAAGGGGATGATACGTACCCGTTGCTTCTACACCTCCGCTTGTTTGGAAGGTCGGTAGGCAAGTGATGGGCATATACGTGCGAAAATTTAAAATGGCGGCTGCGACTTCCAATTTTCCCAGCAAATTCCACAGATCGATGGCTGCTTGTTGGTGTTTGGCCAGAGTAGTGGTGACCGTTTGATAGGAAATAAACGGCAGCATAAAAATGATATTGATGTATTCAAACAACATGTCTCCTTCGCTGCCGTTTTTGGCACGAAACGAGAAAGCGAAACGAGTGATCTTCTTTAATGGTGACAAAGATTGTTTGATCTCATCTTGGAGGGGCGTGTTGATTTTAGCGATCTGACTGCCACAGGCAATCGTTTGAACCAAATAGCGCATGCTGTTCAGTTCTGTTTCCAGCTTGGCTTTTTTGATGGAGTAATAGATCGTATTGAAAACGACACTAATCAACGTCAACAGGAGACCTTGGACAATCCCCAGCAGGAGCAGCAAGATGCCGACTAATGGCAGCACACCTAAAAAGACAAAGAACGGCAGAGAACCGATCGATTGCGCCGCTTCATTGGCCAAGTAGGCTTTCGAAAAATTATCATCTTGTTTTCCTAAACGAGCAAACGTATATTGGGATTGTTCGCGTGCGGCACTGTCAGCAGCAAAAAAGTCGATCAATTTGGTCAGCTGTTTGTCCGGCTTGAAGTGGAAATTGCGTAATTGCTGGTACAACGCTTCTGAACCAACACTGGAAAACGTCAGATTAATGGACTCAAACAACGAAAAGCCATCCAAGTCATACCAAGTGATGTCATCGACCTCGCTATCAAAATCGTGAAACTTCTTCTCAGTCAGCCAAGCTTTTTTCAAACTCGCTTCTTTATCAAAGCGGGGCTGACGGGGAAGTTTTCCCCAAGCAAGCCGAACGTAACGGCGTACTTTGTATCGATTCCAGATATCTAGTGCGGTCAAGATGAGAATGCTGGCGAGTATGATCAAAATGACCATCGTTTGTGGTTCCATATGCAAAAGTCCTCCTAATGGCTAATGAATGCTGGCTAAAGCTAAGTGTTGCTGTGGGCAGGATCGATTTCTTTTAAACAAGCATAGATCCGTTCAATATCTTGTGACGTGCCTCGCAGCTCGAAATCCGCTAAGAACGGGATCGAAAATTGTTCCGCATATTGCTTTGCGGTCAAGCAATATTGATAATTAAAGTTTTTGTTGCCGCTGCCGATCACGCCTAAGCAAAGAGCGGCGTTGTTTTCATAGTCAATGTATTCCCGCATGGTTTCTGTGAGGATCTCCTGATCGCCGTTATCGACGCCGTTTCCACCTTCTAAATAGGTAGGGACAAAAACCACATAAGGTTCGTCTTCTTGTTCAAAGACACTATTGTCATGAATTTCTTTGGCTTCCCAAGTGCTCGGTGTGTCTTGCTGATCTGCATAGGCCAACAAGCGGTTGACGAATGCACGGGTATTTCCAGAGATTGAAATATAAAGTAGTTTCATTTTTTCATCACCTTCCGCTTTCTAGTATAACAGAAACCATTTATGAAAAGAGGAGAACTTCGGCAGTCTTTTCTAGTAAAATGCAGCCAAAGGCTTTAAACTGAGAGAGGAGTCCAATACAAAGGAGTGGCAATAATGTTTTCAAAAATGCATCATGTGGCGATCATCGCTAGTAATTACCAACAGACCAAAGAGTTTTATGTAGAAAAATTAGGCTTTGAAGTGATTCGTGAACATGCGCGCCCAGAAAAGAAAGATGTAAAAATCGACTTGCGCTTTGGGGAATCAGAAATAGAACTGTTTGTGGTGGAAAACCCACCAGCAAGACCAAGTTTTCCCGAAGCAGCCGGCTTGCGACATTTGGCCTTTGCGGTGGAAAATATTGAAGCAGTCGTAGCGGAGTTAGCCACTAAAGGGATTGTGTGCGAACCGATTCGTTTTGATACCTTCACCAATAAGAAGATGACCTTTTTCCAAGATCCAGACGGCTTGCCGTTGGAATTACATGAATAAACAAGGAAGACTTTGTGTTGATCCTTTGTCGATTCAACTTGGTTTTTCTTGAGAGAATTGTTATTCTATGTATAGAAGCAAGGAGGAAAAAACGTGATAAGATTTGCAAAAGAAGAAGATCGTTTTGTCATGGCTGAACTCGTTTTAGTCATTTTAAAGGACATGGAATTGCCGTTTGTCAAAGAGATCGGAGAAGCCAAGACCTTAGAGATCTTGGCAGATGCCATGCTAGAACCCGATTATCGTTACGGCTTTCGCCGTGCGCTAGTCAATGAGATCGACGGAGAAGTTGCTGGCGTCGCCTTTGGATATCCAGACAAAGAAGAGGCGACGATCGATCAGCCTCTAGATAAAGTGCTGGAACAGTACGGTTTGAGTAAAGACATGAAGCTGTTTATCGATGAAGAGACTTTACCAAATGAATGGTACTTAGATACCATCTGTGTGGCTGAGAAATTTCGGGGCAAAGGCGTCGGCTCAGCCTTGTTAGAAGCATTGCCGAAAATTGCTTCTAGAGATGGTTATGAGGTGATCGGCTTGAGTGTTGACCGAGCAAATCCCCATGCGAAGCGGCTCTATGAAAAGCACGGATTTGAAGTCGTGGCCCAAAGAGAGATCAGTGGCCATCTTTACGACCATATGCAAAAAAGAACCAGCTGATTTTTCAGCTGGTTCCATTTGTTAGTCGAAGCTCAAGAGGATGGTCTTTTTTGCGGTGCCGATTGTACAGCCAGTAATCCATGACGGCCGCAATACAGATGCAGACCGGCGCATCCCGGTCATCGACAACATCCAGTACATAATAATCCCCCGTCAACAAGGTCGCTTTGTCCATCTCCATAATCTTTTTATTGAAATGATGGATCCCATAGCGATGATTATAGATATCGCCGTGGACCGCCCAGTGAAGCTGCTGGATATAGTAGAAATCACCTGGCCAGTTAAAGATTTTTTGCAGTGTACCGACTTTCTCAAAGTCTTTGTAGATCTCAAAGCGTGTACCAAAAGTAAAGCTGATTTGTTTGATACTAGCGACCATTTGCCCATTTAAACGGTAAAGGGAGAGGGCATCGCCCTTGGTTCCCCAACGTCCCACCATCAAAAATAGTGATTTGCCTGTTTCATCTTTGACAATGGTTCGTGTGACTCTGCTAAGTTGCCTATCTTGGATGAAAAATTCTGACATACTTACGCCTCCTCATGTATCCCCAAAAAGCTGCGTGGTTTAAAGATTTTCATCAATTGCCCGAACGATTGCTTTGCCGACACCAGCCTCAATATTGGTGTCCGTCAAATACTTCGCGACTTCTTTTACCTCTAACTCGCCATTTCCCATTGCAAAACTAACGCCTGCCAGTTGCAGCATACTTACATCATTTAAGTTGTCACCGATCGTCATCACTTCCGCCAGTGAGATCATCCGATCTTTGGCGACATGTGCCACTGCGATTCCTTTTTGCGCGTTTCGGTGGTTGATCTCAATATTGTTTTGTCCAGAAGAAGTCACCACTAGATCGCCGTACCCATCGATGATTTTCGTGATAGGACCCAATACCCGGGCACCGTCTTGGTGGAAGCAGATCACTTTCAAAAATTCTAATTCTTCGATCGAAAACAACTCACTGAAATCATCGACATAATTGATCGGTAAAAATTCTAAACGGGCAGCTGTCATAGCAATCGCCATCTTATGGGTTAAATGGGGCATTGCTTCTGCCGTATGGATCGCAAAATTTTCGATCCGACGTGTCTGACTTTCCGAATAGATCCCATTGCTCGTTGAGATCTCAAAATAGATGTCGTTTTCTTTTAGTAGGTCGATCAACGAACGAGTTTGTTCATGGCTGATCGGCACAGTAAATAATGAATTACCCGCTTCGTCATAGACTTGGGCCCCATTCAAGGTGATCATTGCACAGTCGATCCCGGCTTCTTGCAGCGGCGGCAATGCCTCTTTACGGTTACGGCCAGTTGCGACCATAAATTCGATTCCTTTGGATTGGGCATATTTGATTGCTTGGATATTTTCTTCTGAAATCTGCATACTGGCATTTAAAAGCGTACCATCCATATCAGAAGCAATTAATTTGATCATTGTCAGCGTCCTTTCTTAATCGTTTCTACAAATAGTGTACCATAAATCACGGATTTTTTTCTTTCGAAGAGTAATTCTTGTTTCTAAGGGGAGGGATTTGTTATCCTAGAAGAAAACAAAGGAGATTCGCCATGAAACGACTATTGGACAATGATTGGCAAGAACAATTGCAGGAATCATTTGAGCAACCCTATTACCAACAACTACGGGCTTTCTTGAAACAAGAATATGCCCAGCAAAAGATCCATCCAGCGATGGATCATATTTATGAAGCACTTAAACTGACACCATACCATGACGTAAAAGTTGTCATCTTAGGTCAAGATCCTTATCATGGCCCTCACCAAGCCCACGGACTGTCGTTTTCCGTGCAGCCGGGGGTCAAAATACCGCCTTCCTTACGCAATATTTACAAGGAATTAGCCGATGACTTAGGGATTGCACCTGTGTCCCATGGCTATCTTGTGCCATGGGCGCAGCAAGGGGTCTTATTGTTGAATACCGTATTGACGGTACGTGAGGGACAAGCCTATTCACATCACGGGCATGGCTGGGAGCAGCTGACAGATACGATTATCGAAAAATTGAATCAACGAGAAAAACCGGTCATTTTTGTGCTTTGGGGCAAACCCGCTCAAAAGAAAGCCGCTTTACTAGATACCAGCAAACATATTATTATAACAGCGCCTCATCCAAGTCCGTTGTCGGCACATCGAGGATTCTTTGGTTCAAAGCCTTTTTCTAAGATCAATCAAGCGTTGCTGGCATTAGGGGAAGAACCGATTTCTTGGGCGTTACCGGAAAAAATAACACAGTTGTAAAACTGTGTTATTTAGAATGAGTGGATTTGTGAAAAAGGTAACGATATTTAAAATAATCGACTAATACAGGATTTTTATCTGTTCTTTTTTTCATAGTTATTGTACAATGGAAGGGTATAAAAAAACTGGAGGTCTTTACCCGTGGAATTATTCGAAAGTTTAAAATTTAAAATCGTGCGTCGTCATATCAAAATCGTTTTTCCAGAAGCAACAGATCCTCGTATCCTAGGTGCTGCTAGCCGTTTACGTTCAGAAGAATTGATTGAACCCGTTTTGATCGGTAACCCGGTTGAAATCGAAAAAGCAGCAGAAGCTCGCGGAATCAACGTATCAAACTTTGAAATTTTAGATCCTGAAAATTATGATCGTTGGGATGAAATGGTTGAAGCTTTTGTGGAACGCCGCAACGGCAAAGCAACGAAAGAACAAGCAGAAGAAATCTTAAAAGATGTCAACTATTTCGGTACAATGTTGACTTACATGGGCATTACTGAAGGAATGGTTTCAGGAGCGATCCATTCTACGGGTGATACAGTAAGACCCGCTTTACAAATCATCAAAACAAAACCAGGTGTGAGCCGTACAAGTGGTGCTTTCTTAATGGTTCGTGGTCGTGACCAAGAAAAATACTTGTTCTCAGACTGTGCCATCAATGTAAACCCAAATGCACAAGAATTAGCAGAAATCGCTGTTGACTCAGCGAAAACCGCTGAATTATTTGAAATCGATCCAAAGGTTGCTATGTTAAGCTTCTCAACGAAAGGTTCTGCGAAAGCACCAGAAGTAGATAAAGTCGTTGAAGCAACAAAAATCGCCAAAGAATTGGCACCAGAATACCAAATCGATGGAGAATTGCAATTCGATGCTGCGTATATCTCAGCAGTTGCTCAATTGAAAGCTCCTGAATCTGAAGTAGCAGGTAAAGCAACCGTCTTTGTTTTCCCCGATTTACAATCAGGAAACATTGGCTACAAGATCGCCCAACGTTTCGGTAACTTTGAAGCGATTGGACCAATCTTACAAGGGTTGAACAAACCAATCTCTGATTTGTCCCGTGGTTCAAATGAAGAAGATGTCTACAAATTATCAATCATTACTGCGGCACAAACATTAATGGAAAAATAAGCAGCCTATCGCTGCACTTATGAAAAACTGATCCGTTGAGGGTCAGTTTTTTGTTTTGCTTTTGGAAAGTTGAGGGCAACAAAGCAGGGGGCGTCCATATGAATCAACGATCCAGTGGTCGTCGGGAAATTTTCCTTAAGCTCCTTCTTTACAATTCCTTGAAAAACAAGCTATACTAGCAACTAGTAAATTAGATTGATCAAAGGATGGGGACTATGTTTACCATTAACGACTTAGAAGCAACCGCAGCATTTGCAAAAATCATTGGAGAAGTAGCCGAGCCAGGGGATAATCTGGTATTGACGGGCGACTTGGGTGCTGGCAAAACAACATTGACGAAAGGCATCGCCTTGGGGTTAGGGATCGAGCAACTGATCAAAAGTCCGACCTATACGATCATTCGTGAATATACCAATGGGCGGATGCCCCTGTACCATATGGATGTCTATCGGGTGGAATACGGTGCAGAAGATTTAGGACTGGATGATTATTTCGAAGGGGATGGCTTGTGTGTGATCGAGTGGGGCAATCTCTTAGAAGCCTCCCTGCCAGAGGATTATTTAGAACTGATTTTGGAAAAAGATGATACAGATGAACAAAAACGTCTTGTGAAATGTCATGCATATGGCACCAAAGCAACCGCCTTTTTGCAACGGATCACAACCAAATGGCAGGCAGCCCATGAGTGAGATCCAATTACAGATCAAAGAAGCCACGGGTGCTGATGCGAAAGCCGTGTTAGCAGTCAGTCAACTGCTAGGAGAAGAAACGGATTTTCTCTTAATGGATGAAAGCGGCTTGGCGTTGCCAGAAGCCCTATTGGCAGAACAGCTGGATGCTATCTATGAACGGGAGGACTATTTGCTGTTGTTGGCATTTGATCAAGAACAATTGATTGCCATGGCATCAGTCAAAGGCAATGAAGAGTGGCAATTAGCCCATGTCGGAGAGATCGGTATCTCGATTTTAAAAGACTATTGGGGCTTGGGCTTAGGTTCGCTCCTGATTGAAGAATTACTGGACTGGGTAGTAGAAGTTGGCGAATTGACCCGCATCGAATTGACCGTCCAAGCGAGAAATCTACGAGCGATCCACCTGTATCAAAAATTTGGCTTTCTAACAGAAGGCTGTATGAAAGAAGCGGTGCAAACCCGCGAGGGGCAAAAAGTTGATGTCTTGATGATGGCACGTCTTTTTGAATCATAAAAAGGAGTGAAGGAAATGGAGTTTCGGGAACCGACGATCGCAGACTGCGATCAAATCGAAGCGTATCGGCAAGCGTTCGAGAAGAATCAAGAAGTCATTCACGGTGGGGCAGGACTTGTAGAAAGTCCGACAGCCAAAGACTGGCTAGAGGGATTGGCGGATTTTAAAACAGCAGAAACGGTACCAGAAGGATTCGTTCCCGCCCGTACCTATCTGGCTATCCAAGATCAAAAAGTGATCGGTCTCTTGAATCTGCGTCTGACACTTAATGCGTATTTGCGCCAAATTGGCGGACACATCGGGTATTCGGTGCACCCAGACCATCGAAAGCAAGGCATCGGCTCGGCAATGTTGGCACAGTCATTGGTAAAGGCCAAACAATTTGGCTTGAACAACGTGTTAGTAACCTGTGAAGAAGCCAATCGTGCTTCCGCCAAAGTCATTGAAAATAACGGAGGTAAACTAACCGAAAAAGCCATTGATCCTGAAGATGGCGCTGTAATCTGTCATTATTGGATCGATCTAACTTAAAATGATTCCTTCCTTAAATGAAAACGTGCGTCCTAAAGTCTAGCGCAATGCTGACTTTAGGACGCACGTTCTTATTTATTTGACTAAAACCATTTTTTTTAATGGATCGATGCCAAATTCTTCTTCTTGACGCAATAAGATTTGGGCACATGCCCGGCTATCTTCCAAGGCATCATGGTGGTTTAGTAAAGGAATCTGCAATTGCTCACAAACCGTATTTAATTTGTGGTTCGTAAATTCTGGATACAGTTTGCGGCTTGTTCGTACCGTGCACAAGGAAAGATAGTTTGGTTGTGACAACCCATAATAGTCAAGACACCCCGCCAAAACGCCGGTATCAAAACCAGCATTATGCGCAACAATCAGACTGTTTAATTGATAATATTGTTGGATTTGTTTCCATACGTCAGGAAACTTAGGCGCTTCTTGCACATCTTCTGGACGAATGCCATGAATTTGAATGTTTTTCCAAAAAAATTCCGTTTCCGGTTGGATCAATGTGTAATATTCGCCCACGATTTTGCTATCTTGTACCATGACTAGTGCAAGGGAACAGGCACTATGCTTTTGATAATTTGCTGTTTCAAAGTCCATTGCGATAAAATTCATCAGACTCACCTCATTGCCATTCTAGCACAAAATCAAAGAATGAAAAGCGAACAAACGTTAAGAAAAACTGAAGTTTTCTTACGGTTATTTGAGATCCAGTTCCACCGGGCAATGGTCACTGCCGATGATATCTGTATGGATCTTGGCATCTAGCAAGCGCTCATTTAAGTTATCCGAAACGACAAAGTAATCGATGCGCCAGCCGGCATTGTTTTTGCGAGCGTTGAAACGGTAGCTCCACCAAGAATAAATGCCTTCTGCATCTGGATAGAAATAACGGAACGTATCGGTAAAGCCAGCAGCCAAAAGAGTCGAAAACTTTTCCCGTTCTTCAGGTGTAAACCCAGCACTTTTTTGATTGGTTTTCCAGTTTTTGATATCGATATTTTTATGGGCAACATTCAAATCACCACAGAGAATCACTGACTTTTGTTGTTTCAATTCAGTCAAGTAAGCCAAAAAGGCATCTTCCCAAGTCATGCGATAATCCAAGCGGCGCAATTCATTTTGGGAATTTGGTGTGTAGCAAGTAATCAAGAAAAATTCAGGATACTCCAGCGTGATGACGCGACCTTCCGTATCATGTTCTTCGATCCCTAATCCATAACGGACAGATAGCGCAGGTTCTTTTGCGAAAATCGCCGTGCCAGAATAGCCTTTCTTCTCCGCATAATTCCAGTATTGATGATAGCCTGGTAAATCCAATTCAATCTGACCTTCTTGCAGCTTTGTTTCTTGTAAACAAAAGAAATCAGCATCGAGGGCTTCAAACACTTCAGAAAAATTTTTTTTAACGATGGCCCGTAAACCATTGACATTCCAAGAAATAAATTTCATTGAGACTCCTCCTTATTTTCCACTACGCCTCCCATTTTACCTAAAAAAGCCAGAAGCGCAAAGCAAGTGAGCGGAATAAGGAAAACAAGGAGGAAGAATGAGGATTAAATTTGGATGCTAGAGAAAATTCGTTTGTGGTACGAAAAAGGATTAATAAATCCTTACTTTTCCTTACGTTTTATGTTACAATCGTTTTGAAAAGGGGGCAGTTCACATGACGATCAAAGCGCAAGTTTCAGCGAAAATGACTTCGAAAAATCAAATAACTATTCCAAAAAGTGTGCGGCAAAAGTTAGGCTTAAAAGAGAATCAGCGGGTAATTTTTGAATTTACTCCAGAAGGCGAGATCAAGGTAACAGGCGAAAAAGCAGCACCTTCCTTTGAAGATTTTTGGAAACAAGAATTAGCGATCGTAGAAGAAACGGGGAAATTTGATACAGGTGAGATGTTTTTTGGAGAAGATTTAGGTGAGGAGAATATTGAATGGTAAGACAAGGAGATATTCTTTTTATTGACTTAAATCCCACCAAAGGAAATGAAATGGCAAAAAAAAGACCGTGTGTGGTGGTTAGTAATGATTATTATAACAAGAGTTTCAATACCGTCTTAGTGATGCCAATCAGTAGCTCAAAAAAATATGTAGAAGAAAAATTCGCTCGATCGAATGCGTTTCAAACAGTTACCGAAACACAAAAGAGTAAAGTTCAAGGGACGATTCTTTGTCAGCATATTCGCAGTGTGGACCTCTTGCATCACAGCAACTTAGAAGTAGTCGATAAAGTCACTACGGAGATGAAAGAACGATTATCTGAAATAACAAAACACTTTTTTTGAAGCTTACTCTTTATTAATCAGGTCATTCGATTATTAAGCTTTTCTTTGATTCACCAGAGGTAGCAACTTTTCCTTGAACATGCTAAAATAAGTGAGATGTTTATTGTGAAAGGAAACCTTCTCGTGAATAAAGACTTGATGATTGCGCAATTCCCTGAAATTGCCTTATTAAAAGATGAACCCTTATTGAACTATACGTATACAAAAACTGGTGGACCGGCAGACATTTTGGCTTTTCCCAAAACAGCAGAAGAGGCTAAACAGCTGCTTGATTATTGCCGAGAACAAGCGATTCCTTGGATCGTCTTAGGAAACGCCAGCAACTTGATCGTCCGTGATGGTGGTATTCGCGGCGTGGTGATCATGCTGTCGGAAATGAACCAAATCGTGGTAGACGGCACTTCTTTGATCGTCGATGCTGGAGCAAAGTTGATCGATACCACCTATGTCGCTTTGCATGAATCCTTGACTGGTTTTGAATTTGCCTGCGGGATTCCTGGCAGTGTCGGCGGTGCCGTCTTTATGAATGCTGGCGCTTATGATGGCGAGATCCAAGATGTCTTTGCGTCCTGCGACGTTTTGCTGGCTGATGGTCAAATCGTGACATATACCAAGGAAGAAATGGAATTTGCTTATCGGCATAGCAAATTGCAAGAGCAAAAGATGATCATTTTGAGCAGTCGCTTTGATCTAGCAAAAGGCGATCAAGAGCAAATCAAAAAGCGAATGGATGAACTGACAGAATTGCGGCAATTGAAGCAACCGCTAGAATACCCCTCTTGTGGGAGTGTCTTCAAACGCCCAGTCGGTCATTTTACCGGCAAGCTGATCCAAGATGCAGGCTTACAAGGATTGAAATGGGGCGGTGCCCAAATTTCGGAAAAACATGCGGGCTTTATCGTGAATGTCGATCAAGCAACAGCCACGGATTACGTTGAACTGATCGCTCATATCCAACAAGTCATCAAAGAAACTTTTGATGTCACCTTAGAAACAGAAGTCCGAATCATCGGCGAAGAATAGATTAGCGAAAAGATTGTCCCGCGGGGCAATCTTTTTTTCATGAGAGCTAATAAAAAGAGCTTAGGATTGTAAGCTTTCGCAGTCTTCGGTACAATAAACGAAAAGGAGTGAGCAGGATGAAAAAGTGGGGATGCGTCATTTTGTTTGTTGGGTTCGCCTTTCTTTTCGGTGGTTGTACGAAATTACCGCAAGAACAGTTTGCCGAACAGTTAACGAATCAGCAAGCAACGAATGCTGGTGAATTCCAAGCGACGATCGATACCTTTGAGATAGGCAACAGCAGCGAATACGGTCAAGAAGCCGATAGGTATGCCTCTATGTTGATGTCACAGTTAGTCGGCTCGTCATTTAAAGGGGACTTCGTCCAAGACAAGGAAACCAAAGCGATTTTACTCAATCTGGCAGTCGCTTATGGGGGGCAGGAGCTGCCGATCAAGCTGATCGTCGATCCTGAAAAACAAGAAGCGTATGTGTCAGCTGAAATCTATGAAACACTGCAAGGGTATATCAGCGCATTTGGTAGTGACAGTTATGGGACAAAACCAGACGCTGCGGAATATGAAGGCAAATACCTGCGCATCGATCAAGAAACCTTAGATTCTTACTTTGGCGAAGGAACTTTTGCAGAGGACGGCGAGGGGACGACCGAAGCAGAAAAAGCGCCTGAAAACCTCTTTACCATGAACAGTCTTTTTCATAATGAGACATTTGCAGACTATTTGAAAACCTTCGAACCGGATGCTTTCAAAAGAGATGGAGATACGATCAGCCATACGTTTACCAAAGAAGAATTGGCAGATTATGCAACCTATGCCCAAGAACACGGTGCCGATCAAAAGCAAGTCGCCGAATTAGAAACGATGCTGGAAGAAGTCGAGCAGTTTGACTTAGCTATGACCGTCAATACGAAAACAAATCAGCAGAAAATGGCTTTTCACTTCGTGCAAGCGGATGAGCTGCAAACGACTATCGGAGCTACGGTGACTTTTACAGGAAAGAAAAGTGATACAGCCGTTGCGATCCCCACAGCGGAAGAATTGATTGACCCAGAAGAATTGTTTTCTCCCTATGATTATGGCTGGGATGACAGCTATGACGATGGGTATGAGAATGATTATGATGATGAGTACTGGGATAGCTATGATGAAGCCGATGATTGGTCTTCTTATATGCTGACGGATGAGGAGTTCGAGGAACTGCTACTGCAAATCAAGCAAGAGCTGCCTTATTTGACCCAAGCAGATATCGATGATTATCTGACATTTTATGAAGAGTATTTGACCCAAGAGCAGTATCAAGAGCTTGTCGAAGCACTCCAGATGACACAAAGTTTATGAGTCACTCAAAAGGGAAGCGACCGCCTAAGTTAGCCAAAAAGCTAACTTTAGGCGGTCGCTATTTTTTTAGATACGATTTTTTTTGCGGTTCATGACTAAGCGCAAAAGGACGGTTCCAACTGCCATCGTGGCGATTCCCGCTACAATGGCTTCAGGTACACCTTGGGCGAAGATCACACCCAAAATCGCTGCATAAACAGCATTGCCAGCTTTCCCCACAACCTCCGCATATTCTTGCTGGAACAAGAAGTAGATCAAGTTCATTACCAGAATCGTATTCGTCAAACCTCCGGCAACACCAGCAATTAGTAGCGAAAGACTTTGCTGTTTGTTTTTCCAGATTTTTTGACAGCCCTTATAAACAAAGTAAGGAACGACACCAATCAAAATACGGGGAATCAGCGCTACGAGGATCGCTTTCCAACTTCCTTGATCACTCCCATAAATCGGTACGAAAGGAGAGAAGACAAAAGAAAGCGGGGTGATGATCCACGTCGAACGTACCATACTGATGATCCCAAAGGCACCGCCTAAAAAGCCACCGATCCGAGGGCCCAATACAATGGAAGCAATGATGACAGGAATGTGCATCGTTGTCGCATTGATTGGTCCTAAGGGAATAAATCCAAGAAAGGGTACCGATGCTAAAAGAATCAAGATTCCTAAAAAGAAAGCTGTTAAGACAAGTTCAAAAGTTGATATTTTTTTCATTGTTAGACACTCCGTACTTCCAAAGCAGTCAATGCTTTTTCGAGAATCGTTTCTGTTGCTGCTAATGCGCCTCTGCCGAAATCACCGCAAGCCAGTAACGCTTCACGGGGTTCAATCTCTTGGAAGCCGACTTCTTTCAAAATCCCCAAATTTCTTTGAACAATCGGGTTTTCGTACATGACGGTATTCATGGCTGGTGCAATCAAGCGGGGCACGGATAACGGCAACGCTAAGGCAACTGTTGAGATCAAATCATCGGCTAACCCATGCGCCAGCTTGCCAATACTGTTAGCACTGGCTGGGGCGAGCAAGAAAAGATCGGCTTGTTTGGCTAGTTCAATATGATTGATCCGATCTGGTTGGCGCTCTTGCATAACATCCACATGGATCGGGCGTTTGGATAATGACTGTAACGTCAAAGGCGTAATAAATTGTGTGCTATTTTGAGTCATTAAGACATCCACTGCATAGCCCTTTTTGGTTAATTCATTGGTCAGGTCGGCTGCTTTGTATGCAGAGATACTGCCGCTGACGCCAAGCAGAACGTGTTTTTGTTTCATGATTCTTTCTCCTTTTCTAAAAAAACATCTAGCTAAGCACGCAGGTCATTGCGTAATGTGTCAACGATCAAGGTTGCGATCTCAGCTTTTGTGCGACCAGTCCCGATTTGTCCTTCTTGTGTCAAAAGGTGGCCAACATGCTGGTTTCCTGAAATTTGCGTCAAGTCGTTGGCCAACACATAATCCGCTTGGCTAGCCAGCAAACTTTTTCGTGCGACCGCGAACAACTCGTCTTCCGCTACGGCTACTAATAATTTGAATCCGACTAATAAGGTTGTCGGCTGTAATGCTTTGATGGTTTGGATCACTTTCGGGGTTTTCTTCAACACTAAAAACAAATGATCCGTATTGGAAGAAACTTTGCCTGCCGTTGCTTCAGATTGTGCGAGCACGTGTGCCATCAATGCCGGAGTGACCTGGTTGTCATAAGTCGGTAGGGCATCGTTGATTGCTTCATAAAAGGCTGCTTCTGAAAAATGAGCAGCAGGGGTAAAATCACTAACTGCCATACTGTGGATCACGGCAGCATACGAATGGGTCGTCAATAAATCGGTCAATTGCCCCAACAAGTCCGTGGTCCCTTCAATGAAATGACAGGTAACTCGTGGATCGGTAGGCGGTTGCTTGGCAGTTTTCGTCGTAACGTAATCGATGGTCACCTCAGGGTACCGCAGCCATTCATTGGCAATCGCTTGACCAAGTGAACCCGTGGAATGATTCGTGATTGCACGGACATCATCGATTTTTTCGGAAGTACCGCCAGCCGTAATCAAAATTCTCATTGCCCTTGTGACACCTCAACGATCGTCCGTCCTTGGTGCGTGCCAGCTAATAAAGCTGCCAACGTTTCTGGTAAGTCTTCCAAAGTGATGGCTTTCGTGTAAAGCTGATCGATCACATTCCACTCACCCGCTAATTTCTCCCATAATGCCGTGCGGATCTCATGGGAAACATTGACTGAATCGATCCCAATTACGCGAATCCCACGCAAAATAAAGGGTAAGACAGTCGTTTCGATTTTGATCCCACCAGCATTGCCGCATAAGAAGGCACCGCCCCCATAAGCGATTTGCGGAAGCACTGCCGCAAGCAATGGACCGCCAACAGTATCGATGACCGCTGCAAACGATTGTTTTGCTAATGGTTTGACCTTTTCGGGTACCACTTCATCCGGACGGATGATTTTTGCTGCGCCTAGGTCTAACAACCATTGCGCATCGGTTTTACGAGATAGCGCCACTATATTTGTATAGCCCAGTTTTTTCAATAAGGCAATGCTGACACTGCCGACGCCACCGCTCGCACCTGTCACCAAAATCGCAGCGTCTTTTGCTAAGTGCAGCTGCTCTAATTCTTGCACCGCTAAAGCTGCTGTGAACCCAGCCGTGCCATAGGTCATACTGTCTTTCGCTGAAAAACCAGCAGAACGTTTTACGAGCCACTCGGCCGGGACCTGTTGAAATTGACTGTAACCGCCTGGGTGAGAAACCCCTAAGCCATAGCCAGTCACTAAAACTTGATCGCCTGGGGCAAAATCAGCAGACTGACTGTCCACGACTTCCCCTGCTAAATCGATTCCCGGCGTCATCGGATACGTGCGAATCACGCCGCCATTTTCATTTGCTGCCAAGGCATCTTTGTAATTAACATCTGAGTAATCAACACGGACAAGCACATCGCCTGCTGGCAGCTCGTCAAGGGTTGCAGTTGTGAGTGAAGCAGTAAAATTTGGTTCATTCATGACACGAAAGGTAGAGAAATTCGTCATTTCAGACACTCCTTTGATGGTTTGTACTCATAATACCATAAGTTTTATTTTTTTAACCAGTGAAGCAAGAAAAGGCAGGGCTTCTTATCAAAAAATCAGTAAAAACAGATCATTATTAAATCTACCTTTTCTTCGTTAAAATAGAAGATGTTCTTTTAAACCTGTGAAAAGCGAAAATGACGGGACCGCCAATCGTTTCCTTTATAGCACAAGCATTTAGCATCACTCCTTTTTTTGATTAGGGAGAAAAGAATTCAAAGAAATGAAGAAAAAAGGCTTGTGTTTTTTGCAATTATTTGTATACTAGAAAAAGTGAAATTAAACATGAAGTTTACTTATAGCAAACTTTTTTACTTGCAGTTGTGTCAATAAAAGGGGGAATGAACATGGAGATTGGCGAGAAGCTGCGCAATTTGCGCGTTCAAAAGAATTTGACCCAAGAAGAATTAGGCGAGCGGACCGATTTGACGAAAGGCTATATCTCACAGTTGGAACGTGATTTGAGTTCGCCTTCTATGGAAACTTTTTTTACGATCTTAGAAGTTTTAGGCGTGACACCAGAGGAATTTTTCCGAGAAGAAAATGCGCAGCATCAAGTGGTTTATCGCGAAGAAGACAGTACGCTTTATTATGATGAAGAAAATGGCTATGAATTGAAATGGCTGATTCCCGATTCCAATGAAAAAGAAATGGAGCCAGTCTTGCTGACTTTTGATAAAGCCGGCGAATACAAGACCTTTGAACCATCGTTAGCAGAAACATTTATCTATGTCTTAGAGGGCAGTGTGGCGTTGTCGTTAGGAGAAACGCAGTACAAGGCTCGTAAAGGCCAATCGATCTATTATCAGGCGACTGAGCCGCATCAATTAAAAAATATCGCCGGCAAAAAAAGCCGTGTGCTCGTAGTCGTGACGGATTCTTATTTATAGTACAGGAGGAAAGAGTGTGGGAAAAACAATAATTTCATTCAACAATGTGGTGAAGCGATTTGATGATGATGAAACAGTTTTGAAAAAAGTGAGTTTTGATATTGAAGAAGGTCGCTTTTATACATTGTTAGGTCCTTCAGGTTGTGGAAAAACAACTATTTTACGCATCATTGCGGGTTTTTCGGACGCAACAGAAGGCGACGTTTATTTTGATGGACAAAGAATTAATGACGTTCCTGCCAATCAACGGCAAGTGAATACTGTCTTTCAAGATTATGCCTTATTCCCACATATGAACGTTTTTGAAAATGTGGCATTTGGTCTGCGAATCAAAAAATTACCAAAAGATGAAGTGAATAAAAAAGTCTTAGAAGCGTTACGGTTAGTACAACTTCCTGGTTATGAGAATCGTGAAATCAGCGAAATGTCAGGAGGTCAACGCCAACGGGTCGCAATCGCACGAGCGATCGTCAATGAACCCAAAGTATTGCTTCTTGATGAACCATTGTCCGCATTGGACTTGAAATTGCGAACTGACATGCAATACGAGCTGCGGGAATTGCAGCAGCGACTAGGCATCACCTTTATTTTTGTCACCCATGACCAAGAAGAAGCGTTGGCCATGAGTGATGAGATTTTCGTCATGAACAAAGGGAAGATCGTCCAAAGCGGAACACCAGTGGATATCTACGATGAACCAATCAACCATTTCGTGGCGGATTTTGTCGGTGAAAGCAACATCGTCACAGGCACGATGATCGAAGACAACTTAGTGGAGTTTGTCGGCAAGCAATTTGAATGTGTCGATGGCGGGATGCGGCCGAATGAAGCCGTTGAGATCGTGATCCGTCCGGAAGATTTGAATTTGACGACGGCGGAAAAAGGCAAGCTGGTCGTTGAAGTAGACACGCAATTGTTCCGAGGCGTGCATTACGAAATCATTTGTTACGACGAACAAGGCAACGAATGGATGGTTCACTCTACAAGAAAAGCCACTGAAGGAAGCAAGATCGGGCTTTCCTTTGAACCAGAAGACATCCACGTCATGCGTTTCAATGAGTCCGAAGAAGATTTTGATGCTCGTTTAGAGAGCTACGAAGATTAGGAGGGAAAGCTAATGACGAAAATGCGTCGTTTTTATGCGATACCCTATGTCTTTTGGTTATTGCTATTTGTTATTGCACCAGTCTTATTGATCATCTACCAATCTTTTTTTGATATGAACGGCAACTTTTCGCTGGTCAATTATCAAAGCTACTTAGGTTCGGGAAAATATTTGATCATGACCTTAAACTCGGTTTGGTATGCCTTTTTGATCACCTTGATTACCTTAGTGATCAGCTACCCGACAGCGTATTTCTTAACTAAGCTGCGCCACAAAGATTTGTGGCTGCTGTTGATCATCTTACCAACGTGGGTCAACTTATTGTTAAAAGCCTATGCGTTTATTGGGATTTTCGGCATTCATGGCAGTGTCAACAACTTCCTAGAAATCATGGGGGTTGGACCAAAGCAGATTTTGTTTACTGACTTCAGCTTTTTGACGGTTGCCGTCTATATCGAACTGCCCTTTATGATCATGCCGATTTTTAATGCCTTAGAAGAAATGAATCCCTCTTTGATCAGTGCCAGTCGCGATCTAGGGGCAAACAGTTATGATACTTTCCGACGAGTGATTTTCCCTCTTTCGTTAAACGGGGTAAAAAGCGGCGTCCAAGCCGTCTTCATTCCATCGCTCTCCCTCTTCATGTTGACCCGTTTGATTGGGGGAAATCGCGTGATCACGCTTGGTACGGCGATCGAGCAGCACTTTCTCGTTACCCAAAATTGGGGCATGGGTTCGACCATCGGCGTCATTTTGATCATCGCCATGTTCCTCGTGATGTTGTTTACGGGAGAAAAGAAAAAAGGAGGGCAACGTAAATGAAAAAATTTCGCTGGTCGAATCTTTATCTGATCGTCGTCTTTATTCTTTTGTACGTGCCGATCTTTTATTTGATTTTCTATTCCTTCAATGAAGGAGGCACCATGAATGCTTTTACGGGTTTCACTTTTGAACATTACCAATCCGTCTTTCAAGATACCCGCTTGATGATCATCGTGTTGAACACCTTTATGCTGGCATTTTTATCAGCATTACTGGCAACGATCATTGGCACATTTGGTGCGATGGGCATCTACTATACCCGCAAGCGCCGAACGAGAACGGCCTTGTTGAGTTTAAATAATATTTTGCTGGTTTCACCAGATGTCATCATTGGTGCCAGCTTCTTGATTTTCTTTACGATGATCGGCAACTTGTTCCGTGGGTTTAGCTTAGGCTTTTTCAGCGTATTGCTTTCGCATATCGCCTTTAGTATCCCGATCGTGGTCTTGATGGTCTTGCCGAAATTGCAAGAGATGAACGATTCAATGATCGATGCTGCCCGTGATTTAGGCGCGAATAATTTTCAAGTCATCAAAAATATCATTTTGCCTTTCTTGACACCGGGCATCATCGCCGGCTATTTCATGGCCTTTACTTATTCACTTGATGATTTTGCCGTGACATTCTTTGTGACGGGCAATGGCTTTAGTACCTTATCAGTAGAGATCTATTCTAGAGCACGTCAAGGAATCAGTTTAGAAATCAATGCATTAAGCACACTTGTCTTCTTATTCTCCATGATTCTGGTGGTAGGCTATTACTTTATCAGTAAAGAAAACGGCGCGAAGAAATTACGTAAAAACCGCCGTGTGGAGGTGGCAAATCTGCGATGAAACGACTACAATCTCTGATTATCGGTATTGTTGCGATCGTCCTGATCTTGCTCTTTGGTGTCCGTGAATTGGAACGCACCTCTGGTATGGCAGGTGCTGAGGTCGTCAACATCTACAACTGGGGCGACTACATCGACCCTGATTTGATCAGTAAGTTTGAAGAAGAGACTGGCTACAAAGTCAATTATGAAACCTTTGACTCAAATGAAGCGATGTTCACGAAGATCCAACAAGGCGGTACGTCTTATGACATCGCCATACCGAGTGAATACATGATTGAGAAAATGATGGAACAAAATCTTTTAAAACCATTGGATCACAGCAAAATCAAAGGGCTAGACAATATCGACCCTCGCTTTTTGGACCTGAGTTTTGATCCTGGCAATCAATATTCGATCCCTTATTTCTGGGGAACACTGGGGATCGTCTATAACGATAAGTTCTTTGATGAAGGTGAAATCACCCAATGGGACGATCTTTGGAAACCCGAATTAGCAAATAGCATCATGCTGATCGATGGCGCGCGTGAAGTAATGGGATTAGGTTTGGACAGCTTAGGCTATTCTCTTAACAGCAAAGACGATGATCAGCTGCAAGAGGCATTCAATAAGCTGCGGACCATGACTCCAAATATCAAAGCCATTGTCGCAGATGAAATCAAGATGTACATGGCAAATGAAGAAGCATCGGTTGCGGTCACATTTTCTGGGGAAGCAGCCGACATGATGTACGAGAACGAGCACATTCATTACGTGATCCCTTCAGAAGGCTCCAACTTGTGGTTCGATAATATGGTCATTCCTAAGACCTCACAAAACGAAGCCGGCGCCTACGCCTTCTTGAACTTTATGCTGGAACCCGAGAACGCTGCACAAAACGCAGAATACATCGGCTATTCCACACCTAACCAAGCAGCCATGGCATTACTGCCAGACGAGATCACCGAAGACGAACAATTCTATCCATCCGATGAATTGATGGAACACCTCGAAGTCTATGAAAACTTAGGTGCTGAGTATCTGGGCATCTATAATGATTTGTTCTTGGAATTGAAGATGTATCGGAAATAAGCAAACTGCCATTAAGCAGGGAATGGATCCTGTTTAATGGCAGTTTTTTAGTAATGAATAGTCTATTTCAGCACTATACGAATATAATCATCAAAAAATTAAGTGTCTATTGATCCAAATCATTGGTAAAATATCTTCATTCAAGTTCTATTCCGCAATACTGCTTCCTCCTCCCAAGTTGCCGGATTCAATGGATCGTTAGAAGCTGTTTTCTGGTTGATGAGCTCTTGATAGGTATTGCTTTTCTTTTCTAAATAAGCGACTCGTTTTTGCGCTTCTGTAAGTTTAACGAGCGCTTTTTCTTTTTGCGATTGAATGATGTCGGCTCTTTCTTTGATCGTCGAATCGCCAAGGAGGCAAAGCGAAATATAATGCTTAATGGCTTCTAAAGACATGCCTGTTTCGCGCAAATTCTTGATACCAGTTAACCAATTGATGGAAGTCTGATTAAAAACCCGTCTGTTGTTTTTGTCCCTGATCAAACTAGGAACCAAACCCATATCGGTATAATAGCGAATCGTGTGTTCAGACAATTCAGTGATCGTGGCTGCTTCTTTGATAGAGTAAATGTTGGTCACGCCTTTCATAATTTGCTGAAGTCAAGCAAGTCGTTTGAACGTATTAGTAAAAACTGTTGTAGATCATTTTCTTTTTATATCGCGTATTATAGCACAGATAATTTTGTGGAGAAAAGTAGCTTCCTATTTGAGAGCCTCAAAAAGACAAAAGGTGGAAGAAAAATGATTGTTAGAAACTCCTTGACTTCGAGTGACTCGAAGATGCTAAAGTTTAGCTAGCTTAACGAGTGCATAAGGTATCGATGAAGGAGGGAATTGTAATATGAAGAATAGAAAAATCAGAAGTTTAGCAGTTTCGCCAATCGGAATGGGGTGTATGGGGTTTTCTCACGGATATGGAAAGGTGCCAGAAGAAAAAGAGAGTATTGCATCTATTCGCAAAGCTTACGAATTTGGCTGTACATTTTTTGATACAGCAGAAGCTTATGGAAAAGAAATGTTTTATTCTGGACATAATGAGGAGTTGGTGGGTAAAGCACTGTCGCCTTTTCGAAACAAAGTTGTTCTTGCCACCAAGTATCATCTCGACGAAAAAGAAGTGAATGAAAGCACAACTCTTTACACAGCCATCCGTAACCATTTGATTGCTTCAATGGAAAAATTGCGCACCGATTATGTTGATCTCTATTATCTTCATCGAATCAATGAACAGCTTTCTTTAGAAGAAATAGCTGATGTGATGGGACGATTGATCAAAGAAGGTATGATCAGAGAATGGGGACTCTCACAAGTTTCCGTGGAGACACTTGCTAAAGCACATGGGATTACCCCCGTTGGTGCTGTGCAAAATCTCTATTCAATGGTTGAGCGTGATTGTGAGCGAGAGATTTTCCCCTATTGTCTTGAGAACGAGATCGCCGTCGTTCCTTTTTCACCAATCGCTAGTGGGTTTTTATCTGGAAAAGTCACACCAGATACATCCTTTGAAGGGGATGATGTTCGCAAATTCGTCCCTCAGCTGGCTAAAGAAAACCTCGTAGCCAATCAACCGATTTTAAATATGCTAGCAGAAGTCGCTCAAGCAAAGCAGTCGACAAATGCCCAAATTTCATTGGCGTGGATGCTTCACAAGTACCCGAATGCAGTGCCGATTCCTGGATCAAAAAATCGAGGCAGGATTTTGGAAAATCTAGCTGCTTGGGATGTACAGCTTACAGATACCGAGTTTCAAGTAATTGAAAACCAATTGAATCAAATACCTGTATATGGCCATCGAGGACATGTCGAATCACAACAACAATCTTTCGGAAAACAGTGGGACAAACACTAAATAAAGAAAAAGTTGGAAAAGCAGACTGCATGACAAATGTAGTCTGTTTTTTTGCGTATAGTTCATTAACAGAAATTTTTGCCATCTTACTTCTCGCAATAAATGATTCTTGTTTCACCCACTAAAAAAGCTGATCAAAATATTGCGCGATGCTTAAAAAAGAATTATGATGTGCTTATCTATTATATCTATCAAGATCCTTTTATTGCTTGGAATTATACGAAGCAACGTGAAAAAATAGAAGGACGCTTTGTTCCTAAAGAACATTTTATAAATGCTTTTTTTCAATCAAGATATAACTTGATTAAAATGAAGGAATTGTATAAAGAAAATGTGACCGTTAATATTTTTATAAAAGATTTTCAGAATCGCCATTCTCATACGTTGATGGCAGTTGACAATGTATCGTTCGCTTTGCCATTAACATACACAAAGGAAGAATTGGAGGAGAAGCTCAATGACTGAGAAAGAAAAAGTAGAAACAATCATGATACAATATCATCGAAACTTCTCGATCTTACAGAAAAAGGCAACGCCTAGCGAATTGAAAACAGTTTTAAACTTTGTTGCAGAAGAATCGAACCGTAAACAGCGAGTGCTTGTTGGCTTAGAGAAAGAAGAATAAGTGGTCAATGAAAAAATTTAGGTTTCTTAAGAATGACCATTGAACAAGTAAAACCCGAGATAAGAAGCAAGCGCTTCTTATCTTTTTTTGTATCATTATGGCGGGCACGCAGTAAAGATAGGATCAAAATAGAATAAATTCACAAAAAGTGCTTGACCTAAAGTCAGCTCTAGGTGGTATCTTTTTAGATAGAAGAAATGAGCAGCGATTGTTGAAACTCAGAAAAATTACGATTTCCCTTTAGGATAACTTGCTATTTCTCGGTTTGACAGGAATTCTAAAAAGAGCGTCTAGCTCCGATGGCCACGTTTTTCATTCTAGAGAACGATCCACTCATTTCGATTTCGTGTCTTTTTCCTTGTGAGTAAACACACGAAACATTCAAACATTTCTACAGGAGGTACGTACATGTTATTAGAAAAAATCAAAAGCCCCAAAGAGTTAAAAGAATTGACCAGTGGGCAACTTCAAGAACTGGTAGTAGAAGCACGAACTGCTTTATTGGAAAAAATCAGTCACCATGGGGGGCACAATGGCCCCAATCTGGGGATGGTTGAGATGACGATTGCGTTGCATAAAGTCTTTGATTCCCCCACAGATAAGCTGATTTTTGATGTGTCCCATCAGACCTATATCCATAAAATGTTGACGGGACGCGCCCATGCCTTTCTTGATGCTGCGCAGTATGGTGCGGTTTCTGGTTACACGAATCCGAAAGAAAGCGAGCACGATCTCTTTACGGTCGGTCATACCTCCACCTCAGTTTCGTTGGCAAATGGTGTGGCGAAAGCCCGTGACCTAAAAAATGAAACGTATAACGTCGTTGCCGTGATTGGTGATGGTTCTCTATCAGGCGGGTTAGCGTTTGAAGGCTTGAACAATATCGTGGAATTAGGCACCAATACCATCGTGATCCTCAATGACAATGACCAATCGATCGCAGAAAACCATGGGGGGATGTATCAGAATTTGCGGGCATTGCGGGAAACAAAGGGGCAAGTAGCAGACAATCTGTTCAAAGCGATTGGTTTTGAGTACCACTATTTAGATGAAGGAAATGACCTCGCTGCACTGATCGCTTTATTTGAAAAAGTGAAAGATGTTGATCATCCTGTTTTATTACACATTCATACGATCAAAGGCAAAGGCTTCAAGTTTGCGGAAGAAAATCGTGAAAAGTTTCATGCAGGCGGTCCCTTTCATTTAGAAACCGGCGAATATATTTCTATTGGCGGCAATCAAGTAACGTACAATAGCTTAACGACGGATTATTTATTAGAAAAAATGGCGTCAGATCCTAAAGTCGTGGCAGTAAACGCTGGTACACCGATGCTGCTTTTTTCTCCGGAACAAAGAGAAAAAGCAGGCAAACAATTTGTAGATGTAGGTATTGCAGAAGAACATGCGGTATCGATGGTTGCTGGGTTAGCAAAAAATGGAGCAAAACCTGTCTGGGCCGTTTTTTCTACCTTTATGCAACGTAGTTTTGATCAAATTTCCCATGATTTGGCCTTAAATCATCTGCCTGGAACGATTCTGGTATATGGTGCATCGATTTACGGCATGAATGACGAGAGCCATTTGGGAATTTTTGATATTCCATTTTTGGCACATATTCCCAACCTTATTTATCTTGCGCCAACCTCTAAAGAAGAATATCTGGCAATGTTGGATTGGTCGCTGGAACAAACCAGCGCACCAGTTGCGATCCGGGTACCGGTTGGACCTGTCAACGAAATGGCAGTGACAGTCTCTACTGACTACAGTGATCAAAAAAATGAAGTGACTCAAGCTGGCACGCAGGTAGCCATCGTCGGTGTTGGGAACTTTTATGCGCTAGCGGAAGAGATCGCAGAACAATTGAAAATGCAACATGGAATTACGCCAACGGTGATCAATCCTAAGTTTATTTCAGGGGTCGACAAAGAGTTGTTGGATGCTGTGGCACGATCGCACAAACTCGTTGTCACGTTGGAAGATGGCATACGAGAGGGTGGCTATGGACAAATGATTGCCAGCTACCTGGGTGATCGTGAGATTGTCGTCAAAAACTATGGCTTAGAAAAGAAATTTTATGATAATTACCGGGCAGCGGACGTTTTATCTGAACTTGGTATCACCGTTGAGACAATTACGAAAGACGTTATGGAACAGTTACAGCAATCAATTCACTAAAGCATTCTGAGTAGTTACAGTCGATTTATGAAAAGAAGGAAACCTTGCAGAAAACATACTGCAAGGTTTCTTTTTTTAGACAAACATAAATGAGTTCCAGCAATCGCCATAGAAACCCAGTAAAATACAGAAGACCAATGCTTTTCAAGCATAAAGCCCAAGCGCGTTAAGCATTGGTCAACGAGGACAATCTAGCGAATAATAAGGTAGTGAAAGGATCACTTTGTCATCTTGGACTATTGGGTTCAGAGACAAGGAAGAAAAGGTGTTTTTAAGGAAAGGGGTATTTATGAAATTTTTTTCTATGAAGTTGTTGGCACTGCTGTCGGTGGCAATGGTTGTCTATTCGGCACCGGCGATTTCTGCCAATGTCCCAGCGATTGCGGCAAGCTTTCCAGAAGTTGATGCGGTCTACATTGGGTTACTGACCACGATTCCATCATTGTTTCTTTTACTGGGGATTTTTACTACCAGCATGATCGAAAAAAGGATCGGCAAAAAATACACGATGGTCACCGGCTTGGTCATTGTGGCGGTTTTTGGCACGCTGCCGGCATGGTATCAGGGGAGCTTTCCCGTCTTGTTTCTTTCTCGAGGGATTCTTGGCTTCGGGATCGGCTTATTCAATCGTTTGGCGATTCAAATGATTAGTTTGCTGTTTCAAAATGAGCCGCAAAAGAAAGCCAAAGCTCTTGGATTAGAAAGTGCCGTCGGTGGTTTAGGTGGTATCTTTATGACTTTGCTGGTTGGACAGCTAGTGAAAATCAGTTGGGAAATGTCCTTCTTGGTTTATGGCTTTGCCCTGATCAGTCTCTTCTTTGTCCAGCTGTTTATTCCAAACGAAACACAGGCTGTGACTAATGAGACGTTATTGGCGAACGTCACGGTTTCAAAAGAACGGAAACAGCGATCATTCGTTCTGGGTGTGCTCTTGTTTCTAATCGTTGTCTTATTTATTAATTACAATTTACAGATCACACCATTGTTATTGGAAAAAGGAATCGGGGACGCCACTGAAGGCAGTAACATGATTGCCGCCATTGCGACGGGAGCATTTATCGCCGGCAATGCCTTTGGCTTGATATACAGTCGCCTACATCGCTGGTTGCTGCCCATTGCGGCATTGCTTGCAGGAAGCAGCATCTATTTGACTTATCCATTGCAGACAGTGGGGCTACTCTTGGGTTGTTCTTTATTATTAGGCTTTGCCTTTCGCAGCATCATGCCTTTTTTCACCCACTTGCTGACGACTGGTGGTGAAGCAGAAGCTAAGTTTGGCACGATCGTCTCGATCGTTGCTTACAATTTAGGGGTCACGCTCGCACCCTATGCATCACGCTTGCTGATACTAGTCAGCGGCAATGAAACAGCAGGGATGCAGATGATCTTATCAGGGGGCATGCTATGTCTGATTGGTATGATCGCCCTTTTGGGAAATAAATTCTTTTTGTATTTTGAACGAGGGTAGGCATACGCTGGCGTGCTCCACGCTTTTCTGTCTTCAATTCATCACTTTCAGTGCTTTTAGATAGAAAGAAACGTGAATGAATGGGACGTGTAAAACTAACAGCAGCAATCAGAAGGGAGAACCAGATGTATCTTTTTCAAAAAATTGAAGAAGCAGCGTTTAAACAAAATGATGCAAGAAGGACGATCGGTGATTTTTTACTAGGCAATCGGGAAAAAGTCAGTGAGTATACTATGGAAGAAATCGCAAAACTGACCCATACCTCAAAGCCGACGTTAGTCCGTTTTGCAAAATATTTTGGCTTTTCCGGTTGGAAAGAATTTGTGTATGCCTTCGTGCATGAACTGGCACACTTTGATGATGGCTCAGCAACGATCGATGTGAATATCCCTTTTGGTGAGGCGGCAGACACATTAGAAATCATTGAAAACTTGGCGAACTTACGCATGCAGACGATTAAAGAAACAGCGGCACTTATGACGGTAAAAGACCTGAATCAAGCCGCTCGACTCATCAATGGCGCTCAAAACGTTGTCATCTATGGGCGTAGTCCAAATTCGTATTTCGGGCAGCTGTTTAAACGCAACTTAAACACGATTCATAAAAAAGCCTTTGTTGCGGATACGGACGAAGCGGGCTTGATTTCCCAAACGCTGACCCCGCAGGATTGTGCCATTCTTATCTCTTATTCTGGCAATAATTCAGAGACCTATCCTATGAAAAATGTGAAAACATTGCTGAAAAATGGTGTGCCAATTATCAGTCTTACGAGTGGTGGGGACAACTATTTGCGGGACTATTCGACGATCGTCTTGACGATTGCTAGCCGAGAAAAACTATATTCTAAAATCGGAAATTTTTCCACAGAAGAATCGATTCAATTCCTTTTGACGGTTTTGTTTGCTCAGATTTTTTCCCTCGATTATCAGGAGAATATCCAAATGAAAATCAGCAACGCTCGTTATTTAGAAACGAGTCGAAGAACGACGTTTAAAGAGATGGCAGAAGAATAAAAGGACCACACCAAAAACGGTGTGGTCCTTTTTCCCTATTCTAAATTGTTGGAAGTGGTTGATTTCAATTCGATCGGCTCACCGGCAGCAACTAGACGAATCCGTTTCGGATTGACGATCCGATCGTACAAAGCTTCAGGGTCCCCATTAAAAGCATCGATATGCGGAGCATCCACTGTTCCCCAATGGGAGAGGATCAATTCAGCATGAGGATAGGTATTTGCCAGTTTCACGGCGTTCTCAAAGCCGATATGCCAAGCGTTGTCGTTAAAGTCAAATAAGATCGCATCTGGTTGAGGCATCTCTAATTGTTCTGGTAAAAGACGAGAATCGCCAGGAATCCACAAGGAACCATCCGGAGTATCGATCCAAAAGCCGCAATAGTCCTCAATTTGGAAGACACGGTCAAATTTTGTCGTCTCATTTTGCCAAAGGTGATACGCCTTTGTTAAAGAAATCTCCAAATTTTTAACGATGAATGAATCATAGATTTCGTGACCTTGGGCAGCAACTTGAAAGTGCTCTTGCATAAGTTCGGCAACATATTTGGGTCCATGGAAGCTATCGGTAATCGGGACTAATTTTTCAATCGTCGGAATGCCGTAGTGATCATTATCTGAATGGGTGATCAATACCGCATCTAAGTGAGGGACTGCCGCCGGTTTGATTGGCAGATCGATCAGTAACGGCAGGTCAAATCCTTCTAAGACCGGATCGACCATGATACATGTACCACGGCTGTTTAGAAGAATACCGGAGTTTCCTAACCAGCGAATGATCGTTTGATCTGTTTTTTGAAAAGCTTCTTCATGAAAGAAAATCGTTTTTGGGGGTATTGCTTGTTTCGCGTTTGTCATGTTTCTTCGTTCCCTTCGCCTGTTTTTTATAAATCCAACCCAGAATAGCCGTTCATAACAGGCTAGACCAAATCGTTGATTCAGTAAGGATTGCTTCAATGGTTGGGGGAAGAAGCAGTGGTTTGATCCGTTGTTGCGGGATCATCGGGGCGCTCTTTTTCGGTTGGTGGATCCATTACGTTGAAAAAGCCTATTATGATCGCGATAAATCAAAAGTAACACAATCATCTAGTAAATTATATCATTGTTTCTAGTGGCTTCGTCAAGGCGATGTTTGGTCTTTTAATGGAATGGATTTCGAAAAAAGAGCGGTTTTTAATGAAAAGATGAAATCCATTTCGTCTTTAGGAAAATATATTGGAAACGCTCTCTATAAATGGTACATTGCTGGCAGAAAGAACAGTATGTTATACCGGTAAGCACATACAACATAGATTTTCTTTGAAATTTATTTAGGGGTGGAATGTATGAGTGAAAATTATCAATCATTAGCAAAAAAAATCGTCCAGTATCTGGGGGGACAAGAAAATATCACGGATGCCTATCACTGTCAAACCCGATTGCGCTTTAAAGTCAATGAAGAAAAGCGTATAGATCAAGGAGAACTAGAGGCACTCGATGGGGTTGCCAAATACATCAATAACGCAGGGGTACATCAAGTCGTGATCGGAACACATGTCAAAGATGTCTATGAAGAAGTCACAAAATTGGTTTCGCTTCAATCATCAGGGGCGTCGGAACCTGGGGAGAAAAAAGGACCAGCAGCTGCAGCGATCGATTTTGTGGCAGGAACGTTTCAACCAATTATTCCCGCACTGTCCGGTGCCGGAATGGTTAAGGCAGTTTTGGCTTTATTGATCGTTTTTGATGTGATCACGGCTGATTCGCAAACCTATTACATGCTGAATCTTTTTGCAGATGGTGTTTTCTTCTTCTTACCAATAATCCTGGCCTTCACTGTGGCACAAAAATTGCGATGCAATCCGATTTTAGCGGCTTCAGTGGCTGCTATGATGATGCATCCTAATTGGGGTGCCTTGGTCACAGCAGGCGAACCCGTTCACTTTTTTGGGGTTATTCCTTTTACATTAGCAAATTATACGGGATCAGTCATTCCGATCCTGATCGTGATTTTTTTCCAATCGTATGTCGAAAAGTTTTTGAACAAAGTGATTCCAAAATCAGTGGAGCTGGTTTTTGTTCCGATGCTAACATTCTTGATAATGGGTACATTAGCCTTCTCGCTATTTGGACCGATCGGTAGTATCTTGGGTGGTTATTTGGCAACTTTCTTTACCTTCTTAAGTGTCCATGCTAGCTGGGTTCCAGCGGTTTTGATTGGGGGCTTTTTGCCAATCATGGTGATGTTTGGATTGCACAATGGGATTGCTCCTTTAGGGGTGATGCAAATGGCAGAACTTGGGTATGACAGTATTTTTGGTCCAGGGGCATTGGTCTCAAACATTGCTCAAGCAACCGCAGTAGCAGTTGTCGCATTGCGTACGAAAGAGAAAAAAACTAAGCAGTTGGCGGTATCAGGGGCAATCACTGCCTACATGGGGATTACCGAACCCGCTTTATATGGCATCAATTTGCCCAAAAAATATCCGTTGGTTGCGGCAATGATTGGTGGGGCTTCTGGTGGTTTGTATGCTGGCTTGACCAATACGCATCGCTTTGCGACCGGTTCGTCTGGTCTCCCAGCAATCTTACTATATATCGGTGATGATACGATGCGCTATTTTTGGAACATCATTATCGCATTGGTGATTGCAGCTGTGGTGAGTGGGGCCGTTACCTATGTCTTAAGTTTCAAATATGAAACAAAAGTGACAATTGATGTTCCGGAGATGAAAGCAGTAGTACTAGAAGATACCGGCTTGATCAATCCTGTACCGGGAATCGTGATTCCGTTGAATCAAGTCAAAGATGACGCATTTGCTTCTGAAGCACTCGGAAAAGGATTTGCGGTCGATGAACCCATCGGTGAAGTCATTGCGCCTTTTGATGGAAAAGTCGCTGCTGTTTTTCCTACCAAACACGCGATTGGCTTGGTTTCAGACACCGGAATCGAATTGTTGATCCATGTCGGTTTAGACACAGTGGAACTAAATGGTCAGTATTTTGATGCTTTAGTAGAAGCAGAGCAAAAAGTTACAAAAGGGCAGCGATTGCTGACGTTTGATGTACCGCAGATAAAAGCTGCAGGATATGTCACACAAGTACCGATCATCGTTACCAATACACCACAATATACCGCAGTCGAACGTGTGAAAGAAGGTTTGGTAGCTAAAGAAGAGGAAGTACTTGTAGTCAAAGTTTAGGAGGAAATAACATGGGATTATCAGATGATTTTTTATGGGGCGGTGCAACGGCTGCCAATCAAGCAGAAGGTGGTGTATTAGCAGGAGGACGTGGCTTATCAAATGTCGACCTCTTACCAACTGGTCCTGATCGCGCAAAGGTCGCTGCGGGTGAACTGGAAATGTTGGAATGGCAGGAAGATTCTTTTTATCCAGCCCAAACGGCCATTGATATGTACCACCATTATATGGAAGATATTGCCCTTTTTGCCGAAATGGGGTTTAACGTGTATCGGATGTCACTTTCTTGGTCACGGATTTTTCCGAATGGCAATGACGAAGCGCCCAACGAAGAAGGACTGCTTTTTTATGAGAAAATCTTCAAAGAATTGAGAAAACATCAAATCGAGCCATTAGTCACGATTGCCCACTTCGATGTTCCGCTGCATTTGATCAAGGAATTTGGTGGCTGGAAAAATCGCCGACTCATTGATTTCTATGTGACTTATGCGGAAACCGTCTTCCAACGCTATCGCGGGTTGGTCAAATATTGGCTGACGATCAATGAAATCAATATTTTGCTGCATCAGCCCTTTGTAGGTGGCGGGATCGTCTTTAAAGAAGGGGACAATCGTCAAGAAATCAAATACCAAGCAGCGCATCATCAGTTAGTCGCCAGTGCCTTAGCAACCCAAAAGGCTCATGAAATCGATCCGACCAATCAAGTTGGTTGTATGCTGGCTGGTGGCAGTCATTATCCTTATACTTGCCGACCTGAAGATTACCAAGAAGCAATCGATCGTGATCGCGAAGGCTATTTCTTTATCGATGTGCAAGCCCGAGGCAAATACCCCAATTATGCCTTGAAAAAATTTGAGCGAGAAGGCTTAACAATCAAAATAACACCTGAGGACGAGGCGATTTTAGCGGCTTCTCCTGTTGATTTTGTCAGTTTTTCTTATTACTGTTCGCGAACGGTCAGTGCCCACCCAGAAGACTATGCGCAAGCGACAGGGAATCTCTTTCCATCAATTAAAAATGAACATCTATCATCGACTGAGTGGGGGTGGCAGATTGATCCGTTAGGACTGAGAAATTCATTGAATCAATTGTATGATCGCTATCAAAAACCGTTGTTTATCGTAGAAAATGGGTTAGGGGCGATCGATACCCCTGATGAGAATGGGTTTGTCGCAGACGATTATCGGATCGACTATTTAAAAAAACATATTCAAGCCTTCAAAGATGCAGTGACGATCGATGGCGTGGAACTACTTGGTTATACTACTTGGGGTTGTATTGATCTTGTAGCAGCCAGCACCGGTCAAATGAGTAAACGCTACGGCTTTATCTACGTGGATCGAGACGATCAAGGCAACGGCACCTTGAAACGAACCAAGAAAAAATCCTTTGAGTGGTATAAAAAAGTGATCGCTTCAAATGGGGAAGTTTTATAGCATACAAAAAGAATGACACATTTCCTCGTGTCATTCTTTTTGTATTGTGTCATCTAACATCAGGAAAGGGAAGCAGCAACTCTTTTTTCACGAGCCAATGATTGGCGCTTTGCAACGGCTTGCTATTTTTTCCCTGCAAAATGCGTAAAACGGACAAACTGATTTTGGGCTTCTTCTTGTAAAAATTCTTTTGGTGTCAGCTGAAATTCTTGTTTAAAGCAGCGTAAAAAATGGGTATAGGAGTTGAAGCCGCAAGCTTCGAACGTGGCGGTGGCGCTTCTGGTTTTACGTAAAATTTCTTTGCTCTTTAAGAGTCGTTTCTTTACCACATAGGCATGAAAGGCGACGCCAGTTTCTTTTTTGAAGGTCCTTGAAAGCGAGTATGGGCTCATGAAAAGGGCTTTGGCGACGGTCTCTAAGGAGAGATCAGCGGTCAAATGCTGATTGATATAGGTAATAGCAGCCAAAATGTCTTTATTTTTATAGAGTGAGTCGGATAAAAATAGCGGTTCTTTTTCCTGATAGGCAATCGTATTGATGGAAATCAAAAACGCAATCAAATGATTTTGATAAAGTAAGTCGGTGCCATAATTGCTATCCGTTTTTTTGCGTAAAGGACGCAATAGCTGGTCTAGTTGGTCGGCATCGATCGATAAAATACGACTGTTGATGCCGCCGTTGCTACGAAAACAGGCAGTGAGATCTGTTTGGGTAGTGGAGAGGGCAGCGAGATAACTAGGATTGATATACAGGTAGGTTCGCTCGAAAAAATCAGAAGTTTGATGAACGATTCGATGCAAGACGTTTGGAGGAATCAAGATGATCGTACCAGGTTCTAGAGGGAATTCTCCGCCATCGATAAAGAAGACCGCTGATCCTTTTAAGGTACAGTGAATCTCATAAAAACTATGGTAATGATAAAGGGTATTGTTTTCTTCTACGATGTCTTTGATATGAAAGGCCTCAAAACGATCGTTGATCATCGTATCCGCACTTTGCTTCTCCATGATTGGCTCCTTTCGTACTCGTTTGTTTTTATCATACAAGAATAGATAGTAAAGTGTCAATAACTGCTATTTTTGTGTAAATGTAAGCGTGTTACGATCAATCTATCAAAGAGAAATGAGAGGATGAACCCAATGGTGATTTTAGAACAGTTGTTTGTGGAAAAACGTGTTGTAGAAGAAAAAATTGATCGCATGATCGAAAATTTAACGACGATCAAGGATGATAATGGCGAATTTCTATTAGACTTTGACGGCTTGATCGTTGATGATAAAAGCTGGGGGATTTGGAACTGGCCGCAAGGGGTGGGACTATATGGCATTTATAAAAACTACCAAATCACCAAAAATCCTAAAGCGCTCCAAGTTGTGGAAGAATGGTTTGAGCAGCGGATGTTAGAAGGCGCGCCGCCTAAAAATGTCAACACGATGGCGCCGCTTTTGGCAATGGCGTATCTTTATGAAGACACCAAAGATTCTCGTTACTTGCCTTACCTTGAACAATGGGCGGAATGGGTCATGCATGATATGCCGCGAACCGATGAAAATGGTCTGCAGCATGCGACCTATGGACCAGAAAATCGCAACCAGCTTTGGGACGATACCTTGATGATGACCGCTTTGCCTTTGGCGAAAATTGGCATGTTGCTGAATCGTCCGGCTTATATCGAAGAAGCAAAACAACAATTTATGATCCATATCAAATACTTAGTGGATAAAAAAACTGGGCTTTGGTTCCACGGCTGGACCTTTGAAGAACGCCACAATTATGCACAAGCGCTTTGGGCAAGAGGCAACTGCTGGATCACCATTGCGATTCCTGAGATCATTGAAATTCTCGACTTGCAAGAAGGAGATGCGTTACGTGGCTTCTTAATCAATACCCTCTTAGACCAACTAACTGCCTTGCAAGAAATGCAAGATGAAAGTGGCCTGTGGCACACCTTGTTAGACGATCCTAGCTCGTATGTGGAGGCTTCCGCGACGGCTGGTTTTGCCTATGGGATTTTAAAAGCCGTTCATAAGCGTTACATTGACAAAGCTTGGGAAGATGTTGCCTATAAAGCGTTAGCCGGTTTGATCGAACAAGTCGCAGAAGATGGAGAAGTCCAAAATGTTTCCATCGGTACTGGAATGGGAGAAGACTTGGCGTACTACAAAAATATCGCGATTACGGCGATGCCTTACGGGCAATCACTGACAGTTTTAGCATTTACTGAACTATTGGTTTCATTTTGTTAAGCAGAACACCTTACGTAATAAAGAGAGGAGCAGACAAAGATGATCAAAAAAGCGATTCGGATGAAGCTACATCCTGGTTATGAAGCAGAATATGAAAAACGGCATCGCGAACTATGGCCAGAACTAAAAGAGCAGCTCATAGCACACGGGGCGAAAAGCTACCAGATTTTTTTAGATCCAGAAAGCCTTGCGTTGTTTGGCTACCTTGAGATTGAAGATGAAACCCGCTGGCAGCAGTTAGCGGCAACCGAGATCAACCAAAAATGGTGGCAGTACATGGCAGAACTTATGGAAACAAATCCGGATGATTCGCCAGTGACACAGGAGTTAAAGGAAGTCTTTACGCTGTAAGCTAGACAAAAATGTTTATTTCTTAAAACGAACACGGTCGCATCAATTGTTTGACATCAATTACTGGTTAGTCAAAGAGGTAGTTCGCTCACGAATGTGAGCGGACTACCTCTTTTGTTGAAATAGCAAAACAATCATTTCGGATAGAAGAACCGTTAAGAGAGAAGTGCTTTTTCTTGCTGCTTCAAGAATTTCTTTGGTGTCATACCGGTAATCTTTTTGAACGTTTGAACAAAATATTCGGGGGCATTACTAAAGCCCGTCATCGCTGCCACTTCGTAGACTTTGTAGTTTTTCTTCAGCAATTCTTGTGCTTTTTGGATGCGGTATTCGGCTAATTTTTGATTGAAGCGAATCCCGGTTTCTTTGTAATAGGTTTTTCCTAAGTATTCAGGATTTAAGTACAAAAGATGGGCGGCGATCCATTTCAATGACAATGCTTCATGGTCATAATATTCTTCGATGATTAGATTGACTTTTTGGGACAACTGCATGTTCTCGCTATCGTCTAAGCTGCCCCGCATCAAATCGATACAGTGAAGCAGCATAAACTGGAGTTCGTGCCAATTATTCAAGAGCATGATCTTTGGGGAATAGTCATCGAAGTAGATGTCTTTTTTGATGCGATGATTTTCAAAAATTGCTGATAACAAATCGTTGACCTGCAGCCGCAATAGTTGGACAGGGTAAAGCTCCATGCGACAGGTAGAAAAAAAGTTTTCCGTAAGAACTTGGGCTAAAGTCAGTTCGCCTTTGTCGATCAATGCCAAAAGTTTTTCACGGTATTCCATGTAGAGACTATTTTCATAGACATTTTCTTGTGAGATTTGGGCTTCTTGGATGACTTCAAAGGTATCAAAATAAAACTCCTTATCCAAGTTCCGCTTGCCTAAATGATAACTGAGTAAAAATTTTTCGGGGGTTTCGACCCAGCAATTGATGGCGATCCCTTTTCCTAGATGCGCAGCCTGTACCTTCGTTTTAAAAAAGAGATTAAAGGTATTTTCCGTACTGAAGTTCAGGATATAGCCAACTTTGTTTTGATGACCGATCACCAACTCGTGATGGTTCTCATAGCTTTCGATCCGCTTGGCGATGGCGTGATAGAATTTCGAATCAAATAAGTACATACAAAATGGAAAAACGAACGATTCAGGCAGCGGTTCTTCTCCGCAGCTATTGATGTATTGTTCAATTTGTTGTTTTAAATAGAGGGTAGATTCCATTTGACGACGTTCAGAACGTTCGATCGTCTCAGCCAACGCTTCTGAAAGCTTGCTCGGAAAAACAGGTTTTTCAAGGAAAAATTTGACCCCTAAAGCCATCGCTTCTTTGGCAAAGGAGAAGCTGCCAAAGCCTGTCAAAATAATGATTTGAATCGCAGGATTGATGGCTTTTAATTTTTTGATCAAGGCAAGTCCATTGACTTTAGGCATATTGATGTCGGTAATCACGATGTCGATGGTGTTTTGCTGACAAAATGCCAAGGCTTCTTCACTGTCTGTGTAAATTCCTTTGACCACTAATGGGAAATCAAAAGAAGCAACGAGGTTAGCCACACCATTTGCTATCAAGGGTTCATCGTCAACAACGAGGATATTTTTCATGTTTCACTCACTCCTTTTAAGGGGATCACAAAGCGCACCGTCGTCTTTTTGAAGGGAATCGAGGAGACGATGGCTAAGGACGCTTGATCACCATAATGCAGTTGCAATCGTTTTTGAATATTGGTCAATCCGATGCCGCCTTCTTTTTCAATCGAGAAGTTGGCTTTAAAACCAGGGCCATTGTCAGAGACACTGACTTGGAGAAAGGTTGCTTGTTGTTCAATCGTAAGGACGAGGCGACACGTCTCCTTCATATCATTGACGGCGTATTTAAAGACATTTTCAATCAATGGTTGAATCAGTAACTTAGGAATCTTAAAGGACAAGTCATTCACCAAAATTACTTCGATATACTCGATCCGTTTCCCGAAGCGAACGTTTTGAATATTGATATAGGCGTGCACGATATCTAATTCATCTTGTAGCGTTGTGAAGTCAGACTTGGTATCGATTTTTTTTCGAAACAAATAGGCAAGGGAGGTGACCATCTCTGAGATCTGCCACTGCTGATTTTCAATGGCGATCCAGTTGATCGAGTCTAACGTATTGTATAGAAAATGTGGATCTAATTGCGCTTGCAATCCTTTAAATTCGATTTCTTGGGACAATATACGCATTTCATAATTGTCCTTGATCAAGGCATTTAATTCATCGATCATCGTATTGTAGCTTTCATAAAGGACCATGATCTCTTCTTGACTATTTTCTGGGACAGCGAGGGTCTTTAAAGAGGCCAGTTTTTTCGTTTTCCGCAGAACTGCCATTTGCGAAGCCAAGTCAGCTAAAGGGCGGGTCAGCTGATTGCTTATTTTCCGAATCACAACAATAATCAAACATAAAAAAGGCAAACTCACAGCGATGGAAAGGCCTTGTAGTTTATAAAGATCAGCTAAGACTTGATTTTCAGGCAGCAAATAAATGAAGGTCATATTCGGCATCGTCTTCCGATCCATTGCGTAGTAGTACTGGCGATTATCAAACGTCATGGAGCCGATCGATCGCTGGAAGGTTTCCATTTTTTGCTGCAAGGTATTTTGATCCGCAGCGAGGGTTTGCTCGTCATTTGCGGTACTATAAAATTGGTTCTGATACGCCATGAAAAATTGGTTTTGTTCGGAGACAATGGGAAGACTTTCGATCTCGTTACGAAAGAAGGACGTATTCACTAGAAATATCACCGTACCAATATAGGTTAAAGAAAGATCGGCTGTTGAATAGATTTTTCGCAGGTAGACGCCTTGAGAAAGGTCTTTTGCAAAAAACCAACTCCCTTTGGCAGGCTTATCGGGCAAAGTCTCGATCATATCTTTGATGGTTTGGGCATTAAAGATATGGTCGGTCTCGGCTAGAAAGTTGATCATGTTTTCGTTCGTTGGGGTAAAGAGATAGACGTTTTGAATCGTTGATTCATTGCGTACGAGGGCGTTGATTTCTGCACTTAAGGCATTCTTTTGGTCGATCGCCTCTAAGGATTGCAAGGAATCTTGTGCCAAGATCCTTTGTAGGCCATTTTGGATCGGTGCACTATCGATAATGCGAAAAGAGAGGGTTTCGACGGCAGTTAAACGCTTGGCGATATTTGTTGAAATGATCGAGACATCTTTATACGCGGCTTCTTTCAGCTGCGCCATGTAGACTTGTCGCCAAACTAAGGTCAGGAGAACAGCCAATGAGACGATAATTGCCACCGTCGCAAAAAAGACAAAATGTAACTGTCGCTCAAAAGGCTGCTTTTTAAAGTGATTGATCAGCTTCTGGGACTTCATGGACACTGCCTCGCTTTGCTTGCAATTGTTTGGTTTTTTCAATCATCTGACCATGAAAAAATTCAGCGAAGAACAAGAAAATCACCAGTCCAAAGACGAGTAACAAAGAGGTTTTGGCAGTCAATAAGAGAAACAATAAATACCAGGTAAACAACAAGGCAAGGCCTTGCAGTGGGTAGCGAAAGACTAGAAAGATACTGACGTACAAGGTCTGTTTCCAAGCGTGTTGTTCGGCTTTGGCATAGGTCATAAAGCTGATGAATGCAGTGTAAAGGAGGAGAATCGTTAAAAGTAAATAGACAGGACGCAGCCAAGCCATTTCAGTCGGGAAAAAATGAGTAATCCGTAAGTTAAACAACAACAGGAGTACTGTACTTAATAGTCCAATGCCAAAAAGGGAAAAGGTGCGAAAGGCTTGCTTGTAGGCTTGCCAGAAGGCAACAGCTGAATAGTCATGACCAGTTTTACGAAAATCATGTAAACATTTGATCGTGACAGCGGTGGCAGGACCGAAGCCAAAAATCCCCAACCCTAAAAGGGTAAAGAAAAGCCATAAAAGGTTTAATTTAGCAAAATAAGCTGTTACCGTAAAAAGACGAAACAGTCCGGTTTGTATTTTTTTCATTGTTTCCACCTACCTTGTTTTTTGAAAAGTAAGCCTTTTCAACGCTAGTATAGCATAGTATATTGGAAAAAATAGAGCATGTCTGTTTTTTTACATTTTTCATCTGTTTTTCTATTTTTTTCTAGCTATTGCCCGTGAAGGCTTAGCCTTCAGCAAAAACGACAGTCTAGTTTTTCACATATTTGCTCTTGTTTTTTCATTTTTATTAACGAGGATTTCCATTACAATCAGCTTGTAAGCGCAAACAAAAAGGAGTGTAGAAGAATGAAGAAAACTTTTTTTAAAGCAGCGAGCTTGTTGTTTCTTGGTGCGACCTTAGCAGCTTGTGGCAACAACGGCAATAGTAGCGGAAGCTCAGAAGCTGATGCAGATGGGAAAACGACGATTTCCTTTACCTGGTGGGGCTCAGAAGTCAGACACGAGAAGTATATCGAATCAATCAAAGAATTTGAGAAACAAAATCCTGACATCAAAGTTGAATATGAATATGGTTCTTGGGATGACCATTGGAAAAAACTAGCAACAAAAGCGGCTTCTGGAGAATTACCTGATGTGATCCAGATGGATGTGCAGTACATTGCGCAATATGGAACGAAAAATCAATTAGCAGATATGTCAGAATTTATCGGCAATGAGATTCAAACCGATGATATCAAAGAATCGATTTTAGCAACTGGCGAGTTAGATGGAAACATTTTTGGCATACCAACTTCTGTCAATACTATGGCGATGCTCTACAATCCATCATTGGTAGAACAAGGGGGCACTGGGATCGACTTTAGCAATTATACCTTCGATGACCTTGTAGAAAGTACGGCAGCGATCGCTGAAGTAACAGGTGATTACGGTTGGAATGATAACAATGACAACAGTACGATTTTGCAATACTTTTTACGCACTAAAGGTGAAGATCTATACAAATACGATGCGGACGGCAAACCAGAGATCGGTTTTACCAAAGAAAACTGGGTTGAATTTATGGGGGCTATCGCGGATCTTACGGAAGCCAAAGCAATGCCAACCGCAGAAGTGACTAGCAATGCCAACAGTATGGATCAATATCCGTTTTCACAAGGAAAAGCAGCCTATATGATGACTTGGTCCAATCAATACTTGACCTATAAAGCCTCCGCCGCAGAAGATGTCGAAATCAATTTGGCTCGTCCTTTTGACTCAGAAAACGGGGCGATGGCGTATCGACCAGGGTTCTTTTATTCGATCGCGAATGCTTCTGAATCAAAAGAAGCAGCTGCGAAGTTTGTTGACTTTTTAGTGAATAGTGAAGAAGCCAATAAGATCATCGGTACTGAGCGGGGAATTCCTTCCAATGATGCCATCAAAGAATTGCTTTATGCCGACATGACACCAGAAGAACAAGAGTCCTCTGATTTCTTAGATGATATTGCAGACATCGTCGGTGATCCATCCCCAATCCCACCAATTGGGTTTGCTGAAATCAACACGTACTTTAAAGAGCTGTACGCAGAGATCACTTATGGCACGATGACACCAGAAGAAACTTATGATGCCTTTACGCAACGCTGCGAAGAAATTTTTGCAGAAAACTATCAATAAGCATAGATGCGGCGCCTTTACTGACTTTTTCAGTAAAGGCGTTTTTTTAGGAGAAGCACTGGAGGAAAAAAATATAGGTCCTCTAGTTTTTCACATTTCTGTGCTTTTTTTTCTATTCATTCTTAAGAAGTACTTCGTTAAAATCAACTTGTAAGCGTAATCAACTATAGGAGGTAGGAAGTGAAAATTATGGAACTACAATCAAAATCACCCACGGCCAAAGAACCTGGGAAACTCAAAAGCTGGTTTAATCGATTACCAGAATCAAAACAGAATATGGTTACAGGCTACTTATTTATCTCACCCTTCATCATTGGCTTTTTTGCTTTTATAATCGTCCCGATGGGGATTTCTCTTTTTATGTCTTTTCATGACTATGATCTATTGACAGAGGCGCAATTTGTTGGCTGGAATAACTTTATAACGATTTTTACGAATGATCCCAAGTTTGTTCAGTCACTGACTGTTACGCTGAAATATGTTGTGTTGGCAGTCCCTTTACGGCTGATCGTCGCATTAGCAGTGGCGATGCTGATCAACCGCCCATCGAAATTAAGCGGCGCTTATCGGGTATTATTTTATATCCCTTCGATTTTAGGTGGGAGCGTGGCGGTATCGATCATGTGGCGGAATCTTTTTGGCGATTCAGGGTTGATCAATGGCGTGCTAGCGGCGATCGGCTTAGACCCGATCTACTTCTTTAAAAGTCCTGGCTCAGCGTTGATGACCTTGATTTTATTAGCAGCGTGGCAATTTGGCTCGTCGATGTTGATTTTCTTATCCGGTTTGAAAAATATTCCGAAAGATTATTACGAAGCGGCGGAAATTGATGGGGCAGGAAAAATCAGACAGTTTTTCAATATCACGGTCCCAGTCCTGACGCCAATCATCTTTTTCAATCTGATCTATCAAACGATCATGGCCTTTTTGACCTTTACACCTGCGTTTATCATTTCGAATGGGACGGGTTCACCCCGTAACGGCACGTTAGTCTATTCCTTGTACATGTATCAACGAGCCTTTACCGATTTCAAAATGGGCTATGCTTCAGCCTTAGCGTGGATTTTACTGGTCATCGTTGGGTTGATTACGATTCTGTTGTTCGCAACATCGAAATTTTGGGTGTTTAAAGAAAACGAGGAGGTTTGATTGATGCGTGAACAAAAACAAAATTATTTCTTTGATGCCGTGATCTTAGTTGCTGCATTACTGATGCTTTATCCGATTTTCTGGCTGCTGTTTAGTGCCTTTAAACCTAGTAGTGACATTTTTCGAACGGCAACGGAGTTGATCCCCCGCAGCTGGACGTTAGAAAACTTTACCAAGGGGTTTGAAGGGATCGCAGGGATTCCCTTCATTCGCTATATTTTCAACTCATTGCAAATCGCGTTGATTTCAATGGTAGGGGCGGTCTGTTCTTCGGCTGTCATTTCTTATGGATTTGGTCGGATTCCTTTCAAAGGAAAAGGCTTTTGGTTTGCTTGTATCTTGGTCACGATGATGCTACCGCAAGAGATCATCATGGTGCCTCAGTATCTTTGGTTTAATCAATTAGGCTGGCTTAACTCGATTCGTCCAGTGACCGTTCCTTCATACTTCGGACAAGCCTTCTTTATTTTCATGATGGTCCAATTCGTCTCTGCGATCCCGACAGATTTAGATGAAGCAGCAAAAATGGACGGCTGTGGACGGGTCGGTATTTTCTTCCGCGTGATTCTACCGTTGATGAAGCCTTCCTTGGCAAACGCTGCGATCTTCTCTTTCTATTGGAAATGGGAAGAACTGATCGGACCGATGCTGTACCTCACACGTCCGCAAAACTACACGGTATCGATTGCCTTGAAGCAGTTCCTGGATGCTAGCAGCACCTCCAATTGGGGAGCCATGTTCGCGATGTCTGTGGTCTCCTTGCTGCCTGTGTTGATCATTTTCTTTATTTTCCAAAAATACATTGTTGAAGGCATCAGCACGACTGGTCTTAAATAAGTATGGAAAAAGATATTCGCTGTTTTGGAATATCTTTTTTCTATTGAATGAATTCGTTGAAGAAAGGACAAACCGATGGAACCATTTCAAGTAATTGATTTTCATGTCGTACCAAGCACGATCGGCGCTCATCAAGCGACCCTTATTTGGGAGAAGCCGCTGCACGCTCAAGCTATTTTTGGTTATCAATTGTTTTTAGACAACGATTTGATCCAAACCAGACCAACAAACAAGACGCATTGGACGTTGACAAACTTATCTGCCGATCAAACGTATCAAGTAACGATCATCTGCCTCGATCTTCAGGGATGTCTGCTTACAAATACCGCAGTCACGACGACCTTTCGTACAAAGAAAAAAAGTGTTGTGTTAGATGTTACGCAAGCACCATACCATGCTGATAGCGAAGGCAAAGAAGATAGTACCGCCATTCTCCAGCAAGCGATCAACGATTGTCCTAGCAACGGCACAGTCTGGATCCCAACAGGGGCGGTGATCCTTTCCGGTGCGTTGGAGCTAAAAAGCAATATGATTTTTCAGGTAGATGGCACATTGCAAGCAAGCCTCGACATAGAAACGTATCGGGTTGCCCCTCACGATTATTTAGGAAGCGTGAATCAAGAGGGGTTGCCATTAAGCCGTTATGAAGGCTGGGAATTGTTTTGTTTTCGTTCATTGATCAACATTGGGTATATCGATCGGGGCGATCGAGGGCGTATCGTTTGTGAAAATGTCCGTCTTTGTGGCAAAGGAACGATCATTGGTGGCGGGAATCCATTAGGACTAGCGATGCGAAACCCTTATGCAGACCGTGAACAGTATCCAGAATATGTTTCTGATGGAAAACCTGGAAGACGAGTAAGGGGACGTTTGATCTGTATGATGCAGGCCAAAAACATCCATTTGACAGAGCTGACGTTGAGTGATCCACCATGCTGGACTGTTCATATGATTTACTGTGACACCGTTGTGACCCATGGGGTGACTATTCAGTCCAAAGGCATCGACAATGGCGATGGTTGGGACCCAGATTCTTCGCAAAATTTGCTGATTTTTGACACCGTTTTTGATACGGGCGATGATTGTATCGCAATCAAATCTGGCAAAAATCCAGAAGGAAATCAGATCAATAGACCAGCGAAAAATATTCGGCTGTTTGATTTGGCTATTCGAGGGGGACATGGCATCGCGATTGGTAGTGAGCAATCTGGTGGTGTTGAAAATATCGCTTTTCGAGATTGTCAACTGACCAATACGCTTTATGGACTAGAATTGAAAGCGCAGAATGATCGTGGTGGCTATATTCGTCAAGTGACGATCACCGATTGCCTGTTGGATCGTTTCATGGCTCATCCTGTTGCTTACAATGCCGATGGTCAGGCAGCACAACAGTTACCGATCATTTCGGATATTTTGGTCAAGAATACCCGTATCGTAGGGCAGAACCCTTTGGTCGAGCTAAAAGGGTTTGTCGATGAACAAACACAGCAGGTTTCACCGATCCAACGCGTTACTTTTGAGTCAGTTGCCTTTGAATCAGCTAAAGGGCAAAAGAAAATGATTTTTGAACAGTGTCAGGAGGTCAGCTTTAAAGAGGCAGCGATCATTGATCGAGCGGCCATAAGTGACGCAATAAGTTGCCAAGAAACAGTCGAACTATCCATGGTGGGGCAAAAGAAACGCACGTAGAACAAGCTTTTGGAAATGATCTGCGTTGGTTTTCCCAATGAGAAACAGTTAGTTAAGCACCTTATTTCCTTCCTTGACAGGTTGCGCCTTTTTGCTTTTGTAGACAAAAAGGCGCATTTTTCTAACAAGAAAGGACGTTGCAAAAAAAGACGATCCCCAGAAATCAAAAAGAACTTTCTTTTCCCGCTAAGGGGACTATAGTAAAGAATGTAGAGAAAAAAGACGCCAAAAATACATGGGAAAAGACAACGAGATGAGCCAAGAGGAACGCTTTACTTGATGGGCAGCGCCAGTAAGAAGCACTTAGTTCTATCCAAATAAACGATAGATGAAAAAAGGTTGGCGATGCGCAAATTTTTCAAAGTCATGGATATCGACAAACCTATTTGTAGCGTAAAACAAAAGCGCAGGAGGAAAGCAAGAATGGAAGACATCACGCAATTATTGCAACGAGAAATTGACCAAGCATCAACTGTGCAGGGAACAGTGATTACACCACCCGGCGCCTATCAAATCGGCGCACTGTTTTTAAAAAGCAATGTGCACTTGATTGTCTCAGAGGATACGATTCTGTATGGTAGTCAAGAACTGACCGATTATCCCGAAGTAAATAATCGGGTCGCAGGGATCAATATGAAGTGGCCTGCAGCGATGATCAATGTTTTTCACGCAGAAAATGTCATGATCTCGGGAAAAGGAAAACTTGATGGTCGTGGAGAAACATGGTGGCAAACGTTTTGGGGAACAGATGAAGCCAGCGGGATGATGGCGGATTACGCAAAGAGAGGCTTACGCTGGGCAGCAGATTATGATTGCAAGCGTCCACGGAATATCCTTGTTTATGAAAGTCAGCAAGTAACCATCAAAGATATTTCGTCGGTACAGTCGGGTTTTTGGAATACCCAAATCACGTATTCTCACCACATATTGATCGACGGCATCACGATAGACAATGGGAAAGGGCCTAGTACCGATGGCATCGATATTGATTCCTGTGAAGAAGTCACCATTCAAAATGCTCACATTTCCTGCAACGATGATAATATCTCGATTAAAGCGGGACGTGGGGCAGAAGCCTTAGCCCAGCAAAGAAGCTGTCGGAAAATCACGATCAAAGACTGTCAGTTAGGGTACGGTTCAGGAATTGCCATTGGCAGTGAAACTTCAGGTGGGATCGAAGAGATCAAAATCCAAAAAGTCGTCTTTGAGCAAACTGGCGCAGGGTTTCGGATCAAATCCGCCAACAATCGAGGTGGATTTATACGCAAGGTCACTGCTTCGGATTTAACGATGAAGGATGTTGGCTTTCCTTTTCTCTTACAAACAAATTGGTACCCAGATTATAGTTATCCAGAACTGCCAGCTGATTATGCGGAAGAGATTCCCGACTATTGGCACAAATTGATGGCACAACCTGCTATTCCAGTAGGTCCAGCAAAGGTCTGCGACATTACTATTGAAAACGTGCAAGCTACCAAAATAGGACAACAAAGCGTGCGTGCTTTCTTCATCGAGGCCAGCCCAGCAGAACCGATCCGCAATCTAATATTGAAAAATCTTTCCATCCATGCCGATGAGTTCGGCAAGATTGCAGGGGTTGAGAACTTAAAGATGGTGGAAACGATCGTCACTGCGTTAGCGCCAACCTTGGATCAAAATGATGTGTATGAGCGGTAGTACTCTTTCTGTCAAATATGAATAAGTGGTGATCCGCTTAGTACTAAAAAACTGATGAATTATCAAAGAAGACCAATGAGTTGGTCTTTTTTTCATGATAAGGTGTTTCCAAATCTCTCACGAATAAGAACATCAGTACTTAGGCTACTTTTTCTACAACGAGAATTTAAGAATGATAGGAATCAGAAAAACTGCGATAATTAAATTGATTGAGCGAACTAAGAACACGAAGAACTATTTATTCTTTTTTCCTATAATTTACGATACCTGCAAATGTAGAGCAAAACTCCCTACCCAGCCATATATCAACGATTAACAAAAAATGTCAATTGCTGGAAATCCTGCTTTTCGTTATGCTTTTGGTATTGAAAGCGGTTTACTTAATCGGGCTCAACAACAAAATCTAAGGAGGAAAAGTAGTGAAAAAATTAAGTACGATTCTTGGTTTGGGGTTACTATCAGTCGTCTTTTTGTCGGCATGTGGGAAGGAGGAAGCAGGTTCCACAACAGATTATGATACGATTTCGATTTTATCGCCGTACATTGAAACTGAACCACCTGCAAGTGACAACGAGATTTTGAAACAATTAGAAGCTTACACTGGCAAAAACATTGATATTACCTGGGCACCCAATACATCCTACGAGGATAAAATGAATATTACGTTAGCTTCAGATGATATTCCAGAAGTGATGGTCATTCAAGGAAAATCAGGAGGATTTATCAAGTCAGCAGAAAATGGCGCTTTTTGGGATTTGACCGACTATTTAGCTGATTATCCTAATCTCTCTCAATCTAACGAGGATGTTTTGCGTAATTCTTCTGTGAATGGTAAAGTGTACGGAATTTATCGAAAACGTGATGCGATGCGGACGGCGGTGATCATCCGAAAAGATTGGTTAGAAAACTTAAACTTAGAGGTACCAGAAACGATCGATGATCTTTATGAGATTGCCAAAGCATTTACTGAGAACGATCCCGATGGGAATGGTGAAAATGATACGTTTGGTTTGATTATTCCCCAATGGCCTGGCTCGATCAATTCAAATAGTCCTTACGATGTGTTAGCTACTTGGTTTGGGGCAGGAAATGCTTGGAAAGAAATAGACGGCACTTTAGAGCCATCCTTTATGCAACCAGAATACCTAGAATCAATGCAATTTGTTAAAGATATGGTGGAACAAGGCTATGTCAATCGGGATTTTGCAACTATGGCAGCAGATAAATGGGATGAGCCGTTTATCAATGGACGTGGTGGGATCATTATTGATACGTATTCACGAGCAGCACAAATCAGTAATAAATTATTGCAAGCTGGAGAAGAAGACCTCGTCGTCTTTACAGGGAATTTAAAAGATAATAACGGTACGATGAATGCGTTACCGACAGATGGCTATTCTGGTTTCTTGGCGATTCCTAAGTCGAGTGTCCAGACAGAGGAACATCTAAAAGAGGTGTTGACGTTCCTTGATAAATTAAATGATAAAGAAGCACAGGTATTGCTGAACAACGGAATCGAAGGAATCAATTTTGAAGTAGTGGATGGAATGTCCGTCGCACTAGAAGGATCAGAAGCTGAAGCGCTAGCCAATGCGGTCAAAGGGTACTCACAAATTGGGATGAATGTAACGGAAGATACCCTGTACTATATTGCTAAACCTGATACAGAAGCGGCTACTGAAAGCTATGAAAAACGATTGTCACTGATGGAAGCTGATTTAGAGCACGCTGTCTTTAATCCAGCAGCCTCCTATAATACAGATACGTATGTAACGAAAGGGGCACAGCTTGATCAGATCATTAGTGATGCACGGGTTCAATTTATTGCAGGACAAATCGATGAAGCGGGATGGGAAGCTGCGATCGAACTTTGGAAGAATCAAGGAGGCACGCAGCTGATGGAAGAAACGAATGCCCTTCATCAAGCATAATAACGACAGTCGAAGAAGGTTGAGTGGATCTTGCTCTCAACCTTTTTCTTTTTCACTGATTTTTTCCAGCTAATTTTTCAGCTAATAAATGGAGTAATAGTCGAGTGAGACGAGACAGGTAGTAAGAAATCAGAAAAGAAAAAATGGAAACAAGCAAATGAAAACCCTAATCTAACGCTTGATATCAAGGAATTCAAAAAAAGTCAATTGTTAGAAATGTAGGTCAAGTTTACTATGAAAAGAGAAAAGCAGCTCATATAAGCATAAAAGGAGAAGAAGAAATGGTAGCGAAATTGATCTATGAAAATCCGCTGAATCAAGCAGCAGATATTCAACACTTTATTGCTGAAGGAGAGCCCAAGATTACTTTCCAAGACGGGATGATTCTGGCGAATACGTATTCTGAAGAATCAAACAAACAACCACATTTTGTTTTATGGCTGCCTCAACAATTTCCAGCGGACCTACGAATCACCTGGCAGTTTCAACCACTGGCTGAACCAGGCTTATGTATGCTCTTTTTTGCAGCAGCCAATCGCAAGGGTGGCTCGATCTTCGATTCTGGAGTACCCAAACGAACCGGGGCATATCCCGAGTATCATTCTGGAGGGATCGATGCTTACCACCTTTCTTATTTTCGAAGAAAGTATGAGGAGGAACGGGCGTTTGAAACGTGTAATTTGCGCAAAAGCCATGGGTTTCATCTGGTCGCCCAAGGCGCAGATCCACTTCCGAGTGTAGCAGATGCCCGAGGGTTTTATCACCTAAGAATCGATAAGGTAGGTGCAACGATCTCCTTTTGGATCAACGACTTATTGGTGTTAAGGTATCTTGATGAGGAACAGTTTGGTCCCATATTAACCAAAGGAGCGATCGGATTTCGGCAAATGGCGCCAATGAAGGCCCGCTATAAAGACTTAAAGGTATATTCCTTAGAGGAGGAACGGTTATGAATTGGCAGAAAGTATATCAAGCAGCAGATTTTGTCTTTTATTGTTTGCTGATAAATGTAACCGTTATTATAGGTGCGCTAGTAGGTGGGATCATCTTTGGACTGGCGCCTAGCGTACAAGCAGGATTCCACGTAGCAAAGAAAACCCTTAAACAGGAATCGCCGCCTTTTTTTCAAACGTTCTTTTGGTATTACCGCAGGAACTTTTGGCGATCGAATCGCTTGGGCTTACCGATCATTCTCTTTTATTTGTGCCCCATGGTAGTGATCCAGCAAGGATTTTTAGCGGCATTGACTCAAACAGGCTTGATCCTATTGATCGTTAGCCAATGCGTCGCGATCGCTGTGATTAATACATTGCTTAGCATGTACGAATATTATGTGCTCCCAACGAAGAAGTACCTAGGCGCTTCACTACGCTTTCTTTTTTTTCAACCTATTGGCACCTTTTTAGGCGTCCTTTGGTTTGGGATTTGTAGTACGATCAGCTTTTTTCTCCCCGGTCTCCTGCCATTTTTAAGTATTGGGATGTGGATCATTGGCACAATGGGGATTTACTTGAAATTATTTGATGAAAATGAACAAAAGCTAAAGCAACAAAACGATGCAGTTCAACCTGCAGAGAGAGAAGGGGAGGAAATCGAACATGGCATTGAAATGGCTCAAAAATAAACCTAAGGGAAAACGTGGGCTGAGTTTTGGGTATCCATGGGAAAAAGGAGCTTTACAACCTGAGGTTCTAAGGGAGGAACTGTTTTTGCTGGGGGAGGAGCCGCTGCAAACGAAAGTACTGGCTTACTGGCCAGATGGCAGTGTGAAATGGACAGGACACAGTGGTCTGGTGGCAGAAACGACGCAGTTACTTTTTCAAAGAAAACAGCGTGTCCAGAAGAAACAGGCGATTGCTAGGGAAGCTTACAACGGTATTTATTTTGACAACGGTACGATCAAAGGCTTCTTCCCGAAACATGGGGAAGGGAAAAATGTATTGGACTGGGTAGCGGTCAATGGGCAGAAAAAATTGCAAGATCTTCACGCAATCCTGCAATACCAAAACAAAAAGGTGCAGTCCAAAGTAACGGACTTGATGTTGGAAGAAAATGGTTCAGAAAAAGCCGTTATCAAAGTATCGGGCGTCATTGAGATCAATCAAGAAGTGGTGCAAGAGTTTATTTTACGGTTCCGTATCTTTCGCGAAATCAGCAAATTGGAAATCATTCATACGGTCATTATCATCAAACCACTTGCTTATGAAGGCATGGGGGTAGCATTTGATTATGCGTTGACAGGTGAAAATTGGAATCGACAAGTCAAATTTATTGCAGATGCTGTGTATCATGAAGCGGCACAATTGTTACTTTCACGGCGACACTATCAGCAAAACATTCCCTATCAACAACAAGCCAGTGGACAGCTCGTTTCATTGACCCCAGCGGACGAGCCGATGCTGTCTCATGCGGTGGAAAATGCTATTTGGGACAATTTTCGGGTCAATCAAATCAATCATCGGTCATTTGAATTAGAAAAACAGACCGAAGCTGGGTACTGTTGGTTGCCCATTGGGGATGGCGAGCATTATTCAGGTACCTTTTACGCTGGGGGAGAAACCGGCGGCGTTTCTTGCAGCATGGAGAAATTTTGGGAAAAAGCACCATCTGCGATCGAGGTGACAGGCATCACCCAAAAAGAAACCCAAATCACGATGTGGCAGTGGTCACCGAATGCCAAGCCAATGGATTTTCAGCACTATTCCAAACGGGATCATATGCTTAGCGGATACGAAGGAATGGAAGAGATTCGTTCGACGGCAGTTGGTGTAGCAAATACGACGCGTTGTTGGTTGGATCTTTATGAAGAAGCCCCGTCAGAAGAAGTGTTGCTGGGCTTAGCTCAAGAAAACCAAGAACCTGCCCAGATCGTTTCATTGCCAGAGCGTTATCAAGAGACGAGGGTTTTTGGCAGGATCAGTTTACCAGACGAATCAACGAAAACGAAACAATTGCTGGAGCAACAATTGGCTGAGATGCGGCAATTCTATTTAGCAGAAGTCCAACAAAGAGGTTGGTATGGCTATTGGAACTATGGTGATGTCATGCATACCTATGATCAGTTTCGACACCAATGGCGCTACGATCTTGGTGGGTACGCTTGGCAAAACACTGAATTGGTCCCTAACATGTGGCTTTGGTTAGATTTTTTACGGACTGGTGATCCAAGCGTCTACTATCTGGCTGAAAGCATGACGAGACATACTTCAGAAGTCGATCAGTATCATGCTGGGGAATACAAAGGATTAGGGTCACGGCATAATGTCGTTCATTGGGGTTGCCAAGCCAAAGAAGTTCGAATTTCAATGGCGGGTCTCCATCGCTACTACTACTATTTGACAGCGGATGAACGCATTGGAGAGATTATGGAACAAGTCAAAGACAATGAAACCTATGCTTTTGATGCGTTACCACCGATGCGCGAGTTTTATGAACGAGAAACGAAGCGGATACCGATTCGCATCGGACCAGATTGGGCTGCGCTAGTCTCGAACTGGTTTACCCAGTGGGAACGGACGAATGATCCTGTTTACCTTGAAAGAATTCGCACCGGCATCACCTGCATCAAAGCCATGCCCCAGCGCCTATTGTCTGGTCCCACAGTGTTATTTGATCCACAAGACAAAACCTTATCTTATATGGGAACAGGGAATTTTGGCGGCTATCACATGGTCATCTCCTTTGGGGCGCCGCAAATTTGGTTAGAACTTGCTCAAGTGCTGGAAGACCCAGAGTGGACAGAGATGTTAGGGGAGTTTGGCTGGTTTTATAGCTTGAGTCCTGAAATAAAAGCAGAAGAGTCAAACGAGGTACTGACGGAACCTCATTTTGCCTGGCCAATGTTTGCGTCGACGATGATGGCCTTTGCTGGGCGAGTGCGTAACGATCGAGCAATCAGTCAAAGGGCTTGGCAGTTATTGCTTGATAATGACAAATCGGGTGTTCCATTGCCGATCGAAGCGACCATTGAAGCAGCGACAACGTGGAAAAAAATAAAAGAAATGCCGTGGGTATCGACCAATGTGTTGTCACAGTGGGGGCTAAATACGATTTGTTGTTTAGCACTGATTGGAGCGGAATTAGAGGAGGAGAATGAATGGAAACAACAATAAAAAAAGTGCCGAAAACGAAAGAGCAATGGGGGAGTTTTCTCAACCATTTTAAACAAAATAAATGGCTCTATATTTTGACGATTCCCGGGATCATCTATTTTGCAGTATTTCGTTATGCACCGATGTATGGGTTGATCATTGCTTTCAAAGATTATGTGCCTTTTTTAGGAATCGCAGATAGTCCATGGGTCGGAACACAAAATTTTATGGATTTCTTCAATAATCCTGATTTCTTTCGGATCTTGTGGAACACGTTGATGATTGCCTTTTTAAACATCTTCTTTTCGTTTCCAGCACCCATCTTTTTGGCACTGTTACTGAATGAATTGCGCAACAAGCTGTTTCAGCGGACCATTCAAACCTTCGTCTATGTACCACATTTTCTTTCATGGACGATCGTCGTTAGTCTTTGGCATATCTTATTCAACATCGATCATGGAGCGATCACTCAATTTATCGCTTCGTTGACAGGCGTTGAAATCGACTTTCTCTCAGACCCGCAATGGTTCCGCCCCATGATCGTGATGCAATCGATTTGGAAAGAGATCGGTTGGGGGACCATTATTTATTTAGCTGCCTTATCAGGTGTGGATCAAGAACAATACGAAGCCGCGATCATGGATGGTGCAGGACGTTTCCGACGTGTGTGGCACATTACTTTGCCTGCGATTCGTTCGACGATCATCATTATGCTGATCATGCGGATCGGGTCGATTTTGTCTACTGGGTTTGATCAGATTTTCTTGATGACCAATCAATTGAACCGGACAGTAGCAGATGTTTTTGACACGTATGTGTATATGATGGGGATCACCAATGGCGCTTACAGTTACTCAACAGCCGTCGGATTATTTAAATCGATCGTTGGGATCATCCTCGTACTTTGTACCAATAAATTAGCGAAACGTTTTGGCGAAAGCGGCTTATACTAAGGAGGAAAAAGATGGCTACTTTACACAATACGAAAGCAGGGAAAATATTTGACATTTTTAATGCGCTATTTTTGGCATTGATTGGGTTATTCATGGTGATTCCTTTTATTTATGTGATCGCCGGTTCATTTGCTACGGAGTTAGAATTGACCACTCGCTCGTTTTTCTTATGGCCAAACGAGATCAGTCTCGACTCCTATCGTTTTATTTTTTCAACCAACACCTTTATCCGTAGTTTGCTTGTAACGGTCGGCGTTACCATCGTTGGTACGCTGGTGCAACTTTTCTGTACCTTCACCTTTGCCTATCCTTTATCACGCAAGCATCTAAAAGGACGGAACACCTTGTTGAATCTCGTGATTTTTGCGATGCTCTTTTCAGGTGGGATGATCCCAACGTTTATCGTGGTGAAAAATTTAGGACTGATCAATTCTTATTGGGCATTGATTTTGCCAATCGCGATCAACCCGTTCAACTTAATGATCATTAAAAATTTCTTTCAAGAAATGCCGATCGAATTGGAAGAATCCGCCAAGATGGACGGCTGTACGGAACTAGGGATTTTATGGAAAATCATTTTGCCTTTATCAAAACCAGTGATCGCGACCTTCACTCTTTTTTACGCCGTTGGTATCTGGAACGACTTCATGAGTGGATTGCTTTATATCAACGATTCAGCAAAATGGCCGATTCAGTTATTGTTAAGACAGATCACGATGGCGTCCAGTGGTGCCAATGCGTTAGCAAGTATGGACCCCAACTATGTGCCCCCGGAACAAGGAATCAAATTTGCAGTCATCATTGTGGCTACTTTGCCAATTTTGATCTTCTATCCGTTTTTGCAAAAACATTTTGCCAAAGGAATGCTGATTGGATCCGTCAAAGGATGATACACTTCAATAGTTGTGGATAGGTTGTCATGCGTTTTTTCGCATGACAATTTGTTACATAAAATCTATTACAAGGGTGTTTGGGAATGAAGTACTTTAAAACAGGCGGTTTTCATCGAAAACTGCAGCTAGCCAGTCTATGGATCGTCGTGCCGCTATTAGCCGTTGCAATCTTTTTGCATGCCTATTTGATCGGACCATTACAACGATCGTATCAGGAACTAAATAATCGCCAAGTCGAAGGAATCGTTAGTAACATCAACCAACAGTTCTCGCAGCTGGAAGTGACTTTAAGCGTTTGGGGGCAATCGTTTCAAAGGCGCTACCAAGAAGATTTATTGGAAACGACAAATTATCAGACGCTGATCCAGCTGTCGGAAGAATTGTTTTACTTAACAAATAGCTCCAATTATGTCAATCGAATCGGTATTTATTCACTAGGCGAGACGCCTTTTGGGATTGAAAGTGGCGGCACGTATGAATTAACACTCGAGCAAACCAAAACAGCATTTGCACGCTATCGGATCGATAATGGTAGGCAGTATCAGTGGAAGATCATTGAAGAAGAGGATGAATTGATTTTTGTACAAAACATTGATAGCCAAGGCGAAGATCAGCCTAAAATTTTTTTAGTTGCAACGATCGACGAGCAATCATTGTTAAAGTATTTTTATGATACTCAAATTGAAAATGGACTCGCAGCGATTTCCTTTAATCATGAGAGTTTTCGTTTTATTGGCGATCAGAACTTAGCGAATGTTATCCAACCGCTGAGTGAAGAGCATCAAGGAACTTGGGTCGAATCGATCAATGGCAATGATTATAGCATGATCGCCGTAAACAGTACGCGACTCAATCAAATATGGACCTTTTATACCGTCGTTCCCTTAGCATTGATTACTGAACCAGTCACTCACTTGGCTAGAGTGCTGATCGTCGTAAGTATTCTTTTTATTGCTTGTGTGGCAGTCATGAGTCTCTTTTTGGCAAAAAAACAGTACCAACCTTTTGAAAAAACGATGGATCAGCTCTTTGGTAATACCCAATGGAAAAAAGAAAACGATCTGGAGTTTTTGGTGGACCGTTGGCAACAATTAAGTCGGGAAAAAGGATTGTTGCAAAATCAGGCGGAACGCTTTCAAGATTCGCTCAAGCGGCAAGTGATCCAACATTTGATGGAAGGGTATTATGGCTATCTGTCAGAGGAAGAATCGCAACAATTACTGCAGCAAAAAAACTGGCGCTTAAGTGACCAAGGGTATCGCCTGTTTTATTTCCAACTCAATGATCTATTAAGCAATCAAGCAAATTCACAAGATGAAACCCATATTTTGTTTGCGCTAGAAAACATTATAACGGATGTCACAGCCATGTTTTTCCCTGAATCAACCATTGTTTCTTCAAATGAAGGACGGATTTTGGTTTTTGTGGTCAATCAAGAGCAGCTACTGACAGATTACTTCACGATGATCACCAAGCAAATCAATTTGATCGTCTGCCGTTATGTCACCATCGTTAGTTCGCAACAAGAAACAGAGATTCGCAAGTTGCCTGAAGTTGCCCAACGTCTCAAAAAGCAAATCCATCTGCAACGGTTGATTCCCGAAAATCAAGTGCTTCAAGGAGAGAAAATGCGCCCGCTGCCGAAGTATTCTCTTTCGCAAGAAAATTTGATTTTAACAGCGCTGAAAAGTGGCTATCATGAAGAATTGCAACGAAGTGTCCAGCGGTTTTTAGAACAGGTCGTGGCAGAAAACAATCAACAGGCTGCGGTGATCTATGTGGTCAATCGACTGTACGATCAAGTCGATTACCTTTTAAATGAAAATGGGGTCTCACGAACGGATTATGTATCGAAAACGGTTGTGTTAGAGCGAATCGAACGACTTTTGGACATCAATCAGATCCAAGCCTTTTTGTACCATCATTTCTTAAAACCCGTCTCCATCCTCTGGCAAGAAAATGTCGCTAATTCTTATAGTGAAATGATCCAAAAAGTAGCTGAGTACATCCAATCTGATTTTCGCAATGAACAAATTTCGTTAGAATACGTTGCGGATCGTTTCGAAGTAGACCCAATCTTTTTGAGTAAGGAGTTCAAGCGTGCCAAGCAGGTCAACTTTATTGATTATTTAACCAATGTTCGCATCGTAGAAGCAAAACGGCAGTTGCTCGAAACTGATCACCAAATCAATGAAATTGCAGAAAACCTTGGGTATAATCCCAGTTACTTCAATCGTTTATTTAAAAAGTGCACGGGAATGACCCCAGGACAATATCGAAAAGGTCAGAGCTGATCACTGTTGGTTGCTGCGGAAAAGCTCGTATTTTCGCAGCTTTTGCTCTGATTTTTCCATGTTTTCGTCAGCGAATGTTTTGTATAATAGAAAAGAAAGCGATTTCTAATGCAGCTTATGTTCAGCAAGAAAACCAGTGGACTTGTCGAAGCTGTTGGAAATCTGATAGTAAATAGATGGAGGAAGAAAAGAAATGAAAATCGTTCTAGGCGGAGATTCAACCGTGGCGGATTATCCCCTTGATCAACAGCCAATGATGGGCTGGGGACAAGCTTTACCAAGCTATCTGTCCCCAGAAGTAGACGTACACAATTTTGCGAAAAACGGCAGTACGACTCGTTCCTTTATCGAAGAAGGGTTGTTTGAGCAACTCCTGCAAGAAGTCGAACCGAATACAGTCGTCCTACTGCAATTTGGACATAATGACCAAAAAGAGAAAAATCATGTCACGATGGAGGCGTACATTGCTCATTTGACAGACATGATCCGTCAAATCAAAGAAAAAACAGGAATCCCGATCCTGTGTACACCTGTTGAACGGCGTGTAGGAGAAGAGGGACGACTGGCGCATACGTTGTCAGCGTTTTTATCGGTCTTAAGAGAACTTAGTCGAACGGAAGAAGTGGATTTGTTTGATTTAAATCGCTATACCTATCATTATTATGACACACTAGGACTAGAAGCTTCCAAAGCACTCTTTGTTTGGTTAGCACCGGATGAACACCCCAATTATCCTGCAGGTCTCGCAGATGATACCCACTTTTCAAAGGTCGGGGCGCATATGATCGCTCGCTATGTAGCGATTCGTTTACAGGCGTTTTTCCATGAGCAACCACTGTTTCCTGATATTTATTACGGCGCCTGCATGTATCCAGAAGTCTGGTCGGAAGAAATCATGCAAAGTGATAGTCAAACGATGAAAACGTTGGGCATGAATTTTGCTAGAATTGGGGAATTCATGTGGCGCGACTTGGAGCCTCAACCTGGAGAATATGATTTTTCGTTGTTGGAACGTGCGCTAGAACAGTACCAAGCAAATGGCATCGATGTTTGCTTATGTATTCCAACTCCGACCCCACCCCGCTGGTTTACAAAACAGTACCCAGAAGCATTGGTCACTAACCAAGATGGAACGAAGATGCATCACGGCTCAAGACAGCATGTCTGTACCAACAACGAGGACTTTCGCCGTTATGCCTATCGTTTGACGAGAAAAATCGCTGAGATTGCCGAAAAACATGAAAATGTCGTTATGTTGCAATTGGACAATGAGTTTAAATGTCATGTCGATCTATGTTACTGTACGACGTGCCAAACGCGTTGGCATACGTATTTAAAAGACAGCTATCAATCCGTGACTAACCTCAATGAGTGTTGGGGAACGAAGGTGTGGAGTGAGTGGTATGACGCATTTGAGGATGTCGTCTTGCCGCTAACGACCCCATTTTTGCATAATTCTTCCTTGATGAATGCCTTTCGCCGTTTTACCACCGATACGTTGAATGAGTTTGCGCATGATCTTTGTCATTTTATCCGAATGGAGACCGCGTTACCCATTACCCATAACTCCGCTTTTGGGTTTAACTTGCAAAATGATGAGCTATTTGCTGATTTAGATATTGCTGGTTTTGATACGTATGCACCGGCAGACAACTATCCAGCGTATACCATGAACTTGGATCGTTGGCGGAATGTCAAACCGCGCAACAAGGAAATGTTATTGTTAGAAACTTGTACCGCCAATGCCGGTCATATTGAAAACTATGCGACTCCTCGTCCTCATGGGTTTGTCACAAGTGAAGCGTTCATTGGCTATGCTGGTCATTTGAAATCCTTCTGCTTTTGGCATTTTCGTGGACATCGCTATGGTGTGGAGCAACCCCATAGTGCCGTGTTAACTGCTTGGGGAGAGCCAGATCGTGGGTATGAAGAGGTAGTTCGGATTGGCGAACTAAGACAACAGATCGCACCACTTTTAGCGGAAACGAAGTATGTATCGGCAAAAATAGCCATTATCTACTCGGATTACTCGAAACGCTTTTACACGATCGATCATGGGGGTGTTTATGATTATCGCAGCCTGTTTACCGAATTTTACGGCAGTCTGATTCGCCAAGGGATTCGTGTAGAAATCATTCAAGAAAATAGTCCGTTAGAAGAGTATGATGTTGTTCTTGCCCCATTTGTTCGTTGGATCAGTCCGACCTTGCTGAAAAAATTTGCCGCCTTTACTGAAGCAGGAGGCAAGCTGATTTTAGGCCCGATGACGGGGGATCGGACCAAAGAGCTGGCGTGGCCAGCGACAAATGGCTTAGATCGTTTAGGAGAATGGCTCGGGTTTGACCAAATCCAGCAATTTACGGTGAAAGGACTGACTTATCAGCTAACCTATGACGGCCTAAAAGAACCTTTGGATCATTTGGTCACAGTTTTTCATTGCCCAGAAGATTGGGAAACGATCGGACGAGGGAATGACCAAACGCTACTAGCTAAGAAACAACTGGCTCAAGGAGAGATCATCTATTTAGGTGCGCTACCTAGCAATTTAACAGACAGTTTGATATGGCAGTCGTTTTGTCACAAAGAACTTTTCCCTTATGAATCAGAGCGCCTGTTGATCAAATGTTCGGAAGGTGTGATGAAGTATCGCCGAGAGTCAGCGACCCATGTCCAACTCTGGATCAGTAACTTAGGGATGACGACAGCTGACTTTACCTTACATCTCCCCGGTTTCGAACGCTTATCAGGTGAAGCGCTGGCGCGGGGTAACCATAGGCTAGAACCTTATGAAAATTTGATTATTGAATGGGAAAAAACAGTAGAAAGCGAGGAGTCAGATGATTCATTTAGCCATCCGAGGGCATGACCTCTCAGGAGAATATACACCCAAGCAGCTAGCACAAGCGGTAGGAGCAAAGAAAATAAGAAACGTTCAGTTTGCCTTGAATGCGTCTTTTCCAGACCTAAGTGCTCCTGAAAAAATGAGTCCAGGTATGGGGACCTTCTTCAAGAATGAATTCCAAGAACAAGGCGTTCAAATCGCTTTGTTAAGTTGTTATAGTAACTTGATTCATCCCGAACCAGAGGAACGAGAGAAAATCTTACAGAAATTTGAGCGCTACTTATTCCATGCCCGTTATTTTGGTGCCAGCATGGTGGCTTCAGAAACAGGCTCAGTCATTGCCGCGCTGGGATATAGCGAAGAGAATTTTTCGGATGAGGTTTTTGAAAACTTGATCCATGTGATCCAGCGACTCGTTCGAGTGGGAGAAAAATATCAAATCATGGTAGGGATCGAAGCAGGACTGAATCATCCGTTGTATTCGAATCAGCGCATCGCCGAGCTGATTGAACGTGTTCCTTCTGATTATCTAGGGATCATTTACGATCCAACGAATTTGATCACCGCAAAAACGGCTGCTGATCAAGTTGCATTGGTAGAAGAAGCGTTTACTCTTTTTGGCGAGAAAATCGTCTGCTTGCACCTAAAGGATTTTCAACTCTCGAGAGAAGAAGTGATCCCTGTCCCGTTAGGTGAAGGACAAATACGGTATCCAGAAATTTTACAGCTTCTGATCAAACACAAGCCATACTGTTACGTGGTGCTAGAAGAAACAAAAGATGCTGGGATCGATCGTGCGGTGGCGTTGATTGAAGGCTTAGATTTAAAAAATTAGCTGGGTGCTTGTGTAAATGATTGTTTAAGAGAACACGGGAGTGATTTTCTTGTTTTCTTCAAAGACGCTGACATTAATGCAAACTTTTATCGAGCATAGAAAAGTTGTTTATGGTGAGATTTTATCTAAACAGCTTTTTTATTTTCATAAAAACAGAAAATATGATTCAAGGTTTGTTATTATAGAATAAAAAGAAAGCATTTTAGAGTGTTGCATTCGGATAATAGATCAAATGGAAAAGGATTTAACAATTACGAGACATGTAAAAGAGAGAAAGGAGGGACCAATGACAAACATGCAAGACGTGGCAAAACTTGCCAATGTATCCGTGACTACCGTCTCACGAGTGATCAACAATAAAAAATACGTGAATGAAGAAACAAAGCAGATTGTGCTAGAAGCAATTCAAGCACTTGATTATGTACCAAATGAATTAGCACGGTCCTTTTATTACAATTCCTCAAAGATGATCGGCTTGCTGATCTATGATTTGAAAAATGATTTTTATAATCAATTTATTACCCGAATCGAGTCGCAACTGATTGAGAAAGGCTATAGTTTGATGATTGGTACCACACAAGGAAATCCTGAAAGAGAAGCCTATTTTTTGAACTTGTTTCTCGCAAATAATATTGATGGGTTGATCTTATGTACCAACCTTTGTACGCAAGGTCCGTTGTTGCAAAAGGTTCTCAAATTACCTCTAGTGAGTGTGGGTAGAGTCCTTAGCGATGAAGTATCCTCCGTTTCTGCGGATAATACCTCAGGTGGACAGTTGGCAGCACAGATCTTAATCCAAAATCGTTGTCGCGAGATCCTCTTCATTAATGGGCCAAAGACATTACATTCCGTTCAAGAAAAATCGGCTGGTTTTTATCAAGTGATGGACCAATACCCAGAGATTCTTGTTCACGAGGTCGTACTCGATTTTGTAAATGTCACGCAAACATCCTTTGATCAACTTTTTCATCAATGGCCTTCTATCGACGGCATTTTTGCGGCAAGCGATTTTTTGGCAGCCTGTGCTTTACGTTCCCTTCATTCACTGGATAAAAAGATTGGTGAAGCGATTCAGGTGATTGGTTATGAAAACACCAATGTTTGTCTTTGTACTAGCCCTTTGCTTTCGTCCATCGCACGACCTTTAGAGGAGATGGTGGATTGGACGACCCAGCTACTTTTTCAAGAGGTACAAGGAGACAAAACCGCACCAAGACACGTCCTCTTGAAAAATTCATTTGTCCCAAGAGAAACGACTCAATGGAAGTGATGGGAAAAGAAGCAACCGTTTGCAGCTTTCTTTTGATTGTCTTGGGATAGCCGCAATTCTATAATGAAATGGACTGGAATAAATCCAGACTGATGAAGTTGCTAAGTGATAGGTGTTGATAGCTAGTACTATTTTTTCGAAAAAACGGTTCCGTTTACAAAAGATTCTGTAAAATAGCGAACGGTTTGAAGGATAACGCCTCAAGAAGAGTGTACCTAAAATGCGATCACAAAAACAAATTAACCTAAATGTAATAAGAAGGAGTGAATAACCATGTGGAAAGCAAACTATCATACCCACACAACTCGATGCAAACATGCACGGGATTCTGATGAAGACTATGTGATCAAAGCCATCCAAGCTGGCTTTAAGGAAATCGGCTTCGCTGATCATTGTCCATGGCCCTTTGAGGATGGGTATGTCTCGCCGATGAGAATGGATGTTGCGCAATTGGAAGATTACGTTTCATCGGTGAAAAGCTTACGGGAAAAATATCAAGGACAAATCGATGTGAAATTAGGATTAGAGTGTGAATATTTTGAAACAATGATTCCTTGGCTAGTTGCAGAGAAAGAAAGGCTGTCGATCGACTATTTGATTTTTGGCAATCACTTTCCTGAAATCGAAAGCAATCACTATTACGACCATACACCCGGGGATTCGGTAAAAGCGATCAAAGATTATCTCCGTGTTTCTTTACAAGGGATCGAATCAGAAATTTTTGCTTATATGGCACACCCAGATGTGTTTATGCGGGGCTATAAAACCTTCGATTCCCATTGCGAAGAAGTTGCTTACCGTTTATGCGAAAAAGCCAAAGAGTATCAGCTGCCATTGGAGTATAATTTGGCGGGCTATACGAATGGTGGCTATCCGCATCCTGAATTTTGGAAGATCGCTAAGGAAGTCGGCTGCTCTTGTATTATTGGGATCGATGCCCACGAGAGTGCGGCTTTCACAAATACAGAAATTTACGAAAGAGCTCTTTTAGAAATCGATGCCTTAGGATTAACAAGGATCGATCGGCTCTTCTTTGCGTGAAGGAAAGAAAGTTGATTGTTTTGGAAATAAACATGGACGCCAGTGGGGATCACTAGCGTCCATGTTTATTAGAATTGCCATTCTTGAATTTTTTTCAAGAGTACCGCTTTGTCGGCAGCTTCCGCAAAGGAATGCTGAGCGGCAGTTTCGTTTATGAAGCGCATCTCTGATTCGGACATGTCGCAATGATGAGCCATTTGCAGGTATTCATTGGTCAATGTCGTATTTGAGACCGTTCGGTTATCTGTGTTCAAACAAAAAGGGACATTGGCTTCCAGCCATTCTCTTAATGGGTATGCCGAGTATGTGGGAATCGCACGAGTATGAACATTGCTGGTAGGACAGCCTTCGATACAGCGCTTTTGTTCTCGAACAAACGCTTGAGCAGTGTGATCTCCTTTTAAGGCGATGCCGTGGCCAATCCGCTGCGCACCGCTTTCGATGGCTTGATAAATGTTTTGCACACAGCCGCATTCGCCTGCATGTAAGGTCAGCTGGACACTTTGGTTCTTGAGGAACACTTGATAGCTGGCAGCTAAATCAGGGACGTACCCGTCTTCTTCTGGACCTGCTAGATCAATACCGACTACTTTTTCATCGGTAAGAGCGATCGCTTCATCAAAAATCGCCGTAATAGCTGGTAGGTCTTCTTGACGCATCCCAATGACCAAAACATTGCCTTTGATTGGGTAGCGTTTTTCTGCTCGTGCGATGCCTTCGATCACGGCTTGGATGGTCTGGCTGCAAGTGAGTCCTTTGTCCATCGATAAGCTGGGGGCAAAGCGGATCTCAATATAAGCGACCCCATCTTGAGCGGCTTGTTCCATCACGTCATAGGCAGCAGCTGCTAACGCTTCTTGTGTTTGCAAATACGGCCGAACGAAATCAAAGCAGCTAAGATAATCCCTCAGGTCATGACAATCTTTGGGGGCTTGCATCTGTGCTTTCACAGCTTCGATGTCTTGCTCGATCGGTAGTTCTTGCTGATTGGCGATGGCGATCAATGTTTCTGGACGAATGGAACCGTCGAGATGGCAGTGAAGTTCTACTTTGGGAAATGCTTGGATTTGTTGTTGAGTAAGCACAGTGTTCCTCCTGTCTAGGTCGAATTTTTTTAAGTATGAATATAGCATACTTCCAAAGCCCATGCTACCCAAAAAAGGAAATTCTCATAGAAAGCAAAACAGCAACCGCGAATTACTTGTGCGGCTGCTGGTTTTATTGTGGGAGAGTGGCTCAAATCAATTCCGATAGATCGGTAAAAGGCAATGACAGATCGTGAGCGGCTTCTTTTGAAGTAAATGCGCCCTCATAGGCGATGACCCCTTTGGCAAGGGCCTCGTTTTCTCGCAACGCTGCTAAAGGGTTTTTCGCTAGCTGCTGGGCATACGGTAATGTGGCAATGCTCAATGCGATGGTTGCCGTTTGCGGCACAGCTCCCGGCATATTCGCCACTGCATAGTGAATAACTTCTTCCCGGATATAGGTTGGCTCGTCGTGGGTGGTGACTTTGTCTTCAGTCTCGAAAATTCCGCCTTGGTCAATGGCAATATCGACGATCACGGATTTTTCAGGCATCTGTTTCACCATGTCGCGGGTCACTAAGCACGGGGCTTTTTGTCCTGGCAATAAAACTGCTCCTACCACCAAGTCTGCGGATTGGATCGTTCGCTCGATATTCAAACGATTGGAATACAAAGTTTGGACTTGACCAGAAAATTGTCGATCCAGCTCTTGTAAGCGTGGGATTGAAACGTCTAAAATTGTCACTTGTGCGCCTAGACCTACGGCGACTCTCGCGGCATTCTCGCCGGCAACGCCACCACCAATGATCGTTACCCGACCTTGACGGACGCCGGGAACACCCGAGAGCAGGATCCCTTTTCCGCCATAAATTTTTTCGAGAAATTGCGCGCCAATTTGAACAGACATTCTTCCAGCGATCTCACTCATGGGAGACAGTAAAGGCAGGGTGCCGTTCGCCAGCTGGACGTTCTCATAAGCAACAGCGATCACTTTGCTGTCGATCAACGCTTGAGCAAGCTGTTGATTGGCGGCTACATGGAAATAGGTGAATAAAACCAGTCCCTCATGCAAAAAGGGGTATTCTTCTGGTAAAGGTTCTTTGACTTTCATAACCAATTCAGAGGCCCAAACCTCTTCAACGGTAGCAATCGTAGCGCCGACTTCCTGATACGCTTGATCAGAAAAGGTTGATCCTGCACCAGCGCCTTGTTCAACGAAGACTTCGTGTCCGTCTTGGACTAACTCATAGACTCCGGAGGGCGGCAATGCCACACGATTTTCATTGTTCTTAATTTCTTTGGGGATACCGATTTTCATAGATTTCACACCTTTCTTTCTTCCATTATAATAGAAAGCGGATTCCCAAAGGGAGAAAAAAGGGTTTTTTTATTAAAAAAGTAAGATCCAGTTGCTGCTTTCGGGACGACAAAGAAAAAAGCCCCCAATGGGACTTTTTTCGAACAATCAGCTGAAGGTCCAAAAGCGCAAGCTTTGATCAGCGATTTCATCTAGTGTGTAGTAAGTAGCGTAGTGGGATTTTTCCGGATCATCATTTGGATCTAAGACAAACACTTGATCGCCCATCATTCCACCTAAGACCATGATATGGCCGCCATCTGTAAATTCCCCTGGGGTCATAGAAACGATGACGGGATGATTTTGTTGCAAGTAGGCTTCAACGCTAGCTAGGTCAGTACTAAGATCATAATAGTTGTAGCCGTTTGCATCGGCAAAGTCAGAAAAAATCCGCCAGTCCGTTCCTTGGCCGTCAACGTAATAATGATCTCCTGCCCAATCAAGGACTTCCGGTGGCGTAATGTGATAGCCTTCAAGATAGGATTGAACCATCGCAAGAGAAGCGATCGCACAGCCGTTTTCTGCTAAGGTTTGGCTGCCGTCATTGCCATAGGATCTATCGGCCCATTCTTCGTTCGTCTGCAGGAAAATCGGTGTTGTGATGTCCATTTCCCCTAAGTAAGCATTGATATCTTCACTAAAAATAGCTTGAGAGTAAATATATTCGTCGTCATAACTCTCATCATAGGCAACGACGGTGTGCACGTGTTCGGACAACTCTCCGTACAACACGTGATGAGAGATTCGATTGAACCCTATCCAAATCAACACCAATCCTGCTAAAACAATCATTGGCCGACGCTTTCGATAAACATCTGTCTGTTTTTGCATTTTTCCCTCCTTGTTTTACGAATCGTACGTATTCATCCTGTTCTTTTAAGTAAAACAAAGGAGGGGGAGCTTGTCATCGGCCTACAGACCGATTCCACGATCAACTTTCAAATGCCTCTAGTTCTAAGCTAGTATTTTCCCATGCTTCTAATAGGGCTTCTTGTTCAGTGCGGGCTTGTTCTAACGCTTGATTCAACGCGGTCAATTTTACATGATCATTCAACGCTTCTGGTGCGGTCATGTCTTGTTCCAGTTGCTGGATCGTTTCTTCTATCTTGGCAAGCTCTTCTTCGATTTGGGCGACTTTTCGCTGTAAGGTTCTAACGGCTTTTTGCTGTTCTTTGCTTTGGACAAAGTTTTGTTTGCCTGCTGAAATGGTGGTTTCGGTTGTTTTTGCTTCCAACATTGCTGCGATCTCAGCTTCTTCTTGTTTCTTTTCTAAATAATAATCGTAATCGCCTAGATAGAGCTTGCTGCCGTTTTCAGACAGTTCCACGACCTTGGTGGCGATTCGATTGATAAAGTAGCGGTCATGAGATACGAAGAACAACGTGCCTTCATAATCGATCAGGGCATTTTCTAAGACTTCTTTGCTGTCGATGTCTAAATGGTTGGTTGGCTCATCCAAAATCAAGAAATTGTCATGGTCCATGGCTAATTTTGCCAAAGCGACACGGGCTTTTTCGCCACCGCTTAACAGCGTGATCGGCTTTTCAACATCTTCTCCCGAAAATAAGAAGCTGCCTAATATATTGCGAATCTCGACTTCAGGTGTGGTACTGTGGTCATCCCAAAGCTCATGGAGGATCGTTTTTGTTGAGTGCAGATCGGATTGAGTTTGGTCATAGTACCCGATTGAAACATTGGCGCCAAAATGCACCTTTCCTTGAATAAAGGGGATTTTATGAATCAGCGATTTCAGTAAGGTTGACTTGCCGATCCCATTCGGCCCCACTAAAGCGATCGCATCTTTGCGACGAACATCTAAGTCGATGGGCGCCGATAAAACTTCTTCTTCAGAATAACCGATAGCGGCATTTTCTACTTGCATCACAACATTTCCTGAAGGTTTTTCAATGGAAAAAAGGAAGTGGGCGGATTTTTCATCTCCTTGCGGGCGATCCAACCGGTCCATTTTCTCTAATTGCTTACGGCGACTTTGCGCGCGTTTGGTGGTAGAGGCACGGACAAGGTTGCGGGCAACAATGTCTTCCAGTTTATTGATTTCTTCTTGCTGCTTTTCAAAGGCTTTCCATTCGCTTTGCAGCTGTTCAGCTTTCAAGGTCAAATAGCGGCTGTAATTGCCTTTGTAGTGGCGCATTTTTTGCCGACTCAGTTCGTAGACTTCGTTGACAACTTTGTCTAAGAAGTAACGGTCATGGGAAACGATCAGCAACGCACCGGCATATCCTTGTAGATAGTTTTCCAACCAAGATAACGTTTCGATGTCTAAATGGTTGGTCGGCTCATCGAGGATCAAGATATCAGGTTTTTGCAGCAGCATTTTTGCTAATGCCAAGCGGGTTTTTTGACCACCGGAAAGGGTATCGATCGGCTGTGTGTAAAAAGAAGGATCAAACTGAAAACCGTGCAAGACGGAGCGAATTTCATTTTCATAGCCATAGCCGTTTTTTTCTGCAAATTCATGTTGCAATTGATCGTATTCTTTCAGAAGATTGCCAGAGTCAGCAGCAGGATCTGCTTCGGAGATGGCGATCTCTAAGGTACGCATGCGCTGCTCCATCTGTCGAACCGTTGCAAAAGCTCCTAGCATTTCTTCCCAAACGGTGGCCTGACTAGCAAGTCCGGTATCTTGAGCTAAGTAGCCCATCGTAGCGGTCTTGTTTTTAGCGATCGTTCCTTTATCAGGACTTTCGAGTCCAGCAATAATTTTCAGCAGCGTTGATTTACCAGCACCGTTGCGCCCAACAAGCGCGATTCGGGAATTGCTGGCAATCTCTAATTGGATATTTTCAAATAAAACCTCGGCTCCGAAAAGACGGGCGATTTGGTTGGCTTGTAATAAAATCATGTGTATGTCATTCCTATCTTTAAGAAACTTGTCTGTATCAAGGTTACAATACTACAAGTCTATCATATTTTAGGGGAAACGGCGATTGGGAAAAAGTTTGATTTTACCATTATAAAATTTATATTTCAAATTATGAGCATTCAAATTGATTTTTGAACAATGTATTTGTTATGATAGCTTCATCACAAGTGAATTTTTCACAATGGGGGAGTATTCTTTGAAAGATCATCAAATTCCAAAGGCAACAGCGAAGCGATTGCCTTTATATTATCGTTACTTGCGTATTTTGCACCAAGCTGGCAAATTAAAAGTTTCTTCGACCGAACTAAGTGAAGCTGTTCAAGTTGATAGTGCGACGATCCGCCGCGACTTTTCCTACTTTGGTGAATTAGGAAAACGCGGCTATGGCTATGACGTTGAAAGCTTGATGCAGTTCTTTGCGAAGACATTGAACGAAGACCACATGACGAATGTAGCTTTAGTCGGTGTCGGAAACTTGGGGAGCGCCTTGTTGAAATACAAATTTCACCAAAGCAACAGCATTCGGATCAGTGCTGCATTTGATGTCAACGAAGATCTAGTTGGTCGAATCGTAGATGGTGTGCCGGTCTATCCAATGGATGACATGAAGGAACAAGTGAAGATCCAGCAGATCGATGTGGCTATTTTGACGGTTCCCGCACAACATTCACAAGATTTAGTGAATGAGCTTGTGAAAGCTGGCATTAAAGGAATCTTGAACTTTACACCTGCACGGATCACTGCACCAAAAGGCGTGCTGATTCAAAACGTTGACTTAACCAATGAATTGCAAACATTGATTTATTTCTTGCATTCAGGCAACGTCTTGTCACATGAAGAACCAGTAGAAGAACCATCACTAAGCGAATAATCGCATCACATAAATAGGAACCAACAAAACAGCTGCCAGATCGTAGTATATACAACGATCTGACAGCTGTTTTTTGCTTTTCGCCATTGATCTTACTCGTCTAACTGGTCAAAAAGTGATTCGTAGGAATCTTGCTCTTCAACGCTTGTGAGCGCTTCTTGATACCGCAAGATTTGTTGAGTCAAACGTGTGAAATCGATGATGCGGGCTTCACGATGCACTTCTTTCCCATTCGCGAACAAGAGGATGACGGGAACCGTCAAGACCGAAAATAAACTGGCTGCTTCTGGCTCTGTCAGCGTGTTGATGGTAAATAGTGGGAGTTGTTGGGTTTGTGCCAGTGTTTGGATGCGTGGTTTGTCCGCAACACAAATACTGCAATTTGGTTGAGAGAGATAGAGTAGTGCCAACGGATGTTGGGCGAGCCTCTCTTGGATCGGTTGATTTTTTTGCATAAGTCATTCCTCCATGGAAAATGTACGCTGTTCTTGAGGAAAAGTCAAAATATCTGCTAGTTGCTGATCATTTAGGTGAACAAGAAGGATTTAAAGATAAGGAAAATCTAAAGCAACGATTAAAAAAACAAACTGCTTTAAAAAAAACGTTGTATAAAAAAAGGAAAAAACGTATAGTAATTCCAGCGTTTCGAATTTATTGATAAAGAAGGTTAAAGTTATGTTTCAGGCATTACCGAATTCTGTCCTGCAAATGAGTGTTATTTTTTTATCTATCGTCATTGAAGCCTTGCCCTTTGTCCTATTGGGCTGCTTGATATCAGGTGCTTTACAAGTCTTCTTGACGCCAGAAAGAGTCACGAGACTCTTACCAAAAAACAAATTGGCATCGATCACTGTTGGTTGTGGCCTGGGGGTATTTTTTCCTTCCTGCGAGTGTGGGATCGTACCGATCGTTAATCAGTTTGTAAAAAAAGAAGTGCCAGTGTATACGGCGTTTGCCTTTATGCTGACTGCACCGATCATCAATCCTATCGTGATTTTTTCGACATTCATTGCCTTTGGAAATTCCGCGAAGTTCGCCTTTTTGCGTGTACTGGGCAGCTTATTGGTCGCAATGGTCGTGGGGATCTGGCTGGCGTATTTTAACAAACAAGAGGTCTTAAAAACACGGCTTGCCAATCAATTAAGTGGCGGGAATGAGCAAGTAGCTCACCCACACCATCATGGGCATGATCACGCCCACCATCAAACAGAAAAGACCAGTCATCCGCTTCTTCGGCAGATTCGTCATTTGCTGCAGCATAGTTTGGATGAGTTTTTCGATACTGGGCGTTATTTGATCATTGGTGCGTTGATCGCCTCAGCGATGCAGACCTATCTGCCAACTGGCTTGATGCTGACATTAGGCTCCACGAAGCTGTTAGCGGTTTTCGTCATGCTGCTGTTGGCACTGACATTATCCCTATGTTCCGAAGCAGATGCCTTTATCGGCTCTTCGTTGTTGAGTTTATTCGGCACTGGACCAGTCGTCGGTTTCCTGGTTTTTGGTCCAATGGTAGATATTAAAAACCTGTTGATGATGAAGCGGTACTTTTCGGGGCGTTTTATCGCTTCTCTGGTTGGTTTAGTCGCAATCGTCGTTTCAATTTATGCATGGGTGGTGTAAAGGATGATTCGTTTTTTGATCTTATCAGGCTATTTTGAATTAATGATGTATTTGCAAGTGACGGGCAAACTCAATCAATTTATCAACATTCATTATCGCTATCTCGCTATTTTATCTATGATCATTTCTTTATTGTTGGCTTTGGTCCAGCTGTACTTTTGGGTCAAACAAGAGCCCGATCATCATCATGACGACGAGCACCAGCATGGATTAGAGAAAAAATACCAACGAGTGATTGCGTATTTTCTATTAGCCTTACCGATCATCGTGGGTCTCTTTTTTCCCACCGTTAGCTTGGATACGACGATCGTTGAAGCAAAAGGGTTTAATTTCCCCCTAAGTGAAGAATCTGTGGGGGATCCAGAAATGACGACCCAATATCTGAAACCCGATACAAGTCTTTATTTTAACAAAGAAGATTATGACACTCAGATGGATGCCGCATTGGCACGTTACGCCAAAGATGAGACGATTGCGGTAACGGAAGAAAATTACTTGGAAGTCATGGAGTTGATCTATACGTATCCGAGTGAATTCATTGGTAAGAAAATCACCTATGATGGATTTGTGTACCATGCAGATCAAGATGATGCCAACGAAATCTTTTTGTTTCGTTTTGGGATTATCCATTGTGTGGCTGATTCAGGCGTTTTCGGCTTGCGAGTGGAATTACCGCAGCAAGCGACTGCAGAAAATAACCAGTGGCTTCACGTGGAAGGGACGATTCAATCGAAGTACTATCAACCCTTCAAACGAGACTTGCCGATGGTGGTGGCAGACCAAGAGAAGACGATTGAAGCACCAGAAAACCAGTATGTCTATCGCGCGTTCTAGCTTTTTTTAAGAAAGTTCATAAAAACATCATAAACCTTTGTTATAATGGAGAAAATCTAAGCATATGTTTGTAGTTTTATCAAACGTTTAGTACAATATAGTAGGAACATATGCTAAAATCTATACAAAAGAGAGGTGTCGTGAAATGGGTTTTACAGATGAAACAGTTCGCTTTGATTTTGATGATAGCCGTAAAAAAGAAGTCAGCGAAACATTAGCTATCGTCTACCGAGCATTAGAGGAAAAAGGATACAATCCGATCAATCAAATCGTCGGTTATCTCCTTTCTGGCGACCCGGCTTACATTCCTCGTTATCGGGATGCCCGGAATTTGATTCGTCGTCACGAACGGGATGAGATCATGGAAGTTCTGATCCGTTATTATTTAGGCAATCACGGGATCAACCTATAATGAGAATCATGGGATTGGATGTTGGTTCGCGGACAGTCGGCGTGGCGGTCAGTGACCCAATGGGCTGGACAGCACAAGGGATCGAGATCATTCGCATCAATGAAGATGAAGGCAATTTCGGTTATGATCGACTTGCTGAATTGGTGAAAGAATATGAAGTCTCACGTTTTGTGGTAGGACTACCTAAAAATATGAATAATACGATCGGACCTAGAGCGGAAGCTTCTATGGCTTACGGCGCAGCGATCGAACAGCAATTCGGTTTGCCTGTCGTTTACCAAGACGAACGTCTGACGACCGTTCAAGCAGAACGAATGCTGGTAGAACAGGCGAATACATCGCGTGCCAAACGAAAAAAAGTGATTGATAAATTAGCAGCAGTCATGATTTTGCAGAATTATTTAGATGGTGCTGGGAAACAGCTGTTTTAATTTACAGAAAAGAGGAAAATAAATGTCAGAACATACACACGATCATAACCACGATCACGATCATGAAGGACATGAACACATTACTTTGATCGATGACCAAGGAAATGAAACCTTATACGAAATTCTATTAACGGTTGACGGTACGGAAGAATTCGGCCGCAACTACGTCTTGCTTTATCCAGCAGGCGTACCGGAAGAAGAAGACGTTGAATTACAAGCGTACGCTTATATTGAAAACGAAGACGGTTCTGAAGGTGAATTAGAACAGATCGAAACAGAAGCAGAATGGGATATGATTGAAGAAGTCTTCAACACATTCATGGCGGAAGAAGAAGAATAACAAGCTGCAAGTGCTGATCCTTTCCATAAGGGATCAGCACTTTTTTTGATTTTTAACGACTGTTTATTATAGAAGCAAGCCTGCTTTTTTGAAAGGAATGAGTAAAATGAATCACGTAACGATTTTTGAGCTTGAAAAGATCGCAGAAGAGCAGCTAGTTTTTGCGGTGATCATCAGCAAGTACCAAGAAAAGTTCGTCTATGTCAAACACAAAGAACGAGACACCTTGGAGATCCCTGGAGGCAAGCGAGAACTAGGAGAAAGCATCACAGAGTGTGCTGCCCGTGAATTAAAAGAAGAAACAGGCGCCAAGCACTTTACCCTAGAACCGTTATTTATCTATGGTGTAGAAAAAAACGGGGAGACCGATTACGGCTTGGTGTTTGAAGCCCAGATCACGGACTTGCAGGATGAATTGACCTCAGAGATCGAAGCAATCTATGTAATGGCAGAGCCGCCTGCCAACTGGACATATCCAACGATTCAGCCGTTGTTGTTGGCAGAATATTTCTCACGAACATAAAAATAATTCAGCCAGCTCAAATGGAGGGCTGTCTTGAGTTGAAAAGTAAAAGCAGCGTGTTGAGTAGGAATGAGCGAATGAGTTGCGTGATCCTGCAATCAGGGGTAGGATGAAAATGTAAACGTTATCTTATTGGAGAGTAGGGAAAGGCATGGAAAAAATTTATCAAGCAAGTACCGCAGAAGGAGCAATCGATTTTATCAATATGCGCGATTTGGAGATCGCGGCAGAGGAAGTGATTCCTAAAGGTGGGTATGGCTATATCAGCAGTGGTGCGGGGGATATTTTTACCTATCAAGAAAATGAACGCGCCTTCAATCACAAATTGATCATTCCTCATGTCTTAAAGGACATTGAATTACCGGACACAACGTTGTCCTTTGGCGGCGATACGTTGTCAGCGCCAATCATTATGGCGCCTGTTGCCGCCCACGGCTTAGCAAATGTTGCGGCAGAACAAGCGTCAGTCAAAGGTGTTTCACGTTTTGGCACGATCTATACGGCGAGTTCGTATGCCTCTTGTACGTTGGAAGAAATCCGAGCAGCTGGTGGCCAAGAAGCGCCGCAGTGGTTCCAATTCTATATGAGCAAAGACGATGGCATCAATAAAGACATCTTGGCGATGGCAAAACGCAATGGCGCCAAAGCGATCGTTTTGACCGCAGATGCAACCGTGGGGGGCAATCGAGAAACGGATCGCCGCAATGGCTTCACCTTTCCGTTGGCAATGCCGATCGTTCAGGCTTATCAATCAGGGATCGGACAAACGATGGATGCCGTTTACGGCTCCTCAAAACAAAAATTAAGTCCTCAGGATGTCGCTTTTATCGCCAAAGAATCTGATTTGCCGGTTTATGTCAAAGGGGTGCAATCAGAAGAAGATGTGGAACGAGCATTAGGGGCAGGTGCACAAGGGATTTGGGTCTCAAATCACGGGGGACGCCAATTGGATGGTGGTCCAGCTTCCTTTGATTCCTTGCAGATCGTGGCTGAAGCAGTGGCAGGTCGGGCGCCGATCGTCTTCGATAGCGGGGTACGGCGAGGACAGCATGTCTTTAAAGCGATCGCTTGCGGAGCTGATCTAGTGGCGATCGGCCGCCCAGTGATCTATGGGTTGGCTCTAGGTGGTGCCACTGGTGTTCAACAAGTCTTTGATTTCTTCAAAAAAGAATTGGAGATGGTCATGCAGCTTGCGGGGACGCAAACGGTGGCAGACATCAAAAAAGCCGTTTTACGGGACAATCGCTATTTATAGGCAATCCCTCAAAAAGGCGCTAGGATCGCTGATTCTGGTGCTTTTTTTTATGGCTTTTTCTGATCATGCCGAGGAGCAGGAACAACTGCTTTCGCTGAAAAAGTGTATATGATTTTGAAACAATTGCAAAATCAGCTACACTTAAAAGAGACCAATAAACTAAAGGAGAGAGATTGATGATTCCAAAAATTATTCATTATTGCTGGTTTGGCGGCAATCCATTAGGTGAACAAGAAAAGAAATACATGGATACCTGGAAGAAATATTGTCCGGATTATGAGATCAAACGTTGGGATGAATCAACGATCGACCTTTCAAAATTCGGTCCTTATCTAAAAGAGGCCTATGACCAAGAAGAATGGGCCTTTGTGTCAGATGTGGTTCGTCTGTATGCATTAGTGACAGAAGGCGGTATTTATATGGATACCGATATCGAGGTGGTCAAACCTTTAGATGAGCTCTTGACACTGGAGGCATTTATGGGCTTTGAGATCGAAACCAAGATTTCTACTGGGATCATTGGAGCGGTGCCGCATCATCCCTTTATGGAAGAATGGTACCACGATTACGATGACCGAAAATTTGTCCGGGCAGAAAAAACGGAAGATGTCGTCACCAATGTGATCCGAGTGACGGAACTGTTGCAAAACCACGGATTAGAATTGAATAATCAACAACAAACCGTTAAGGGTGTAGAAATCTTCCCGCAAATGACGTTTTCACCAAAAAGCTATATCACTGGTGAGGTCGAGGAAGATCCGAGTACGATGGTAATCCATCAGTTTTCTGGCTCTTGGTTATAAAAGAGTAAGTCTATGAAAGGACGGACAGTGGGGAAAGCTGTCCGTCCTTTTTGCTTTTGCAAGGGATGATGGAGATGTGATAGAATAGCTTGAAAAAATGAGGAGGCGTTTTGATGGCTATCAAACGATGTACTTTGGCAGATTTAGAAGAATTGGGAGAAATCAGCGTATCCACCTATTACGATACATTTGCTCCTTTCAATACGGAGGAAAATACCCGCATCTATCTAGAAGAAGCCTACAATCTGCCGAAACTGACCCGAGAGTTAGAAAATCCGCAATCGGCGTTTTATTTTTTGCAAGAAAATGATCAAACCGTAGGGTATATCAAACTTAACTGGGGGGAGGCGCAAACGGAAGCGATCGCCCCAGAGGGGTTGGAAATTGAACGGATCTATATCAAAAAAGAACATAAGCGGATGGGCTATGGCAAAACACTGCTGCTGTTTGCCCAAGAGACCGCCAAAGAGCTGCAGAAAAAGTCGATCTGGTTAGGCGTTTGGGAATTTAACGACAATGCTTTGGCTTTTTATCATACGATGGGCTTTGAAAGAGTTGGCAGTCATTCCTTTTTTATGGGGGATGATGAGCAGACGGATTTCTTGATGCTGAAAGAGCTTTGAGTGCCGCCTTGTATGAGGAATTAGAAATTACTTTCCATTTTTTTGGCAATCAAGTATAGTTAAAGGGATTGATGAAAAAAGAACGATTGGTGAAAACCATCGCTAAGGAGAGCAATTGTAAATGGAAAAACAGAGAAACGAAAGTATTTTGTCACGTTTTTTTAAAGGCGTGGTGATTGCCTTGGGCTTTATCTTGCCTGGTGTTTCAGGTGGCGTATTGGCAGCCATCTTAGGTATTTATGAGCGGATGCTGCGCTTTATGGCACATCTGACGAAGAATTTTAAAGAGAATTTCCTCTTTTTCCTACCAGTAGGGATCGGGGGAATCGTAGGGATCGGGCTTTTATCGAAGCCATTAGAGTGGTTGCTGCAAAATTATCAAATCATCGTTTTGTGGGGCTTTGCGGGGGCAATTATTGGGACATTACCGGCACTTGCCAAAGAATCGACTTTAAAAAGCAAACGAACAACCGGTGATTTGATTTGGTTCTTCGGCAGTATGGTCATCGGCTTCTTGTTCCTCTATTTTATGGGCGATATCTTAGGAACCATCCCTGCTAATTTCATAGGTTTTGTGATCGCCGGCGGTCTGATCGCGTTAGGTGTTTTGGTTCCCGGCTTGAGTCCTTCAAACCTTTTGCTCGTTCTGGGACTTTATGATCCGATGTTGAAAGGCTTTAAGAGCTTTGACATCATGGGTGTTTTTCTACCGATCGCCATTGGCGGCTTGGCAGTGATGCTGTTGTTTTCGAAACTGATGGAGTGGCTATTGACGCATTATCATTCAAAAGTCTATCACTTCATTTTAGGGATCGTTATTGCCTCAACGGGTTTGATCGTGATTCCTCCGGTGGCAAACTATAGCGGCTTTACTTGGGTAACGGCCGTCATCGGAATTATCTTGTTTGTCTTGGGGGCTTGGTTAGGTCTTTGGATGAGCAAGCTGGAAGAAAAATACAAGTAAATCAAAACGGCACATCGTTTGGCGATGTGCCGTTTTTGTTAGGTTATGATTCGGGCAGCTAAGAGAAAGCGTTGGTGTACAGCCAGTAGTAAAAAGATTGGAACGTTTGATAACGATGTGATACAGGTTTAAAAACTGTTCTATTTTTGTTGAAAGATTTCCTAGTGTTTGGTATATTGTAGTCTATATAAAGAAGAATTTCCCATGTGTTACAGTTTAGATAATTGTTTGAGGTTATTGAGAAAAAGGAGGGACAAGCATGCAAGATGCGACCTATTGGGCGGAACAATTGCGGCAAGGACAAATCAGCTTTGCTGAGCGGGTGGCGATGATCGAAGAAAGAGTCAATCAACAAAATTCGCTTTTGAATGCGCTTGTAACATTTGATCCGCAAGCAGCGATCCAGCATTACGAGCAGCATCTTCAAAAAACGGTTTTTGGTGGACAACCCATGCCGTTAAAAATACTCGGCCAAACCAAAGCAGGGTGGCCAGCAACGTCAGGAGCCAAACTGTTTGCAAAAGCACGAGCCAGCCGCACGGCACATTTTGTCTCTCGTTTAGAAGAGGCGGGCTTTGTGCCGTTAGGGCAAACCAATGCACCAGAATTTGGATTCAAAAATATCACTGATCCAACATTGTATGGACCTACACGTAATCCGTGGAATCCTGCCTATTCAGCTGGTGGTTCCAGTGGTGGTGCGGCAGCGGCAGTGGCTTCGGGGATGTTTCCGATTGCAGGTGCCAGTGATGGCGGCGGATCGATCCGCATTCCAGCTTCCTTTAGCGGATTGATCGGTTTGAAGCCAACCCGTGGCACGATGCCAGTGGGTCCTAGTGAATGGCGCAGCTGGCAAGGCGCTTCCATCAACTTTGCGTTGACGCTTTCTATGCGTGATACGGAACAGTTGTTTTATGCGTTGCGGACGTCACAGCCGGCAGCCCCTTATCAGGCACCGCAAGTAGAATGGCATCATCAGCAAGCGAGTCAAAAACCGCGGTTGAAGGTTGCTTTTACTACCGCATCGCCGACCGGTGGACAAGTGTCTGAAACTGCCATCCAAGCAGTCCGAAGTGCAGCCGCATTTTTAGAAAAGCAGGGGCACGAAGTCATTGAAGTGGGCTATCCAGTGGATGGTCAGCAAATGATGACCACTTATTACGCCATGAATGGTGGCGAAACAGCTGCGATGTTTGCTGAGATCAATGCTGCTCGTCAAGAACCGGTCAGACGGGAAGAAATGGAATTGATGACCTGGGCACTTTACCAATATGGCAAAAAACTGCCGGCCGCCGATTACGTTCTTGCCTTGCAGTGGTGGGATCAGCTGGCAGAAAAAATGGAAGAAGTCTTTTCGACCTATGATCTCTTTTTAACACCGACGACGGCTTTTCCAGCCCCTTTGATCGAGGAAGACTTACAAAGCGATAGCATACGCCAAAGACTGCATGAGATCGAGACGCTTGGAAAAAGTGCTGCGGGTGAGTTGATCGAAGAAATGTTTGCCAAGAGCTATGCTCTGACACCTTACACTCAATTAGCCAATTTAACGGGGCAGCCAGCCATCAGCTTGCCAACTGCTCTTAGCGAGGAAGGGTTGCCGCTAGGGATCCAATTTATGGCGTCTAAAGGCAGAGAAGATCTGCTTTTCCAAGTCGGCTATTTATTTGAAACACAGCAACGATTTCTGTTGCCAAAACAAGGAGACTAGGAGGATATTATGAAACAAGTTAGAAAAGGGAAAATCGTTGCAATGGTTGGCTTTTTAGGTTTATTTGCGGGAGTCTTGTTAAGTGCCTGCAGCAAACCAACGGAAGAAGACACCAGTCTAAGCAAGGTGGAAGAAGCCAAAACATTGGTTGTTGCTACTTCGGGAACCTTGTATCCATCGTCTTACTATAACGATGAAAATGAATTAGTGGGCTATGATGTCGATGTGGCAAAAGAAGTCGCCAAACGATTAGGCGTAGAGATCACATTTAAAGAGTACAATGTCGATGGACAAGTTTCTTCTTTAACACGTGGAGAAGCCGATTTTGCTGCCAACGATTTTGGTTTGACGGATGAACGGGCGGAAAAATTCAGTCTTTCAACGCCTATCAAATACTCGTTCGATAGTATGATCGTGCGAAAAAGTGATGACTCTGGGATTGCTTCTTTAGAAGATTTGGATGGCAAAAAAGCTGCTGGTGAACCAAATACTAGCTACATGCGCTTAGCCGAATCCTATGGGGCAGAATTAGTGACTTACGACAACGCAACGAATGATCAGTATTTGACAGATGTTGCGAATGGTCGAACGGATGTGATCTTGAATGATTACTATTTGCAAAAAATGGCAGTCGCTGCTTTGCCAGATATCCCTGTTAAAATTTTAGAAGATGTCTACTTTAATCCGAATGAAACGGGCTTCTTATTTGTGAAAGATCATCAAGCATTGCAGGAAAAAGTGGATGCTGTTTTAGCAGAAATGAAAGAGGATGGCCGTTTAAAAGAACTTGCGGAAACGTATTTTCAAACCGATATTTCAGTAAAATCTGATCAAGCGATCCAAACGGTTGAAACAGACTAATGTATATTCCAACCCTTGATTTGCCGTTGATGTGGGAGTCATTGCCCTATTTGCTGTCGGGCTTGTCCTATACGGTCGGCATTGCTGTCGTTTCGTTTCTAGGAGGCAACGTATTAGGGATCATGCTCACCTTCTTAGGGATGCTGGAAAATCCATTCATTAGAGGGTTCGTGCGGGGCTACCTCTCCTTTCTAAGAGGCGTCCCAGCGTTGGTCTTGTTGTTCCTACTGTATTTTGGCTTGCCTTATCAATTGTCGGCGCTTAGTGCTGCGATCATCTGTTTTACATTGACCAGCAGCGCATTTATCGGAGAAATCTACCGAGGATCAATTGCTGGTGTGGATCGTGGGCAATTTGATGCTGCCTATGCGTTAGGGCTATCCTTTACGAAAACGATGCGTCTGATTATTTTGCCACAAGCCTTTCGTATTTCTGTACCGGCATTGAGTAATGTGGCAATGGATTTGTTGAAAGGAACCTCCTTGGCAGCAATGATCACGATTCCTGATATTTTTCAAAAAGCTAAGATCGTTGGCGGACGAACCTTTGATTACATGTCCATGTATGTGCTAGTTGCCATCATCTATTGGCTGTTGTGTATTTTGATTGAAGCCGGGCAAAAGCGATTAGAACAACATTTTTCAAAACGCTTTGCCGCTAATGAGGCTGTAAGACAATAAAAAAAGAGCCGTGGCTCTTCAGCTGCTGTCAATGTTTCCTTGTGAGACATTGACCGCAGTTTTTTCTTTAGGTAATGAAGCAGCACCACAAGTTAGCCAGAGAAAAAAGGCAGAATAGTACCGTTTACTCTGGGCGGTTTTTTATAAATTCGATAAAGGTAATGATTTCAGATAGTTGATATTCAGTAAAGTCCTCATTGATTCTTGAAGCCACACGAATCTGTTTCATAGAGAGGGCCTCCAAATCATTCGGACATCCATGCAAATAATCGAGACTGACATTGAAGTAATCAGCAAGTTCTTTTTGGATCTCAATATCGGGCATCCGATTGCCTTGCTCATACGAAGCATAGGTTGTTTTGGCGATTCCTAAATATTTTGCCATTTTTGCTTGTGTTAAACCAGATCGCGTTTTCCGCAACTGTCTTAAACGATCTTTAAACATGAAATCCCCTCCACAAAATTATTCTACTATGACACGATAGAAGCAGAAAGAAATTAATGTTTTATATCACTAATAGAGTTTTATTGCATTTACAAAGTACTCGATATGTAATGCTATTTATATGAAGAAGGATTACTGCCTGTAAGAATCAGCAGATAGTGAATCGTTCTCAAGGATTTTTTATAGCACGAAGGAGGGGAGAAGAAAGGAACAGATACAACGAAATGGAAGCGTTTCATAGAAGGAGGAAGGGAAATGAAAAAAGTATTGATAATTTGTGCAGCAGGCATGTCTTCATCGTTGGTCGCCAAAAAAGGAACAAGCTTTTTAACCACAGAAGGCTGGTCAGTTAGGATCGATGCCATCTCTGCTTCAGAGGGCATCGCTACGATCGCCAAGGATGACTACGATTTATATCTAGTTAGCCCGCAAACGAAAATTCATTTTGCCAATTTAAAGAAAAGCGCCGATAAATACGGCAAACCAATCGTGAATATTCCCCCGCAAGCGTATATTCCGATCCCAATCGGAATCGAGAAATTAGCACAGTTAGTCAAAGAAAGCATTGCATTAGAAAAAAGTACGAAATAAATGGAGGCAGGCTATGGATAGTGAAAAAATACAAGAAATATCCTTTGAACTTATTTTAGCAAGCGGTGATGCCCGCACGATGATTCATTAAGCCTTTGAACAGATGCGAATCAGTAGTTGTCAAGAAGCGCAAGAGTTGTTGGACACAGCCAATGATTCATTAGTCAAAGCCCACCGCATCCAGTCAAAAATGCTGCAAGAATATGCTTCAGGGACCTCATTTACCTGCGATATCTTGTTGATACATGCACAAGATCATTTGATGACAACCATGACCCTCAGAGAGGTTGCACTAGAAATGCTAAGGATTTATCAAAAGATGAATCGCCTTGAAGAAGCGATCCAATGCAGGAGTGCAGATGGCGAGTAAGCAAGCAAAAGTCGCGCAAAGAGATGCATCGCAAAAACTGACGAAGAAAAATCTCTATTTTCAACGTCTGTTGTTTTTGCGGTACTTAGTCGCATTCTCTTTCTTTTTTAACCTATATTGGCTGTTAGCTGCTTCTTTGGCAGGGCAATGGCTGCGTGTGGTTCCACTGAGCCTGTTGCTTTTTTCAATGGGAGCGATCAGTGAGTTTATCCGCTTATATGGACACCACGCAACCATCGTCCGCAAGCAACTCTTTTTTACTACTTGGTATTTACGCCTTCAAATGGGGACAATGACCATTCTTTTTTTATTGACTTTTTTTGGAGTGACAGAAGTTATTTTCCCCTATTTCACCTCGCAAAGTACGGAGTATGTTCGCATAGTTCTCTGGATAAGTGGCGTCTTTGCTTGGAGTGGTATCAGAAAACTGAAGAAAATTTTTCGTAATAAAGATCGACAATGGCAATGGATACGTGAATTTGAAGAGATAGAAAGAAAGGGTGATTGAATTGACAGAATCGAACAATAAACTATTTCAACTTTTGGAAAAAGCAGTAATGGGTCCGATGGGAAAGATTTCCCAATACAAAATCGTTCGTAGCATCATGGCGGCAGGGATGGCGTCGATTCCTTTTACGATCGTAGGCTCAATGTTTTTAGTATTCAACATTTTACCGATCACGTTTCCGTTTTTAGCTGACTTTTTTGAAGCGACTTTTTTGAATTTCAGTGATTTGTATATGTTAGCAAATAGTACGACCATGGGGTTATTGGCATTATATTTTTGTATCGTTCTGGGCTATGAGTATTCCAAGATCATTCAAGTCGAGGAGAATCTCGACCTGACGCCGATCAATGGGGCGTTGTTAGGTGTTTTTGCTACATTGATGTCGATTCCTCAGCTTGTTTTTGACGGCGGAAAAATGACACGGATGAATGATGTGGAAGAAGGGCTGATCAATGGTTGGTTGATTGGTGCCGATGGAGTCGCACGTCTAGGAACTGTTGGTATTTTCACCGGTATCGTGATGGCGGTCGTTGCCGTTCAGCTGTATCGTCTCTGTGTAAAAAACAACTGGGTCATCAAAATGCCCGAAGAAGTGCCTGAAGGTGTGGCTCGTAGTTTTACAGCACTGATACCAGCCTTTGTAGTGGCAGTTGTGGTTCTGACCATCAATGGGATTTTAGTTGTTTTTGGGACGGATATTTTTCAACTAGTGGCAATTCCGTTTGGGTTTGTTACCCACCTTACGGATAGTTGGTTGGGAATCATGGTGATTTACTTCCTCGCGCATGCCTTGTGGTTGGTAGGGATTCATGGATTCAATATCATTAGTCCACTGATCACCCCGATCATGTTAGCTAATTTAGCTGCCAATGTTGAAGGGGCGAGTTTCCCATTAGCAGGCCAATTTACCAACGGGTACGTGACATTAGGTGGTTCGGGAGCAACCCTTGGTTTTACCTTATTTATGATCTACATTGCTAAATCGAAACAGATGAAAGTATTAGGGAGAGCTGCCATCGTCCCGTCGATTTTCAATATCAATGAACCGATTATTTTCGGGGTGCCGATCATCTATAATCCTTATTTAGCAATTCCTTTCTTGTTAGCACCGATGGCATCCGCCACGATCGCGTATTTTGCCACAAGGATGGAATTGATTCGTCCCATGATCGCCAATATTCCTTTCCCAACACCCGTTGGACTTGGTGGCTTTATTGGCACCGGTGGAGACTGGCGTGCAGGCGTCGTTGCCATTGTTTGTGCAGTTGTTTCTTTCTTGATCTATTTTCCATTTGCGAAGTTTTATGACACAAAATTGCTGAAAGAAGAACAAGAAGCCGCATAAGACGAGCAGTTGGGGTAACAGCAAGTAACTACATTATCTCTATAGAAAAAACAATCGTCCCTTTGCAGTTGAGGGGATAACTGTTTTTGCGATGTCCCTTCTTTTTCATGGTAAAATAAAGAAAAGCAAATCGAGGAGGGTCTTTTATGAAGTATGAATGGCGCAAACTAGAAAAAGAGCTTTATCTTCCCAAAAAACCAACAGTGATCGAGGTGCCAACGTATCAATTTATTAGTTTGAGCGGCAGCGGCAATCCGAATCGTCCTGAATTTAGCGAAGAGATCGCCGCTTTATATACGATTTCTTATTCACTCAGGATGGGATTGAAAAAAGGGGCTTTTGGCAATGAACCCTTTGAATACACGGTCTTTCCTTTGGAAGGCGTGTGGACCTCTCTGACAAAGCCAGAGGGTGCCATCAACAAAGAAGAATTGATCTACAAAATCATGATTCGCCAACCAGAACCAGTCACGGAAACACTGTTTCAAGAACAGCTCTTGGCCGTCAAAGAGAAGAAAGACAATCCAAATCTAGAAAAGCTCATCTTTGAGCGCTATGAAGAAGGATTGTGTCTGCAAGCGATGCATACAGGTTCTTTTGACACTGAAGCGGAAACATTTGCGAAAATGAAGGAGCTGTTAAAACAAGAGCAGTTAGTGATCCGTCCAACGATGGACACGTTCCAGCATCGAGAAATCTATTTGTCTGATCCGCGAAAAGTTTCACCAGATAAAGCCAAAACCGTCCTGCGATGGGCAGTAGAAGCAGAGGGTGGGATTCAGTGAATAAAAACTATTTAAGCATCGACATCGGCGGCACGAAAATCAAATCGGCTGTCATTGATCGCTCGGGGAATATTCTGACACGAGGACGGATGGATACGCCGAAAAATCTTACGGAATTTCTGACAGGGATTGAAACGATCGTTGAAGACGTTCATGGGAGCATTCGGGGCATTGCTGTTAGTACTCCAGGAAAAGTCAACCCAGAGACAGGGACGATCTCGTTTGGCGGGGCATTGCCTTTTTTAGATGGAGTCTCCTTAAAACAGCTGCTGGCAAAGTACCAAGTGCCGCTGGCTGTGACCAACGATGGCAAGGCAGCCGCATTAGCTGAATGGTGGCTAGGAAACCTTAAAGGGATTCAAAATGGGGCTGCCATAACCTTAGGTACTGGTTTGGGTGGTGGTGTGATCGTTGAAGGAAAACTGATCCAAGGTGCACATTTTCAAGCAGGGGAATTAAGTTTTCTACTAAATGCCACTAAGAGAAGCGATGCTCCAGAAAACGCTGAGCAACCAAATAATCAGGGATTGACCCTGCAGCAATTGGCAGGTTTTAGCGGTTCAGCGGTCGCCATGATTCGCCGCAGCGCCCAACTGCTAGGCTTAGCTGATCTTGCGGATGGTGAAGCAGTTTTTGACGCTATCAATCAAAAAGAGCCACAGGTCTGGGCGCTGTTTACAGCGTATTGCCGAGAAATTGCGTGTGTCATACTCAATGTTCAAGCCGTGATCGACTTAGAGCGCTTCGTGATTGGTGGTGGCATCAGTGCCCAAGCGATCGTGGTGGAAGAAATCGACCGTCAGTATCAGCAACTGCTGGCTAGTTTACCGATTTTGCAGCAGACCTTGACGAAGCCGGAGATTCAAGCCTGCAAATTTCAAAATGACGCCAATTTATTAGGGGCGCTCTATCATTTCTTTTTGGAACATGAGATGAAATAAAATAGACAAAAAACTGCCGCGAACCAACGATTCGCGGCAGTTTTTTAGGCTTTTTTCTTGGTGTCTTTGTCTTCGTCACCTAGGTAATCTTTGCTAGTGAAGGCACTGTGGAAGTATTTGCCCTCTTGACCGTAATAGCGGTTGTAGCGCTGCTTGAATTTGCGGAACACGTAAACGACAAGAACTTTTAGCAGACAATAAATCGGGATTCCGAAAATCACCCCAACGATCCCCATCAAATCACCCATCACTAATAAAACAACCAGAATCGTAATAGGATGGATTTTCAATCGGTCACCCATCACACGGGGCACGACTAAATCGCCATGAAGCAACTGTACAGCAAACCAAGCAATCAAAAACTTAACCAACATCCCGGTGGAGTCTTGTGCGGCAATGAAAAGCCCTGGGAAAAAGACGATAAAAGGTCCAATATAGGGGATGATGCAAAGCAGACCAGCGGCGATCGCCAGAATACTGGCATACTCTAGGCCGATCAAGAGGAAAACGACCCAATAGATCGCCCCTAAAATCAGGGATGAAATGATTTGTCCTTTCAAAAAGGCACCGACTTGTAAGTCAGAGATCTTGACGATTTCATTAAAGTCTTTGCGAAAACGTGGTGGCACTAATGAGAGGACCGAAAAATAAAACTTGTTTGGGTTACGCAATAAGAAAAAGGCAATGATCGGTCCAGTAAACAAAGCAATGAACAAGGTCGAAATGGTTGAAAACAAACTGCTGAGCCCAGCGGCACCAGTTTGCCAATAGTCTCCAATAAAACTCATGATATTACTGGTGATATTTTGTAGTGTGTCTGTAATTTGTGCCATCTCATCTTGAAATGGGGTATTTTCTAAAAAGGCGGTCGCGTTTTTCTCAAAGTCACTGACCAAACTCGGTAAGCTGTTGATCAGATCGGTGGTTTGCTGCTCCAAAATCGGGTAAAGCTGGAAACCAGCAAAGACGATCAACAAAAGAATCAACAGATAGATCCCAGCAATCGAAACACTGCGGGGAATTTTTTTCGATTCCAATTTATCGACTACCGGGTTAAACAGATAGTAAAGGATCAGCCCAAATAAAAAGGGTGGGATAATAGCTGTAAGTATGGCTGAAAAGGGTGTAAATAAAAAAGAAATCTGATTTAGCAAAAAGACAGCAACTGCCGACAAGATAATCAGTCCTAAGACATAATAGCTTGTTTTGCCGCCTAAAAAGTGGATCAATCGGTTATTTTTCATAATAAGCCTCGCTTTCTTAGCTACATTATAACGAAAGACCCCTATTCTGTAAAAAAACAACGTACCTTTTGAAAAAACTACGCTCATATTCTCAATATCTTTATAACGAAAGAATATCTTTGATAAGGGGTTAACTGATGGCATCTTTCTTCAAAGCAGGCCAAAAATGCTCCCGTGTTTACAACACAGGAGCGAAAAGAATTATTTACGCACTGTCGTCAAGGTACAGCGACCAACGGCTGTTTTTAACCCGCTAGCTAACCAAATAGTGGCTTGCCAAGTTTGGATACGAGCGCCGATACGATCAGGACTAGCTTCTACGATCAGGGTTCCTTCTTGAGCGGCGGCTAGATGGTTGACTTGTAGGTCAACGCCGGCGGCGAAGGCTTCTTCTTGAGCCAAAGCTTGATTGGCACCGATGCTGCAGGCAGTCTCGATCAAAACGCCGTTAATGCCACCGTGAACGAGACCAAAAGGCTGTTTATGCTGTTCTTTGATGGGCATCCGTAAACGAACAAAATCGGCTGTTGCTGCTTCTACTTCGATTTCTAAAGCTTCTAGTAAGTTCATTTTTTGCTCCTTTTTCTAAGAAAGTTACCATGATTATAGCACGAGTTTTGGTAGAAATAGCCGAAGTTCTAAGAAAGACAGCAACAGGGGGAGAAGTCTTAAGAAATTCCCTTAACCAAAGCAATTTCTAACGAAAAGCGACTAGATATGTGTATAATAGAGCTATGTGAATTGAGGAGGAACAAGTAATGAGAGAATGGAAAACCTTAAAAGAATATGATGAAATTTTATTTGAACAACATGGAAAAGTGGCGAAGATCACGATCAACCGCCCAGAAGTCCACAATGCGTTTACACCAAAAACGGTGTTTGAAATGATTGATGCGTTTTCAATCAGTCGCGATGAACCAGGCATCGGCGTGATTATTTTGACAGGCGCCGGCGACAAAGCCTTTTGTTCAGGCGGAGACCAAAAAGTCCGTGGTCACGGTGGCTATGTTGGGGAAGATCAGGTTCCTCGCTTAAACGTATTGGATCTGCAACGCTTGATCCGAACGTTGCCAAAACCGGTGATCGCCATGGTCAAAGGCTGGTCGATCGGCGGCGGAAATGTTTTACAATTGGTTTGTGATTTAACGATTGCCGCTGACAACGCTAAATTTGGTCAAACAGGACCAAATGTCGGTAGTTTTGATGGTGGCTATGGTTCGGGCTATCTTGCACGGACGATCGGACATAAAAAAGCCAAGGAAGTTTGGTTCATGACAAAACAATATACTGCCGAAGAAGCATTGGCGATGAACTGGATCAATACAGTCGTTCCTCTTGATCGAGTAGAAGATGAAACGATGGAATGGGCCGAAACGATGCTGCAAAAGAGCCCGTTGGCGTTACGTATGATCAAAGCATCAATGAATGCCGATACGGATGGATTAGCTGGCATTCAGCAATTAGCTGGCGATGCGACCTTATTGTATTACACGATGGATGAAGCCAAAGAAGGTCGTGACGCGTTTAAAGAAAAACGTCAACCAGACTTCGACCAATTCCCTAAATTCCCATAATGACTGGGAGTTGGCTGCAAAGGCAAGCACAACTTCATCCAGAACGACCAGCTTTTTATTGGCATGAAAAAAGCTGGTCGTTTGCTGCCTTGCAAAAAGAGGTTTATGCTTATGCTGCTTATTATCAAGCCCAATTCGTTGTTCTGCCAAACCGGGTAGCCCTTTTTAGCAATAACTCCCCTGAATTGGTTTTTACGATCCTTGCGTTGTGGGAGTTGGGGATCGAAGTCCAGCTGTTGAATACGCGATTGACAGCCGCTGAAATCACCTTCCAATTGCAAGATGCCCACTGCGACTGGGTGATCACGGCAGATAAGATTGCGGTCTCGGGTGTTCGCAGCATGACCTTTGGACAAGCGATGGAACAGGCGAAGGCTCTTGCCAGTTCTTTTGATCCTTCGTTTGTTCCTAATAAAGCAATCTATCAAGCAGAACAAGTAGCTTCGATTATGTATACATCCGGTACGACGGGCAATCCCAAGGGTGTGCCGCAAACCTTTAGGAATCATCTAGCAAGTGCCGAAGCAACTCAAAAGAACTTAACGATCACTAGTGAGGATTGTTGGCTTTGTGCAGTTCCGCTGTATCATATCAGTGGATTATCAATTCTCTTGCGTTCCTTGCGACTTGGAATGAGTGTTCGTTTGTATGAGCGCTTTGATGCTGGAGAAATGGCGAAAGATCTTGAGGCAGGAAAAGGGACGATCGTTTCTTTGGTGGCGAAAATGTTGACAGATTTGCTGCCGTTGGTGCCCCAACAAGGCTTTGATTCGTTGCGTTATGTACTGCTAGGCGGCGGTCCGATTGCCAAAAGTATATTGGAAAAATGCCAGCAAAAACAGGTTTCTGTGATCCAATCCTATGGGATGACAGAAACCTGTTCACAAGTGGTGGCATTGCCGCCAGAAAAAGCTTCAGAAAAAAACGGCTCCTCAGGGGTTCCCCTGCAAGGTGTCCATTTACGAATTGCGGTTGATGCGAAAATGGCAGATCATCAGACTGCTGAAAGTACCCAGTCGATCGGAGAGATCCAACTGCAAGGACCGGCGATCACGACCCGTTACTTAAACGATCGCAGTCCACAGCAGTGGGACCAAGAGGGCTGGTTTGCCACAGGAGATCTAGGGTATCTTGATCAAGAGGGCTTTTTGTATGTAGTCAGTCGTGCAAGCGAACTGATCATATCTGGTGGAGAAAACATCTATCCCGCAGAAGTGGAGCAAGCCTTGTTGCAGCATCCAGCGGTCAAAGAGGCAGCTGTGGTGGGGGAACCAGACGAGGAGTGGGGACAATCTGTCGCGGCTTATTTAACGTTAAATGAGTCCGTCCGACTCCAAGCGTTGTTGGGTACATTAGAAGGGCAGATCGCCCATTATAAATTTCCGCGCCGTTTTTATCACGTACGAGAAATGCCGCGCACAGCAAGCGGCAAACTTTTAAAACGGCTATTGCTGAGTGAAGAAAGAGTGAACTACATTGAACAGCAAATCATCAAGTAATTATAAAGCAGCGATCGCTGCCGGGAAAACCTATTTGAGTGAGTATCAGCCTTTAAAAAGGTGTGACTTACTGGCTCTTTATGCAGCGGCACAAGAATATCAAGGGGAACGCTATTTCTGGCGTACTCCTGATGAAACGACTAGTATGGTAGGGTTGGGTTGGTTAGTCACTTTTTCGCAACCCAAACTTGCAGACTTTTCAGAAGTCCGCTCTCTCTTAAAGCAAGCCCATTATCAACCAGAGGCACCTTTTCAGGCGCAGCTGGTTGGGGGCTTTGCTTTTGATGAACAGGCAGAAGTCAGTCAGGATTGGGCTGAGCTAGGTGCCGGTCTCTTTGCGTTGCCAGAAATACTGGTCCGCAAAACTGGCGATCAGTGTGGCGTCGTTTATACAGTAGCCGCTTCTTCCGAGGAACAACGACAACAAAAAGTCGCTGTCTTACAGGAAAAAGTCGCAAGCTGGTTGAATGCCAACCCGGACAAGAGTCTTGTAGCAGAAACGCCTGCTTTTCAGGCACAAGAGGAACTAGAGGTGCCCCAATGGCTGCAAGCGGTCGAAGAGACAGTGGCAGCCATTCGCTCGACTGAAACACCGTTGAAAAAAGTGGTTCTGGCAAGGAGAATGAAGATAGAAACGAAGCAGTCGATCATTAGTGCTGCGGTGTTGCAACGGTTGGCGCAACAGCAGCCGAATACCTATCTTTTTGCCATCGAACATGGGGGCCATGTTTTTGCTGGTGCGACGCCAGAACGCTTGCTAAAAGCGACTGTCGATCAATTTGAAACGGTAAGTATCGCAGGTTCCGCGCCAAGAGGCAAAACCAAAGAAGAAGATGAGGCACTGGCACAAGCCCTCTTAGCGGACGCAAAAAATACCCATGAACATCAAGTAGTTGTCGATCGCTTAGAAACGGCATTGGCTACTTTGTTAGCTGACGGTTTTCAATCAGAAGCCCGCTCCGTGATCAAAAATCGGGACATTCAGCATTTGTTTGTTCCTTTAGCAGGGCAAAGAAAAGCAGGAGTCAATTTTCTGAGCGCCGTGCAAAAACTACACCCGACCCCAGCATTGGGGGGAGAACCGAAAGAAGCAGCCGTCTCATGGATTCGTACCCATGAACCAGCCAGCAGAGGGATGTACGGTGGACCGATCGGTTGGTTGGGTATTCAAGAAGATATTGGCGAGTTTGCTGTGGCCATCCGCTCAGGATTCTTTAGCGGCAATCAAGCAACGCTGTATGCAGGCTGTGGGATCGTTGCCGATTCAGATGCGGAATCCGAACGTCAAGAAACACGGTTAAAATTTCAACCGATGAGGAGAGGGATCTTAGGAGATGAATAACCAGACAGTCATGACAGACTATTTATTAGCGGCAATCCAAGGACTAAAAGCAGCGGGTGCGAAGCGAGCGGTTATTAGTCCCGGTTCACGCTCAACGCCATTGGCGCTACTATTGCATCGTGATCCTGAGATCACCTGTATGGTGGCTGTCGATGAACGTTCGGCTGCTTTTTTTGCTTTAGGGATGTCCAAAGTTGATCTCCAACCGACGATCTTACTGTGTACCTCTGGAACTGCAGCAGCCAATTATTATCCAGCAATTTGTGAAGCAGAGGCCACCAACTTGCCATTGATCGTCTTAACGGCTGATCGCCCGCCAGAACTGCGGGGCGTTGGGGCGCCACAAGCAATGGACCAACAGAATTTGTATGCCTCTCACGTCAAAAAGATGGTAGAGATGACGGTGCCAGAAAACGATCCTGCTTTGTTGCGTTATAGTTTTTGGCAAGCTACAACTTGCACGATCGAAGCGCAAAAACAGCCGAAAGGCCCGGTCCAAATCAACTTTCCATTACGGGAGCCGCTGTTGCCTGACTTTAGTCGCCAATGCAGTATTCAGCAAGACGTGAGCTATCTGGCACCACAACAAGAGCTGTCAGCAGAGATGATCACCCAGCTAGCCCCTTACTTTGATAAAAAAGGTATTCTGATTGCTGGAGAAAGCCTTACGATCGAAGAAGCGCAGCAGTTGCTGGCTTTTTCAGAGAAATTAGGCTGGCCGATTGTCGGCGATCCATTGACCAATCTGGCGACAGCCGGTACCAAAGTAGGAACATTTATCAGTCAAGCCGATCTTGTTTTCCCGCAATTGACTTCTGCCTTCCAACCAGAAGTGGTCGTGCGTTTTGGTCGCTTACCAGTCACTAAAAATGTCCTATTATGGTTGAACAAAGCAGCGGATACGACGACGTGGCTCTTTGTTGATCCATCGGGGCAGTGGCAAGATCAGCTGCATCGGGCAAACTATTTGATCGAAGCAGCGATCAGCACTTTCGTGGCGGCCATCACCCAGTTGCCGATCGTCAAACATACGGCGTGGCAACAACAATGGCAAGCACTTCAAGCGCGGGCAGATCAGGTGATTGCTGCAAGTCCGCAGTTGAAACAATGGGATGAGAGCAGCGCTGTGCGCATGCTTCAACAATGTCTACCTGAAGAAGCGCAAATTCTTTTGGCAAACAGCAATGCGATCCGTTTCTTTGATCGCTACGGCAGCAAAACTTCCTCCACTTATCGAGTGTATGGAAATCGGGGCGTCAATGGGATCGACGGCCTTGTCTCGACCGTAGCTGGGATTGCTTCAGCCAGTCAAAAGCCTACCTACTTGTTGATTGGTGATTTAGCGTTGTACCATGATATGAACGGCCTACAACTACTGCGTCAGTATCAATTGCCAGTAACGATCATTTTACTGAATAATAACGGTGGTGGGATCTTTTCCTTTTTGTCACAAAACACCTTAGAACCAAACGACTTTGTCCCGCTCTTTGGCACGCCGTTAGACCTTGAGTTTCAAAAAGTGGCGGCCTTATATGAGGCAGATTGGCACACACCGACCTCATTGCTAGAGTTTCAAACGATTTTAACGGAAACAAGCCAACAGCTGCGTTTTCAAATAATCGAAGTGAAGGGTGAGCCAAAAGATCCGGTTGATACTTGGCAAGCACTGCAACAGCAGTTTAGCGAGGCGGGAGCGCAGCAATGAGGGACACGATAAATGGCGTCAGTTATTTTTATCAGTGGTTGCAACCGTACCGACCAGCCTTACCAACCCTTGTGGCATTGCATGGCTTCACGGGTTCTTCGGAAAGTTTTCGACCGGTTTTTGTAGAGGAAGGTTCTTATAATGTATTGGCAGTCGACTTGATTGGACATGGACGGTCATCGATTTATGTCCATCCCATGCGTTATGAACTTCCTTTACTGGTGGAGGATCTCGCACAGCTTTTAGCGAAGTTAGGGATTGAACGCTATGGTCTTTATGGCTACTCGATGGGGGCACGAATCGCACTTGTCTGGGCAGTCAAGGAACCAGCTGCAGTGACCCATCTTTTGCTTGAGAGTGGTTCCCCCGGGTTGACTGATCCAGCAGAACGACTCGCTCGTCAGCGGCACGATCACCGCTTAGGATTGCGCTTACTAAGGGAGCCTTTGGTCGATTTTGTCGATTACTGGCAAGAACTGCCGTTGTTTGCTAGTCAAAAGGAGCTGCCCTTAGTGCAGCAGGCTGCTGTACGCCAAGGACGCTTGCAGCAAAATAAATTTGGCTTGGCAGTAAGCTTGGTTTACGGTGGTACTGGCAAACAGCCAAGCTGTTGGTCGGCACTTCCGCAGCTAGCTTGTGAAATTCTTTATTTAGCGGGGGAAAAAGATTTAAAGTTTCGGAAAATCGCCCACCAAATGAAGCAGCTGCAACCAGAGATGACCATCAAAGTTGTTGCTAATGCTGGACATTGTATCCATTTAGAACAGCCGACAAAGGTTCGTCATGAAATCGATCAATGGTTTGTAAAAGGATCGAGGCCACAGTCAGCTGATTGACAAGGAGAGAACGCAATGAAGATTGAGAAAATTGAACGCATCGCCTGTCGCTTGCCCCTCAAACAACCCTTTGTGACAAGTTACGGACAATTAACAGAAAAAGCCTTTGATCTTTATTTGGTGACGGCAGAGGATGGAATGGTTGGCATCGGTGAATTGGTCGCTTTTGAGCAGCCAGATTACATTGAAGAAACCCTCTTTTCTGCTCGACAAGTGATTGAAACAGCACTGATCCCATTATTGATTGACCAGGAGATCGAGCATCCGCAAGAAGTTTGGCAGCTGTTTCAAACGGTCCAAGGAAATTACATGGCAAAATCGGCTTTGGAAACAGCAATTTGGGATCTATATGGCAAGCAAACGCATCAAAGTGTGAAAGAGCTGTATACCGCAACCCGACCGAGTGTCGCTGTTGGCGTTAGTATCGGCATACAAGACTCTGTCGAAAAACTAATGGCTCTTGTTGCCGCTTATGTCGCCCAAGGGTATCAACGAATCAAATTAAAAATCAAGCCGGGGCAAGATGTGGCACCCTTGCGAGCGATTCGACAAGCCTTTCCAGAATTGCTTTTGATGGCAGATGCGAACGGGGCCTATCAAAATGAACCTGAACGCATTTTGGCACTTGATGACTTAGGCTTGGTGATGATCGAGCAACCCCTTAAGGTACGAGATCTGGTGGGGCACAGTCAGCTACAGCGACAGATGAAGACGCCTCTATGTTTGGATGAAGATATTCGAACGGCAGAAGACGTCGATACAGTCGCAGCACTGGACAGCTGCCGTGCGATCAACCTGAAAATCCCTCGTGTCGGTGGGATCACCGAAGCTTTGCGAATCCTTGATCGATGTCAAACCCATGGACTACTCGTTTGGTTAGGCGGCATGTTTGAGTCTGGTGTAGGACGAGCCATGAATTTGCAATTTGCGAGTCAAGATATTTTCCATTTTCCCGGGGACCTTTCCGCTTCTGACCGTTACTTTTATGATGATGTCATTACACAGCCTGCAACTTTGCATGAAGGAAAGCTGCTGGTACCTGATGGAAAGGGCTTTGGTATCACATTAGCTGAAACAAAGCTAAGTCAATATGGGCAATCTAAAGAACGTATCTACTCAAGAAAACGGTCAGCGAAAGAATAACCGCAGCGAAAGAAAACACAGCGAAAGCAAAAGAAACGGCCAGCAGGGAAATCTGCTGGCCGTTTCTTTTGTTTTAGTCTGCGTTTTTGAATTCTTTTTCAATTTGTAGTCGTTGAACTTTCATGGTTGCTGTTCGTGGGATATCTTCGTAGTCGCGTAAAATTGGTTGATTGAGGTGAGGGAGATCTTCCACCATTTTCCACCAAGCATCCCAATCCATTTCACGATTTGGCGCTAAAGCAATGATTGGTTGTGGTGAGTTTTCTTTGTCGCGAACAATCACAACTTCGGCAAGGAAGTCTAAATGATCCAGCAAAAGGTCTTCCAAGGCAAGATTGCTTTCAATATTTTTGATCAAGTCCACTTGACGGTCTTTTAAGTAAAGATGGCCCTGATCATCCATCATGCCGTAGTCACCACTGTCCCACCAAGCGCCATAGACATTGTCAGCAAAACGCTGATCTTCTTTATAATAGGTCAACGCGCGTCCTTTTGAAAGGAAATGGATGTGCCCATCGGTATTGGCTGGCAGCTCGTTGCCCTCTGCATCGGCGATCCGTGCTCTCGTTAAGTCCTCGAGACCCACACCCATATCACGGGCATCGTTGGTAGCGATGCTTTCTAAGGTATGTGCTTTTAGGATCATTGGCCCGCATTCACTTTGACCATAGACTTGCAAAAAGATTGCTTCTTTTGTTGCTGAAGTATTTAAAAAAGTGGCCATTGTTTGGTTGTTGATGGCATCAAAGGTTGAATGGTAATAGCGAATATTGGCGAAAGCATCTGGTTGTTCTTTTGCCACAAAGCTCCATTGGACAAAATTGTTTGGATGAGTTTCCAAAGCGATTGGTGGGTATTCTTTTAGCATGCTTACGACATGAGCGCCGTTGGCATTGGCTAATGGCATCATCGGAAAGCCCATCGCCATCAAGGATGAGATGCCAATATTGAAGCGGGAGTGCACCGGTGAGATATGGAACGCAATTAAATCAGAGTCTGCCTTGGTGCGATCAATCTTGGTGAAGATCGTTTTTTGCCATTTTGTCCGCCAGCCCATGGAGTTTGCCGAATGACAAATCAATTTTGGAATACCCGTTGTTCCAGAAGTGTGGGTCATATAGGAAATTTGATCCGCCGGTAACTCAGTTTGTGCCACGGGTTCCGCTGGTTGTTGCAGCAGATGACGAACAGAAATTTGTTTATCAGTACTGCTATTTTTCACTTGTGCGACGCGGCCTTCGGTTTCTTCATCAAATAAGATGAATGGATCTTCTAAGCGATCCACAAACACTTCGATGGTTTCAGCAGGGAAATGGTAAGAGATCATAGCAGGCACTGCGCCAAGGTAAGAAGCAGCCGTTGCTAATAAATAGGTATCGAATTTTGAAGATTTATAAAGGATGATTTTATCGCCGGCTTGCACGCCTAGTGCAGCAAGTTGGTAAGCACGTTTTAAAATCATTTCATGACTCGAACGGTAGGTACTACGATAGCCAAGTTCAGGAAATGCTGGTAGCACTTCATCGTGGATGATGGTTGTGTCAGGAAATGCCTCGGCAGCTTCGCGGTAATTGGTGTAAAGATTTAATGGACGATAGTCTAAAATGGACAAATAGAACACTCCTTTAAAAGTTCGTGAAAAACTTCATTTGATTTCTCCATTTTAGCACAGGAATTTCTCGATACAATAGATTTTCAGTGTTTTTTATTTATTTCTAAAAAATCCTTCCCTCAAAGACTTTCGAAGAATGAACGACTGTGATGTGTTATCATTCATTCCTCGTGCTAAGCGGAAAAAGCGCATAATCAACGGGTGTATTTTACTACAAAATCTTCGATTGGGAGGCGAAAGTCTAAATAGCGTGCTTCTAATTCTGCACGATTCCAATTCCACCAAGCGATTTCTTGCAAAGCAGTGATCGTTTCTGGATCAAAGCGGTATTTGATCACTTTTGCTGGAACCCCGCCGACGATCGCATAAGGCGGCACATCTTTGGTTACGACTGCGTTTGAGGCGATCACGGCACCATCACCGACGGTCAAACCAGATTGGATCACGGCACCGTGGCCGATCCAGACATCATTGCCAATGACGGTCGTTTTTGCTTTGCGTTTTTCTAAGAAGGACTCGTCCTTTGGCGCAAATCCATAGCCTTCGCCATTATAGGCAAAAAGATGCTGACTAGGGCGTTCATAGGGATGATTGGTAGGTCCGACTCGAACCATCGCTGCAATACTGACAAAACAACCTAATTGACTATTCTGAATGAAGCAATATTGACCCGTATAGGTATAATTGCCGATGGAAGAATGATCAATGTGATTGGCTTCGCCAATTTCGACATAGTCTCCTAAAGTTGTGTCTTGAAGCTGCGAGTCTTTGCCAACGATCGGCTGTTCATCTGGAAAATTTGTGATCGATAGGTGCATAGTAATCATCCTCTCTTGCGTATTGCTATCATTTTACCGCACTTTTTTGTACTATTTGACTAATACGCACTAAAGACAAAAGGAGGTCTGCTTTATGGAGACGATTTATCAGTTAGATAAGATGACCGAAACGATAGGTAAGCGAGCAATCAAAAAAGGATACTCGTTAAAAAATCAAGCGGCCCCAGAGGCGCTGTTTGTACGCAGTTCAACGGTTCCTAACGAATGGATCACACCAGAATTAGCTGTGATCGCTCGCTCAGGAACAGGCACCAATACGATCGATTTGGCACGGTGTACTCAAAATGGCACAGTAGTCTTCAATAGTCCCGGTGTCAATGCCAATGCAGTCAAAGAATTGGTGCTCTCCAATTTGTTTCTCAGCGTTCGCCCCTTATTCAAAGCCATCCAGACGGTAGCCGATTTGCAAGAAGAGCTAACGTCAGGTCAAATTGAAGCAGAAGATGTGTTGAAGGTAGCTGAAGAACGGCGAAAAGAAGTGATCGGCGAAGAATTAGCTGGAAAAACCATCGGTATTTTAGGCTTAGGAGAGATCGGTGAACGGGTGGCAAAAGCCTGTCACCAGTTAGGAATGGAAGTCCTCGGCTATGCCCGTACGAAAAAAGCGGCCCACGATTACGAACAAGTTAGTGACTTGCACGTACTGTTGGCCGAATCAGATTTTGTAGTGGTTTTGCTCCCTTTAAGTCAGGAAACCAAAGGCATGCTGAATCGCCAAACGATTCAGCAGATGAAAAAAAATGCAGTGTTGATGAATTTTGGTCGCGGGGAGATCGTGGAAGAAGCAGCCGTCTTAGAAGCACTAGCCAAAAATCAGCTCAAACAATACATCACCGACTTTCCTAGTGCCGGCTTGATCGGACAACCGAAAGTGTTGTGTTATCCGCATATCGGCGGCAGTACTACCAATGCCTTGGAAAAGGGGGATCACGTAGTTTTTAATCGCATGCATGCCTATTTGCGCGCTGGGACGATTCAAGAATCGGTCAATTTTCCTCATGCAGAGTTGCCTTTTTTGGCACCGTATCGCTTGGCGCTGTTTTATCACGACAAGCCTGGTGCTTTTGCCCCGCTATTGCGGATCATTTCTGAAGCAGGCGTAGATATCGATAATTTGGCGAGTGAGAGAAAAGCCGGAGTCGCCTATACCTTGATTGATCTTGATGAGACAAATGAAATACTGCTGCAAGATCTACAAAAGCAGATACAGCAAGAAACAGCGATCATCCGTGCCCGCTTGATCAAAAATTCGCGAACCAGTGAATAGTTGCCACCAACAATGTTTCTTGTTATGATGAAAAAAAAGTAAAGGAAATTCATCATGACGAATAAGTTTCAAGATAAAAAGAAGGTCGCTTTGCCTCGTTATCAGCAGATTGCCGTAGCGATCGCGGAACGAATCGTTGAAAATCGCTACCAAGTTGGGCAAAAGATCCATGCGCGCTCAACGTTAGCCAGCAATTTCAATGTCTCTCCTGAAACAGCCCGCAAAGCGATCAATGTATTAGTTGATTTAGAAATCATGGATGTCCGTCATGGCAGCGGCGCCTATATCGCTTCAAAGGAAAAAGCACAGGCCTTTGTTGAACAATACCAAGATGTGCAGTCGATCCAAGAAATCAGACAAGACATTTTAGACAGTGTGGAGCGGCAGCAGCAAGAGCTGGATAATTTTTCTGACTTGTTGAACACGTTAGTGCAGCAGACCAAAAAGGTACACCATATGAGTCCGTTTGTGCCCTTTGAACTTCAGTTGACGGTACAAGCGCAGCATTTGGAAAAAAGTATCAATGAATTGAATATTTGGCAAGCCACAGGGGCGACGATCATCGCAATCCAAACAACCGAAGAATTGTTGTTGTCACCAGGACCTTATGCGAAATTCAGTGCAGGCAATACGATTTATTTTGTCGGAAATGAACTGGCGTTGCAGCGCATGACCAATTTCTTCTATCCAACGGACCATTCAGCGTAATTCTTTTTCCTGATTCCCATGCTTTTTTTGCAAAAGAAAAAGCATTGGGAAATTTTTTTTGACAAAGTGACCACATCTTGTTAAGATAGTATGGTCACTTTCGTGAAATTTTTCAGAAAAAGGAGTATTAATCATTTGAGTAAAGTTAAAGTGGAACACTTAACCAAAATCTTCGGTAAGAAAAAGCAGCAAGCTCTTGCCATGGTCAAAGAACAACGCAGCAAAAACGAGATTTTAGAAAAAACAGGTGCCACCGTCGGGGTCTATGATGTGAACTTTGAAGTCAACGAAGGCGAGATTTTCGTCATCATGGGCCTTTCTGGAAGCGGGAAGTCAACATTGATTCGACTATTGAATCGATTGATCGAGCCGTCTGGCGGAGATATTTACATAGATGGCGTAGATGTTGCCAAAATGAGTAAAGAAGAACTGCGAGAAGTTCGTCGTCACAAAATCAACATGGTTTTCCAAAGCTTTGGCCTTTTCCCTCATCGGACGATTTTAGAGAACACCGAATATGGACTAGAAGTCCGTGGGGTCTCGAAAGAAGAACGAACAGCGAAAGCGGAAAAAGCGTTAGAAAACTCAGGATTGCTTTCTTTTAAAGACCAATATCCTGACCAGCTGTCTGGAGGGATGCAACAGCGTGTGGGACTTGCCCGTGCGTTAGCCAATGATCCAGAGATCCTCTTGATGGACGAAGCCTTTTCAGCACTCGATCCGCTGATTCGCCGTGAAATGCAAGATGAACTTTTAGAACTACAAGCCAATGTTCAAAAAACGATCATCTTTATCACCCATGATTTGAACGAGGCCTTGCGGATCGGTGACCGGATCGCTTTAATGAAAGATGGTCAGATCATGCAGATCGGTACAGGAGAAGATATTTTGACGAATCCTGCCAACCAATACGTGCGTGATTTCGTGGAAGATGTCGATCGTTCCAAAGTCTTGACTGCGCAAAACATCATGGTTCCAGCATTGACGACGAACATCGAGATCGATGGACCAAGCGTAGCATTGAACCGGATGCGGAAAGAAGAAGTCAGCATGCTGTTAGCCGTCGACAAACGTCGTCACCTAAAAGGAAGCTTGACAGCCGAGTCTGCTCGTGAGGCGCGGAAAAACAATCTGACCTTGAAGGAAGTTATTGATAAAAATGTTAAAAAGATTGATAAAGATATGCTGGTAACGGATATCTTCAATTTGATCTATGATTCGCCTACACCTTTAGCCGTGGTAGAAAACGATCGTTTGATCGGAGTCGTGATCCGCGGAAGCGTGATTGAAGCGTTGGCTGAGACCGATTCAGCCGCTCTAGCAGAGGAAGGGGTAGTGACAAATGGATAATTTCTTACAACATACGATTCCGGTGGCTGATTGGGTCGAAAACTTTACTGATTGGCTAACAGGAACTTTCAGTGGATTGTTTTCAGCCTTACAGTCTTTCGGACAATTTATCATGGACGCTATTACAAATGTATTATTGTTTGTACCACCGTTGTTAATGATCGTCTTATTGACGGCTGCTGCCTTTTTCGTTTCACGCAAAAAATTCGGCTTGCCAGCCTTTACTTTTGTTGGGTTGCTGTTCATCTATAACCAAGGGTTATGGACAGACTTGATGAACACCGTGACGTTGGTCTTGTTGTCAAGTTTGGTTTCGATCATCATTGGGATTCCACTAGGGATCTTAATGGCGAAAAGCGAAAAAGCGCAAAGCATCGTGACGCCAATCTTAGACTTTATGCAAACGATGCCTGGTTTCGTTTATTTGATTCCTGCGGTTGCTTTCTTTGGGATCGGCATGGTTCCTGGGGTCTTTGCCTCAGTGATCTTTGCTCTACCACCAACCGTTCGGATGACGAACTTAGGGATTCGCCAAATTTCTCGTGAATTGGTAGAAGCCTCTGATTCCTTCGGTGGGACTGGCTGGCAAAAACTGATCAAATTAGAATTGCCACTAGCCAAAAGCACTATTTTGGCTGGGGTCAACCAAACCACGATGCTGGCATTATCAATGGTCGTGATCGCGTCAATGATCGGTGCTCCTGGGTTAGGGCGCGGCGTCTTGTCCGCCTTGCAACGAGCACAAGTCGGTAACGGATTTGTCAGTGGGGTATCCTTAGTTATTTTGGCGATCATCATGGATCGCTTTACCCAGAATTTGAATCGTTCGGCACATCAAAAAGCAGCCAGCAAGACAAGTCGCAAACAAAAACGTCTTTTTGGCGGGATTGCTGCAGCGGCAGTCGTTGCTTTGATTGGCGCATCGTTTGCCTTTGGAAATGTTTCTGACAGCAAAGGCACGGTGAACTTGGCGTATGTCGAATGGGATACGGAAGTCGCATCTACCCATGTGGTGGCAGAAGTCTTGTCGCAAATGGGCTACGAAGTCAACACGACGCCTTTGGATAATGCCATCATGTGGGAATCGGTGGCAAAAGGGGAAGTTGACGGGATGGTTGCTGCTTGGCTGCCATCTACGCATCAATCCCAGTATGAACAGTACCAAGACCAAGTCGAGAACTTAGGTCCTAACTTAGAAGGGGCAAAACTGGGGATCGTTGTACCAAGTTATATGGATGTAGATTCCATCGCAGACCTTTCTGACGAAGCTGGAAAAACCATCACTGGTATCGAACCAGGCGCTGGTGTCGTAAATGCAGCGGAAAATACGGTTGCAACGTATGACAACCTTTCCGATTGGAATGTCGCTACCTCTTCTTCAGGAGCGATGACAGTGGCATTAGGCCAAGCCATCAAGAACCAAGATGAGATCGTTATTACTGGCTGGTCTCCACATTGGATGTTTGCGAAATATGATCTGAAATATCTGGATGATCCAGAAGGAACAATGGGTGAAGCAGAAAGCATCAACACTGTTGTACGCCAAGGATTAGCAGATGACATGCCAGAAGTTTACGAAGTACTTGATCGTTTCAACTGGACACAAGAAGATATGGAAGAAGTCATGTTAGCAATCAATGACGGAACGTCAGCCGAAGATGCAGCCAAAGATTGGGTAGCCAATCACCCAGAAGAAGTTGCTGCATGGACGAACTAATGTCTAAAAAAAGAACGACCGTAGATTGAAGCGGTCGTTCTTTTTGTTGTTTAAAATACTTAGGTTCATAACGAAAGACGAGGGGATGATTTTTGCAAAAGACGGAGCTTTTGTGCAGGTTAAGCAAAACGATGAAAAATCGGCTGCATCTGTTCAAACGTACAGAGTTCAGTAAATCCTAATGATCGTAAAAGATCTTGTCCCTCTTTGATTTGAAACCCGAGCTGCTCTGGTTTATGACTGTCGCTGCCGATGGTTAGCACGCTTCCCCCCAAGTCACGATAAAGCTTGAGGATCTCGATCGATGGCGTATACCCATTGATTCCGTAACGGTGGGAAGAGGTATTCAGTTCAATGCCTTTGCCATCTTTGATCACGACTTTCAAGATCTCTGCGATTTGTTCTTTCGTTTGTTCAAAAGCATCCTTCTCTTTATCTAAATAACGACGAATCAAATCCATATGAGCTAAGACGGAATACTCTTTATATGTCGTGACCAGCTGATACATTTCATCATAATAGCGCTCGTAGCATTCCTGTTGGCTGCGTCCTTTTTGAAATTCTCCGGTCCAAAATTCTTGATCGTCTACCTGATGAACGGAAAGTAAAATGAAGTCAAAGGGATGCGAATGATAAAGACGGGTAAATTGTGGGATCGTGTGCATTTGCATCCCAAATTCCAGCCCAGTTTTTAGCTTGATTTGGTCACTGTATGTTTCCTTTAAGCGTGCCAGTTCGGTAAAATACAAGTCGTAGTAGACATTTTTTACGACTTTATTGGCTCCGACGAGGTACGCATCCGTCGCTTGCCAGTCTTCTTTGACCCCATAATCCACATGATCGGTAAAGCAGATTTCTGCTAAGCCTAGGTTAATGGCGTCTTTGACTACATCTTCCATCAAATACCAAGAATCATCGCTGTAATCACTATGAACGTGATAGTCTGTAAAAATCATGGCGTCTCCTTTTGTTTCGTTATTTTTGCTGCTTCTGCCAGTCTGCTCGTTTTTGATAATAAAGCTGGGCGGCCGTTTCCCAATGCTCTTTGTCAGTCGGCTGAATCTCACGGATCAGACGGGCTGGATTGCCGCCGACGATCGTATTCGGCGGCACATCTTTTGTGACGACGGAACCAGCAGCGACGATGGCATGTTTGCCGATCGTGACACCTGGTAAAATCGTACTATTGCCTTCGATCCAAACGTAATCTTCGACGGTGATCGGTAGGCCAAATTCCAAATCTTGACTGCGGATCACAGAATCGATCGGATGGCCGGCTGTATAGAAGCTGACCCGTGGTCCCACCATCACATGATCACCAATCAGAATCTTATTGACATCTAAAAAAATGCAATCCATATTGGCATAAAAGTGATCACCAATCTCAACATGGCGACCATAGTCGACAAAAAGGGGTGGTTGGACAAAGCAATGCTGCCCAAATTTGCCAAAGAGTGCTTTTTCTTTGGCGATGATTCCTTCTCGGTCATCGACTGGTAAAAGGTTGATTTCCTGGGCACGTTTTTTCCCCTCCACTGAGCCATTCTCAGGGAGAATACCGGCAGCTTGATACAGTTGACCAGCCAACATCGCTTGATAATCAAAATCTTCTTTCATTGCAAAATCCTTTCTAAGACGGTAAATCGTCGGTGGTTAATTCAATCAAATTGCCTTCGGGGTCTTGGACAACTGCTTCATAATAGCCATCGCCTGTCGTACGAGGACCATTTAAAAGAGGGTAGCCATCTTCAACAAACCGTTGAGCGTATCGATCAACGTCAGCTTGATCACCTACTGCAATCGCAAGGTGAGTGTAGCCTAAGCTCTCACTGACACGAGGGCTTAAAAATTTCTTGGTCGTTAATTCTAACCGACTTCCAGAATCAAAGGTCAAAAAATAGGACTGAAAGCCTGTTTTCGGATTATGATATTTTTGGTTGCTGACCGCCTGAAAGTAGGTTTCATAAAATGTTCTCATTTTTTCTAAATCATTGACATATAGTGCGATGTGTTCAATTTTCATTATTGACAACTCCTTTAATAAGCAACATGCGTCGTTCTTTCTTCGTTCCTTTTTGAACTTAGTAAACTTTGTTTAATAAGTTGCTTCTATTATACCTTTGTTAACAAAATTAATAAAGGTGTATTCCCAGCTTTTTATCTGTTAAAATAGGAGCGTTGAGGGGGAGAAAAATGAAAGCTTATCAGCCAACGACCATTAAATTACATAATCAGGCAGTATTGCTGGATTTGCTAAAACAGCAGCAAGCGCCTATGACCAAGCGCCAACTGGCAGATGCCTCTCAATTAAGCGTGGTAACGATCAACAAGCTGCTTCCTGAATTGATAGAAAAGCAGTTGCTTTTGACGACGGATCAACCGCAACGAACGGGAGGACGTCAAGCTGCGGCTTACCAGTACAATGCGCAACGGACACTGTTGTTGATCATTCAGTTTATCGAAGAAGACCAGCAGATCGTGATTCGTTTTTCAGTCGTCGATCTCGTCGGGAACATTTTGCATCATGAGCAGTCAGCAGAGGGCCGATTGCCGCAGTTCTTGCAAGTGATTCGTCAGATAAAACAGGAATACCCGAAAATCAGCTTGGCAGTCGTGGGAATTCCTGGTGTGGAAATTGCTGGAAGACTGAAGATCATGGATGCTCCAGCATTTAAGGACATGGCGCTAGGGGAATTGATTGAAAAGGAGATCGCGGTAAAAACGCTTATTGAGAATGACGTGAATGCAGCGGTATTCCATTTCAAAGAAGAGAAAAAAATCGTGGCTGGCATTTATTTTCCGAAAAATTATCCGCCAGGTGCGGGACTGGTCATCGACCAACAGCTCTTTAAAGGAGCCAACCATTTAAGTGGCGAAATCAAGCATTTGCCGCATCTTTACAAAGTTTCTTACCCTTTGGCAACAGAGGCGATCCAAGAGCAAGTGACTGCCACTCTTCAAGCGATCGTGGCAGTCACGGACCCGCATCAAGTCATTTTGTTTTTGCCCTCTGAGTGGCAGGCGCTTGTGCCGCGCTCTTTTTTGGAAAAGCAGCTGGCAGCAGTGTTTCATTATGGCGTCTTACCAAAGTTACACTTTTCAGATCGGTTTTCAGAAAACTATTTGGCTGGGTTGATCACGATGGGAATCGAAGCAGCGGGCTTAGGGCTTTGATTCGCAGCATTTAAATGGTACTGAGGACAAAAACTGCCGCTGCTTCCTTTATCAGAAGCAGTGGCAGTTTTTTTGAAAATACGAGAACTCACAGTTTAGCGAGTTTCTGTGCTTTTTCGGTATTCGCAAAATGCAGTTTGGCATATTTGCCCAATAGTGCTATGCCACCTTGCTGCAGTAATTTTGCGGCAACTTGGTCAGCAGCTGCGTGGGCGCCAGAAGGCAAGCGCATACCGACTTCTTTGGAGGCTGCCTCTAATTCATCCAAAAAGACTGTACGACATAAAATAGAGGCTGCCGCTACTGCTAGATGATATTGTTCACCTTTCGTCGCAAAATAGAGCTTTTCGGTAACCGCTGCTTGTTCCGATTTTAAATAAGTGCGATAATTTTTTTCGCTTGTGAACTGATCGATCAAAATGGCATCTGGTGTCTCAGGAGCAATCTTTTGCAAAAGCAAACGAATGGCTTGATTATGCAAAGCAACTTTCATTCGGACCGTGTTGTATTTTGGTTGGATCTCGTTGTATTTGCTGGGTGTAACAGTGAGCAATTGGTAAGGAACCAATTCTTTGATTTTCGGCGCCATCTTACGGATCTCTGGATCTGTCAGCATTTTTGAGTCCTTGACACCTAAGGCTTTCAGCTGTGGCAATTGCTCTTTTTTGGCATAGACGGCACAGACCACCAAAGGACCGAAATAACTGCCGTTGCCGACCTCGTCACTGCCGACGACGCTTTTTTCGCTAAATCCTGCTGGCAACGCAGTGGTTGAAACAGTCGCTTTTTTCTTATCCGGTACAGCACTTGCCGTATCGCCCCATAAGGAAGCTTCTTTTTCAGCAGTCGCTCCTTGAAACATGACTTTTCCAGACGTATAAGCAGTGATCGTCGTTGGCCCTTTTTTGGCGACAAACACTGTATAAGGAACTTTCTTAGCCAGCAGTTCTCGTTGGTAAAATTGCTGCATCTTTTGGATAGTTGAAGTTGGTACTTTGATAACGATCGTACTCATTTGATTCCTCCTGTTTTTTTGTCTTTTCTTAGGTAGACAAAAGGATACTTTAAGATTTTACCATACTTCTTATTCTTTTTTACTAAGACGATCAGCAAACAAACGATTGGCATGGAAATTCATAAGAAAATCACGTATAATAGTTAAGAGTTTGCGACACATGTTCAATAAGTGATAGAATAGAGCAGAATGTAAGCAATGGGAGGAAATATTCCTATGACGGAGCAAAAGAAACGCTATAAAGCAGTTATCGCGAATCAAAGTTACACGATTATTGGACGCGAAAGCAAAGAACACATGGATATGGTGACAAGATTGGTCAATGACCAACTGCTTGAGATCATGCAATTATCGCCACAAACCGATCAAGAACAAGCGTCGATCTTATTAGCGATCAACGCTGTTTCCGACCAGCTGAAAAAACAAGAACAGCTTTTGGTCCTACAAAAAAAAGTGGACGAGTTGCGGGGACAAGCCATTAAAGCAACGGAGCTTGAGAATCGCATCAAGCGGATCGAAGCAATCGAATCCGAAGCACGGAAAGTTCTCGATGAGACAGGTCGCAGTGATGTGGAGATCCATAATCATGTGGAAGCACAACAGATCTTAAATGAACAAAGGAAACGAAAAATTCAAGAAAAGACAGCCCATGGGTAGTGCGGCGTAGAAAGGATTCCTAAATGATTGGATTATTTGTCTTGGTTTTGTTGTTGGCAGCCTTTTACGGCGGCGCGCGGCGCGGAACCAGTTTACAATTGGTCTCAGTTTTGGGCTATTTGCTCTCTTTTTTCTTTGCAGTTGCGAATTACCAAGAAATTGCGAAAAAAATTGAGCTCTATGTTCCTTATATGTCAGTAACGGCGGATTCAAAGTTAAAATACTACGATATGGAACTGGCTTTAGATTTAGACAAAGCCTATTATGCGGCCATTGCTTTTGTGATGGTACTCTTTGCTGGTTGGCTGATCACCAAACTATTAGTGATTTTTGCAGACAGTTTGCGTTACAAACGCCTACGTTTTTTAGGCGGCTATGACTGGGCAGTTGCGGGTGTTTTGAATGTCATCTTGATGTATATCAATTTGTATATGTTTTTCATGATTCTCTCAATGATCCCGTTTGCCACGATTCAAAATCTGTTTGAAACGAGCGGAACTGCGAATTTCATCGTTGATCGGTCACCGATTCTCTCAGATTACTTCTATCGATTGTGGATCACAGATGTGATTGGGTAAAAAGCAGGCAGATGGTTGCAGAGCCATTCTGCCTTTTTCTTAGGAACAAAAAGTTAAAACAAAGCAGGTGAGAAAAGAATGAATACTAAGATCCTTGATGTTTTAGGATTTGAACAAGTAAAGAGTCAAATCGGTCAGTATATCGTAACAGCCCAAGGAAAAGAAGCCTTAGCAAAGCTTGTGCCATCAAGTGATGCGCAAGTCATTTCCTCTTGGCTAGCAGAAACAGAAGACGCGATCAAGATCCAGCGTTTAAGAGGCGGAATCCCTGTACCAAAAATTGAGAATATTCGTCCCCAAATGAAACGGATCGAAATCGGCGCAGATTTAAACGGCGTTGAATTGGCACAAGTTGCCCGCGTCTTATCAACTACGCAGGAATTGAAACGCTTTTTTGCTGATTTGTCTGAAAGTGAGATTGAATTTTCCCGCTTGTATCACTGGGAAGAACAGTTGGTTTCTTTACCAACCTTGAATCGTCGCTTGAAAGAAGCTATCGATGAGGATGGCCGAGTCACAGACGATGCCTCTCCAGCACTTCGGGGAATTCGTCAATCGATCCGACGAGCAGAACGGACGATCCGTGAGACATTGGATGGCATCGTCCGAGGTGGCAATGCAAAGTATCTAAGTGATACGATCGTAACCATGCGAAATGAGCGTTATGTGATTCCAGTCAAACAAGAATACCGAGGTGTTTTCGGCGGCGTGGTTCACGACCAAAGTTCATCTGGTCAAACCTTGTTTATCGAACCGAAACAAGTAGTGGAACAAAATAACCGCTTGCGTCAGCATCAAATTGCGGAACGGGACGAAATCACTCGTATTTTGGCGGAATTATCAGCAGAGTTAGCTCCGTACCAAAGAGAGATCCTCCATAATGCATATGTGATCGGAATCATGGATTTCATGAATGCCAAGGCTCGTTTTGGGAAAGAGATGAAGGCAATCGTACCAGCGATCAATCAAGATAACCATGTCTTTTTTAAACAAGCACGTCATCCATTGATCGATCAAGAAAAAGTCGTTCCTAACGATATTACGATTGGAAAAGACTATCAAGCTGTTGTCATTACTGGGCCGAATACCGGCGGGAAAACCATCACCTTAAAAACATTAGGGCTATTGCAGATCATGGGCCAAGCCGGCTTACCAATCTTGGTAGAAGAAGAAAGCCAAATGGGGATCTTCAATGAGATTTTTGCGGACATTGGTGATGAACAATCCATTGAGCAAAGTCTATCGACCTTTTCTTCACATATGACAACGATCGTTGATGTGTTGAAAAAAGTCGACGAAACAAGTCTGGTGCTTTTTGATGAACTAGGTGCTGGGACCGATCCCCAAGAAGGGGCAGCACTAGCAATTGCGATTTTGGACGAACTCGGGGCTAAGTCGGCTTATGTCATGGCGACGACCCATTATCCAGAATTGAAAGTTTATGGCTATAACCGATCCAATACGATCAACGCCTCTATGGAGTTTGATGTCGATACCTTAAGTCCGACCTATCGCTTGTTGATCGGGGTTCCGGGACGAAGCAATGCGTTTGAGATTTCGAAAAGACTTGGCTTGCCAGAGACGATCATTGATCAAGCCAAAGAGATCATGGACGGAGAAAGCCAAGACCTGAATGAAATGATCGCTGATTTAGAAAATCGAAGAAAAATGACGGAAACCGAGTATCTGGAAGTTCGTCATCATGTAAAAGAAGCAGCCCGCTTGCACCAAGAATTAGAAGCAGCTTACAGTTATTTCTTTGAAGAACGCGAAAAAGAATTGGCAAAAGCCCGTCAAAAAGCCAATCAAATCGTAGAAGAGGCTAAAGAGGAATCTGAAAAAATCATTGCCGATATTCGTAAAATGCAGTTAGCCGGCGGTCAAACGAAGGTCAAAGAACACGAACTGATCGACGCGCGCACCAAGCTATCAGGACTGCAGCAAGAAGAACATCTGCAAAAAAACAAGGTTCTGCAAAAAGCCAAAGCAGCCAAGACGCTGAAAGAAGGAGACGAGGTACTCGTAACTTCTTATGGGCAGCGTGGGGTACTGTTGAAAAAAGCCGGTAAAAATCAGTGGCAAGTCCAAATCGGCATTCTGAAAATGAATTTGCCAGAAACAGATCTCCAACCAGCAGCGCCAGTGAAGGAGCCTACACAGCGTATCGTTAATACGATTCGTTCTGCTGACAGCAGTCCAGTGGTCAATCAGTTGGATTTACGCGGCAAGCGGTACGAAGAAGCCCTAAATGAAGTGGATCAGTATTTGGATGCAGCAATTTTGGCAGGCTATCCGCAGGTGACGATCGTTCACGGTAAAGGAACTGGCGCATTGCGTCAAGGGATCACTGACTACCTAAAAAATCATCGCTCGGTGAAAAGTTTTGAATTTGCGCCAGCAAATCAAGGGGGCAATGGAGCGACCATTGTGAAGTTTAACTAAACGTTAAGAACCCTTACCTTTTGTAAGCAGACGATTTTAAAAAACTTAGGATACGTGGTATACTTTTTTTAGTTTTAAAAATGGAGGGGAAGTACGATGGCAAAAGAAATTACCGATAAAACTTTTTCAGAAGAAACCGATAAAGGCTTAGTCCTTATTGATTTTTGGGCAACTTGGTGTGGCCCTTGTCGTATGCAAGCACCGATCTTGGAACAATTAGCGAATGAATATGAGGAAGACGAATTGAAGATCGTGAAAATGGATGTGGATGAAAATCCTGAAACACCTGCTTCATTCGGGATCATGTCTATTCCTACTTTGTTGTTGAAAAAAGACGGACAAGTCGTTGATAAAGCAATTGGGGTGCATACAAAAGATCAATTGAAAGCTTTAGTTGCGGAACATATGTAATAGAATAAGTGTTTTTGAAGCAATAGCCAAAAGAGGCTATTGCTTTTTTGTTTTTGGGAGGTTTTTTTTAGATATTTCTTTCGGCAGTGGTATACTTAAAGTGGGGAGTGGCACTAAAAAATATCTCGTTTATATAGTAAGAAAGTGATACCAAAATAGGATTAAAGGGGGAATAAAAATGAAAAAGTTGAAACGCGGGTTATTTCAAGGCGTTGCGATTGTTGGGGTACTGGTCGCACCCATCGTAGGAACGATCACACAAGTCTATGCAGTAAATGAAGGAGATTCGACAACAGCTTCTTTCGCTGCGCAAGAGACTACGTCAGTAAGTTTCTCAGAAGAAAGCGCAGCATCATCTCAAGAGGCCAGCACTGAAAGTATAGAGTCAAGTTCGACAACAGAGTCCTCATCAACGTCTACCTCTTCATCAGAAACAACGTCAAGTACTGGCACGGCTACGACTGAGACCAGTCAGACCGAGGCCACCCAAGACTCATCTACTCAATCGACGGAAGAAACTTCGGAAGAACCAGAACTTGGGAACATTGATGTTGAACCAGTTGCAGATAAAAACCAATATGTAAAAATCAAGCCGGTCGTAGCAACGGATCCAGAAACACACAAAATCCTTTACCGTTTAGAAAATGGCCAATTGATCGAACAAGGAACGATCGATGAATTAGCTGGCAAGGTATACCGTAGTGTCAAACGGTATCAAGATACCGATAAGCAGACCTATCTTGAAATTCGCGACGATCAAAAGGTTATCGGTGTCGTAGCAGAAGCAGCAGTGAAAGTTGCCGGCGGAACCTTCAAAACCGAGAAGAAATATGCAACCATCACAAGTGCGAAAGAACCGCTTTGGCAAGATGTGTTTTTAGATAAAAAAACGAGCACCTCTTCAAGCATTAATGGTCAAACCTTTGAAATCAAAGAAATATTCACGACGAATAATAACGTAGTCTATTACGCATTGTATTCAAATAAAAATGTTCTCATCGGTTGGATAAAAGCTACCGGCGTTAAGTTAGCGACAACTCCTGGGGGTGCATGGCAGTCTGAATCAAAATATGCCACGATCATCAGCGGGAATTATACGCTATGGCAAAATTTTAATTGGACAGCGAAGAAAGGAACGACAGCCGCTTTAAATGGCAAAACAGTCAAAGTTACTGGGAAATATCGTCACTTGAATGGGTCGACGTACTATTCCCTTTATACAAATAACAATAAATGGCTAGGCTATATCAATGCCTCGGGTGTTAAGTTAACGACGGATGCACAAGGTGCCTATCAATCCTACGGAAAATATGTGACATTGACCAAGAAAAATTACACGATTTGGGGGAATTTCCGTTGGTCGAGTAAGAAAAATACTACAACGAAATTAGCGGGAAAAACCTATCTTGCAAAAGGAAGATATAACCATGTCAATGGCGGTGTCTACTTGTCCCTTTATGATGCTAACGGAAAATGGATCGGCTACTTAAATGCCGATGCAGCAACGGTTGCCAACAATCAAGGCGGTACTTGGCAAAGTGAAAAACGCACAGTCCGCCTAAAAAGTAAGAATTATACCTTATGGCAAGATTTAGCTTTTGCGAAGAAAAAAGGCAGCAGCGCTGATTATATGAACAAGAATATTCAAGTTACTGGGAAATATCAACATTTCAACGGCTCCACCTACTATTCACTTTATCTCAATAACAAGTGGCTGGGTTACATCAATGCAAGTGGGGTGACTAATGCCCATACGATCACCTCTCAAAGCAACATTAGCCGCTACGTGGTCGTCAAGAATGGGGATGGCAATTTCTTTGAAAAAGCTGATCCAAATAGTACGAAACTTGGGAAAAAGAGTGCCTACAAAGGGTATATGGCACAAGCGACCAAACTAGCAAAAACGAGTGATGGCAACTACCTGTATCTCGTTTCGCCAGCCGGTCGAATCGGTTGGGTCAAGGAAAATCAAACCACAAATGTAAATAGTAACTTTTGGATGTATACTACTGGAGGAAAATATCCTTCATTAAACGTTCAAAACTTAAATATTGAAGTATCCATCAGCAAGCAGCGGGTTTATATCAAATCAGGGAATAAAGTGATTTATACGATGCTTTGCTCGACCGGTGCCTTCAATACACCAACACCTTTAGGGAATTTTCGCATCCAAGCAGAAAAAGGCTTAGCTTTTTCAGGAGCCGCCTACTACCGTTCCTTTAAAGACCATGGGGTCTATTTATTCCATACGATCCCAACGAGTATCGCTTGGTCCACCAATGCTTTTAGTTCCGTTGAAGGACGAAAATTAGGCACTCGGGCTTCTCATGGCTGTATTCGATTAGCAGTGCCGGATGCCAAATGGTTTTACTATAACATGCCTTATAATACGCCTGTCAAAATTGCTAATTAATGATCAAAAGTCGTTTCCGTCAACGGAGACGGCTTTTATTTTCCCAAAAAAAAAGATTGACGCTGGCTATATCATTCGATAATATATCATTAAGTGATATAGTTAGTGGGATGGAGGAATCAAATGGATGAGGCATTGACAGATTCAACCTATTTGATTTTATTAGCGCTTTTAAAGCCAAAACATGGGTATGTCATTATGAAACAAATCCATGAGCTAAGCCAAGGAACATTTGAGATTGGCCCCGCGACGATGTATACGATTTTGAAAAAGCTGACGAAAAAGGGGTGGATCGATTTAGAAGAAAGCGTCGATCGAAAAAAAATCTATCAGATTACACCAGAAGGAAGACAGGTTCTGGAGAAAGATATTCAGCGACGCAAACTATTTTATCAAATCGGAGAACAGGTCTTCGAAGCGTTAGGAGGGGAACAAGATGGGCATCAATAAGAAATATCTTCTTTCTCTTGGAGTCGCCTATTATCCGGAAAAGGAAATGGTTCGTTTACAAAAACAAGCGTCAATGGGCTGGCATTTTGTGAAGATGAATCGGTTAGGGTTTTTGAAGTTTATCAAAGGAAAATCGGAAACGACCAAATATGCAGTGGACTTTTTCGAAGGAGATCCTTCTGAGATCGTTGATTACCTAGCGATGTATCAAGCTGGGGGCTGGACCTATATCAGCAATTATAAAGATCGGTATTTTTATTTTAAAGCATCTCCGGATACACCAGCGATTTTCAGCGATCAAGAAAGCTATCAAGAACGAATCGATAATGAGACGCGCTATTTGATGAAAAAATCGATTCTGTTTTCAGTGGTCAGTTTAGCAATTTTAGCAGTGATTTATTTTTCCATTCGTTATTTCAATATTCGTACAAATCCCTTTTGGTCCTTTGGGCTAGGATTGATTACTGGGCTAGTATTTATTCCGATAGGGGTAGGATTGACCACGATTTTGATGAAATTTTTATACAAAAATCGAGCAAGTTATTACAATGAACCAGAGAAACTGGCGAAACGCCAACGGGTGATCCGCGACTCTATCATCTTGATGGTTGCAGGAGCAATCGTTGGTGCCATTATCGGTTTTTTCTTTAGTGACATATTTTATTAGACAGGGAAGGTGAGCATGTGTTAGAAGCAAAACAGCTAGTAAAAACATTTGGGGATTATACAGCAGTCGATCAATTGTCTTTTACCATCAATGATGGTCAGATTATGGGATTAATTGGTCAAAACGGAGCAGGAAAAACGACGACATTCCGATTGATCTTGGATTTTTTGAAAGCCGATCAAGGAGAAGTATTATGGGATGGTCACAAAATTAGTGAAAAAGAATACAATCTTATTGGCTATCTGCCAGAAGAACGCGGCTTGTATCCAAAAGTCACGATTGAAGATCAATTGATCTACTTCGCGCGTTTACGTGGTAAAAAGAAAGAAGACATCGTACCCAAAATCGACTATTGGATGGACAAGTTTAAAGTCAAAGGCAAGAAAACTGATAAAGTCAAATCTTTATCAAAAGGAAATCAGCAAAAAGTTCAGCTAATTTCAACGTTGATCCATGAACCAAAATTAGTGATTCTAGATGAACCGTTTAGTGGCTTAGACCCAGTCAACGCGGAACTGTTGAAAAACGGGATCATTGAACTGAAAAAAAATGGCTCTTGTGTCATCTTCTCCAGTCATAATATGGATAACGTAGAAAAAATCTGTGACCACTTGATTATGCTAAGGGATGGTCAAACTGTCTTAAACGGAAAGGTCCATGAAATTCGTGAATCCTTTGGACGAACGAAAGTTTATTTGGAGTCTAATTTGACGAAAGAACAGCTTTTGGCAGTGGCAGGTGTTGAGGAAGTCATTGCCAGAGAAGACGGCAGCTATGATATTACGATCGCTGATCCTGCAGTAGGAAAAACCTTATTTGATTTAGCGACGGCGGATGGTTATATCCCTATGTTCAATCAACAACCGCCAACGTTAGAAGAAATCTTTAAGCGGAAGGCAGGAAAAACAAATGAATAAGTTTTGGGTAATCGCATTAGATGTTTATAAGAAAAATATCAAATCAATTTCGTTTTTGATTATGATATTGGTTCCATTCATTGCAATGGGCGGATTTTATCTGATTAGTTACTTTGCCGATGGTATGAGCAGTGTGGATAAAATTGTCGTTTATGCGAATGAACCAGCCATTGCGCAGACCTTTGTGGAGCAAAGTAGCGATGATTATGAATTTGAAGTTGTGGAAAGCGAAGAACAAGGACAACAACAGTTGGCTGACAAAGATGCTGATGCCTTGTTAGTTATTACTGCTTCAGGGGATACGCTGCAAGGGGAATTATTAAGCGAGTCCTCAATGGGGCAAGCTTTAGAGCTGACGATCCAACAATTATTGACGGGCTTGCAGTCATCCTTTCGAGCTAGCGAGCTTGGTTTGACTGCTGAGCAAGTGGCAGTTCTTAGTGAAGTTGCACCGCTTGACCGGCAAAAAGTTTCCTTCAGTGAAGGTGGCGAAATGACCTATGGAGAAGATAATACCGCGATGCAAGCAGCAGTTAGTACCATCGCAACAATCGTTCTCTTTTTCTTTATCATCACTTACGCACAAATCATTGCGCAAGAAATTGCTTCTGAAAAAGGAACGCGCATTATGGAAGTCATTTTGTCTAGTACGCGTGCACAAACCCATTACTACGCCAAATTAACTGGGGTGATCATGGTTGCAGCGACCCAGCTAGTTGCGTATGTTGCGATTTTTGGCGGGAGTTATTTCTGGATCAAGGACAACTCCATGGTAAAAGACTTATTGGCAAGTTTTTCATCAGATGGCATTTTTGGTCCTTTCCTCGTGTTTGCGATCGTTTTCGTCTTCTTAGGAATCTTGATCTATTCTGTCTTGTCAGCCCTTTGCGGGTCGTTAGTGAACAAAGCAGAAGATACGGCGAAAGCCATTATTCCAGTGACGTATCTTTCGTTGGGCGGGTATATGCTAGGAATCGTACTAGGCGGTATGGATCCGCATAACGTTGTTTTACGAGTAACTTCTTATATCCCATTCTTGTCCTCGTATATTATGCCAGTACGGCTTGCTAATGATACAGTGGGGATTGGCGGAGCGTTGATTTCAGTAGGGATCCTTGCTGTTACCACAATCGTCCTGATGCTGGTTTCTGCAAAAATGTACAAATCAAATGTCTTGATCTATAACGACAATGGCATCTTGGCAACGTTGAAACAATCACTGGTGTTAATGAAAAATGAGAAATAAACAAAACGCCCGATCCTTTTTGTGATCGGGCGTTTTTTATTGGCTAGAATCTAGAAAACAAGGTGCAGGCCTTTAGAATTCCTGCACAAAAAAGTCGAAGATCGATTGCTCAGAAGGCAGCTTGTGAGCGGCTAGCTCAGGATGCCACTGAATGCCTAAGATCGGTGCGCCATAGGCGGTGGATTCAATGGCTTCAACAACACCATCAGGAGCGGTGGCGGTCACATTGAAATCATCTGCAACTGTTTTGACTGCTTGGTGATGAAAAGAATTGACTTGATAGGTTGTGCCTAAAAGAGCAGCCAAACGACTGTCTGCCTTGATTTCCACCCGATGTGTAGGGAATTGAAAGAACGTTGGTAATTGCACGTGTTTGATCGTTGGGTGATCGATCAAAGAGAGATCTTGGTACAAACTCCCACCAAATGCGACATTTAGTAACTGCATGCCGCGGCAGATTCCAAAGATGGGTTTGTTTTGAGCCACTGCTTCTTTGATCAATGCCAATTCAAAGACATCACGATCAGGATGAATGCCTTGAATCAAAGGATGAGGATCTTCGCCATAATGATCAGGGGAGACATCATGACCACCGGCTAACAAGAGTTTATCGATTTTGCTGATGTAAGTCGCAGCATCTTCCACGACACCCATTGGTAATATTAGGGGAATGCCTTGGGCTTGTTGGATATGGGTGACAAAATTTTTGGGTGTATAGGACAACCAATGTTCTGCTTCTTCAATCATTGGCCGTTCATTAGCAGCGATGCCGATAATGGGTTTCATTTGATCAAACCTTTCTATAAGTAAATGGAACGAAAAGAAAAAAGGACACGAGGTCCTTTTTTCGAGCATCTTCGCTTTATTTTTCGCGAATAACTTCGATTTTATAACCATCAGGATCTTTCACAAAATAGTAAGATGGAGAAGTCCCTGGTAGTCCTTTCAAGTCAGTGACGTCAAATCCGGCAGCTTGGTGCTTCTCATGAAGCGCTTCTAGATCATCGGTACTGATGGCGATGTGGCCATAGCCGTCGCCTAACTCATAGCCAGGATGGTCATAGTTATATGTCAACTCTAGCTCGTAGTCATCTCCAGGCAATGTTAAGTAAACCAAAGTAAATTGATGTTCAGGAAAATCACGACGGCGAGATTCTTCAAAACCAAAGGCAGTTTGATAAAAATCTAGAGAAGCCGTTAAGTCTTTGACGCGGACACAAGTGTGAGCCATTTTCATGGGTAAATCATCCTTTCGATCTTGATAGTTGTATGATAACATATTTTCTCATTTTATAACGAATAAAAGACAACAGAGCGTTATTTCCAGCTTGTCCAGACTATTGGCATAGGGTAAAATGGAAAGAAAGTGTTGGTGGAGGGAATCATGCCAGAAAAGGAAATTGTGTTCGGGGAAAAAGAAGCGGGGAAACCATACAAATCAAGATATGGCGCGTATGTCGTTCTTCCAAATGAAAAAAATGAAGTGATCTTGGTACAAGCACCCAATGGCGCCTATTTTTTACCAGGCGGTGAAATTGAACCAAATGAGACCAAAGAAGAAGCGATCCAGCGAGAATTAATAGAAGAACTTGGATTTGAAGGGGAGATCGCTGCCTATTTAGGGGAGGCAGTTGAATACTTCTATTCACGCCATCGCGATACATTTTACCATCATCCCGGCTATTTCTATTTAATGACCAAATGGAAAAAAGTCTGTGAACCGACAGAAGAAACCAATCAGTTGTCATGGCATACGCCAGAAGAAGCGATTCAGCGATTGAAACGCGGCAGCCATAAATGGGCAGTTGAACAATGGTTGGCAAAATAAAAAAGGCAGGCTTCCGATAAAAAGGAAACCTGCCTTTTACACTTAGTTATTTGCTAAAACATACTTGTTGATTACTTCTGCCACACCGTCTTCTTCGTTTGATGCAGTTAGGACATCTGCGGCATTTTTCACGTTTTCAGTGGCATTGGCCATCGCCACACCGATACCAGCGTATTCCACCATGGTTAAATCATTTTCGTTATCGCCGATCGCCATGACTTCTTCTTGTTTGATGCCTAAGTGCTCCGCCAATTTTTTGACAGCAGCCCCTTTATGGGCTTGTTTATTTAGAACTTCCAAGAAGTAAGGAGCACTTTTGACCACATTGTAATTGTCCGTCAAACTGCTCGGCAATTGTGGGATGATCTGATCAAGTATTTCGGGATCATCGATCATCATCATTTTGATGATATTCAAGTCAGCAGTCATTTCTTCTGGTGTCCGATATTTCAATGGCATGTTGACTAAGAAGGCTTCATAAATCGTATAAGGACTGATATCGCGGTTAGCGGTATACATGGTATCTTCGGTTTCTACATGAAGATGAACCCCTAATTTTCTCGCAGTCATCTCAACAAAGAGATAGTCATCTTGGGACAAGCCGAATTCAGAGATGATCTCTTGGTTTTTGGTTTTTTGAACCAAAGAGCCATTATAAGTAATAACGAAATCATTGTCCGTAAATAAGTCTAGTTCCTTTAATAAATCTTGGACACCAGTTAAAGGGCGTCCCGTACACAAAACGATGCGTACACCTTGCTTTTCAGCGTCTTTCAATGCCTTGTAAACGGCTGGGGTGATCTTGCGGTCGTTGTTCAACAGGGTACCATCGATATCGATGGCGATCAATTTGATACTCATAAGTTCCTCCTAGTGGCTTGGTTTGATCAAAGCACCATTGCGAATGTGCTTGGCAAACTCTTGATACGTCTCTCCAAATAAATCATAGTGATTTTGGATGTTGGGGTCAATCATTTCTTTTGGAAAATAAAAGCGTTGGTCACCTTGGGTTTGTCCCGCTAAAGCTGCAACTAGCTGACTGGCTTGGGATAATTCCACAAGGGAACCATCTTTTTCCTGTAATTCGATTTGTGTCCGATGTTTGCCTGAAGTCGGCCGATAAAAATCATAAGGCAGATCGAAGCTTGAATTGATGGCAGTATAATAGCGGGGATTGAAGCCGACTTTTTCCACCAGTCCCTGCATTTCTTCAATCATCGGCAACTGCGTCTCATCGTCAAAGCGGGCGGATTTCAACGGTTTACGATTTAAGAACCGCTTGGCCAAATCGCTGAGGATCGGATCATTTTCTTCCGTCCATTGGGTAAAGTAGGTATTCAGAACGCCATCGTCGAGTTTCAAGTATTCATCTAAGGTGAATTCTTGTTTTAAAAATGGGAGAAGCAGCTGCGAATGGCCTTGAAACAATTCTGAATCCACTTGATACAGTTCTGCAGCTCGATCCAGCAAATGGGCTAAGATCACTTCCATCCCTCGAGAACTCGCATGGAAATAAACTTGCACATACATCTGGTAACGACTGACGATGTAGTCCTCCACAGCGTGCATGCCATTCATAGAAAAAGCAATACCGCCTTCGTACGGACGAATCACTCGTAAAATTCGGGTCAGATCAAACGTGCCGTATTCAGTGCCGGTAAAATAAGCATCGCGCAGCAAGTAGTCCATCCGATCAGCATCGATTTGACTAGAAATCATTTGAACGACTTGAGGATTTGGATAAGTTTTAGTGATAACACTTGCGACTTTCTCAGGAAATCCAGCTTCCACTCGGTTCAATATCTGATGAACTTCCGTTTCAGGAGAAGTAATGATCGCCACTGTGATGGCTTCATGGTCTGTATGGAAAATGTGCTCAAAGGTGTGGGAGTATGGTCCGTGGCCCACATCATGAAGCAATGCTGCACACAAGGTCACTAAACGCTCTTTATCATCCCAGCCGTTTGGTCCGACTTTTTCAAGGGAATAATTGCGTTGGAAAATATCGCAAATGCGACGGCTGATTTCATAAACGCCCAAGGAGTGAGAAAAGCGGCTATGTTCTGCTCCGTGAAAGGTAAAGGAAGCAGTTCCCAGCTGTTTGATGCGCCGCAAACGCTGCACTTCTTTGGAATTGATCAAATCTAAAATCACTTGGTGCTGTACATGGACATAGTTATGAACAGGATCACGAAATACTTTTTCTATCGCTAAGGTTTGATATTTATATGGTAGGCTCATCGCTAAACTCCTTTATTGGTTGGTTTCGCTTTTCCATGCCAGCTAAGCGTTGCTGCATTTGTTCGCTAAGGTTATTTTCTGTCAGCCATTGATCCAGTGATTCAAGCGGATATAGGGATTGGTCTGTGATCAAGGGAAGCAGGGCTTTTTGCAAGCGGTCAGTCACCTCGTGTGTGGTAAACTTACGGCCGAGGGCCGCTTCTAAAGTGGTCATGCTCGCAGGATTGACGACTGGATAGCCATCTGTACCAAAGCGCTCTTTCAAACCTGCTTGGTAAAAACGACGAACGAGAGAGCCGCGGGCTGGTTGGTCGCCGTTGACACTCAGATACATCATGACAGCCACGCCGTCTTTGATTCGTCGTTGTGCTGTACCAGCAATTTTTTTCCCATCAATACTCAGGTCATAGGTGCCTGGGCAATACGAGTCAGCAATTTCATAAGCCAAAATTGTCCGCTCAGGAAAGGCGGTTTGCAGCAATGTCGCCATCATTTCATAGGCTGCATCTGTGGTGGCAGCCAAATGTTTAGGGAAGATGAGGGAGACATTCAAAATACCGGCATCATTAATTACACCAAGCCCCCCTGAGTTGCGGATGATCGAGGCATAGCCAGCTTCTTTCAAAACCTGCAGACCATCTGTCAAAAAAGGCAGCCGGGTATCTTTCATTCCTAAAATCATCGTATCGGACAACTGCCAAAAATGACAATAAACTTGTTCCTTTTTGCCAGCAACTTCGGTGGCAACATCGGTGAAGGCAAACGGCTCATAAGGATTGTGGATACGTGGTAAGGTTTGATCCATTACATAGATAGTCAAATCGGTTAAACTCCTTTAAAATACCTGTTATCCTTATTATATACGATTCTTGGAAAATTACTTGGAGAAAAGAATGAAAACTTGCTTTTGTTTTCGTTTTTTATTTTCAATGAAGAAATAGACCAAGGAGAATCAACTGAAATGATTGACAAACGAATGAAAAAAAGCAAGAATGAAACTGAAATCTTCAAAGGAGGCACTCGTACATGCAAGAATTATCAAAAGGAATCCCAATCTCGATTCATTTAACAACCAATGTACGTCAAGCAGGGGAAACAGAAAACTTTCTGTTTGATCTGCAAGGACAAGCAGTCAAGATCGGTGATACCTTATATCTCCGTTACAAAGAGATCCAGCCAGACGGCACCGACGTTCCCGTTACGATGAAAATTATGCCAGACGGATTGATTCAATTGATTCGCTCAGGGGAAATGCGCATGCGCTTGAAATTTTCTTATAAGGAACGTTTAGAGACGAGTTATCAAACCCCGTATGGCTTGATGATGTTCCACACCTTCACCAATCACTTGCACGTTAGCTTGAAAGACCGTCCATACTCGGGAAAGATCGATATCGATTATGACTTGTTCATGGCTGCTGACAAAGTCGGCGAATACAAACTGTCTTTAGAATTTACCGCTTAATCAAAGGGAAATTGAAAGAAAAAATTGCAATTTGAGACGTAATTTTGTATGATTAGGAGTAGACTGTGAAAGGACGTGTCCCGTTTGGAAATTAATGTATTTGAAGGTGTAAATAAAAACGAATTGTCGATGATTGAAGTTGCCCATGCGATTTTAGAGCAGCGCGGTGACGTGATGGATTTTTCTGATTTGGTCAACCAAATTCAAAACTATCTTGAAACTTCAGACAGCGAGATTCGTGATTCATTGGCGCAGTTTTATACAGACTTGAATATCGACGGTAGTTTTATTTCTTTAGGCGACAATCGTTGGGGCTTACGTTCATGGTACGCCATTGATTCGATCGATGAAGAAGTCAACCATGGCATCGAAGACGAGGATGAAGATACACCACGTCGTCGCAAACGTAAAAAAGTCAATGCCTTTATCAACGATGATGAAGATGCAATCGATTATAACGATGATGATCCTGAGGATACTGATTTGTCAGATGACGAAGAAGATGATCTCTTTGATGATGATGATGACGAGGATGAAGAAATCTCGGCATACAATTCAGACTTGCAAGAAATCGGCGCCGACAATAGCACCGATGATGAAGAAGAATTACCTGACAGCATTGAGGAAGATCTAACCATTATCGATGACGATGATGAAGATGATTTTGCGGATGAAGAGGAAGAAGAGGAGTAATCCTCTTCTTTTTTTCGCCTTATGGCTGTAAGCAGCTTTTAATCGTTGAAGGACGAGTTCGCCTTCTTACATAGATACAAATAAAAAAGGAACCGCATCAGCGGTCCCTAAGTGCTTTTGAATTATTGATTTGAATCGAGTATACTTGTAACGAAAAGAAAAAACGCGCCTTGAGGGAATCGAACCCCCGTCTCAAGAACCGGAATCTTACGTGATATCCACTACACTAAAGGCGCGAAGCACAAATATTAGTTTAACCAATTTCAGTGAAAAAAACAAGAGGTAGAATGATGAAATTTCAACAGCAATTTTCACAACAACAAAAACAGACGCAAAAGCTTGCTATGACGCAGAAATTACAGCAATCGATCCAAGTGCTGCAATTTTCTGCAGATGAATTATTGTCCTTCATAGATAACCAGGCATTAGAAAATCCGTTGATTGATCTGGGGGAATATGATTCGCCCATCACACCAAGCAAGAGCAGCGGCTCGTCAGAACAAATAATGGATTACTTAAGCCAGATCCCTGATCAGCACACGTCTTTATTCGAACACCTCATTGATCAAGTTCATTTAAATTACCGCGACACCTTTTTGCGGACGATCGTTTTATTTTTAGTCGAGTACATTGATTTAAACGGCTTTTTGACGATTGATTTGGAAGAAGCTGGGAAGCTTGTCGGGGGGACGCCGATCCAAATGCTTGATGCTTTAACCTTGATCCAGCAACTGGATCCGGCAGGAGTCGGTGCTCGTGATCTAAGAGAGTGTTTGATGCTGCAAACGGAAAGAGATGACTATGCGCCGCCAATGGCTTATCTCATTTTAGAAGAATTCTTCACGGAAATGGCAGAGCGCAAGTGGGACAAAATCAGCAAAGCGCTGCAGATTCCATTAACTGAGATTCAAAAGGTCTTTGATTATGTTCAAACATTGACCCCCACACCAGGGGCGGCGTTTGGGTCGACCGATGGGCTTTACATCGTTCCTGACCTGCGAGTGACGGTTGAAAAAGGACAACCGATCGTGAAATCAAACAAACGCGCCTTACCAGAGGTTCGCTTTCAGCAGCAGTACTTTGACCAATTGAAGCAAAGCGGTGATCCAGAAGTCTTAAGTTATTTAGACAATAAAGCCCAAGAGTTCGAGTGGTTAAAGAAGACCTTGCTGCAACGAGGGGATACCATCTATCGTGTCGGGGTGCAGATCGTTGCGCGGCAAAAGGAGTTTTTCACTCAACCAGATCGACCATTAAAGCCATTGGTTTTAAGAGAAGTTGCCGAAGAATTAGGAATTCATGAATCAACGGTCAGCCGGGCAGTCAATGGGAAATACTTGGAGACCTCCTTTGGGGTGTTTGAATTAAAACTATTCTTTGGACAGAAAGTTTCGACGCAAGAAAGCGGTGATGACCTGACGACGGCATCGATCAAACAGCAGCTAAAAGCACTGATCGATGAAGAAAATAAAAACAAACCATTGTCAGACCAAAAGTTGACAGATGCCCTCAAAGCCCAAGGCATCGATATTTCTAGACGAACGGTGGCAAAGTATCGTGAAGCCATGAATATCCCTGGTTCTTCCAAGCGGAAACGATTCGAGTAAAGCAAAACTTACTATTAACGATGAGTAGGGAAGGCAGCAAAGCCTTTCCTTTTTTTATCGATCCTTTCCTCTTTTTCAAATTATGACGATTTTATGAAAAGCAAGATTTTGTGACTGAAATAGTTGCGTATCAAGGCGATAAGTGCTACTATTATTGGTGTAGGAAACAGATTTAAATTTTTTTTGCAATCGATGGGTCATTTTAAGTCATTGTAGGACGAAAATTGTCCAACGGGAGGATATAAAATGCTCGATGAATTAAAATTGATTGAGGCAATCACCCCGGATATTCTCGCTGTACTCCAGGAACGTTACCGTATCTTAAGAAATATTTATTGGATGCAGCCCGTTGGCCGCCGGACACTTTCGGAAAGTTTATCAATGACGGAACGCGTGTTGAGGACGGAAACAGATATCCTTAAAAAGCTGAAACTGATCGACTCTTCAAAAAGCGGCATGCAATTGACCGCCTACGGAGAAGAAGTGTACACGAAGATTGGTGCACTGATGGATCAGCTGTTCGGAATGCACCAAATCGAGAAACGATTATCAGAGACCTTTGGCATCGAACGTTGTTTGATTGCGAGCGGCGATGGTGATCGACAACCGAAAGTTATTGCTGAATTTGGCCAGTTGCTGAATGAATCGTTGGATCTCTTATTGCCAGAAGGCAAAAACACCATCGCAGTAATGGGAGGGACGACAATGGCGAAAGTTGCCGAGGAATTGGGTAATTTGGAAACCGCCAAACGTCATAACTTGTTTGTTCCAGCCCGTGGTGGTATCGGAGAATCAGTCAACGTGCAAGCAAACTCTGTCAGCTCGGTGATGGCAATGCAGACAAATGGCGATTATCGCTCCTTGTTTGTACCAGAACAATTAAGCATGAACACCTACGAGTTTCTCTTGAAAGAACCCGCCATCGTTGATGTCTTAAACTTGATAAGTCAAGCAAATTGTGTTATTCATAGTATTGGACGGGCGTTGCATATGGCGGCTCGAAGAAAAATGTCAGAACAAGAAATTCTGATGTTGAAACAAAAAAATGCAGTTGCAGAATCCTTTGGGTATTTCTTTAACGAAGCAGGCGAGGTCGTTTACAAAGTTCCTCGAATCGGACTTCAATTAAAAGATTTACAAAAAGTCCCAATCATTTTTGCGGTCGCTGGCGGACAATCAAAAGCCAAAGCGGTCAATGCATACATGAAAAATGCACCAAAACAAACCTGGCTCATCACCGATGAAGCTTGCGCAAATGAGATTTTAAAAGGGGCAACCCTTTAAAATAAATATTTTTATGATTTTCATAAGGAGGAAATCTTAAATGACAGTTAAAGTAGGTATTAATGGATTTGGACGTATCGGACGCTTAGCATTTCGTCGTATCCAAGAAGTAGAAGGAATCGAAGTTGTGGCTATCAATGACTTAACAGACGCTAAAATGTTAGCTCACTTGTTAAAATATGATACAACACAAGGACGTTTCAACGGTACAGTTGAAGTTCACGAAGGTTCATTCAATGTGAACGGAAACGAAATCAAAGTTTTAGCTAACCGCAACCCTGAAGAATTGCCTTGGGGCGAACTAGGTGTTGAAATCGTGTTAGAATGTACTGGATTCTTCACTTCTAAAGCAGCTGCTGAAAAACATTTAACAGCTGGTGCAAAACGTGTAGTTATCTCAGCTCCTGGTGGAAACGATGTTCCAACAATCGTTTACAACACAAACCATGAAACTTTAACAGGTGAAGAAACAGTTATCTCTGGTGCTTCATGTACAACAAACTGTTTAGCTCCTATGGCGAAAACATTGAACGACAAATTTGGTGTGATTGAAGGATTAATGACTACAATCCATGCTTACACAGGTGACCAAATGACTCTAGACGGACCACACCCTAAAGGTGACTTCCGCCGTGCCCGTGCTGCTGCTGCAAACATCGTGCCTAACTCAACTGGTGCTGCTAAAGCGATCGGCTTAGTAATCCCAGAATTGAACGGCAAATTAGATGGTGCTGCTCAACGTGTTCCTGTTGCAACTGGTTCATTAACTGAATTAGTTACTGTTCTTGACAAAGAAGTAACTGTTGATGAAATCAATGCAGCAATGAAAGAAGCTTCAAACGAATCTTACGGTTACAACACAGACGAAATCGTTTCTTCTGATATCGTTGGTATGACTTACGGTTCATTATTTGATGCAACTCAAACAAAAGTTATGACTGTTGGCGACAAACAATTAGTTAAAACTGTTGCTTGGTACGACAATGAAATGTCATACACTGCACAATTAGTACGTACTTTAGAATACTTCGCTAACCTATAAGAGTTGCGAACGACTTTAATTTAAACCATCGCAAGAGAAAGCGGGGAAGCATCGCGCTTCTCCGCTTTTTTTAACAATTATGCTAGGAGGAATCTGTTCATGGCTAAAATGACAGTTCAAGATATCGATTTAAAAGATAAAAAAGTTCTTGTACGTGTGGACTTCAACGTTCCATTGAAAGATGGAGTGATCGGAGATGATACACGGATCAAAGCAGCATTACCAACAATCAATTATGTGATCGAAAACGGCGGAAAAGCAATTCTTTTCTCACACTTAGGTCGTGTGAAAGAAGAAGCAGATAAAGCTGGAAAATCTTTAGCGCCAGTTGCGAAACGTCTTGGCGAATTATTAGGCAAAGAAGTAACTTTCATTGATGAAACCCGCGGCGAAAAATTAGAAACAGCGATCAACAACATGCAAGATGGCGATGTCGTTGTTTTTGAAAACACTCGTTTCGAAGACATCGATGGCAAAAAAGAAAGCAAAAACGATCCTGAACTAGGCAAATACTGGGCTTCTTTAGGCGATGTTTTTGTAAATGATGCCTTTGGTACCGCACACCGCGCACACGCTTCAAACGTAGGGATCGCTTCAACAGGTATCCCAACAGTTGCTGGTTTCTTAATGGAAAAAGAAATCAAATTCATCGGGGAAGCAGTCGAAGAACCAAAACGTCCAATGATTGCGATTCTTGGTGGAGCAAAAGTATCTGATAAAATCGGCGTAATCGAAAACTTGATTCCTAAAGCAGACAAAATCTTGATCGGCGGCGGAATGACGTATACGTTCTACAAAGCAAAAGGCATGGAAATCGGTAATTCTCTTGTGGAAGCAGATAAAGTAGAATTAGCAAAAGAATTGATCGAAAAAGCTGGCGATAAATTAGTATTACCAGTTGATTCAATCACTGCTGCTGAATTTTCAAATGATGTCCCAACAGAAGAACATACTGGTGATGTTCCTGAAGGACAAATGGGCTTAGATATCGGACCTGAAACCATCGCTTTGTTTGCTGAAACATTAAAAGGCGCAAAAACAGTCGTTTGGAACGGACCTATGGGTGTGTTTGAAATGTCTAACTTCGCAAACGGTACGATTGGTGTTTGTGAAGCAATTGCCAACCTTGAAGATGCAACAACGATCATCGGTGGCGGTGACTCTGCAGCTGCAGCAGAACAATTAGGGTTTGCTGACAAATTTACCCACATCTCAACAGGTGGCGGTGCCAGCCTTGAATTGCTAGAAGGAAAAACACTTCCTGGCCTAGCTGCGATCAACGATAAATAATCAATGACAAGCCGTGCAAAGAACTTTCTTTGCACGCTTGATAACGAAAAGGAGTGCCAGAACATGCGCAAACCAATTATTGCCGGAAACTGGAAAATGAACAAAACTGCGAAAGAAGCAAAAGAATTTGCTGAAGCAGTCAAAACAAAAATTCCTAGCAACGAGACAGTTGACTCTGTGATCGGTTCGCCAGCTTTATTCTTAGAAACATTAGTGAATGCTGCTGAAGGAACAGAATTAAAAATTGCTGCTCAAAACAGCTATTGGGAAAATGAAGGTGCCTTTACTGGCGAAACTTCACCAGCAGCTTTAGCAGATCTAGGTGTTGACTATGTCATCATCGGCCATTCAGAACGTCGTGAATACTTCCATGAGACAGATGAAGACATCAACAAAAAAGCCAAAGCAATCTTTGCAAACGGCATGATTCCAATCCTATGCTGTGGTGAATCTTTAGAAACCTATGAAGCTGGCAAAACAGCGGAGTGGATCGAAGGACAAATCACTGCTGGCTTAGACGGTTTAACAGACGGTCAAGTAAGTAATCTTGTGATTGCTTACGAACCAATCTGGGCAATCGGTACTGGTAAATCAGCGGATGCAAACATCGCAGACGAAATTTGTGGCGTTGTCCGCAAAACCGTTGAAAAATTATACGGCAAAGAAGTTTCAGATAGCGTGCGTATCCAATACGGCGGTTCTGTAAAACCTGAAAACATTGCTGAATACATGGCAAAAGAAAATGTTGACGGAGCATTAGTTGGCGGCGCAAGCTTGCAAGCTGATTCATTCCTAGCATTATTAGATGCTGTAAAATAATTTCATTTTCATGAAAATAACATTTGCAGAATCGTGATTTTTTCACTACAATTAAGTTGTTCGCAAGGGGTATTCCCCTTAAGATAAAACAAACTCAAAGGAGAGACAAAACATGTCAATTATTACTGATGTTTACGCACGCGAAGTCTTAGACTCACGTGGTAACCCAACTATCGAAGTAGAAGTCTACACAGAATCAGGTGCTTTCGGCCGCGGAATGGTTCCTTCAGGAGCTTCAACAGGTGAACACGAAGCAGTTGAATTACGTGATGGCGACAAAGCTCGTTATGGCGGTAAAGGTGTAACGAAAGCAGTTGACAATGTAAATAACATCATTGCAGAAGCTATCATCGGCTACGATGTACGTGACCAAATGGCTATCGATAAAGCAATGATCGCTTTAGACGGAACTCCTAACAAAGGCAAATTAGGCGCAAACGCGATTCTTGGTGTTTCTATCGCTGTTGCTCGTGCAGCTGCTGATTACCTAGAAGTACCTTTATACCACTACTTAGGCGGATTCAATACAAAAGTATTGCCAACTCCTATGATGAACATCATCAACGGTGGTTCTCACTCTGACGCACCAATCGCTTTCCAAGAATTCATGATCTTGCCTGTAGGCGCACCTACATTCAAAGAAGGCTTACGTTGGGGTACTGAAGTATTCCACGCTTTGAAATCAATCTTGTCTAAACGTGGTTTAGAAACTTCAGTAGGTGACGAAGGTGGTTTCGCTCCTCGTTTTGAAGGAACTGAAGACGGTGTTGAAACAATCTTAGAAGCAATCAAAGCTGCTGGTTTAGAACCAGGTAAAGATGTATACCTAGGATTTGACTGTGCATCATCAGAATTCTACGAAAACGGTGTTTACGACTACTCTAAATTTGAAGGCGAAAACGGCGTAAAACGTACTGCTGCTGAACAAGTTGACTACTTAGAAGAATTAGTTAACAAATACCCAATCATCACTATCGAAGACGGTATGGATGAAAACGATTGGGATGGTTGGAAACTATTAACTGAACGCTTAGGCGACAAAGTTCAATTAGTAGGGGATGACTTGTTTGTTACAAATACTGAAATCCTTGAAAAAGGAATCAAAAACGGTATCGGTAACTCAATCCTTATCAAAGTTAACCAAATCGGTACATTGACTGAAACATTCAATGCTATCGAAATGGCGAAAGAAGCTGGTTACACTGCAGTAGTTTCTCACCGTTCAGGTGAAACAGAAGATTCAACAATCTCTGATATCGCTGTTGCAACAAACGCTGGCCAAATCAAAACTGGTTCTCTTTCACGTACTGACCGTATTGCAAAATACAACCAATTACTACGTATCGAAGACCAACTTGGTGAAGTTGCTGAATACAAAGGCTTGCAAGCTTTCTACAACTTAAAAAATAAATAATCTTTCGATTATTGCTTTGCTCTGAAAGAGCAGCGGTTGATTTAACAGTCAGCTGCTGCGATTTCAGAGCTTTTTTGTTGTCTCGATTCATTCAGTGCAGACAATGACCAATCATTTAAGATAACAGAAGGTAGTCATTTCTTCTTTATTTTCTTTTTCAAAAAAAAGAAATTATAGTTCTGACTTATCAAAATCCTATAATAGAAGAAAATAGTTTTTAGGAGAAAAAAATGGCTTATGATTATTTGATCGTTGGTACAGGTCTTTTTGGCTCAGTTTTTGCTCATGAAGCAGCGAAACGGGGACATACAGTCAAAATGTTGGAAAAACGGACACATATTGGCGGTAATTGTTATACAGAAAAACAAGCAGGAATCGACGTACATAAATATGGTGCGCATATTTTTCATACATCGAGTAAAAAAATTTGGGACTATATCAATCAGTTTACTGAATTCTATCCCTACATTCATGCTCCTATTGCAAACTATCAAGGCGAGCTATATAATCTTCCTTTTAATATGAACACATTTTACCAACTATGGGGAACCAAAAATCCTGCTGAAGCTCGTACCAAAATAATGACTCAAATTGAAAAGACAAGAATAAAAAGACCACGAAATTTAGAAGAACAGGCTCTTTCTTTAGTCGGACCAGACATCTATCATAAGCTGATCAAAGGCTACACTGAAAAACAGTGGGGACGAGAATGTGATCTTCTTCCTTCTTTTATTATCAAAAGGCTGCCGATCCGGTATACCTTTAACAACAATTATTTTACGGATATTTTTCAAGGAATACCTAAATTGGGTTATACACAAATGATTCAAAAAATGCTTACACATCCACTGATTGATGTTTCTTTAGAGACTGATTTTTTTGCAGATCGCACACGACATGAAGCCTCTTCTAAGAACATTGTTTATACTGGAATGATTGATCAATATTTCGATTATTGTTATGGCGAGTTGGCCTATCGGTCTTTACATTTTGAAACTGAAGTCTATAACACGGATAATTACCAAGGAACAGCCGTCATGAACTTTACAGACAGTCAAACGCCCTATACGCGAATCATTGAGCATAAACATTTTTGTCCAGTGGTGTCAAAAAGAACAGTTATCACTAAAGAATACCCGAAAGAGTGGAAGAAAGGAGATATTCCTTACTACCCAATTAACGATCAAAGCAATAATGCATTGTATCGCAAATATGAAAAATTAGCGCAACAGCAAAAAAATTGTTTGTTTGGTGGGCGCCTAGCCAGCTATCGCTATTATGATATGGACGATACGATCGCAGCTGCTTTAAAGCTTGTCCAACAGGAATTTCAAGTGGAGTAACCTCTTCTATTGGAGAGGTTGCTTTTTTTTGTCCCGATTCTGGGACAAAACGTAACTTTTTTACTAGCTATGAAATAATTAGTTATCCTATCTTCTAAATAAATAGGACTTGGGGAAGTTTATAAAACATTTTTACGAAAGGGGAGAAAAATAAACGTAATGAGTAAAAAGAATAATTATCGAAAGTTGTTACGCTCCAATAAAAGTGAACGCTACAAGATGTATAAAAGCGGAAAACATTGGGTCTATGCAACGATCACTTCTTTTACTGGCATTGCTGGATTGAGTATCGCGCCAATCGTGGCACATGCTTCAGAAATCACACCGCCATTAGATGCAAGTAAAGAAGCAAATGCCGAGAATGTCTTGGCAAATAAAACGACGACCAAAATACCGGCTTCATCGACACAAGAAAGTGAAGCTACTTCTCAATCTGAAAGCACACAGCCATCGGATAGTTTTTCTGAATCCGAAAGTATTACCCAGTCACAAAGTGCAACAGAGTCAACTAGTTTAACCGAATCACAGAGTGTGAGTGATTCAGAAATTGAAAACAATGTTACCACTATTGAAGAATCCCAAAGCACTTCTGAATCAATGAGCCTTTCCGAGGAGGAGAGTGTGTCTGAATCAGAGAGTTTGAGTATCTCAGAAAGTACCTCTATTTCAGAAAGTGGTTCGTTGTCGTCAAGTGCATCAGAATCGACTAGTCTATCGATGTCACGATCTACCAGCGTCTCTCATTCAACGTCAGTAAGTCAAAAGAACCCACCAAAACAAACAGTCTCCGAAAAAAATAAAGTAGAATCGCAAAAAGCACAAGATCTCTTTGATCAATTAGTGCCGAAGAAAGTACAAGCGTCGGTTGACACTACAACGAATTCATTAGAGATAGTAGTCAAAGATGGCAATTCACCAAGTACATCTTTGATACGGGCAGCGCAACAATATGCTAGTGCCAATAATTTGATTGCAAGTTTTGCAATTACCACCCAATCGGGGCAGATCATTAAAATCAATGTTTCTGCAGATCCGGATATGGGTCGAGAAGAATTTGAGCAGGCAATCAATGATGGAAATAAAACCAATTCACCTTCTGGGGTAACAGTTGATGTGCCAGACCAAGTGAAGAATAAAGATTTATATAAGCAAACCGCTATTGCTAATGGCACTTATGCCGCAGTTACTGACTGGGCTACCTTAAAAGCAGCATATGGAAATTCTTCGATTACCTATATCGAGGTAACCGCCAATATTACAGCGGCTACCAATGTGGCAACTCGTGATTTGGGTTGGCGCGAAACGAGTGTGATTATTGACGGGAATGGTTTTACAGTCAATATGGCAGGAGCAGCGTTTAATGTAGGGGCAAGTTCTACGGTTCGCGGTTCTATTTTTACGATCACAAATATTAACTTGATTCATTGGCAGTCAGGCACCAATTCAGGAGACAGTGGGACAGGTACAGCGGACGCTGTGATCGATTCAAGGTCGGCAACAGGTGGTTATGGATACTGGTACTTCAATATCGATAATGTCACTCTCGAAGGACGAGATGGTGTTAGCGGAACAGATACTGCTTATCAACCACGACGACTACTGGATGCTGAGGATAGTCAAGTGACATTATCAGGCAAAATCGTTGCCAATGTAAAACAAGAATTGATGCAAATTGGGGAAGTAGCTATCGCTAACGGATCCCATGTAGAGTTGAATCGAACAGCTGGTACCACTGGTTATTCCATGTTTTACTATATGGCCATCCGAGGGAACAATGCGAGTGATACAGGATTCAACCATACCTTTAAAGTAGGTGATGGAGCGACAATTATTGGGAACGAACTTAGTACCTATAATAGTAACAACTATCCCCTTGTCTATTATGGATTTAACTCAATCACTGTTGGAGATGACGTAACCTGGAAACAAGACGGCTTCCAAATGCTCCTTGATTTTTCTCGTTATTCAGGAAGTCAATCAAATGACCGAACTGCAACTTTTGGACAAAATTTACAAATGACGGCTACGCGTACAGTAGGTTCTAACTCGCTGAATGTCACAAATAGAGCGGTTGTTACATTTAATGCAGGAACGGTACTTGATTTGCAACAATGGAATGCCAATACTGTTGTAAACGTTGATTCTGGCGCAACCATTCGCTTTATTTCACCGCGAGCATTGCACTTAGCACGTTTAACTTCTTCAGGAGCTGTTTCGGCTGGCCGATTGATTACAGGTTCGGGAACATTTGTCATGAATAATTCTCAGATTAGTACATGGCAAGGCAGCAGTAGCCAAACCGCTGCTCCAGAAGGAAACCGTAACTTAAAATTCGTAGAGATGACTATTTCAGGTACGACAACCACCATTAAAGATACGGCTGGAAATGTTACTACATCTAATATTGTAGATACTTCTACCCGTGAATTAGCGACTGTTGCTATTGCACCAGGAACTGTAACTGTAAACTATGTTGATCAGTATGGCAATATTATCAAAACTGTTGATATGCCAATTGATCCAGACGTTAATTACATTGGTGAGTATCTTGATTTGCAAACGTTGGAGTATGCCAATGATCTAATGCCTGATAATTATATGTGGGCAATTGGTACTCAAGTCGCTAGTTCTGCGAAAAACGATGGCCAAAGTGGCGGAGATAGTACGACTAATGCCGATAATGGGGATAGTTATGGACAAGCGACAGTTGCGATCGTTCCGATGGAAAACACCAATTATACCTATAATATTTATGTATACGGTGTTGCTAATAATTCGGTTCAGTACCAATATGTTGACGTTAAGACAGGTCAAGTGATTTCTTCTGAGTACATGAATGCTGGTACCGAAGCTTCAGGAACAGATAGAGTTCCTGCAAACTACGGGAATGTTATTGATTGGACCAATAGTTACTATACTTCGACGAATTTACCTCCTGGTTACTATTATGCAACAGGTGCAGTATTAAATGGCAATGTACAGCCTGGATCTACTACAGTAGGAACAGGTGCGAGTCTAACCACTATTTACGTTGTAGCAGATACACAAACAGTCAATGTAACATTTGTTAATTCAGATGGTCGTCCATTACAAAACCAAACTGGCACAGTTGCCATCAATGGGACGACCGGCCAAGAAATAAGTTATGAGGATTTAATTGCGGATTACCTCACTCAAACCGGTTATTATGCAGATCAAACAGGGACATTTGTTTTTGATAATACTAGCAATAATGGTAGTACGACAGATAGTGATCAACAGTTTATTACGATCACTCTCTATCCGTCTTATCAAGAAGTCGGTGTCGTTGGAAATAATCAACCGGAATCAGATCCTGCTACAGGGGAAGCATTTGAGCAAATCCCGGGAACAGTCACTGTTGGAAAATATGGTACTTCTGGCGTTTCAAACGAAAGTATCACTCTTGGTGTAACAGATGCAGATTTAGAGAGAAATGGATATATTTATACGGTTACAGGACCAGATGGAGTAGTCTACAATACATTAGCGGAAGCTATGGCTGCCAATCAAACTTTTGATACCACCAGCAATGGAGCATCTCAAATGGATTCTTCACCTCAGATGTTCACGGTCAATTATGAACAAGATCCGGTATCTTTGTCTACTTCAGAGTCTGTTTCGGGAAGTGAATCATTATCAGAATCCATTATTACTTCTACTTCAGAATCAGAAAGTGTTTCTCTTTCTCAATCGATTTCAGAAAGTGACTCTTTATCAGAATCGATCTCTGTTAGTGATTCAGAATCAATGTCTACATCAATGAGTGAGTCTGTTTCAGTTTCAGAATCAGAGAGTGACTCATTGTCATCGTCTATTTCAGAAAGTGAATCTGATATGAATGATTCGACATCTGAATCATTATCAACATCAATCTCTACTTCAACTTCTTTAAGTGATTCAGAATCGGTTTCGATCTCATTGAGTGACTCAGAATCAGCGTCTCTTTCAACAAGTGAATCTATTTCAGTGTCGGACTCAGAGAGTAACTCGTCATCGACCTCTATCTCAGAAAGTGAATCAATGTCTCTTTCAATTTCGCTTAGTGATTCAGAATCTTTATCAGAATCCCTGTCTGAAAGTATTTCAACATCGATTTCATTGTCGGATAGTGATTCAATGTCAGAAAGCCTTTCAGCATCAGAATCGTTATCCATATCAGCTAGTGTTTCTGAGTCAGATTCAGAAAGTGATAGTTCTAGCTTTAGTGCCTCTGTTTCTGGATCATTGAGTAACAGTACAAGTGATTCTGAAAGTTTATCTTTATCTGAGTCAGTATCAGTTTCACTCTCGCAATCACTCAGTGAATCCACTTCACTGTCATTGTCAGAGAGTGATTCAGTATCAGAAAGTATTTCAGCATCAGAATCATTATCGGTCGCAATTAGTGAATCTGATTCTTCTTCGCTTAGTGAGAGCATTAGTTTCAGCGAATCTATTTCTGATTCATTGAGTGCCAGCATGAGTTTATCAGAAAGTTTATCGGAATCAGACTCGATCTCAAATTCAATTAGTACGTCGATGTCATTGAGCATTAGTGAAAGCAATAGTGAGTCTACTAGCGAATCAGCAAGTTTCAGTGGCAGCACAAGTGTAAGTAACAGTGATTCCACAAGTGTAAGTACGTCAGCTAGTGCATCAACATCTGTAAGTATTAGCGAGTCAATCAGTACCAGCACATCAGTTAGCGATTCATTATCATTAAGTAACAGTGAGTCAATGAGTTTGAGTACCTCGCTTAGTGATTCATCCTCATTGAGTGCCAGCATTTCGACATCATTAAGTGCAAGTGACTCTGCAAGTTATAGCGGCAGTACGAGCGTAAGTAATAGCGATTCGGCAAGCGAAAGTATATCTGCAAGTAATTCACTTTCAGTAAGTATTAGTGAGTCAACAAGTGAAAGTACGTCAATCAGCGATTCATTATCATTGAGTACAAGTGTTTCATCTTCCCTAAGTGCGAGTGAATCAGCAAGCTTTAGCGGTAGCACAAGTGTAAGTAACAGTGATTCGACAAGTGCAAGTACGTCAAGTAGTGAATCAACATCTACAAGTATCAGTGAGTCGACAAGCTTGAGCACCTCGATCAGCGATTCATTATCATTGAGTACAAGTGTTTCATCTTCCTTAAGTGCGAGTGAATCAGCAAGCTTCAGTGGTAGTACAAGTGTAAGCAACAGTGATTCCACAAGCGCAAGTACGTCAAGCAGTGAATCAACATCTGCAAGCATTAGTGAGTCAACAAGCACCAGCACGTCGATCAGCGATTCGTTATCAGTAAGTACAAGTATCAGTAACAGCGAATCAGCAAGTGAAAGTACGTCAATCAGCGATTCTGCATCATTGAGTACAAGCATTTCGACATCCTTAAGTGCGAGTGATTCTGCAAGCTTCAGTGGTAGTACAAGTGTAAGCAACAGTGATTCGACAAGTGCAAGTACGTCAAGTAGTGAATCAACATCTACAAGTATCAGTGAGTCGACAAGCTTGAGCACATCAATTAGTGATTCATCATCATTGAGTACAAGTGTTTCATCTTCCCTAAGTGCGAGTGAATCAGCAAGCTTCAGTGGTAGCACAAGTGTAAGCAACAGTGATTCCACAAGCGCAAGTACGTCAAGCAGTGAATCAACATCTGCAAGCATTAGTGAGTCAACAAGCACCAGCACATCGATCAGCGATTCGTTATCAGTAAGTACAAGTATCAGTAACAGCGAATCAGCAAGTGAAAGTACGTCAATCAGCGATTCTGCATCATTGAGTACAAGCATTTCTGCATCATTAAGTGCGAGTGATTCAGCAAGCTTTAGCGGCAGCACAAGTGTAAGCAACAGTGAGTCCACAAGTACGAGCACGTCGATCAGCGATTCATTATCAGTAAGTACAAGCATCAGTAACAGTGAATCAGCAAGCCTGAGCACATCAGTCAGTGATTCATCATCATTGAGCACAAGCATTTCGACATCCCTAAGTGCGAGTGAATCAGCAAGCTTCAGTGGTAGTACAAGTGTAAGCAACAGTGATTCCACAAGCGCAAGTACGTCAAGCAGTGAATCAACATCTGCAAGCATTAGTGAGTCAACAAGCACCAGCACATCGATCAGCGATTCGTTATCAGTAAGTACAAGTATCAGTAACAGCGAATCAGCAAGTGAAAGTACGTCAATCAGCGATTCTGCATCATTGAGTACAAGCATTTCGACATCCTTAAGTGCGAGTGATTCTGCAAGCTTTAGCGGCAGTACAAGTGTAAGCAACAGTGATTCCACAAGCGCAAGTACGTCATCGAGCGAATCAACATCTACAAGCATTAGTGAGTCAACAAGCCTAAGCACATCGATCAGTGATTCATCATCATTGAGTACAAGTATTTCTTCTTCCCTAAGTGCGAGTGATTCAGCAAGCTTTAGCGGTAGCACAAGTGTAAGTAACAGTGATTCGACAAGTGCAAGTACGTCAAGTAGTGATTCAACATCTACAAGTATTAGTGAGTCGACAAGCACCAGCACATCGATCAGCGATTCGTTATCAGTAAGTACAAGCATCAGTAACAGTGAATCAGCAAGCCTGAGCACATCAGTCAGTGATTCATCATCATTGAGCACAAGCATTTCGACATCCCTAAGTGCGAGTGAATCAGCAAGCTTTAGTGGTAGCACAAGCGTAAGCAACAGTGAGTCGACAAGCGCAAGTACGTCAGTGAGCGAATCAACATCTACAAGCGTTAGTGAGTCAACAAGCTTGAGCACATCAATCAGTGATTCATTATCATTGAGCACAAGCATTTCGACATCCCTAAGTGCGAGTGAATCAGCAAGCTTTAGTGGTAGCACAAGCGTAAGCAACAGTGAGTCGACAAGCGCAAGTACGTCAGTGAGCGAATCAACATCTACAAGCGTTAGTGAGTCAACAAGCTTGAGCACATCAATCAGTGATTCATTATCATTGAGCACAAGCATTTCGACATCCCTAAGTGCGAGTGAATCAGCAAGCTTTAGTGGTAGCACAAGCGTAAGCAACAGTGAGTCGACAAGCGCAAGTACGTCAGTGAGCGAATCAACATCTACAAGCGTTAGTGAGTCAACAAGCTTGAGCACATCAATCAGTGATTCATTATCATTGAGTACAAGTATTTCGACATCTCTAAGTGCGAGTGATTCAGCAAGCTTTAGTGGTAGCACAAGTGTAAGTAATAGTGATTCCACAAGTACGAGCACGTCGATTAGCGATTCATTATCAGTAAGTACAAGCATCAGTAACAGCGAATCAGCAAGTGAAAGTACGTCGATCAGTGATTCACTATCATTGAGTACAAGTATTTCAGCATCCCTAAGTGCGAGTGATTCAGCAAGCTTTAGTGGTAGCACAAGTGTAAGCAACAGTGAGTCCACAAGTACAAGCACGTCGATTAGCGATTCATTATCAGTGAGTACAAGCATCAGTAACAGTGAATCAGCAAGTATAAGCACATCAATCAGTGATTCATCATCATTGAGTACAAGTGTTTCGACATCTCTAAGTGCGAGTGATTCAGCAAGCTTCAGTGGTAGTACAAGTGTAAGCAGCAGTGATTCCACAAGTACGAGCACGTCGATCAGCGATTCATCATCATTGAGCACAAGTATTTCGACATCTCTAAGTGCGAGTGATTCTGCAAGCTTCAGTGGCAGCACAAGTGTAAGTAATAGTGAGTCGACAAGCACCAGCACGTCGATTAGCGATTCAATGTCTGTAAGTACAAGTATCAGTAACAGTGAATCAGCAAGTGAAAGTACGTCAATCAGTGATTCATCATCATTGAGCACAAGTATTTCGACATCTCTAAGTGCGAGTGAATCAGCAAGCTTTAGTGGTAGCACAAGCGTAAGCAACAGTGAGTCGACAAGCGCAAGTACGTCAGTGAGCGAATCAACATCTACAAGCGTTAGTGAGTCAACAAGCTTGAGCACATCAATCAGTGATTCATTATCATTGAGTACAAGTGTTTCGACATCTCTAAGTGCGAGTGATTCAGCAAGCTTTAGTGGTAGCACAAGTGTAAGTAATAGTGAATCAACAAGTACAAGTACGTCGATCAGTGATTCACTATCATTGAGTACAAGTATTTCAGCATCCCTAAGTGCGAGTGATTCAGCAAGCTTCAGTGGCAGCACAAGTGTAAGCAACAGTGAGTCGACAAGCTCAAGTACGTCAGTGAGCGAATCATCATCTACAAGCGTTAGTGAGTCGACAAGCTTGAGCACATCGATCAGTGACTCATCATCACAAAGCACAAGCATTTCGACATCATTAAGTGCGAGCGATTCTACAAGCTTTAGTGGCAGCACAAGTCTAAGCAACAGTGATTCCACAAGTACGAGCACGTCGATCAGCGATTCATTATCTGTAAGTACAAGCATTAGTAACAGTGAATCAACAAGCCTGAGCACATCAATCAGTGATTCATCATCATTGAGTACAAGTGTTTCGACATCTCTAAGTGCGAGTGATTCTGCAAGCTTTAGTGGCAGCACAAGTGTAAGTAATAGTGAGTCGATAAGTACAAGCACGTCGATCAGCGATTCATTGTCTGTAAGTACAAGCATCAGTAACAGTGAGTCGATAAGTACAAGCACATCAATCAGTGATTCATCATCATTGAGTACAAGTGTTTCGACATCTCTAAGTGCGAGTGATTCTGCAAGCTTTAGTGGCAGCACAAGTGTAAGCAACAGTGAGTCCATAAGTACGAGCACGTCGATCAGTGATTCATCATCATTGAGTACAAGTATTTCGGCATCCTTAAGTGCGAGTGATTCAGCAAGCTTTAGCGGAAGCACAAGTGTTAGCAGTAGCGATTCCACAAGTGTAAGTACGTCATTAAGTGATTCATCATCGCTAAGTACAAGTGTAAGCAACAGTGACTCGACAAGTACAAGCACGTCGATCAGCGATTCGTTATCAGTAAGTACAAGTATCAGTAACAGTGAATCAGCAAGTACAAGCACATCAATCAGTGATTCATCATCGCTAAGTACAAGTGTAAGCAACAGTGACTCGACAAGTGCAAGTACGTCGATCAGTGACTCGTTATCTCTAAGCACAAGTACTTCGTTGTCATTAAGTGCGAGCGATTCTACAAGCTTTAGCGGCAGCACAAGTGTAAGTACTAGAGAATCACTAAGTACGAGTACGTCATTGAGTGACTCATTATCAGTAAGTACAAGTATTAGTAACAGTGAGTCAGCAAGTATTAGTACTTCACTAAGTGATTCATCATCATTGAGTACTAGTGGTTTAATGTCACAAAGTGCAAGCGACTCTGCAAGCTACAGCGGTAGCACAAGTACAAGTAATAGTGAATCAACAAGCATTAGTACGTCTGTGAGCGATTCACGGACTAGTGAAAGTCAAAGCTATAGCAGCAGTACTTCAGCCAGCTTGAGCATGAGTACTAGTGTCAGTACTTCGGTTAGTGACTCTGCTTCAATTAGTACAAGTAGCAGTAACAGTGAATCGAATAGTTTGAGTACGTCAATTAGTGATTCACGATCAAGTATGAGTGAAAGTTTTAGCAGCAGTACCTCAGCAAGTATTAGTCTAAGTACTAGTGACAGTACTAGCTACAGTAGCAGCACCTCAGCAAGCATAAGTACAAGTACTAGCGATAGTACAAGTATTAGTAATAGTGCTTCTGAAAGTATGAGTGAAAGCTTGAGTATCAGTACATCAATGAGCGACTCATCGTCAATCAGTGCTAGCTTGAGCAATAGCGATAGTCTTTCAGAAAGCAGATCACTAGCAAGTGAAAGTCAAAGCTACAGTAGTAGTACTTCTGCGAGTCTAAGTCTCAGCACAAGTACTAGCAGTTCATTAAGTGATTCATCGTCAACTAGTGCGAGCGACAGCTACAGTTTGAGTAATAGTTTGAGCCAATTGACAAGTGACTCACTTTCCGAAGGTATTAGTTTAAGTAATAGCCTAAGTAATAGTTTCAGTCAAAGTACTTCAGCTAGCACGAGTTTGAGTTCAAGTACAAGTCTAAGTGAACAATTATCTCAATCAGTCAGTGCCAGCGAGTCACGGAGTGATAGCCTAAGCTATAGCAGCAGCACATCAATTAGTACGAGTGAAAGTAGCAGTACTAGCTTGAGCGAATTACTATCTCGGTCAACCAGTGCCAGTGAATCACGGAGCAATAGCATGAGCCAAAGCACAAGTACTTCGTTGAGTGGCAGCAACAGCTCTAGCTTAAGTTTAAGTGAAATGAACTCTCAATCTAGCAGTGCGAGCGAATCACGGAGTGATAGTGTAAGCAATAGCATGAGCACATCAACCAGTGACAGCTTAAGTTCTAGTACGAGTGTAAGTGATTTACTTTCTAGATCAGAGAGTGCAAGTGAATCTAGAAGTGATAGCCTAAGCTATAGCGGCAGCACGAGCGTAAGTAACAGCTTAAGTTTAAGCGCGAGTCTAAGTGATTTACTATCTAGATCTGAAAGTGCCAGCGAATCACGTAGTTTCAGTACGAGTGATAGTGCAAGCACATCACTCAGCAATAGCGATAGTGCAAGTGATAGCTTAAGCGATCTATATTCAAGATCGAACAGTTCTAGCCTTTCAACCAGTGACAGTACAAGTACAAATGATTCTGTCTCAGCAAGTGCTAGTGAGAGCACCAGCATTTCACAATCTACTAGTACAAGTCTAAGCGAATCGGCATCAATCAGCACATCGCTTAGCGAAAAACAAGAAGTGATTGAATCTCAAAGTGTGAGTGCTTCGACAAGTGATTCACAAAGCTCTAGCACCAGTGAATCAGTTAGCGTCAGCATCAGTACTAGCGAAAGCGAGCGGAATAGTACGGAAGTTACACCTAGCGAATCAACCTCCATTAGCGAAAGCATTAGTACAAGTGAAAGTGTACGAGATTCCGAATCGGTTAGTTCAAGTGACAGTACAAGTTTGAGTCAATCTATGAGTACGAGCGACCAAGCCTCCGCCTCTGAAAGCACAAGCAACAGTTCTAGCATTCGCGATTCTGAGTCTGAAAGCGCAAGTATTTCTACGGAAGAAAGCCGCAGCTTCAGTACAAGTGAGTCGATTTTTGCAAGTGAGAGCACATCAATCAGTCAAAGTGACAGTACAAGTATGAGCGAATCAGCTAGTGAAAGTACCAGCATTAGTGACAGTGAACGTGGTTCAATGTCTGATAGTGCAAGTGTAAGTGATTCGACTTCAACCAGTGACAGTACAAGTGTGAGTGAATCTGTTAGCGAAAGTACCAGCATTAGTGACAGTGAACGTGGTTCAATGTCTGATAGTGCAAGTGTAAGTGATTCGACTTCAGCAAGCGAAAGCCTAAGTGTGAGTGAATCAGCAAGCGAAAGCACCAGCATCAGCGACAGTGAACGTGGTTCAATGTCTGATAGTGCAAGTGTAAGTGATTCGACTTCAGCAAGCGAAAGCCTAAGTGTGAGTGAATCAGCAAGCGAAAGCACTAGCATCAGCGATAGTGAACGTGATTCAATGTCAAATAGTGCAAGTGTAAGTGATTCGACTTCTATCAGTGACAGTACAAGCGTAAGTGAATCAGCAAGCGAAAGCACCAGCATCAGTGATAGTGAACGTGATTCAGTATCACTTAGCGCCGAATCAAGTGATTCAGGGTCAACAAGCGAAAGTCTGAGTGCTAGCAACTCGGCTAGTCAGAGTGAAAGCTTTAGTGCCTCTGATCGAGATTCAGTCTCCATGAGCGCTAGTGAATCAATCAGCGATAGTACCAGCGTGAGTGACTCTGCTTCGCTAAGCACAAGTACAAGTGATATCAACTCTGATATCGTCAGTGAATATCACAGTAATAGCTTGTCTGAGAGTCTATCAGAGCTGCAATCACAATCAACTAGCCAAGATCATTCACTTTCGGCAAGTGAGTCTAACAGCGGCTCTACTTCAACACCATCAAGTTCTGATCAGAACAATGGAGTAAATGGAAATACAATAACGCCAATTGGCAACACAGAAGTAGGGAGTCATACGACCGGTGCAACTGGTTCTACTCTTCCTAAGACTGGCGAATCTGATGCAAGTGGTATTCAAATGTCTCTTGCTGGAATTGCCACGCTGTTAGCTGCTATTGCTTTAATGAAAAAGAAAAAAGATGAAGCAAAGCGTGAAACAGAGTAACTCGTTAGTTTTGTTTTGTGAAGAGCTAGGATAAATTTCCTAGCTCTTCTAAAATGATAAAAGTACTTCTATTAAATAAAAAAGCATCACAGTTAGGCAAACTAACTGTGATGCTTTTTTATTGGCTATGGTTGGCTATGGAAATTCAACATCGAATGAACCATCTTCTGTTTTTACCAACTCGGATAATAATAAATTTCTGACTGCTTCTAGATAAATGGCTTCACGCATTTCAGTAAAAGAACGATGTGCTTCTACTTGAAATTCATAGATGGGGCGATGTTGTCCCCAGTTTCGCCCATTGATGACTGTTTTCAATTGTTGCAGGTTGTCTGATTGTTCGATCCAAAGAGTATCTAAGGCTTTTAAAAGAATGATTCGCTTGAAAAATAGCTGTTGGAAACTATCTGGCATAAATTGTTGAATGTGAATCAAACGCTCTGAAATCAGATCCAATAAAAATTTTTTGACCGTTCGCTTATTAAATTTATCTAGTTTCTCGATTTCAAAAACATCAAAATTATAGTCCAAATTATTAAAGATAAAATCAAGGATCGCTTGTTGATTTAGGTTCTCTTTTTTAGTGGTGAATTGATTGATTGTTTCTTCTATGCATTGATTAATGATGTTTTCTAACTCGACAGGGGTACCTTTCATAATGCTGTTTCTCATGCTGTACATTTTGTCTCTTTGAATGGTAATAATTGAGTCAAATTCTAGCGTCGTTTGACGTCCGGCAATTTCTTGATTTTTGCGATTGCTTTGAGACTGATTGATTAGTTTATTGTATTTTTTCTTTTTTAAGGGCGTGAGATCACTGGATAATTCTTCTTGTTCAGTTAATAATTCTCGTTCGTCGGCGGCCCATTTGGGTGCACTTTCAACCACGATTTTGTCTTCCATAGATACATAGAAAATACTGTCACCCGGATCTCCTTGACGTCCAGAGCGGCCCCGAAGCTGATTGTCAATTCGGTCACTGGTCATCCGCTCAGTTCCTACTACTAATAGACCACCATTTTCCCGTGCGTCTTCTTCCAGTTTAATATCTGTACCACGCCCAGCCATTGAAGTAGCCACAGTTACGGCACCTTTTTTACCAGCTTCTGAGATGATCCAGGATTCCTTGGTCGCTGTTGTAGCGTTTAAAAGATTATGAGGGATTCGATGCTTTAAGAGAATCAGGGAGTATAACGTCGACATTGAGACTGATCCTGTCTCAATCAATACGGGGCGTTCTTGCGTCAAAGCATTTCTTACTGCTTCTAAAGAAGCCATGATTTTCGACTGATTGGTCACATAGACCAGATCCTGATGATCTTTTCGGCGAATGGGTTTATTTGTCGGGATTTCGATTACGTCAATATCATACGTTTCTCGAAATTCGTCGGCGTCTGTTTTGGCAGTACCAGTCATTCCGGACAAAATTTTAAATTTTCGGAATAGGTTTTGGTAGGTAATGGAGCCCATGGATCGGCTCTCTGTAGTAATCTCTACGCCTTCTTTCGCTTCGATTGCTTGATGAAGGCCAGCTTGTAGTTTTGTTCCAATCAGCTTACGTCCATTTGCTTCATCAAGCAAAAGAATCTCGTTGTCCTCCACAACATAGTCTTTGTTTAAGTGTAAGAGATAATTGGCCCGTAAGGCAATGACTAAATGACGGTAAAGACTTTTCCATTTTTCTGAAAGAATAGTTTCAATACCTAAGTAGTCTTCGGCTTTTTTTATGCCTGCTTCTGTAAACCAAGCGTGACGTTTGTTTTCACTTCTCATAAAGTCTTTACCTTCAATCAAGCTTTTCACAAACCAATCAGATAGCGTAAAAAAATTTGACTGAACTTTGGGTGCTCCTGAAATGATCAATGGCGTTTGCGCCATATCAAGTAATATTGCATCGATTTCATCTATCAGTACATAATTGAAGTGGGTGACATATTGTTCGTCTGGAGAAACAGCCAAGTTGTCAAATAAATAGTCAAAGCCCAGTGCGCTATGCGTCGTATAGACGATGTCTGCTGCATAGACCACCTCTTTATCGATTTCTTCTCCTTCATCTTCATGTTCAGGAACACCTGCAGCCACGGATAGTCCTAGAAAACGATAGACTTTTCCCGTTTCTTCAATATCTCGCAAGGCTAAATACGTATTAGAAGTAATCAAGAAATTGCCTTTGCCTCCCAGACCATGTAAATACATCGGCATGGTTGCGGACAATGTTTTTCCTTCTCCGGTTTTCATTTCAGCAACATTGCCGTAAAAAAGAGCAATTGCGCCAAGAATTTGAACAAAATAAGGCTCCATTCCCAAGACACGACGGTCTGCTTCGACAACGACAGCATAGGCTTGCGGGAGTAAACTCTCCAGTTTTTTGCCCTGTTCGAGTTGTTGTCGAAAATGAATGGTTTGCATTTGCAATTCTTGATCTGATAATTGCCGATAGTTTTCTGCTAGACTTTGAACTTTTCTCGCCAACCGAATATACTTGCGAAACTTTTTATCTTTCATTTTTTTGTTCCTCCTTTCAAAAACTTATATTGCTTGTGGCTTAAGCTTAATCAGCAATGCTTTCTAATTTAGCACGAATCATGACGTCGTCTAGGTCAAAAAGATATTCCCTCATCAAATCATTGGCTTCTAAAAAAAAGACGATCTTTCCCTTCTGAGTAACTAGTTTCATCTTTCTTGATGCAATAAGTGGTTCTTTGTTTTGATCCAGCAGCGCTTCACCAGAACTTGTTACGAAGTGAAGTGAAAACGTATAGGTTTTGGTGCTATCCATATTATAGTAGGGAAATTCACCGTGATAGATGGACTCTTGATCAACTGCTTCCAAAGAGTCATCAGTCCGCAAAACGACAGCTTTTAGGTTTAACTTAGGCGTCGGTTCATTGTCAGGGACCCTAGATTCTGTAGTCGGTGTTTCGTTGACTGTTAAATTTTCTTTCAAAAAAAAGATACCTCCTAAGAGCAAAACGAGAGGTATGATGACTTCAATTAGTTTTTTCATAGTAAAGACCTTCTTTTGGGGGCTATTTCTCAGGAAATTCTCCCTTTTTTTCTTTTCCAATCCTTGTATTTCTCTGATGACCATTTAAAGTGAGTAGTTTTTACTTATTTGAATTTAAAACGATGATACCACAATGACCAACCTCACCTTTTCCTTTTTTTTTTTTATTTCAACAAAAAACAAGTACAAAAGGCAATTTTAAACCTGTTACTATTTTGTTAAACCTTGCAGATTAAAAAAAAGTAAGAAAATTGGAGATGAAAATGAAGAATCAAAAAGAACTCATTCGAAGAATAATCGCGAGCTTTTTCCTTTTGTTCATTGTTGAGATAGGTAAGCATATCCAGGTTCCTTTTTTTATTTCAGAAAAGATACCAGAGGAATCAACTAGTTTGATTCTGAAATTTTTAGCGACATCAACCGGTGGGAATTTTACTGTTCCAACGCTTTTTTCTTTAGGGATGGGCCCGTATATGACTGCCCTGATCATCTGGACAACGATCAGCATGATTGATACAGAAAGTATCGGAAATCTTTCCACCAAACGAATTGGGTATATTCAACGCAGTTTGACTCTTTTATTTGCTATCCTTCAAAGTTGCGCACTGGTTTTAAAATTTCGTTCCTCAATGATTGATCAAAAAGCAATTGGAGGCTCTATTGTCCTGTTGTTTTTAGGAGCAGTTCTTCTTTTGACGGCTGGGGGATTGTTCGTTGCATGGCTAGCTGATATCAACATTGATAAAGGAATTGGAGGTCAAAGTCTGTTTATTGTTCCAGGTTTACTGATGAATATCCCAGCTATGTTAATTTCGGGACAAACAGAATCCGTTCATTTAAGTCAAAACTTTATTATCGGGTTAGTTATGGTGACCTTAGTTTTTATTAATCTCACACTCTTCCTGTACAATGCAGAATACCGTATCAATATTGAACGGACAGGTATCGACAGTCGCTTTAACAATTCATATATTCCTATTCGACTTTTACCTGCCGGGGCAATGCCTTTCATGTTTGCAGTAACCGTCTTTTCAATGCCACAGCTTTTACTATTGAACGAAAAGTGGGGAGACACAGGCTTTTCAAATTTTATTACGACTTACTTTTCCTTTAATAATGTGCGGGGTATTTTCACTTATGGTCTGATTCTCTATGTTTTAGGTTACGGATTTAGTTTTATAAATGTTCGACCATACGATATAGCCAAAAATCTAAAAGAGACGGGAGATTACATTTTAAATGTTGCTCCTGGCAAACAGACAGAGCGATATATATTGAAGCGTTTATCAACCGTTGCATTACTTGGCAACAGTTATCTTGTGATCGTTTCAATGATTCCCTTGTTGATTGGATTGCAAAATCAAATCATTTCCAACTTAGCTTTTTATTTCGGAAGTATTTTTATGTTGATCATCATTTTAGAAACTATCACAAATGAAATACGGTTCCTCTTTTCCAGACATACTTACCGGATTTTTTAGAGGATGTTAGGAGGCAATTTTTTGAATTATTTTATCCCTGATTGGACGACCAGTAGTGGCAATTTAGAAAGTGATTATATGATGAATATCATTCAGCTTTTCAAGAACAATCGAGAACCGTATCACTTATTGTTATTGGAGCATATACCGTTTTTACGTTATCAGATGCATGCATATGAATTAGAAGTAGCGCAAATGACTTCGCTTTATGATCGCTTGCAAGACATTCAAAAAACCAATGGATTTCCCTTAGATGTCGATGACTTGCCTCTTGCTCAGAATGTTGAGAAGGTCTATACACCTTTTGGAATCACGCTGATTAAGGAAAATCAACCATTTGGTGAAATTCGGTTCAATTCATTTGGTTTTGCAGAACAGATGTCTATAATGACGGAACCTTATCGACAAATCCTCTTTTTCGATGATCGGGGATTTATTTCTGCAAAATCGTTCCAGAATGACAAAGGGGAACAAGTAAAGAAGATTTATTATAACGAATCGGGAATGGAAAAATGTGTGGAATACTTTGGAGAAAATCCACACGTTGAGCTGGTAAATCCTCGGAAAAGTGGACTAAAGAAAAGTCAGTATCGAAGCATGGATGAACTTCTTTTAGAGATGATGAATCAATTTCAACTGAGCCTTGAGCCAGAAGATCAAATCCTCTGTTTGACAAATGAGCGGAGTCTACGATTGGTCAAAACGAACGAGGAACGAAAAAGAGTGATCCAGATCGTTTCTGATGCCCACAGACTTTCAACTTGTGCATCAGATGAAAAAGCAGCATTATGGGCTGGCGAAAATAAAATCATTACGGATTCGACTAGTAATCAAACAGCGCTTTTCTCTTTAATGAAACAGTCCGGTGTCAATGACCTATCTCGGATACAACGCATCCCTATTTACACAACTTCTTTTCAGCTGGGCAATAGCAACTCCATTCCCCAGCTGGTTCTTTATTGGAACGCCGGTGAGCTTAACGAAGACGTTCGGAGAATCCATCATCTATTACTGCAAAAAGTTATTCAGAATGATCGTTATGACTTAATTATCGAAACGACGACATTCCAAAGCGAAGTCGTTTTACGAGAAGCACAAAAAGAACTGGTTGATACTCACTTCGGTGTCGATAGTGAATCTGAGGAGTATCAAAAGGTATTAAAGTATTTCGAAGCAAAAAAGGCGAAAAAGTTATTTAAAACGGATGAAGAGGCGATTGAAGAGATCCGAGAAAGCAAAAATTGGCGAAATCTAGTAGAGGCAGTTGATGTCAATTTTAGGATTCACTTTCGCTTGGATTCTCATCTCACCACGATTCGTCAGGATTTCAATGAGACACGATTGTATATTGATTTGTCTGCTGAAGTTGATGTCCAGAAACAAGCACTAGCTGTTAGTGCAGGGATTCCTCAGCTTGTTAGGAAGAAAACCGATTATGTGGATGACCAAAAGAATGGGCAAATCATTGGTCAAATTAGAGAATTAGATGCAGCAATCGCTTTTTACCTAGACGATTTAAATAATTGGAACCAAGCATTGGTGGAAAATATTAGTTATATTGAGCGTTTTAGTGAGGAAAATATTATTAAACAATGGAGGGAGTTGCTAGAGGGTGTCGTCTAAACAGATTCAGGTATTTCATGTTGCAGCTGTTTCTTCTGAGGGGCAAAAGCAGCTTTCTCCTTTGTTTGCCTATCAGTGGCTTCCGTTGGCCTATGATTTCAGAAAAGATGAGCAGGAGCTACAGCTGTTTAAGAAAGACAAATATAATACCAAATACCATCGGGCAATTTTTCTTCTAGAGGAAAATGCCGCGATTCTTGAAAATTTGGAATTTTTAAAACAATTACCAGCCTACCAAATATTTTACGAAGAAAATGGGCAGCTATCTCCAGAAGTTCAAGCGCTATTCACATTAAAAGCAGCGAATCCTTTTGATAAAAAGCAGCTAGAAAATGTTTTTCGTACGATCAATGAGCAATTCTCAGCAAAGCAACAAGGATATAAGCTATCTATGGATCACATGAAATTTAATAAAACTGTCCCGTTGCAGATCGTTAAAGAAGGACATGCAGCCTGTCAGGTAAAGGCACAACTGACATCAGACGATCAGCAAATAACTACTTGGAAAATGACTAACCTGATTCCTAAAAACGAACGCACCTGTTTTTATCCGGAGATCGCAGATGTTCAAGGAGAAGTGACATTAAAAATCAAACTCTTTTTCATTAAAGAAAACACGAATCAAGTCATCCAAGTGATTGAGGTCCTTCACGATCAAATCATAAATGGGGAGCCGGTTTACTTCAAATTAGATCAAAATTCATACATCAATGTTTCATTGTATGCCAAAGGAAATCGAGGGCAATTTACGATCGGGCAGATGCACCTGCGAAGAGCAATGGCAGATGAAAGTGTCATGATTCCAGGAGGTGGTCGGATTCGGGATGAAGAGAATCTGGGGGGAGAAGTGATCTATTACTTTAATCCGGGAGATTTAAAACCTCCATTAGCGGTTTATTTTTCTGGCTATCGTTCAGCGGAAGGATTTGAAGGCCGTGGGATGATGGGAAGTATGGGCTGTCCGTTTCTGCTGATTGGTGACCCTCGTTTAGAAGGTGGGAATTTCTATCTAGGCAGCCAGAAATTCGAACAAGAAATCGTAGCGATCATCTTAGGGAAACTAGCACTGCTAGGTTTTGAAAAGTCAGATCTCATTTTATCCGGATTGTCGATGGGAACGTTTGGCGCGCTATATTTTGCTAGCGATTTAAGCCCAAACAGTGTCATCGTGGGAAAACCGTTGACGAATCTTGGTTCCATTGCTCTAAATGAACGCATCAATCGACCAACTGGATTTCCAACCTCATTGGATATGCTGCTTTACAATATTGGGGTTGTTTCAAAAGAAGCGAGCAGTCAATTGAATGAACGGTTCTGGAGCAAATTCAAAAGTGGCGATTATCGGGAGACAACCTTTGCGATCGCCTATATGAAACAAGACGATTACGACATGGAGGCATTTCCAATGTTGTTTGAATTTTTAAAAAATAATTTCCCCATGACTCGTGTTCTGTATAAAGGCATGATCGGCCGACATAACGATAATAGTCCTGCCATCAATAATTGGTTTTTGAAACAATACAAAAATATTCTCGTGCATACATTTCACCGCGATATCAAGAAAATATTATAGGGAATGAGGGAGTCGATGAATAGTTTATATCGTATCAAGTGGGGGATCGACTTTAATGACAATTATAATTATGGCGCAAAAATAGCTTATATGCCCTCTGGGGATGTCTTGTACTCTTCTCCTTTGATGCCTCCAGGCGTCAGTATTAAATCTTGGTATTCGAAAACAGAATTTCATATTAGTCGGAAATCACCAATGCTACCAATGTTACTGCCTGGATACAAGTACGAGTTAACACTTCATGCTGCATTCGATCGTAAGGAAGCAGTACAGCTATTGGTGGAATTTTTTGATAAGGATGGGTTTCTCCTTGAAAAACTAGTCTTCGAAACAAACCAAGAATGTTTTCTCTTTCCGCAAGGTGCCACTGATTATCAGATTCATATGGTAAACAAAAAGCATCAAGAGATTCATTTTAAGGAATTGGTTTTATCCACTAAGGAGAATCAAGCATTTGAAGTGGTTCCTATAAATGCAACCACTGGAGCAAACCAAGGCTCAAACATAGCAACCAGCGTTGTTGCGGTTACACCGTTGGTTGAGAAACATGCTGCATTATCGGTCGTATTTGAAAAACAGAACAGCTATGTCAAAGAATATTCACTTTCAGATTTTGAAGCAGGATTGTTTGTTGAACCGGATACTAAGGCTGCATCATCGTATTTGGAAGTATTGCTTGAACAAATCTATCAGCGAAGCGACAGTCCCGAAAAAATCAACCTTAAAATGGGACAAAATTTTTCTTTGCTGGAGTCTTGTTACCACGAAGATTTTTCTGTATTAGCTTTATTATTTGCAAAGCCAAATAAAGAAGCCGAAGCACCCGAGCTTATGGATCGTCTGCAAAAAAAGATCGCACTTAATCAAAGGGCACTAAAAGTTTTAGAGAATGTAAAAGAAAACAGGAAAAAATCAACCTAATAAAGAGGGGGACATCATGAATTTTTTTGTAAATAAAGCAATGGGGATTGGTAATTCTGGTGTGGAACATGCACAGTTCTATCGTGCTGCTTGTTTTGATAGAAAAAATATTCCCTATAAGTATATTTTTATGGAGCTAGTGAAGAATCTCCATGAAGCCATGGCGGCTTGGAAAATACCAGATGATAAAGTCATCTCCATGTGGGAATATTTTGCACTAGAAGGTGATTATTTAAGGCAAGGGGCTAAAGCAGTTTTTACTGCACAACAAGATCTCTTAGTAGATGCTACGAACACACATAGAATCAAAGAAACCATCACGTCATCAGGATTAAAAATCGTTGAGCATATGGAAAAATCTCCTAGTCCAAAAAAGGAAGGCTTACTGCTAGTTTCGGATTATCGGGTAGAGATTTTTGACTATCGAACGAATCAAAGAAAAATCATGTACAGTTATCGAAATGATTCGCATCGAGGAAGAGTAATGACGAATATTCATTTGTTTGCTTTCAAAGGCAAACATCGTTTCTTTAGAAATGAAGTCTTATTGCAGCGATTTTTCTTTAAACAACTGATAGAAGAATTCCCAGAAACCAAAAGTATCATCATTGATCGGGGGGAGGAAAGCGAGGCTGCTTTATATGATCATTGTCCTCCGGAAATCAAATTGATTGAGATCGTTCATGCCGATCATTTATCTGATCGTGACGTAGCTAGCGCACCTCTTTGGAACAATTACTATGAATTTGCTTTGACGCATTTGGAACAAGTCGCTCATATCGTTGTTGCGACAGAATTGCAAAGGCAAGATTTGTTGATCGATTTCCCAAACGAGTCCAAAAAAATTGTGACGATCCCGGTGGGAGGGATTCGCGATGTGACAGAAGATTCATTTGAATTAGGCAAACAACAGGCAGAAAAGTTTGTGACAGTCTCTCGTTTGGCATCCGAAAAGCACATTGATCTTGTGATGCGGGCAATTGCTGCAGCAAAAAAAGAACATCCAACGATCTCTTTAGACATCTATGGTCAAGGGGGAGAAGAAGGTAAGTTAAAAGCAGTGATCAAGGAGTTGAATGCAGAAGAGTACATTCGGTTAAAAGGGCATTCTCATGCAATCAATGAAGTATATCCTGATTATGATGCATTTATCTCTGGTTCTTTTTCAGAAGGTTTCGGATTGACTTATATTGAAGCTTTAAATGCAGGATTGCCAATTGTAACCTTCAAGGCTCGTTTTGGGGCCATGGAGTTGATCAAAGAAGGAGTCAATGGTTATTTGAAAGATTTTTCTAGAACTGATGAAGCTTATACTATTCAGCAACTAACAGATGGCATTCGTCAGTTGACTGCTTCTGATCTGAACCAACTTAAAGCCAATACCCGCAAGTCTGTACGAATGTTTCAAGACGCGATAATTGCAGAGAAATGGAGTGAGTTGATCGATGCATTATGAATTAGTCACCGTGATCCGACCAAATGACCGAATTTGGATGGCACAAAAATCACGAATCAAAGAAGGAAGTCAAGTGTTGTCCATCTCACCGAGTCCAAATTTTCAAGCGATGCTCCAAAAAGAAGCATTGCAGGGAATAAATATTTTAGATCAAGTGACACAGCGCAGTCACGATCCAGAAGCCTTTCTGTTTTTTAACCAAGTACCAACAGCTTACTCTACAGAAGTTTATATGAACGAGGACCGGACCATTTCCTTGATCACTGATGGAGATGAAGTAGGTAAAGTGAGCTTGTATCCTATGACTAGAAGACATGTCAAAGAAGTTCGCTACTTTTATCCTGATGGCACGACAGATTTCATTGAAGAATATGCCGCAGATGGGAAATTATTCTCAACTATTTATTACTGCAATGACCAGGTTCAAGAGATTGCTTTTTTCAATGATCAGCAACAAAGTATTCTGAATTACTATTTTTATCAAGGCACCATCAATTTAGTCACGATTCGTGATACAGAAACATTCAAGGTAACTCAAAAATTTAACACAACACTTGATTTCATTCGTGATCAGTTAGCTTTTCGGTTAACAGAAAATGATACAGTGGGCATTTCATATATGGGGTTAGAATTATTTTCTCTAGCAAAATCCAACTCGACAAATACACTTTATCTGGAAGAATCGCCGCTTGATGGCAAAGGGAATATCAAAGGGAACTTAATGAGTATTTTAGATGACCGCGTTCCTTATATTCATAAGGTAGAAGTCGATCAAAAGAATTATCAGTTGTTGGCAAACAAAAATGTATGCATGGACAAAGTTGTGTTGAAAGGATGAAGACAAAATGAAAAAAATGAAAACCACTGAATTGTATGAGCAAATTATGTTGTTAATAAAAGAGAACAGCGGGTCCATGCTCACTTTTGAGAAGGAACAAGAGGAAGCAAAGAAACTTTTTGCTCATCAAAACGCATTGATTGATCAGCTGATTCAAATCAATCAAGAAATGAAAGCAATGATGAACAAGTCAGAAAACGATATCGATCTAAATGTGATCCAAACATTAAAAAAACAATTCAATGCATCTTTTGAGCAGCAACAGGAGGAGCAAAATAAATTACAAATGATTTATGAGAAGCTCTTTTCTGCTTATGAGGTTGAAAAGCAAATGCTTCGAACCTATTTTTTGAATGAAACCGAGCAGATCATTGAACGGTTAACCTCAACCGTCGAAAGACAAGATAACGATGTGAATCAATTGAGTCAAGAGCTGATTGATGAGCTTCGGGCAGTGGAAGTAGCAGAGGTAGTGAATGAGATAGCTACAAACGAAAATGAACCAGTAGAAAATGTTTCAGAACTGAGTGAATCACTACAACTGGCAGACGATCAGAACCAGTAGATAAACCAGTTTTCTTCATAGTTGTTTGCCGAAAATAAACTGGGAAGAGGTGATTTCGTTGGCGAATAATCAGCTAGAAAAAACGATTCAAGCGGGATTTCAAGAAGAACGAGAAAACGTAAGAAATCACTCAGAAGAAAAGAAAAAGGGCAAAGCGATCACCATCGTGCTTTCCTTAGTTATGTCGATCGTGATCCTTGGATCGTTGGTTTATTCTTTATTGGAAGCATTACAGAAGTAAGAATAAAAATAGGTCCTGCATTTTAGAAAAAAGGATTTGAAAAATATGGAAACTAGATTACTAAGCGTTTGTCGATTAATTAGTACGATCAACCCAGACTTAAAGATACCTGATACATCAGTCGTTGCTGTCAATATTGATCGCGAGAAATTAGAAGAGATACGCAAATGTAAAGGACTATCTGTGAAATCTTTTGAAAGAAAGATTGGGTTATCTCGCTCACGGTACTATAGATGGGTACAATATGAGATCGATTTGCCCTTCGAATTGGTTGTTGGCATCAAGAAAATGTTGAGCATTTCAGATACCGAATTGCTAGACATGTTTGCAATGTCAACAGATGAACAACTTCATCTATTGAGTGTATTGATTTATAGCTCTTTATCAACGAAAGAGGACATGTTTGTTACCTTTATGAAAGTTAGAAAAGAGTTAGAAAAGTTTCGCCCCTCAACTGAGGATAATACGATATTTAAACTCATGTTGGCCTATTCTGACCTCGTATTTGGTTGTATGAACCAGAAAGTCCCGGATGCAAGTTTAGAAATGCTTGAAACATTTTTTCTGGGAACTGATTTTTATACATTATTTGACAGCCTTTTATATTTAGCTACATTACGCATCAAACAGCGCTATGGCTTGCACGCTTCATCTTTAGAAAAACAAATTTTTTTGTTAGAGAGCTGCCTTTTAAAGAAAATAAATTCGACTGATTTTACGGAACTGCGGCCAGTCTTAGTAGGCGCCGTATTAGATTTATCAGAATGTTTGGTAGACATCCAACGCTGTGATGATGCGGTTCAATTACTTCAACATGCAAGTCGTTTAATGGAGGAACATTGGCATATTGATGTCTATAATCAGACAGTTCTAAAACTAGTCAAATATTTGCTGCTTACAAGGAATACTGCACAAGAAGATCCTGCTGTACAACTGTTTTCTAAAAATTTGAAGGGTGCAGAATGGTGCTTACCAAAAGATGAAGTGATGTTTGTGCGGGCAATGATGGAAAAGGAGATGGGACAAGCGTGAATCGGTGGGTGACGACGATCATTGAATCGAATGCAGCAGATTCAGTCAAAAAAGCGAAAGTAGATGTTTTTCACATTGCCAATGGGATGGATTATCAACCTTTATATATTTATCGTTATATCGATGAGAATGAAGATGATTATGCACTTATGTCAAGGATTGATGGCATTACAGCTGGTGTCGCTTATGAAGATATCGTGGTCTATCAATATCCAAGTTATAACGGAGCCCATTTTGACCGAATGTTCTTACAAAGAATGAAACAAAGAGGGATTTACACGAGTTTATTCATCCATGACGCTGAGATGTTGCGTGGGAAAGTCGATTTTGATGAATCTGCTCTTTTCAATGAAGCAACAGTATTGATCGTTCATAGCCAAGCTATGCAGACAGCCTTAGTCGAAAGAGGCGTAACACGGAGAATGATCCAAAAACCATTTTTCGACTATCAGCATCAAGAAGTTAGTGTCAGTCATGAAAGACCAGAAAAACGAGTTGTCTTTGCAGGAAATTTGGCAAAAACCCGTTTTCTACAGCAGTGGCCCAATCGCACGGAAATTCTTGTATACGGCGATAAAAACGACAGTCAATTTGGTCCGAATGTTCATTATTGTGGTGTTTTTGAGCAAGAGAAATTGGTTCGTAGGATGGAGAAAAATGGTTTCGGACTTGCGTGGGATGATAAGTTGCCTGATGGTGGTGACTACCAACAATATACGAAGTATAATGCACCGCACAAAATCTCGTTGTATCTCTCGTTAGGAATCCCTGTCATTGTATGGAAAGAAGCAGCTATAGCAGAGATGGTACAGAAACTGGAACTTGGCATTACTATCAACGCAATTGAAGACATTGATCATCAATTAAGTGAGTTAACAGATGAAGAGCTGCTGCGGATAAAAAATAATGTTCTTTCATTTAGTCGTTTACTGCAATCAGGAATATTTACTAGAACGGCACTGATGGATTCAGAAGTGAAAATACTCCTAGGCAAAGGAGCAAGTCAAGCATGAAACAATCAATGAGTACAAAGAAGTTATCCGCAATCATTCAAATCAGCGAACTAGACCAGATGTTGACTGATTTGAAACAAACGATCGAACAACGGGACAGTAAAATTGCGCGATTACAACAAATGATTTTAGAAAAACGACAGTCAGCCATTGGTTATCGCGATTTTATTGTCTTAAAGAATAGCCAAGAAGAATTGAGAGAGTTATGCAAAAAAATTGACTTGCAGCTGGTCAAAACCAATGAACTTTTGCGGCATATACGTAATACAAAAGTAATTTTCAGCGACTTGTTGCTTTTAGAAGCAGAAGTCAACGAACAAATGAGTAAAATTCATGAACTGTCCAATGCATTCTTTATCCAAGAAGAGGCAGGAAAATAGAGGATGAAATAGCAATAGTGTTATTAGGGAAGCTGTAATTCATGATAAATAGGGAAGTTAGGGGGATTAGTGTGAACAAAATCATTGCATTAGACATTGATGAATTTCGAGTAGGCGTTGTTGGCTACGGTTATCAAGATGTCAGAAGTTCTGTTTATTCAGAAGTCAAAAAAAATAATCTACAATATCTTTTAGGAAAGAATAATGAACCGATCTACCTAAAAAACAAAGTAGGGAAACGAATACTTCTCGGGGGCAGCGAGAAAGAAATCACTTGGGGGCTCGACAAGTTGTATAGTCGACGATCAGAAGCCTATCAAACATTTGGCAATCCGTTGGCAACCCTGGGAGACCAAAAATTTAAGACATATATCAAAACGATACTCTCTTATTTAGTAGCGAAAAGACCCTCACTTTTTACTGAAATTGCAGAGGATTACTTTAGCTGTTCATTATGCCTTGGCGTAGCAACAGAAAGTTTTGACCGGCTTGCTGACATTGAGAGACAACTGGCAGATGAATTCGAGACAGTTGTTGATGGCACGCACTATCGGATTCGCATCGAGCGAGTAAAGCTGATCCCAAAATCTCTGGGCGCAATTTTTGAAAGCAAACGAAATGATATTCATTTGATGTTAGGCGTGGAAGAAATTCTGGCTGGGTTGACCTATGTGATTGAAATCAATGATCATTCACTCACTTGTGATAGCTACGAAAATGGGGAACTGATCAAAAGTTCAAAAGTCACAGACGGCTTGTTTGAATTGGCAGGCAACGTGGTACAAGCTTATCAAGAAAATGAGGGGGATCATCCCGCACCTATCTTTGCGCTGGATCATGGCGTCGTTTACGATATGCTTGTCACAGCTAAGAAAAACAATCCATTTGTCGTGACGATCAATGGACGTCAGACAATAGATTTAACTGAGATCGTTAAAAAAGAGACGACTGCTTTGACAGATCAATTGATTGATTATGTAAACAGTGATCAAGATATTCAATATGCTGATACAATTCTAATCAGAGATATTCCTTCAGAAACGATCAACGAAAACACAGTAAATCAGACACTCACCAAGATGGGGTTATCTTGTAAAGTGTTTAACAATAAAAATGCTCTGGGCGTGTATCTTTTCGGAGAGTTGTTTTGGAAAAGTCAACTGAATGCTTCGATAGATCACTTTGAGGATAATAGTCCATTTCCAATGAAGCCAGACGGTTTAGAGTCGAAAGTGAATGCAGAACCTTTACCAGTTGAGAATTCCCTCGAATCTTCAACTAACCAAATTGATGCTGAACTACCAGAAGCTACCAAGCAAAAGAGTCATCATAGAAGCTTATCTGTAGAAGCAATCTTTGCGGAACAGTCGGAATTGCTTGATTTCTTGATCAGCAACGACAAAGAATAGTCAATTTGGAGAAGGAAACGTGAATTTCGAGCGGATTGCAATAACCATTCCCTTTTTTCCAATGGTCAGTCTTTTGTACTAGATCAGAACATCGGACTTTGCAATAAAGTCTTGTCGTCAATAAGGATTGATATGTTGTACAAAAATCACACTTGGGACTGAAGAATCAATTATGAGTCATCAGTCCCAAAAATGATAGAGACGTTTCTTTGTACAGTAAAAGTTAAGAGAACTTATAAATAGAGGGAAAATAACAGTAAGATTTTAAAGAATCTGCTAAAATTTTTGTAACCAAAAATGAAAATAATATGATTGTTTATGAAAATTTTCATTTTCAGTTTACAATTATTTTTTTTTGACAAGTGAAATTTTAGCAAGTAGCCAATCACTCCTGGTGTTTAAGCGTTTTGAAGGAAAGAACTTTTATCACAAACAAAAGATTCTTTCTGGATTTTGAGTATTTATCATGAAAAAAATATTCTAATGTTTTTCAAACTAAAGAAATCCTATTTCATTTTCACAAATTCCCTTGAGAGCAGGAACCATTTTTCGGTTTTTGCTCTCATTTTTCTCACAGAATCAAAATTTGGTCCATTTTGCATTTTCTCTTTTTTCCGATTAGGATAATCACCTGAGTAAAATTTGTTGTTTGGAGGAAGAGAAATGCGTACTTATGTGAAAAAAACAGCTTACCCAATGTTCATGCTGTCCTTACTTATGTTTTCCTATTTGGCGCCTTTATTATCAGTCATCACAGCCAATGCGGACACCGAGGAGAATCCCAAAACAATCCTATTTCAAAACGAAAAGGGCACAGCGCAAGTGACATCATTACCAGATCCTACCACAGGGGAGATCACTTGGACGATCGAAGTAGAAAAGAATCAACAAGCAGCAAATCAACTGGCATTCAGCTTGAGTGAAGGGGAACAAACGGTTCTGGCGAACTCGATTCAAAGCAGCGGCACGCCATTTACATATGATCCGCAAAGACAGCAGCTGATGGAAGAAACCGCTAGCAGTTCTTTTAGCCAAATGACGCTAACGTTTCAAACAAAAAGTCTTCAAACATTGACAATCAAATCCGCCTTTCTTCAAACAGATGAAAAAAATGGACAAGTGAAAGAAGACATCATCAACACAACAGATGTAGCAGTTGTTCTACCTGAAAATGAATCCACAGAAGCAACGAGTACAGAAGCCGTACTTTCTGATACTCAGGATCAAACAGAGGCTTCTGAAAAACAGGTTGTAACAACAAGCAGCGAGTCACAACAACAAACGGCGTCAAATACTGCATCAAAAACCATAGAATCAACGCCTGATACCCAAGCAAGTGCGCCAGCAGCTTCACAACTTTCAAGTGGGGGCATTTTTAAAAATGATGTTCCTGAAGTTGATGACGCACTTCTAGGAGAAGCGCAATATTTTCATATTTTTGCTAACCATGCGACGCTAAATACACACACGAACGGAAATTTGGCCGTTGGTGAATTAAACGGAAATGTCAATTTTGGGACCAGTATTCAGGATGGTTCTTTGCCAACAGAAATCAATTATATTCAAAAGGTCAATTCCATCGCAAACTCTTCTTTTGTATCAGGAACGGATAGTAGAAAAAACAAAGTTGTTTTTGGCCCATCAGTCACAGTAGATTTAGCAGATCAAAATCAGCAACCTGCCGTTTTTGTAAATGGTCAGAGAATGGATCACTTGAAGACTTCCGAAGTTTTTCAAGATCAATCCGTGAGTGAGCCTTATATAGACTTTGAACAGGCATTTTCAACGTTACAGGCGACGTCAGAAAGACTGGGAGCTTATCCGCAGACACCCGGTGTAACCAAGGATTTCACTGATAATAATCAGCGGGTCATCAATACAGCCGATGCCGAAGATGAGACACAAGCGGTTGTTTTGACCTTGACAGACGAACAAGGAAATCCACTTGATGATGGTGTTTACGAACTTCAAAACAACAAGACGCATAAGGAAGTCGATGAAGAAGTCACAAATGATGATGGGCAGGTGATCGAAGCTGGTCTTCCAGAGGGAGAATATTCCTTTGTGGAAACGGAAGCGCCAGACGGCTATCTGATTGATAAAAAACCCATTTCTTTTTCAGAAGATACAATTGCGAAAGAAGATCAAAAGGTTGTTGTTTCTCTTTCAAAAACGGAATTAGAAAAAGATACGCCAATCACCATTAAAGGGCTAACAAGAGGAAATACGCCTGTGATCATCAATGTGGACACTGAGGGAGCCAGCACCGTTAATGTTAAGTCCCAAATCAAACTAGAATATACGGATGGTACGTCTCGTAATAGCCATGAAACAGAAGAGTTTGATGATGCTGTTATCTTATGGAATTTTGTTGACCAATCAGAGGGCCAAACGATTTCGATTAATAGTCCATTCCAAGGAACCATCTTGGCTGTTGGTGATACAGTCGATGTCCATCAAAATGTTGACGGCAGTATCATTGCTGATACAGTGCTGGTCAACGCAGAAACCCATCGCTGGGATCTGCAAGCAAATGAAACAATCGTGCCGACTATTAAACTAGCTGCCATGAATCAATTACTTTCTTTTGATACAACGACAATCAGCGGGACCAAAACGTGGGATGATTATGACAACAAATTCAATACCCGTCCGACAAGCATTATGGTTCAATTATTGCAAAACGGTGAAGTATTCCAAACAAAAACGGTTACCCAAAGTAAAGAGGGGGACTGGCATTATGAATTTACTGATCTACCGAAAACTGACGAATCTGGTCAGACTTATGAATACACAATCCAAGAAACACATGTTGAAGGGTATTCTACTAAAGTAAACGGTTATGACCTGGTCAACACGTACCGCAATATTGAAACGACAGACGTAGCTGGAACAAAGACATGGAAAGACTACGATAACAAATTCGAAACAAGACCAGAAAGCATCACTGTCAAGCTGATGCAAAATGATAAAGAAATCGACAAGCAAGTCGTAAAAGCAGATAACCAAGGCGACTGGACTTATCACTTTGAGAATCTGCCTAAGTATGATGAAAAAGGTCAAGCATACACGTACACGATCCAAGAAGAAAAAGTTTCAGGTTACACCACTGAAATCAATGGTTATGACCTAGTCAACACCTATCGCAATACTGAAACGACAGACGTAGCTGGAACAAAGACATGGGATGACTATGGCAACAAGTTCAATACCCGCCCTGAAAACATCACTGTCGACTTAATGCAAAACGGTAAAGAGATTGACAAACAAACCGTAAAAGCTGATAAAGAAAACAACTGGACCTATCACTTCGAGAATCTGCCTAAGTATGATGAAAAAGGTCAAGTGTACACGTACACGATCCAAGAAGAAAAAGTGCCAGGTTACACCACTGAAATCAATGGTTATGATCTAGTCAACACCTACCGCAATACTGAAACGACAGACGTAGCCGGAACAAAGACATGGAATGACTACGATAACAAATTCGAAACAAGACCAGAAAGCATCACTGTCAAGCTGATGCAAAATGATAAAGAAATCGACAAGCAAGTCGTAAAAGCAGATAACCAAGGCGACTGGACTTATCACTTCGAGAATCTGCCAAAGTATGATGAAAAAGGTCAAGCTTACACCTACACGATCCAAGAAGAAAAAGTTTCAGGTTACACCACTGAAATCAATGGTTATGACCTATTCAACACCTATCGCAACACCGAAACAACGGTAGTATCGGGAACGAAGACGTGGAATGACTATGGCAACAAGTTCCACACCCGTCCAGAGAGTATCACTGTGAAGCTGATGCAAAATGATAAAAAAATTGACAAACAAACCGTAAAAGCAGATAACCAAGGGAACTGGACCTATCGCTTTGAAAATTTGCCTAAGTATGATGAAAAAGGTCAAGCATACACGTACACGATCCAAGAAGAAAAAGTGCCAGGTTACACTATTAAAGTCAACGGCTATGACCTGGTCAACACCTATCACAATACCGAAACAACGGTAGTATCGGGAACGAAGACGTGGAATGACTATGGCAACAAGTTCAATACCCGCCCTGAAAGCATCACTGTCGAATTAATGCAAAACGGTAAAGAAATCGACAAGCAAACCGTAAAAGCAGATAAAGAAGGCAACTGGACCTATCGTTTTGAAGATCTGCCAAAATATGATGAGAAAGGTCAAGCGTACACCTATAGCATTCAAGAAGTGGCTGTCAAAGGATACAGGTCAGAAGTCCATGATTATGATTTGATCAATACTTATGTCGAACCAAAAACGCCGAGAACGCCTAAGACACCGAATGATCCTAGCGGTCCCAAAGTACCAACACCTTCTGACAAGTCTGATAAACCGATAAAAATAGCCGGAAACGCCGAGCAAAAGCTGGATGACAAAAAGAACCAGACAGAGTCATCACAGACAGATAATGAAAAACGATTGCCAAAGACAAATGAGGAATCCTCTTATGAACTAAGTGTTCTTGGAAGTATTTTACTCACCATGATCGCCTTCCTATTCTATAAACAGAAACATATTTAACCAAACAAATCTTTGTACTGCTCCTTCGCTAGAAGTCAGTACAAAGATTTTTTCTTAAAAAAGTATAGGACTTATTTAAGACTTGCGACAAAACTTTGGCTGAAAACCGGTGTAAATGGTAAACTAAAATGAAGGGGGGATCCTATGGTTTGGCTATTGCTACTACTGCTAATTTTTATTTTTTTGGTGTACTATGTATATCGCACGTCTGTGATGAAAAAGGGCGTACGCTATTTTGTTTCGGCAATTATTATGCGTAACAATGAATGGTATGAAAAAGAAGGCAGAAAGAAACTGGGGATTCCATACAAAGAGCGGATCGCGAAAAGCAGTTCGGCTTTTTGGTCACAAGGTTCGGAATGTACGGTAACGACCACCGATGATCTGATCCTGAGAGCAGAAGTCTTTGATCAGTGTGCTAAAACGTGGGTGATCTGCTTGCATGGGTATCGCAGTGATGGGCAAGCAGACTGTCAAGATGCGGCCGAGAAATTCTGGGCTGCGGGTTACAATGTTTTAGTTCCTGATTTGCGTGGACATGGCCGTAGTGAAGGCAAAGAGATCGGCTTAGGGTGGCTAGATCGGATGGATCTGCTTTTGTGGATCGATAAGATTTTGGAAAAAGACCCACAAACCCAAATCTTCCTCTATGGTTTAGGGATGGGAGCGGCGACTTTGCTGCTGGCCAGTGGAGAAGTCATGGCGGTGCAAGTTGCGGGTTTGATCTCAGACAGCAGTTATACGTCCGTTTATAGTGCCATTCGGGCAAGTCTACCACAATTTTCTCGGTTACCCGTCAAGCGCTTTTTGCGATTAGCCAATCGTTACAGTAAACACTTAGTCGGCTACCCCTTCCTACAAATCTCAGTGACCCGACAAGTCGGCAGCAACCATTTACCTGTGCTGTTTTTACAAGGAGAAAAGGATACGTTTCTTTCTGAAAAAGAAATCAATACTTTAATGGAAGCAACGGCTGGTCCGAAACAAAAAGTCCTTTTTCCCAATATGGGACATTTACAGGCAGTTAAAGATGCCCCAGAATATTGGCCAACCGTTTTGCAATTTATTGAGAATATCAAACAAAAAACAGACATTGTCTGATAGAAAGGGCGAAAACAATGGAAATAAAAGAAGAAAACAAGCGTTTTGCTTTATATGATGGAGAAACAGAAATTGGTGAGATTACATGGCAAGAAACACCAGATGATGTACTTGAAGTTGATCACACCTTCGTCAACCCTGATTATCGTGGACAGCAATTGGCGCAAAAATTGCTCAAAGCAGTTGTTGAAAAAGCACGACGGGAAGAGAAAAAAATTATGCCTGTCTGCTCCTTTGCGGTCAAAGAGTTCAAAGAAAAACCAGAATATGATGACGTACTCGTTCGCTGATTTGAACGAAAGCGATCTATGAGAAAAAGGCTGTCAGAAAGGACAGTCTTTTTTTTAAACCGTCACGCAACGAGCAATGACAAAAAGGGAGTAGTAATTTCTAGCGGAAAATGCTAAAATAGAAAGGACGACTTTAGCAAGCAAGGAGGAGCTAACGTGTATAATATCTTATTAACTGCTGTAATTGTTATTTCGATTTTAATGGTCATTACGATCATGATGCAGCCTAGCAAGCAAAATAGTGCAGCTAGTGCCTTTACTGGCGGTGCGGATCAATTGTTTGGTAAGCAAAAAGCCCGTGGATTTGAAGCAGTGATGCAGCGCTCAACGGCCATTTTAGGGTTTGTTTGGATGGTCTTGCTCTTTATTTTGGCTTTTCTTTCATCAAACTAATCATTTTGCTAGCGAACCTCTCGTAAAGAGAGGTTTTTTTCTTTTTAAGGGGAAGATTTTGATCGCATTTGTCGAAGTATTCTTCTTAACTATGGTAGAATTGGACGTGAGGTGAAAGGAAACATGAAAACATTTAATCAACCAAAACCGGTTTTTGCTGAACACGGCAAGCGAGCAGTCATTTTGTTCCATGCCTATTCAGGTAGTCCTAACGATGTGCGTATGCTTTGTCGTTCGTTAGAACAAAAAGACTACACGGTTTATACTCCGATGTTTACTGGACATGGTACGCCCAATCCAGATGATATCTTAAATCAAGGGATGGCTGTTTGGCAGCAGGATGCTGCAGATGCAGTTACTTATGTAAGAGAAAAAGGCTATGAAGAAGTTGCCGTTCTTGGACTTTCGATGGGCGGGATTTTAGCGATGGATCGTTTGACACAAGATCCAACATTGATGGGGGGCGGACTGTTTTGTTCGCCATTATTTGAAACCAAGAATGAAGTGCCAGTCAATTTTGAAAAGTATGCTGAAATGGTCATACCCTATGCTGATTTAGACGAGGCGACCCAAAAAGAAATATTGGCAGAAGTCCCTTGTAAGGTCAGAGAGCAACTGCAAGGAATCGAAACAGTCGGACAAACCACAGCTGGGCATTTAGGGAAAATCGAGCGCCCAGTCTTTCTATCACAAGCAGGAAAGGATCAAATGATCGATCCACAGACGGTTTTCAAAACAGCAGGGGCACTGTCCCATGTTCCCTATACGCTTCAATGGTATCCCGAAAGCGGTCATGTGGTGACCGTTGGACCAGAACGGAAAAAATTAGAGCAGGATGTGTTTGCTTTCTTAGAAACACTTGCTTGGAAAGAGTGAGTTATGACAGAAACGATTAAAACAAAAATCATTCAGTTTCTCGAAGAAAGCCGCAAAAAAAGTTTTTCAATGGAAGAAATTGCTGAAGGTCTAGGACTTCAAAAAAGTACAGACTTTAAGAATCTTGTTCAGACAGTAGCGGCGATGGAACGAGAAGGCAGCGTGATTTTTAACAAAAAAGGCAAAGTGAAATTACCCATGAAACGAGTGTTTGTGGAAGGAACCTTCCGTGCCAACGAGCGGGGCTTCGGCTTTGTCACTTTGGATGAAGAAGAAGACGATATTTATATCCCTAAAGAAGCAACAGGCTATGCCATGGACGGCGATACCGTTGCTGTGGACATCGTGCACGTTGCGGATCCTTTCTCAGATCGTGGTGCAGAGGGGAAAGTCGTTGAGATCAAACAACGGGCCATCAGTCAGTTGGTCGGCGAGTTTACATTATTTGATGAAAAAGAGATCGAAGAGTCGGATCTATATGGCGTTGTTCAGCCTAAAGATAAAAAACTAAGTGAATTAAAGGTGTTTATTGGTGCTCAAGGGATTCGACCTGTAGATGGGAGCATTGTGATCGTTGAAATCAGCCATTACCCAGAAAAAGGTTATTCGAAAAGCTTAGAGGGGTTGATCACGAAAGTTGTAGGACATAAAAACGATCCTGGAATGGATATATTATCGATCGTCGTGGCGAACGGGATTCCAACAAAATTTGAGGAAGAAACCTTAGCAGCGGCAGACGCAGTACCAGATACGATCGATCCTGCCGACTTTCCGGAACGGCGGGATTTGCGAGATCAACAGATTGTAACAATCGATGGAGCGGATGCCAAAGATTTGGATGATGCGGTGACCGTAAAAGCATTGCCTGACGGTAGCTTCTATTTGGGCGTGCATATCGCCGATGTTTCTTATTATGTGACCGAAAACAGCGCATTGGATAAAGAAGCGTTTGATCGGGGAACGAGTGTCTATCTTACGGATCGTGTGATTCCGATGATCCCACAGCGTTTATCAAACGGGATCTGTTCGTTGAATCCGAATGTCCCAAGGTTGACTATGAGCTGTGAAATGTGGATCAACCAAGAGGGGATCGTCACAGATTACAATATTTTCCAAAGTATTATTCAAACAAGTGCCCGTATGACGTATCAAGCAGTCAATCAAATCATTGAAGACAATGATCCAGAAACCACCAAAGAATATGCGGAATTAGTACCGATGTTCCATGATATGGCCGCCTTGCATCACGTGTTAGAAGCGATGCGCATCAAACGTGGGGCAGTTTCTTTTGAAGACCGAGAAGCAAAAGTCTTGGTCGATGGAGAAGGACACCCGCAAGAAATCGTTCTACGAGCACGGGGCGTCGGCGAACGATTGATCGAATCCTTCATGTTGGCAGCCAATGAAACCGTGGCGCGTCATTTCAATCAGAAGCATTTACCATTTATTTACCGGATCCATGAGGAACCAAAAGAAGAGAAAATGCGCCGCTTCTTTGATTTTGCATCTGCTTTAGGGATCGTAGTCAAGCAGACCAATGGCTCGATCTCACCAAAACAATTGCAAAAAGTTGTTGAAGATGTCGCAGATAAGCCAGAGGCAATGGTTGTCAATACGATGCTGCTAAGAAGTATGCAACAAGCGAAGTATTCTGAAGAAAACGTCGGTCACTATGGTTTGGCAGCGGAAGATTATACCCACTTCACGTCACCGATCCGTCGTTATCCCGACTTGATCGTGCATCGTTTGATTCGATCTTACAGTGAAGATGTCTCAGAAGCCAACCAAAACAAATGGGCTGAAATCTTGCCGGACATCGCGCTGCACAGCTCCCAAATGGAACGACGAGCAGTCGATGCAGAAAGAGAAGTCGATGCGCTTAAAAAAGCTGAGTATATGGCCGATAAAGTAGGAGAAGAGTTTGACGGTATCATCAGTTCCGTCGTTAAGTTTGGCTTGTTTATTGAATTGCCTAACACGATTGAAGGGTTGATCCATATCAATAATCTGAAGCAAGATTACTTCCATTATTTGGAAAACCATCTGGCACTTGTGGGTGAACGGACAGGCCTGACCTTTAAAATTGGTCAGAAAGTTCGCATCAAAGTCGTAAAGGCTGATCCAGAAACAAGAGAGATCGATTTCGAACTGGTAGCAGCAGAAGAAGTTGAAAAACTGCAAGCACCAAAAGCCAACAAACGTAACAACAATCAAAAAAATGAAGCTAGCCGCCGTGGAAAAAAACAACGAAACCCTGAGAAAAACCAAGGGAAACGCTTTGAGCAATCAGGTAAAGGCAAGCCGAAAAAAGCTGGCAAAGTGAAAAAGAAAAAACCTTTTTACAAAGGAATCAAGAAAAAATAATTGGAGGGATGGCCCGTGCCTAAAGGAGAAGGGAAATTAATCGCCCAAAACAAAAAGGCCCGCCATGATTACACGATCCTCGATACGATCGAAGCGGGGATCGTCTTACAGGGAACAGAGATCAAAGCGATCCGTAACAGCCGGATCAATTTGAAAGACGGCTTTGTACGCATTCGTAACGGTGAGGCATTCTTAGTCAATGTGCATATCAGTCCTTACGAGCAAGGAAACATTTTTAATCACGATCCATTGCGGACGAGAAAACTGTTGCTACACAAAAAGCAGATCGCTCGTCTGATTGGCGAAACAAAAAATACCGGTATGACGATTGTGCCATTAAAGGTGTATATCAAGGATGGTTATGCCAAAGTTTTGATTGGTTTAGCGAAAGGAAAACGCGAATATGACAAGCGGGAATCCTTGAAACGCAAAGATCAAGAAAGACAAATTGACCGAGTTCTTAGAAATTTCTAATTTTCTAAGAACTTCTTTTAGAATCCGATAGAGGTTATTGCTTTGAAAATCACGCTAAATTTGGTAGCATTTAAGGGAAAGCTGTTGATATAACAGGCTTTTTCTTCCACATAGCGACACGAGGATTTTTCAATTAATTTAGGATTTTTGGCATTGTGAGTTTTTTGTCTAATTTTCTTGAAAATGCTTTGAAATTTTCCATTCGTGGTGGTATGATACCGATTGTTATGAGAGGAAACGCATTGTAACACCAGATTTTTTCTGGAGATGACAGGAAAAGAGGTGAGAAAGATTGGAAGATAAATCGCTTATGTTTCATATCGGTCCTATATGGTTTGATGGAACTGTAGCTATGATGACAATCATTTCTTGTATTATTGTTTTTTTGGTGGTCTTTATTTGTACACGTAACCTGCAAATGAAACCGAAAGGGAAGCAGAACTTCATTGAATGGGTCATTGACTTTGTTCGTGGCATCGTGGCGGACAATCTACCAGGATCTCAAGTGAACAACTTTCATTTGCTCGGTGTAACAATGTTTCTTTTTGTGTTTGTGGCAAATGAGATCGGCTTAGTCACAAAAATCGTGACGACAGATGACATTACCTTATGGAAAAGTCCGACAGCAGACCCGTTTGTTACATTGACACTTGCACTTATGGTTATTTCCTTGACACATTTCTTTGGGATCAAGTCGTTGGGCTTCAAAAATTACTTGATCAATTCGTATCTGAAACCGGTGGGCTTTTTATTGCCGCTAAAAATCATCGAAGAATTTACGAATGTCATCACGTTAGGCTTGCGTTTATATGGAAATATATTCGCTGGTGAAGTGTTATTAGGATTGATTGCCAACATGTTTATTAGTCTTGGTTGGTGGTCATTGCCGATCGTGATGCCGCTAGAAATGATCTGGATTGGCTTCTCGCTCTTTATTGGAGCGATCCAAGCTTATGTATTTGTTACATTGACCATGGTATTTATGAGCCACAAAATCGTGGCAGAACATTAATCGAATCGACATACAATTAGGAGGAAAAAAGAATGAACTTTATTGGAGCAGGATTAGCAATTATCGGAGCAGCAATTGGTGCAGGGTATGGTAACGGACAAGTAATCGCAAAAACGATCGAATCAATGGCACGCCAACCTGAAATGTCAGGTCAACTACGTTCAACAATGTTTATCGGGGTAGCGTTAGTCGAAGCTGTACCGATTCTAGGGGTAGTTATCGCGCTGTTATTAGTCTTCCGATAAGACAAGCACGAAAAGGCAGAAACGAACAATTGCACTCGTTTTTGCTTTTTTCTAATGAAACAATGACTTTCAGAAAGGAAGAATCGTTATGCTAAATCAGTTGGTTATAGCGGAAGTTCAAAATCCAATGCTTGGCAATATTATCGTTGTCAGCGGATCAATTCTTCTTTTGCTATTCTTATTGAAACATTTTGCATGGGATGCCATCAGCAGCATGATGCAAAAACGGGAAGATAAAATCGCCAATGATTTGGATTCAGCGGAACAATCACGCTTGAATGCAGCAAAATTAGAAAAAGAACGCCAAGAAAAATTGGCACGTTCTCATTCTGAAGCTGCGGAGATCATCAAGAGCGCCAAAGATAGCGGGGAATTGAGTCGACAAAATATTTTGAGCGAGACCAAAGAAGAAGTGGCTCGTTTGAAAGAAAAAGCAAACTCAGATATCACCCTTGAAAAAGAAACTGCGTTAAAAGAAGTGAAAGATGATGTTGCAGAACTTTCGCTTCAAATCGCAGAAAAAATCTTAGGCCGCGAATTGACTCCCGAAAATCATGAATCCCTAATCAATCAATATATCGAAGGATTGGGTTCAGTTAATGAAACTCGATAAATTCACAGTGGGAAAACGTTATGGAAAAGCGTTGTTCGAATTGGCGATGGAAGAACAGCGCTTGACAGAAGTTTACCAAGAATTATTGACCTTGCGTCAGATTTATCAGGAAATTCCAACATTCGGCCAAATCGTGACCGATAACCGTTTGGATCTTCATGAGAAAAGACAATTAGTCGATCAATTGCTGAAGGGCTTTGAAGGTTTAGTCAGAAATTTCTTGGAGATCGTTTACGAATATGATCGCATGGATGATTTATTGCTGATCATTGATGAATACGAACGTCGTTACGATGAATATCAAGGTCTTGTTCTCGGAACGATCACAACGGCTGTTGCTTTGTCAGCAGAACAAAAAAGCAAAATCGAAAAGCAAATCGCCGATAAGCTTGGGTACAAGCAGGCACAATTGAAAGAAACGATCGATCCAACGATTTTAGGCGGTGTCATCGTTGAAGCAAATCATCAAGTGATCGACGGTAGTATTAAGAGCCAACTGGATTATCTGCGACAAAAAATCGGCAGATAAACAAGAGATAAGAGGTGAATCGGATGGCCATCAAAGCAGAAGAAATTAGTGCCTTGATCAAAGAGCAAATTAAAAATTATCAGAACGAACTTTCTGTAGAAGAAATCGGTACTGTCACATATGTTGGGGACGGGATCGCCCGCGCCCACGGTTTAGAAAATGCCATGAGTGGAGAACTGCTTGAGTTTTCAAACGGTTCTTATGGGATGGCACAAAACTTAGAGTCAAACGATGTCGGAATCATCATCCTAGGTGATTTTGAAACCATTCGTGAAGGGGACAAAGTAAAACGAACTGGTAAAATCATGGAAGTTCCTGTCGGCGATGCATTAATTGGCCGGGTAGTAAATCCATTAGGGCAACCAATCGATGGTTTAGGTCCGATCGAAACAGATAAATCACGCCCAGTCGAAGCAGCTGCACCAGGTGTTATGCAACGGAAATCCGTTTCGGAACCAATGCAAACAGGGTTGAAAGCTATTGATGCTTTAGTACCAATCGGTCGTGGCCAACGGGAATTAGTCATCGGTGACCGGAAAACCGGAAAAACAACGATCGCTATTGATGCGATCATCAACCAAAAAGGGCAAGACATGATCTGTATTTATGTCGCAATTGGCCAAAAAGATTCAACTGTTCGTGCACAAGTGGAAACATTGCGTCGTTACGGTGCGCTTGATTACACGATCGTGGTCTCAGCAGGTGCTTCACAACCAGCACCACTGCTTTATATCGCACCTTATGCGGGGGCTGCGATGGGGGAAGAATTCATGTATAACGGCAAACATGTTTTGATCGTCTTCGATGACTTATCAAAACAAGCGGTCGCTTATCGTGAACTTTCTCTACTTCTACGTCGTCCGCCAGGTCGTGAAGCATACCCAGGGGATGTCTTCTACTTGCATTCTCGTTTATTGGAACGTGCAGCGAAATTAAGTGATGAACTAGGTGGTGGATCGATGACGGCATTGCCGTTTGTTGAAACACAAGCAGGGGATATTTCAGCCTATATCCCAACCAACGTGATTTCTATCACAGATGGACAAATTTTCTTAGAAAACGACCTTTTCTATTCTGGTGTTCGTCCTGCCGTAGCGGCTGGATTATCCGTTTCACGGGTTGGGGGGTCTGCGCAGATCAAAGCAATGAAAAAAGTTGCCGGTACCTTGCGTTTGGACTTGGCTAGCTATCGCGAACTAGAGGCCTTTACGCAGTTTGGGTCTGATCTAGATGCTGCAACACAAGCCAAATTAAACCGCGGTCGTCGAACCGTTGAAATCTTGAAGCAAAAACTGCATGAACCACTGGCAGTAGAAAAACAAGTCGTGATTCTTTATGCCTTGACGCATGGATTCATTGATAGTGTACCAGTCAATAAACTATTGGACTTTGAAGCAGAATTATTTGAATATATCGAAGCAAATGCAGCGACGATTTTTGAAACCATTCGGACAACGAAAGACTTGCCAGAAGAAAGCTTGTTAGATGACACCATTAAAGCATTCAAAGATATTTTCATGGCATCCAACGGTTCTCGGGTGACACCCCAAGATAAAATATCGACAATGCAAAACGCATAAAAAGAGGTGAGAGAAAATGGCTGCTTCATTAAATGAAATTAAGCAACGAATTGCCTCAACAAAAAAAACCAGCCAAATCACAAAGGCCATGCAAATGGTTTCAGCTGCAAAATTAACAAAATCTGAAGCTCATTCGAAACAGTTTCAAGTGTATGCCAACAAAGTACGTGAAATCGTTACGCATTTAACTGCGCAGCAGCTTTCCGATCTTGCAGGTTCTGGTCCTAAAGATGGTGTGAACTATAACAGTATGTTGGTTAGTCGTCCGGTCAAACGCACAGGCTACATCGTCATCACTTCTGATGGCGGTCTAGTAGGCGGCTACAATAGTTCCATCTTGAAGCAAATGATGACCATGCTGGATGAAGACCATGCAAAAGAAGAAGAGTATGTCATGATTGCCATTGGTGCAACTGGCGCTGACTTTTTCAAAGCACGGGGCATCAATTTGGCGTACGAGCTAAGAAACCTTTCGGATCAACCAAGCTTTGACGAGGTGCGTAAAATCGTAACATTGGCGACAACGATGTACCAAAACGAAGTCTTCGATGAATTATATGTGTGTTATAACCATCACATCAACTCATTGACTAGCCAATTTCGTGTGGAGAAAATGTTGCCGATTTCCGATCTAGATCCTGAAGAAGCCGAAAGTTATGAACAAGAATACTTGTTTGAACCTTCCAGAGAAGCAATTTTGAATCAATTACTGCCTCAATACGCTGAAAGCTTGATTTATGGTGCGATTGTTGACGCAAAAACAGCCGAGCATGCTGCCGGAATGACAGCGATGAAAACAGCAACAGATAATGCCAAAAATATTATTGGGGACTTGACGATCTCTTATAACCGAGCGCGCCAAGGAGCGATCACCCAAGAAATTACTGAAATTGTGGCGGGGGCATCCGCGTTAGAATAGTTTCAAGAACGAATGGAGGAATACGAATGAGTTCAGGCAAGATTGTTCAAGTCATTGGTCCCGTTGTTGACGTGGAATTCTCTCTAGACCAATCATTACCAGATATCAACAATGCGTTGATTGTTTACAAAAAAGATGAGCAGAAAACAAAAGTTGTGTTAGAAGCTGCCTTAGAACTTGGCGACGGCGTTATCCGTACGATTGCCATGGAATCAACAGATGGCTTACAACGAGGAATGGAAGTAATCGATACAGGCGCCTCCATTTCTGTTCCAGTTGGGACAGAAACCTTAGGACGGGTGTTTAATGTCTTAGGGGACACCATCGATTTAGAAGCACCGTTTCCTGAAGAAGCACCCCGCAGTGGGATCCACAAAAAAGCTCCTGACTTTGATGAATTGTCAACAAGTACTGAGATCCTTGAGACTGGGATCAAAGTTATCGACTTATTAGCCCCTTATTTAAAAGGGGGGAAAGTTGGTCTTTTCGGTGGTGCCGGTGTTGGTAAAACTGTCTTGATCCAAGAACTGATCCACAACATTGCCCAAGAGCATGGGGGGATCTCTGTCTTCACAGGTGTTGGTGAACGGACACGTGAAGGAAACGACCTTTATAATGAAATGAAAGAATCTGGCGTTATCGAAAAAACAGCCATGGTGTTTGGACAAATGAACGAACCACCAGGTGCCCGGATGCGGGTTGCCTTGACTGGGTTGACCTTAGCGGAGTACTTCCGCGATGTAGAAGGACAAGACGTGCTCTTGTTTATCGATAATATCTTCCGATTTACTCAAGCTGGTTCTGAAGTATCTGCCTTACTAGGTCGGATGCCTTCTGCCGTTGGATATCAACCGACACTAGCAACCGAAATGGGACAATTGCAAGAACGGATCACTTCAACAAAAAAAGGATCGGTTACTTCTATTCAAGCAATCTATGTTCCTGCCGATGACTACACGGACCCGGCACCAGCGACTGCTTTTGCCCATTTGGATGCAACAACCAACTTGGAACGTAAATTGACTGAACAAGGGATCTATCCAGCTGTTGATCCGCTAGCTTCTTCTTCTAGTGCGTTAGCACCTGAAATCGTTGGTGAAAAACACTATGAAGTAGCGACTGAAGTACAGCATGCGTTGCAACGTTATCGCGAACTACAAGACATCATCGCTATCTTAGGGATGGATGAGTTGTCTGATGAAGAAAAAACGTTAGTGGCTCGTGCGCGTCGGATCCAATTCTTCTTGTCGCAAAACTTCCACGTAGCGGAACAGTTTACTGGACAACCTGGTTCTTATGTACCAGTTGAAGAAACGATCAAAGGCTTTGCTGAGATTCTTGAAGGAAAATATGATGATCTTCCAGAAGAAGCCTTCCGTAGTGTAGGACGAATTGAAGACGTCATTGAAAAAGCGAAAAAAATTGGCTATTAATTAACCAGCCTTGAAGAAAGAGGGGAACCTCATGGATCAATTTTTAACAGTCAATGTGGTGACACCTGCTGGTTTGGTTTACGATCATCACGCGAAAATCGTGGTTGCACGTACGACAGATGGTGAGATCGGTATTTTGCCGCATCATGCCCCAATCATCGTTCCTTTGACGATTGATGAAGTCCGGGTCAAACGGATCGATTCAGATACTCACGTCGACTGGGTCGCCGTTAATGGCGGTATCCTTGAAGTGCGGGACAATGTTGTCTCCATCGTAGCCGATAGTGCGGAACGTGATCGTGATATCGACGTTTCACGGGCAGAAAGAGCAAAACAACGTGCAGAACGTCAAATCGAAGAGGCCAAACAAGTCGAAGATATCGACCAGCTTCGTCGCGCAACGGTTGCTTTGCACCGCGCCATTAATCGAATCAACGTGTCAAAACATTCCTAAAAAAACAAGGGCATCTTGCCTTTGTTTTTTTTATTCGAGAAAACGTTTTAAAAACTTTTTAAAGTCTTTTCATGAAGGTTTCAAGAAAGATTATTTTTTATCTTGACATCTTTGTGGTATGATAGGAATGTTCAATTATGAAAAAGGAGCAGGAAGTATGCAAGTGTATGGAATTGATGCAATCATTCGAATCGTGAGTCATTTAGCGTTCATCTATTTAGCATTTTGGGCATTGCAATCTGTGCGGATCGATGCTTTTTTTAAAGCCTTACGAACGACTCAGATACGAATGGTCATGGTGTTTCTTGCGATTGCATTAGGCTACACCGCCAGTACTTTTTTCCTTGAGTTGATTGCGTTATGTCGTAATTTATTTTTAACAGGTTTTTAAGAATTTCATTAATATATGCAAAAACACCGAATATTATGCTATAATTGGCAAGATTTGTGTGAGTCACTGCATTATTTGGAGGGAACATAAATGGAAGAGATGATCGTTCAAGGTGGTAATCGATTAACTGGAACAGTGAAGATCGAAGGGGCAAAAAATGCTGTTCTACCTATCTTAGCGGCAAGCTTATTAGCGGAAGAAGGAACAACGACATTAACAAATGTACCGATCCTTTCCGATGTATTAACAATGAAAGAAGTGATTCGGCATTTAAATGTCGCAATCGATTTTGAAGAAGAAAACAATACGATGACGATCGATGCATCACAAGAGTTAGCGATCGAAGCACCTTATGAGTATGTAAGCCAAATGCGCGCTTCAATCGTAGTCATGGGGCCTTTGTTAGCCCGTAATGGTCATGCCAAAGTGGCAATGCCTGGCGGCTGTGCAATCGGCAAACGACCAATTGATTTGCATTTGAAGGGATTTCAAGCACTAGGCGCGCAAATCATCCAAAAAGATGGATACATAGAAGCGATCGCCGATGAGTTAAAAGGCAATAGCATTTACTTGGATTTCCCAAGTGTCGGCGCAACGCAAAATATCATGATGGCTGCGGTAAAAGCTAAAGGTATCACCATCATTGAAAACGTCGCTCGTGAACCTGAAATCGTCGATTTAGCAAACATTTTAAACAAAATGGGTGCCAAAGTCTTTGGTGCAGGAACCGAAACGATGCGTATCGAAGGGGTCGATCACCTTCATGCGGTGGAACATTCGATCGTCCAAGACCGTATCGAAGCAGGAACCTTTATGGTTGCAGCAGCGATGACCCAAGGAGACGTCATTATTAAAGATGCGATCTCAGAACACAATCGTCCATTGATCTCAAAATTGATCGAAATGGGCGCAGAAGTGACTGAAGTAGCTGAAGGGATTCGTGTCGTTGGACCTGAACAATTGAAGGCAACAGATGTGAAAACAATGCCTCATCCAGGTTTTCCTACGGACATGCAAGCGCAAATGTCTGCTATTCAACTTTTAGCAGCTGGAACAAGTGTTGTGAATGAAACGGTATTTGAGAACCGTTTCCAGCATTTAGAAGAAATGCGTCGGATGAATGCTCATGTCAAAATCGACGGCAACGTAGCAGTGATCGAAGGCGGCCATGAATTGCAAGGTGCGCTGGTCTATGCAACGGATTTACGTGCAGCAGCAGCGTTAATTTTATTAGGGCTACGTTCAACTGGTCGGACACGTGTCCGCAATCTAAAATATTTGGATCGTGGCTATTACAAATTCCATGAAAAATTGCAGCAATTAGGTGCTTCTGTGGAACGAGTTTCTGAAGCAGTTGAAGAAACCGTACCAGTAAACGCATAGTAGGAGTAGGAGAGAATAAAGTGAAGTTGAACCGTTACATTCTAACTAGCTTGATAAAAATTCTAATCGTCATATTATTAGCTATTTTATTGTTCTTAGCCGGAACGATGATTGGCTATGGGGTGATTGGCGACGGTAGTCCTTTTAAAGTCTTCTCTCCAAGTCTTTGGAATCATATCTTTGAGTTTATGAAGTAACCCCAAACTAGGACTTATGCCTCGTGCTGAGTCCTAGTTTTTTCTATCTATCTTCACTGAATCGTGATCATAAAAAGAAAGGTTGGCAAGAAATGAGTAAACTTTTGATTGGCTTTGTTCGTTTCTATCAACGTTTTATTTCCCCATTATTTCCTCCTAGCTGTCGTTATTATCCGACTTGCTCAGGATACATGATCCAAGCGATCCAAGTCCATGGCGCAGCCAAAGGAGGTTTGATGGGGGTAGCTCGTATCTTACGCTGCCATCCCTTTGTAAAAGGCGGTATAGATTACGTACCCCAGACGTTTACTTTAAAACGAAATACGCAAGACAAAGTCAAACCAACGTACCGTTATCGGAAAAGTTAAAAGGAATCAACAAAAATGTAAAAAAGGAGCCCAAAAGCCATGATTCGTCCAATCGACTCTAATGAAGCGTATCCTTGGGCGTTGCTGCTGGATGCAGATCCTGAAAAAGCAGTCGTAGAAAGCTATCTATATAATAGCCAAACACTTGTTTATGAAGAAGCTGGAGAAATGATTGGTGTGCTAGTTTATCAAAATCAAGGCAACAATTGGGAGATTATGAATGTGGCCGTTTCTCCAGAAAAGCAAGGAATGGGCATTGGTCGTCAATTGCTGCAAGCTGCCGAAGAAGCAATCCTCAGTCAACACCTTGGGGCAAAACGGCCGATTGTAGTGATCAAAACTGGTAGTCTGCCCTCTGCAGCCCTGACTTTGTACCAAACGCAAGGCTATGTTGAAAAAGACCGGATGGATAATTATTTCACCACTCACTATGCTGAACCGATTTTCGAAAATGGGCAGCAGTTGATCGATCAAGTTATTTTGGAAAAGCAGCTCTAATCCCATAGAGACAGTCTATGGCGATTTTAGGCTGTTTTTTTTATTGTTCTCGGAAATCGCTTTCTTCAAGCAGGGACTTACGGTAAAATAGATAGTATCAGAATAATAAAGGATTGAGGGAAAAAAATGGCGATTTTAGTCTTTGATATGGGTGGTTCAGCAGTAAAATATGGCGTCTGGGCACAGGATTCTTTGGTGAGTAAAGGCAAATTTACTACACCAAGCACGTGGCAAGAAATGAAAGCCCAGTTGCAGCAAGTAAGAGCAAGCGTAAACGAAGAGATCGAAGGGGTCGGGATCAGTGCTCCAGGTGCAGTCAATGCCCAAGAACGTCGAATCGACGGTATCAGTGCGATTCCTTATATCCATGGGTTTGACATCTACTCTGAACTCGAAGGAGTGTTTGGGGTACCAGTAACCATCGAAAATGATGCCAATTGCGCTGGGATGGCTGAATTCTATCAAGGAGCGGGCAAAGAGTATCAGCAAGCAGCTTTCGTTGTGATCGGAACAGGCGTTGGCGGTACCCTGTTTCAAAATGGTGAGCTAGTCCGTGGGGCACATTTATACGGCGGTGAATTTGGGTTGATGATTTTGGATCAAGGCAAAACATTTTCGCAACTAGGGACAGCGGTTCAGATGGCTTGGCGTTATTGTGATCGAATTGGTGTAGATCGAACCACAATTACCGGCGAAGAGGTCTTTCAACGTGCAGAAGATGGGGATGCCATTGCGATCGAGGAAGTCAATAAATTTTACCGCTATTTAGCGCAAGGACTATTCAGTATTCAATTTGCTTTTGATCCTGAAGTGATCATTATCGGTGGCGGTGTCAGTGCCAAAAATGGCTTGTTAGAAGAAGTGAATCAACGGTTGAAAAAAATGTTGGCAGATCAAGCTTTAAATGATTTTGTCCCACTGATCAAGCTATGTGACTATCGCAACGATGCCAATCTAGTTGGGGCGGCAGCCAATTTTCAAGCATTGTATCCACGAAATAGCCGCTAACATCTTGATGTAATGTTTTCAAACGTCCTTTTGACAAAAAATGAAGCAATTCGAAACGATCAAAAAGTAAGCAAAGGAAAAAAAACTTTGCTTGCTTTTCTTTTTGTTCAAAAAAATGAAAAGCGATTCCATTATTGATGGAACAGTGTTTTAAAAACACTATTTTTTCCTAGTAAAAAAAATAAATTCTGAATAGGTGAAATATTCTGATAATTCGTTGACATTTTCCAGATTTTTCAGTATATTGGATAACATATTCAGGGGAAGTGAAGGAGAGGAAAATTATGAAAAAGAAATTTGCGTTTTTGTTTGCGAGTTTGTTTTTGTTGACAGCATGTAGCGCTGGACCAACAGGTGGATCAACGGATGGCAGCGGGGCTGCTGAAGGTGGCAATAAACAAGAGGGAGATACCATCAAGATCGGAACCAACTTAGAGTTGTCAGGAGCCGTAGCTGCTTATGGGACGGCTGAAAAAGAAGGAATCGACTTAGCAGTAGAAGAAATCAATGCTGCCGGCGGTATTCTTGGAAAACAAATTGAAATTATTTCGAAAGATAACAAATCAGATAACAATGAAGCTGCAACGGTAGCAGCCAACTTAGCTACAAATGATAAAGTTGTAGCCATCATTGGTCCAGCAACTTCTGGTGCTACGAAAGCGGCTTTGCCTAACGTGACCAGAGCACAAGTACCAATGGTTACACCTTCAGGTACTGACGATGCGATTACTTATACTAGTGGGAAAGTGCAAGAATTTGCCTTCCGTTCTTGTTTCCAAGATAGCTTCCAAGGAACGATCTTAGCGAAATATGCGGCTGAAAATTTGGATGCATCAAAAGCCGTGATCTTGGGAGACAACTCAAGTGATTACGCAATTGGATTGACGGAAGCATTTAAAGAAAGTTACCCAGGCGAAATTGTCTTAGAAGATAACTTTACTGAAGGCGACAAAGATTTCCAAGCAGTTCTTACAAGAATCAAAGATGTCGACTTCGATGTCTTGTTCATTCCAGGCTACTACACAGAAGCTGGTTTGATCATCAAGCAAGCGCGAGAATTAGGAATTGATCAAGCAATCATTGGTGCCGATGGATTCGGTGATGAAAAAATGGTTCAAACAGCTGGTGCAGAAAATGTCAGCAATGTTTACTATACCGGTCACTTCTCTACCAAAGCACCAGCAAACGACAAAGTTGAGCCCTTTGTGGCAGCGTTCAATGAAAAGTATGGCAAAGAACCTTCTGCTTTTAATGCGTTAGCCTATGATGCAGTTTACATGATCAAACAAGCAATCGAAGATCAAAACTCAGCAGATTCATTGGCAATTGCAGCTGGTTTGTCTGAACTGAAAGACTTTGTCGGCGTGACAGGTGAAATCACAATGGATGAAAATCATAACCCTGAGAAATCAGCAGTTGTTTTAGGATTGACTGACGGGAAGGAAACCTCAGCAGACACTGTGGAACCTTAAAAACCTGTAGTTGTTTGGCAGTGAAAACTGGGACAGACCTGATGTGTTTGTCTCAGTTTCTTTTCTCTAATGAGAAGAACCATAATAAATGATATTGGAAGTGAGTATATGGAAATGATGATCCAACAATTGATCAACGGCTTGTTTCTAGGCAGTATCTACGCCTTGTTAGCGTTGGGTTATACGATGGTGTATGGCATCATCAAGCTGATCAACTTCGCCCACGGAGAAGTTTATATGATTGGTAGTTTTATCGGTTACTTTTTGATCAATCAATGGCAATTGGGCTTTTTCCCAGCGTTATTCATTTCGATGATCGCCAGTGCAGCACTTGGGGTAACGATTGAATTTTTAGCCTATCGTCCTTTGAGAAATTCCACGCGAATTTCGGCATTGATTACGGCAATCGGGGTTTCTTATTTTTTGCAAAATGTCATGATTTTTTTCTTTTCTGCCAATGTGCGCCCGTTTCCGCAAGCAATCGAACGAAAAACCTATTCCATCGGGTTTGTTCAAGTAAGTAATGTCCAGTTATTGATTTTGGCTGTTTCGGTTACCTTAATGATTCTCTTGCAATTGATCGTGAAAAAGACCCGTATGGGAAAAGCGATGCGTGCAGTAAGTGTTGATGCAGATGCAGCGCGTTTGATGGGGATCAATGTTAATCGAACGATTTCCTTTACCTTTGCCTTAGGCTCGGCTTTAGCTGCAGCTGGCGGGATGCTGATCGGTTTGTATTATAATTCCATTGATCCATCAATGGGGGTCGTTCCTGGTCTGAAGTCTTTTGTTGCGGCGGTTCTCGGCGGGATCGGGATCATTCCTGGTGCAGCTTTAGGCGGCTTTGTGATCGGTTTAGTGGAGACAGCAGCGACAGCGCTTGGTTTTTCTGATTACAAGGATGCTTTAGTGTATGTCATTTTAATAATTATATTGTTGGTTCGTCCAGCTGGGATCCTCGGCAAAAATATCAAAGAGAAAGTGTAGGTGGCAGAAATGAAAAAGAATTTACGTTACAACTTAATCTGGCTCGCTCTGGCAGCTATTCTTTATTTTGGATTATTTGCAGCCTACAATGGCGGAATGATTAATTTGTTCTCTGATGCGATCATCGTCAATATCGGAATCAATATCATCTTGGCAGTCAGTTTGAATCTAATCATCGGCTTTTCAGGGCAATTCTCCTTAGGACATGCTGGGTTTATGGCAATCGGTGCTTATGCTGGCGCGATCCTGTCGGCAAGCAATCCAACCTTTGGCGGCTTTTTAACTGGTTTACTGGTGGGGATGCTGGTTTCAGGTGCAGTCGCATTAGTGGTTGGGATTCCGACCCTCCGTTTAAAAGGCGACTATCTAGCGATCGCTACCCTAGGTGTGGCAGAGATCATTCGGATCTTGTTGGTGAACCTACGAGGCTTGACCAATGGTCCTGCTGGAATTTTCGGATTGCCCCAATTCAGTAATTGGCAGATCGTCTTTCTCTTTGCCGTTCTATCGATTCTTGTCGTTTCAAACTTTATCCATAGCGGACCAGGCAGAGCGACTTTAGCGATTCGGGAAGATGAGATCGCTGCAGAATCGATGGGGGTCAACACAACGAAATACAAGGTAATTGCGTTTGTGATGGGGGCAGTGATGGCAAGCATTGCTGGTACCCTTTATGCCAGCTATCAGCAGTCGGTTTTCCCACGAGATTACGGTTTTATGAAATCGATCGATGTGTTGATCATCGTCGTTTTTGGAGGGCTTGGGAGTACCACAGGAGCGGTTGTTTCGGCAGTAGTGCTAGGAATCTTAAACATGTACTTGCAAGGCTTCTCTGATTTGCGCATGATCATTTATGCATTGGCTTTGATCATCATCATGATCTTTAAACCAAGCGGACTTTTAGGGACCTGGGAATTCTCCGTAAAAGGACTGTTGGACAAATTTAGAAAAAAGGGGGATGACAACGATGCCTCTATTAGAAGTTAAAAGCTTAACGAAAAACTTCGGTGGTTTAGCTGCTGTTTCTCATGTAGACCTCCATCTAGATACCAATGAGCTGGTCGGGTTGATTGGACCAAACGGTGCCGGCAAGACAACGCTCTTTAACCTCCTGACAGGTGTTTATGAGCCTAGTGAAGGCGAAGTGCTTTTTGAGACCCAAGGTAAGCCAAAACGTTTAAATGGCGTGAAGCCTTATAAAATCGCGGATTTAGGCCTTTCAAGAACCTTCCAAAATATTCGCTTGTTTAAAAACTTGACCGTAATGGATAACGTCTTGATCGCTATGAACAGTAAGCATAAAGAAGGACTACTGACGAGCATCTTGCGTTTGCCAAAGTATTACAAAAACGAAGAATCCATGAAGAAAAAAGCCTTAGAGCTGTTACGGATCTTTGATATGGATGGCAAAAGCCAAACGTTAGCGAAAAATTTGCCTTATGGCGAGCAACGCCGTTTAGAGATCGTACGCGCATTGGCTACAGAGCCAAAAATTTTGTTTCTTGACGAGCCGGCAGCGGGGATGAATCCTCAGGAAACAACAGAACTGACAAAGCTGATCTATAAGATCCAAAAAGATTTTCAATTGACGATCCTCTTGATCGAGCATGATATGAGTTTGGTCATGGAAGTGTGCGAACGGATCTATGTACTGGAATACGGGCAAGTCATCGCCCACGGTGAACCAGAAGAGATCAAAAACAATCCACGGGTAATCGAAGCCTATCTAGGAGGGGAAATCTGATGCTGGAAATTCAAAATTTAAGTGTTCACTACGGCATGATCCAAGCAGTTCATGATGTTTCCTTCCACGTCAATCAAGGAGAGATCGTTTCGCTGATTGGTGCCAATGGTGCCGGAAAAACCACGATTTTACGGACGATTTCTGGATTGATCCGTCCTTCAAAAGGCTCCGTCACTTTTGAAGGAAAGCAAATTGAGAAAGAAGCACCGCAAAAAATCGTCGCAAACGGCTTGTCGCAGGTGCCAGAAGGGCGGCACGTCTTTTCCGGTTTGACGGTTCAAGAAAACTTAGAGATGGGCGCCTTCTTGCGTAAAGACAGTGGTGTCAAAGAAGACTATGAACAAGTTTATCGCAAGTTTCCTGTATTGAAAGAACGCCTCTCGCAAGATGCGTCGACATTATCTGGCGGTGAGCAGCAGATGTTGGCAATGGGGCGGGCATTGATGTCAAAACCGCGCTTGCTTTTGCTGGATGAGCCATCGATGGGCTTGGCGCCAATTTTTATCAAAGAAATTTTTTCCATCATTCAAGAAATCAAGCAGCAAGGAACGACTGTGCTGCTGATCGAACAAAATGCGAAAATGGCTTTATCGATTGCCGATCGCGGCTATGTATTAGAAACCGGGAAAATCGTTTTAGAAGGTACCGGAGAAGAATTACTAGCAAGCGATGAAGTTAGAAAAGCGTATCTAGGAGGTTAAACAATGAGCGTAAGTGATTTTATGACGAAGACGGTCATCACCGTCGATTCACAAACACCGATCTTTGATGCAATAGATGTGATGAAGCAGCACGATATCCATCGTCTACCTGTCGTTGATGATGGCAAATTAGTAGGGTTGATCACAGAAGGAACGATCGCTGAAGCAACTCCCTCAAAAGCGACCAGCTTAAGCGTTTATGAAATGAACTATCTCTTAAATAAAACGACGGTCGCTGATATCATGTTGAAAAAAGTGACCACGATTGAACCGGAAGCTTTATTAGAGGATGCGATTTCGGTGATGCGAAGTGAAAACGTTGGGGTTTTACCAGTCATGGATGATGATGCCTTAGTGGGAATCATTACCAACAATGATATTTTCGATGCCTTTTTGAAAATCACTGGGTACCACGATGGTGGAACACGAGTGTCCATTGAGATCACGGATGACCATGTGGGTGTTTTAGCAGACGTGACGAAACTCCTTGCGGATCATCAGATGAGTATTTTGACGATTGTGGTAAATCGGATGGCACTAAAAACAGTTGTTGAGATCCAAGTAGAATCACGGCAAGTCGCAGCAATCGAGAAAATTTTAAGCGATGCAGGCTATACCGTGACGAGTGCTGTCTTGACGAACCAGAAGTGATCTAAGAAAAAGTAGCTGATCGTAAAGATTGGCTACTTTTTTTATTTCCAGAAGAGATTTTCTTTTTCTTTTGTTGCTTTTCTGTTAAAATAGGAAGGTGCTGTAAAGAAAGAGGTGCAACCATGTCTAAGAAAAATAAAGATATCGAAGTACGTATTGAAGAAACAACAAAAGCCATTCATGGCAAAGACTATACCGTCAATGAATTATTCATCGGAAAAAAACGCATTGGTGAGATTTTAACAACTGGACCAAAAGAATTTCAAAGCTTTTTAGGGGATGAAGATCTAGGTTCGAGCAGAAGCTTAGAAGCTGCCATCGAGATGATTATTCGTCAATGGAATTTACATGAATAATTTCTAGAAAAATTTACTTTTTGCTCTTGCAATTTGTTATCTTTTTCGGTATTATAACTATTGTCAGGTTTGAGAAAAACCTTTTGGAGGAGTAGCGAAGTGGCTAAACGCGACGGACTGTAAATCCGTTCCTTAGGGTTCAGTGGTTCGAATCCACTCTCCTCCACCATTATTGGGGTATAGCCAAGCGGTAAGGCAACGGACTTTGACTCCGTCATGCGTTGGTTCGAATCCAGCTACCCCAGTCAAAGAGATACGTAGAAAAAAACAGCAAGCACTCTTGCTGTTTTTTTGTTATTTAAAAAGAATCGTGTTTTTTATAAGTACTTAAAGAAACAGGAGACTGATATGGAAGAAGCCACTTTCAACAAGCTAGTTTCTACGAAATTGAAAAAAGCAATGGTTGCTTTGGGGCATTTCTATGAAACAGGCATGGAGTGGAACGGAAAATCACAGTCGATTCTTTCACAGAAATTTCTTTCAGAGAATTTAAAATATTTGGGCATTTTTGGTTCTGTTTGGTATACTTAGGCAAATCAGTTCCTTTGAGAGAACCATTTTATAGCATGAGAAACGAGCGATGACAGGAATATTGCCGATTTTCGGAAGTGATAACTTTACTAGATGGGGGCTTAACGAAGATGGGAAATGAAACGACTTGGGAGAACACAGACCGCCTTTATCTGTTGTGTCAACCAATCATGCAGGTAAAATCGCTAAGTCAGCAAGAGGTGAATGGCTATGAAGTCTTGCTACGTAGCGAGAAGAACAACCGATTTCCACAGCAAGAATTCAGCACAATGATTCAAACTGAAAGTGGCAATCAGCAATTGATGAGATGGTATGCCAAGGAATTGCGGCGTCTATGCAAAAAAAAGCCGGAAACCCGCTTTAGTGTCAATATACATCCACAACAGCTGCTGTGGCAGTCTACGTGGTCCTTTTTTGAAACGATGGCTGTTTATAAGGCGCAGTTGCAGATTGAATTGACGGAACACCCCGTACGCATACAGCAAGAGTCATTTGATTTGTCTGTAGCCATTGCAAAAATTAAAGCTTATGGTTATGTGATCGCGGTCGATGATATCGGTTGCGGACAAAATACCCTCTCGTTGGTCTTTGCCAATCTTGCCAGCGTTGATTGTTTGAAATTTTCGTTGTTACCGTTTATTCAGCTTGATGAGGAGATTGGCTTCAGCTTTTTGGCTTGTTGGTTGAAGGTTGCCCAAAAATATCAGCTTGAGCTGATCGTTGAAGGGATCGAGAACCGCGAAAAAATGGTCCAGTTGCTTGAGATGGGGGTGCATTTGCAACAAGGATATTTATGGTCTAAAGGAGAGCGATTGTGATGGAATGTTAGAACGAGGCGTGCTTTTGGCGTTTGGTTTGCCGCTGATGATTGCCAGTTTACTGGTGACCGCAGATGTTTTTGTACGAAGTGTGCAAAAAATATCGGTTTCTCGTCCATTTAAGTATTTTATTATTGGTATTCTGACGTTTACGCATTTGTATTTTATTCTTTCTTTCTCAATGAATTCAGTTGGGTTTATCTGTTATCAATACACAACTGCTTTTATTGCGAGTCATTTTTTCTATGGTGATCGTGGCAAGATCTTGATTTTGATAACGCCGTGTATGGTCGTTTTCTATTTACTGTTTGTCGGTTTTTCTGACATTGGCAAAGCCTTTTATTTACCGCTATTAGGTGTCGGTGTCTTTGTCCTTGATTTTCTCTTATCAAAAATCAAGTCGCTGCGTCCGCAACAGCAATTTTATATGATGTATTTTTTGACCTGCCTGCTCTCACCGCGTTTTTCGATGCTAGTCCATCATACGACGACCTATGACTGGGAAGCGATGTTGGCAGTATTTGTTGGTTCTTTCGTGCTGCTAGGAAGTTTTATGTGGTTGCATCGATTGATTGAGGGGCAAGAATACCAAGTACTGGCAGAGTTAGCGAATAGTAAGATCGATGCGTTGACCGGCTGCTTCAACTATGGGACCTATAACCACGATCTGCTTCAAGCCGTTTCACAGAAAAAGACTGTGACGATCGCCATGATCGATCTCGATCACTTCAAAAAGGTCAACGACCGTTATGGTCATATCGCCGGAAATGAGCTATTGAGAACTTTCGCCTCACGGACGGCCACTTTTTTAGAGGCGCATTTTGCCGAGACCTTTTCCTTTTATCGTTATGGCGGCGAAGAGTTCTGTGTCGTGATCGAAGGGGATGTCAAAGAACAGACCGTAGCTGCGATGACGACACTGTGTCAAACCATTTCTAGTAGTATGTTTCCTGTCGCTAATTTTGAAAAAGGGACGATGTCTTTGTCTTGCGGCGTTGAAGCGAGCACCGTTTGTCATGGGGATATCTTGGCAGCCGTCGAAAGAGCCGATCAAGCACTCTATCTCGCAAAACAAAGTGGTCGAAACCGGGTGTGCACCTTACCTGAGACGTAAAAAAATAATGAAAAAATGATTTGCACAAATTCACAAAGAATTAAATCTTTATGCACAAATTGTTAGTAATAATAAAGAAATAATGTTATTTATTTACAAAATATACATTTTGATTATTTTATTTATCTTGAGAATCTTCGCATATCAACAAAAAGATTGAAACTATGTATAATTTCTGGTAAATTATTCTAAATCAAGAGTGATAAAAACTGTCAATAATTAATAGTGATTCTTACTTGATGCTTTGTCCGCTTTTCCAATGAAATGTTTCTGGAATTGTCCCGTCGAATCAGCAAGTAAGGGTTCTTTTTTTTAGAAAGGAAGCACAGGAAATGGCAAATACGCTGGTTGTCAATACACTCGCAAATTTAGGCGCAATTATCATCAATATTTATTTGTTATTCAAAATCAGTGACGGATTCGTTGGCCAAGGGACGTTCAAAGCGAAACAGATCGCAGCGGCGATTGCTTGTGAAACCGTGGTGGGGATGCTGATGATGAATTTCTCTTATGTCGTATACGAAACGCGATTTGACCTGCGCTTCTTGCTTTACGCTTTTTCCATGAAATATCTGGGGTGGAAGGTGACCGTACCGACGATGGTCAATCTAGCGTTAGGGCGTTTCTTGTTTGAAGTATCAAAATCTTCTTGGCTGAACTTATATCTTACGTTTTTTTTGATGGTGACACTGACATTTCTGCATGCCTGGGCCAAACGGCGATTTACTGACAAACAAGAGTTGTTCCTATCAATAACCTACTTGATCGCTATCTCCTTTCTTTTTGGTTTTTATTTGACGGGTGATATTCAAAAAACGACCCTAATTTATATAGTTTATGGCATTCTCGCCTATACGTTGGCGTTTTTCCTTTATTCGATAGTCAATGATATGCAGCGCATTTTGGCATTGGTCAAAATCGATGATCTTACGCAGTTGAACAACTTTCGTAAATTTCAAGATGACCGCCAACGCCTAGATACGACCGAGGTGGACTTATCGATCGCTTTGATCGATATCGATCATTTCAAAAATTACAATGACCGTTACGGACACCGTGCCGGGGATGTGATTTTGCAAGAAATCGCTCGTATTTTTTCGACCTACTGTACGGCGAGCAATCCGGTCTATCGCATCGGTGGGGAAGAGTTTGCGATCTTGATCCAAGGAGACGCACAGGCTGCTGCTTATCTCCTTGAAAAAATTCAAAAGCGCATCCGTTACCAAGAAATCATCTTGGATGCCGGTGATTCGGTCAGCATCACGTTGTCGATTGGGATCGCACAACGGCAAAGGGGTGAGTTGCTACAACAAACGCAAGAACGTGCGGATCAAGCATTGTATCGAGCCAAACGCAGCGGTCGCGACCAACTCTGTCTTTACTGATGGGGGTGGCTTCTTTTCTTTTTTTGTTTTCAAAAATACTACCTTAAATGAGGAGCGCATATGGAAAATAGTTTAATCATGATTCCTTCGCTAGAACCTGACCACAAACTGCTGGCTCTGGTGGAGAAAATTCGTTTGCATAATCAGCACCTGCCGATTTTGGTCGTGGATGATGGCAGTGGGGCAGCTTATCAGTCCGTCTTTTCGGCATTGGAACAGAAGTTTGGTTGTCAGGTTTTGACCCATCCAAAGAATCAGGGAAAAGGCGCAGCCATCAAAACCGCTCTCACTGAAGTGCTGACAAACCAGCCAGCTGTTGAATTTATGGTGACCATTGATTCGGACGGGCAGCATGAGTATACCGATATGATGGCTTGCTTAGCAAAGGCCCAAGCCCATCCGGACAGCATTATTTTAGGGACCCGATCCTTTGGCAAAGAAGTGCCCTTGCGGAGTAAGTTCGGCAACATTTTGACCCGAAATATCCTGCGTTTAGCGACTGGTCTTGCTATTGAGGATTCGCAGACGGGCTTAAGGGTTTTCCCTCGAAAATTCATGACAGATTTGTTGGCGATCTCAGGTGAGCGTTTTGAATATGAAACGCGGATGCTAATCGAAGCCCAGAAGCGGGGGTGGCCGATTCTTTCACAACCGATCGCAACCATCTATATTGAAGAAAATGCCTCTTCCCATTTTCGGGTCTTGGCAGATTCTGTCGCTATCTATAGCGTCTTTTTGAAGTATTTGTTTTCATCTGTGGTCTCCTTTTTTGTCGATGTGATCGCTTATGCGTTATTGATCCATTTCTTGTCTGTCATCAATCTGTCCTCCATCGTGATCGCTTCGTTGGGTGCCCGATTGATTTCGGCGATCGTCAATTACTACATCAATCGCGAGCTTGTTTTTGGTCAACGGACAAAGAACAGTATGCTGCAGTATTTTTTATTGGTGATCGTACAGATTTTGCTGTCCTCTTTTCTCGTCTACCTGATTTATTTGATCCTACCGATCGGAGATTCTGTGTTGTTAAAAATAGGCGTCGATTGCCTGCTCTTTTTCTTTAGTTACCATGTGCAAAAAAATGTCATCTTTAAGGAGTGATTGAGGTGGAACAAAAACGTTTGCCTTGGGCGAAAAAAGTCGTTTACTTTCTGGCGTTTGTCTTTTCGCTGATCTATTTATCATGGCGGGGGCTGTATACATTGCCATGGCACGAGTCTTGGTTTGCCTTGCTGTTTGGTTTGCTGCTTTGGGGCAGTGAGATCGTATCGAACTTTACGGGCTTGCTGTTGATTTGGAACAAAAACAAAGCAAAGCCCTTTGAAAAACCGGTCGTGCCAGAAGCCGACTATCCGGCGATCGATGTGTTGATTGCTACTCATAATGAAGAAGTGCCGCTTTTATTAAAAACGGTCAATGCGGCAGTTCATATGAAATACCCCGATCCCAAAAAAGTTCACATCTATTTGTCAGATGACACCAACCGTCCAGAGGTCAAAGCACTGGCAGATAAATTTGGCATCGGCTATATCGGATTGATCGGCAATCAGCATGCCAAGTCAGGCAATCTCAATCATGCATTATCAAAAACCAATTCGCCGCTAGTGGCGACCTTTGATGCAGATATGATTCCTTACTCAGATTTTTTGCTGGAAACAGTGCCATATTTTGTGGCAAATCAGCAGGAACGCCGCAATGACCAGACCATCAAACCGTTGGGCTTTGTTCAAACACCGCAAAGTTTTTACAATGCGGATCTTTTTCAGTACAATCTTTTTTCAGAAGCGGCGATCCCTAACGAGCAGGACTTCTTTTCCAGAGAAGTCAATGTTTTGAACAACGCCCATGATACCGCTATTTATACAGGTTCCAATACGGTGATTGCACGAGAAGCGATCGAAGCCGCTGGCGGATTTCCGACGGACACGATCACGGAAGATTTTGAATTAGGCGCCTTGATCAATTGCCAAGGTTATCGCAGTTTATCAACACTGCAGCCAATGGCCAGCGGTCTGTCTCCAATTGATATCCCAAGTGCCTTAAAGCAGCGAATTCGCTGGGGAAGAGGAGTGGTCCAAAGTGTCCACAATCTCCATCTTTTTAAGAATAAGACGTTGTCTTTGGCGCAAAAAATGGTTTTCTTAAACAGCTATCTGTATTGGTGGTCGTTTCTACGACGGCTACTATTTATTTTCGCGCCGATTTTGTACACCGTCTTTAATGTAAGGGTCGTAGAGACAAACTTTTGGGTCTTGCTGCTGTTTTGGCTGCCAAGCTATACGTTCTTGCATTTGGCGATGCAGGATTTGAGCAGTGATATTCGAACGCAGCGTTGGGGCGAGATCCAGGAAACGATTTTTGCACCTTACCTAGTGATTCCTGTCTTTTTGCAAGCCATTGGAATCAAAGAGACCCGCTTCAAGGTGACTAATAAAGCAGCAACTCAGTCTAAAAAAGACTTGTTGTTTGTGGTGCCGCATTTGTTGCTGTTGATTTTGACGATTATCGGCTTAGTGAAGTTTAATTACGGCAAATTCGGCTCAGAGATTTTCTACGGCAGTGTGTTGACCTTCTGGCTGCTGACCCATTTCTTTAACTTAACCTTTGCGGTCTTATTTTATCTCGGTCGCCCGATTTATCGAACGACGGAACGGTTCAGAGCCCATTATCCTGTTGAAGTTTCCGACCAAGACGCCAGCTATTCTTTGATGACAGAAAATATCTCAGAAAATGGCTTGTCCTTCGTTTCTGACGTTCCTCTTTATTTTCCGCCAGATGCGCCGCTGACTTTTAAAATCACCCGTAATGGCTACCAAGCAGAGATGACTGGAAATATTGTCCGCGTCTTTTCTGGAAAAGATCGATGGGTCTATGGCGTTGCTTTAAACCAGTTGACAGAAAAAGATTACTTAGCCTATCTGCAGATCATTTATGATGGCTTCAATCAAAGCCTGCCGGTTCTGCGGGATCCGTGGATGACCTTCTTTGACAGTCTTTTTGAAAATCTCGGTAAGCATCTGCTGCAAGCCAAACAAAAGCCATTGCCGCCTCAAAGAGTGCCCATACTGACCATTGATCAAAAATGGCACTTTGATGAAGGAACCTATGCGGTCACAACATTTGGTTTTGATCAGTTCACGTTGGCAAAAACAGAGGAGGTCGAGATGCCGGTCCATCTAAACTTACCGATCAGTAATCTTGTGCTTCACGCTGAAAAAGCGACGCTTCAGCCAAAAGAAAATCAAGTGATATATCAAGTAAGCAATCTTTCAGAGCTGCGTTCCACAGTAGCCCTCCAAGAATGGGTAGACAGCTTGCTGAGAAAGGAGGCAGACGATGATCGAGATCCTGCTGCGATTTAGTCTATTTGGTTTATCATTAGCTGGCTATGCCTATCTTTTTGTACGAGTTTGTCATTTTACCAAATACATTAGCTGGATCGCTGCCTGCTGTTTGCCGATCCTCGTTCTTTCCTTTGTCGCATATGGTCCCAAAGGATGGTTGATCTGGGGGGCCTGGTTTTTATTTGGTCTTGGCTTACTATTATGCGTTTGGCGTTTTTGGCAGGAGCGCCATCAGGTGCGCTGGGGTTTACAAGAGCCCATCATGCTGTGGTTTTATGGCTATTTTGCTTTGTTCGTTTTAACATTGCTTCACAGTCATTTGACCCACTATGACAACTTCTCTCATTGGGCGACGATCGTTAAATTCCTTTATACGCAGGGACAATTGCCAACGGCAACCGATGCCATCATCAGTTTTACTTCCTATCCTTTAGGCAGCTCACTGTTTGTTACTTATACAGCAATCATCGTTGGCTATCATGAGAATGTCTTGCTGATTGGTCAATTGATTTTGATTTTCTGTAGTCTGTATAGTTTTTTTGCGATTATTCGTGATCCGAAAAGAAAGCTGGCTTTTGTCTTGGTCTTCACCAGCATGGCCGTATTCAATTATTTTAATATTGCGATTCGAATGAATAATTTGCTGGTAGACTTCATTCTTCCCGTTTTAACTTTGGCAGGCATCTCCGGGTTATTTTCTTTAAAAGGCAAAGTGCTGCCTTCAATCAGCTACTTTCTTTTGATTGGCGCCTCTCTTGATTTGGTCAAAAATAGTGCCGTCTTTTTTCTGCTGATTTTAGGTGGCTATTTACTAGTCTGCTTATGGCAGGCATCAATTCGTTGGCGGCAACGGCTAGGCTTGATGATTGTAGGATTAGCTGCCATTGGGCTATCTGTCCTGCCGGCGATTCTTTGGAACCTGCATGTCAAAGCGAATTTTCCTAAATCGAAGCATGAAGTCAGCGTGACCGCTTATAAACAGATTTTTGGTGAAAAGGATTCTCAGATACTGCAGCAGATTACGGATGTTTTTGTCAAAACGATCACGGATGTTACGACGGTTTCCACGCAAGGGATTCTCTTGATCCAGGTCATCCTGTTGGGCAGTTGGCTATTTGTCCGATTTATTATAAAAAAACGCAATCCATTTCTAAAAGAACTGCTGTTGATCGATGGTATTATTGGTCTCTATTACTTGGGTATTTACGCCATGTTCTTGTTCTCGATGCCCACTGATGAAGCACTGTCTTTGGCAGGGTTCGATCGCTATGCTTCGAGTATTGTGATCTTGGCATTAGGTTTGATGACCTTTTTCATGGTCCGGGGCATTGATCATTTGTATCATGAACAAGCGATCGATCGGCGAAACTACCGTAGTTTTGCCAGCTTGACCACAAAAAAAATCTATCAATACAGTACCTTGATTCTGTTATTTTTTGCGACATTGCTGATCCTTTCAGAAAATAATGGCATGCGTTATACCAATCGTGAATATGCTGCTTCGATTCCAGCACAAGTTTCAGCCGTTACTGGCGATCGCTTTGACCTAAACCAGAAAAAATACTTGGTCGTCAGTACCAATAAAGAAGCAGTAGACAGCTACTTAGTTGGCTATGTCGGCAAATATTACTTGTTTTCACCCAATGTCGATGGCCGAGAGAATTTCCTCTTATCAGATGCAGATTTTCGCACGCTATTAAAACAATACGATGAAGTCGTCGTCCTAGAAGAGCACTATACCTTTAATGCCATGACGAAGAAGCTAACAGGCAAGACCTTTGCCCCTGGTGTTTATTCGGTGGCGGAGGTGTTGGGGCAATAGATGAAGGAATTTCTCAAGCGCGTCTCCTTATTAGAGAATCAATAGTAAAAATACCAATGAAACAGACGTATCGTTTGTTCATTGGTATTTTTTTTCTGTTCCCACTGAGTAATATCCTCTATACTATGAAAATACCAAAAGATATGTAAATAATCTGGATTAAACGAAAGGGTACACATGAATAAAAAAACGGCGCAATATTTTCAGTGCCTATGATTTACTGTAATCAATGCAGTAAAAGTAAGTGTTTTCATTTTTTTGAGAAAAAGCTACCATTAGAAATGTAGACGAGGTGAAAGTTTCATGATCAGTGAACGGGAAAAAGCAATTATTCGATATCTCTTAGAGAATGGACCAACAACGGTTGCTAAAATTGGGTTGCATATGTCGCTTTCGCAAAAGACAGTTTCGCAATCGCTAAAGAGAATTGATGAATTTTTGCAGGAAACAGCAATAAGGCTTGTTCGCAAACCTAGAGTAGGTGTATTTCTTGATGGCGATTCAGCTGAAATTCTAAAGTATCTTGATGGGCACGAGGAATCAAACTTACCGACGAGCAAAAAAGATCGTATTCAGTTTCTTTGCTTTGAAATACTGAAACAAAAAACGTATTTTACGCGTCAACAACTGCAAGATGCACTCTACATCAGTAAATCAACTTTAGAAAATGACATGGGGCAGGTAAGCGAGATCTTTCGTCATTTTAACGTTACGATTGAAGTTTTACCGGGGAAGGGTTCCTTTTTGAATTTGTCAGAACAAGAAAAACGTCGTTTAGCATTTGATTTGATCTACTATTTCTGGGGTGGAAATTGGAAAATAACACAAGAGCAGCAACGCTATTTGCATTCGATTCAAGGAATTCCTCAGTTTGTTAATGATTTTATTGACCTGACAAAAATTTCTTTAGTTGATACGCTCTTACAAGAGTATTTGAAAAAAGAACAAATTACGCTTAATGATGCTGCCTATCACTCACTATTGCTTCATCTAATCATCATGATTGATCGGGTCAAAGAGAAGAATTATCTGACTTTCGAAGAAAGAAGCCATCCTTTGATGGAGAATAGAGCTTTTTATCGATTTATCGCATCAATAGAAGAAACGTTTTCTCTGTCGTTGCCAGTTTCGGAAGTTCATTATATTTCGCTTCATATCTATGGGGATTCGTTGATGAAGAAGAATGACTCCGATGATTTTCTTGATGAAACGATACGAAAATTGATTCATGAGACGATCTCCCTACGCAATGAAAGTCTTTTGTTAGGATTGGTATCACATATCAAAGAAGCTATTTATCGCATTCAAAAAGGATTAGTCATTCATAACCCGTTTCTAAATGATGTGAAGAAGAATTTCCCTTTGTCTTTTGAGGAAGCGCTTCGATTAGCTCATGCCTTAAATTGGCAGTTTTCGATTTCGATCCCCGAAGATGAGGTTGCTTTTTTGGCCGTACACATCCAAGTGATGAAAGAACAGCGAGAAGAAAAACAACCGCAGAAAGTGAGTGTCTTATTAGTTTGTAGCAGTGGGAAAGGCACTTCACAACTATTAGCTGCTCGCATTCGGAGAAATTATGAGCAAATCGATATTTCCAGAATTCTTTCTATTCAAGAGTTGATTCAGACCAATATTTATGAGGACTTGATTTTATCGACAGTGGATTTAAAAATCGATTCGATTCCAACAATCAATGTTTCACCTGTACTGAATAAAGATGAGCAGCGAAAAATAGAAACCTTTTTAAAAAATGTCGAAGAAAAGCAAAATGGTTCTTTCAGTCAGTTTTCGAAACTGATTCACGAGGACTTGATTTTTTTAGATCATCATTTTGAAAATTATCAAGAGGTGATTACATTTATTGGAGAGCAGTTGGTTACTCGTGGGTATGTGATCGAGGAAATGATTAATTCTTCCCTAAAAAGGGAACAGCTTTCCTTTACTTCTTTTGGACGATTCGCAACGCCTCATGGGACGCCAGAATACGTGAAAAAATCAGCGATTGTATTTTTACGTCTTAATAATGAGATCCACTGGGGAGAAACAAAGGTGAAATATGTCTTTTTCATCTGTATCAAGGATGAAACTGTACAAGACCTTGAGGAAATCTATGACACGATGCTTAATGTGATGGAATCAGATGAACGAACCTTCCTCCTTAAAGGGACGAAAGATGAATTAAAAAAGTATTTACAAGGGGGAACATAAAATGAATATAGAAACACTACTACCTTTTGAACATATTGTTCTTGGTCTAGAGGCAACCACTAAAGAAGAAGTGGTCCGTCAATTAGCAAAAATATTAGTAATTGAAGGAATCGTTCAATCCGAAAATGAGTATGTTCAATCAGTCATGGAAAGAGAAGATCACTCGACCACAGGAATAGGCAATAATATAGCTATCCCTCATGGAAAAAGTCGTGCAGTTTCTGAACCCGCAATCGTTTTTGCTCGGTTAAAGGCACCATTAGAATGGCAATCTTTAGATGATGAACCGGTAACGGTTGTGATTATGCTTGCTATTCCTGAAGAACATCAAGGAGACACCCATTTACGGATTTTATCAGAAATTGCCATGAAATTGATGGATGAAGACATCACAGAAGCGCTGAAAAGCGAAACAGATAAAGAGATTATCGCGAAATTATTAAGCGAATAAAATGGAGAAAAGGGGAAAGACGAATGAAGAGAAAAATTATTGCAGTAACGGCGTGTGCCACAGGAGTTGCTCATACCTTTATGGCGGCACAGGCGCTAAAAAAAGCAGCAGCGAAACGTGGCGATTTAATCAAGGTTGAGACACAAGGAGCAACAGGTATCGAAAATGAATTGAACGAGCGGGATTGTCAAATTGGGGAAGTCGTGATTTTTGCCGTTGATACGAAAGTGAGAAATGAGGAGCGTTTCAATGGCAAAATGATTCTCAAAGTCCCGGTAGCAGCCCCTATAAAAAACGCAGAAAAAGTAATTGAAGATGCATTAAAGCTGATTGATCAATAAAGAGGAGGAAAATCAGATGAAAAAGTTGGCAAGTGAAATGAAAAATCATGTTTTAACAGGAATATCTTATATGATTCCTCTAGTGATTGCCGGAGCAGTTATCATGGCGATTTCTCGAGTAGGTGGATCAATATTTGGGATTGTTGATATTTGGGACGCCTCTCATGGAGAAAGTGCGAATACGATTATCCGATTACTCCATAGTTTAGATGGATTCGGTGGCATTGCGTTAGGACTGATGTTTCCCGTAATATCGGCATTTATTGCTTATTCGATTTCCGATAAGCTAGGGATTGCCCCTGGTCTTGTTGGAGGTATGTTAGTAAAAGACATTAACGCAGGCTTCTTAGGCGCAATTGTTTCAGGGTTGATCGCTGGGTACATCTGCTTGTGGATCAAAAACCATATCAAACTGCCAAAATCGATGGCATCGGTAGTTCCAGTGTTCTTAGTTCCTGTTTTAGGTACTTTAGTCACTGTCCTACTTGTGAACTATGTGATCGGTACACCATTTGCAGCTATCAATGTGGGCTTAGAGTCATGGTTGAACGGATTGAGTGGCGGAAATGCGGTCGTGATGGCGGCAGTTGTAGGGGCAATGGTTGGATTTGATCTTGGAGGGCCAGTAAATAAGGCAGCTGTGACAACCGCGATGGCTTTATTGACAAGTAACGTTTATGCACCAAACACTGCAGCACAAGTGGCGATTATCATTCCGCCAATTGGTTTAGGATTAGCGACTGTTTTTGCAAAGAATAAATACAATAACGAACTAAAAGAAGCAGGAAAATCGTCGATCATTATGGGACTAGTAGGTATTTCAGAAGGAGCGATCCCATTTGCGGTGGAAAATCCACTAAAAGTGATCCCAGTGAATATGATTGGTTCAGCGATTGGTTCTGCAATGGCTGTAGGTCTAGGAGCTGTCAATACAGCGCCAATCTCTGGTTTTTATGGTTGGTTCACCGTAGAAAAATGGCCACTGTATGTTTTATCGATTGCTACTGGCTCATTATTCATTGCGATTTGTACAAGCTTGCTACGTTCAAAAGATGCGGGGAAAGAAACAGATGCCACGATGGAAGAGTTTGACGAAGCGGCTTGGGAAGAGCAGTGGGAAGCATAGCTATGACAAATGTACACATAGTAAACCACACCCATTGGGATCGTGAATGGTATTTTACTTCGATGGACTGTGTCGTTTTGAGTGACCAATTATTTAGTGATGTACTAAAAGAACTAAAGAGGCAACCGACTGCTTCTTTCGTGCTAGATGGACAACTGTCTATTCTGGACGATTACTTAGAACTCTATCCTGAGCGCTTGACTGAGGTCAAAGAGTTGATCGCCAATGGTCAATTGTTCATCGGTCCTTGGTACACCCAAACAGATGCCTTTTTCGCTTCTGGTGAGTCCATCATTCGAAATGCCATGATTGGTATATTTGATAGCAAAAAATATGGCAGCTATATGCCGATCGGCTATTTGCCAGATACATTTGGTTTTAATGCTCAAATGCCAACCATATTGAACGAAGTTGGACTTGATAACATTATCTTTTGGCGAGGCATCGATTTAGGGGAACAGGTCAAATCCCCTTACTTTAAATGGACGAGTTTAAGTGGGCAAGGTTCACTGTATGCGGTGAATTTTCCTCAAGGATATGGTGCACAGCAGCAATTGGAGCCAACGAGCAGTTATGTAGATGGCAGACTCGATAAAGGTGTTGATTTTATTAAGAGCTACGCGAATGAACCTGAAATTTTGATTCCAACTGGAAATGATCAGTTAGGCATTGTTTCTGCCATAGAAGAAAAACTAACGAAAATCAATCAGCTTGGAAAATACAAGTATCAATTGAGCACCTATCCAGCATTTATGGAGATCGTCCGTCAAAAAGAACTGGAAGTTTATCAAGGAGAGTTTCGTGCACCGGTTTTTGCACGGGTTCACAAAACGATTGGTTCTGTACGAATGGATCTGAAACGTGAGATTTTTCGATTAGAAAACAAATTAGTTTTAGAAATTGAACCAATGTTAGTTATTGCGAAAGATTTAGGGATCGAATTAAGCAATCGCTTGCTAATGAAAGCTTGGAAAAAGTTATTTGAATGTCAAGCCCATGATAGTTTGGCAGGCTGTGTATCAGATAGTGTTGCACAAGATATCAGTCATCGGTTAAAAGAAATTAGTGAGATTTGTGAGAGCATTGAAAATTTGATTTTAAAAAGAATCAGTGAAGGACTCGCTTTACAAGCCAACCAATTTCTGATTCTTCATCCAACACCAGTGCCATTTCAAGGAGAGAAATTAGTTAAGATCGTATCCAGAACCAACAATATCAAGGTTATTGGAGCTGATTCATCTGTACTTGAAGCAGTGTATATCCCAAGCAGGAAAAATATTATGGAAGAAACTCCGGCTGGCAACCGTTTTATTGAAGAAGAGGGGTATTATCTGTTAACCGTTCAAGTGACCTGTGCCTTTTCAGGCCTTGGTTATCAAGTCCTTACATTTGAAGAGCAAGAGACAACTCCCGAATCGTCTTTAGATCAAAACACATGGATTAGAAATGGAAAATACATGCTTTCCTTTGAAGACGGCAACCTGATTTATTCAGATGGAAAACAACAGATCGTGGATTTCTTGTCGATCATCGATGATAGTAATGCCGGTGATACGTATGACTATTCGCCTATTTTGAATGATCAACCGATCACGCTTCGTTTTGCCAGCTGCAATGGGAAGCAAGAAACATTGGCTTTGGAAGGAAGTTTACAGCTACCGTATACGATCGAAGAACGGATGAAAGGAATCGCCACCAAAACATTCGCTTATACATTGACCCTCCAACTGACAAAAAATGGTGAGGTAAACGCAAAGCTACGTTTTAAAAATACGCTTTTAAATCATCGGATTCGAGTGAAAGCTCGATTAAACAAGCCGATAGAAAGAGCGGTTGCGGCCATTCAATTTGGCTATCTTGAAAAAAGAAATCAAACACTGGAAAATTGGCAAGAAAAATATGCAGAAAAACCTGTCAATATTGAACCATTTGAAAAACAAGTGGTTGTTTATGATCAAGAGAACGCCCTCGTTTTTTATAGCGAGCAGAGCAAAGAGTATGAATATATCGATGACTCCTTATATGTAACGGTACTAGCTGCAACCGACTCTCTAGGAAAACCAGATTTGTTGTATCGACCAGGTCGTGCTTCTGGCGATACAACCAAAAAGGGACATATTATGATGGAAACACCTCTTGCTCAAATGGAAAACTATGAGATGGTCTTCGATTTTTCCCTAAGGGTCGCATCAACAGCTATTTCTGAAGAGTTGTTGGCTACTTGGAAAACTGTTAAAGAACAGCCATCGATTTCTTATCAATTGCAAGATTTGAATTACTTTATTTATCGTATAGACAATAAAATTCAAAAGCGCATTGATCCATTATCTCTGACCGACATGTCTCTTTCTTTGTTGTCTTGCAGCTTAGAACCAGGTGTGGGAGTCAGTGCGCTCCATAATGCTTATTACTCTGAGGGAATCGTTGTCCGTTTCGTCAATTCAACGAGCAAAGAACGTCCTCTTGAGCCCAAAAAATTATTTAATGGGTACGAATATCAGCGAATCAATGCCTTAGAAGAACCGCTTGAAGCGGATCATATTATCCACGCTTATGGAGTAGCAACCTATTTATTAACTAAAAACTAGGAATAAAGAACACAAAATTTGTCGAGAAGGAATTGCTTCTGTAACGTTTTCCTCTACAAGATTTTGTGTTCTCGCTTTTTTACAATATTTAGAAGGAGTTTTTATGTCCGTACAACTTTTATTGCTTGCCTCACTGCCTGCACTAGGATGGGGCTTAATGCCAATCGTCGCTAAATTGATGGGAGGAAAATCAGAGGAACAACTGCTAGGAACAACAATCGCAGCCTTGATTTTCGGTAGTGTATTTGGTTTCTTGAATCAAGTGAGTTATGCCATGGTGCCATTTTTCATCAGTTTATTATCTGGGGTTTTTTGGGCTTGCGGACAATACTTCCAATTTCTTGCTTTGGAGAAAGCGGAGGTTTCTAAAGTAATGCCCGTCTCCGTCGGGACCCAATTATTATTTGTTACATTAGCATCTGGCTTCTTTCTCAAAGAATGGACAGATTTAACGACTGTAATTTTCTCAATCATGGCATTAGGAGTCATTCTAACAGGTGTTTTCCTTGTAACTAAGACAACTCATCAGCAAACAGGCTTAACACAGCAAGTACTTCTTTATCTATGTTGTTCTTCAGCTTTTTTGATGCTATATGTGACAGTCACTGGTCTGTTTCAGATAAGTGGCGCACAGATTTTCTTGCCTCAGGCAGTAGGGATGTTTCTCGGGGGAAGCGTAATTTCCTTGAAAAGTAAGCAACAGTTGCGTTTCCGCAAAATAATCCACAATTTAGGTACTGGTAGCACATGGGTTATCGCGAATACTTCGTTATTCGCTGTATCGTCTTCTTTAGGTGTAGGCGTAACCTATTCATTTTCTCAAATGAGCTTACTTGTTGCTACTTATGGAAGTATTGTCCTCTTAAAGGAACAAAAAGTTGGCAGAGAAAAGCAATTTGTAGCTCTTGGTAGCTTGCTCTATATTGTTGGTGTATTAGGGATGAGTTGGTTGAAATAACTTTGCACCTGAGCAATTTTAGTTAGTGATCAATAAAGTAGCAGATAACAGTTTAACCAATAAAGAACTTATCTTAAAAATCAAAGAGTGGGTAACCACTCTTTTTTTTGTTTAGAACATGAATATTTAACTTATGCCACATTTTTTTATTTAAGCAAGTAGCGACATAGAATCATTTTTTCTTTTTTGGCGTATGCCCATAATACAGTTTGTATTTTTTATAGAAAAAAGTGATATTGGTGAAACCTGCTTCAGCCGCACATTGGGTGATTGGTTTGGTGGAGGAAGCAATTAAGTTGTGGGCGAGATTCAATTTCTTTTCGATAATCAATTCGGTCAAATTTTTACTAGTTTCTCGTTTGATCAATGTACTTAAATAGGAAGGAGAATAGTTGAAAAGGGTGGCGAGTTTTGGCAAAGTAACCGTTTGGAAGTTCTCTTCGATATAGGTCAAGATCGCTAGAATGTGCTGTTTTTTTGCCGCTTCTTGCTTGTTGGTCTGATAGTCGAACTCACGTACGAGAAAAGTGAAAAGAATGGCTATTAGATTGCTGATGATTCGTTTACTACCAATGGCTTTTTCATAAGTTTCTTTCAGCATTTCTTGAATCACAGCATGGATCCGATCATCTTTATTGTTCTTAAAGACAATATATTGGTCATGCGCGTGCTTGTCTGACAATGCAGTCAGAACAAAATCAAGCACGACCCCTTCATTAAACTGTTCTCGACTAATCAATTGAGCGAAATAATCCCGCTTGATCAAAAGATTGATCAAAACATCGTCTTCACCAGTCATTTCAATCGAATGGGGAATTCCGGTATCAATCAGACAAATTTGTCCTTTTGTCAGCGTAACTTTCTGATCATCGATCAATTGGGTGCATGTTCCTGAGTAGATATAATTTAATTCGATAAAACTGTGGTTATGATAAGGAACTGGACTGAAGCGGCTTTGCTTTAACAGAGTAAAGTTTTCTTGTTCTTCCATCAGATTATCGAATAAGTAAACTTGTCGGCCATTGATCATCACTTTTTCCAGCTGTTGATAATAGTCAGAAAGGTGGTTTGGATGGTCTCTGTGATAGCATTCCCGCTCAGATAACTGAAAAAGCTTTTTTTCCATTTCTTCGGTTGTCATTATGATCTCCTCCTTTCGTAAATCTAAAAATGTGATAATTATCTGCAAAGAAGATGACATTGTTTCAATCTGCAGAATTGCTTATGATACATTTGAAAGCGTATTTATTATGATTTTAAATGAAGTTGAATGAGAAAGAAAGAGGAATTTGTATGAAAAAGATAACGAATTTATTGAACGAAAAATATGATAATCATATTTTTCCGTTTTTATGGATGCATGGAGAAGAGAAGGAGACGATTCAAACTTACATCAATAAAATTTACGAAGCCGGCATCCGATCTGTCTGCATCGAATCACGCCCTCATGAAGAATTTTTGAAAGCGCAATGGTGGGACGAGTTGGCGATCATCATTGAAGAGTGTGAAAAAAGACAAATGACACTTTGGATTTTGGATGACAAGCACTTTCCAACAGGCTACGCCGCAGGAGAAATTGAGAAGAATCATCGACATTTGCAGAAAGAATTTTTGAATTTTCGACAATTTGATTTTGTAGGCCCAAAAAAGAATGCTGGAATTATGTTGGATTGGTGTTCCAATGCAGAGCGACCGAATATTTTGAATTCCGAAGGGGAAACGGTTAACGAGAGTGGCAAATCATTTTTTTCTGCTGAAATCATCAGCGCCGTTGCGGTCAAAAAAACTGGATTTAAGCAGATCAGCGAGGAGGAGTGGATCGACCTTACAGACTCAATGATTGATGAGACATTGTATTGGTCTATTCCTGAAGGAGAGTGGAGTATCTTTGTCTTTTACACGACACAAGAAGGAGGGGAAGCTTCGACACAAGGGTACTTGAATCCTTTGGTACCAGAAGCAACGGATGTTTTGCTGGAAACGGTTTATCAAAGTCATTATCAACACTTTGGAGAGAAATTTGGCACAACGATCCAAGGATTTTTCTCAGATGAACCGCGGTTTGGGAATATCAAGGGTCCTGATGCAGTCCTTGGAAAAGTAGATATGCCATTGCCGTGGCGGTATGATTTGTTGACTTTGTTAGCAAACCAGCTAGCCATATCTGAAACTGAGCTGCGAGGGCTGTTGCCGGCTCTCTATCGTGGTGAATCAAAACAGACGGCTAAGATTCGTTACAATTATATGTCGTTGGTTTCTGAGCTATATAGTCAACACTTTTCTCAGCGGATCGGACGCTGGTGTCGGGAACATAAGGTCGACTATATCGGACATGTGATTGAGGATAACAATGCCCATGCACGTTTAGGCTATGGGGCAGGTCACTTCTTTCAATCGATGAAAGGACAATCGATGGCAGGGATCGATGTCGTTTTGCATCAATTGATGCCGCAACAAAATGACGGATACTTTGAAGCCATGACATCTACTGGCTGGGATGGCGAATTTTTCCATTACGCATTAGGGAAAATGGGGGCATCTTTAGGAAACTTAGACCCTGTGAAACAAGGTCGAACGATGTGCGAAGTATTCGGTGCATATGGTTGGTCAGAAGGAACCAAACTGATGAAATGGCTAACCGATCACATGCTGGTGCGAGGGGTCAATCATTTTGTCCCTCATGCTTTTTCAATGAATGACTTTCCTGATGCCGATTGCCCGCCACACTTTTATGCGCAAGGCCATAATCCACAATTTGAGGGCTTCAAACAGCTGATGACGTATATGAATCGTTTGAGTTATCTATTTAGCGACGGGAAACATCAAGCGGATATTGCTGTGCTGTACCATGCTGAAGCGGAGTGGGCAGGCGCTTATATGCCGATTCAAAAAGTTGCTCGTGAACTGATGGAACATCAATACGAATTTGAAATCGTTTCGGTTGAGATGATGCTTGATGCGCAATTTACGGATCAAACGTTTGTCATCAATGAGTATGCCTTTCAAACATTAGTCATTCCATATACTGAGCGAATGTCTGGTCCATTGATCAAAAAGCTGACAGCTCTCGCAGAATCTGGAATTCAAATTATTTTTGTTGAGGAAATGGTGAAAGAAGCCCTTGAACAAACTCTGCTTACCCATGAACTGCGGCTTCTCGCTCGCCTTACGGAAGTAACACCGCTCACAGCACTTACTGATAACGTTGGCTTGAAGGTACGGGATCGTTTAGAAACATCAAAAGCTCTGCCGTATTTGCGCTACTATCATTATCAGCAGCAGACAGATGAAATATTCATGCTTTTCAATGAAAATGACAGTGAATCGCTGCAGTTTCAGGCTGTTTTTCCTGCTAAGAAGCCTTTAGTTCAATATGATCCAGTAGAAAATAAACTGAAACCTGTGTCATATAAAAATGGCAGCTATGAGATTCATTTAGCACCAGCAGAGAGTATGATTCTTTTTGAAGCTACCTCGGAACAACCATTGCGTATTGATAGAAGCAAACCAGTGAAAGAAGTTCATCTAAACGATCAGCCATGGCAAGTCACTTTCGAAGGAATCGGGAAAGAGCAAGCGGTAGTTGCCTGTCAAAAACAATATTCGTCATTGCCTTTACTGGGAGTCGGTGATGACTTCAGTCGGTTTAGCGGGAAAATCACTTATACCGTGGACTTCCCTAAAGCAGCAGGAGAGGTTTTATTAAGTATTGAAGATGCTTCAGAAGTTGTGACTGTTTCAGTGAACGGTCATTGTGTAGGCACAAGAATCAGTACACCGTATACATTTGAGTTGACGGACCTGCTTCAAGAAACGAATAATTCCATCCAGATTGAAGTGATCAATAATTTAGGTCGCAGTATGCGGGATTATCTTTCACAGTTTGTCCTGTTCGAGCCTTTGGGGATCACTGGCGAAATCAAACTTTTTATTGAGGAGGAGCAAAAATGAACAACCAGCAGTTGGCAACAGAGGTTTTAAAGGAAATTGGTGGAAAAGCCAATATCGAATCGGTGACCCATTGCGTCACACGTCTGCGTTTTGTATTGCATGATACAGATACCCCAAGTAAGGAGACCATTGCTAGTCTTGACGGAGTGATTTCAGTCGTTGAACAGGGCGGACAGTACCAGATCGTTTTAGGAAATCGTGTAAACGATGTCTATGAAGCGGTCCTGCAACAAGTCGGCGAATTAATAGAAGACAATACCCATGAAAAAACAAAAAAATCTCTTTTTGATCAGTTTACCTCCACGATTTCAGGGATTTTCACGCCAGCTTTAGGCGCTATGGCTGCGTCAGGAACGATCAAAGGGATCTTGACGATTTTATCAGTAGCAGGTATTTTGTCAGAAACTTCGGGAACCTATATCGTTTTGTATGCATTGTCTAATGCTTTCTTTTACTTCATGCCAATCTTATTAGGTGCTTCGGCGGCAAATTATTTTAAATTAAACAGCTATGTCGGAATGTTGATTGGGGCATCATTGATCTATCCTACTTTGCTGCCGTATGCGACAGAAGGTAGTTTGACCTTTTTGTCGATTCCCGTGAATATGATGGACTATACTTCTTCCGTTTTTCCGGCAATCATTGCTGTCTGGGTGGCAGCCAAAATCAATGGCTTCGTTCAGAATTGGCCGTTGAAAGATTTGCGATTCATGGTACAGCCTCTTATCGTGTTACTAGTTTCTGTCCCTCTTGCCTTGCTGGTCGTTGGTCCAATTATATCCAACTTATCAAGTCTACTGGCAACGCTTGTTAATAATGTTTATCACTTCAGTCCGGTTTTGGGCGGGCTGGTGATTGGGGGACCATGGATCTTGATGGTCATGTTCGGATTGCATTGGGCATTCATTCCAATTTTTCTTAACAACATGGCGATGCAAGGATTCGATCCTGTGATGGGTCTGCTCTTAGCGAACCAAATGGCAATGGCTGGAGCTGTCGTGGCGGTTGGTCTACGAACGAAAAACGATAAAACGAAAGCACTCGCATACTCAACAGGTCTGACAACCCTGATTGGTGTCAGTGAACCAGCATTGTACGGAGTATTACTTCCTTATAAACGTCCGTTGATCGCTGCTGTCATCGGTGGAAGTTTAGGTGGTGTTATTGCAGGATTTATGCAGACAGTGCAGTATTCTTTTGGTGGTTCAGGATTGTTGGGTATTCCTTTGATTATCAATCCAGCAGGAATCGATGGTGGATTTTATGGTGGGATTGCTTCGCAGGTAGTAGGGCTTGTTGCGGCATTTCTAATCACCTATTTTTGGGGAATTGTAGAACCTGAAAAAAGGAAAGCAGTCAATTCAAAAGAGCCAGTGAATTCAAAAATCAATTTTCAAGAAGTCGTTCAAGGAGAAGTCGTTCCCTTAACAGAGGTTCCTGACAAAGTTTTTTCAGAAGGCTTGATGGGGCAAGGGAAAGCAATCAAACCACAATCAAACACCTTTTATGCCCCTTTTGATGGCGTGGTCACTGCTTTATTTCCAACAAAGCATGCGATCGGCTTGACCAGTGATCAAGGCGTTGAACTTTTGATCCATATCGGTGTTGACACAGTAGAGCTAGAGGGAAGGCACTTTACGACCCTTATTGAAGCAAATCAAGCAATCAAAAAGGGCCAGCCGCTGATAAAAGCCGATCTCGCAGCTATCCAAGCAGAGGGATATGCGACCATTACGCCAGTTGTGGTAACGAATGCGTCAGCATTTGAGAAGATCATGAATGAAAAAGAGTCACTTATTGTTGCCAACTAAAACCTTAGATTCAATGCAAAGAAACATGAAATCAGTGAATGATTTCATGTTTCTTTTTTACCGTCCATTCTCCGTCTGTCGATAATCACTAGGTGAAATGCCGACTTTTTTCTTGAATAAACGGCTGAAATAGGCGGTGTTTTCGATGCCGATCGCCAATGAGATCTCTTTGATGGAAAGCCGAGAATAGCGCAAAAGGTCTTTCGAATAAGAGATGCGTTTGCTGATCTGGTACTCGATGGGGGGCAAGCCCATGTATTTGGAAAACTCCTTGACGATTTGATACTTATTGATATGATACCTTTCCTCCAAAGAGTCCAAGGTGATCCCTTGACGGAAATCTTCTTCTAGCTGGTCACGAATCTGCAAAATATAAGTGGGGATCTCACTATCCGAAAAATCGAGATGATATTTTTGCAGGAGCAGTTCATTGAGCAGCTGATGGATCAAAACAGAGCTTTGGAAGGCAGTTTTCGCATTTGGTTCTGGCTGTAGCATCAATAAATCTTGTAAGACCAAGTGGATCGGATTTTGACGACTGCTGGCAGGATTGGTGTGAAAAACTGGACTGCCATTTTTGAGGAATTCCTCATAAAACGCTGCGACGTTGGCGCCATATAGATGGATCCAGTCCATTTCCCAGGGCTCTTGACTAACGGTGCGGTAGTACTGATAGTCTAGACAGTCGATAAAAAACACATCACCCGCTTTCAGTTGATAGCTTTTTCCTTTGTAGCGCAATTCACCGCAGCCGGACAATGTATACTTGATCAAATAAGAAGGCAGGTTCTCTCGTTCTGTAAAGTAAGGTTTGCTGGCTTTGAAATAGCCGATTTCTTGAATGTAATAGAAAAGTTCACGCTGCTTTTGAGTTGAAGTATTGATGTAACGCAGTGAATCGGTTGACCATGAGTGGTTGGCTTTTTCCCAGTAGTCCATCGGATCCTCCTTTTTACCAAGATTGTGCAAGTCTTTATCAAAATTGTGTGATGAAACTCGTTGATTGTCAAGCTAAAATTGAGGCAACAAGAATGAATCAGTAAATTGTAATCGATTTATTTTTAACCAAGATAATGAAAGGTGGAGACCAGTGAACACATTTATCGCAATCGATATCGGCGCATCAAGCGGTCGTCTGATGTTGAGCCGTTGGGAAAATGAGCAGATCACTTTAGAAGAGATCCATCGCTTTAAAAACGGCTTTCGTCCCCTTGAAGGCTTTGACCGCTGGGCGATCGATTATTTGATCCAAGAGATTTTAGTAGGACTGCAAAAAGTGAAACAAGCCGGTATCAATGACTGCTTCGTCGGAATCGACACCTGGGCAGTGGACTACTGTTTGATCGATCAAGCAGGCGAACGTTTAGGCGACCCAGTCGCTTATCGAGATAGTCGCACCAATGATGCGATCGCGGCTTTTGGCCAGCGCTATTCTTTGCAAAAACTGTATGAGAAAACAGGCATTCAGCTGCAGCCCTTCAACACGATTTTTCAATTAGCCACAGAAGAAGCGCAACTGTTGCAAAAAGCCGACAAACTGCTGTTGATTCCAGATTATTTGGGCTACGTTTTTACCGGCAAGATGGTCACGGAAAAAACCAATGCCTCGACGATGCAGCTTCTAAATGCCAATACCCAAACATGGGATGTAGAATTATTAGCTGAGATTGGCGTAACAGAAGGACTGTTCCCACCATTGGTTGATGCTGGGACGGTTTTAGGCGCACTGCAAACTCAGAAGTTTCCAGCTTATGATTTGCCACAAGCGACCTTTGTCACTGTCGCTAGTCATGATACGGCTTCGGCGATCATCGGTACACCCGGAGAAGGGTCAGAGTGGGGCTACATCAGCAGCGGGACATGGTCATTGCTGGGGATCGAAACCAAAGTACCCAATGTTTCCCTTGCCGCCTTTGATGAAAATTATACGAACGAATGGGGTGCCCACAACACGATTCGCTTTTTAAAAAATATTATGGGCATGTGGCTGATCCAAGAAGTGGCTCGGCAGCAAGATTATCAGTATTCCTATGCAGAACTGGCGGAATTGGCGCAAGCAACGCCTGCTTTTCAACAGTTTGTCGATGTCAATGATCCTCGTTTTTTGAATCCAGAAAATATGATTACTGAACTGCAAGCGTATTGTCGAGAAACCCAGCAGAAAGTTCCAGAAACCGCAGGGGAACTGGCTCGCTGTGTGTATGATAACTTAGCGCTTTGTTATGCCAGCGAATTGCAAAAGCTGGAACAGCTGACAGGTATGACGAACAAGCTGCAAAAACTGCATATCGTGGGGGGCGGTTCCAACAATCGCTTTTTAAATCAACTGACGGCTGATGCTGCGCAGCTGACGATCGAAGCTGGCCCAAGTGAAGCAACGGCGATCGGCAATCTTTTAATGCAGATGATGAGTGCTGGCATCTTCACGTCGCTGGTTGAAGCACGCCGCGCGGTCAAACACTCATTTCCTTGCAGTGTTCATGAACCACAGCCTTTTGATCACAAGATTTTAAGCAACTATCAACGTTTTATAGAAGGAGAAGGAAAAAATGACAACGATTCAACAGCGTTATGAAGAAGCTAAGACAGCATATGCCAAATTAGACGTCGACACGGATGCGGTTTTGAAAAAATTAGCCGATGTGAAAATCTCGATGCATGTTTGGCAAGGGGACGATGTGCAAGGATTTTTGAGTGATGAAGCGTTATCTGGTGGGATCTCTGTAACAGGGAATTATCCTGGTGCTGCGCATACCCCTGAGGAGTTGCGCCAAGATTTAGAAAAAGCCTACTCTTTGATTCCTGGAAAACACAAATTGAACCTTCACGCCATCTATTTAGACACCGAGGAAGCAGTGGATCTAAATGAATTGGAGCCTAAGCATTTTGAAAAATGGGTCGCTTGGGCGAAAGAACAAGGCTTAGGTTTAGACTTCAATCCAACCTTTTTCTCACATCCCATGTTCAAAGATGGCTTTACCCTTGCTTCACCAGATGAAGAAGTTCGTCAGTTTTGGATCGAACACGGCAAACGTTCGCGTCAAATCGCTGCCTATATGGGCAAAGAAACTGGGCAAGTCTGTGTCAATAATTTCTGGGTGCCAGATGGCTACAAAGACAACCCGATCGATCGTTTTACACCACGGGAACGCTTGATGACAGCATTAGATGAGATTTTTGCTGAAGAATTGCCAGCGGAATACACAGTGGATGCCGTGGAAAGCAAGTTGTTTGGTCTTGGCGCCGAAGCCTACACCGTCGGCTCTCATGAATTTTATATGGGCTATGGCTTGACGCGCGATAAACTGATTTGTTTGGATGCTGGACATTTTCATCCAACTGAAGTGATCTCCAATAAATTGTCTTCATTGGCACTATTCAGCAAAGGCATTTTGCTGCACGTCAGCCGTCCTGTACGCTGGGATAGTGATCATGTCGTGATCATGGATGATGAATTGCAAGAGATTGGCCGCGAATTGGTTCGCAATGACTTATTGCCAAAAACCAACATTGGGTTAGATTTCTTTGATGCGACGATCAATCGGGTCGCTGCGTGGGTGATCGGGACGCGCAATACTCAAAAAGCGTTGCTAAAAGCGATGCTAGAACCGATCGAAGAACTAAAAGCAATCGAATTATCAGGTGATTTCACCACTCGTTTAGCCATGACGGAAGAATTAAAAGACTATCCGTATGCAGATGTTTGGAATTACTTCTGTGAAAGCCAAGGGGTACCAGCAGGTCTGGATTGGCTATCAGAAGTGAAAGCCTATGAAGAAACCGTCTTAAAAGCCAGAAAGTAGGAGAACGATGAAAAAGATTGATATTTTACAAGCGAATTTTGTACAAGAAATGATGGAAACGACAGCAAATCTTTACCGTTTAGGGTGGGATGAGCGCAACGGTGGCAATATTTCTTACTTATTAACAGAAGAAGAGATCTTGCCTTTCATCGATCCGCAAAGCGTCTTGCGGGAAATTCCCATGATTTTTGATGCTACGGCACTAGCCGGCAAGTACTTTATTGTGACAGGTTCAGGAAAATACTTTAAAAATGTAGCCGCACATGCAGCGGAAAACCTTGGTGTGATTCGGGTCAAAGAAGATGGGCAAACATTGGAATTGCTTTGGGGCTTGGAAAATGGTGCGGTGCCAACGAGTGAACTGCCAAGTCATTTCATGAGTCATATCGCTCGCTTGTCGGTCGATCCAGAAAACCGAATCATCATGCATAACCACGCATCGCATCTTTTAGCCATGAGTTTTACCCATGAGTTGGATGAACGCAGTTTCACGAGGACCCTGTGGCAGATGTGTACGGAGTGCTTGGTGGTCTTCCCAGAAGGTGTTTCCATCATTCCTTGGATGGTTCCAGGAACGAACGAGATCGGCGAAGCAACAGCTGCTAAAATGAAAGAAACCCGTTTGGTACTTTGGCCGCAACATGGCATCTACGGTGCTGGCAAAGATATGGATGAAGTCTTTGGCTTGATTGAAACGGCAGAGAAAGCTGCGGAAGTGTACACCTATGTCAAAGCGCAAGGCCCAATTTTACAAACCATTACAGATGAAAATCTGAAAAAATTGGCTGACGCTTTCAAAGTCACTCCCCGAGCAGGCTATCTTGAGGTATAATCAATGGTAGAAGAATAGAAAAGGCTTTCAGTCTTTTCTATTTAACCTATATTGTGAATAAACAAACAAATGGAGGTAGGAAGAATGGCGAATAGAATGATTTTGAATGAAACATCGTATTTTGGAAAAGGAGCAATCGAGAACGTACCGACAGAATTCAAGGCACGAGGGTTCAAAAAAGCGGCAGTGATCACCGACAAAGATTTGGTGAAATTTGAAGTAGCAACCAAAGTGACGAAATTATTGGATGAAGCAGGTGTCGACTATGCGTTATATGATGGGATCGTGCCCAACCCAACGATCCAAAATGTCAAAGACGGCTTAGCGTTTGTCAAAGAAGCCCAAGCTGATTGTATCATTGCGATTGGCGGTGGTTCACCGATCGATACGGCAAAAGCGATTGCGATTATTGCTACGAATCCTGAATTTTCAGATGTGATTAGTTTGGAAGGCGTGGCAGACACGAAACATCCATGCTTGCCGATTTTAGCGGTACCGACAACTTCTGGGACTGCAGCCGAGGTAACGATCAACTATGTGATTACAGATGAAGAAAATCATCGGAAATTCGTTTGTGTAGATCCTCACGATATTCCTCTAGTAGCCTTTGTGGACAGCGATATGATGATGGGGATGCCGAAGAGCTTGGCAGCCGCAACGGGAATGGATGCCATGACCCACGCCATCGAAGGCTTCATCACCAAAGGCGCTTGGGAAATGACTGACATGCTGCACATCAAAGCAATCGAGATCATCGGGCGCTCATTGAGAGATTCCGTGAATGGCGATCAAGCAGGACGAGAAGCGATGGCACTAGGGCAATACATTGCCGGTATGGGCTTTTCAAACGTCGGCTTGGGCTTAGTCCACGGCATGGCACATCCATTGTCCGCTTGGTACAACATTCCTCACGGAGTAGCGTGCGCGTCTTTGTTGCCAACCATCATGAAATACAACAAAGACTTTACGGGTGAAAAATACCGTGAGATCGCGATCGTTTTAGGCATTGAAGGGGCAGAAACGATGTCACTTGAAGACGTCCGAGATGCTGCTTGCCAAGCAATCGATCAGTTAAGCACAGATGTGGGTATTCCAGCGACCATTTCTGAATTAGGCGTCAAAGAAGAAGATATCCCAGCCATCGCCAAAGATGCCTTGAATGATGTCTGCACACCAGGCAACCCGCGGGATACGACTTTAGAAGAGATTATTGAGCTTTATCGTTCGTTGATGTAAAAGCTCAAATCGTTCCTTTCAATGAGCGTGCTTATTTCGCTTGCTGTATAGGCGCTCAAACCTGGATTGCTCCTTAACGACGGTTGAAGGGTTTCGATAAACGGCGTTTTCCTTATCGTTTCATGGGAACTAGCAGCTTTTCTTATTCCAACAGTTGAATAATGAACATTGATGATAACACTGACTTTGTTACAGCCATTTTGAAAAATGGCTGTTTTTTTTGTCCTTAACGTTGTATTGTAATTCTTATTATCGATCGTCTTTGTCCCTTGAAGGGGACAAAGAATGATAGAACGCTTACATTTCCTGGTGCTATGATAAGTGTGTAGAAAGGAGAACGGTTACATGACTGTTATGGAACAACGAAAGAGAAAAATCATCCATATTCTTTCCAATACGAGAGAATTTGTCACAGCCGATGAACTATCCGCAGCGCTTCGACTTTCTACAAAGTCGATTTATCGCATCGTAAAAGCGATCAATGAGGATGCCACGATTGACTATGTGATTCTCTCAGAAAAAGGGAAAGGCTACCGCTTAAGTTTCCATCATCAAGAAAAGCCCCAGAGTCAGAAAGCGGAGATGCCGAATGCACTGACACCAGTGGAACGCCGTAACAAGGTGATGGAGGAGCTATTGCTTATTTCACCCAAAAGAAAGAATATTTTTTCCCTGTATCAGCCTTTTTATGTGAGTGAAACGGTCATCAACAGTGATGAGAAATTAATTTCTGAAGCTTTGCAGCGTTTTGAGCTGACGGTTTCCCGCAAAAATAAAATGATCGGGGTGAACGGTGCAGAAAAAAATATCCGTCGAGCATTGCAGGAGTATATCCAGCAAACCCGCAATATCCGCTTGGATGATCTGCATGTGACGAATGAGTCGTTCAACCGTTATGATGCGGAGTTTGTTTTTCGACAGCTGAATTTGATTGAAAATCACCTAGGCTTAGTAATTCCTCACCCATACAACATCAATCTTTTTTCTCACCTGTATATCTTATTGCGGCGGTTTCGCAAAGTAGGGAATTCGTTTAACGAGGATATTTTAGATGAGAAAGAGAAACAGCAAATGCAAGAAAACCCAGAATTAGCCACCATCGCCAAAGAGATCATTGGCAATAGCGAACAGTACTTGCATACGAAATTACCAGAAAACGAAAGCTATTATATGTATCAGTACCTCGTCTCCTCACGGATGCAAAAGGCCACGGATGAATTAGAGGATCTGTCAGAACAAGTAAAACTGATTTCCAATGCATTTATAGAAAAAATGAGCACTCAGCTGCAGCGCTCATTTGAAGACGAGGAGTTATTCGGTAAATTGGCTCGCCATATCAAACCAATGATCAATCGATTGCGACATGGGATCGAAGTCAAAAACAATCTTTTGGAGCAAATCAAATTAGAATACACAGATTTGTTTTTTGCTACCGAAGAGACTGCAAGAGAAATCTGCCATGTGTACGATTTGCCAGCGCTCACAGAAGATGAAGTCGGCTTTGTCACCCTTTACTTTGCTCAAGCGATCGAAGAACATCCTCAACAACTCAAGGTTATGATCGTCTGTACTACGGGAATCGGGACCTCCGAATTATTAAAAGTAAAAGTGCATAAGAAATTTCGTGAGTTGGCAATCACCGCTGTCCTACCTTCTCGTGATGTGGAAGCGGCTTTAAAGCAACACCCGGATACGGAGATGATCATCTCAACCGTTCAATTAACGATCGATAGTCCGATTCCGGTCGTGATCGTGAGCGCCATGCTGACGATGGAAGACCAAAAACGCCTTGAAGCGATGATTGGGAGGGTGAGAAATGTCTAAATTCCCTTTGTCCCTTACTTTAGTTTCAACAGAAGCAGGAGAGACGAAAGTCGATGTTTTAAGGAAGATTGCAGCTGTTAGTCAAACAATCGGGCTGACGGAGAGCAAAACCCTGCTATTTGAAGCACTGCAAGCCCGAGAAGCGAGCGGCAACACGATGATCGCTGAAGATTTTGCGCTACCACACATTGAAAGTGCTGTGGTGAAAAAAAGCGGAATCGTCCTCGTCAGAGGTGAAAAAGTCCTTTGGCAGGGAACGCTGCAAGCAAAAACGATTTTTGCGATCCTGATGAAGACTGACGAAACAACCGCGGTGAAACAAGCAGTCATCCGCTTAATGAAATGTTTCGCCTATGAAGAAAATCTGCAATTCATTGCAGAAAAATCAAAAGAAGAAATCGAAGCCTTCCTTCTCAACCAACGCGGCTGATAGGAATGAATGGTCAATTCAGTAAGGCAAGAGGTACTCAACTAGAGGAGGAAAACGAATGGATATTTCAACAGTAATTGATCCAAAAATAATCAAAACCAACATGGAGGCCGCTTCTAAAGAAGAAGCCCTGCAGCAATTGAGTCAGCTTTTATATACCAATGAGTACTTGACGGATCAGGCAGCATTTTTAAAAGATGTCTATGAGCGGGAAGCAGTTGGTCAAACAGGGATTGGTAATTACATTGCCATTCCTCATGGAAAAAGTGCTCATGTGAAGGAGATTGGTGTAGCAATCGGGGTTTTAAAACAAGAGATCCCTTGGGAAACGTTGGATGGCAAGGGAGTGAAAGGAATTATCTTATTCGCCGTCGGTGATGACACGGAAGGGGCGCAAAAGCATTTGAAATTGCTCTCTTTGTTCGCTCGGAAATTAGGAAATGACGAGGTGACGGCTGCCTTGTTGAAAGCAAAAGAGCCGCAGCAAGTGATTGAAGCATTTCAAGGATAACAGAAAATTTAAGGAGGAATTATTTATGAAAATCGTCGGAGTATGTGCATGTACAGTAGGGATCGCTCACACTTATATTGCTCAAGAAAAGTTAGAAAATGCGGCAAAAAAGGCAGGTTACGAGATCCATGTGGAAACACAAGGAACGATCGGTCGTGAAAATGAATTGTCACCTGAAGCGATTGCGGCTGCAGATGTCGTGATTTTAGCAGTTGACGTCAAAGTAGCAGGACGTGAACGATTTGAAGGGAAACGAATCATTCAAGTGCCGACCGAAGTTGCCATCAAGTCCCCAAGCAAATTGTTGGAAAAAGCCAAAGAGGTCGTCCAACAGCAGGCGGTCTAAGCAAACCGAAGGAGGAAGGAAACTATGGAAAAAATCAAAGCATTGAATTTAAAAGGACATTTGTTGACAGCCATCTCCTATTTGATTCCGATTGTCTGCGGTGCCGGAATCTTGATTGCCATTGGCATGGCTTTCGGCGGCACCAGCCAGGGACAACTAGTGCCAGGTGAATTTACGATTTGGGATGCTTTAGCTACGATGGGAGGCGCAGGACTCGGGTTGCTTCCAGTGGTCATTGCGACAGGAATTTCTTATGCGATTGCCGAAAAACCGGGGATCGCGCCAGGGTTTATTATTGGTTTGACAGCCAATGCCATTGGTGCAGGTTTTATTGGGGGAATTTTGGGCGGCTACTTAGCTGGATATCTAGTAATTGCTATTTTACGATTTATTAAAGTACCAAATTGGGCGAAAGGCTTGATGCCGACATTGATCATTCCCTTTTTGACCTCTTTGATCGGTGGTCTGATCATGGTCTATATTATCGGTACACCGATCACTGCCTTTACGAACTTACTGACGAACGCACTAAATAGCTTAGGCTCCTCTTCATTATTGGTTTTTGGTGCCGTCATCGGCTTGTTGAGCGGCGTTGATTATGGTGGACCAATCAATAAAACGGTCTTTGCTTTTGTTCTGACGATGCAAGCAGAAGGGATCAATGGACCGATCACTGCACTGCAATTAGTCAATACTGCAACACCGATCGGCTTTGGTTTAGCATTCTTTATTGCAAAACTGTTCGGCAAAAACATCTATACGCCTGTAGAAGTGGAAACGTTAAAATCTGCCGTACCAATGGGTGTGATCAATATCGTTGAAGGGGTGATCCCAATCGTTATGAACGATATCGTCCGAGGGCTGATCGCAACAGCTATCGGTGGCGCTGCTGGAGGTGCTGTTTCAATGGTCTTAGGGGCAGATGCAACGGTACCGTTTGGTGGTGTGCTGATGCTGCCGACTATGACTCGTCCATGGGCTGGGGCAGTAGCTTTGTTGGTAAATATAGTAGTGACTGGGATCACCTTGGCTTTGATCAAGAAAAATGTCACTGAAGAACAAGTAGCCGCGCAAGCAGAAGTGGAAGAAGAAGAAATCGATTTAGATGATATTCAAATTTTCTAAGAAAAGCGATTCAATTGAAAGAAGAATCGTTCCTCTCAGTACAAGACTGATCGAGGAGAAAGGATAAGTCTATGAACAAAGTTGAATTTTCACCGTCACTGATGACGATGGATCTAGATAAATTTAAAGAGCAAATCACTTTTTTGAATGACCAAGTGGACTCCTATCATATTGATATTATGGATGGTCATTACGTACCCAATATTTCCCTATCCCCATGGTTTATTCAAGAGGTCCGCAAAATCAGTACTTTGCCTTTGTCCGCTCATTTGATGGTCACTGAACCTGCCTTTTGGGTGCAGCAGCTGATCGATATCAACTGTGAATGGATTTGCATGCACGCTGAAGTTTTGGATGGGTTAGCATTTCGTCTGATCGATCAAATCCATGATGCCGGATTAAAAGCCGGGATCGTCTTAAATCCTGAAACGCCAGTATCGGTCATTTTGCCTTATATCGATCGTTTGGATAAAGTCACGATCATGACGGTTGATCCAGGGTTTGCTGGCCAACGCTTTATTGAAGGGGCGTTAGATAAAATTGTTGAACTGCGGGAATTACGGGAAGAATACGACTATCACTATGTCATTGAAATGGATGGTTCCTCCAATCGGAAATCCTTCAAACGGATCGATGAAGCCAATCCAGACATCTATATTGTCGGACGCAGTGGATTGTTTGGTTTAGATGATGACATTGCCAAAGCATGGTCGATCATGGTCGCAGATTATCAAGAAATGACTGGAAAAGTTTTGAGTAGCTAAGCAAAGCCGAAAGCAAAAGAACCGGACGACTCAAGTTGCGGACTGTTAAAAAGAGGAGCATTAGATGCCTCCTAGCCTGTAAACTTTGGGTGTCTGGTTCTTTTCTATTGTGAAAAGGCAGTGAATAGAAACATGCTGGCTGAAGAAAGTGAAGGAGGCAATTTAATTGAAAAAATTATTTGATAAAATCGATCAATTAGGAGTGAACACCCTTCGTACATTAAGTATCGAAGCCGTACAAAAAGCCAATTCAGGACATCCAGGATTACCGATGGGGGCAGCACCCATGGCCTATGCCTTGTGGACCAAACACTTGAAAGTCAATCCAACAACTTCTCGCAACTGGGTGGATCGTGACCGCTTTGTTTTGTCTGCTGGACACGGTTCGGCGTTATTGTACAGCTTGTTGCATGTGTCTGGTTACGATGTGACCATTGAGGATCTAAAAAACTTCCGTCAATGGGATAGCCGCACACCAGGACATCCAGAAGTCGATCACACAGACGGCGTGGAAGCAACCACTGGACCTTTAGGACAAGGGATCGCCATGGCAGTCGGTATGGCAATGGCCGAAGCCCACTTGGCTGCAACCTATAATCGCGAAAAGTATCAAGTCATCGATCACTATACCTACGCTTTATGTGGCGATGGCGACTTGATGGAAGGTGTTTCGCAAGAAGCTGCATCCATGGCTGGTCACATAAAATTAGACAAACTGATCGTCTTGTACGATTCAAATGACATCTCCCTAGATGGCCCAACTTCAAAAGCCTTTACAGAAAATGTCGGTGCGCGTTTTGAAGCGTATGGCTGGCAACACATTCTCGTTGAAGACGGCAATGATTTAGAAGCGATCTCGAAAGCGATCGACGAAGCAAAAGCTGAAAGCGACAAACCAACCTTGATCGAAATCAAGACTGTGATCGGATACGGTGCGCCAAATCAAGGCACCTCTGCCGTTCATGGTGCGCCGATCGGTGCCGAAGGCATTTCTGCAGCCAAAGCGATTTATGGTTGGGAATACCCAGAATTTACCGTACCTGAAGAAGTTGCCGCGCGCTTCAAAGAAACCATGATCGATGAAGGACAAAAAGCTGAAGCCGCTTGGAACGAAACTTTCCATGCCTATGAAGCAGCCTACCCAGAACTTGCGGCGCAATTCAAACAAGCCTTTGCGGGTGAATTGCCAGCAGATTGGGATGCAGCATTACCAAGCTACGAAGTTGGCAGCTCACAAGCTAGCCGGGTATCCAGCAAAGAGATGATCCAAGCCTTATCCAAAGCCGTCCCTAGTCTCTGGGGCGGATCGGCTGACCTTTCTGGTTCCAACAACACGATGGTGGCAGCAGAAAAAGACTTTGAACCTGGCCAATACGAAGGCCGCAACATTTGGTTTGGTGTCCGAGAATTTGCGATGGCGGCAGCGATGAACGGAATCCAATTGCATGGCGGTACGCGAATCTATGGCGGAACCTTCTTCGTCTTCGTTGATTACTTGCGTCCAGCGGTGCGCTTGTCTGCGATCCAGCATGCACCTGTGATCTATGTCTTGACGCATGACTCCGTGGCGGTGGGAGAAGATGGACCGACGCATGAGCCAATCGAGCAATTAGCCAGCGTCCGGTGCATGCCAAATGTCCAAGTGATTCGTCCAGCAGACGGCAATGAAACCCGTGCTGCCTGGAAATTGGCCATGACGACAACGGATAAACCAACGGTCTTAGTCTTAAGCCGACAAAATCTACCAGTGATCGAAGGCACGCAAACCGGTGCGGATGAAAATGTCGCAAAAGGTGGCTACGTGATTTCAAAACAAGCTGGTGAAACACCAGCGGGGATTTTGATCGCCACAGGTTCTGAAGTGAATCTTGCGGTCCAAGCACAAGCTAAATTGGCAGAAGAAGGCATCGATGTATCGGTGGTCTCCTTACCAAGCTTTGATTTGTTTGAAGCACAAAGTTCAGAATACAAAGAAAGCGTCTTGCCAAAAGCAGTGAAGAAACGGGTAGCGATCGAAGCGGCTTCCCCATTTGGTTGGGAACGTTACACTGGCTGTCATGGAAAAGTGATTGCGATCGATCATTTCGGTGCATCCGCACCTGGTGACAAAGTCTTAGCGGAATTCGGCTTCAGTGTTGAGAATGTCGTGAATACCTTCAACTCACTATAATCAAAAAACAGGCGATCTTTAGAGGGAACATTCCTTTGAAGATCGCCTGTTTTTGTTTACTAAAGAAGCATGGCCAAATCTGCGCTTAATTTTTCTCTATTGTTAAAAGGAGCCATGAAATCATCTCTCGATAGCAGTCATCAGCGATCGCATTTGGTGTCCGATCAAAGTCATGCTGTTCTAAGTCGAGCCAAAGTGTTTTGGCACGGGGGACTTGTGCAGCGAAAGCTTCGGAGGCGCTGAAGGGAACGTCTGGATCTTTTTTGCAATGAACGACAAAGCAAGGAGGAAAGTCTTTGTAAGCGGCAGCAGGAATCGCCAAGGCTGCCAGCTGTTCCCGATTGCCTAAATAACGCTGCCAGTTGCCATATTGACGGGCGGAAAGGTACAAAGGGAATCGTTTTTCTAACGTGCCGTGGGTGATTGGTTGGCTTTCGATCATAGCTTCGGCGTCGAGTGGCGGGACTTTCGGAAATTGCGTGTAAAAGCGTGCCGGCTGCAAAAATTCTTTATAAAACAACTCTTGGTATCCGTAAAATCGGATCAAGCCTTTTTGCTCCGGATGCTTTGTGCGTGCGGTCAGTAAGGTCGCTAAAAAACCGCCGGCGGAGCGACCGAATAGAATGTACTCATTTGCACCAACGCCGCTGAAGTGCCAGCCCTCTGTCAAAAACCATTCCACTGCCTTTTTTGTATGAAGGTAAATGTCGTTCAGCGCTACTTCGGGAGCCAGTGGATAATCAAAGAGATAAAGGCTAACACCGGCAGCCAGCAATTGGTGGACATAATCCTGCGGAAGGTCTTCCCGCTGACCATAGAGGAAGCCACCACCATGAAAATACAAAAGGCTGATCCGAGGCTGCGCTGCTTTTAGGATCGTCACTTCTAACGGCAAAGTGCCGTAGGTGTCAAATTGGATTTTTTCTGTTTGCGCAAAGGCATTTTTAGGATAAACCATTGTTTTCTTCCTTTCTCTTCTTCGATAGTATAAGGAAGAGTATAGGAGAAGGAAGCGGTTTAAAAAACAGCGTTATGACTAAAAATAGAAACGGTTTTGTCGAAAGTGAACAATGATGTCCTTCAGTAACACGCTTACAATAACCGTATAAATTAAAGGAGGCAGAACAATGGAGTTGAAAAAAGAAGTAGCGGCAATGATCGATGCATTATCTCAGATTGGGAATGATCCAACTGGAGGAATGACTAGACTGCTTTATACCGATTCATGGAAAGAAGCGCAATCATTTGTAGAAAAACAATTAAAAAAAACTGGCTTAACGACGTCCTATGATGCAGTCGGCAATCTCTTCGGCAGAATGGAAGGCAGCCAGTATCCAGAAGAAACGATTCTTTCAGGGTCACATATCGATACCGTCGTCAACGGTGGCACATTAGACGGTCAATACGGGGTCGTTGCTGCTGCTTTAGCGATCAAGTATTTAAAAGAGACCTATGGGCAACCTTTACGCTCCTTGGAAGTCATCTCAATGGCAGAAGAAGAAGGCAGTCGTTTTCCAACCGTTTTTTGGGGAAGTAAAAACTTTGTCGGAGAGGCCAAAAAAGCCGATGTTGAAGCGATCGCAGATTTTGAAGGCAATAGCTTCGTGGCAGAGATGCAACGCCAAGGCTTTGATTTTCGCGACCCACAAGAACCGGTTCGATCAGACATTAAAGCCTTCGTGGAAATCCATATCGAACAAGGCAGTGTTTTAGAAAAAGAAAATTTGCAGATCGGTGTCGTCAATAGTATCGCTGGTCAAAAGCGCTACACCTTTGTCTTAAAAGGACAAGCCAATCATGCAGGAACCACACCGATGGGCTATCGCCAAGATGCTGTGTATGGTTTTGCCAAAATGTGTGCCGCAGTGATCGACCGTGGCTTAGAGCTTGGGGATCCATTAGTAGTGACATTCGGTAAAGTTGAGCCAAAACCGAATACGGTCAACGTGGTTCCTGGTGAAGTGTTGTTTACGATGGATTGTCGCCATACTGATGGGCAGCTATTGGATGCCTTTACTGCTGAAGCAGAACAGATCATTCAAACGATCGCCCAAGAGCATGACTTGACAGTGGAGATGGATCTATGGATGGATGAACGCCCTGTGCCGATGGACGATACGATCGTTGCCACGGTGGAACACGCGGTGAAGCAAACTGGCAAACGCTACAAAGTCATGCATAGTGGGGCGGGGCATGATTCCCAAATCATTGCACCACATTTTCCAACGGCGATGCTTTTTGTACCAAGTATTGATGGGATTAGCCACAACCCAGCCGAAGCAACGACTATCGAAGATTTAACAGCTGGGGTAGAAGTTTTAGCAGCTTCCCTTTACGAGCTAGCATACAAAGAATAGAAAGCAGGGACACACATGGGATACAAAAATAATAATACGGGCTATTTAGATGGATTGCTGCAATCACGAGCAGTCATTAGAAAAAATAATTTTGCGATCTTGCCGCATGATGGGCTAGTGAATAATGTCATTCCAGGCTTCGAAAACTGTGAATGTTCGATACTCGGCACACCAAAATTAGGGGCGTCTTTTGTCGATTACATCATTTCATTCAAAAAAGATGGCGCCAACCAATTGGGCTTCGGCGGTCCAGAGATCGAGAGTTTTTTGTATGTCATCTCGGGCAAACTGGAAGTAAGTGATGGCAAAGAAACCCATACATTGACGGACGGAGGCTATATCTATCTGCCTGCTGGAGAAAAACTGTATATGAAAAATCTCCAAGAAGAAGCGACAGAAGTGTTCTTGTATAAGAAACGTTACCAACCACTTGAAAATCACCAAGCCTACAAAGTAGTGGGGAATCTCTCAGAGTTGACACCGATCCAATACGAAGGGATGGAAGACGTCTTGCTTTGGGATTTCTTACCAAAAGAGCTGGGCTTTGACATGAATATCCATATCCTTTCCTTTGAACCAGGGGCAAGTCATGGCTACATTGAGACCCACTACCAAGAACATGGAGCGTACTTACTGTCAGGTAAAGGGATGTATAACTTAGATAATGAGTGGTTCCCAGTGGAAAAAGGCGACTACATTTTCATGAGTGCCTATGTACAGCAAGCGGCCTATGGTGTTGGTCGTGACGAACCATTGACCTATATTTATTCCAAAGATTGCAACCGCGATCCGGAAATTTAAAGGAGTTTAGAAAATGGAAGAGACGGTTATTGTACAGTCACAAGAGTTACAGCAATTGATCCAAAAAAAATTAGCGGCTGCTGGTTTGTCTGAAGCGCACGCAGCCATCGTTGCAGAGCATTTGGTCTTTGCCGATGCCAGCGGGATCCACTCTCATGGGGCTGTACGGGTAGACTATTACGCAGAGCGGATCGCTAAAGGTGGAATGAATCGCACTCCACAGATCACGTTTGAAGAGACTGGGCCTAGCAGCGGGATCGTTCACGGTCAAAATGGCGCAGGGCAGGTCGTTGTATTAGAAGCGACAAAGCATGCCATTGAGATGGCCAAACGTTCTGGGATCGCGGCGGTTGGTGTACGGAAAACGAGTCATAGTGGGGCGCTATCCTACTATGTCAAAAAAGCTGCAGAAGCTGACTTGATTGCATTATCTATGTGCCAATCAGATTCAATGGTGGTTCCTTTTGGCGGCAAAGAAAATTATTTTGGTACCAATCCAATCGCATTTGCCGCACCACGAAAACAGGGGGCACCGGTGGTCTTTGACATGGCAACGACGGTCCAAGCGTGGGGCAAAATATTAGATGCTCGCTCCAAAAATAAAGAGATTCCTGCGACATGGGCCGTGGATGCTCATGGCAAGCCAACGACGAATCCACATCATGTCCACGGCTTACTGCCTATCTCAGGGCCAAAAGGCTTTGGGTTGATGATGATGGTGGATATCTTATCAGGAATGCTCCTTGGGCTGCCTTTTGGCAAGCATGTTTCCTCTATGTACAACGATCTGACGAAAGGTCGCGACTTAGGGCAATTTATTTTGCTGATCGATCCGCAACGCTTTACAGATTTAGACACATTTAAAGAGTCGGTGGAGACGATGGTTGCCGAACTGCACGACATACCGGCTGCTGAACAGTTCCAGCAAGTCTATTATCCAGGCGAGATCAATCAACTAACCTATGAAAAATATATGGCAGAAGGCATTCCCATCGAGAAGAACATTTATCGCTATCTCATTAGCGACACGGTTCATTTTGACCAGTATTCTGGGTCAGATGCCTTTGCACAGACAGGAACAGGAGAGTGAGGAGACCCATGTTACACACTATTATTCAAAAAAACAATTACCAAGATTCCATTGTTTTAATGCTTTTGACCAATCGTCTACTGACGATCGAAGGGATCAACAACGCTTCGGTCATGATGGGCACACCTGCCAATAAGGACATTTTCAAGACGGGTGGTCTTTATACCGAGGAGATGAGCAATGCGACATCTAACGATATGGTGCTCGTTTTAGACATCGAAGAGGAAGAAATCATCGAAACAGTCCTGTCAGAAATCGATGCCTTCTTATCGGACCAAAGCAATAGCGCAGGAGAGGAAACCCAAAGCGTCAAAACTTGGGAAAAAGCCTTAGATCTTGGAAAAGATGCGAAGGTCGCTGTCTTATCGATTCCCGGTACTATGGCAGCACCAGAAATTGAAACCGCATTAGCAGCGGGCAAACATGTATTTTGTTTCAGTGATAACGTTTCATTGGAAGAGGAAGTTCGGCTAAAGAAACTGGCGCATGAAAAAGGACTTCTTTTAATGGGACCAGATTGTGGCACAGGGATTCTCAATGGGATACCAGTAGCCTTCACCAATGCCGTCCGTAAAGGGAAAATCGGTGTTGTCGGCGCTTCGGGTACTGGTATCCAAGAAGTCACCACTATTATTCATAAATTGGGTGCCGGTGTGACACAAGCCATCGGAACCGGTGGACGAGATCTCAAAGAAGCCGTCGGTGGGATCACCATGAAAGATAGCATTCTTGCCTTGGAACACGATCCTGATACGGAGGTGATCGTGGTGATCTCCAAACCACCTGCACCACGTGTCCGAGATGAAGTGTTGGCACTTTTAAGAAGAGGAACAAAACCTGCAGTCACGATTTTTCTTGGGGAAGAGCCAACGGACCACGAAGAAAATCTTTACCGAGCCTACACGCTGGAAGAAGCGGCTCAATTAGCCGTGCAGCTGCTACGTCAAGAACAGATTGGACTAGAGCCAGTGAAAGAGGAAACAGCAGCTGCCACTTTTGGACCTGAACAACAAAAAATCAAAGCTTACTATTCTGGCGGAACATTGGCGTACGAAGCAGCGATGCTTGTTAAAGCAGGATTAAATCTGGAACAAGAAGATACCCATCAGGAAGGATACATCTTAAAAGCAGCTGGCCATGAGATCATCGATTTAGGTGATGACATTTATACTCAAGGCAAGCCCCATCCGATGATCGACCCAACAAAGCGGATCGAACTGTTGAAACAAGCGGGGGAAGATCCTGAAACGGCAGTGATTTTGTTAGATATCGTTTTAGGGTACGGCTCTCATCAAGATATGGCGAGTGAATTGGCACCGACCATCAAATCATTGAAGGAAGAAGCACAAGCAGCTGGTCGGGAGTTAGCGGTGATCGCTACGATCGTTGGAACTGATTTAGACCCCCAAGATAGCAACGAGCAAGCAGAGATTTTAACCGCAGCTGGCGTGATTTTGTGTCAAAGCAATGCCCAAGCAGTCAAAAAAGCTTTAGCAATGCTCGGCCATCCCTTTTCCCCAATTAGTCGTAAGCTGTTGCCAAAAGCAGTGACAACTGCCGATGGGTTGCCAGAGCCATCTGAAAAGAGCCGCGAATTGTTGTCGAATGACGCGTTCATCAATGTAGGGTTGCGTAGCTTTGCAGAAGCGATCCAGACGCATCACGGTCAAGTCGTTCAATACGACTGGCAGCCAATTGCTGGTGGGAACGTAACGTTACAAAAAGCCTTACGTTTCTTAGCACAAGTGTCACTATCAGAGTAGGAGGAAGTTATCGTGTACGAAACTATTGAAGAAGCAAACCAAGCCGTTATTGCCAAGATCGTTGCCGGTTCGCCTTTTTTGTTGGATGTCGTTCCAGCAGTCAGTGTCATTCCAGAATTAGGTGAAGGAAAAGTCCTATTGCACGCAGGACCACCGATCCGCTACGACCAGATGATCGATCCGATTCAAGGCGCTTGTGTTGGAGCGGGACTTTTTGAAGGCTGGGGCGAAACGGAAGAAGAGGTACGTCATTTATTAGCATCTGGGGAAGTTCAACTGATTCCTTGTCACCACGTGCAAGCGGTTGGCCCAATGGGGGGCATCACCTCTGCCAATATGCCGGTTCTCGTGGTGGAAAACAAAACAGACGGCAACCGAGCGTACTGTACGATGAACGAAGGGATTGGGGCAGTTTTACGTTTTGGCGCCTATTCTCAAGAAGTCATTGATCGCTTGCATTGGATGAAAAATACGTTAGCACCAGTTTTAAGTGCTGCACTACAAACAAAACCCGATGGCTTGAACATCAATGTCTTAGTCGCAAAAGCAATCGCCATGGGGGATGAGTTCCATCAACGGAATATCGCTGCTTCGTTGGCGTTCTTAAAAGAAGTAGCACCAGCGATCGTTACCCTTGAAGGATTTGAAAAAGAAAAACCAGAAGTCATTCAGTTTCTAGCAGACACGGATCAGTTTTTCTTGAATATCATGATGGCTTCTTCAAAAGCGGTGCTTGATGGCGCCCGGACGATTGAAGAAGGAACGGTTGTGACAGCAATGTGTCGCAACGGGCATGAATTCGGTATCCGTATTTCTGGTATGGGGGACGAGTGGTTTACCGGTCCTGTCAATACACCAAAAGGGTTGTATTTCTCAGGATTCAGTGAAGAAGATGCCTCTCCAGATATGGGCGACAGTGCCATTACGGAAACCTTTGGTGTTGGGGGAATGGCGATGATTGCTGCCCCAGCTGTGACACGCTTCGTTGGTTCCGGCGGATTTCACGATGCGTTGAAAACCAGCAATGAGATGTTAGAGATCTCCATTGATACCAATCCGAATTTTCCCGTTCCTACATGGGACTTCAAAGGGATCTGTTTAGGGATCGATGCTCGGAAAGTCGTGGAAACAGGGATCTTACCGGTGATCAATACAGGGATCGCCAACAAACAAGCTGGACGGGGACAAATTGGGGCCGGGACAGTGACACCACCAATGGATTGCTTTGAAAAAGCTGTCTTGGCTTATGCAAAAAAATTAGGATTTGAAGAATAACTCAGGGTCTGAAAACGTGAAAAGGAGCAACCTAGCGATGATACAGGCAAAATGGATCGACCAAGCTTTATTTGAACCCGCATTTATCAATGGCACCTGGCTCGTTCACAGTGTGTTTCAGCATAGTTTCAATCTGCAAGATCCTCGTCAGGATCAGCTGATCTGTGTCTCTAAACAAGCGGCTCGCGTGCCCAAAGGGATGATTTTAGCTGCCGACGATTATGCAGCGTTGGCGACCGACTTGCTTGCTGGTACCACTCTTTTGGTTCAGCAACGAGTGATCCATTTTCCGCATCATCGTCTGTCTTTTCAAAAGGCAGCCATGTTTACAACCACCTTCCCAGCTGGCACAGCCCCATTTGATCGAGAACTGTTTTGGTCAACCCTCCAACATGTCACGGAAAAGACGGGGATTCAAGAAGCTGTTTCACAAACCATCAGCAGCAATCATCCGTTTTATGACGCAATCGATCAGCTATGCACGCCTTCATTTAAAGAACAACGGCAAGCAGTCGCTTATTTAGTCGGACGGGGTGTCGGATTGACCCCCACAGGCGATGATATGCTAGTTGGTCATTTGCTGGCTCGCCGAGTGATGGGGCAAGAAGATACCCGCTTGGTGGCTTATCTACAAAGAAGGCTGTTGACAGTCAATGATTTGACGACTGACGTCAGTAAACATTATCTTCTGCATGCGTTGACAGGCGCATTCAATCAATCGGCGTTATCCTTGACCAGGTGTACCGATTCAGCGGCTTTTTACCAAGTAATCAAAGAGATACTAGCGATCGGTCATACCTCGGGGGCTGACTTTTTGGCAGGGTTTGCTCGCAGTATCAATCAATTTCAAAACAATAGAAATGAGGAATTCATATGGCAAAACGAGTGGTCATCGCTCTAGGGGGCAATGCAATTTTAAAACCGAATCAACCAGCGACCGTAGAGACACAGCTTGCAAATATCCAGTTAAGTGCAGAACAGATCGCTAAAATCGAGAAACTTGACCATCAAATCGTTGTGACGCATGGCAATGGGCCGCAAGTCGGCAATATTTTACGACAAAATGAAGAAGCCAAAGAAGTCGTGCCGCCTTTTCCACTGGATGTCTGCAATGCAGAGTCACAAGGCTTTATCGGTTATTTGATGGAGCAAAGCATCAAAAATAAAATCGATCAAGAAGAACTGACCAGCAATGTCGTGACCTTATTGACTCAAGTGGAAGTGGCAGCGGATGATCCCGCGTTTGAAAAGCCAACGAAGCCGATCGGCTTGTTCTACTCAGAAGAAGAAGCAAAAACAATGGCTGAGGAAAAACATTGGGTTATGGAAGAAGATGCTGGACGTGGGTACCGTCGCGTCGTGCCATCCCCACAACCTGTGACGATCCACGGCGTGGAATCAATGGTTCATTTATTGAATCAAAATACCATCGTGATCGCTGGTGGCGGCGGTGGGATTCCAGTCGTAAAACAAGCGGAAGGCTTGAAAGGGATCGAAGCAGTCATCGATAAAGACCGAACTGGGAAAAAATTGGCAGAACAAGTGGATGCCGATGTATTTATGATGCTGACCGACGTCAGCAACGTTTATATCAATTACGGAACACCGGAGCAAGAAAAATTAACGGGGTTATCCGTAAGTGAAGCGCAAGCATATTTTGATGCGGGGCATTTTGCAGAAGGCAGTATGGGGCCGAAAATGGAAGCAGCGATTGCGTTTGCCAAGCAAGGAAAGACGGCAATCATCTGCTCATTGGAAGAAGCAGACTTAGCATTGTTAGGTGAAGCAGGCACAAGGATCGCTGGGTAACACCAGCGATCCAACTGCTTGATTCGCCTATTAGTCGCCTTCTTCGGACAGCTCAAGGGCTAAGCGCAGATCCAGGCTAATGCTAGGATCATGCACGTTTTTTCCTAGTAGCTTTTGGCACTGTTCGATGCGGTATTTGATCGTATTGCGATGAACGAACAAGGCTTTGGCGGTGCGGGTGATCTCACATTGATAATCCAAGTAAGCCCGTAAGGTTTTGCGCAATTCGATGGTGGCATCTTCTTGCGGAAACGCCAATTCTTTGAGGATCGTGCGGCAGAAATAATGGATATCTTCAGGGCTCATTTTTTCAAATAGACTCCGCATTCCCCGTTGATGGTAGAAAGAGACGATGGGAGAATCATGTTGGCCTCTTCGTTCTTCATAAGCAGTCTTTGCTTCAATGTAGGAGCTGGCTAAATCATTGATGCTTTCACAGACACTCCCTACACCAAAGGCCATTCGAAAAGGCAACCGATTGGTCAAAGCATTGGCGGTCTCAATCAAATGGTCTTCTAAGGCATCACACTTATGCTGCACGAAAATCGCAAAGTGATTGCTGCCCTTTAAGCGAAAGAGACAAACATCTTTGATGCGATAAGGCAGTTGTTCACTAAACCACTGATAGACCAAGTCACTTTCTTCTTTTAGGTATTTGTCTTTGCCTTTGGTTTCTTTGGTTGGTTCGCAGGCACCATAGATGACACGATAATGGCGGGCTTTGACCAACCCATAAGTTTTTCCGAGATCTAACCAATCCTTTTGTTCTTGCTTGGTCGATTGCTGGTATTCGATCATTCGTGTTAAAAAGTCACTTTTTAAATCTTCAAAAGATTCTTGCACTTTTTGGTTTTTGTAGAGCATAAACGACAAGACCAATGCTGCTTGTTCCAGCGCAAAATCCGAGACAGGATAAGGAATCGCCTCAGGATTCAAAATGACTAAATAATGGGGGAAATAAGTGGAGGTTTCAATGGCATAATAAGAAATTTGTGACGTTTTTTCATGAAGATCTTTGATAGGGATTGCCCCGCTTTTTTCACCAGTAAAAACCCCTTTCGTTTGTCCTAATTGATGGATGTAATACTCCGCGGGTTTTGACATGCGGGTGAAATGCTTGGAGTGGGCAATCACTTGTTTAAAAGGATTCAACAAAATGATCGGTGTATTGACCATTTGGCCAAAATCAGCGATAAAGCGAGCGATGCTGACATCCTTCATCAAGGAAGCAGAGAACCGTTTTTGAATGTCTAATGCATAACTCAGCTGCTCGGTTTTGGTGTTCCATAGCAAATTCAAAAGCTGGTGCATCAAACGCCCCAGCGGCATCGTGGCAGGTACTTCTACGATGGGGAAACCCAAGCTATCGGCGTAGGCGATGACTTCAGGATCGATGACATCCAAAAAACGACCAATCTTGATGCCTAATCCAGCGGCATTTTTGGCTACGAGAGAATCGATCAGCTCTAGAAGCGCTCCTTGATTATCTTTATAAACCATCGCCGTGCTTAAGATAAAGGTATGCTCAGGAATATAGTGGGCGATATCGGGGGTCTCGGTGATTTCGATACTGTCGACGGGAATTTCCGCAGTCAGGGGATCTGTCAATAAACGCAAATTGGAAAAGCGTGGTATAGCAAGCAATTCAGCAACTAACTTCATAGAGAAACTCCTTTTGGAATTGAACAAAACAAACAAAAACATGTCCTTTTTTAGCTTTATTGTACAACAAACTTGGAAACGTTGACAAGGCGTTGGACAGTGAAATCAAAAAGAGAAATGAGGGAAAAAGATGTATAAAGAGTTAACGATCGCACAACGTACGATCATGACACCTGGGCCTGTAGAAGCCCATCCAGCTGTTCTACAAGCAATGACCAATCGCATTTTGGGGCAGTTTGATCCGAATTTTTTGGCGATCATGGATGAGGTCAAAGAAATGATCAAACAACCGTTTGGAACCAAAAATAAAGAGGCATTTGCCATTGATGGGACTTCCCGAGCTGGTTTAGAAGCGGCGCTGATCGCTTTGATCGAACCAGGGGACAAAGTCTTGATCCCCGCCTATGGGCGCTTTGCTTTCTTACTTGGAGAAATCTGTGAACGTGCCCAAGCGCAAGTCAAATATGTAGAAAAAGAATGGACGGCTCCTTTTGCACCCGCAGAGGTCATCAAAGAAATCGACGCATTTCAACCCAAGATCGTGGCGATGGTCCACGGGGAAACTGCCAATGGGCAAATGCAGCCGTTAGCAGAAATCGGGCAGTATTGTCGCGCAAAAGATATTTTCTTTGTCGTTGACATGGTGGCGACTTATGGTGGCGTGGCCCTGTCAGTCGATGATTGGTGTGTCGATTTGGCAATTGCCGGTACACAGAAGTGTTTAAGTGTGCCGTCTGGTCTTTCATTAGTGACCTACAACGATCGAGTCGAAGCCGTCCTTAATGCCCGTTACCAAAAAGAATTAGGCTTGAGCAAAACGGATCGAAACAAGCGGTACATTATGAGTAATTACTTGGATTTGAGTCAATTGCAACGCTACTGGAACAAAGAGCGAATCAACCATCACACAGAAGCGACGAGTATGATCTATGCGCTTCATGAAGGATTACGGATGTTGCTAAACGAAGGCCTCGATGCAGCCTATCAACGTCATTTGACGAATGAAGGGGCGTTGGTCGCTGGACTGGAGGCAATGGGGCTTTCGATTTATGGCGAAAAAGCAACCAAAATGCCGACAGTTACCCCCATCTTTATTCCAGAAGGTGTTGATGGCGAAGCTGTCCGAGAAGAGATGCTTCACTCCTTTGGTGTAGAGATCGCTAGTTCATTTGGTGATCTAAAAGGAAAAATCTGGCGGATTGGAAATATGGGCTACAGCAGCCGCAAAGAAAATATTTTACATGTCCTAGCCGCGTTAGAAGGGGCACTATTGTACCAGCAAGCACCAATTTCTGCCGGCAAAGCGCTCATCGCTGCGTTAAATTACTACCAAAAAACGACTTAAAATTTTAGCACAAATGCACAACGACTGAAAGCGCTTTGTGAAAAATGACAAATGCAATAGTCGGCAAAAAAACGTACACTAAGACTATCTTAAAGCGCTTTCGTTGGCGTGCTTCACAAACTTTACTTGTGTAACTGATGGAGGGAAAAAAATGGAAATCAATAAAGAACGTGGTGGGCTTGCCTACTGGAAACAAATTATTATCTTAATGTGTTCAGGCTGGGTCACTATCTGGATTTATCGCGCTGCGTTATCACCGGTCTATCCGCAAATCAATGAGTCACTTGGCGGCAATATTTCTGATACAGCATTAGGATCGATCGCCAGCTTTTACTTTTTCGGCTATGTGATCATGCAGATCCCTGCCGGCTTTTTAGTGGATAAGATTGGGAAGAAAACAGTTCTGCTTCCGGGATTTGTGGTATTTGCACTGGCAGCTTTACTGATTTCACAAGCCTCTTCAATCTCCATGATCTATACCGGTAGCTTTTTAGCAGGGATCGGCTGTGGATCATTTTATGGTTCCGCGTATTCTTTGACCTCACAGAACATTCCGAAAGAAAAGAAGAGCTTCTCAACAGCGATCGTCAATAGTGGTTCTGCCGTTGGGTCAGGGTTTGGGATGATCTTATCAAGCTTTATCGTTATTCAGATGAACATGCCTTGGCAAACAATGATGTATTTATCCGCTTTCTTGATCGTTTGTATGACGATCGCTTTCGCATTGGTGATCCGCAGCAACAAAGAAGACGTAGCTTTCTTGGAGAGTCAAGCAGCAGCTGAAGAAGAAACAACGGATCAGCCGAAAGAAAAAGTTTCCCTTTCGACCTTGTTCTCCCTGCGGATGCTCTTTACGTATGTGTTATATTTTGCGACGTGTTATGCCTACTATATGACGGTTACTTGGTTACCAAACTTCTTAGGAACAGAACGAGGCTTCCAAGGAGTCGCAATCGGCTTCTCTTCTTCATTGGTGGCATTTGCTTCGATTCCTGGGGCCTTGTTCTTTAGCCGCTTGGCAGACAAATACATGCATAAAAAAGTTACCTTTATCGTTATTTTAGAAGTATTAGCGGCGTTGATGTTATTAGTAACGGTGCAAGCAACAAATTCGACCTTCTTAATGATCGCGTTGATCTTGTACGGGTTCCTTGGAAAACTAGCGGTTGAACCAATCATCATTTCTTGGCTAGGGGAAAATGCACCAAAAGTTGGGGTCGGTACGACATTAGGGGTCTTCAACTTTTTCGGCATGATGTCTTCCGTTATCGCACCAACATTGACCGGATCGATCTCGGATGCAACAGGGTCAAAAGTAATGGGCTTTTATATCGCAATTATTTTGTTGATCGGTGGTACATTCTTATTCTTGACTGTAAACTCTAAGAAAACAGCAAAGTAGAAAAGTGAGGAACAACAGATGAAAAAACGATCCTTAAAAATCAGTTTGACCAACCAAATCATGATTGCAACGGTATTGGGGATTTTTTGGGGCGTTTCCTTTCCCGGTTTAGGTGATCAAATGCAGCTAGTCGGGGACTTCTTCTTGCGACTGATTCAAATGTCTGTGGTCGTGTTGGTCATGGGCTCGGTGATTGAAGCGGTGGGGGGACTTGATCCAAAAGAATTAGGTGGGATCGGCGGGAAAGTCTTCCTCTGGTTTACCGGTTCGACCCTCGTCGCCGCTATTTTCGGTCTCTTGTTCGCCTTGATCCTCAAGCCCGGCGCAGGCCTTGACCAGTCGCTGCTGCAAAGTACAGAAACTGCATTAAGTACCAGCAGTATAGAAGAAGTCATCTTGAACTTTGTTCCACTGAACATTATTCAAGCCATGGTGGAGCAGAATATGGTCCAAGTGATTATTTTTTCGCTCTTCTTTGGCCTTGCCTTGAGCTTAATCAAGCATGAAAAAAAGAATCAGCTGTTTCTAGATATGATCGGTAGTTTTAATCATATTTTGTTAAAAATGGTCAGCATGATCATGAAGTTGGCGCCGATCGGGATTTTCGGCCTTGTTGCTTCCTTGGTAGAAGATACCGGCATTCGTGTGTTGGGAATGTTAGCCAGTTTTTTATTGACGTTAGCAGCGGCATCTTTGCTCTTTTTGTTTCTTTGGTTTCTCTTGACGTCGCTCTATTGCAAAGTTTCCTTGTTTCGTTTGATAAAGAATATGTGGCGTCTATCGGTGGTTTCCTTTACGACCACCTCTTCTGCTGTTTCATTGCCGTTTCAAATCGAAGATGGCAAAGAACGATTTGGGATCAGTGATCGAATCAATAAGCTCGTGATGCCTTTAGGCATGACCTTAAATAGCAATGGGCTCTCCTTATTTTTAGCCCTGGCAATCGTAACCGTTGCTCAGGCGTACCAGATCCAATTGAGCTGGGGGGATCTTTTGCAAGTGGTCTTGTTGTCCTCGTTGGCATGCTTGGGAACGATCGTCGTTCCAGGCGGCGGATTAGTCACACTGGCTACGGTTTTACCTATGTTAGGACTGCCTAATGAAAGCATCGCCTTACTGGCAGGGATCGATTGGTTTTCTGGGATGTTTCGGACCCTCTTGAATGTTGACCCTGACGTCACGGTGGCGTTGATCGTTGCTCATGATGAAGGAGAACTGGATCGTGCAATCTTCAATGGTGAAAAAGCCCAGGTCAAATTAGCAGAAAAAATCACCGATGGCGTATAAGACCAATCATTCTTGTGATGAAACTTTACTCTTTTTTGGAAACGTGCTACGATTGATTCGTTGATAGACTAAAGAAGCTTCCTGAAATACCGTAAACGGTAAACAGTAGCGGCTGATTTTCCGCTTGTCATTCAACAGACAAATACGACAAAAAGAGGAGGAAAAAACATGACAGCATCGATGAAATTGTGGATTGACCTTTTGAATAGCTAATTTAAATCTATTTCAAAAGTCTAGGCAATCGTGATTTCAAGGGATGAGTGTCCTCTTTTTTCCAATTTCTTATTAAAATCAGGGTATAGCGGTAGGCTATGCCCTTTTTTTGTGCTTGCGTTTTCCTAGACGGGAAGGACAGACTGATGGAACAATTAAGTGTAAAAATAAACAATCTAATCAAAAATTATGGGGCCAAAGAAGTACTGAACATTGAAGAACTGAGTGCCTATCAAACGGATCGTATCGGGATCGTGGGCGCAAACGGGCAAGGCAAGTCTACCTTGCTGAAGTTGATTGCGGGAGTGGTCGATCCTGATTCAGGAACGATCCAAAAAGAAAATTCGTTTCACTATTTCCCGCAAATCGCTGAGGTGACTGAAAAGACGGAGGCCCTTGACTGGGCGCTGTTCGGTCGTTTTTCGATCCCAACAAATGAATTGGCGACACTAAGCGGCGGGGAGGAGACCAAATACCGGTTGGCACAAACGTTATCTTCCTATCAGTTAGGACTTTTGCTCGATGAGCCAACGACCCACTTGGACCAGCAAGGAATTCAAGTCTTGATTGATGAACTGCAGTATTATTATGGCACCCTGATCGTGGTCAGTCATGATCGGTATCTATTGAATCAGCTGACAACGAAAATCTGGGAAGTCGATCAAGGAAAAGTCACCGAGTATTCTGGTAATTATGACAGTTACCGACAGCAAAAAGAGCAAGCGGCACAGCGTGTTGCCTGGGAGGCTGCGCAGTATCAGCAACAAAAACAGCAGTTGACCCAAGCGATCCAAAAGAAAAAAGAACAAGCGATCAAGAGCAGTCGCATTTCTGAAAAAAAGCGGCAGCAGAACATCCGACCAGACCGTTTGTCGTCATCAAAACAAAAAGACACGGTGCAAAAGTCATTGCAAAAAACAGTCAAAGCCATGGAAAGTCGCTTGGATCAGTTGGAAGAAGTGAAGGGTGTTGCCCGGCAGCAGGTGATTCGTTTTCCGGTAGTCCCTGCAGTGGAGCTGCATAATAAACGACCGATTCGTGGGGAGCAAGTAACCATTCAAAGAGGGGCGAAACGTTTGCTAGACAGCAGCAGTTTCCAGTTTGCTGCCGGGAAGAAAATCGCTATCGTGGGTCCGAACGGTTCGGGAAAGTCGACTTTACTAAAAGAAATCATCGCAGGTGGAGAGGGAATCTATGTATCACCGAAAATCGTCTTTGCGGTCTACGAGCAAATGGGCTATCGAAAAAACAGCACCACACCGCTTTTGACGGAATTGATGGCTCAAACAGACTATCAGGAACCACTGGTCCGCAGTATTTTACACAATCTGGGATTAAGCCAGATTGACGTGATGAAGCCAGTCAATGTGCTAAGCGGCGGGGAAGCGACACGGGTCGAGCTCGCACGCATCTTTACTCAACCTGCCAATGTCTTGATACTTGATGAACCGACGAACTTTATTGATCTACCGACAATCACCGTCTTGGAACAATTGATTCGCAGCTATCGTGGTATGGTTTTGTTCACATCTCACGATCAAGCGTTTATCGATGCCGTCGCGGATGACGTGTGTCTAATCGATCATGGGAAATTAACATTGGTTTCTAGTAACTAGCAGCATTGTCGCTTTTATACCTGTATAGAGAAAAACAGCGCGGGAAAGGAAGCGACCGCCCAACGTTCGATCAACAATCGGCCGTTGAGCGGTCACTACAAAACCCGCGCTGTTTTTTTCGCAATCATCGGTATCGCCTCGCTGTTGCTACATCGCTTAATAAATCTTTTTCGTAAAGTATTTTAAGATCAGGGGAGAGATCAAGGTACTCAACAAGACAACGATCACCAAAGGGGAATACAATGCGGACGAAATCAATTGGTTTTGTTGACCAATCTGTAAAATGATCAATGCCATTTCACCTCGGGAAATCATTCCAGCTCCCACCATCCAAGCACTGTTGTTTGAGAATTTCGCGATTTTCGCCCCGACATAGCCGCCGACCAATTTGGTCATGATCGCGACCACGGTAAAGGCAAGAATAAAGAATAATTGCTCATTTAAGCGGGAAAAATCAACTTCTAAGCCAACGCTGACAAAGAACACCGGAATGAAGACGGCGTAACCTAATGCTTCGACACTGTGTTCCACTTCCTCACGAACCTTCGTTTGACTGACAGCGATCCCTGCGAAGAAGGCACCAATGACCGAGCTTAACCCAACGAGGTCAGCAAGATACGCCATTCCTAAGCAGATGATCAGTGACATGATGATCACCGCGGAATTTGCAAATAGCTTTTCTGCAAGTGCCAATAAGAACGGAGCAATCCATTTCACTAATAGAAAAATCAACACAAAATAAATCAATTCTACCAATAAGGTGACCGGCAGTGGTGTTGCTTGGCTGCTTTCGCCGCCTAAAAAGGAAAGGCTAAGACTCAAAACCAACACGACCAAAATATCATCCACGACGGAAGCACCAAGAATCGTCGACCCTTCTTTCGTATTCACCACATTCAACTCTTTCAATACTTCGACAGAAATACTGACTGAGGTGGCAGCTAATACGATCCCGAAAAAGAACGCTTCTGTGGGACTGCTTTGAAAACCGACCCCCGTGGCATACCCGAAGAGCATAGGGAACACGATCCCCAAAAGGGCAACGAGCATCCCTGGACGAAAATAGCGTTTCAATAAAGAAATATCACTTTCCAATCCCGCTAAAAACATCAGCAAAATAACACCAATCTCTGAAAAATCATGAACCAGAATATCTGGATGGACCCAATTGAGTCCTGCGCCTCCTAATAAAACCCCCGCTAACAACTGCCCGATAACAGCAGGAACGCCCATCCGTCTCGCCAGATGCGAGAAGAGGGTCGTCGTGATTAGGATCAAACACAAAATCCCGACAAAATGCATAAAACCTCATCCTTCTTTCCTATAACATACTCCCCTTTAGTATAGCATTCTCTCTTGAATTGAGCCTGTATCAAGCCTTTTTTTATTAAAAGAGTTTCATTAAACCACACGTTTTTTGAGATAAGGAGGAAGCGAAGGCAATCAGAGTTTTTCTGTGCACTCGTCGAAATAAAAAAACATTATTTTCACTTTACTTGTATCAAATTATTGTTTGAGCCAACGGGCGAGCTGCTGAAACACCATTTGGACTTGCGGCTCCTCGACGTTTTTCAAAAAGTCGTGGGGCAAATCATAGACAGGGACAAATTTGCTTTTAGGCACTTTCTTCAAGCCTTTGCTGTAACGAAAAGGAACTTCCTCATCGGTATTGCTGGCACTGCTGAAAATTGGAGGAAATTGAGCAAGCAGCTCAGGATCAATGGCATAGTCAGAAAGAGCTTCAGCTGTTAGACCATAGATCGTGGTGAGTTCTTGCTGTTGAACCCAATAAACATAAGGCAAATAGCGCTGAAACTGCGGATCATCCCAAACGATCTCGGTTTGATCCAAAGGAGGAACTTGCTCTTTGCTTAAGAGCGGCTGCTGCAAGACTCGTTTGTTTTCAATAAAAGAAAGATCGGTATACCCATAAAAATTGACCAGTTTTTCAGGCAATCTCTGTTGTTCCTTCAGTAATTGCTGGGTCAGCGCCAGCATCAAATAACCGCCAGCTGAGCGTCCGCAGAAACAAAACGGGTTATCTTTAAGCACAGTTGCTTGCAATTCTTGAAAATTTTGCCAGTTCAGCGCCAAAATCTCCGCTAACGAGGAATTGGGCGCCAGTAAATAATCGACTGTGAGGACGCTGTATTGCTGCTCTTGAAATAGTGCGATCAGTGATGCGGGAATGTCTTGGCGGGTTCCATAAACAAAACCGCCGCCGTGAAAGTAAATCACGTATTTCTCCGAAGCAGGATAAAGGGACACCGAAGCACCGGTGGTCAATTGCCATTCTTTTTTCATTTTGCTTGACTCCTTTTCTGAAGCTCTAATAAATAGGTGCCGATCTCGTAATTGACTAATTGGATCGGACTTGTCAGATCGATCTCTAGTAGCTGTTCGATTTTGCTTAGCCGATAACGAATCGTTTTGGCATGAAGAAACAAGGTTTCAGCCGTATTTTTGTAATTGCGATTCGTGATAAAAAAGGTATACAGCGTTTTGAACAGCTCTTCATTTTCTTCCGAGAGTTGATACAGCTTCGGGGGAATGCTTTGCTGCAGCTTTTCCAGTTGGTTCTCCTTGATAAAGGAACTAAAGATACCTAAGTCGCTATAGGCAATGATCGGCGCCAAATAAAACTGCCGATTGAAGCGGATCGCATCCAAACACTCTGGCAGGATCTCTTTGATCTGTTCCTTGCGCAAGACTTCGCTGACCACCAAGCAGCCATGTTCATCGGCTAACAGGGCATCATCAAAATGTGTCTGCAGCATCTGTTTCGTCACCTGATGGGCGATCGATTGGAAATTATAGAGGATCACCAAATAATTGTGGTGTTCAAAAAAGACGTGGGGTGTTTTCAACGCCCGTAGCTTGTGCAAAACGACGGACTTACGCTCCTTATCTTTAAAGCTGTTGGAAGCAAAGGCGATGCCTTGGTAAAAATCGTAGCGATCCAGTTGCGCTTCTTCTAACAAAAGATCCAGCTCAGCCAAATTGCTAGGAGTGTTTTGCAAGATCGCATCGGCAAGATTGTTCATGCGATTGTAGCGCTCTTTCTTCAACAAATACGCCATTTGGAGGCGTTCATAGATGACGTCGATCACATTTTCAATAATCATGACTTTTGCCTCAGGGATCTGCGAATCTTTCTGATAAACGATCAGGGTACATAGATCATTGTAAGGATTGATGATCTCTACTTTGATGGCAGTCACATATTGATTGTTCTCATGAGAAAATAATTCCAAATATTCGTAGTGGTTCTTGGTAAACTCGATGGTCTTCATAGGTTCTTGTTTGGTCACCACGAAATTCTTAAAGGATTGACCGACGGACACATGCACATCTAAATGGGGGATGCGCAAAGAACAAGGCTTTTCGATCAATTGATAGAACTCTTGCATGATCTGATCGAAAGAAGAGTGGTTGCGCTCGACTTTCATGAAGCGCTGGCGAACTTCGTAATAGGTACGCAGCAGCTGGGTTTGGTGATTCAGCAATGGTTCGTAAACCGCTAGCATGATAGCTTCATAGCTGACTTCTTGCTGTACTTTGATCAAAGGGATCTGATAAGCAAAGCTAAGCTCAATCACCCAATCTGGAATCATAGGGATCAAGCGATCCACTTTGATCACTAAACCGCTGACACCGATTTGCTGCATTTTTTCAAAAAAAACACGCAGTTCCTCAGGCGATTGGTCTTTGAAGGCATAAAAAGAAGTCAAAATCAATTGATGGGCTTTGCTCCATTTTTCGATATCCATCGCTTCCAACACCATAACGGAACCAACGGAATTTGTTAAACCAATGGAGCCAGTCAGGACTTTACTTTTTTCAAAAAGCGGCAGTTCAACCAATTCTTTTAATTTCATAAAATGCTCCTTTTTTCTCTTTTGGATAAAAAGTATAGCATTTTTTTAGAACTTTATCCAATGAAAACGCAAACAAGGCTCGTTAGAATGAGAGTATAAGAAAAGGAGGAGAACAAATGCTGCACACAGTAATCTTAAAGAATAACTACCAAGATTCCATTAACTTAATGCTGCTGACGAATACGATCAATGATCTAGGCGATGTCGAAATGAGTCAAATCATGATGGGGACGGATGCAAACAAAGATATATTAAATAACACTGGATTGCTTTCTAAAGAGGCAGAAGGTGCTTCACCCAACGATATGATGATCGTGGTCGATAGCCAAAACGAACAGATCATGGATCAAGTAATGCCAGCGATCGATTCATTTTTAGCTGATCTTTCAGCAAAAGATCAAGGCAAAGAAACGCCAGCGGCGGCTTCATGGCAAGAAGCCTTGAGCGCAATGCCGGATGCCAATGTTGCACTATTTAGTATTCCTGGGGAATATGGTGCTGCCGAGATGGAAAAAGCCTTGAAAAATGAATTGCATGTATTCTCGTTTACGGACAATGTTGCTATCGAAGATGAAGTGCGTTTGAAACAGCTGGCTCATGAAAAAGGCTTATTGATGATGGGGCCAGACTGTGGGACCGGTATTATTTCCAGCATTCCGATTGCCTTCACGAATGTCGTGGCACCAGGAAACATCGGTGTTGTTGGTGCCTCTGGTACGGGGATTCAAGAAGTGACGACGATCATTGACCGATTAGGCGGTGGTGTCGTTCATGCCATCGGGACCGGCGGACGTGACTTAAGCGACAAAGTTGGGGCGATCACTGTCAAAGATGCCATCGTTGCTTTAGAAAATCATGAACCGACAGATGTGATTTGCGTGATCTCGAAACCACCTGCAAAAGAAGTGCGGGATGAAGTCGTTCAATTGCTACAAAGTATCAGCAAACCTGTAGTAGCGATTTTCTTAGGAGAAAAACCAGAAGCCCATGAAGGAAAAGTCTATTTGGCACATACTCTGGAAGAAACAGCGCGCATTGCTGTTGATCTTGCCAATGAAGAACCAGTCAAGGCGAACTATTTTGAACGCGTGGCAACCCCAGATGTGCCCAAGCTCGCTGCCGACAAAGTGGTTAAAGGTCTTTATTCTGGCGGAACATTAGCTGCCGAAGCAGGAATGCTGATCTCAGAAGCCTTGAATCTAGAAGGCCTTGTAAAACAAGAAGGCTATATCTTGCATTCCCACGGCTATGATGTGATCGACCTTGGTGATGATATCTATACCCAAGGCAAACCGCATCCAATGATCGATCCTGAAGTGCGCATCAAAAAAATCGAAGACTATGCGCAAGATGAGCAAACCGGGGTCATTTTATTTGATGTGGTGTTAGGTTACGGCGCACATGCAGATATGGTAGGTGCACTGTTACCAGCCATCGAAGCTGCACAGCAAACAGTCCAAGCAGCTGATCGCACGCTGTACTTTGTTGCTACCGTCTGCGGAACTGAAAAAGATCCGCAAAACTATCAAGAAGCAGTCAACCGTTTGAAAGCAGCTGGCGTCTATGTGGCACCAAGCAATGCTCAAGCAGTGCAATTAGCCCTAGCTTTAAAAGGGGCGACTCTTTCTGAAGCAGACAAAGCGGTCAATGACTATACTGGTAGCAAAGTTGAGGTGCCGACAGTCAGCGAGAAAGTGATGGAGCTGTTGACCACCAAACCACGGATCATCAATGTTGGCTTACAAAGCTTCAATGAATCGATCCTGCAATATGGCGGGAAAACAGAACAATTCAACTGGCGTCCTCGTGCCAACGGCAACAAGAAAATGATCCGTATTTTAGACGCGTTAGAAGAATTTGACGAAAAAATCACAGATGAAAACCAAGCAGTGACGGATAAAATCAAAAATGCCCAACCATTCTTGATCGATGTCGTTCCGGCTAAATCAGTGATCGCTGAATTAAACGAAAGTCAGAAAACCTTGCTGCATGCAGGACCGCCGATCCAATGGTCGGAAATGACGGGACCGATGCAAGGGTCTTGTATCGGCGCTGCCTTGTTTGAACGCTGGGCGAAAGATGAAGACGAAGCCCGCCGCTTACTCGAAAGTGGGGAAGTCCGCTTTATGCCATGTCACCATGTCCAGGCAGTTGGACCAATGGGGGGAATCACTTCTGGGAATATGCCTGTCTTTGTGGTTGAAAACCGCCTTGTCGGCAACAAAGCCTACTGTATTTTGAACGAAGGGATCGGTAAAGTCTTACGATTTGGTGCCTATTCACAAGAAGTCATCGATCGTTTGGATTGGATCAAAGACGTCTTAGGACCAACCATTGCCAAGGCATTAAAACTAACTGAAGAAGGCATCAATTTGAATGTATTGATTGCCCGGTCGATCACAATGGGGGATGAATTCCATCAACGAAATATTGCAGCATCATTGAACTTCTTGAAAGAGATCGCGCCGTTGATCATCCAAACAGAAATCGATGAAAAGCAAAAATATGAAGTGATCAAGTTCTTAGCAGATACCGATCAGTTCTTCTTGAATATCATGATGGCAACCGGCAAAGCCATCGTTGACGGTGCCCGTGTCGATGCCAAAGGAACGATCGTGACCACCATGACGAGAAACGGCGTCAATTTTGGGGTTCGTGTCGCCCAAACAGAAGACCAATGGCATACTGCACCAGTCAATACGCCGAAAGGTTTGTACTTTACTGGGTTTACCGAAGCAGATGGCAATCCTGATATTGGGGACAGTGCCATTACTGAAACCGTCGGTGTCGGAGCAATGGCGATGGTAGCCGCACCAGGTGTAACACGCTTTGTCGGCGCTGGTGGCTTTGAAGATGCGCTAGAAACTTCCAATGAAATGGCAAAAATCTGTTTCGGTCATAATCCGACCTTCTCGATCCCAACATGGGACTTCCAGGGGACTTGTTTGGGGATCGACATCCGGAAAGTCGTTGAAACAGGCATCACCCCAATCATCAATACTGGGATCGCCCATAAAGAAGCAGGTGTCGGTCAAGTCGGTGCAGGGACGGTGCGTGCACCGTTAGGCTGTTTTGAAAATGCCTTGACGGCTTATGCGAAGGATCTGGGGATCGATGTTGACTGAGAAAATCAAAATCAGTGATTATCTAGACCCATTGCAACGATTCGGTCGTACCGGTCGGGTGCATAGCGTGTTTGATCGTTCATTCAATGTGATGATCGGGCAGCAGCTGGTCAATATCAACAACTATCGCAACTATTTGACTGGCTTCGGAGTCTTTTTACCAGATGCATTGTTTGAGCAAGTCCTGCCTTTGATCGAGGTCGGCAATCGCGTGCAAGTCCGAGAGCATGGTCTGACCTTTTACAGCACAAAAGGAACATTTTCTCTTTCATTAGAGGAAAAAGAATTGGTTTCGCTGCAGGTGAAGGAGCTATCCTTCACCTCTGCGGAATTGCAGCTTTTGAAAGAAATCCTGCTTCAACAAAAACTAGAAACCAAGATTGGGTTGCCCGAAGATGAGAAAACCCAAGCAGTGTTTGCGGCATTGCGGCAGCCTGTCTCAGATTGGGAACCAATCATTGCTCACCTGATTGGCCGCGGCAAAGGATTGACACCTAGCGGCGATGATCTTTTAGTTGCCTATCAAGCGATGCTCTATGCCTTGCAGCAGCCGGAAGCTGACGCGTTAGCGCAAGCATTGGCAAAACCGCTGTCTACGACGGATGTCAGCCTTGCTTATATTCAAAGTGCCAGTCAAGGGTATGTCAATTCTCTGATGCTGCAATTATTCAAAGACTTAAAAAAGCAAAACCCACAAGTGATTGAAAAAGATGTGCAGCAGTTGATGTCCGTTGGTCATTCGTCAGGCAAAGATCTTAGTTTTGGGTTGTTGTTAGCGTTGGAGTCATTGTCACTTGAGGAAAAAGAATAGAAATGGGGAGAAATCATGGAAATCAGTAACCAGAAAGATGCGGTCAAAGTAAGCAATTCTTACTGGAAAAAAGTCGTTGCTATTTTCTTTGTCGGCTGGATTTTAATGTACGCCACACGGACGATCTTCAATCCAATCATGGGTGTGATCGGAGAAGAATTCAATTTAAGCAACACACAACTAGGACTTGCCAATAGTATTTTCTTTTTGACATATGCCGTTGCGCAAATTCCTTTTGGCATCATCGGCGACAAAATCGGTCGCAAATTGGTGATCGCCCTAGGTTTTGTTTTATTGGCGGTGACTACTTACTTCAGTGGGCTAGCCACAAGCTTCGTTTTGTTCTTAGTGATTCGTGCCATTGCAGGGATTGGTCAAGGTGCCTATTACGGTCCGCAATACGCATTGTCTACCGAAGCGATTCCCGACAACAAACGGACCGTCGGAAATGCCATTATCAACAGTGGGATGGCGTTTGGAACGTCTGGCGGGTACTTGCTTTCTAGTAAATTGGTCTTGGATAACGGGGGCCATTGGAGCCAACCCTTCTTCCTAATGGCGTTTCCGACCTTGATTGTCGGTGTCTTGTTCTATTTTGTTTTGAAAGAAAAAGTGATTCGTCCAGAAGATGAAGGACAAGAAATAAAAGAAGAGGGGCCAAAAGAAAAGATTTCCTTGAAGCAGATTTTTTCAAACCGCAATCTCGTGGCAGCCTTTGTTCTATGCTTTACCAGCATTTATGCAAACTTTGTGATTATAACTTGGCTGCCGCAATTCTTGATTGCCGAGCGTGGCTTTGAAGGGGCGAGTGTCGGCTTTATTGCTTCCTTAGTCCCATGGGCATCGATTCCAGGTGCGTTGATTTTTGCTCGATTGAATGATAAAACTGGCGCGACGAAAAAATTAGTCTATTTATTGGTCCCATTGGCGACCCTTTCCGTATTTGCCATTGCCTTTGTAACGGATCGTACCTTATTGATCACTGTTTTGATTTTGTATGGATTGACTGGCAAGCTGGCGCTTGATCCAATCGTCGTGACCTTTGTGACGAAAAACGCACCAAAAGGCGCCTTAGGAACAACCTTGAGTGCCTATAACTTTATCGGGATGTCGGGGTCGATCTTAGCGCCTTATGTTACTGGCTTTTTAGCCGATTCTTTAGGATCGATGCAGGTCGGGTTTTACCTGTCTTGTTTATTACTGCTGATCGGATTAGGTGTTTTTGCCGTATTAGCAAAGGAAAATCAGAAGGAGAGCATAAAATGAGTTTGAATGTGATCGCTTTAGGCGGCAATGCTATTTTAGATAAAGACCCCAGTGATGAAGGACAAAAAGCAGTCGTTGCGCAAGCAGCACGTTATATTGCCGATTTTGTCGAAAAAGGGGAAAAAGTCATTGTTTGTCACGGCAATGGACCACAAGTCGGCAACTTGCTGTTGCAGCAAAAAGCCGGGGAAAGTGAAAAAAATCCCCAATTGAAATTAGACAGCTGCGTAGCGATGACCCAAGGAAGTATCGGTTATTGGCTGCAAAATGCCTTGATCAATGAGTTTGCCACACGTCAAGCACATCCATCGGTAATCTCATTAGTCACCCAAGTTCGTGTCGATCCAGCAGATCCATCGTTTGAGAAACCTTCCAAACCAGTCGGACCTTTTTATAGTGAAGAGGAAGCCAATGCTGCGATGGCAGCCAATGGCGGGGTGTATCAAGAAGACGCTGGGCGTGGTTACCGCAAAGTGGTTCCATCGCCGAAACCGCAAGAAATTGTTGAAAAAGAAGCCATCAAAACATTGGTCGATGCAGGTGTGATCACGATTTGTGCCGGTGGCGGTGGCGTACCTGTCGTTCGCAACGATAATGGGTTTACTGGCGTGGAAGCCGTCAACGACAAAGACTTTACCGCCAGTGTCTTAGCAAAAGATGTGCAGGCCGATCGCCTGATTATTTTGACCGGTGTCGACAATATCTACATCAATTACAACCAGCCGAATCAGCAAGCCTTAGGAGAAATCAGTGTGGCACAAGCCAAGGGCTACATCGAGGAAGGCCATTTTGCAGCGGGCAGTATGTTGCCAAAAATAGAAGCTGCGATTGATTTTGTTGAAGAAGATGCAGCCAGAACCGCGATTATTACCTCAATCGAAAAGTTAGCTGAACTGGATCAGCATACAGGAACCATACTTCGAAAATAAAGAGGGGATCAAAGTGAAAGCAAAAAAACTACCGATGGTGACGCAGATCGTTATTGCCGTTCTTCTAGGGATTCTTTGCGGTTTGTTCTTTGGGCAAGCCGCTGCATTCCTAAAAATCTTGGGCGATCTTTTCTTGCGTCTGATGCAAATGGCGATCCCGTTATTGATCGTTGGACAAATCATTCAAGCAGTTGGGGGGATTGCCCCGAAAGAACTCACTCGTTTGGGTGGAAAAACGATCGCTGTCTTTGGGATTTCCTCCTTATTCGCTGCTGCATGGGGCGTGCTGATGGCGCTCTTCTTTGCTCCAGGCAAAGGGATCGACTTTTCACAAGCTGCCGGCGAACCTCTACAAGCACAAGAAATTTCTATATCAGAGACTGTGATCAACTTTATTCCCACGAATATTTTCGATGCGTTGAGTAAAGGGTCAATTATTCAAATCATCGTTTTTGGGTTGTTCTTTGGTGTTGCTCTCAATCGCTTTATGCAAAAGAAACCTGAGTCATCTCTTTATGGGCTGATCGTGGATCTAAATGAGGTTGTCATCGCTATCATTCGTTACGTGATGATCGTGGCACCAATCGGTATTTTTGCTTTGATCGCTTCAACGATCAGCTCCCTGGGCTTGCAGATCATTTTGCCATTAGGCAGCTATTTGCTCGTCTACGGTCTAGCCACCGTCACGTTCCTTGGGCTGTGGCTAGTCTTATTGACCGTTTATTGTCGGATCAATCCGTTACGATTGATCAAAAATATGAAGAATATGTCGGTCATGGCATTGGCGACGACCTCCTCTGCCATCACGCTGCCGATCGCTATGGAAGAATCCCAGAACAAATTAGGACTCAGTAGCCGCATCACCAATTTGGTATTGCCATTGGGCATGTCTTTGAACAGCAATGGGTCAGCGATGCATATGGCGATTACCGTCATGACAATCGCCCAAATGTATCAAATCAACTTTGACGGGATCCAAATGGTGACGGTAGCTGTAACTGCGACTTTCGTTTCTTTAGCCAATGCAGTTGTTCCCGGAGCGGGGTTAGTTTCCTTGGCAATCATCGTTCCCCAGCTTGGTTTACCAATCGAAAGCATTGCGCTATTTGCTGGTGTCGAATGGTTTGTTGGCATGCTGCGGACGATTTTGAACGTGAACTCAGACGTCTATTCAGCGCTGCTGATCGCTAAGTCAGCCGATGAACTGGATTATCGCGTGTTTAATCAATAAGAGAAGCCGTTGCCAAGCGTGCTTCTCTTTTTCTAAGGAGGAGAAAAGATGGAAGAAATGAGCAGACGTTCTCTGCTGGAATTAGAAGCATTGATGAAAAAGAAACTATTGGCTGCTGGTTTGCCAGAAGCCGCTGCCAGTGAAACAGCGGCGCATTTGACCTTTGCGGATGCTTGCGGGATCCATTCTCATGGTGCCGTGCGGATGGACTACTATGCCGAGCGTTTAGTAAAAGGTGGCATCACGCTGGAACCAAACATGTCTTTTGAAAAAACAGGCGCCGCTACCGGAATTTTCCACGGAGATAACGGCATGGGGCATTATGTGTGCAATGAAGCGATCGCGATCGCCATTCATCTGGCGAAAGAAGTCGGGATCGCTGCAGTAGGAATCGAGCAGACCAGCCATAGCGGGACGATGGCGTATTACGTCAAACAGGCTGCTGAAGCCGACTTAGTGGCGATCGCCATGTGTCAATCGGATCCGATGGCGGTGCCTTTTGGTGGGATCGAAAACTATTTTGGCACCAATCCAATCGCGTTTGCAGCACCACGAGCCAATCATCCGCCGGTGGTTTTTGATATGGCGACGACGGTTCAAGCGTGGGGCAAAATTTTGGACGCTCGCTCGAAGAAGCAGCAGATCCCCGATACTTGGGCCGTAGACGAGCAAGGCTTGCCTACCACCGACCCCTATGCAGTCCAAGGATTATTGCCAATCGCTGGTGCTAAAGGATATGGCTTGATGATGATGGTGGATATTTTAGCTGGCTCGATGCTAGGCTTGGCTTTTGGTAAACAGGTCACCTCCATGTATGCGGACTTGACGGAAAAACGCCGCTTAGGACAATTCCTTCTTGTGATCGATCCATCTCGTTTTACCAACACCGAAACCTTCAAGCAAAGCATCGATCAGATGGTGACTGAGCTGCATGCAATCCCGCCAGTAGAAGGGCAATCACAAGTCTACTATCCTGGAGAGATCAGCCAAATACACTTTGAAAAAGCCCAGCAAGAAGGGGTCATGATCCCCAAAGCGATCATCGATTATCTCGAAAGCGAAACCCTCCATTTTGATCGCTATGGTAGTCAAGATTCCTTTGCTAAATAAAAATCCGCAAAAGGCAGTTGGTTCAGAGGGGGATTGAACCAACTGTTTTTTTGCTGTCTGGAGCAAAGAGAAGTTTTCAGTCAGAAAATCGCACATTATTGGAAAGATTAGACGAATTCTTTGAGTTGGTTCATTTTGTTCAAAGCATTTCTTAAGCCATTCGACCTTTGATTGCTTGTTTTTTGGAATGTGGTAGAATAGGTCGCATAAGTTAAGATCACTCAAGAAATGAGAGAAAAGCGAGGATGCAACGTGGCAATGAATAAAGTGGTTCTTACTGGGAAAATCGCAGAGATGCCTAGTAAAGAAGCGTTTGATGCGGCGGACGATCAGGGCGTACGTTTTGATCTTGTCATTGTGTCTCAATGGCAAAACAGTGAAGAAGTGCACCATGAATGGTTTGCTTGCGTCATTCATGGAAAACAGGCAGAGACCTTTTTACGGTATACTCAAAAAGGGGCAAGTATCAAAATCAATGGACACTTGCAAGGCTGTCCTTATGAAACACCAGAAGGTCAGAGACTTTGTGCGGCAGAAGTGGTGGTGGATAGCTTCCAAATCATAGAGTTGGCAGAAGAACCAGCGGCGCCTTTTCCTAAAACGCGGCCATCGACACTTGATGAAACGACGCAAACAAAGTCGATCCGTAATGAAAAAGATCCCCTAAAAACACAGATGCTGGAGTTTTTAAAAGACAATCGATTATTTTAATGACGAAACATGCGGAAAGCAACGGCTTCTCGCATGTTTTTTTACGTAGAAAAAGCATTGGTAAAATTCAACTATATCTGACTAGCGGTGTTCTTTATTGCTTATCAAAGAGGGGGTTAAATAGAATGGTGATTGTAATAAATGATCGCGAAAGTGAAAATAGTGTTTCACAAAAAGTGCGGATTGGTTTAGAATAGTTGAAACATATCTTGAGAAAAAGTGCGGCGCTTGCCTTGTTCAACTGCTAGATACCGCTTTTTTCTGAAAAAATCGTTAATCAGGGAGGGATGTCGATGGGCAAACCAATTATAGGGATCGCTGCGAATGAAGTGCAAGATGCTGGCGATGTGCTGCATCATTTGCCGATCGCCTACACACCATTAGGGTATGTGCGAGCGATCCAGCAAGCGGGCGGACTGCCATTGCTCGTGCCAATCAGTGAGCCAGCTGCAGCCAAGGACTATGTTTCACAGATCGATAAACTGGTATTAGCTGGTGGACAAGATGTTTCACCCAAGTTTTATGGGCAGGAGGCCCATCAGGCAACTGGAAGCGGCTTGTTGGCACGGGATGAGTTTGAACTAGCGCTGATCGATGAAGCGCTGCTGCAAAAGAAACCAATTTTTGCGGTTTGTCGGGGAATGCAGCTGGTCAACGTGGCATTCGGTGGCACGCTGCAGCAAGACATCAGTACCTTCAGTGAGATCATTCATATGCAGGCGCCGATTCCGAAAGAAGTGCCGACCCATGCCATCGTGACGGCTGAAAAAAGCATGTTGGCTCGTGTTTACGGTCAAAAAACAAAGGTTAATTCCTTTCATCATCAAGCGGTGGATCGATTGGCTCGTCCATTGCAAAAGACAGCTTGGAGTCCTGATGGCATCATTGAAGGCATTGAACACGTGGGTCAGCGCTTGTTGGCGGTTCAATGGCATCCTGATTTTGCCTATGATGCGCTTATACAAGAACAAGCGGTTTTCAAGTATGTCGTTGACGTATTGTAAGAAAGAGGATCACGCAAGGAGGAGAAAAATGAAAAAGAGAATGATGGGTATCACTGCTTTCACAGTATTGGTTTTAAGTGCCTGCAGTACCACGAGCCCCACGACGGATTCTGGACAGCAAGAGGAGCAAGGAGCCGTTGCGCAAGAAATTCAAGTGTCAACCGCTGGCGCCTTATCAACCCTTGATAGCGGACAATACACGGATGTCAATAGTTCCGATATGATCGGACAAGTGGCAGAAGGGTTATACCGTCTGGATCAAGAGGGGGATCCTGAGCTTGCGATGGCCGCTGAAGAGCCTACGGTATCAGAAGACGGACTGGTTTATACCTTCACCATTCGTGATGCAAAATGGAGCAATGGCGATCCTGTTACTGCGGATGATTTTGTCTACGCCTTTCAATATGTTGCTAATCCAGAGAATGGTTCTAGTAGCAGTAATCAAATGGATGTGTTGAAAAATGGCAGTCAAGTGCGTCAAGGGGACGCTGAGGTGAGTGAGTTAGGTGCAAAAGCATTGGACCAGCAGACGTTAGAGCTGACATTGGCAAGTCCAATCTCGTATCTGGATCAAATTTTGGTCGGGACACCTTTTATGCCAAAAAACCAAGCGTTTGCTGAAGAAAAAGGCGCCGATTATGGGTTATCAGCGGAAAATTTTGTTGGCAATGGCCCATTCTTGATCGAAGGGTGGAACGGGACCAACGAATCATGGACGTTAACGAAAAATCCTGATTATTGGGATGCTGAGAATGTCCAATTGACCAAGATCGACGTGCAAGTAGTGAAGGAAACGGCGACTGGTGTCAGCCTTTTTGAAACAGGAGAACTGGACTACACCACCTTAACGGATACTTACGCGCAGCAATACCAAAACTCAGCTCAAGCCAACTATGTGCCAAAGGCGCTGGTGGGGTATTTAAGTGCCAACCAAAAACGAGAAGTCACAGGCAATGTCAAAGTACGTCAAGCAATTTTACAAGCCATCGACAAAGAGGCATTTGCCGAAAATATCTTAGGTGATGGGTCCACTGCATTGAACGGCTTTGTGCCAAGCAACTTTGCCAAAGATCCTGAAACAGACCAAGATTTTCGTGAAGAAAATGGCGATTTACTGCCGTACGATTTAACAGCCGCACAAGAGCTTTGGGCACAAGCCAAAGAAGAGTTGGGACAAGAGGAAATCACTTTGGAACTGTTGTCAGCAGATACAGCAGCAGCCAAGAAAACCATCGAGTTTGTCCAAGGGCAGTTAGAAACCAATTTGCCGGGATTAACCATCGATGCCAAGTCGATTCCTTTACAAAACCGTTTGGACTTGCAATCCCAAGGTGAATTTGATCTCGTTTTTGGGACTTGGACACCAGATTACGCGGACCCGATCAACTTCTTAGAATTTTATGATTCAACAGGTGGCTTGAATACGTCTGGGTATGCTAGTGAAAGTTACGATCAAGGGTTAGCAGAAGCACGGACGACTTTAGCAAACGACCCAGCTGCCCGTTGGGACTTATTGAAAGAACTGGAAAAACAATTGATCGTTGAAGATACAGCCGTTTTGCCGTTATATCAAGGGGTGGTGGCGTATTTGAAAACAGATCGTTTGCAAGGGGTGCAAGTGTTTCCTTTTGGACGAACAGTATCCTATCGCCTAGCATCTGTCACAGAATAAACAGGTAGTAAGAAAACAGAGGAACTTTTTTTCAACCAAGTGTGCTGATCAAACAGCGTTTGTTGAAGAGAAGGGCATCTGTTTTTTTATTTTAGCCAAAATCGTTGCAACTCTTGGGGTAAAACAGAAATTCGTTTTCAAAAAAAGGTTGTTAAAAAGGGCTGTTTTCACATCTGTGTTTTTAGAAAAGTCAATCTTTTTTAAAGAAAATTAATAAAAGTTGTTGCATTCTCAGAAACTTATCTGTAAAGTGTTAGGTGTAGTCAGCAAAATAAAAAGAGAAGGAGGGATTACGATGCAAAAAGTATTTGATAAAAAAACAACCAAATTGAATAAAGTGAATCCCTCATTCGGTAACCATTAGTGTACAGATAATGTCTATAATAACGACGTTTATGCTCTGTCCTTTTTCCGAAGGGACAGAGCTTTTTTGTGTGCTTTTTTAGAATGTGAGGGATAAAACATGAAGTATGTATTAAAACAATTAACAACGTATTTTAAAGAACATAAGGTGCGCTATACCTTCGTATTCGTCTTTATGGTGATTGCTAGTGCGATGTATGTCGCACCAATCTATATCTTGCGCTTATTCATTGATGCGCTGATCCAAGATAATTTTGATTATTCGGTACTGGTCCAATACGTGACCCTCTTTGCCGGAGCTATCTTGTTAGGATATCTGGCCGAATTTGTTTGGACGTTTAATTTATTTATTGGTTCTTACGATTTGCAAAAACAATTACGGGAACAATTGATGAGCCACTTTCTCAAAATGGGGGCGCCGTTTTACCATCGTTTCCGAACAGGTGATTTAATGACTCGTTCCAGTGACGATGTCCAAGTGATGGGGATGACCGTTGGGTATGGTCTGATGGTTTTCTTAAATACTAGTTTGTATCTAAGTTTTATCGTAGCGATGATGGCTGGGACGGTTTCTTGGCTACTGACCTTGATTGCCTTGATTCCAATGCCGCTTTTAGCCTATTACATTTTCAAATGGGGCTCGCAAGTCGATAAGGCGTTTACGGAAGCGCAGAATTCTGTTTCTGAGATGAACAGTGAAGTGTTGGAGATCATTGATGGCATTCGGGTCGTCCGAGCTTATGGACTAGAAGGAGCCACCACGGAACAGTTTCAAAAGAAAACACTGGAAACACGAGCGAAAAACAATATCGTTTCTGAGATCGATTCCCGTTTTGGGCCGCTGATTACCATCATCTTAGCAATCAGTTTCGTGATGAGCTTTGGTGTGGGGGCGTTTCTTGTTGCCAACCAAACGATCACCATCGGTGCGATGGTCTCTTTCCAAGTGTACTTGACAATGGTCGTTTGGCCGATGATCTCAGCAGGAGATCTTGTGAATGTGATGCAGCAAGGTGCCGCATCCTGGCGTCGGATCAATGAAGTGCTGCAGACGGGAGATGAATTAGAAACGCCAGGCGAAGCCGACCTGCAAGCCATCAATACGATCCGTTTTGAAGCATACCATTTCCAATACCCGCAAGCAGCTCGTTATGTGTTAGAAGGACTGGATTTGACGATCACTCGTGGAGAAGTCTTAGGGATCGTTGGGAAGACCGGCAGCGGAAAAACGACGCTGCTAAGACAATTCGGTCACCGCTATCCATACTCTGATCAAGTCCCCTTGATCAACGAGCAGCCGTTGACGGCCTATCAAACAACAGCAGTGCGCAACCACTTTGCAGAAGTACCGCAAGAACATACCTTGTTTTCACGAACGATTCGCGAGAACTTGTTATTCGGACAGCCAGACGCTTCCGAAGAAGTATTGTGGGAAGCACTGGAAGCTGCTTGCTTTAGCGAAGACATCAAGCGGATGCCAGAAGGGCTCGAAACGGTCGTCGGTGAGAAAGGCGTTTCCCTTTCTGGTGGACAAAAACAACGCTTGTCCTTAGCACGGGCGTTTTTACGAAACAGTGAAGTCCTCTTACTGGATGATGCCCTTTCGGCAGTTGATGCCAAAACGGAACAAGCCATCATCACGAATTTGAAAACGATGAAGCAGGCACCGACCTCCATCATCGTGACCCATCGATTGTCCGCCATCACCGAAGCGAATCAAATCATCGTCTTAGAAGACGGACGGATCACACAGCGTGGTACCCATCAGGAGTTGATCGAAACGCCAGGCTGGTACCAAGAACAGTATTACCATCAACAGTTAAAGGAGGACGATACAAGTGTTCTCAACGATTAAGCGTTTGCTCACGTATTTGAGCTATTATAAAAAACAATTTACCGTGGGCGCGATCTTGCTGTTGCTAGCAGCAGCGCTCGAGCTGACTTCACCACTGATTGCCAAACAGCTGATCGACCGAGTGATGACACCGGCGGTTGACAGCAGAAACCTAAACACGATGCTTTTGATCCAATTACTCGCTGGGTATTTGCTGGTCAATTTGATTGGTTCCCTCTTTCGTTATATCAGCTTGCTGCAATTGCGAAAAATGTCCAACAGTATTGTCAAAAAAATGCGGGATCAGCTTTTTGACCATATGCACAAATTACCGGTTTCTTACTTTGACCAGATCCCAGCTGGTAAAGTCGTCGCACGGATTACGAATGACACCGAAGTTTTGCGGTCTAATTTCTACGTGATCGTGATCAGTAATTTGTTAAGCAACATCATCCAAATCATTGGTGCGTTTATTGCATTATTTCTTTTGAACCGCACCTTAGGAGCAGCGATGCTGATCCTGATCCCGATTTTAGGAATCTGGCAGCATTTTTACACCAAATATGCCTCTCGTTACAATTTAGCAATGCGGGAATACATCTCACAAATCAGTGGGCAGTTAAATGAATTTGTCCAAGGAATGGCGATCATCCAAGCCTTCCAACGAGAAAAGCAGTTGCAGAAAGAATTTAATGAAACAGTAGAGAAATGGTTCAAAACTGGACGTAAATACCTCTTACTCGATTCAAGTATCGCTTGGGGATTAGGCAATTTGTTGCGAAACTCAACGATCTTGATTTTGATCACGACCTTGGCCGCCTTTTTCCTTGATGGCCGCTTGGCGATCTCAGCAGGCTTGCTGTATGCCTTTATTGATTACATCAACCGCCTGTATGATCCCATCGAAGGGCTTGTCCAAACCATCACCAATGTGCAGCAATCATTGGCTGCCGGACAGCGGGTCTTTGAGTTTGCTGATCAGCCGGTTGAAAAACAACAAAGTGAGCAGCTGACTGTCACGAATGGCGATGTTTCTTTCCAACAGGTGACCTTTGGCTACGATCCTGAGCAAGCGATCTTGCACGATATCAACTTTGACGTTGCCGCAGGAGAGACCATTGCTCTAGTCGGTCATACTGGTTCTGGAAAATCGAGTATTTTGAACCTGTTGTTCCGTTTTTATGATCCGCAGCACGGAAAAATCGTTGTGGATGGACAAGTGATCGCTGATTTTGATCGTCATAGTTTAAGAGATTCAATGGCGATCGTCATGCAAGATCCCTATCTATTTACTGGAACGATCGCCAGCAACATCGGAATGAACGATCCAACGATCACCGAAGCGATGATTATCGATGCCTTGAAACAAGTCGGCGCTGACTACCTTTTGAGCCGCTACGAAAAAGGCATCCATCATCCAGTCGTTGAAAAAGGCAATGAGTTTTCTAGTGGAGAACGCCAGCTGATCAGTTTTGCCCGTGCATTAGTGTTTGATCCGAAAATCTTGATTCTGGATGAAGCGACGAGCCATGTGGACACTGAAACAGAATCCATCATTCAAAAGGCGATGACCATCTTGCAAAAAGGACGGACGACCTTTATGATCGCTCACCGTTTGTCAACGATCAAACAAGCAGATCAAATCTTGGTCTTGGATCAAGGGAAGATCGTGGAACGGGGAACCCATTCGAGTCTTGTCCAAGGGCAAGGAATCTATCAGCAAATGTATCAAATGCAGGCAGAGCAGCTGTAATCAGCGGTGATTGCCGACAATGTTAACCGTAAAAGAAAATCCTTGAGCCTCCTGCATGGGAAGTGGCTCAAGGATTTTTTATATAATGCGAAGGAGCAGCCAATCATCTATGGGGAGTTGGAAGAGGAGGCCTTCGCTTATATATCACTAGGAAAAGCTGTAAGATGATGCCGTAATTTTGCTAAGAAACGCTCGCCGATCACTGATAACGGGCGATCGTTCTTTTTAATGAGGATGATCTCACCCTCGGACGCGTCGATCAAAGGAAGAAAAGCCAAGCCTTGGCGTTCTGGTTGGGCAACGATCCCCGAGCCGGTTCCATAAAGATCCGTCTGTTGTAATAGCTGGACCATCGTGCCTCGATCGCTGACATGCACCACTTGAGGGCTTTGAGCGAAGTCGATCAAATCTTCTGAGAAGAACGAATAGCGTTCATCTTCTTGCAAAAAGCGTACTTGTGGATAAGGGGCGAGATCTCTTAAGGAAAGCTGCCTTTTTTCTGTCAAGGGATGAGCTGCTCGCAAAAAGACATGGGGGCGAAACCGTCCCAACGCCTCGAAGGACAATTGGGCGCCTTGCAGCAGTCGTTCCAATCCTGCTTGGTTTTGCTCATTCAAATAAAGGATCCCAAATTCACTTCGATATTGTTGCACGTCCGTGATCACCTTTAAGGTCGTGGTTTCTAATAAGCGAAACTGGCGGCAGTCGGGAAATTCCTGCAGCAGCTCACTGAAAATTCCAGCCGTGAAATCATAGTGCTGGCTTGCGATAGCGAAGGTTTGACTCGCTGCTTGCTTGCTGGAAAAACGCGTTTGCAGCTGCGCCACTTGACTCAAGATTGGCTGGGCATGGTCTAGAAATTCCGAGCCTTCGGCAGTCAAGCGGGCGCCTTGATTCGTACGCTCGAAAAGCTGGACCTCCAATTCTGTTTCCAACTCTTTCACGGCTTGGGAAAGACTTGGCTGCGAAAGATACAGCCGTTTGGCTGCTTCACGAAAACTTCCATGGTCAGCGATCGCTTGCACGATGCGCATTTGTTGAATATTCAATTTTTGACCTCCTTTACAAAGATTCAGACGGGGAATGGTCCACTAATCAATAGTAGTCATGTCTTTTCCTTCTATAGTAATAGAAGCTTCTTTAAAAAATACGACGACAGTTGCTGCCTATTGCTACTTGTGAAGCGGGCATTGCAATTCTTCAGGAATAAACCAATAACCCGTTTGATTTTCTTCTGCCAGCAGTTCTTTAAAGGCTTCAGAATGATAAGCTGCCACCACTGCCTGTGCCCAGTCACTATCTTTGTTGGCTTTTTTTATCGTTGCCACCAGTTCATACTCTTGCAAAATGTCTTCACTTAATAAGCTTTCCTCTGCAGCGATTCCAGCACTGTAAACGATGCTGCCGGGAATCACCGCATAGTCTAAATCTGCTAAGCTGCGGGGGATTTGCGCAGAATCCATCTCAACGATATCCAAGTCATAAGGATTGTCAGTAATGGTTCTTAACGTCGCGTCAATGGGCGCCACTTCCGGGTCAAGTTCGATCCAGCCGGCTTTTTGCAGCAGCAACAGGGCACGGGCACTATTTGACGGATCATTGGGGATCCCGATGGTATCGTTTGCTTCAATCGCTGCTAAATTGTCCTTTCTGCCAGGATACAAGCCGGCTGGAACGGTAGGAATCGGTGTGATACCCACTAAATCGGCATCCGTGTTTTCATTGAAGTTTTCTAAATAGGCGGTGTGCTGATCGACGTTTAAGTCGATCTCGCCATCGTTCAATGCAATGTCCGCTTCCAAGACTCCAGTAAAGCCAATATCCGTCACAGTATAGCCAGCTTCTTCTAAAATCGGTTTGATTCCTTTGAGAAACAGTTCGCTGTAAGGCCCTGGTGTCGTCCCCAATCTGATTTCTGTCTGCTGTTCCTCGGCATTTCCCGTTACTTCTTCTTGATTGCCACAACCGGCAAATAAAACTAAGGACAATAAACCAATGCCCACACCCAATCGAATCTTTCGTTTCATAACTTTTCCTCCTTTTTTATAAAAAAAGCCTTCCCAAAGAATAGTCTTTGGGAAGGACGATCATTTCGCGGTACCACCTTCGTTTGTTTTTTGCTGAAACAAAAAACCTCAGTCAGTTCATCAAATAAACTGCATTGCGCTATCGGGCTTTCTCCGTCGGGGATTGTTCGTCCACGAATGCTCAAAGGTCATTTTCGGATCGTCTTCCTTACTCGTTTCCACCAGTTCCGAGTTCTCTTGAAAGAAAGGGGGGATCGTACTCTTCTTCTCACAGCATGTGTATGAAATTAGTAGTATCTTAGAACAAGATGAGAAAGTTGTCAATTGCTTTCGTGATAGGTGATTCCAATCACTACGCAGGTAGTAGGGGAACAAATGGACAAGGGCAAGAATAGACCTAAAAAGCAGGAAAAGCAGATGAATGGTCGAAATCGCTTGGTTGGGTTAGAATCGAAACACAAAACAAAAAAAGAGGCGAGCAAATGAAATTACTTTTGATTGGTCATACCGGCACACTTGGGCAGCTTTTAGTTGAAGGCTTTCAGCAGCTACCAGAGGTGGAGCTGATCACGGCTAGCCGTAGCAGCGGCGATCATCAAGTCGAAATTGCGGATGCAGACAGTGTCAGCCAGCTATTTGCAGCCACTGGGAAAGTGGATGCCATTGTTTCCGCTGCGGGAAGCACAGTGTTTAAACCCTTTGAGGAATTGACGCCAGCAGATATTCAACAGTCGGTGGCTTCGAAGCTGCAAGGACAAGTCAACCTTGCGTTGATTGGCCAGCATTTTCTCAATGAAGGTGGCAGTATCACGCTGACTTCTGGAATTATCAAAGACGAATTTATCCCAATGGGCACGCCTTCAGCACTGGTCAACGGCGGTTTAGAAGCCTTCGTGGCATCGGCAGCTTTTGAGATCGGTCAGGGGATACGAATCAATGCAGTCAGTCCCAATGCGCTTGTGGGCTCTTGGGAAACCTTCGCCGATTCTTTCAAAGGCTTTATTCCCGTTGGTGACGCACCCGTTTTTGCAGCGTATCAAAAAGCAGTCTTTGGAATCATGACTGGCAAGACCTTCACCGTTTATTAAGAAAAAGCAGAAGTAGAAAAAAACCGCCAAATCAAAGCTGACTTGGCGGTTTTTGTTCTGCTGAAAAAGAAGTAGCAAACAGTTAAGAAGAGAGCAATTGGGTTTTCAGCTTGGGCATTTCTGCTTTGAGTTGTTGGCGAGCAAAAGCCAAGTCATTGATCCAAGAAGCAATCGCTTCTTTTTCTAAGAACAGAGGCATTCGATCATGGACTGGTTCAACAGAATCGTTCGCGGCAGTCGTTAGAATGATTGATTCGGTTTCGATCTGATCCTCTTTTTGAAGGATGCGATAAAAACCAGCAGCATAAATCACGTGATCTTGCGAAAAGAGGAACTTTTCCTTTTCATGATTCCATTCATAGAAACCAGACATCGGAAAGACACAGCGATGCTCTTGGAAAGGCTTGCGAAAAGTCGGTTTTTCTTCAACAGTCTCAGAACGCGCATTGATCATCAAATGCCCTTTTTTAAAGCCGGTAAAGCCCCATCTTGTCACACCGGCTACAACTTGTTGTTGTTGATTTGCACCGATGGTTACGACGTGATTGGAGGGGAAAACATCATTGATAGCGACAGTCTGTTGGCGCTTGCGGGCTTTCGCCGCGGCTTCTTGATAATATTCTGACAATTCGCCAGTTGATGGATCAAATAAGTATCGGCCGCACATGGACAGGTCACTCCTTTTTTGGATTGGCTGGTGCCTTTGTTTCAGTATAAAGACTCAAGGCGTCAAAACCAACTAACTTGCTTCACAGCGTGATTCGACAAGGAAAGGATAGGGACGGTTATGTAAAAAGTTAGTACCGCGAAAAGAGTTAAAAGAAATCAGATAACAAAAAAAGGCAGTCACCTACTGAGGTTGACAGCCTTTTTTATTCTAGTTGGTTAGCCAATTTTTTTAACTCTCCCGCCGATTTTATTTGCGAAACGTTCAGCATCTTCTCTGCAAGTATAGGTCAATGCAATTGTTTTGTCCCGTGTTCTTTTTCCTTCGGCGGTTAGATAACCATGAAAGATTTTAATCGCATACAATCGATAAACACCTCCTTATCCTTCGTAATAATAACAAATTTACCGCTTACATTCAAGAGATATAGTAAAAGTTTATTTTTTGTTAGTTATTTTATTAAGAAATTGTTCAAACGCTTAAGAAAAGATTGAGAGATAAAGGGAGGAGGTGTGGAATAGACCAATGCGCATTTGAAAGGAAAGACGAAGGAACCTAGATGTATAAAGTTACTGCTACTTGCTTTCCAGCATAGAAGGACAAAGAATGAAAGCTGTTTTGTTTTGAAATTTAAACAAATAGACCAATCGAGGAATAGCTAAGATAGGTGTCAAAAGTAGAGAAGAGAATCTATTTTTGTATTTGCGTGTTATTGAGACATTTTCCCCTCAAAAAATGGTTTGTAGAAAGAAACGATGATTCAAGCGCTGCATAAGCACGAAGATTGTTGTTTATTGTGCCGGCAAGTTGCTGGTTTGGGGATTAAAAAAAGCAAAAGTTGTTCTTAAAACACCAGTCTGACAAAAATAGCTTTTGTGAGAAGCTCAACGGTGGCTTAGCGATCGTGTGAAAAAATTTAAGGAAGCGATTGACAAGTTTTTTTTGAAGTGCTATGATACCGATGTAATTAGATAACGGTTACAGAAGTGCTGTGACCAAGAGGCGTGTTACTGTAAGAAGGCAAACCTCATATTCCACCAAGGGTGGAGTATGAGGTTTTTTAGTGTTTTTAAGGTGGAGGAAATCATGAAAATAAAGAAGTTTTTAAATAATAATGTTGTCTTACTAAAGAAAGGCAGCAATGAAATTATCGGATTTTCTACAGGCATCAGCTTCAATAAGAAGGTAGGAGATGATGTAGAAGAACAAGATTTTGAAAAGATTTTTGTATTGGATACTCACGCAATGTTGGAACATTTTAGCTATCAATTAGGAAAATGCGATCCGAAATACGTAGCGATCGTTGCTAAAATCGTGGCTTATGCCAAACAGAATTATCGCTTAGCAGTCAGCGACTATATTTATTTGACTTTGCTGGATCATATTGATTTCACTGTTCATAGGATCAAGCAGCAAATGACTTTTCATAGTCCTTTGCAATGGGATATTCGGCGATTTTATCCCGATGAATATGCCATTGGGGTGTATGCTGTCCAGCTTATGGAGCAAGAACTAGCGATCGATGTACCAACAGAAGAAGCGATCTCCATCGCATTGCATTTTGTAAATGTCCAATCACAAAAGAAGGATATGGCGGTTACCAATCAAATCGCGAAATTTATAGAAGACGTACTGACGATCGTAAAGTATGAGTACAAACAAAATTTTGATGAGAATAGTTTCCATTATTCTCGCTTTGTCACGCATCTGCACTATTTTGCACAAAATGTGATCAATCATACACTTCCCAGCTATGAAGCGTCGACGCTCTATGCACAAATTGAGAAGATGTATCCGCAAGCGTTTCACTGTGTGGAAAAAATCAAGGTTTATATCAAAAATACGTATGATATCAGCATCTCAGAAAATGAAGAAATTTATCTATCACTCCATATCCAGAAATTGACGGAACAAGGAGAAAGGGAGAAAAACAATGGACTATAAAAAACTAGCCAATGAAATTTATGAAAATGTCGGCGGAGGTAAAAATATCCAGCACGTGACCCACTGTGCAACAAGACTGCGTTTCACGCTGGCCGACGACAAAAAAGCTGACAGTGAAGCAATCAAACAGTTAAAAGGAGTGACTGGACTCGTTCAGGGAAATGGTCAATACCAAGTGATTATTGGGCCAGATGTATCGAGTGTATACGCTCAACTACCGACGACAGAAACGACGGCTGATCAAAGCAGTAGCGATCAATCGATCATCTCACGACTCCTTGACTTTATCGCAGGCTGTTTTACACCGATGATTGCAATCATAGCAGCTGGAGGAATGCTGCAAGTGGTCCTTTCACTATTGGAGTTATCAGGAATTTTAGCTGCAACTGACGATACGTATCTCGTATTGTATCAAGTATCGCAAGCAGCCTTCTTTTTCATTCCCGTTTATTTAGGAAATTCTGTGGCCAAACGATTGAAAATTGATCCTTTCTTAGGAAGCTACGTCGGAGCGATTTTTGTGATGCCAGGATTGACGGCCCTTCTTAGCCAAGAAGGAGGAATCACATTATTTGGATTGCTCGTACCGAATGTGAGCTACAATGCCTCCGTTTTGCCAGTTTTATTAAGTGTCTGGGTTATGTCTTATGTCTATCGGTTCGCCGATCGGATTTTACCGAACAGTGTCAAATTTATTCTACGTCCATTGATCGCCATCATCGTGATCACACCGCTGGCTCTATTGCTAATCGGACCATTAGGTGTGACGATCGGCAACTATGTGTCACAGTTTTTGAACTACTTAACAAACAATTTTGGTCCGTTAGCCGTCTTGTTTATGGGTGCCTTTGCTCAATTGCTAGTAATGACGGGCATGCACACGACGCTGACCCCTATTTTATTAACTTCTTTGGCAACGTACGGGTATGATGATTTGATCGTCCCTGGTATGCTGCTTGGATTGGCTGCCGAAGCAGCGATTTGTTTAGCGGCTGGAATCAAAGCTAAGGATACGGAATTTAAACAAGTGAGTTTTTCATCGGCAATTACTGCCTTGATGGGTGTGTCTGAACCTGCTTTGTACGGAGTAACCTTACGTCTGAAAAAACCGATTGTCGGAATGATCCTTGGGGGTGCTGCTGGGGGACTTTATTTTGGTTTGATGAAAATCAATACGCCAGTAGTCATTGCTTCATTTGTGGCGCTTCCATCATACAGCAGTGTGTTTCATGCGCTGATCGGCTCGTTGATTACTTTTGCGATTGCCTTTGCTTACACCTGGGTCATGGTCAAAGATGCAGATTTTCCTAATAATAATCAGCCGCAAGCAGTCAAATCTGGAGCGCAAGATGTGACAGCCAAAGCAACTGATGTTTCTTCTGAAACGAAGAAAGAACAATCAGCGATTGAAAAAATTGTATTATCACCTTTAAAAGGAACTGCCGTTCCATTGACAGAAACCAATGATCAGGCGTTTGCTTCATTGGCATTAGGTAAAGGAATTGCTGTTAAGCCACAAGATCAACAGGTGATTGCCCCATTTACGGGACAGGTTTCTGCCGTTTTTCCAGGAAATCATGCGATTGGACTTACCAGTACCGAGGGGATTGAACTTCTGATCCACATCGGTATTGATACGGTGAATATGCAAGGAAGTGCCTTTGAACGACTAGTCAATGAAGGTGATCAAATCACTATGGGAGAAACATTATTGCACTTTGATGCAGAAAAAATCGCTCAGGCAGGGTATGAAGATACCGTTATGATCACTGTTACCAATACGGCAGACTTCTTAGATGTTGTGGCACTTGCCCAACATCAAGAAATTAAAGCTGGCGATCAGTTATTAGCCATTTTTTAACCATTAGAAAGAAGAAAGGATGACAGCAATGAGTTTCCCAAAACATTTTTTATGGGGCGGCGCTTCGGCGGCAAACCAATATGAAGGCGGCTATAATGAGGGCGGAAAAGGACTCGCTTGTGCTGACTTGATCAGCGGTGGCAGCCATACGACTTCTCGGAAAATCACAGCAAAAATTGAAGAAGAGTTGTTGTATCCAAGCCACGAAGCAACTGATTTTTATCATCATTATCAAGAAGATATTGCATTGTTTGCAGAAGCTGGATTTAAAGCTTTCCGCATGTCTATCAACTGGACCCGAATTTTTCCCAAGGGCAACGACGCTGAACCGAATGAAGAAGGCCTGGCCTTTTATGATCGCGTGTTTGACGAGTGTCGGAAGTACGGGATTGAACCAATTGTAACCATTGCTCATTTTGATGTTCCCGCATATTTGAGCCAAGAATACAATGGTTGGGCGAGTCGTGAAGTGATCGACTTTTATGCGAGATATGCGGCGGTGTTGTTGGAACGCTATCACGAAAAAGTAAACTATTGGATCACTTTTAATGAAATCAACACGGCCACCTTAAGTATCGGAAACTTTTTATCACTGGGACTGCAAGTTGGTGAATCTGAATTTATCAATCAGCCGGATAATCTACAGCAACGCTACCAAGCCCTGCATCATCAATTTGTTGCCAGTGCAAAGGTTGTCGCTTACGGACATGAGCATTATCCAGACCTGAAAATCGGCTGTATGATTTCTTATATGCCACGCTATCCTTATACTAGCCATCCAAATGATGTATTACTAGCCAAACAAGAAGAAAATATGCACTCGAAATTTTGTGGCGATGTGCAGGTCACAGGGAAATATCCTTATTATGCAAAGAAATATTTTGCTGATCATGGCTTTGCAATCGAGTTTGCACCAGAAGATCAAGCGATCCTAGCTAAGGGAACAGTGGATTACTACACGTTTAGTTACTATCTAACACTTTGTGTCTCTGCAGATGAGAAAGTTACCAAAAATGGGCACAGTATGATTGGCGGTTCAGGCGTAAATAATCCTTATCTAGAGCAGACGGAATGGAATGCGATGATTGATCCAGTAGGATTGAGAATTGCGTTGAATGATATTTATGATCGCTACCAACTGCCATTGATGATCGTGGAAAATGGGATCGGGGTTTCAGAAACTGTTGCTGAAGATGGACAGATTCATGATGATTATCGCATCGATTATTTAGAAAAGCATATTGCTGAAATGGAGAAAGCCATCGATGATGGTGTCGAGTTGATTGGTTACACGATTTGGAGTGCCGTTGATATTGTCAGTGCTTCTACAGGAGAAATGAAAAAAAGGTATGGCATCATTTTTGTGGATAAATATGACGACGGGACAGGGACTTTAGATAGAAAGAAAAAAGACAGTTTCTATTGGTATCAAAAAGTGATTGAACGAAACGGCTTATGATTAAATACTCCAGTACTTGCGGTGTACAAGTGCTGGAGTTTTTTTGCGTATCAATTTCAGCGCGTACAAAACAAAAACCACGCGTAAAACACGCGTGGTCCATATCAGGGGTTCATGTTAGTTGCCCCAATAAACAAATCGTCCATCAAATACGGTGGCTTCAACGGTCGTTTGAAGCAATTCTTCGGCAGTTAAAGGCAAGATGTTTTGTGACAAAATACAAAGATCGGCTAAACAGCCAACTTCTAATTGACCGATATCTTGCCGACTCAAGGCTTTGGCGGCGCCTGCGGTGTGGGCATAGAGGGCATCGGCGATGGTGATTTTTTCCTGTGGCATCAATCCGCCTGCTGGCTGGCCATTTTTTTCTTGCCGAGCAACCGCATAATACAGCGAGTCTAAAGGGGTCACGTCGATCACGACCGGCGTATCAGTCCCAAAAGCCAAGGTGGCACCTTGCTCTAGAAAGGATTGAAAAGGAAACATTTGACTGGCACGCTGAGGTCCTACTTCTTCATCGAGGGTCTCATAACCGACTAATAGATGGCTAGGCTGTACGGAGAGTACTAGTTGTTCTTGGCGAACTAGTGGCAAATCGGCGGCATCCATCACTTCCAAGTGTTCCAAGGTATTGGCTTTGCCTTTAGAAAGCGGGTGAGCAGCAGCACTTTCTTGATAAAAGAGGAGTGCTTGTCGAATCGCTTCATCACCGATGGTATGGATGCGCATCGGCCAGTCTTGCTGGTTAGCTTGTAATATAAAGCGGCGCATCCGTTGAACATCGATCAACGGCATCCCGACATCACCAGCAAAATACGGTGTTTCATATTCCGCTTTTAAAAAAGCCGTGTGCGTACTCGTCACGCCGTCAAAAAATTGTTTGACGCCGCCCATTTGTACTTTTTCGGAGCGATACGTACGGTAAGTTTCTTTTAGTTGCGTGATGTCTTCTCGCATGGCTGGATAAAAGACAGCGCGCAAGGTCGCTTCTGCTTCCGTTTGTCGATAAAGATTGGGGTAGACCAAATCGTCCCAGCTTTCTCCTGTCAAGGCAACATCGCCGATCGTCGTGATGCCGTATTGATTGAGCTGTTTCATATAGGTCAGAAAAGCAGCAGAGCTTTGCGCTTGGAATGACTGTAAGACCTCTGCTAAATAATGAATGGCGATCGCTTCTAAAAAGCAGCCGCTTAATTGTCCGCTGTTTTCGTCAAGCAATGCCTCCCCGCTGATCCCCGTTGGCAAGTTCTCAGGTGTGATCCCTAAAGCAGCGATCCCTTGGCTATTTAACCAAATGCTGTGGGCATCACCGGAAATCAGCATGACAGGCGTGTCGGCACAATAGTTGTCGATCGAATCTTTCGTTGGGTAGACTTGCTGACCGAAATCACTGCTGAACCAGCCGATGCCGATTTTCCATCCATGTGTGATGGGCAGCGCGGGCACTTGCTGGGCAACGGCTTCTTCTGTCACTCCCGTAAGATGGGTCAGTGCCCCTTGATGGAGTAATGCGGAAAGATAAAAATGAACATGAGCATCAATAAAGCCCGGGATGATCATTTGTTCTTTGAGATCAATGACCTGGGTGTCTTCAGCAAGTGTTGGCAGCGCTGAAAGAGGACCCACAGCCGTGATTTTCTGGTCTTCTATCAGGAGAAAGCCCGCAAAAGTCGTTTTCGTTTTGGTATCAAAGATGTGTTCAGATTTTAGTAATAGTGACAATTATAATCCCAACTTCCATTCAAGGAAAAGGTCGTTATAAAGCTCAACCGCTTCTTTTCCTAAGTATTCATAATGTTCCATTTGTTCCATCGCACTTGGCTCAGGGTAGAAAGCCTTGTCAGCAGTAAGTTCTACTGGTAGCATGGCTTTGGCCGTTTCACTCGGCGTGGCGTAGCCCACGTATTCGGCATTTTGTGCGGCATTTTCTGGGCGCAGCATAAAATTGATGAAGGCGTAGGCTCCCTCAAGATTGCCAACGGTTTTCGGGATCGCAAAATTGTCTGTCCAAATCGCACCGCCATCATTGGGAACGATATAGGTGACGGCAGGATTTTCCGCCATCACATAAGCGGCATCGCCCGAATACCCGATTCCTAAAGGGGCATCGTTGTTGATCATCAAGGTTTTGATCTCGTCGGTCAAAACTGCTTTGACGTTGGGGCGGATACTTTCCAGCTTCTTCAAGGCTTCGGCGACTTTGGTCGGGTCTTTTTCATTTTGGGAAAGACCGAGCGTCTGTAACGCGATTCCTAAGGTTTCGCGAGCACCATCCACCATCAATACATCATTTTTAAATGCAGGGTTCCATAAATCCCCCCAGCCATGGATCGAAGAAACATCGACTTCTTCAGTATTTGCCATGATCCCGATCGTGCCCCAAAAATAGGGGATCGAATAGGTATTGTTTGGATCAAAGGCTTGATCCATCAAAAAAGGCGACAGATCTTCCGTTCCCGTCAATTTCTGATGATCTAAAGGCACTAACAGTCCTTCTTCGATCATTTTCGGAATGATCGATTCGCTAGGGAAAACCAAATCATAGCGTGAGCCGCCTTGTTTGATTTTTGTTTCCATCGCTTCGTTGGAGTCAAATGTATTATAAATCACTGAGTAACCAGTCTCAGTTTCGAATGTTTTGATCAATTCGGGGTCAATATATTCGCCCCAATTGTAAATAATCACTGTATTTTTGTCGGACGACGTTGCTGCCCCCGATTCTCTCGTTAACACCGAAGCACCGAAAAACAGCAATGCGGTGATGCCGATCACACCGCCAAAAAATACCCACAACCTTTTCAATTCATCAATTCCTTCTTTCTTTACAATTTCGTATTTCTTGAGTAGCGTAATTGATTTTTAAAGAAAAGGCAATAAAAAAATGAAGAAAAAATAAACCCGTTTCCTTCAAGGCTTAGCAGGAGGAACGGCCAGGTGGCTGCGGCAGTTTCCAAACATATCATTTGTCAAATTTCTTCCTTTTGCCTAAGCTAGGGAAGTGAGAAATCAAGGGATGGAAAAACAGGAACCTCTCTTTGATGAAGAATGAATGTAAGGAGTGAAGCATCAATGGAAACACGTGCTGTCGTTATTGAAGCCTATGGTGGAAAAGACCAATTAAAAGAAGCAACGGTCCAATTACCAGAATTAAAAGCAAATCAATTATTAGTCAAAGTTGCCGCAACATCCATCAACCCAATCGATTGGAAATTAAGAGAAGGCTATTTGAAACAAATGTTTCCATGGGACTTCCCAATTATTTTAGGCTGGGATGTCGCAGGGGATATCGTAGAAATAGGCGCTGACGTGACAGAATTCAAAGTTGGTGATGCAATCTATGCCCGCCCTGAAACGACTCGTTTTGGGACGTATGCTGATTATGCCATCGTGGATGCTGAGTTAGCAGCGATTAAACCAGAAAACCAAAACTACGCAGAAGCAGCTGCAGTGCCATTAGCTGGTTTGACTGCTTACCAAGCGTTGTTTGAACACGGTCGTTTAAAAGAAGGGGAAAAAGTCTTGATCCATGCCGGAGCAGGCGGAGTTGGTACCTATGCGATCCAACTGGCCAAAGCAGTTGGCGCTTACGTCATCACGACGGCTAGTCCACGTAACCATGAGTTATTGCAAAAACTTGGTGCCGATGAGATCATCGATTACCACACGACAGATTTTGAAGAAGTCTTGCAAGACATCGATTTGGTCTTTGATACGATGGGGGGCGACACCCAGAAGAAAAGTTTCACTGTCTTAAAACCTAAGGGCCGTCTGATCTCGATTTTGAGTATTGAAGACGAAGACTTGGCAAAAGAAAAAGACATCTTCGCCAAAGCAGTTTGGTTACGAACCAACGGCAAACAATTGGCAGAATTGACAGAGCTGATCGAAGCAGAAAAAGTCAACAGTGTCATCGGTGCAACCTTCCCATTGACAGCACAAGGAATTTACGATGCCCACGCATTGAGTGAGACACACCATGCAGTCGGCAAGATCGTTATTGAAAACCAAGACAATTTCATCAGCCAAGACGCAGAATAAAGGAGGCTGAACCGATGCGCTTATGGCATGAAGCGCTGATACCTGCTTTGCCTCGGCAGCAGCTGTTAGGCCAGCATCGTGAAGCAGCAGCCTTGCGGGGGCTAGGCTGGGGCAAGAAGCACGCAACCGTCGATTACGTTTTTACCCATCCGCCCTATAAATTGTTTCAATACCATCAGTTAGTGCTGGATGAAATGACCTATCGAGGCTATCGGCCAGCACCTGAATGGTACGATCCAGCGTATCGTGGCAAAAATCTGCCGCTGGAACCCTCCGTTCAAGCTGTTCCTTTGACTACGCCGATCTATCCAGAACATGATGAAGCATACTTGGAAGAATGCTTAGTGAATCTCCATAGTAAAGGGATCTATCTTTAAAGACCAAACACTTTCCTGAATTTTTGTTCGGGAAAGTGTTTTTTTGCTTTAAAATCGATAACTTACAAAAAGTAAGCATATTGTTCGCAACTTTTTTTGTTCCTTGTTATAGTGAGAACAGAGAATCAGTAATGAGAAATGAGGAAAAGAAAATGACCATCAATCACAGAAATCTTGAATTTGGGTTAGATACGTTTGGCGATCTAGCCTTTGATGATACAACGAAAGAACGGATCAGTTACAGCGAATCGTTGCGCAATATCGTGGCAGAAGGAAAATTAGCCGATGAAGTCGGCATCGATGTCATTGCCTTAGGGGAGCACCATCGGGAAGAATATTCGATCTCAAGTCCTGATACGGTACTAGCGGCTTTAGCGATGGTTACCAAAACCATCAAATTAGGTACCGGTGTAACTGTCTTGAGTTCGGATGATCCCGTGCGGGTCTACGAACGGTTTGCGACCGTTGACGCGTTGTCGAACGGTCGTGCACAAATCATGCTGGGACGAGGATCTTTTACTGAATCATTCCCTCTATTCGGCTATGACTTGCAAGATTATGAAGAACTATTTGAAGAAAAAACAGCGATGTTCAGTGAATTGAGAAAAGGCAAACCATTAACTTGGGAAGGCAAGTTCACGCAATCCTTAAAAAATGCCGACGTTTTTCCAAAAATCGAGGGACACCAATTAGATACCTATGTGGGTGTCGGTGGAACCCCTGAATCGATCATTCGTGCCGTCCGTTATGGGTTTCCCGTTATGTTAGCGATCATCGGTGGCGAACCTGCTCGTTTTGCGCCGTATGTTGATCTGTATAAAAAGGCAGCGCAGCAATTGGGGCAACCGATTTTGCCAATCGGCATGCACTCCCATGGTGTGATCGCCGACACCGACGAAGAAGCCTATGAAATCGGCTGGAACTACATCAAAAAGAGCATGGACAAAATCGGTCTTGATCGCGGCTGGCCAGCCATGAGCAAAGAGCGCTTTGACTTTGAAGTCGAACATGGTTCTTACTATGTAGGCAGTCCAGAAACCGTGGCGCAAAAAATCGCCCGTATGATGCCGCAAGTCGGTGTAGAACGCTTTGATCTGGTTTACGGTACTGGCGGACAGCTGCAAAAAGACCGTTTCAAAACGATTGAATTGTATGGAACCAAAGTGATTCCACGGGTGAAAGAATTGTTGGCAGCAGGTGATAGCAATGCCTAAAACCATCGGTATTTTAGGCGCAGGCAAGTTAGGCTTAGCACTCGCAAATCTTGGTGCCAAGGCGGGCTATCGGGTCTTGATCGCTAGTACGAAGCCAGCAGAAAAAATCGCCTTGTCCGTTTCTGTGTTGGCTCCGGGAGCGATCGCAAAAAATGCCGCTGAAGTGATGACAGAAGCCCAAACGATCCTTTTGGCAATTCCGTTGAGTAAGTACCAACAGCTACCAGCAGAAGCTTTGGCTGGCAAGCTAATAATCGATGCCATGAATTATTGGTGGGAAGTCGATGGCAAAGAAACAGAATACTCATCCATCGAGCAGACTTCTTCGGAACGTGTGCAACGCTATTTTTCCCAAAGTAAAGTAGTCAAAGGATTCAATCATATGGGGTACCACGACATCCAAGAGGAATCTTTGCTGACGAGAACGGCTGCTCAAGGAACTGCCAAAAAAGCCATCGCCATTGCTGGTGATGACCAAACCGCCCTCGATCAGACAGCAGAAATCGTTTCTGCCTTCGGCTTTGATCCCTTTCCTATCGGTGCTTTAGCTAATGGCATCATGTTGGAACCCGGCAGTCCTTTCTTTGGTGCCAATCAAACCAAAGAGGGATTGACGGCATTGATGAAGGAGTTTTGGAGCAGTGAGAAAGGGCAAGCGTTTCTGGCGCGTCCTTCCGCTGTGAGTAACAAGCAGCAGGCTTCGCAGTAAAAGAGCCGCCTCCATGTACGACTGGATACGATAAAAACAACCCTCTTCTCAAAAAAGAAGAGGGTTTTTCCCATCCAGTCAAATCAGCACGTGGTCGCTAAAAAATACAATGTGATTGTTACGATTGTGATTCGTAAGCAGTGGTTGTTACGTTTACGTCTCTGCCAGACGTTCCATAGTGTACATATCAGCCTGTACCTGCTTTGTGCTCGCCTTTGACACCCACCCATATTGATTAAAGATCGACCAGCCAGTTGGTTTGTTGGATCTTTCCATCTAATTCTCGCAGCTGCTTGGCGGTCGCATTCAATTGCTCCGTTAGCGTTTTTGTATCGATCGTACGCACCAGTCGAATTTCGTTGCGACCTATTCGGGGAGCTGCTTTGGTTTCATCCAGTGCTTGCGTTAGCAGTGCATGCTTGCGGCGCAGCTGTTCTCGCTGTTCTAGTGCTTCCATCAGCAATAACGCACTATCTGCTAAAGAGGCAGTCGCATTTTTCCGATTGATGGCAACGACTAATTCTGAATATTGTTGATTGATCTCATCGTATTCCTTGAACAATTCTGTGATACTACGATCCAAGGTATCGCCTTCTTGGACTAACACACTGCTAGAGATCTCGTTACGTAATTGAAACAGACGATTGTTCAAATCCCGTCTTAAAAGTAACGCTTCTGCTAATTTCATTTTGGCACACTCCTTTTTACAAATGAGAACAGCTTATCTAGTTCTTATCCTAGAGAAGAACGTGATGAAAGGCAAGCAAGATGCAAAAAAAGGTCTGCCAGAAAAATCATAAAAAACTGAATATTCGCAATTCTTGTTGACTTCCAAAAACACCAATAGTATACTTTATAACAATCATGAAATAGACAAAAAAACGTCATTTACCTGTTTTTTAGATAAAAAGAAAGACGATGAAGAGAAGAGTAGCTTTGGAATCTGTTAGAAGAGAACCCGGATGGTGAGAAAGGGCAGCAGAAAAAAAGTGAAGATGAGCTCTGAGTGATCTGATTTGTTCACGCAAATCAGACGGAAAGCAGCCGTTATCGTGCCAAGTATCTTAGCGTACTGTTGAGGTGCCATTTGTGAGGATGGTGCGAAAAAGGGTGGTAACACGAAAATCTCGTCCCTTTGTTTGTCAAAATTGATAAGCAAAGGGATGAGGTTTTTTCTTTTTATCGATGAATGCGTTTTTTGCCGTCATGAAAAACACTTGCGTTGGTTGCGCAATCACATAGGAGGAAGAATGGAAATGATCTGGAAGAAGCGTTTATTGGTTGCAGCAGGAGTGATTGGGTTGACCCTTTCCGGCTGCACGACAACAGGAAATACCGAGGGATCAGAGGCTGAAACTAACGGAGCGCCGAATCAAGCGATTGCGGTGAGTCTACCGGCTGAGCTGACGACTCTCGATACGACTCAAACGACGGATAAAGCAACATTTACCATCGTTCAACATTTATTCGAAGGGCTTTACCGTTTCGATGAAAACAGTGAACCAGTTCCGGGCTTGGCAGAAGGAGTCGAAATCAGTGAAGATGGCAAAACCTATACCTTTACCTTGCGAGAGGATGCGAAGTGGAGCAATGGCGAAGCGATCACTTCAGCTGACTTTGCTTATGCGTGGAAAAAGTTAGTCGATCCAGCAACGATGGGACCTAACGCCTATTTGTTAGATAATGTAGTTAATAGTAAAGACATTCGTGAAGGCAATGCTGATATAGAAACGATTGGTCTGGAGACCCCAGATGACGCGACCTTTATCGTGCAGTTGGAGCAGCCACAGCCATCCTTTTTATCCTTGATTTCCATCGGCTGGTTGGCACCGCAAAACCAAGCCTTTGTTGAAGAAAAAGGTGATACCTATGCTCGTACAAGTGAAGATTTGCTGTATTCTGGTCCCTTTACCTTGACCGATTGGCAACAGACTGGGGATGAGTGGACATTGGTGAAAAATGACCAATACTATGATGCTGATGTCGTTCAATTGGAGGAGATCAAAGGCTCCACCATCAAAGAAGAAAATACTGGGATCCAATTGTTTGAAAGCGGCGACCTTGATTTGCAAAAAATCAGTGGGATCTATGTTCAACAATATGGAGACAATGAAGAGCTAGTTACGCAAAATGATGTTGCGAACTTTTTCTTAGACTTTAACAAAACGGCCAACGATGCCTTGGCAAATGTTCATGTGCGTAAAGCGATCGCGTTGGCGATCGACAAAGAAAGTCTCGTGGATAATGTGTTGAACGATGGAGCGAAAGTTTTAAACGGGCTGGTCCCCACCGGCTTAGCTACGAATCCAAATACTGGCGAAGATTTTCGAGCATATAGCGGTGATTACAACTTGTATGATTTAGAGGCGGCCAAGGAAGAGTGGGAAAAAGCCCAAGCGGAAATTGGCGAAAGTACGACGTTGCGTTTATTAGTGACAGATGATGACAATGGTCAAAAAATCGGGGAGTACTTGCAAAGCCAACTGCAAGAAAACTTGCCAGGCTTGTCGATCTCCATCAACAAACAGCCACGTGCCAGCTTGAATCAATCAAGAGCAAATAGTGATTACGAGCTTTCCGTTTCTGGCTGGATCGCTGGAAGTAGTGACATGGATATGTTCTTTATCTTATACAAAAATGGCGCTTCCTTTAACTACGGCGGCTATGTCAACGAAGAATATACGGCATTGACGGAAGATGCTCGCACCGTTCATGCCAATGACCCCGATCAATATTTTGAAGATTACAAAGCGGCAGAAGAAATTTTGTTGGAACAAGATGCTGCGCAAGTCCCTCTATACCAGAGTGCTTCAAATTATCTGATCAAATCAAATGTAAAAGACATCCAATTCCCAGCCTATGGCGCGCATTTCTTTTTCCGCACCGCCTATGTCAGTGAATAAGGAGAAAAATAGCTGAATGAAGAGCGCATGTTTATTCGATGAACATGCGCTTTTTGCAACAAAAAAAGCAGTTCAGAAAGCTGAACTGCTAAATGCGGAAGATGGGAGTTGAACCCACACGAGATAAACTCACACGCGCCTGAAGCGTGCGCGTCTGCCATTCCGCCACTTCCGCATAAGATAAAGATAATCCTTTCTAGGAAGAAATGCAAGTCCAATCTCACAAAAAGGAGCCCGCCAGCGGGGACTGGCGGGATAGGAGTAAAAATGAAAAAGTGTTAGGGTTGTTTGTTGGTATGCATTTATAATAGCGTGTAAATGTGAAAAAAAATTGACGAATCAAACAGAATTCTGAGAAGAAATCGCCAAGAAAAAGTGAAACTAGATAAAACAATCAGAAGACAAAAAGGAGCCCGCCAGCGGGGACTGACGGGATAGGAGTAAAAATGAAAAAGTGTTAGGGTTGTTTGTTGGTATGCATTTATAATAGCGTGAAAATGTGAAAAAAAGTTGACGAATCAAACAGAATTCTGAGAAGAAATCGCCAAGAAAAAGTGAAACCATGTAAAACAGTCAGAAGACAAAAAGGAGCCCGCCATCGGGGACTGGCGGGAAGGAGTAAAAATGAAAAAGTGTTAGGGTTGTTTGTTGGTATACAAGTATCATACCGAGAAAATATGAAGAATTTTCGAGCGAAATTTAGGAATTGCGTGAATCTTTTGACAAATTATGCCTTCTGTTTGAATTTTTTCTTAAAAGAGAATTGACAAAAGGCACAAGCTTTGATAATTTAAATGAAACAAAATGCAAACGCGATGAAAAAGAAAGTAGAATCAAGGAAGTTGTCTAGCAGAGAGTTCCGGTAGGTGGGAAGGAACGACAACGAATGATTTGAAAATGACTTTGGAGCGGATTTTCTGACTAATTAGGAAAATACGGTTGCCCCGTTAACAAGCGACAGTCTCCGAGTGTTTTCGGGTACTGAATGAGGTGAAGCCTGTGAAGGTTTTGCAGATTAAGGTGGTACCGCAGGTGATGCCCTTAGCTTTGGCTAAGGGCTTTTTTTGTGTCTGCACGGTCAGCTGTTTCAAGCGCAGGTTTTGTTAAAAAGGAGAAAGGTTGTTGGGAGGAGAGAAAAATGCACAAATTAGTGGTTCAAACCGATTTTGGTTTGCAAGATGGAGCGGTTAATGCGATGTACGGGGTAGCTTATCAAGTGGCACCGGAGCTGGTCATTGCTGATTTGACTCATGAGATCGAGCCATACAACATTCATGATGCCAGCTATCGTCTGCTGCAAAGCGTCACCTATTGGCCGGCAGGAACGGTCTTTGTTTCAGTGGTCGATCCTGGCGTAGGGTCTGATCGACGAAGTGTGGTTGCCAAGTTGGCGACCGGACAGTTGGTTTTGACACCAGATAATGGCACACTGACTTATTTAGCGACTTATATCGGAATCACTGAACTACGGGTGATCAATGAGGCAACTGAGCGGTTGGCAGGATCAGCCGAAAGCCATACATTTCATGGTCGGGATGTTTATATGTATAACGCCGCGCGTCTCGCCAGTGGCGCCATCAGCTTTGATGAGCTAGGAACACCCGAACCTAAAGAAGCGATCCAAGTCTTTGTCATTGAAAAGCCAAGCCAAACAGCAGAAACGATCACTGGCACGATCGATATTCTTGATATTCGTTTTGGTTCGTTGTGGACGAATATTCCCCATACGTTCTTTAAGCAATGGCAGGTACAGTACAATGAGCCGCTGCTCGTCAGTATTTATTACCAAGATACGCTTCGTTATCAAGAAGAAGTGCGTTTCGGACGCTCCTTTGCGCAAGTGTCGGAAAATGAACCTGTCTTATATGTCAATTCCCTATTGAATATTGGTTTAGGGCTCAACTTGGCTTCATTTGCTGAAACCTATAAAATCGGGACTGGCACGAATTGGAAAATTACCCTCAAAAAAAGGAGAAATGAAAAATGAATCAATCAAAATTTACAGTAAAACACATTGTTGCTATCGGAATCGGTGCTGCCGTCTTTTTCGTCTTAAAACGTTTCGTCACGATTCCAACTGGTTTTCCAAATACAGATATCGCCACAGCCTATCCTTTCTTGGCACTATTAGGCGTTGTCTACGGTCCAATCGTTGCTGGTTTAGCGGGCTTTATCGGCCATGCCCTAGGAGATTTGACGACTTATGGTCCGTGGTGGTCTTGGATCGCCGCCTCTGGGATCTTAGGGGTGTTCTTCGGACTTTTGACTCGTTGGATTCCAATCCAGCAAGGAACCTTTGGCGCTAAAGAAATTCGGACCTTCTTGATCGGTGAATCGATTGCAAATTTGGTCGTCTGGGTGATCGTTGCCCCAATCGGTGATATTTTGATCTATGGCGAACCAGCGAACAAAGCCTTTGCACAAGGAGTCATTGCGGGATTGACCAACGCAGTCGTAACTGGGATAATCGGAGTGATCCTGCTAAAAGCCTATGCCCAAACCAAAACCAAAAAAGGCAGCTTGAGCAAGGAATCCTAAACAAAGAAATGTGTGAAGGCTAAAAAATGAAACAAAAAATCATTCAATTTACGAATTTTTCTTTCCAATATGATGCACAAGCGGAACCGACCTTGAAAAACATCGATCTAACGATCTATGAAGGAGAAAAAGTCCTGATCGTCGGTGCTAGCGGTTCTGGCAAAAGTACATTAGGAAAATGTTTGAACGGTTTGATCCCGCAAAATGACGAAGGTAGTAGTACCGGAGCATTGACGATCGGTACCAATGCCTTTGGGCAAGCTTCCATCTACGAGCTGTCTTTGACCGTCGGCACGGTGCTGCAAGACACCGATAGCCAATTTGTAGGCTTAACCGTAGCAGAAGATATCGTGTTTTCCTTGGAAAACGATCAGCGTAGTCAAGCTGTGATGCAGGAGGCGCTGCGCGTTTGGGCAGAAAAGACCGACTTAATGGATCATTTGGCAAAAAAACCGCAGGAATTATCGGGTGGCCAAAAGCAGCGTGTTTCAATGGCAGGTGTTTTGATCGATGAAACACCGATTCTACTGTTTGATGAGCCGCTAGCCAACTTAGATCCGCAAACAGGTGTGGAAGCCATCAAAATGATCGACCAGCTGTATCAAGAGAAGCGTTTTACCACCATCATCATCGAACATCGCTTAGAAGAAGTGTTAGCCGCCGCTGTCGATCGCATCATCGTGATGGAAGAAGGCCGCATCATTGCCGACAGTACACCGAATGAACTATTAAAAACGGACATGCTGCAGCAAGTCGGCATTCGTGAACCACTGTATTTAGCCGCCTTAAAAAAAGCGGGGGTTCCTGTGACCGATGCTGCTGATTTGGTCGCGGTAGAAGCATTTGCATCACCTGAGATTGCCGAAAAACTGACTAGGTTTCAAAAGGAATATCCGAAATCGGCACTTCCTAGCCAACAGCCGCCGTTGTTGGAAGCGAAGAATTTATCGTTTTCTTACCAAGTGGGCAAACCAATCTTGCAGGCACTGGATTTTACCATCCATCAAGGAGAAATGATTAGTTTGGTTGGGCATAATGGCGCAGGAAAATCGACCTTGTCCCATTTGATTACCGGCTTTTTGACACCGACTTCTGGCAAGTTGCTTTGGCAAGGAACAGACATGGGCAATGATTCCATCAAAGAACGAGCGCAAAAAATCGGGTATGTTTTGCAAAACAGCAATCAAATGCTGTCAAAAAACTTCCTGTTTGACGAAGTTGCCTTAGGCTTGCGCAACCGAAATGTCCCAGAGGCTGAAATCACAGAAAAAGTTCATCAGACCTTGAAAATTTGTGGTCTTTATCCGTTTCGCTCATGGCCATTGTCGGCACTAAGTCATGGGCAAAAACGCCGAGCCGCCATTGCAGCGATCCTCGTCTTAGATCCTGAACTCATTTTATTGGATGAGCCGACAGCGGGACAAGACTATCGCCATTACACCGAAATGATGCAATTTTTACAGGAGTTGAACCAGCGGGGATTAACGATTGTTATGATCACCCACGATATGCACCTGATGTTGGAGTATACACAGCGGACGATCGTTTTGACGCAAGGAACGATTTTGCTGGACGCACCGCCAGAAGTTGTTTTAGCAGACAAACAAGTGGTGAGTGCCGCGAACCTTAAAGAAACCAGCTTGTATACACTGGCGACCCTTAACCAGTTGACAGATCCCGCCGCTTTTACTGCCGCCTTCATTGCCAGCGAGAAGGAGGGACACGATGGAGAGTAATCTAATCGGCTATCTTGACCGCAAAACGTGGATCCACCAATTAAGCGGTGCCGCAAAACTGATTTGTTTTTTGCTGCTATCCGTTATCGGGATGATCTCTTATGATACGCGTTTTCTTATTGGACTGGCATTGTTTTCGGTCTTTCTATTTGCCAGTGCTGGAATTCGCTACCGAGATATCGCTTTTGTATTAAAATTTATCATCTTCTTTTCGATTTTGAATTTGGTGGCGGTCTATCTTTTCGCTCCAGAATACGGGGTGGAGATCTATGGGACGCGCCACGTGATTTTCGAAGGGATCGGTCGGTATACATTGACCCAAGAGCAAGTGTTTTATGAGTTGAATCTGTTGATCAAATATTTTGTCACGATTCCGCCAGGGTTGATTTTCCTGTTTACCACTAATCCAAGCGAGTTGGCGTCCAGTATCAACCGCATCGGGATTTCCTACAAGATCGCCTATGCAGTCGCACTGGCTTTGCGTTACATCCCTGATATTCAAGAGGATTTTCGAACCATTGCCAAAGCGCAGCAAGCACGGGGCGTGGAGCTTTCTAAAAAAGCACCTTTGCGCAAACGAGTGGCAGGCAATGTCACGATCGCGATTCCTTTGATTTTTTCCAGCTTGGAACGGATCGACCATATTTCTGCTGCCATGGAGCTAAGAAGGTTTGGCAAGCATAAGCAGCGTACCTGGCTGAAAGCTAAGCCGATCCAAGGCAAAGATCTCTTGGCGATTGCTGTCGTTTGCTTGATCGTGGCGCTTGGATTGTTCTTGATGGTCCTTAATGGCGGACGCTTTTACAATCCGTTTCGTTAACAAATCAACACATGAAAACTTAAAAAAACGGACTCATTGTCAATAATGAAAGTGGGACGGATGAATCAACTCTGATTCATCCGGTCCCATAAATGATCGAGACAAAAAACGCAGGACAGTCAGTCAATTGACTTTAGCGAGTGCTACATTTGCTAAAGCCAGTTGCTGCTAGGTCTGCGTTTTTTTGCCGATAAAAAAAAGGAGCCCGCCAGCGGGGACTGGCGGGATAGGAGTAAAAATGAAAAAGTGTTAGGGTTGTTTGTTGGTATGTATTGATAATAGCGGGAAAATGTGAAAAATATCGGAAGAGAAAGTAATAGAAGTGTGTCAATCTTTTGATGATTTTCGTAAAACATTCCAGCGGAACCCTTTTAGATCTTTGATTGACGGAAACACGAAATAAGGCTACACTGATGGCATCAAAGCAGTACAAGGAGGGGACAGGATGGATGCCATTACGATCAACGGATTAAGCAAACAATACAACAAGAAGTACGCCATCGAGAATGTATCATTGCAAGTGGCAGAAGGAGAGATTTTTGGCTTTATCGGACCAAATGGTGCGGGAAAATCAACGACCATCAAAGTATTGTTGAATTTTATTAAACCGGATGCAGGGCATGCGGCGATTTTTGGACGAGATTGCCAACAAGCAGCCAAAGAAATCAAAACGTTTACTGGATATGTTTCCAGTGATGTACGGTTTTATTCAAAAATGACGACAGCAGAATTGCTGGCATTTACGGCAGATTTTCATCAAGTCAAGCAGCCAAAAAAAGAGATTCAGAATTTGATGGAGCTTTTTCAAATTGATCCAAACAAATCGATCGCAGAACTTTCTTTGGGCAACAAGAAAAAAGTCGGGCTTGCGAGCGCCTTGATTGCACAACCGAGAATGTTGATTTTAGATGAACCGACCAATGGCTTAGATCCCTTGATTCAAAAACGGCTGTTTGAAGAGCTCCTTAGAAGAAACAAACAGGGGATGACGATTTTTCTATCTAGCCATGATTTGCATGAAATTCAGACCTATGCCCATCGGACCGCCTTTATTCGTGAAGGACAGATCATCACCGTGAAAGAACTGAGTGAGGAAGAAAATTTCGGCAAAGTTGTAACGCTCACGAATGAGGACAGTATCTCATTAGTCGGCTTGGAAAACGTACAAGTTCTTGCTCAGGAATCACACAGCTTGCGTTTTTTCTATCAAGGAGACATGAATCAGCTGGCACATTTTCTAACCAATCCTGCCATTAAAGAGTTCACGATCGAACACCCAACCCTTGAACAGCAATTTATGCTGCTCTATGAAGGAGGTTCTCAAAAATGACTTTAATGAAAATCGACCTTAAAAATACCTTCAAAGGCTGGCTGGTCTGGACGATCCTTTTTGCAGCAATCATTTTTGGATTTACGGCTATCTATCCTCAAATGATCACGCCAGAAATGAAAACGTCCTTAGACCAGATGTTGGGCTCTTTCAGCCCAGAATTACTAGGCATCTTTAACATCCAACTGACAGGACCCTCAAGCTTGGTTTCACCGACAGGCTTTTTCGGGTACTACTTTCAATACTTATTTATCGCCGCGTGTATTTATGGGATGCTTTTAGGCTTGAACAGTCTGATCACTGAAGAATCAGAAGGAACGATCGAGTATTTATATGCTCAGCCTATTAGCCGCAGAGAAATCGCTGGGTGGAAGTTCCTCGCCCGATTGTTGCTGCTGACTGGCTTTTGGCTGATTGCCTATGGCAGTAGTCTGGCCTCGTTTGCTCTATTCAAACTACCAGGAGACGACCTGTCCTCTTTTATAGAAGAAATCAGCAAAATCTTCGTTGCCGAGTATGGTGTCTTAGTCTTCTTCCTCTGTCTAGGTTTCTTTTTATCCACGATCTTGCGTTCCAGCAAACAAACCGCAAGTGTCGGCTTAGGCTGCGTGTTTGGTCTGTATTTGCTCGGCATCGTGGGGGAACTCTACGATAAATTGGAATGGCTGGCAGGACTTTCGCCTGTGCGGATGGCATTACCCGTCCAACTCATGGATAACGGCGCCACATCAATCCTATGGGTACTGCTGATCGGTGTATTGTGTTTCTTTGGCACCTTTTACCGTTACGAGCGCAAAGACTTGCAGGTCTGAGCACTACAATCAAAAGACGAAAAAGAGCCTGTCAGCGGGGACTGACAGGCAAAGGAGTAAAAATGAAAAAGTGTTAGGGTTGTTTGTTGGTATGCTTATATAATAGTCTCGAAATGTGAAAAAAGTATGACGAAGCAGGCACGTTTTTGCGAAAAAATCGTTGCGAAAGTTAAGAAAGCCTAAAGTGTCCCTTCACCAAAAGGCTTGAAGGGACACCCAGAACCTAAAAACACTCCGAAGCAGCAGGCGGTTCATGCTGTTACGGAGTGTTTTTTTAGTTGAAGCTACTTGCTCAAATCAAGGCTATCGACATTAAAGGTGTCGCCATGTGCTAAGTCACCATAACGATAGCCACGGTTAAACCAGTCCACGCGCTGCTGCGATGTGCCGTGCGTAAAACTATCTGGAACAACATAGCCTTGGTATTCTTTTTGCAGCGTATCATCCCCGATGGCATTGGCAGCCGTGATCGCTTCTTGAATATCGCCAGCTTCTAAAATCGGCTGTCCTTGATAGGTTTCGCCTTGCAAATATTTCGCAAAGGTACCAGCTAAGTAGTCAGCTTGCAACTCCAAGCGAACGCTGTACTGGTTGTACTCCTTCTCTGAAACTTGCTGGCGGATTTTTTCCAATTGTTGGGTGATCCCCAGCTCATTTTGCACATGATGACCGACTTCATGGGCGATGACATAGGCCATTGCAAAGTCGCCGCTTGCGCCATATTTATCAGAAAGCTCATTGGCAAAACTCAGATCAAGGTACACATTCTCATCTGCTGGGCAATAAAACGGACCAACCTGTGACGTGGCATAGCCGCATGCCGACTGGACACTTCCCGTAAATAATACGAGTGTTGGGTCTTGATAGGTTTCTTGCCGCTCTTGAAAAACGTCTTGCCAGTAATCTTCTAAATAGCCGAACACGACTGCGGAAAACTCTTTTTCTTCCGTGTACTCACTGGTGCCCACATTTTCTGTCTGGTAATTGGCTGCTTGTCCGCTGCCACCCAAGACATCCGGCAGCGAATTTAAATCACCACCGCTAAACAGGAAAAATAAAACAGCGATGATCACCGTACCGATCCCGCCACCAGCAGCCAACATCCCACCTGAGCCAGATGATCGCCCCGTTCGATCATCGACATTGCTGCTTTGTCTACCCCCACGCCATTTCATGTTATCTCCTCCTATATAAATCCTAGCTTAATTATAAGAGAAAGGCGGCAGATTGTGAAAAAAAGCGCCTTGAAATTGTTATAAAATGCCTTCAGGAGCCTTAAAAATCAAAGTGTACACTCCTTTTAATCATTCTTTAATCTAACAATTAGCCTTCTAATTTGGTACAGTAGCAATAAAATAGATGTAGAGGGTGAGCGTATGAAAATGAATTATTCGGGGACATCGGAACGAAGGATTTTGATTTTTAAACGGTTGATTGCTGGCGAGCACCTCAGCTATCAGCAGTTAGCAGAGGATTATTTCGTTTCCCGCAGCAGTATTGCAAAAGATATTTCTTATTTAAAAGAGCTGTTTCAAAAAGAAAGCTTACGTCTGAGATTTGATAATTCAGGTACATTTTTTGAAGGAAGTGAATCCCAGATCCATCGAGTGCTCAAACGCTTTTGCTTAATGATGCTGGATCAACCAGCGGCGTTTTCCTTGTTGGTGGAACCTGCGAAATACCAGAAAGTAAATCAGGCCTTTCGTCGAGCGTTAATGGAAAAACAAGTGGAAATGCCCGACAGCTATATCCAAAGTATTGTCCTTTCCATCGTGCTGCTGATCGAGCGGGCGAGTCATGCGGAAAGCTTAGTGATTGAAGAAAACCGCCAAGTGGGGAAGCTGTTTTTGGAGTTCGACAAATATCCGTTAGTCTATGAGCTACTGAAAGAAATCGAAGAACAACACATTTATCAATTTTCACCAAAAGAAGTGCAATATCTAACCTACCTAATTGTAGGTAGCGGCTTGAAATTTTTTATGAAAAGTGAAAAAGTTCCTTTCGTATTTCGGGGAAAAGTGCGTAACTTGATTCAAAAGATCAGCGAAGGCTTAGGCACCGACTTGACCCAAGACAATCGTTTGGAAGAAGATGTGACGATCCATCTGTATCAACTACTGCTGCGGATCGAAGCGCAAACCACAGTCATCAACCCTTTGTTAGAAGAAATCAAACAAAACTATCCTGCCTTGTATGGCGTGGTCTGGTTCTCGCTTCATGATTTCTTGAAAGCGTATCAAGTGGGGATCTCTGATGATGAGATCGGATTTGTCACGATCCATTTTCAAGCAGCAATCGAGCGAATGCGCCGCATGAACAAAATCATTTTTGTCTGCCCCAATGGCGTCGGCACTAGCTCATTTGTCTCTGCGAAAATCCGTCGCATTCTGCCAGAGATCGACAGTATCGAAACCGTTTCAGTAGAAAAATTAAAGCAGATGGACATTTCGGCGATCGATTTTATTATTTCAACTATCGATCTCGTAGGGATTCAAAAACCTGTGGTGCGGATCTCGCCTATGGTGACCAATCGCGACATGAAGCGGATCATGAATCACTACATCGATTTAGTCATCGATAATGAGGCGGTGGTCGATCAAAATGGTTTACTTCTTCAAGCCCAATCGATGATCCAGCCAACCGTCTTTTTCGAGCGATTTGCCAGCAAAACAGAAGCCATCAATTTTTTGATCGAACAAACCCCTTTTAGTGATGAAAAACGAAAAGCGCAGTTTCGGCAATCCGTCATTGAAAGAGAGCAGCTACAATCAACCTATTTAGATAATGGCTTTGCCATCCCTCATGGCAATCCGAATTATGTCGAAAAAACAGCGATCTCGATCCTGCTTTTGGATCAGCCAGTAGAATGGGGCAACCAAAAAGCGGACATCATTATTTTATTGATGATCCGAGAGGATGAGACGCAAAAGGTGGAACCAATGATGAAATTGATCATGCAAGGAATCGAAAACAAAGAATGGTTCCTATCAAAAATGTTGGAGGTTAAATCAGAATGAAAGTGAAGGATTATTTGCCTGAGAAGCATATACAGACGGATGAGACAGTGGCAGATTGGCGCTCAGCCGTAAAATTAGCCAGTCAGCCCTTGCTCGATGAAGCGCTGATCACGTCAGAATACATCGAAGCGATGATTCAAAGCGTGGAAGAAAATGGTCCTTACATGGTGTTGGCGGATTACTTTGCGCTGATGCATGCCCGTCCTGGAGAAGGGGTTTTGGAGCAAAGTATGAGCCTTTTAGTAACGAAACAGCCCATCGATCTTGAGGGCAAACCGGTGCGGATATTTCTTGTCTTAGCCGCCGCAGATAGTGAAAGCCATCTAGAAAGCTTGAAAGAGATCATGGCGATCTTTATGGATGAAGAAAAATACAACGTGATATTAAACGGCGATCGGGAACAAATTTGTCAATTATTCCATTAGGAGGAAAAGGATATGAAAATTTTAGCAGTATGTGGATTTGGTGTAGGAAGCTCAATGGTATTGAAGATGACGATCGATAAGGTGATCAAAGAGTTAGGGTTGACGGCAACTGCCGAGAATACTGATTTATCAACGGCAAAAGCGACACCAGCAGATGTTTATTTTACGAGTAATGAATTATTGAATGAGTTAAAAGCATCCGTGAAAGCACCCGTTTATCCAATCAAAAAGTATATGGATAAAGAAGAAGTCAAACAGCAAATGGAAAAATTTTTAGCTGAAAGAGAGGGATAATCATGAATTTTGTCACGGATTATATTTTAAAAAATCCGCCAGTCCTACTGGGGATCATTGCCATGATTGGGTTATTGGTACAAAGAAAGCCCTTCGCAGAAGTCGTCAAAGGAACCTTAACAGCTTCCTTCGGGATGGTGGCATTGACGGCTGGGGTAAACATGTTGGTGGGAACGATCGCACCGATCAATGCTGCGGTTCAAACCCAATTAGGCGTTGCTGTGTCAGATGGACTCTCTGACATCACCTTTACGGCAGAATACGGCGGAACAGTTGGTTTAGCGATGTTTTTCGGCCTGATCATTCATTTATTGATTGCTCGCTTTACACCTGTGAAGACGATTTTCCTCACCGGTCACATGTTGTGGTGGTTCCCATTCGTCATCGTCGCTGGGGGCGTTGAAGGCGGACTTACCGGAATCCCACTGTTGATCTTAGGGGCGGTTCTATCTGCTTGTTACTGGTCCTTCATGCCATGGATCATGCGTAAATATGTGTGGGATGCCACAGGCGATGATTCATTCTTGATCGGTCATCCAACGGGGATCTTGTCATTGGTTTCAGGCTTTGTTGCAAAACGGGTCGGAAACAAAGAAAAATCGACGGAAGATTTGAAAGTGCCAGAAAATCTATCGTTTTTCCGTGAAATATCGATTACTGGCGCGTTAGTGATGTTTTTGATGAATATCGTTATCGGTCTGATTGCGCCCGTATTAGTTCCTGAAGGGGGCAACTTGGTGATGTTTGCGGTTAATGCTGGCTTGAACTTCGGTGCAGGATTATTGATCATGTTGTATGGGGTACGTCTATTGATCAACCAAATCATTCCCGCCTTTCAAGGGATCGCAGAAAAAGTCGTTCCTGGAGCAAAACCAGCTTTTGATGTGCCAATCTTGTTCAACTACCGTCCAAATGCTGTAATCATCGGCTTTATCGTGGCGATGATCACCTCAACGATTTTAGTGGTGATTGCCAATACCACCAACGTCTTTGGCATTTTGATCGTTCCTTTAGTCATCACCAGCTTCTTTGAATGTGGCGGTGCTGCGGTGATCGGTGAAGGACAAGGGGGCTTGCGAGGGGCAATTATTGGTACGATCACAGCTTCTGTCGTTATGGTAGCACTCGTTGGGATCTCTGCAGCGTTATTCTCAACGACGATTCAAAACTGGATCTTGATTTTCGGTGGGAACGATTTATCTCTATGGGGCATCCTTGGTGAATTGATCGGCAAGCTGTTTGGAGGGTTTTAAATGTTTCAATACTTTGAAAAAGCAAAAGAACTATTGTCTATTGTAGAAGAAAAAGAAGTACCAGCGATTGAGCAAGCCATTGAATTGCTGACGCAAGCCAACTTGACCAAAAAAGCCATCTACATTTTTGGCGCTAGTCACGCTGGGATCTTAGCCGAAGAGATGTATTATCGAGCAGGCGGCATGATGACGATCAACGCGATCTTTGGAAGAGAACTGATGCTTGATCGCAGCCCAATCACCTTCACTAGTAAAATGGAGCGCTTAGAAGGCTACGGTAGTGCCTTGGCGGCGACCCAGCCCTTTACAGCAGGCGATGTGCTGATCTTGCATTCGGTGTCTGGGCGAAATCCAGTTATCATCGATATGGCGCTTCATGCCAAAGAAAAAGGGGTCAAGATCATCGCATTAACGAACCTTACCTATTCGAAAACAGTCAGCAGCCGTCATACATCAGGCTTGCGTTTGTTTGAAACGGCGGATATCGTCATCGACAATCATGGGGAGATTGGCGATGCTGCGTGTACGATTCCAGACGTAGAACAAAAAGTCGGACCTACATCCACCGTAGTCGGCGCAACGATCTTAAATGCGATTATCGTTGAAGTTTGCCAAAAACTAAAAGAAGCCGGTGTCGACTATCCGCCGATTTTTTACTCAGCGAACCTAGACGGCGGGGATGAATTGAACCAGTCCCTGTTTGAAAAGTACCAAGAAGCGATCCATTATCAGCTGTGACTGTATAAGTAACTTATCTTTTTATTAGAACGATCAGAACGAAAAATTTGAAAACTACTAATAGAACGAATTTTCTTGGGGGAATCAATTCGTAAATGTAGTGGTCAAATCTCGTTCAGATCGTTTTTTTTTGTATTAGAATTTTAGAGCTTAATGAATTTTATTGGTACGATAAGTACCAGGTGTCGACCCTTCAAATTGTTTGAATACCCGAATAAAGGAATTGGTATTTTTAAAGCCGACTTTACTAGCAATTTCATTGATTGAACTTTCTTGTTCGCTCATCAGACGTTTGGCTTTTTCGACACGTAGTTGATTGACGTATGGTTTGAAGGACATGGACAGTCGTTCTTTAATCAACCGGCTTAAATAGGCTTCACTTAGATGAAACTGCTGGGCAATATCTGTTAAACTGAGGTCGCTGCAATAGTTGCTATTAATATATTGAATGATTTCATCTATTTTGGATCCATTATTTTTTTCCATGGTTTCGATCTGAGTGATCAGCGTGTCAAAAAGGGAAAAAATCGTTTTTTTCACATCGGGATCTGAAAACCCTTTTCTTAAATAAAGAAATTGTTTCTTATTTTGATTGTAGAATTCAGGATAGGAAATCTCTTTGATCACAGCAATTCGTTTTATTGTTAAGATCAGAGCGGTTGAAAATTCCTGAAGGAAGCCTAGGGAATGGTTGCTGGAAATATTGATCTCCACGATTTGTTGCAATAATTCTCTGGCATGGACAAAATCATCTACTTTGAAATATTGGATCAATAACTGTTCCTCATCAACGGTATAATTGATTTTATGAAGAGCATTGGATGTTGGAACCGGTATTTGATGGAACTGATCTTCGCCATTGCATTCATCTGACCACTGACAGGTTTCATGAAAGACTTCGATAAAATGTTCAAGAGAATGAAAAGGTTTTGATAGCAAGTAAGTCATTCTTAAGTTCAAACTGTCTTCGATTGTTAGTTTCAATTGATCGATCTCTTTCATGATTTGTGAAAATTCCTGATCATAAAAAAGAATGGCAAGGTGTTTTTCGGAAAAACTGATGATATCATAACACTTGATATGAAGATTTTTCTTGATCAACTGTTTTCGCACATGAATGATCTCTGTTTCATTAAAAGTGGCTTCTTCCGCCATCTCGCCTGAGAAGGTCAGAAAAGCAAAACTCCCACGTTTTTCTATGCCTTCAAGATGGAAAGTGGGCAGTAAACTCTTGCTCATATTGTACGTATATTTTCCGTAAAGCAGATTCTTCAAGAATAGTTCCTTTACTTCTTCTGAGACAGGGGATTGGAGCTGGTTGATCGAACTAGACGACTCGATTATCTGGTGCAAAGCTAAGTTGATATCATCAACTGTTAAAATATCAACATTACTCTTTTTGATTTCATCTAATATTTCTAGATAAGGTTTGTACATCCGCTTACTCAAGAAAATGACGATCAAAGCACCCAGTACGATCAAAACCATTAATGGAAGGAGAAAGGACGAAATTGTAGAGAGTGGAAAACTGCTTTGAATCGCGGTTGTCAATTCATAATTGGCAAAAGGGAGCACCTCTGAATTTTTTATAAAAACGATAGTATCTGATTGGATCTCTTGCTGAATGGTATTTTGTGTAAAATCAGTAAGTATCGGTGAACTAGTCTTACTAGAAGGATATTGTTGATCGATAACTTGTAGTCCTTGATTCATTGGAGACAGTAGTTCATTTTTTTTCCAGTAGGCAAAGAAGTAGAGGGTCTGATTCCCTACTTGCTCTTTATGAAGCATGATCAGCCGTTGATCAAAGGTTTCGAAGATGGAGGAACTGAAGCTGGCATCTGCCAGCATTTCGGAAAGAAGCCCGGATTTTGTTTCTATATTCAAGAAGGAAAAGAAATCATTGTAAACAAAATAGCCGTCAGAACTTACGATGATATGATTTTCTGGATTCAAGATTCCGATAGAGTATTCAAACTGATTCATTAATAAATAGTTTTCACGAATTTCATCATACATCGCTGAAAACAGCGCATAATCAGATTCAGTACTTTGGGAAAACAGTATAATACTTTCTTTTGTTGCTAAAGATTTCATTGAATTGAGGGCAAATCGAAGTTGCTGATCAATGCGAAAAGCACTGTTTTCTAGCGTCATAATACTTTGGGTAGTTTGTTCAGTTTTCCGCTGATTAACTTCATTATTGATGACAATCACCATAATAAAAATAGTATATGCAATGATTACCGTTAAAAAGGTTAAGAATATTTTTCGATATGTTTTTGATTTCATAAGTGCTCCTTTCTTTTTTTGGTAACGTTTACATTGATTATAGAGATAAATTAGCTTGAGTCAAATCATCATTATTTGTAGTTGTCTACAAAACTTGATATTAAGAGTAAAAAGTGTATATTTCAACGAATAATAATGATATTCAACAATGGCTAAACAGGCTATATTTAAAGCGCTTACTTTAAGCGATAGAAAATGAAAAAATTTAGGAGGAACGATTATGTCGATGAAAAGAAAAGCTGTATCATTACTGTCTCTACTGACACTACCAATGGTTTTAGCTGCTTGTGGGAACAGCGACGGCTCGTCAAATGGGGACGGGGCAGAGGGGAAAACCGAGATAAAGGTTACTTGGCGCAATACCGGGGAAAACGATAAAATGACCCAATATTTGGAAGAAACATTTATTCCACAATTTGAGAAAGAAAATGAGGACATTAAAATCGTACTTTCTCCGATTACCGCAAGTGAGGGAGACTATTTTTCAAAAGTTGCTCTTTCTATGCAATCGGAGAGCACAGCACCCGATGTAGTGGCAGAAGATTCCTTTATGTTGAATTCTGATGCAAATGCCGGTTACTTAACCAATCTTGATGAATATGTTGCTGACTGGGATCAATGGGATAAATATACAGAAAACTTAAAAGCTGGTGTCATTGCTGAAGATGGTAGTACGTATGCCATTCCAGGAACTTCTGATTCTCGCGGGATTTGGTACAACAAAAATGTCTTTAAGAAAGCCGGTCTGCCTGAAGACTGGCAGCCAACAACTTGGGGGGAGATTATTGAGGCAGCTGAAGCAATCAAAGCTTCCGATGAGAATGTGATCCCCTTAGGATTAGGTGTGGCTAAAGCCAATGGTGAGTCGGTTTCCATGCAGACTTTCCAGATGCTCTTATATGGTACTCAAGATACATTATTTGATAGTGAAACGCGTAAATGGCAAGTGAATACACAAGGGATTATTGACTCTCTGGCTTTTATTGATGAAGTGTATAACCAGAAACAATTAGGTCCTTCTTTATCCATCGCTATTAACAGTAATTATGGATCTGTGATGTTCCAAGATAAATTTCCTAATGATGAAGTCGGCATGCTTTTAGATGGATTTTGGAGTGCCGGTAACTGGGCCGAAAATGGGGCAACTCCTGTTGAGAATATGACAGAACGCTTTGGTTTTGCAGCCATGCCTACACAAAATGGTGGTGAACCGCCATTTACGACCATGTCAGGAGGCTGGACATGGGCCATTCCTGAAAAAGCACAAAACAAAGAAGCGTCTTGGCGAGTGGTTCAAGCACTCGGTGGAAAAGAACAGCAAGCTGCACGCGCAATCGCTGAAGGGAATTTAACCGTCCGAGACGATTCAGCAGAAATAGCTGAATATAAGGAGCAGCCTTTTATTGAACAAGCAACCTCTTTCTTACAATACGCTCATTTCCGTCCTGCAGATGACAAATATCCTAATGTTTCAGTAGAGATTCAAACAATGGTTGAAGCAGTTGCCACTGGCAGCAAGACACCAGAAGAAGCAGCTAGTGATTATGCCGCCAATGTAACAAGGATCGTTGGAGACGATGCCGTTAACTAAATCATTAATAAAGAGAAGGAATTGCAGCAAACAATCCGAATGGAGGCTAACGTTTCTTCTCTTTAAAAAAGAAAGGAGAAAAGAATGGAAAATTCGCTAAAACGAGAGCAGCAAATGTCCAATAGTAAAAAAGCGTTGATCTTTTTATTTCCCAGTTGGCTCTTGCTGCTGATATTTTTTGTTGGTCCAGTTATCTTAACTTTTATCTTTTCCTTCACGAACTTGGCTCTGACCGGTGCTGAAGCAAGTCAATTGCGGTTCATCGGCTTTGAAAATTTTGTGCGCATGTTCAATGATCCGGCTTTTCAAACTAGTGTCGTACGAACCTTGATTTTTGTCATTTTTTCTGCAGTGATCGGTCAATGTTTCTTAGGTTTTTTGATTGCATTTATGATGCGGGAGAAAAATCGAGCCTTTCGGCGAGTCGTTGGTCTGATCATCATTGCTGCATGGGTTACGCCGGAAGTCGTTGTTTCCTTTTGCTGGGTCGCTTTTTTAGGAGATAGCGGAACAGCTAATTGGTTGATGGGACTGATGGGATTTGAGCCGGTTGCTTGGCTGTTTGCGTTTCCTATGATAAGCGTTGTGGTTGCCAATATTTGGCGAGGAACCGCTTTTTCAATGATGGTGTTTCAATCCGCTTTAGATGAGATCCCTAAGGAAGTAGAGGAAGCTGCAGTTATGGATGGCGCCAGCCGCTGGCAAGTGATTCGAAAAATTACGATACCGATGGTCAAAGGTACCATTGCAACGAATTTGATGCTCGTCACTTTGCAGACATTGGGTGTCTTTACGTTGATTTATACTATGACTGGTGGTGGTCCCGGCAATCAGACTGCAACCCTGCCGGTCTTCATGTACAAACAAGCTTTTGTGAGCTATCAGCTAGGATACGGAACAGCGATTTCGCTGGTCTTGCTACTGATTGGTGCTGCCGCAAGCTTGATTTATATGAAAATGCTGAAAGTGAAAGTGTAGGTGAAAAAAATGGTAAAACGCAGTGAAAAATTGGAGACCATGATTCATTATCTGCTTTTGGCAGTATTAGCCTTATTGTTTTTGCTCCCATTGTTGTGGATGCTGATCGCCTCTATTGATCCGGGCGCTATTCAAACTTTGAAATTACCTGAAGCAGTATCATTTGAAAATTTTGCTTCGATCCTTTCTGATCAAACTATCATTCGGTCATTCGGAATCGGCTTGCTTTTGTCCGGCTGTCAATCGATTTTAGTTGTTGTCATATGTGTTTTGGCAGCATATCCCTTGTCGAGGTATCAGCTAAGATATAAAAAAAGTTTTTTGATGGCGGTGCTGTTCATGACCTCATTACCGATGACTGCTGTCATCGTGCCGGTCTATCAACTGTTTATCTTTTTAAAGTTTCAAGATTCGTTACTGGCGGTGACGTTCTTCTTGACGGCGTCCTCACTGCCTTATGGGATTTGGATGATGAAGAACTTTATGGATTCGGTACCAATCGACTTAGAAGAGTCCGCTTGGGTCGATGGGGCTTCAACATGGCAAGGGGTGCGAAAAGTCGTAGCACCGCTGATGGTTCCAGGTATTTGTACGGTTGGTATTTTTACTTTTACTGGAAGCTGGGGCAACTTCTTTGTTCCTTATATTTTGATTCAGTCACCCGAAAAAATGCCGGCATCAGTCTCGATCTTTCAGTTTTTCGGCAACTTTGGTATGGTCAATTATGGCCGTTTAGCCGCTTTTTCGGTGCTATATACCTTACCAGTCGTCATTTTATATGCTTTGTCACAAACGTATATGTCTAAAGGATTTAGCATGGGAGGAGCGACGAAAGGATGAAAGATCCATTTCATACGACAAAAAAATTAACGAAACGAATCGCTGAACTAAAAGCGTATCGTTTTCAAAAAGTACAAGACCTTACAATGTGGTCGGCAAAAGAAGATAAGTCAAAAACGGAAAAACACCCACCAGAAGAGTGGGACTTTACACTTTCAGTTAGCGATTTCTGGCAAGGGAGAGACCGTTATATTTGGGCTCATCATGAATTGACAGTTCCAGAGGAGGAAGACTTATGGTTACTGATCGATTTTGGTCGTACAGGTGGTGGCTATAATTCAGGCTTTGAGTCCTTGCTATTGATCGATGGTGAACCTTATCAGGGTGTCGATTCGAATCATACAGAGATTTTTCTGGCGGATCATTACCGGGGGACAACCATCCGACTTGATTTAAAACTATGGTCTGGCTTGGAAGGCGGTGGGGCTGAAGTCATTCAACGGCATGAGTTTCGGCAAGCTTGTTTGGCAAAGCGACACTTAGCTGCTGATGACTGTTTCTTTCTCGCTGACATGATGGCGAAAACTATCGATGGGTTACCGGAAAATGAACCGATACGATACAAGCTGTTGAATCTTTTAGATGATGCCTTTCGTTTGATTCAGTGGCAGGTACCCGGATCTATCTCTTTTTACTACAGCGTTGAGGAAGCGGATCATTATTTAAACCAAGAACTGCAAAAAATACCTAAACTTTCGGAGATCACTGTGACAACTATCGGTCATACACATATCGATGTTGCTTGGCTGTGGCGGCTGAAGCATACAGGGGAAAAAGCTGTCCGCAGTTTTTCAACGGTTTTACGTTTGATGGAACAATACCCAGAATATATTTTCTTGCAAACCCAACCTCAGCTATACAAATATGTCAAAGAAAGCTATCCAGCTCTTTATGAGAAAATCAAAAAGAGAATCAAAGAAGGCCGTTGGGAAGTGGACGGAGCCATGTGGCTGGAAGCCGATTGCAATATACCGTCAGGCGAATCATTGGTCCGTCAGATACTCCATGGGAAAAAATTTGTGAAGGAAGAATTTGACAAAGAGATGCATTTCTTGTGGCTTCCAGATGTATTCGGTTATTCTTGGGCGTTGCCCCAAATTTTAAGAAAATCTGGCATTGAGACGTTTATGACGACCAAAATCAGCTGGAACCAATACAACCGGATGCCCCATGATACCTTTTATTGGCGGGGAATCGATGGGACAGATATTTTGACGCATTTTATCACCACGCCAGTTGATGGTAAAACGGATGAATGGGCAGAAGAATGGTTTTATACCTACAATGGAACGCTCTCTCCGGGGACCGTTCAAGGAATTTACGACGGATATCAAGACAAGCGTTTGAATCAAGAATTTCTGCTGTCTTACGGTCATGGGGACGGCGGAGGCGGTGTCACTAGAGAGATGCTGGAAAATCGACGACGCCTTGACCAGATTCCAGGATTGCCGCAAGTCAAAACAGGAATAGCGAAAGCCTTTTTTGAACGACTGCATCAGACAGTAGAACGAAATAAGTCGCTGGTCTCTCGTTGGGATGGCGAATTGTACTTGGAATATCATCGAGGAACCTATACCTCGCAAGCGTTTGTCAAAAAAATGAATCGAAAAGCTGAAATTGCTCTACGGGAACTTGAGATTCTCTATACATGTTTAGCAGCCAGCAAAGAAGACGAGTATCCTAAGGATCCGCTTTTTGAAACATGGGAGACGGTTCTTCGTAATCAATTCCACGATATTATTCCTGGTTCTTCGATCAAAGAAGTTTATCAAGACCATAGAGCAGAGTTTGCCGTCGTGACTCAGACCATTCAACAGTTATTTGAACAATTAGATGGACCTGCTAATCAAAAGTATACAGTCAACAATACAGCTAGCTGGTCAAGGAATGAACTGATTGAACTTCCACTTTTACAAGAAGGTCGCTTTATTGATTCACAAGGAAAAGAACTTCCGGCTTATTTTGATGGAGAAAAACAGTCTGTTCTTGTGACAAATGTTCCGCCAATGAGTCAGGTGATGATAGAGTTTCAACCGATAGCAGAAAATAAAGACATCAAACCGCTCGCTGAGTTCACAGAGGGAGCGCTTGAGACCGATCGTTTGCGAATTTTATGGGAAACATCGGGAAATTTGATCAGCATTTTTGATAAGAAACTAGGTAGAGAAATGTTGGAAGGAAAAGGGAATGTTTTTCAGCTATTTGAAGACAAACCTTTAAATTACGATGCATGGGATATCGATAGTTTTTATCAAGAAAAAGCAACAGTGCTTCAAGCCGATCAAATACGATTACGCTCAAATAATGCGCTTTACGCTTCCGTAGTATTTGAGTATACGTTTGGTAATTCGCAGATACATCAGGAAATGCGGGTCTATGCTCATACACAACGAATCGATTTTTTAACAAACGTGTCATGGCATGAACGCCAACAACTGTTGAAGGTAAACTTTGATGCAGCAATTCGATCAACTGAAGCAGTATTTGATATTCAGTACGGAAATGTAAAACGAGCTACCCATGCTAATACCAGTTGGCAATTGGCTCAGTTTGAAACAGTAGGCCACCAATGGGCAGATCTTTCAGAAAAATATTGTGGGGTAAGTTTATTGAATGACTGTAAATATGGTTATGCTGTTAAGGAAAATCAATTAAGCTTGACCTTGCTTAAAGGCGCTATCTATCCTGATCCACTGGCTGACGATGGCGATCACAAATTTACTTACAGTTTTTATGCCCACGAGCACGATGCCATCGATGGGGGAACAATGGAAGAAGCATGGTCCCTCAACTCGCCATTAACGGTTATTAACGGAGAACATTCTTGGTTGCTTCCGTTGCAAATAGACTGTGAAACCTCAGTTACCATCGACGCCATCAAGCAAGCAGAAACCGGCAAAGGGTGGATTTTACGCTTACATGATCACACGGGAGGAACTAGAAAGGTTACATTGCAGTTGCCAAGCAGTTTTTGGCAAGAAACAGATTTAATGGAGATACCTTTAAATAATGAGCAGTGGAAAGATGAAGTCTCATTTACCTTGTCACCCTTCGAAATAAAAACATTTCATTTTGAGTTGAGATAAACTAAAACCAGCAGATTCTCCATTTATAGCGGAGAATCTGCTGGTTGTGTTTATTCAAATTCTTCATACTCATTTGGGTCTTGACCATCGATGCGGCCGTCTGCTTTGTTTAACTGATTGATTTGATTGATTTCATCTTCAGTCAGTTCAAAGTCGAAGATCGCAAGATTTTCTCGTTGATGGGCGAGGTTTCTTGATTTAGGTAGGGGCAAAATGCCACGTTCCACATGCCAGCGCAAGATGATTTGACCAGCTGATTTTTGGTATTTCTCAGCTAATTCAGTGATCAGTGGTTCTTTCAGGGCATCGCTGCCGCGGCCTAATGGGCTCCAAGCTTCAGTTACGATGCCGCGTTTTTTGTTCTCTGTAACCATTCGTTCTTGGACCCAGTAAGGATGGATCTCAATTTGATTTAGCGCAGGGGTCACACCAGTTGCTTCAATGATGGCATCCAAATGTTCTGGCTCGAAATTGGAAACGCCGATGGAACGGATCAAACCTAATTTCTGGGCGGTCACTAAGGCTTGCCAAGCTTCGACATATTTGCCGCGTTTTGGTAATGGCCAGTGGATCAAAAAGGCATCGAAGTAGTCGAGTCCCATGCGAGCAAGGGATTCTTGAATGCTGGTTAAGGCATCATCATAGCCATGGTATTTTCCCGGTAATTTTGAGGTGATATAAAATTCTGAACGTGGGATACCAGAGCGACGGATCGCTTTGCCGACAATGCCTTCATTGTCATAATTGGTTGAAGAATCGATTAATCGATACCCGTCAGCGATCGCTGCTTGCAGCTGGCTCAACCCTTCGCCACCGCGGATCTGATAGGTACCGATGCCCACGGCGGGGCGTAAATTGCCGTCGTTTAATGTCAGTAAAGGTGCTTTCATAAAATGATTCCTCCTTTTCTTTACATTCTACTCTAACGCTTTTTTGCCAGGAACGTAACCAACTTGCTCAGACAAAGAAAAAAGAGCAACGGTTTCTGTTTCAGAAACAATTGCTCTTTTTGATTAAATTATTTTTCAGGCGGTGTGCCATACATTTTTGGTGTGACTTGATCGAGTTTTGGCGCTTTTCCTTCGATCTTTGGTTCGTCTAGCCATTGGTATTCGCCTTCACCATCAAGGGCTTTGCCTTTCGCCCAAGAGCCTTCTTTACTTTGGTCGCCTTCTGAGAAGTTATAGAAATCATAAGCGATATCTAAGCGTTCGTTTTTGCGGTCAAAGGTAGTCGGCACTAAAATCGAGCCTTCGTTTTCTTCCAATTCTTTCACGGCAGCTGCCCAAAGATTTTGGTGGTAGCTATCACGCGCTAATAAGACCGAAAGTAAGTCTTTGACCCCACGGTCATCGATCATTTCATAGATGCGTGCTACTTGCAGACGACCTTGTGATTCTGCATTTAAGTTGGCACGGAAATCAGCAAGCAAGTTGCCACTAGCAATGATATACGCACCTGACCATGGATTGCCGACGCTATCAGCAGGACGTGGTCCTAAGCCGGCAACGATGGCATGTTGCGGATTCATTCCGGAAATGATCGCACCGATCGTTGGGTCTTTTTTCATGGCAGCTTCCTGATCTTCCACAGGTGCACCTTCCAGCAGACGTGCAACCATCGTTGCCAACATTTCAACGTGTCCAAGCTCTTCAGTAGCGATATCCATTAACATGTCTTTGTATTTTTCTTCCCCACGGCAGCTCCATCCTTGGAATAAGTATTGCATGGCAACACTCATCTCTCCATATTGTCCACCGATTAATTCTTGAAGGTATTTCGCAACTAACGGATTTGGTTTTTCTGGTTTAGCTTCAAACTGTAGTTCTTTTTGATGACGAAACATACTATTCCTCCTAAAATTTTTTATTGGGCCCATAAAAAGTTTCTCATGAATCGAAAGGTTCGTCTAATAAAATGCACTTAGTTCAAAATGAAAAAAGCTCCAAAAAGAAAAGCCATTTACTTTGACAAAAAGCGAGAAGCGTTAGATAGTTAAATTAAGAGAGAATTAGAAAAGGAGCGAGTCACCATGTTTCAGTATTACAAAATGGACGACCGAAAAATAAGGGAATCCTCGGAGGAAGATTACAATTGGCTGGTGGTTTCTGGGACAGATCCAGAGGAACAACGCCACTTGTTAGATAAGTATCAACTGCCCGAAGATATTTTTATTGGCGCCAATGAACCGGAAGAAGTCTCACGTTTGGAATACTTACGTAACACTAAGTTAAATCATCCGATTCTTTATACCTTGATCGATTTGTCAGAAGTGACACAAGACCGCATCGAAGATCGTTTAGAACCGGTGACGTTTATTTATACCAAAGATCTTTTAATCACGTATGTCTCTCATCAATCTACACTGATTAAACGCCTGATTGAAAAGCATGAGCAAGATATTCAACGGTATGAAGATATTGTTGCCTACTCGACGCTGATGATCTACACCCATTACATCAAAGGTCTGCAGGAAATGAAGAAACAGATCGATGCACTAGATGAAGCAGCCCGTAAAACGACGGAAAACAACGAATTGTTTAATTTAGCCGATACCGAACGAGACATGGTCTATCTGGATCACACCTTACGGGATCAGAACCATACTGTCGATCGTTTGATGGATCGCAAAGAATTTTTGGATCGTTTGGATAATGAAGCACTCGTTTATGACATTAAGCTTCGACAGAAGTTTGCCATGAAAATGGTCACTATCTATCGCGACTTGTTAGAAACCATTGGTGGCTTGTTCTCCGATATGATGGACAACAATCTAAACCATCTGATGAAATACTTAGATTCTGCGGCATTGGTGGTGGCTGTGCCGTCCTTGATCGCGGGGCTATGGGGGATCAACACCGGGGGACTGCCAGGAAAAGACAATGCCATCGGTACGATCATTGTCTTTGGTTTGGCTATTTTAGTTGGGATATTAACCGCCATTTACTTGTCACGGAAAGACTTTTCAAAATAAAAAGCGCCGCTGCTCTGTGGCACCGTTCATCCATAAAAGGAGAATGGTGTGACGAAGCAGTTGGCATTTTTTTATTTTAACCCGCTGTCCAAATTGCTGTCGAGAATCCAGCGCTGAAAGGCGAGAAAGACCATCAGCAAAGGCAAGATGTAAATTACCAAGGCAGCAATCAAAATCGTCCAATTGATGTTTTCAGTGCCCACCAAGCTGCGGTTCGCCACTTGCAAGGTGTATTTTTTCGGATCATTCAAGATGATCAAGGGCTAGATATAATCCTTCCACCGCCACTGGAAGGAGAAGATCCCCAGTGTCATAATGATTGGTCGGGCAATCGGCAGCATGGTGATGGCGATGATAGATGAAGAAAAAAATGGCATCGTATTTTGTAAGCGCATAGCTGCAGTCGGCACTGACTAGAATCCTCAATAAATCCGCGTAAGGCAAATCAGGTACTTCTACAGTCACACCGTTTTTTTCTGAGTATTTTCCCGTCATTTTCAAATAAGTACCGCTTTCGCTGGGAGCTCTGGAAGCAAACATGGGAATCTGCGAAGACATTTCCAATCGGCAACGATCGAAACGTCCTCTAATGAAAAATAGATGAAGTGCTGAAAGGATAGCTGTCCTAAAACGCACTGAGGAGTAAAAAGTGCCAATTATCTGACAAAATAAGAGTGGTTCTCCCTCAGTTTAGCGGATAAGATGCAAAATACAAAATAAAACGATTTCAAAAAATGCACCAATACTAAAAAAAACGAATTAAAGCTCTTACAACGATAATTAGGAAGTACTGATAAACGTTAATATAACAAGGTTTGAAATTTTTTTTTGCAAATTGAGTGCAAATCTTTTGTCTAAAACGGGGATTAAGCGTAACATAATATGTGTAATAACTACTTAAAAGAAAGAAGGAGAAAAATATGCATTGGTTATGGGTATTAATCGTAGGAGCTATTATCGGTTTGATCGCCGGAGCTATCACAAATAAAGGTGGATCAATGGGTTGGATCGCCAACATCGTTGCAGGTTTAGTAGGTTCAGCTATTGGACAAGCGATCTTAGGTTCTTGGGGTCCATCACTTGCTGGAATGGCAATCGTCCCATCAATTATTGGTGCGGTTATTGTAGTTGCTGTTGTTTCATTCTTCTTAGGACGTTCAAACGGCTAGTCCATTCAGCAATTGTTTCCATTCATTTATTTCGGGTAGTAATTACCTCGAATAGACAGGCAAATCCAGATTTTCTGGGTTTGCCTTTTTTGTTTTTAAGGAAGCATAAGCAATCCTTTTGTCATATCGGGAAATTGTCGTTACACTTGAAGTAGGTCAAAAAAAGAAAGGAAGAGGTTCAATGAAAAAGCAATATGAAACAGCGATGATCAATCGAGGCGGACGTGTCGGAGAGGTCGAAGCACCAAATGGCAGTTTTCACCTGAAAATCGACAAACCGGGTCTTCACAGTGAGGGCACAAACCCAGAACAATTATTTGCCGCTGGCTATGCTTCTTGTTTCAACGGTGCCGTACAGCATATGCTGAAAGAGCATAACATCGAATCCGAATCCGAAGTTAAAGCAAGAGTGTCTTTGTATCAGCATGAGGACGGCAGTTACCAAATCGGCGTGATTTTAGAAGTGTCGTTACCAGGCGTTGAAAAAGCCGAGGCAGAGAAAATCGCAGAAGAAGCCCATGATTTTTGTCCGTATTCTCGGGCAACTCGTGGCAACATTGATGTCGAAGTACAAGTAGTCTAAGCATTATTGCAGCTAGACAAACAATAAGCGGCTGATGAATCAGCCGACAAGAGGGAATTCATCAAGGAGGCCAATCAATGAGACAAACAGAGATCCTGCTGCTTTTGGGCGTGTTTGTGGTTGGCCTTTTTGTGGTGTACTGGCTGAAAAAGCATCGACATGCGGGCCACAATCAAGCACTGGCAGCTCAGCTGAAGCGTTATCCCAGTGTGCGGAAAGCGTGGTTGGCAGCCGGGGCAAAAAGGGAAGCAGTCCTTTTGGTTCCTGGTTTAAAAAAAGCTACTGCCGCAGTTGCAACGACGGCAACGGCGAAAGCAGAAACGAGGCTGTACAAGCATGCGGATCAGTGTCAGGCAATGACCCCACAAGGGTTGGCCGTTTCGGAGGACTATTTGTTCCTCTCTGCGTACTGTTCGCAGCAGGAACATCACTCACAGCTTTATATAATAGAAAGAACGAGCGGACGGCATCTGAAAACGGTGGTTCTGCCAAAACGCCCCCATGTCGGCGGATTAGTCTTTGATCGAGCAACGCAAGTGCTGTGGCTAACCATCACTGGGAAAGGAATGGGACGAGTGGCGTGTGTTTCACTGCAGACACTGCTGGAAGATGATTCCTTGGCAACCAGTCAGCCGATCGCTTATCAGCAAGTCATCGAATTGGCAGGCATCACTCACAGCTCCTATTTGGCAGCCGATAGCGGTGAACTTGTCTCAGGGACCTTTGCCTTGAAAAACGGTGGCGTGGTGGCGAATTATCCGCTGCCTGTTCTTTCAGACAGCGGTCGCAAAGCGTCTCTTCGCATCAAGCCGCATAAGAGAAGGATCACCACCACGAAAGTCCAAAGTATCGCCTTTACCACTGAATATTTGTTGCTGGCACGTTCCTTTGGACCAGGGTCGGCTGAGTTATGGGTCTTTTCAAAGGATGCAACGGTGCTGACCCGCAAACATGCGTTGCGGCGCATCAAGTTTCCCCATTACCTTGAACAGATCGTGGTAGAAAAAGGGCAGCTGTACTGCTTGTTTGAAAGTGGGGCATGGGCGTATCGGCAAAAAGGCGGCAGCATCGATGAAGTCGTGGTATTGGACCTTGCGACCTTACTTCAGTAAGATAACTGCTTAAAAAGAAAAAAGACCAGCCTCTTAAGAAGTTGGTCGTAAGTGCAGTAATTATTCCACGATTGCTCGTTGGATATCTAAGACGGTGCCGGTATGAGCATCTGCCAAAAATTCATAGGTGACAAGCTGTCCGTCTTCGGTGCGGGTGATGCCGCCAGTATATCCTTGGGAAGTGATCGCAAATTTGCGCAAAGGTTGTTTTTCGAAATTGATCCAAGAACCTTCGATCGGTCCTTCTTTGATAAACGCCGCTTTTATATTGTCTAAGACATCATCGGCATTCATGGCTTGCCTTTTCTTCAACCAGATCGTTGAAAAAATCCCTCCTGCAAAGCCAAGACCTAAACCGATGGTCAGTCCATTTTTAAAATAATGCAATGGATGCTCATTCTCCATCTAATGTCCCTCCTAAAGTAAGTTTTCCCGAATGTTTTGATCTCGGTGAAAGCACAGGTTCTCTTAACAATAGTTTACCATAGTTTAGAAATATTCTATAAGAAAAATAACCAACAATAGAAATTTGCGCTATAATAAAGAATATCAGTAGGAATAAGGAGGAAGAGAGCACATCCGTTGTTTCACCCGAAAATTGCTGGAAAACACAGCAACAGCAAGCGTTGCTTTTTCAAAAAAAGCAGCTTTGTTTCTTTGGGGCAGCAAACAACTGATATGTGTTTCTCGAATGATCATGGAAGAAAAAACATTTCAACGTATCAAAGAACTAACGGAGTTACAAGGAACCAGCGGGTTTGAACACGACGTGCGAGCGTATATGCGTGAAGCGATGACTCCATTGGTAGATGAAATCCAACAAGATGGCTTAGGCGGCATCTTCGGTTTGCGTCACCACCAAGAAGCAGATGCACCACGAGTGATGTTAGCTGCTCACATGGACGAAGTTGGTTTCTTATTGACGACGATCACCGATCGCGGCTTATTCAAAGTCACTCCTTTAGGCGGATGGAACCCTTATGTGGTATCTGCTCAACGGTTTACATTGAAAACAGCGAAGGGCGATTACCCATGCGTTTCTTCTTCAGTACCGCCACATTTGTTGCGAGGAAGCAGCGGTCAAAAAAATGTCGAAGTGACAGATATTTTGTTTGATGCTGGTTTTGAATCAAAAGAAGAAGCAGAAAGCTTTGGCGTACGTCCTGGCGATACGATCGTCCCACAAGTGGAAACCATCAAAACAGCCAATGGGAAAAACATCATCTCGAAAGCTTGGGACAACCGTTACGGCTGTGCTGTCGTATTAGAAGCACTTGAAGCCTTGAAAGAGGAAACATTAGGCCATACGTTGATTGCTGGTGCCAATGTTCAAGAAGAAGTCGGCTTACGAGGTTCTCGTCCGTCTGTGACGAAATTCAAACCAGACTTGTTCTTTGCGGTCGATTGCTCGCCAGCAGATGACACAGTTACCAAAAATGGTACCTTTGGTCATCTAGGAGCCGGGACTTTGATGCGAATCTATGATCCAGGCATGATCATGTTGCCACGGATGAAAGAATTCTTGTTGGATACAGCAGAAAGCAACAACATTCCTTATCAATACTTTGTTTCAAAAGGTGGTACCGACGCTGGTGCGGCACACATGGCAAATGAAGGGATCCCAAGTTCAGTTATCGGTGTTCCCGGACGGTACATCCATACCCACCAAACCCTATTCAGTATCGCCGATTATGAAGCGGCACGGGAAATGGTGATTCAAGTCTTGAAAGGTTTGGATCGTTCAACCGTTGATACGATTTTGGCAGGACAATAAGCGAGAACGAACGAAAGCAAAGAGACAGCCACCCGTTGTCTCTTTTTTTTCTGCAGGGCTTTGCAAGATCAGCATGTCAGTTGGTAGTCCCTGAAAGAAAGGTGTATACTTAAAGAAAAGAAAGTGGTGAGTATTTGATTATTCCAAAATATTTAGCAGAGTTAGCAACATATGTGGAGAAAGGCAAAAATGTCTTCTTTTTCACCGCCGATTGGTGTGGCGATTGCCGATATATCAAACCGCAATTGCCTGAGATCGAAGCGGACTTTCCAGATCTTCAATTTATCGAAGTCGACCGTGACGAATACATGGATGTAGCGGTTGAATGGAACATTTTTGGTATTCCTAGCCTCGTCGTTATCGAAGACGGCAAGGAGCTGGGACGGTTAGTCAACAAGGATCGCAAAACCAAAGAAGAGATCGAAGCCTTTTTAACCAGAGTACAATCAGCATAGGAGGGGAAAAAGATGGAAGCACAAAGATATCAAAACATTTTAGTAGGGATCGACGGTTCAGATCAAGCGATGTCAGCCTTCAAAAAAGCAGTGGAAGTCGCTCGTCGAAATCAAGGGAAGGTCTATGCCGCAACGATCATCGATCAGCAAGTGCCGACCATGATGGGCTATGCACCTTTGGATAGTTCCATCTTAGAACAAGAAAAAGACACGGCGAAAAATCTGATCGACGACTGCAAAGCCTACGCAAAATCAGTGGATTTTGATCTAGTAGAAGGCATCGTCGCTTACGGCTCCATCAAAGACGCCCTTGCCACCCAATTACCGGATCAATACGACATCGATTTGATCATGGTGGGGCAATCCGGGCTGAACGCCGTGGAACGCTTCATGATGGGGAGTGTCGCCAGCTTCGTTATCCGTGAAGCCCGGTGCGACGTGCTGATCGTATCACCTGAAGAAACCAAAGCGTAAGGTCATTTTGGAAAAAATAAGCTTGTCGTTGCCGTGTTCTTTTCCATAGTTCGCATGGTAGTAACAAGTGACAAAAGGAAGTTCCTGAGAACCAGTGGTTTTGCTCGCTAGTGAAGCATTGTCTTTAGCAAATGAGCAGTAGCTGGTTTTCAGGCTTTTTTGTCTTTGAAAATAACTAGAATTTCAAGGAAAACAAAGAAATTCCATGACGGATGCCGAAAAATTTGATAAGATTATGGGCGGAATGTGTAAGTACCTAAGGAGGAAAAAACGTGATTTTTGCTTATAACAAAGAATATGTTAGTGATACACTGCTTGCGATCACAGCAGATGATAAAGGATTAGAACAAACCGTCGAACGCAAAGGCAATGTTGCCCAAATCAAAAATGAAGAAGGCACGATCGTTGGCTGGAACTTTTTTGCGATCTCAGAAGTGATGACGATCGAAGGCCGTGGTCAAGTGACGTTGACGAAAGAACAAATCCAACAATTGAACACCATGATCAAAGAAGCAGGATTCAGCGAAGAACTGCCTGCAGATACGGAACCAAAAATCGTCGTTGGCTATGTGAAATCTTGTGTAGAACATCCAGACAGCGACCATCTTTCTATCACGGAAACAGAAGTTGGAGATGGGAAAGTCTTGCAAATCGTCTGTGGCGCTGCCAATATTCGTAAAGGATTGAAAGTCGTTGTCGCAAAACCTGGCGCAATGATGCCGGATGGCTTGATGATTTGGCCGGGGACACTTCGTGGCGTAGAAAGCTTCGGAATGATCTGTTCTGCTAAAGAACTACATTTAGAAGGTGCCCCAATGAAAAAAGGCATCCTTGAGCTGCCTCAAGATGCCGTTGTAGGTGAAGCTTTTCCAGTCGGTAAAGCCTAAAAAATGAACTGCCGCTTCCTGTTTTTGCGGCAGTTCATTTTTTGATTGTTTCGATTGGTTTTGGTGATTAGTTGCTGCTGTCTGTTGATTGTTCGTTGATCGATGTATCAACGGAAAGTTTTACTTCTGCTGTTTTTTCTTCATCGCCACGATAGAAGGTTACAGTGATCGTGTCACCGACTTTGTGTTTGTACAACGCAGATTGCAGATCCGTTGTGGTGCTGACTTCTGTATCATCGATTTTCGTGATAACGTCATATTGTTGCAATCCTGCTTGTTCTGCTGGTGTTGCATTGTTGACTGAGTAGATCACAACGCCTGAAGTTACAGATGAAGGAACTTTCAAGATTTGTTCTTGTTGTTGTGATGTGATTGAACCTAAATCGATCGTTTGGATCCCTAGTGCAGGGCGAACCACTTTGCCGTCTGCTTCTAGTTGATTGATGATCTCAACGACATCGTTACTTGGGATCGCAAAGCCCATCCCTTCGACACTAACGCCTGAAGCAGAGCCCGAGGTGCTGGCGATTTTACTTGAGTTGATCCCAATCACTTGACCATCAACGTTGATCAGTGGACCACCTGAGTTCCCTGGGTTGATTGCAGCATCCGTTTGGATCGCATTGATACTGATCGTACCACCAGATTCGTTTTGGCTTGTTACTTGACGATTCAAGGAAGACACGATCCCTTGTGTCACAGAGTTTGCATAGTCAGAGCCTAGAGGAGAACCGATCGCGATTGCTGGTTCGCCGACTTTCAAGGCACTTGAATCGCCAAATGTTGCGGCAGTTGTAACTTTTTCAGAAGAGATTTTTAAGACGGCTAAGTCTGTGTAAGAATCGGTACCTACCAATTCAGCTTTGACTTTTGTACCATCTGCTAAGACAACTTCCAAACCATCTTGACCTTCAACTACGTGGTTGTTGGTTACGACATAGGCATCGTCGCCATCGATTTTGTAGATGACACCACTACCTTCAGAAGAAGCTTCTAAGGCGCTGTCGTCTTCGCTTTGGCTATCGCCTTCACTTTGTCCACCTTGCTGACCAAAGAGGCTGTTCCAATCGTTGCTTTGACTTTGTTGTAAATTAATGATGGAAACGACGGAATCTTGTACTTTTTCAACTGCTTCAGTGACATCGCTGGTCACATCAAGTTTGACATTAGATACTTGTGTTTGCCCGTTAGAATCTTGGACCCCACTGTTGGTCGTGGTTTCTGGTGTTGAAGTCAAGGATGAACCCATTGCCAGATACAGACCGCCGAAGGTCAATAATCCGCCGACCATACCGCCTAAAATCCCAATACCTAATCGTTTTAATAAACCAGGAGAAGTTTTCTTACCTGGTGTGACATATTTTCTTGCCATTACTATTTCCCCCTTAATGAATAATTCGTTATAATCAGTATATTCCTTCTATCTGAGATTAGTCTACTAAGAGATTTTGAAAAAAATATGAAGAAGTTGCGTAAGAATCTGTTTCAAACGATGAAATTTTCTTCGCAAAGCCCGTTCATTTTTGAATAAAAATAGCAGAGAAATCTGGGGAGAAGTAAAGGTCTTTTTATCCACAGTGTGTGGACAAACTTGATGGGGTTGGTTGGGTGGATGAAGAAATCGTTGAAGTGTCGCAGTTTTATAGATAAGATAGAAGGATTTCAAAGAAAGTCAAAGTGTGTAAAAGGTTGTGGATAGCATTGTCCACATTTTCATAAAATAAGGGGATAACGAGGAGAAATCTATGAAAATCAAAATCGTCACGGTAGGAAAACTAAAAGAAAAGTACCTCGTTCAAGGAATCAACGAGTACGCCAAACGATTGGGGGCATACGCAAAGCTTGAGTTTATCGAAGTACCAGATGAAAAAGCACCAGAAACCTTGAGTGAAGCCCAAATGCTGCAAATCAAAGAAAAAGAAGGCCAGCGCATTTTAGCCAAAATCAAAGACACCGAATATGTCTTTGCCTTAGCAATCGAAGGCACCAATCCCACCAGCGAAGCCTTCGCCAAACAAATCGATCAACTCGGCATCCAAGGAAAAAGCCAACTGACCTTCGTCATCGGCGGATCCCTAGGCTTAAGCCAAGAAGTCATGAGCCGCAGTGATGCCAAAATCTCCTTTGGCAAAATGACCTATCCGCATCAACTCATGAAGTTGATCTTATTGGAGCAAATCTATCGCGCGTATCGAATCAATACGGGAGCGCCGTATCATAAGTAAATATCTTAAGCAGTATAATAGAAAAAATTATCCACCGGTACTACCGGTAAAAAGGAGCAACAACCATGCGAAATATCAAACTAACGATTGAATACGACGGCAAGCGCTACTTAGGGTGGCAACGACTAGGAGATTCTGAAAAAACGATCCAAGAAAAAGTTGAAGGGGTCATCAAATTATTGACGGGAGAAGAAATTGAGATCGTGGGTTCTGGTAGAACCGATGCGGGCACGCATGCTCGAGGACAAGTGGCAAATTTCAAGACGACCCATCAAATGAGTTTGCCAGAGATGCAGCAGTTCTTTAACCGCTATTTGCCGCAAGACATCGTTGTCAACAAGATTGAAGAAGTGCCTGAACGATTCCATGCACGCTATCACGCCAAAGGCAAGCAATACAGCTATTATGTTTGGAACAACGCGATCCCATCGGTCTTTGCTCGCAATACCAGTTTTCATTGCCCGCAGCCCCTTGATTTGGAAAAAATGCAGCAAGCAGCTGAGAAGTTGATCGGCACCCATGATTTTATTGGCTTTTCTGCGTTGAAAAAATCAAAAAAATCAACGGTGCGGACGATCGATGAAATCACCATCACACCAGAAGGCGACCTACTGCGGTTTACCTTCAAAGGCAACGGTTTTTTGCATAAAATGGTCCGAATCTTGACAGGCACACTGATTGCCATTGGCGATGGCACACTGCCGCCAGAAGTGATCGATCAAGTGTTAGCCGATAAAGTACGACAAGCAGCTGGTGAAACAGTGCCTTCTCATGGCTTATTTCTAGATGAGGTGTATTATTAAAAGAAACATGGTAATGGCTATTTAAGGAAAGGAGATCATCTATTGATCACATTAAAATCCCCACGAGAAATCGAACAAATGAAAACTTCCGGTCGTATCTTGGCAAGTATTCACGAGCAACTACGGGAAAAAATCGTTCCCGGTATCACCACGAACCAAATCAACGCCTTTGTCCATCAACAGATAGAAGCTGCAGGGGCAACAGCCGCGCAAATTGGGTTTGAAGGCTATGAATTTGCGACGTGTATCAGTGTCAATGAAGAGATTTGTCATGGTTTCCCTTCAGAATATGTTTTAAAATCAGGCGATGTCGTCAAAGTCGATTTTTGTGTCGATTACAAAGGAGCAATCTCTGACAGCTGTTGGACATATGCTGTAGGAGAGATTTCGCCAGAACATCAAGCGCTGATGGAAGTAACGAAAGAAGCCTTAATGAAAGGCATCGAGCAAGCACAAGTCGGCAACCGCGTCGGCGATATTGGCTATGCGATCCAAAGCTTTGCTGAAGAAAAAGGGTATGGTGTCGTGCGGGACTTTATTGCTCACGGCATTGGCCCAACCATTCATGAAGAACCCTTCTTTCCTCATTTCGGGTTACCTGGCAAAGGAATTCGTTTGAAAGAGGGCATGACGATCACCATCGAACCGATGATCACGACCGGCACTTGGCGCATGAAGATGGACCCAAACGGCTGGACAGCACGCACGATTGACGGCAGTTATTGTGCCCAATATGAACACTCGATCGCCATCACCAAAGAAGGTCCAGTCATCACGACGTTGCAAAAGGAAGAAACGTCATCATCACTTAATGTCTTTGAAAAATAACTGTGCGGAACTTCTGTATCATGTAGATTTTCCACATCTCTTAAAAGGGCGTACCTAACTGATGGTACGCCCTTTCGATCTGTGCTTTTTTCAAAAAGATCGTAAAAGAACTCAGTAATCAACGAGTGCTTGTCTATTCATATTGGTATTTTTGATGGAGTCGTTCATATAGTATATCGTGTCCTTAGTTGTTTTGGGGTGATTTAAACAAACTAGAGAATGATCTTTTTTCTACTTAAAATGAAAATGAGATTGGAGAGTCAATTCTGATTCATCAGTCCCATAAATTATAGCGCCTTTTTTATAGATTAAGAAAAGAGGGGCAGAAACTTAAAATTTTGATCTCTATTTTATTAATATTTTCATAGATCATTAGTACTAGCGATCTATGAAAATATATTAACTTAAGTTTACAAATAATAATACTTTATATGTCAAATTTCAATAAAGCATAAAAAGACTAGCCATATAGAGCTAGTCTTTTTATATCTTATTTCTTGTAACCTTTTCTACTTTTAAATGATAAACCTAACAGACTTAGACTAGCCAAAACAAAACCAATGATTCGTAAACTTTCTTGAAAAGTAAAAGAGTCGGCGTCTCCTGTTTTAGGCATCATTGCTAGGCTTGAAGATTTTAAGAGTGTGGATTTCACGTCATGCCTTGAAGACCTAGTAGGCAGGGGAATCGTCTCTCTATTTACCTGATTTTCTTTTTTTGTTAAAGATTGCGCTGTTTGTTTACTTTCAGATTTCATGAGCGCTGTTTTGAATTGGATTGTTTTAATTGTTTGCTTTTCTTCAGAAGTCTTAGGGACAGGTCGGCTTGTTTTCTGTTCACTTAGTTGTTCCAATTTCATAATTACTGGTTTTTCAATAATTGGTACTCTACTAGCTTGAATAAACTGTTTATGATCAAAAGGGTTTAAATTTTTAGGGATATCTCCATCGATAAGTGATGGCTGTTTTTCGACTAGTACATTAGTTGCAGGAGTAATCTTTTCTGTATTTGTAGAGAATGTATTATCAATTATAGTAGTCGCAAAAGTATTGATTTCTTGCATAGAAAAATTAAAAGTATTCATTTGTGGAAATTTTTTAATAGGAACATTTATTGTCATTTCTGCTGGTTGGCTAGGTATCATACTAGGTACTTCTTTTAGCTGTTTATTTATTGGATCCTCGTATTTTTTATTCGGTACTTTTTGCTCAGAGACAGGTTTAACTGATGCGATATACTCGGCTTTTGTAGGAACAGCAGGAGTAGCAGGAACCAATTGAACCGATGCATTCGGCTGCAAATCAGGGACGATTATCACAGGAGTTGCAGGTACAAAGGGCGTATTTGGTACTTTTTGCTCAGAGACAGGTTTAACTGGTGCGATATACTCGGCTTTTGTAGGAACAGCAGGAGTAGCAGGAACCAATTGCACAGGCGTATTCGGCTGCAAATCAGGGACGTTTATCACAGGAGTAGCAGGAACAGCTGGCGTATTCGGTAGTTTTTGCTCAGAGACAGGTTTAACTGGTGCGATATACTCGGCTTTTGTAGGAACAGCAGGAGTAGCAGGAACCAATTGAACCGATGCATTCGGCTGCAAATCAGGGACGATTATCACAGGAGTTGCAGGTACAAAGGGCGTATTTGGTACTTTTTGCTCAGAGACAGGTTTAACTGGTGCGATATACTCGGCTTTTGTAGGAACAGCAGGAGTAGCAGGAACCAATTGCACAGGCGTATTCGGCTGCAAATCAGGGACGTTTATCACAGGAGTAGCAGGAACAGCTGGCGTATTCGGTAGTTTTTGCTCAGAGACAGGTTTAACTGGTGCGATATACTCGGCTTTTGTAGGAACAGCAGGAGTAGCAGGAACCAATTGCACAGGCGTGTTCGGCTGCAAATCAGGCACATTTATCACAGGAGTAGCAGGAACAGCTGGCGTATTCGGTACTTTTTGCTCAGAGATAGGTTTAGCCGGTGCGATATACTCGGCTTTTGTAGGTACCGATGGTGCAGATGGGGTTTCTTGCTTAATAATCGGCGGTGTTTGATTAGGTTCAGCAGGCGTTAAAGACTGCTCAGGTTTTTGCTGACCGGGAGTATTCGGTGGTGTAATGATACCGTTATCCCCTGAAGTTTGGTTATACCATACATTATTATCATTAACCCAAGTTTCACCATTTTCACTGGTGGCTTTTTTTTGTGTTTGATCAGTTGTTACATCAACGCCATTGATGGAGTCTGCATTGGCTTGAGCCTCAGTCGCGATTACGGTAGTTATGCTAGCTAATATGATTGATGTGGCAATGATTTGTTTTTTCATGATTAAAATTTCTCCTCAAATTCGATTTGTGATTGGTTTTTCTCGTAGAAATACAAGTATCTTGTCTAAGAACTTAGAATAAGATAGTCAATCCACGGCAAAATAAAAGACAAATCTCCATGAACACCAGTGAAAATGGAAGTAAATACTGAATGGTATTTAAATTCAATGAATTATTTCATGAAAATTTCTTGATTCTGTCTGACAAAACTTATCATATAAGGTTTTGGCTTATTCTACATAGAAGGTCTTAAATTTAGTACCTCAATGATAATTATGGTGAGTGCTATTATATTATTTATTGAAATTCTTGTTCTAAAACAGCCCATTGTTTCTTCTTTTGTTTCTAGTAATCATATTCTTACTTGTATTCAAAGATAATAAGGACAAAATGGTTAATTAATTTTTCTGAATATGTGTGTACATAAAGATGATTAATATCTCTTTTGTAACTCAATTCCATGAATAACAATAAACTTCCAAAGTCATATGTTCTTTTATAAGTCCTAAATTAAAGACTTTTTTTTCTTTGACCAAATTCAAGAGGTAAAATAAATGGAAATTCGCAGACTGCTTTTAAAATGACAAGTAGAAGAGGAAACATTTTGAATAAACGAATAGGTATTGTGCGGATCTCTTAGAATAAATTTGAAAGGAGATAACAAGTGACAATAAAATCAGCTAACGAATATTTCTTATTTTTCGATGATTTTTTCGAAAAATATAACTATCCATTAATTAACGAGTACTATATAACGACAAAAGAAAATTTCATTAAATTGATTCAGAATATTTCTACCAAAAATGCGTTTGCAACCATCAAAGAATTGGTACGAATCGATGCTAAGTTGCAAATTTTATCTAGTTTAATTGATGACAATATTTTCAAATTATCTGAAACTGAAATAATAAGATTGGCAGAAATAGATAGCGGAACTTACTATGAAGAAATATTCAGGATGGATGGAATGACAAATATTAGTAAGATTCACTCACTTATACTTCTATAAAATAAATGACTTCAGGAGACTGTTCAAAGTGAATTTTATTCAGATAATATAAAAATTTAATATGCGATTTAAATATATATTTACAATAAAAAGACAGGACAGAACTTTACTCTCCTGACCTGACATTTTTATTTATGACGGGTTGCTTTTTTATTATTTACCTCAAAGTTTATTATCTATTGAGCATAATACTTTGAATAAACCTATTTAATGTTAGGGTTCATGATTTACAGTTTGATATTAGAAGAACTAAACAAATTTATGAATTACCTTGATTCACTTTTTCTGTTTGATTCTTATTGGCGTCATCGACAGCTTTTGCTGCATCATCGCTACCTTTTAATGCTTCTACACTATCTTTATTACTGTCAGGAAGCACATTGTGCTCAGACAGGATACTATCAACTGCAGTTTTAAGGGCGCCTAGTTGTTCATCTTTTGCAGCTGCTACGGCACTTCCTTTATCTTCAGCAGTTTTTTTATCAAGAGCTGCACTGGCTTGCGCTTCTGTGACAGCGTTATTGGCATTTGTAATTTGTGTTCTTAAATCAGTAATTGTGTTATTTGCCGTTTCGAGATTATTTTCGACAGCTTTCTTCTCATTCTCAGCTTTTATTTTATCAGCTTCTGCTTTTGCTTTATCTACTAACGCTGTTGCCAAGTCTGTCTTAGTGCCGCTTAAAGTTCGGGATAAGGCATGAACACCTTGGTAGATAGCTTCTGTAGTTGCCGTGGAGTCACGATAAAGTGCAGTGCTGGCTGCAAATGTTGTAACACTCCCGAATATTGTACAAAGTAAGCCAGTGGCTATTAAAGATTTTGATAATTGCTTTTTTTTCATGTTCTAAATTCTCCATTTATTTATTTTGTTGCAAAATCTATTTTAGGTTATTTTAGGTTCAAATAACCTAAAAAGACAGATATTTCATACTTCAAAAAAGTAAAATATAGGTACATATAATATAAATAATGATTTATCTATATGATCGTATGTTTCATTTTTAGCAAGCACGATAATGCTGGGAAAATTAGTTGTCCTTGGTATAGTATCAGTCTTTCTCAATCTTCCTGGTATTCAATATGAATATGGTATAATTAAAATACAAAACTTTACAAAATTTTGTATGAAACAGAAAATTAGTATGTATATTTATTTTTCCCGAGAAGGCTACCATGTTTGAATAGTTTTAAAATAATAATCAGATAAAAATAAGGAGGTTGGGTAAATATGAAAAAACAATCAGCTAATTTCTTGTTATTGACTACTATAGGAATTGCTTTGATTTATCAAATTTTATCTTTTATAAATTTTCCCGAGCTACTTCATGTCGTTTTTGGAACGGTTTGGAATTTAGTATTTGCCTTTATTGCCGGGTATTATTTATTAAGAAAGGACTTTCTAAATCAGTTCAAGCACTTCAACTTTAAATCATTCGCCTGGGGATTACCTCTTGTTTTGTTTTCTGGAATGCTTTTTTCATTCCTCTATTCATTAATTTTTGGGCAACCTACGCCGAATGCGATTAATGATACACTTTCAGTAAAAATGATTTTGTTTCAAGTGCCCTTTATGCTGATGGGAGAAGAACTATTAAGTACAAATATCCTAATCGCTCTTCAGAAAAAAGGCCTTTCTTTTTTCTGGTCAACAATTATCTGCAGCATTCTTTTTGCATGCTGGCACATTCCTGCGTATGGATTTCACCCTATACAATTAATATTCACCCTAGCACCGGCTAGGTTAGCACTAAACTATGTATGGAAGAAATCATCTAGTGTTTGGGTGAGTTGGATCTGTCATTTTATCTATGACTCGCTAGGCTTTATTATCTTTTTTCTCAAATAGTGTTTTTTTAATTCCTATATTGATATATAGACGAATAAGAGAATTAGCAAGAACTTGCTAGTTCTCTTTTTTTCTATTTATATAAAGAACCTTATTGTTCAATACATGACTCGTAATAGTTATAAAAAAATTATTGTTTCGAATTTTTCGGTCTCATATTTAATACCTGATGATCCAAAAAAAGAAAGATTACTATAATAAGAAATATAAGAAGTTTTTTAATACAATCTTATGATAGGAGGATAATAAATGTATGGAGAAACGTTAAGGAAAATTCGTCTGAAAAAAGGGTTAACTCAAAAAGAAGTGTATGAAAACATCATATCAAAATCATATGCAGTAGAATTCGAAAAAGGAAAGCATCAAATTTCTACTTATATATTGCTTGAAATTTTACAGAATCTATCTATAGAAATAGACGAATTTTTATTTATTGCTAATAACTATAATATGAACGAAAAAACGTATTATGATTGTACGTACAGTAAGCTAGCCAACAAGCATGATATTGAAGGTCTAGAAGATTTATTAAAAACATTAAAAAGTAGGGAAGGTAGATTAAATGATATTAGAATAGCTGAAGTAAGGTCTCGTCTCCGAATTTTACGAAATTTCAGAGACAATGGTGTTTATGATACAAATGTGATTTTACAAGAAGATAGACAGACTATTTTAACCTACCTAATTGAGAGGGAAAGTTGGACACTTCAAGAAATTAAGCTTTTCGCTAATACGCTAGATTTGTTAGACAATGAATCAATATTTATTCTTTTTAAAAGAGTTTCTCGTGTGCTTGAATATTATGCCGATCTAGAGAAGGGGAAAGAAATATATTGCGCATTGATTATAAATTTATTGGAATATACATTTAAGAAAAAGCAATACGACTATACAGAAGTATTACTTATCCAATTGGATCTTTTATCATCCAACTATAAAGAGTTTTTTTATAGAACCGTTTATAATTTTTTTGAGGGACTCTTGGTAATGAAAAAACTTGATCAAGAAAAGGGAAGAGCTATTGCAGAAAATATGTTAGATATTATGAAAAAATTAAACCAAGAACCACTAGCCAAGTTGTACGCCCTTTTATTGATTTAACGGATTTTTTCATAGATGATAATAAATCCATTACTTGTTAAACTGAACCAATCATTTAAATAAAGTAAAAAGCAGGAGGAATATAAAATGAAACAATTTGGCAGTTCAATTTTCTTTTTTTTATTAGCAGTAGTGCTCTTTATGGTTAGTAACTTGGTAGGGTCGCATCTGGACTCAAGAGGATTTGTTGTAGAGCCAGCATTCTTTTGTATACCACTAGGATATTTATCAATCTTTATTTCAATTTCTATAACTACTACTAAGCTATTAAGAAATAAATTAAAGACTAAATGATACAGATGAGATGTTTTTCACGATTAGGACTTCTTGTTTTTAATCTAAACGAAAGAAAAAGAGGAGCGAATGAGATGTATCCAAGTCATTCACTCCTCTTTTTCTTTCATCTTATAGGTTAAGTCACTATAATGATCAGAAAACAAATTGTATAATAAGATCAAATATCCTTTCAAAGAAATTTAATGAATAATATGCTAGCATACATATTTCTTTGTTGATATGGATGAGAGAATCTTGAATGTGAGAGGAGTACTATATGTACGGAGAAACTATAAGGGAAATAAGATTAAAAAAAGGATTTAGCCAGAAAGATGTATATGGAAATATTATATCTAAATCATATGCTATTGAATTTGAAAAAGGAAAACATCAAATATCAGCCAATATACTGATGCAAATATTAGACAATATTTCTATGGACATTGATGAATTTATGTTTATTTCTAATGGATACCAATTAAATGAACAGAATAACTATAATTATATTTATAATAAACTGGCGAACAATCAAGATATCAAAGGACTCAAACATCTTTTAGAAGATCTGCAAGTAAAATCCGGCAAGTTAAATGGAATTAGAATTGCTGAGGTCTGATCTCGGATACGCCTCTTAGAATATTTTGAAGAGTATGGGGAATATAATACCAAAGTAGTTTTAGAAGCTGATAGACATACCATTTTAACCTATCTGATCGATGTGGAAAGTTGGTCTCTGCAAGAAATTCAACTATTTACGAATACACTCGAATTTTTAGATAGTGAAATTATTCTAGTTTTTTTTAAAAGAGTTTCAAAATTGATGGAACGTTATGTGAAACTTGAAAAAGGAAGAGAAATATATTGTGTTTTGTTGATCAACCTAATTGAATATACATTTAAAAGGCAGCAGTATGACTATACAGAAGTATTATTAACACAGCTAGATTTACTATCAACCGATTATAAAGAATTTTTTCACCGAACGGTATATAAGTTTTTTAGCGGGTTACTATTAATAAAAAGAGGGCCTGAGCAAGAGGGAAGAGATCTTACACAAAAAATGCTTCAGATAATGAGAGATTTAAATCAAGACTCTTTAGCTGAGCTTTATTCACAATTAGTTTCATAATTATATAGGGCATGTAGTTTTCGATTGTGCATCTATTTAAAAGTAGATATTAAGACTTAAATTAGAAAGCTATTTAAGTTTTAAAATACTATGGTTTATTTTTCATTCTAAATATGTTTACTAATTTGAATTAGAAGGTCAAATTAGATGAATTTGCCCAAATAGGAAGCTGAAGGTATTTAAAGAGAATTATGATTTATATTAATTAAAGGGATAATAACTATAAACATAGTTGTCAATAACTTATTTGGGGAATGAATATTTATATAGAAATTGTTGGGAAGTCCATTATATCGGACTTTTTTTATTTTCTTCTTAAATAGCCTTATTATAAGATTTACATTGTAAGGAAAGAGGAAATCAAATGGAAGAATTAACATATAAAACATACCGATGCGGATCCCTTAAGTTCAAAAGCCCAATCGATCAGAAACGTCAGAAAGAAATTGAGAGAAAATGTAATCGACAAGAGGTTCAAAAGTTAGCACAGATACTCTTGAAGCAAGAGTTTTTATTAATAGGAAATTAATCTATGAAAAAATCAACTCTTTCATCTGTGATTGTATCTGGTATAACTTGCGCATTGGTAATTTTATTTGGCTATGTCTTGGCAAAATCGGAGCACCCAATAAATCGGTTTGTCGAGGCGATGAAGGAACCAACGTTTATGGAGTCTATTGGGAGTACCGAACAATCAGGAAGGAGCACAAGCGAAACTATGGCGCCATCTACATCGGAGCCGCAATGGTATAACCAAGCAGAAAGTTTGATATCGGATTTTCATGAACGGATGACTTTGGCACAAAACCAAAACACTACTTTCAATATTGGCGCCACTGTCGACGAGTTAGAACATGCTATTCAACTGATGGCACGGTCTAATCAAGATAGTGGCATGTTATTAATCTATTCTAGGTAAATATTATATGACCACGGCTACCCTACAGATAATCCAAATTTTGTTGAAGACTTAATAACAAGAGCATTTCATAGTGCTGGGTGGCAAGTTGCGCCTAATGAAGAAGGTTTCACCGAATCAAGCAACTAATCATAGTATGATATTATACAATTTTGATTTTTAAGAATGCGACAGAGTCTAATTTATGTATTTTGTTCTTGTTGTGAGATAATATTGGTACAATATTATTGAGGATCAGAAACTTAATAATTTTTGATCCTTTTTCTATTCTTCATTTCAAAATTCCTTTAGTAGCTCAATTAGTTAGGATAGAAAGATCCTAATTTAGGACAGCAGAGTAAACTTTTAAGAACAATTCTTTTTAAATGAATTTAGGTGCTTCGACAAAAGGATAATTATGTATATACTCCGTCGTGATATATCTTATACTATGTATATATAGAAAGAGGTGTCGCGCATGGAAATGTTACCTATAAAAAAATGGGGCAATAGTAACGGTCTTAGATTGCCAAAGTACATTATGGAGTATCTTGGCATTCATACTGATGACAAAGTGAAGATAATACAAGAAGAAGTAAACGGGCATAAGCGACTAATCATCGAAGCGGCAAATTCAGAAAACGAGTTAACGATTGAAAAGTTATTTGAAAATTACACTGCTGAGAGAAATCAGGTGGAAATTCAACGTTTAGGTGAAGCCGTAGGGAATGAAAGGTGGTAAAAAAAACTAGACAAGGTGATATTTTGTTGTTGGATACAGCTCCTCGTTCTGGACATGAACAAACGGAAAAAAGGCCCTATATTGTTTTAAGTCATGACATGATTGCAGATTATAGTAACGTTGCCACCATTGCTCCGATTTCTAGTACAAGTAGAAACTATCCGTTATATGTAAGTATTGATCCAGATTATGGCATGAAAACAACAGGAAAAGTATTGCTAGATCAATTAACGACAATTGATTATGAGGCCAGAGCGTGTGTTTTTTTGGAAAAAGCGCATGAGAGATTGGTTGAGGAGTTATTGATGAAAGTTAGAACAATATTTCAAAAAGTAAGTAAATAAAAACAACATGGTCATCTTATCTATGTTGACCATGCTGTTTTCTTTTATTCTATAGACAGTGTGTCCGTAAACTTATACTCCTTTGTAATCTTTGAGATAGCAACGCCATTCTCAAAATCCTGAACGATTTATACGCTAACCTATACAAAAGCCAAAAACGTTCGAGACATTCTCTCGAACGTTTTTTGGGCATCAAATTGGGCGAATCGTCGAAACTATGGTACAGTGCAACCAAACAAGGAGTGAAAGCGGCTCGTTCATGAGGCAAAGGGGCAATGGTGATGAAGCAAACAACGATGGCGTGGCTGTCAGAAATCTATAATTTGATCTTGCATCCTGGCACGAGACAGTGGGAACGAGAACAACTGGTGCAAGCGAAAAATACCTTGGAAACCCAGCTGGCGACCAAACAAAAAGCAGGCAAACACGAAAAGGAATCGTCAAAAAGTCTTGAAGACCAACAGACCAGGCGGGTTTTGGAAAAACTAGAAGCGTCGTTGCGTCCTTTGGCACTGAGAAACAATCTGACCCCGAATGTCGCCGAGTTTTATCAAACAATCAGCCAGCCAGCACCGAAAAAGGCAATGAATGAAGAAACAAGCAAAGCCCAACCAGCAGAAGTTTCCGTGGAGCCGACCGAAACAGGTGGAAAAGCACAAGAAGTGGCTATTTTTGCTGGCGGCTGCTTTTGGTGTATGGTAGAGCCTTTTGAAGACCAGCCGGGCATTCTTTCCGTTTTGTCGGGGTATACTGGGGGAACAGTCCCGAATCCGACGTATGATCAAGTACTAAGTGGAACAACAGGGCATGTCGAAGCAGTAGAGATCATTTTTGATCCCAAAATCATCACCTATCAGGACTTGTTGCAGTTGTACTGGCAAGTGACAGACCCGACAGATGCTTTCGGACAATTTCAAGATCGCGGCAATTTTTATCGCCCAATCATTTTCTATACGACTGCTGAACAGGAAGTGTTTGCGCAAGGAGCCAAAAAGGAACTAGCCCAATCTGGTTATTATCAGCAACCCATCGTGACTGAGATCCGCAAGGCCACGCAGTTTTGGCCAGCGGAAAACTACCATCAAGCATTTTACAAGAAGCAGCCTAAGCGCTACCAGCGGATCAAGCGAGCGCGCAAGCAACTGATGCTTTTTTATAAACTGAAACGCTGGACAAACCGAGGGGAAAAACGATCATAGTCAGAAGATACATCAAAAAAGCGGGGCTCCGAGAAAAGGCCAGAGGATCAAATGAAGGCTCTTTTCTCCACAGGCCGCGCTTTTTTCTGCGCGTTTAGCCAATTGGATAAAAAACGAAGATTTATTTTAGAATAATGTCCAAAGAAAGCGTTAACAACAAGAATTATAATAGAGAAAGAAAAAGTGGCGAAAAAGGTCGAAAAAGCAGGTTCCTTTTGCTTGGTTCCTTTCTTCGAGGAAAGAAGGTGGGAAACACCAGAGAAAAATCAGCGGAAAAATCAATCAGCAACACCCCATAGCAACACAACATTTATTATATGAAGATTCATATAAGTTAGGAGAAATGTGATGAAAAAAAAGGGAACGTTCGTCTCACTGTTTATGGCTCTCATTCTTTTTATCTTTTCAGAAAGAACAGTGTTTGCGGCAGAAGCGATCAATGAGATCGTTGCACCAACTGGAGTCAAAGCATTTTTAGTACTGATTCCGTTAGTGTTAGTACTGGTTTTACTCTTTAAAAAAGTAGATATGATCATTGCTGGCTTGATTGCTGGGATATTGGCGATGATTATTGGCGGGATCAGTTTAGCTGAAGCCAATTCGCAACTGTTGGAAGCTATTCCGACGATGTTAAGTATTACGGTGCCAATCATCAATTCCGCTGTAGCGATGGCGGTCTTCAAAGCCGGTAGTTATACGGCAGCCTTAACTTTAGCCAAAAGAGGGACCAAAGGAAAAGTGGAATATGTGGCTGGTTTTATTGTCATCTTATTGGCAGCAGCGACTTATATGTCTGGGATCGGCGGCGGGAGTGCAATGGTGATCGCACCATTAGCATTTGCGGCAGTTGGGGTGGTACCCGAATTGATCGCAGCGATGTCGTTAGCGGCAGCTGTCTCCTTTACGACCTCTCCTGCCTCTTTGGAATCTAGTATCGTGTCTGAACTGGGCGGCTTTAGTGTCGCTTCTTATGTCGATCAAATGCGCCCATTTTGGTTGTTATTCGTTGGTTTGGCGATTTTATTGGCATTCTTCGGGACCAAGCGTCGTCATCTGGGCTTCAAAGAATCAGCCAACCAAGAGTACGAAAACAAAAGCAATGGCGAGTTATTCAAAACGACACTGCCTGCGATCTTCTTGCTTTTTGCGGTCATCTTTGGCCCGTTGATCAATGACCTGATCGGCTTTGTCCTCTTTACGCCGCTAGTTTATATGGTGGTCACGTTGGCGTTGATTTTTGTTTGTACCGACTTTTCGATGAATCAATCGGTGGAAGCGATGGTGGACGGATCCACGTATATTTTGACCCGCTTGTTCCAAGTGGGGATCTTTTTAGCCTTCATCAACGTGATCGCTGAAACTGGGACATTTGCTGTTATTGCTGGTGCGGCACAAAATGCCCCCGCAGCGATCGTCGTTCCCGTGGCGATCTTGACGGGTGTCTTGATTGGGATTCCCGCAGGTGCCTATGTCGGCTCCGTATTAACATTAGTGTTACCAGTTGCCGTTTCATTAGGCTTCCCAGTGTTAGCTCTTGGTTTTGTAACGATGGGGGTTGGACTCGGCAGTCAAATGAGTTTCGTCAACATTACGATGCAAGCTTTATCTTCTGGTTTCCAAATTCCGATTCTAGATGTGGTCAAAGGAAACGTGAAGTGGTTGAGTTTAGCAGCCGTATTATTATTAGTCATCGGCTTAGTGTTTGGCTGATGGATAGGAGGAAAACATGGATTTATTGATCAAGCAAGCACGTCTTGAAGACGATGCAGAATTAGTAGACATTGCCATTTCAGGAGGAAAAATCACCGCAGTTGCACCCAACATTGAAGAATCAGCAGCAAAAACGATTGAGGCGAAAGGCAAAGTGGTGATCCCCGGATTGATCGAAAGCCATATCCACTTAGACAAAGCCTTGATTGCCGATCGTGAACCTAATAATTCAGGTACATTACAAGAAGCGATCCAAGTTACGGCAAAGCTCAAACCGACTTTTACCGAAGAAGATATTTATGATCGAGCGAAACGTGCATTAGAAATGCTGATCGTACATGGTACGACTGCTGTTCGCACCCATGCCGAATTTGATCCGGCGCAAGGCTTCACTGGGTTTGACACCATCATGCGCTTAAAAGAAGAATACCGAGACCTGATCGACATTCAGGTCGTTGCCTTTCCGCAAGAAGGAATTTTTAAAGCACCCGGAACGGATAAAATGATGATTGAAGCGATGGAGAAAGGCGCCGATGTCGTTGGCGGCATTCCTTACAATGATGCGCCAGCCAATAAACACATCGACTTGATCTTTGAGATCGCCAAACAATTTGACAAAGACATTGACTTGCATCAGGATTTTGCTGACGAAGCAGACGATACATCGATCGTCTACCTGTGTGAAAAAACCATCGCAGAAGGCTACCAAGGTCGGGTATCAGTAGGACACTTGACTGCGCTGCACGCCATGGAACCGGATCAGCTGGCAGAAGTCATCGATTTGATGGTCAAAGCCCAAATCAATGTGATGCCGTTGCCTGCGACCGACTTGCACTTAGGTGCTAGAAACGATGCCTACAACGTTCGCCGTGCCGTGACGCCGATTCGCAAATTACGTGATGCTGGTGTGAATATCTGCTTAGGCAGCAACAATATCCGAAACGCCTTTACGCCCTATGGCAATGGGGATTTGATCCAAATCGCTATGCTGGCTGTGCCAGTGGCGCATTTAGGCGGCGCCGATGACTTGCCGACGGTCTTGCCAATGATTACGACCAATACCGCCAAAGCATTAAATATCAAAGACTATGGAATCGCTGTTGGCAACCGCGCAGATTTGATTCTTTTAGATACCAAGAGAAAAGCCGATGTGCTGATCGATATTCCTGAACGTTTAATGGTCATCAAAAATGGCCGCATCACCGTGGAAGTCAAAAAAGAAGTGACGATCCACCGTTAGCAACAGGTCATGCTTTCTTAAGTAGTACGATTTATTCGTGCTGCTTTTTTTGTTGTAATATAGTCGAAATGAAAAAATCATTTTCTAGTCATTTGTGCTTTTTTCATCTATGATAGAAAGAAAACCGCTATCACGGAGAGTTCGTGTAAGAAAATCCTGTCAAAACTGTTTGACAATGCCGTAATATCAATGGATTTGAGCAGAAATCACAGCAGGTCTGCGTTAAGGTAGGAGAAGGAGGCCAAGATGACGATTGGGGAAGCACTAAAGAACCATCGAGTCACACAGCAAATGAGCCAAGAAGAAGTAGCAACAAAAATTTTAGTGACCCGCACATCGATCTCAAATTGGGAAACCGATAAGACGGTACCAGACAGTTTGAATTTATTGAAACTGAGTACCCTTTATGGGTGCAGTGTCGATGAGCTATTAAAAAAGGAGCGAGCAGGAATGAAAAAAAATTTTCGTACGATGACCTATGGTGCTGGATTGAAAGACGGAACGATGCGTTTGAAAATCGAGACTGATGCTAGCAAGTTTTTCCCACGAGGGGTGGAAGTCAAAGCATCCGTCGATTTAGAAACAGGAGAAGTGACTTTTTTTGTCGAGCAAGAGAATTTACAAAAGCTGAAAGCAGCCACCGACGACAAATAATTTTTTTATACAGTTTTTTGCGGAATTTTGCTTGGACAAGAGAAAAAAAGCGATGGATAAAAAAACACGAGCCTAGCTGCATCGTGTTTTTTTATGTGGGATGAAAGAGGGATGAGGCAATCGATGGAAGCTGATTCTGTTTTTTCTTGTCTGCTATTTTCAAGATTTGTAACGATTAAGGAAAAGCGAAAAGATGTAAACGGCTATATACAATATATAGTGAATAGATCGATTTTTATCAAAATGACGCACAATATGTAGTGTTTACTTTTTTAAGGGATTGTGTAAAATAGCAGATGTAGTGAAGAAGGAGCTGTTGTTTTTGAGAGTAACTGTATGTTGCGGCACCCATTTAGAAAATGAGAAAAAGTTGGCAAAGACCGCTCGTGCCATCGGCAATGCCTTAGCAAAAAATCACATCGAGTTGGTTTATTGCGGCCCTTTGGCTGGCTTGATGAGGGAGATCGTGAAAGGGGTCTTTGAAAAAGAAGGCGCAGTGACGGGGATCTATCCATCAGGTTCCTTTGCAGAAGATTTGCCGCCAATTGTCACTGGGTCAAGCACATACACTGAGTTCTATACGGATACGAGGGAGGAACAAACGCAACAATTGCTGGAAATGAGCGATGCCTACCTTGTATTACCTGGTGGATTTGGTACACTAGAGGAGTTGTCATCAGCATGCTCTTTTATGACTCTTGGGCCATTATCAGGCAAGCCGATCAGTGTGTTGATGACCGAAGGCTTGAAGGATGGACTGAATCCGCTGCAAACTATGTTCGAAGCTTCCAGCTTTGCTTGGGCTGAACTGCCGGAACCGCTCTTTGTCCTATCTGACGTTGAGACGTTGATCCAGTGATTAGCGGAGAAGGGGTCAAAAAAGGAGTGCTTGGCAGGATGAAGCAGGTCTATTTAGCTGGACCGTTTTTTTCAAACGAACCAATCGCACGACTCAAGCAAGCAGAAAGCAGTTTAGCTGAGGACCCGCAGCCCTTGGCGGTCTATGCGCCGCGCTTGTATCAAAAAAGTTCATCTGAACCCTATACACCGGAATGGGCGAGAGAAGTTTTTGAAAAAGACATGCTGGAATTGACACGAGCCGACGTCGTCGTTGCCGTTTTGGATGACCATGAAGGAATCACTGATCCGGGAACAGCCTTTGAAATCGGCGCAGCACACGTACGAAATAAACCAGTGATCGCTTTTCAGGAAAAGCCGCGGCGGTCAATCTGATGTTGACGGAGTCGGTGCAAGCGTATTTGACTGATCTGGCGGCACGAACAACGTATGATTTTGAAGAGATGGCGCACCGAGCATTTGTCGGTGACTATATTTAATAAAGGATGGATGAATGTGTTATTAATCGCAGGTACGATCGGGGCAGGAAAAAGCAGTTTGACTGATTTTTTATCGAAGGAAATGGCGTCGAAGCCTTTTTATGAAAACGTGGAGGACAACGATGTTCTGCCATTGTTTTATTCCAATCCAGAACGATACGCTTTTTTATTGCAGATTTTTTTCTTAAACAAAAGTTTTTTAGGGATGCGGGAAGCGTTATCGAATGATGACAATGTCATTGACCGCTCCATCTATGAGGACAGTTTGATGTTTCATCTAAATGCGGATCTAGGTCGCATCGCACCGATGGAGGTCGAACAATACGATAACCTGTTGAATACGATGCTGCGGGAATTGGAAGAATCGGCGCCGTTGAAACATCCAGATTTAATGGTTCATATTAAGGTTTCCTTGGATACAATGATTGAACGGATCAATAAACGTGGGCGTTCCTATGAACAAATTGCCAATGATCCGACATTGTATGACTATTACAAAGAATTGAATCAGCGATACGATGAATGGTATGAAAACTTTGATGTCTGTCCGAAAATGCAAATTGATGGGGATCAATTGGACTTTGTTGCCAATGAAGACAATCTCATGGTGATCCTCGAGATGATTCAAGAAAAATTGGTGGAAGTCCGTCAGACCCATGGCAAAGGCCACTATTGTACGAACAAAGCCATCGCAAAAGGTGATTTTTCCAAGAAAAATTAAAGCAGAGAAGCAACCGATGATTCTTGCCAGTTGGTTGAAAGAGCACTCGTCCCTGTCAGCTTTTTTATGATTAATCGAAGTGCTTGAAAACGGCGATTCTACAGGATTATAGAGCAATTCTCGTTGTCAAACCAATCATTCAATGGCGTTTGCAGTAAACAAAAGAAAATTGGTCAGCACTGAAGACGCCGTTTTCGGTGCTTTAGTGTTTCAATTATCTATTGAGAGAAATATTCGCGCCAGACACCAGCAACAAAGGTAATGACTCGTGTCGGTGTATCAAGAGTCTGTCCATGTGATCACTAGGGTGAGACACTAGCTGATTGAGTGCATCAAGTGTTATTCTAACGGGTGAATGCTGCGAAATACTAATAGTTGATACAATCACCAGCACTTCATTGAAGAATATTTTGCCTAAAGGTAGAGAGATTCGCTTGTAGTCTATTGCCAAGCGAATGCTTCTCTTTTTTTATTGGTAAGGGCTGTTTTGTGCCAGCGTATGATTTGATCAAGAAAACATCGATACGATTATATCGAAAAGTTTCTGAAAAAAATTTGCATATTCATCTTTTGCTCCGTATACTAGTTTAGGACGTTGTTTATAAAACGCTGTATCATCGTACATATTTTTTTGATAGGAGGAATTGCATGAAAGACAAACGAAAAGTCTTGCGTCCGTTAGGATCAGGGTTTGCGATGGCGGTTCCTTTGTTTATAGGGATCCTTGTTCAGGACCCTTTGATAAGTTCTGTGGGGGCGATGGGGGCTTTTTCCTACTTGGCTTTTCAACATCGGTCCCTTTTTTATAATCTGCGCGCCATTTTGACCCACGGGGCGGCGTTGCTGCTGGCCTTTATTTTAGGCGCTGGGACAGCACTGATTCCTTGGAGCGCGCCTTTTATTATCGGTGCTTTATCGTTTTCCGCGTTTTTGTTGTCAAAAGTGATGCGGATCCCCAAGCCGGATTATTTCTTCGTGTTGATGCTTTATGCCACCGGCTTTAACTTTCACGCCGCTCATCTTGGAGAAATCTTGCACCACAGTTCCTATTTGCTTTACGGCATCGCAGGCTCATTGCTTGCTGGACTGGTGATTTCGTTAGCTGAACAGCTACCGTTGAAAGAAGAAAAAACGGCCTTTCAACAACTGAGCTTGCACGAGAAATATTCGCTGGCATTATCTCAGCAACCAGAAATGGTCATCAAAGCACTGCACTTTTCTTTGATATTGTTTATTGCGACCTACATTGCCTATCTGTTGCGGGACAGCAACGGGTATTGGATCTTGATTTCCGCTGCTGCCGTATTGGCAGGGGAACATATGGAAAAAATCAAAAATCGCACGATCGGCAGGGTACTGGGAGGAATCGTAGGGCTGCTGCTGGGTTTCTTATTGATGTCCTTGCATATGCCCCTTGAAGCGATCGCAGTTGTCTTGATCATTCTAAACATACTGACGGAGTTTTTTATGCCAGTCAATTATACCGTTGCTAATTTCTTTACCAACCCACAAGTCCTGCTGTTAATGACGATCGGTACTAGTTTTACGCCACTGAAATTGATCCCATTGCGTTTTTCAGGGGCATTGATTGGCAGCGTGCTGGCAATGCTGTTGATCTTTCTAATGGATTGGGCAGTAAAGCAAATGGAGCAAGCGCTGGGAAATAAGCCAGAAGACACGACGGATCAAACACAATAGAATGCACCATCATCGAAAAGCAAGAGCAGCTGCTCTTGCTTTTTTTGCATCTGATCCTCTATCTAAACGTTTTCTCCATCGGATAGGAAAAATAAGGAAAATATGAAATAATCGAGCAAAGATTCCTATTTCGAAATAGAAGCGTTTACATTTTTGCAAACTAAAGTGGCAGAAACATCTACTTTTTTTGTTGTAAGCGAAATCATATACTCAAATCAGAGAAGGAGAGAAAGTTGTGAAAAAAAGAATCGTAGATGTTTTGCATCGCCTGTTGGTGACTGATTATCCACTATCCATCGAACAACTGGCAGAAGAGACCGCAGCGAGTGGGCGGACGATCCGCAATGATTTGAATGAGATCAACACGTTTCTTGCTGACTTACACATCCGACCGATCCAAACTCTTCGAGGAAAGGGCATCCTTTTGAAACTGACCTCGAAACAGCAAGCCATCGTTTGGCAGGCATTACAGGCACAACAGTCGGAATATATGACCCGTGAAGAGCGTCGTTTTGATCTGCTGCTGCATCTGACCTTTTCAAATGAGATCCTGGTGTTGAATAAAAAAGAAGAAGCGTACCAGATATCAAAAAGCAGCATGGATGAAGACATGCGCCGTTTGCGGGCGGACATCAATAAATATGGCATTGAGATCATCAGCCTAGGAAAAAAAGGACTGCGGTTGAATGGATCGGAACGAGCGATTCGGACGATGATTTTTGACATCATCAATCAGCGGATCGGTAGGTTGCCACTTGATAAACAGACCCCAGATTTAGTCTTTACTAAATTGCTTTATCGCTATTTGCCGCAAAAAGAAATCAAACAGATCCAACTAGTGATGCAAGCAGTGTTGCCGCCAAATCAAAATGAGTTGTATAGCAGCCAAATTTTATTGTTTACCGCCATTTGGCTGATGCGTATCAGAATGAAGGAATTTATCACTCGCATGAACTGGTCTGCTTCCAGCAATCCGCTCCAAGGGTCAGCCTATATCCAGGCGATCGCTGAAACCTTTTCGATCGAGCCACCAGAAATCGAAGTCAACTATCTTTCTTTCATCATCGAATCACTGAATTTTAAAGATTTGTCCAATTCCATCGAATGGGCGCATGCGCAACTCTTGTCGCTGCAGCTGATCCAATTTGTGGAATGCCAAACCAAGATCCCTTTTAGTAAAAAGGAAGAAGAGTTGTTAGAGGGATTGTATAAACATATGGCAGCGCTGATCGTTCGAGCCAAGAGCGGTATTCAAGTACCCAATCCGATCAAAGAGACCGTTCGCAAAAATTATGGACAAATCTACCAAGCCGTCAAGGGGTTCGCTCCTACGATCGAAGAGATCGTCGGTCAACCACTATCGGAAGATGAACTGACATTTCTCGTGATCCATTTTTCTACAGCCCTAAGTTCATTGAACCACGAGATTATTACGATCTATAAGGCGGTCGTCGTCTGTAACCATGGAATGGCAACCGGCAATCTGCTGGCAGCCAGCCTCAAGGAGAAGTTTCCAGAAGTAGAAGTTGCGGCAGTCTTGAATTCACAAGAAGTCAATTTGATCACGAAATTCGATGTGGATCTAGTTTTTTCAACCTATGAGATCGATTATCGAGAAAAGCCGGTATTACTGATCCCACCGATCATCAATGAAGAAAATCACCAAGTGATCCGCCGTTTCTTAAAAAACAATGAACAATTCAAGCGGATCGCCTTTGACCAAAAAAATGCCACGCTGTTCTTCAATCAATTGCTTACAGTCATTGAAGAAAGCGGTGGGACGGTCGATGCTGCCGCCTATCGCAAATTGACACACTTGTTTGAACAAAATCAATTAGCCATTAATGCAAGGGAGATTCAGCCAATGTTAAAAGATGTTTTATCCGCTAGTCATATTCAATTAAATGTTCCTGTTCAAAATTGGGAAGAAGCCATTGAACGCTCGGCGCAGCCGCTAGTAAAAGAACAGATCATCGAAAAACGCTATATCGAGGCAATGGTTGCTGCGGTGAAGGAATACGGTCCTTATATCGTCATTGGCAAACATTTGGCGCTTGCGCATGCCCGACCAGAAGATGGCGCCCAGCAGTTGGGTGTGAGTGTCCTCACCTTGGCGCCGCCAGTCGCATTTGGGAACCCAGAAATGGACCCTGTCAAAATCATTTTTTGCTTGGCTGCGGTGGACTCCTACTCTCATCTTGCCATCATGAAGGAATTGATCGAACTGATCAATGATGAAGAAAAAGTCACGCAGTTGCTGGCTTGTTCCACGATTGAAGCTTTTCAATCATTGCTATTTTCATAAAAAACAAGAAAAGGGGAAAAAATCATGAACAAATTATCGATCTTATTCGTATGCGGTGCAGGTCTTGGCAGCAGTTTTGCGGCTCAGATGTCAACAGAAGATGTCTTAACGAAATTAGGAGTGGAGGCGAAATTGGATCATGTCGATATCTCATCAGCAGTATCAATGAAACCAGACATCATCATTACGGCAGAGAATTTTCGGACGCAATTTGAAAAGTTTGCTTTGGACCCGACAACCGCAATCATTTATTTACGCAACATCGTTTCAAAACCAGAAATCGAAGAAAAAATCACCCCAGTATTAACGGAAAAAGGCGCACTGTAAGGAAGAGGCATGACGAAGGGAGTTTGAAAAAATGGGCATCATCAATTTTATCATTGATAATATTTTAACGCAGGCATCGATCACGATCGCTTTGATCGCGATGTTAGGGCTGTTGCTTCAGAAAAAGTCAGCAGGTCAAGTCATTTCAGGAAGTTTGAAGACGCTATTGGGCTTCCAGGTTTTAAGCGCTGGTTCTAGCATCATCGTCGGTAGTTTGACCTATTTCGGCGAGATTTTCACAGAAGGATTCGACATGCAAGGCATAATTCCTTCCATCGAAGCCATCAACGGGCAAGCGATGAATGAGTTGGGCTTGGGTCGGGACATAGCGCTGACATTTTTAGCCATCTTTGTTTTTAATATTTTATTGGCACGCTTTACAAAATGGAAATATATTTTCTTGACGGGTCAAGCCATTTTATGGATGGCGACCATGACGACGGTCTTTGGCTATTTCGCTGGTTTACGGGGCGTTGTCTTGATTCTTGTCGGTGGGTTGATTGGGGCGATCTTTGCCGTAGCGATGCCAGCGATGGCTCAGCCCATCATTCGCAAAGTCACTGGTTCAGACGACATTGCTCTCGGACATTTTTGTACGATCGGCTACCTCTTTGAAGCAGGCGTTGCCTATCTGTTTGGGGAAAGAGGCGAGAAGAAAAAATCGATCGAAGACATCAAACTGCCACGTTCTTTTGAATTTTTACAAGACACCTATCTTTCTGTCATGGTCGTGATGGTTCCACTGTATATCGTGACGGTCTTGTTTGCTGGAGAAACCTTTGCTTCTACGCTCTCTGGTGATCAAAACTATATCATGTATGCCTTCTTGCAAGCCATCCAATTCGTGGTTGGGGTCTATGTTTTGCTAGCTGGCGTTCGGTTGCTCTTAGGCGAGATCGTCCCTGCGTTTCGTGGGATCGCCATGAAATTGGTGCCTGATGCAAAACCAGCACTCGATTGCCCAGTGTTCTTCCCATATAGCCCCAATGCAGTTATTTTAGGCTTCATTACTACAACGATTGGGACAGTCATCGCCATGTTCGTTTTACCAGTCTTTGGCTTGGCGATGATCTTGCCAGGGATGCTGACGAACTTCTTTGCAGGCGGCACCGCTGGGATCTTCGGCAATGCGGTCGGTGGACGTCGAGGGGCGATCATCGGAGGGATCTTTCACGGTTTCTTCATTACGTTATTGCCAGCCCTACTTGTAACGATCTTCAATCAAATGGGCTTTGTTAACGCTACGGCAACTGATGTGGATACCGTCACGGCAGCCTTGCTATATGCTTGGATCATCAGTCCCTTATTGAAAAACTTTTAATCGCTAGGAGGAAGACGCATGTTCTCTTTTTTCAAAAAAGAAAAAAAGCCCACAGAAACACCAGCGGTTCCTTTGACCGCTGAAGAAAGCCAAGAGGCAGAAGCGCTTATTGCAAATCTAGAAAGTCAGTTGCAAGCAGAAACCGACATCGACGAACAGGCAAAATTGTATGAAGCGTTAGGCTTAGCCCAGGCAAAACTTTCTCGCACAGAAGAAGCGATCGACGCATTGGAAAAAAGTTTGCAGGCGAAGAAATCGATCGGGGACGGCTACAAAAAACTGATGTCCCTTTACAATGCTCAGCGTGCCGCCGCCGCACGAAATGGCGACGATGCAAAGATCGACTATTACATGGATAAAATGGAAGAAATGCGGCAAATCGCCAAACAACTTACGATCAGCGGCAATTAAACTAGACGAGGTGGAATCAAGGATGTATACAACATTAAAAGAAGTAACGAAAACAGCAGAAGCATTGAATTTTACAGTGGGGGCTTTTAATACCCATAATTTAGAAATGCTGCCAAGCATGCTGCGGGCAGCCAAAGAGATGGGGGCACCTATCATCATTCAAACAAGTATCGATACGGCGAAATACATCGGCTATGATGTCTTGGTCAATGTCGTCAAAACGATTGCCGATCACGAGCTGGTGGACGCTGTCTTGCATTTGGACCATGCCAGAGATTTCGATGAGATCAAAGCGGCGATTGATAGCGGCTATAGCTCGGTGATGTATGATGGTTCGCATTTGCCCTTCAAAGAGAATATTTTGAAAACGCGCGCAGTCGTAGAATACGCCCATGCCCATGGGGTGTCCGTCGAAGGAGAACTAGGAACGATCGGCGGCACAGAAGAAGGCATTCATGTGGAAGAAGACGATAAAGTCTTCACACGCCCAGAAGATGCGGTAGAATTTGTCGCTGCTACTGGCGTCGATGCGCTAGCCATCGCTATCGGAACCAATCATGGCCAATTCCGCTCCAAAACCGAAGTGAATGTTGCGTTATTGAAGGAGATCCATGCAGTCGTCGACGTGCCGCTAGTCATTCATGGAGGAACTGGCGTCAAGGAAGAAGATTATCCTGAATTGATCAATAACGGCATTCGCAAGTTTAATGTAGGTACTGAATTGTTGGTCAACTGGACGAAGATTGCGAAAGAAAATTTTGGGGCAACGGAAGTCAACAAATCTTTGCGCCACAACGTGATCCCATCCAATGAAGCCATCAAAGAAATCGTCAAGCACAAGATCGGCCTTTTCATGAATACGAAAGCGCCGACTGCAATCGGCAAATAGATGGTACGCAAAAAGATGCTTGTTTTATTGGCAGGCAGCCCTGGAACTGGAAAAAGTTATTTATTGAATCTGTTGAAGACACGTTTTCCTGATCTTTTCGCTCTTACGCCAGATGAAATCAAAGAATGCTATGCCGAATCCCTCGGCTTTGATTCATTGGCAGAAAAAGCCCAGATCGAAAAGCAGTATGTTTGGCCTTTTTACTATCAGGCATTGGGCTTGTACATGTCTCTAGGAAAACGCTTGGTGGTCTCGGAATACCCCTTTAGTGAAAAGCAGAAGCCCTTGCTGACTTTTCTCGCTCAAAGTTATGGCTACGACTGCTTGACCATACGTTTGACTGCCTCGTTTGAAACCTTATGGGAAAGACGTTTCATACGTGATCGAGCGGATGACCGTCATTTGAGTTTTATCATGGAACGATACCATTACGGGGATGTGCTGGAAGATAGACAAGCTGCAACCAACCATATAACCAAAGAAGCGTTTCGGCAAATCATCACCGATCGCCGTTACGATGACTTTCAGTTAGGGGAGCTTATCGAAGTCAATGTGGAAGATTACAAGCAAGTGGATTATCGTCCGTTGATCGAGAGAATCGCAATTGAGCTAAGTAAATAAGCAAAGCAGTGGGCGTTATACCTGTTCTAGGTACATGCCAACTGCTTTTTTTTATGAGCTATTTCTCATGACTCAGCTTTTGGGGAAGTTTAGCTGTCACAGCAAGACGGATTGTTTCTTATGTCTCAGAAGACTTTCTTTTGCAAAACCGCCGATTTCCTCTAGAATAAGAAGCATAACAGAGAAATGGAAAAGGCGGGGAATGGATGAAAGATTATTTTGCGCAATACAAACGCCTGTTATCGATCGCTGAAGCAGGTTTGTACTATGGCAAAGATGTGTACGATAAGGAACGATACCAAGAAATCAAAGAGTTGGCATTGCATTTGATGAGTACCGTCGTGGATCAAGACGCAGCTGCGTTGACCCTCTTAACAGAAAAAAATGAGGGGTATCCTACACCTAAAGTCGACGTACGAGCATTGATCCAAAAAGACGAAAAAATCTTGCTAGTGGAAGACAGCCTGACGAAAGAATGGTCACTGCCGGGTGGCTATGCAGAGATTGGCTTGACGCCTCGGGAAAACATCAAAAAAGAAGTGCTGGAAGAAACCGGTTTGCTAGTAGAGGTGAAGGAGCTGCGAGCAATTTTTGATACGAATCTAAGACAAGACATTCCGCAAGTGTTTCAATACTATAAGTTGGTCTTTGAATGTGAGGTTCTGGCAGGGGACTTTATCAAAAACAGTGAAACCTCCAACAGCGATTACTTTGCGTTGAACGAGTTGCCAAAGCTTTCCATCAAGCGCACCACCAAGGAACAGCTGGAGCAATTGATGAATGAGAAGTCGTTACACGTTGATTAAAAACAGCTAAGGGTAAGATGTTGGAAAAAGCGTTTTATTGGTTTTTTTAACCGGATAATATTTACTTGCAGATAAAGTTGGTTTATGATTGATTTCGTCGTTTTCATTATAAAAAAATCAAGCAATGGCGACACCTTTGCTTGATTGCTGGAGGAGTAAAAATGAAGAATCAAATCAATTCCTTTTTTGGGCTGGATGTCTTACAAACAACGGTTAAACGAGAAATCTTAGCTGGTTTTACCACCTTTATCTCAATGGCCTATATTCTATTCGTCAATCCAACGGTCCTTGGGGCATCTGGGATGGACGAAGGTGCCGTCTTTACAGCAACGGCGCTAGCCAGTGCATTGGGCTGTATCTTGATGGGGGTTTTAGCAAAATACCCGATCGCTACGGCACCCGCATTAGGGATCAACGCCTTCTTTTCTTATTCAGTTTGTATTGGAATGGGGGTTCCATGGCAAACAGCATTAGCGGGTGTGTTTGTGGCATCACTGATTTTCATCGTGATCACGATCTTCAAATTAAGGGAGCTGATCATTGATGCGATCCCTGCTGATTTAAAATACGCCATCTCTGGCGGGATCGGTCTGTTCATCGCCTTTTTGGGACTGAGCGAAGGCGGGATCATCGTTTCCGACGATTCGACCCTTGTGGCACTAGGCTCATTGAGTGTCGGTACGACGTGGCTGACGATTTTTGGTCTAGTGATCACTGCCGTCTTGATGGTTCGCCGAGTTCCTGGTGGAATTTTTATCGGGATGGCCGCAACAACTGTTTTAGGTCTTTTGACTGGCTTGATCCAAGCACCATCCAGTATCGTTTCTGCTGCACCAAGTATTTCTTCCACATTCTTAGTGGCGCTAAACCATGTAGGAGACATCAACTCCCTGCAAATGTGGGTCGTAGTACTGACTTTCTTACTCGTCACTTTCTTTGATACCGCAGGCACCTTGGTGGGGCTTGCCAACCAAGCAGGCTTCATGAAAGACAACAAAATGCCGCGGGTCGGCAAAGCACTTGCTTCTGACTCCACCGCCATGCTCGCCGGTTCTTTATTAGGGACCTCACCAGTAGGGGCGTATGTGGAATCTTCCGCTGGGATCGCCGTGGGCGGTCGTTCTGGCTTGACTGCTGTGACGACTGGAATTTTCTTCTTGTTCGGCTTGTTCTTTTCACCATTGCTATCCGTTGTCACTTCTCAAGTGACGGCACCAGCACTGATCGTCGTAGGCGTGTTGATGGCACAATCACTGCGAGAAATCAAATGGCACGAAATGGAAATCGCAATCCCAGCCTTCTTGATTCTACTAGGCATGCCGTTGACCTACAGCATCTCCGATGGGATCGCCTTGGGCTTCATCTTTTACCCAATCACCATGTTAGCAGCCAAACGCGGCAAAGAAGTCTCACCGATCATGTACGGCTTGTTCTTTGTCTTTCTTGGGTTTATGTGGATTTTGAATGTGTGATAGAGGCGTTTTAATGTAAACTTAGGATTGGATTTCTACTAATGAAAAACCAGCTAAGCGTGGCTTAACTGGTTTTTTTCTTATATGTCGCTTGCTATAAAGATGTTCAGAATCGAATAATGGTAAATATCTAATACAGGACGTCTTTTTTTGAATTTCCTTTCCAGACGAAGGGGAAAAGTCGATCCAAGCGATAGTCGCTTTTTGGAAATGTAAGTTTGAAAATTAGTTATTAAAAAATCATTCTCCCTTCAGATGAAAGGTCTTCCCACGCATCTTTTTCATAAAACTCTGATTCCTCTCCACCATGAAAAGGATCTTCAATTTTAGGAACAAGAATGATCGTCCCATCCTCTGCGTAGACAACAACATATTCTTGGTTTTCAGGCGGTTTTTTTCCGTTATCAGAAGGAAGCGTAACGACGATGGAATTGCCTTGTAGACTTGATTTAGTAATAAGCATAGTATCACCTCTTAGAGATAGTATACCTTGCAATACTATGGAAGGAGAAGACAACAGTGAGATTTAATGTATTTTGAACACATCAAAAGTTTAAAATTCACTTTACATAAGATAGATAAAAAACCGCAATGAAGTATTGTTTGAAAAGATGGATGAATATCTCAGAACAATTGATTTCAGCCTTTAAGCAGAATTACGAAGTTTTTAGATGGATCATTTATGGTGTACCAATGACCAGGGTATTGAACTGACGAAAAAGTGAAGCTTCATTCCAAAACCGCCCAACCCAACAATTTTTACGCAAAACCTGCGCTTTTCTTTCAGTTATTGTTATAATAAAAGAAAATGCAAAGGTGGGAAATCATGACAACGATCAAGGACATTGCTGAAAAGGCGGGAGTAGCGAAAAGTACGGTTTCCCGCTATCTGAACAATGGCTATATCAGTGAAGAAAAGCGCAAAAAAATTGATCAGATCATTGCTGAAACTGGTTATCGCCCCAATACATTTGCTCGATCGCTGAAAGCCCAAGATACGAAATTGCTGGGCGTGATCATTCCTCGATTGAATTCGCCCTCGACAAATGATGTGTTAAAAGGGATCGATACGACGGCTCGGGAAAACGGCTATCAAATGCTGATCACCAACTCTGATCAAAGCGATGAACGGGAACTAGAAAATATCGAAATGCTAGTCAAACAAAAAGTAGCAGGGATGATCCTTTTTGCGCGCAAAATCACGCCGCAGCTGCAAGCGGTGCTGGCAGAGGTTCCTATGCCGGTTTTATTGTTGGGCCAACAGTTAGCTGGCATTCATTCCATCGTCCATGAAGATTATCAAGCGGGCAAAACCATGGCAGAATATGCAGTCAGCGCTGGCCACCGACGTTATTTATTTGTTGGGGTCAGCGAGAATGATTATGCGGTAGGTGTCTTGCGAAAAAAAGGATTTCTTGATGTCTTGGCACAAACGCCCAACGTCAAAGTCGACTTTATCGAAACGTCTTTTTCAAGAAGAGAAACGTACCAAAAAGCCCTTGTGTTCTTGAAAGATCAACCGGCAACGTACATCGCCTGTGCTACCGATAATATTGCTGTTGCTGTATTGAAAGCCGCCCATGAACTAGGGTACCAAGTGCCGAAAGACTTTTCCTTGAACGGATTTGGCGGCTATGATTCGACGGATTATGTCTATCCGACCATCACAACGACCCAATATCCCTATGTCCAGTTAGGCATCGATGCCGTCTTAACGATCCAAAAACTGACGCAAGGGGAAAAGGTTCCTGAAGTGATCGAATTGCCGAATCGATTAGTGGTCAAACAGTCGACTGCCAAGCTTGACAAGCAGGAGCAATAAAGCAAACATTTTTAGAGAAAACAGGACGTCCAGTTGCGGCGTTCTGTTTTTTTATTTTCTTTGCTTGCAATTGCAAACGGTTTCTGTTAATCTACAGATGTAGAACCGGTTCCACAAATGAACCGACGATCAAAGGAGTGGGAAAAATGAAGGAACAAAAAACGATCGACCAAGTGTTAGAAGCTGTTGGCGGCAAAGAAAATGTCAAAAACTTTGAACACTGTGCCACACGTTTGCGCTTGATTTTGAAAGACGATCAGTTAGTAGATAAAGACAAAGCGGAAGCAGTTGAGGGCAGCAAGGGCTATTTTTTCAACACGGGACAGCATCAGTTCATTTTTGGAACAGGAAAAGTCAATGAAGTGTATCAAGCCTTCGCAGCAGAAATGGGCAATGACGCCTCCGCTGATAAAGCTGGCTTCAAAGACGATGTCTATTCGAATCTGTCACCCGTCCAAAAAGTTGTCCGCACGTTGTCAGATGTCTTGGTGCCATTGATTCCAGCTTTGGTAACGACGGGGCTTTTGATGGGGATTCGGGGATTATTGACCGAGTTGGGGGTCACCTATAGTGCTGACTGGTTAGCTATGTTTGAAATGTTAACGGATACAGCGTTTGCCTTTTTACCTGTTTTGATCGCCTATAGTGCGACGAAAAAATTCGGCGGTAATCCGATCATCGGGATCGTGGTAGGATTGATGATGGTGGCACCGCAATTGCCGAACGCTTGGGCAGTTGCCAGCGGGGATGCAGAGCCATTGCACTTATTCGGTTTATCGATCTCTGGGTATCAAGGGTCGATTTTTCCAGCAATTATTGTCGGGATCTTAGTTTCTAAGCTAGAGAAATGGTTCCGTAAATTTGTTCCACAAATGATGGATTTGATCGTGACACCATTCTTAACGATCGTCATTACTTTAGGTTTGATTTTGTTTGCGTTAGGACCAATCTTGCAAGTAGCTGAAAGAGCAGTCATCAACAGTATCGTCTACTTGGTGCAAGCGCCATTGGGCATCGGTTATATCATTTACGGAGGGGTTCAGCAAGTGATCGTGATCACTGGATTGCACCATTCGTTAAGTATTATTGAGTTAGGGTTATTGAATACGACAGGCGAAAACGTCCTACAAGTCTTAGGTACAGCAAGTATGGCGGGACAATTCGGGGCTGCGATCGCTGCGGCATTTATTTATAAAAACAAAGTCAAACGCTCAAATGCCATCAGTGCGGCGGTTCCAACCTTATTTGGGATCACTGAACCTTTACTATTTGGGGTCAACTTACGCTCGATGCGCATTTTTGGCGCAGGCATGCTGGGAGGCGCAGTCGGCGGGTTTGCGACGTATGTCTTCCAATTAGCTGCCACTGGGATGGGCATCACTTTTATTCCAGGACTATTGTTGTATACTGGAGATTTCGGTGCCATGCTGAAATACGTTGTCGTGATTTTGATTGCCTTTGGTGTCGGTTTTGCTGGTGTCCAATTGCAGCGCAAACCGCTAGCCAAAGAGTTGAATCAATAAATAATCCCTTGCTGTTCATCGGCAAGAGAAAAGAGGTACCGCATTGTTAACGAAGGAATACTGGGCACAGCTTGCCCAAACACAAAACGAATTAGCAGAAAAAATCAGTGCTGATGCGTGGCGCTTGAACTATCATTTGATGCCAGAAACAGGATGGATGAACGACCCGAATGGTCTTTGCCAATTCAAAGGCGTGGTTCATTTTTACCATCAATATGTACCGCAAACGCCCCATGGCGGGGAACCACCTCACTGGGGACACAAAACGTCGACGGATTATGTCACGTTTCAAGAAGAAGCGCTGTTTCTTTCTCCCGAACACGACTATGACAAAGACGGGGTCTACTCGGGTTCTGCCTTTATCGAGAATGACGCGATCCATTTCTTCTATACGGGGAATGTCAAACATCCTGGTGATCATGACTATACCTTTAGTGGACGAGAACAAAACACGGTCCATGTAATCAGCAAAGACGGCTATACCGTCGAAAAGCAAGAAGTCGTGATTCCTCATGAGGACTACCCTGAGGGATTTACCGATCATATTCGGGACCCAAAGGTTTTTGCCCACGAAGACACCTACTATATGCTGCTAGGCGCGCGTACGTTGGAAAACGAAGGCAAAATTTTGATTTATGAATCGACGGATTTAAATGAATGGACCTATCGAGGAATCTTTTTCGGTGAGGACTATGCTCTAGGCTACATGTGGGAATGCCCAGACTACTTCCATTTAGATGGCAAAGATGTGTTGGTCTTCTCGCCGCAGGGCTTGGCAGCCAAAGAACATACCTACCAAAATATTCATCAATCAGGGTATCTGATCGGTGAGGTGGATTGGGAAACCCTAACGTTTAAAGAAACTTCTGCGTTTCGTGAACTTGATTATGGGTTTGACTTCTATGCCCCGCAAACCTTTGAAGATGAGCAAAAACGCCGCATCTTATGGGGCTGGATGGGGCTAGGGGATACCAGTCCTGAGTACAGCAATCCTACGATCCCTCGTGGCTGGCAGCATGCCGCAACGCTGCCAAGACAGCTTTCGGTCAAAAATGACCAGTTGTATCAAGAACCTTTGCCAGAATTTCAAAAATTGCGGGACAAGCAAGTCAGCCAAAAAATTGTGCTTTCAGAGAAACCGCAGCACTTGTCTTTCGATGAATTGGCATATGAGTTGCAAGTTACGGCGGAAGCCCCATTGCAGCAGTTCCAGCTTGGACTTTTGCAAGATACGACTTTGGCTTATGAAGCTGGCGTCTTCACGATCCATCATGGCGTTTCTGGCTACGGCCGTAAACAGCGCAGTGTCAAGGTCGATGAGCTGACGCAGCTGCAGATTTTTGTCGATACGTCTTCGATTGAGATCTTCCTAAATGGCGGGCAATATTGTTTGACCTCTCGCGTGTATCCAAAACGGACCGAGGCGATCGCTCTCAGCGGAACCGGCACGGTTAGTGTCAATGCTTGGGCATTGGCGAAAAAATAAAGCAACGTCCCGAAAACGACAGCAAACAGTTGGTTTTTCTTGTTGCACCCCCAAGAGTCAGCTTTTTCTCTGGCTTTTAGGGGGTGTATCATACCAACTATTTTGCTGTCGTTATTTGCATGTTACTGCTTTTGTTGGTTTTGGATAAAGGTCTGCAGCGCAGGCGCATCGATCCGATAGCCGTCTTCAGTTTTTGTGACTAGTTTTTGCGTTTTGAAATCTTTTAAGGTATACGTCAAATGGCGATAGCTCACGCCTAAGTATTCTGCGGTCTCCGTCAATTTTTCTTGAAAAAGATCATCGATCGAAGCTTCCAACAGTAGATGAGCAAGGCGCCAAGCTAAGGGATAGGTTTGATTGACGGAAAAATGATCCATACGCAGCAGCAATTTTTCACCGATAGTTTTGCCTAGTGTTTGTACGAAAGCCAGGTCTTGCATGAGCCCGTGAGCTGCTGCTTGCATCGGAATGCCCAGACATGTTGTTTCACCGATCGCAACCACGGTTTTCGGTACTGTTTCGGCGCCAATCAACGTGAGATCGCCAATGCAATCACCAGGATGGAGAAACTGCAGCAAGGCACGTTTGCCGTTTTCTTGCGTTTGAATGATCTTGGCTTTGCCAGTCAATAGGACGAAAAAGACCGACATCGGCACCGTTTCTTTTTGGATCGCTTCTCGATGATCAAAGGTCCAGAGGGCACTTTGTTGTAAAATCTCCTCAGGAATCGGCAAGGGGCAGCTTTCTTTGATTGGTACCTGCTTTATTGCCAAGGCATAAGCGGTTTTTTTCACTTTTTTCCTCCAAACTAGGAGAAATCTCCTATTTGTTTTTAGTCAGTATAGCACATACTTAGAAAAGCAAAAACGAAAGTGTGGGAGAAAAAATGAATAAAAAGCAATGGATAGGATCAGGGATTTTTTATGGGCTGAGTGCATTCGGGATCAGCTTGACCATTAAAGCCAGCGTTGGGGTCAGTAGTTTTAATGCCTTGAATGTTACGCTGGCAACGATGTCAGGAATCAAAGTCGGCACCATCACAACAGCCATCAACTTGGGCTTTTTAGCTGCCTGTTGGCTATTGGATCGGCGGCAGACGTCCCTCAAACAAAAAGGCAGTGAGTACTTGATTATGTTTTTCGCTTTGCTGGCTTTCGGCTATTTGATCAATGGCTTTGTTTACTACTTCTTGGCATCGCTGCACTTGATGAATTATTGGAGCCAACTAGCTGCTTTGATCGGTGGGATCTTGATTTCTGGAACGGCGACGGGACAAGTCCTACGGTTGCAGGTCTTGAAATTTCCAATCGAGCACTGGTGTCATTTGCTGGCGCAACGCAGTCGTTGGACATTTAAGCAGTACCGTTATGGCGTTGATGCAGTCTGTATTTCGGGGGCACTCTTGCTAGCGATCAGTTTGGGCTTACCGCTAGCGGTGAGGGAAGGGACGGTCATTAGTTTCTTTTTGCTGTCAGGTGCCATCGCTTGGTCGAAGGAACGTGATTTGGCAGGGGCTTTACCCATTTGGCAAAGAAACAGTTAGCCAGCAGTATTCTTGGAATCGGGAAGGCGTCGAGTGTTTTAAAAATGCAGAAAGCGTTTTTTATGCTACTCTTATTAAAAAATCGAGATGTTTAGTAGGAGGAGACAGGATGAATCGGTTGATTGAAGGGTTTCAGGAAAATTTTGCACCAAAATTGGTTAGGATCAGTGAAAATCGGTTTTTAGTCGCCGTGCGCAACGGAGTCGCCGTTACGATGCCGCTGACGATTATCGGCAGTCTCTTTTTGATTTTAGCCAATCTGCCTTTTCCCGGATGGACCGATTTTGTTGGGGAGTTTGGCTTCAAACTAGGCGCCGCCAGCAATTTTACATTTGGGATTTTGGGACTGGCCGCTTGTATCGGGATCGCCTACTATTTGGCGGCTTCGTATGAGATCGATCGGATCGGTTCTGTCGTGTTGGCAGTCTGCGCGTTTTTGCTGCTGCAGGCGGGGGAAGAATGGACGATCGATCCAGCTTCTTTGGGGGCATCTGGTCTGTTTACAGGAATCGTCACAGCGATTGCGACAGTAGTGATCCATCGCTTTTTTCTCAAGCACCGCTTAGTGATTCGGATGCCAGCAGAAGTGCCGCCCGCAGTTGCCAAGAGTTTTTCGGTCTTGCTTCCCGGAGCTGCCATCATCACTGGTGCCTGGGTGATTCGGGTCTTGTTGGAATTTAATGTCAATCAATTCGTGCAAGCCATCTTTTCACCGCTGGCAGTTGGTCTAAACACATTGCCTGGGATGCTGTTGTATACCTTTTTGATTTTGTTGCTTTGGTGTTTAGGGATTCATGGCAGCAATGTGATGGGGAGTATCGGCGATCCGATTTTTCTAGCTTTATTAGCAGCCAATACCGATGCCTACACTGCAGGCGAACCGTTACCGAACATTTTTGCAGGCGGGTTTTATATCATGTTTTTGTGCTATGGAGGCACTGGTTCAACACTGGGGCTGATCATCAACATGTTAGTTTCAAAGAAAAAAGCCTATCGTTCCCTAGGGAAGATGGCTTTGCCCTCTGCTATTTTTTGTATCAATGAGCCAATCATTTTTGGGTTTCCGATCGTGATGAACCCTATTATGATGATTCCTTTCATCCTGACACCCCTTGTATTATGTGTCGGAACGTATTTCTTGTCGGTCACCAATGTCATTGGGCGAATCATGTTCAATCCACCGTGGACCACACCGCCCTTTATCAATACTTACCTTGCAACCGGCGGCAATATCCCTGCTGTTCTTTGGAGTATGGCTTCCTTACTGATTAGTGTGGCGATCTACTATCCATTCTTTAAAATCAGCGAACGAAGTTTAACGGAAGAAGAAAAAGGCGTTACCGACGCAGTTGCTGCGAAGGGGGAGAACTAAACGCTTATGATTGGCACGTGGTGCGTTGTTTTGTCTGGCAAAGAAAACAGTGGCTGCTACTCATCAAATTGCACAGTGATCCCAGATTTCGTCAATTGTTCCCATTCACGGATCGTTGGCAAGCGACCTTGGCAAAATAGCTGATCGTCGACATAAACGAGTGGCAGACAGCTGCGGCCATTGCTTGCTAATTGCTGCTTGACGGCTTGATTCGTATGAAAAGGGGCAGGATCTTCTGTAAAGAAGTATTCGTCGATCGTTAAAGGTTCGTTATGGAATGTTTGATGAGCCTGGGTCCTTTCTTCATTTATTTTTAACTGGTGAGTCAAGTGTGCTTCCCAAGTATCTTCTTTCTGGTCGGCATAAACAGCGATCGTTGGCATTAAATCAAATCCTTTCATGGCAGCTGATTTGTCAAAAGTATACCTGAATTTCTTGCCACGAGCAAAAAAGAGTGTCAAAAAGAAGTGAAAAGACAAAAAAAGACGCAAATGCGTCTTTTTTGTTGTTTCTTATTCGTCAGCGGGTAAAAAATCGAAATTGGTCAACTCGTTGTAAGAATACGCTTGGTCGATTTGACCTTTGTCTTTCGTCCAAGCAATGATCGCGTCGTATTGCTCTTGCGGTACAGCTTGGGCATAAGGATAGTCTTCCTGGCTGTCTAAGTAAGTACTCATAGCATCTGGGAATTGATAGTCTGCCAAGATGTCGGCATAGTCTTTTGCTGAATGAGCATTCATGTAATCGATGGCTTCGTTGTAAGCACTGTAGAATGCTTTTAGGTCTTGCGGTCGATTTTGGATGACTTCGTCCATAAATTGCAGCGTCCCGCCTTTGATGCCAGCATCTTTAGAGCTGCCTAAAACAATCGCCCCTTGGGCAGCCAACATGCTGGCTTGCGGTTCCGTATAAACAGCGCCATCGACTTGGTCATTGAGCAATGCTTCGGAACGGGCAGAAAAAGAAGCGATATCCACGATGTCATAAGTAAAATCATTTTCTTGTGCAAATTGATCCATGATGTATTCTAAAATGAAATTCGGTACAAGGGTGATTTTTTTATCCGCTAACCCTTTCATCTCAGTAATCCCTGAATTCGGTGAAGCGAGAATCTTGAAGTTTTCCAAAATATCAGAAGTGATCGTCATATCGATGCCGTTTTGCTTGAAGGTCGCTTCTGTCATGACATCGCTGATCGTACCATCCAGCTCGCCTGCCTGCACTGCCACATTGCGGTCATTTGGGGAAGTGAAGGATTTGAGTTCCACAGTCAATCCTTGCTTTTCGAAAAAGCCTTCTTCTTTTGCTAGAATGATCGGAATCGCTGATTCTGCTGGTAACACCCCGATCGTCAATGTTTGATCCGTGACCGCAGCTTCTGTACTGCTAGTGCTGGAATTGCTGGTATTTGCTGTTTCGCCAGTGTTGCCACAGGCGGCAGCGCCGACAGCGAATAGTGCTAGGATACTTGCTAAAATCGTTTTTTTCATTGGTTCATTTCCTCGTTTCTAAATCGTTGTTCAAAAGCAGCCATTGGTAGTGAGAACGGGATGACAGCCCGATGGAGTTCCATTGGCTTGGTTTTTGTCGTATTGATGCCAGGTTTGGTTGTAAATGCCAGAACAAAGCCTTCCTTTTCTAGTGTTGCGATCGTCTGCTGATCATAAAAGCCAAAGGGATAGGCAAAAACATCCTTGATGGCCACGTGCTGATTGCAGCTTCGTAAGTCTTGCGCAAAGGCTGCCGGTGTTTCCCACATTGACCGCCCTTGCTGGTCCTTGCGTTCGTGAAAATGAGCGGTATGATTGGCATATTCGAAGACATCGCTCATTTCGGCTAATTCGGCACTGCTCAATGTCCGCGAAACTTCTGGTTCGTAAGGCTGAGGGGCATCAAAAAGCCAGCCGGTCACGACAAAGGCAGTGGCCTTGAAACCAGCTTCCTTCAACAGTGGGTAGGCATATTCTTTCATTGATTGATAACAGTCGTCAAAGGTCAGCAACACGGATTTTTCTGGTAGCGGCTGCTGCCGGAAATAAAAATCTTTGACTTCTGCAAGGGTCAACGTATGGTAATTTTCTGCTTTCAAAAAGTCGATTTGTTGTTTAAAATGAGAAGTGCTATTGAATAAGGGCAGAGGCAAGGCATCTTGATAGCCGTCTGCGACTTTGATCGGGCGCACCTGATCATAAAGTTCTGCTTCGGGACGTATTTCATGAAATACGAGGGTCTGAAACATCATAAACCATCCTTTCTTGTCAATCACGCAAAAAATAGTATAGCATAAAATGTGAAAACCAACACAAATAATTTGAAGAAAGAAGTTTATTCTCTTATGAGTATTCGATTCGATTCCGTTTCCTTTACGTATGGGGAAACCGTCATTTTTAAGGATCTTTCGTTTTGTTTTGAACAAGGCACGACCTATGTGCTGCTGGGAGAATCGGGGATTGGCAAAAGCACGCTTTTATCCTTGATCAAAGGGTTGCAGCGACCGCAATCAGGCACGATCACTTACCAAGGCTGTTCCCCTGACAACATCGAGGTCGTTTTCCAAGAACTGCATTTGTTTCCTTGGCAAACAGTCTACCAAGCGCTGGAAATGCCGCTGCTTATCAATCAAACACCCAGTGAGAGCCGTAAAAAACGGGTCACAAGCTGTTTGGCGGAGTTGGGATTGACGCAGGTGCAGGACCGCTATCCACATCAGCTTAGCGGCGGTCAAAAACAGCGGACCGCCATGGGGCGGGGACTGATCACACAGCCCGATGTTTTATTATTGGATGAGCCGACTGCTTCGCTGGATCAAGAAACCAAAGCAAACGCCCAAGCCTTGATCGCTGCCCAACAGCAGCGCTGGCAAAACGGCTTGATTGTGGTCACCCACGATCCGGAAGAAGCAGTGTTTTTGGGGCAGACGATTTTGTTATTAAAAGATCAGGACGTTACGCCGATCAGTAATCCATTTTACGGCAGCCAGCTGGAACGAGACTCGTTGGCTTTTTATGAAGTCGTCTTGCAGTTGAAAGAACAAATGAGGGAGGCGAGGCAATGAAACCCATCAAATCTTTTGCTTGGGGCTTCTGTTCGTTTGTCGTGGTTTGGTGGGGCGTAAGCTGGGTGACCAACAATCGCTCACTGCCTAATCCTTTAGAAACGGCCGAACGTTTTTGGGCACTGCGAGAAGTCTTACTGATCCACACAGGTGCCAGTTTGCTGCGGGTATTTGCGGCGTTGAGTGGGGCGTTGCTAGTCGGGGTGCCGTTAGGAATCTTGATTGGGCGATCCCAAAGAGTGGATCGGCTGCTTGGTCCACTGCTTTACTTTTTATATCCGATTCCTAAAGTTGCGTTTTTACCTGTCTTTATGATTTTCTTTGGCTTAGGCAATCTCTCAAAAATTCTCTTGATTTTTGCGGTGATTGTCATTCAAGTGATCGTCTCGATTCGTGATGCAGTCACGAAGATCCCACCAGCGTATTTTCAGGTCATGAAAAATTATACCAATCAATGGCGCCATGTCTTGCGCTTCGTTATTTTGCCCGCGCTTATGCCAGCACTTTTTGCCAGTGTGCGGGTCAGTATCGGGATCGCGTTGGCTTCCCTCTTTTTTGCCGAAAACTATAACACGACGTATGGTGTCGGCTATCTGATCTTAAGTGCGTGGTCAAAAATGGACTACCCACAAATGCTTTCGGGTATCCTCCTGATTGCTTTGATGGGCTATCTGCTTTTTGCCAGTATCGATTGGTTGGAAAAATTGGTGTGCCGTTACCGGCAATCTTAGAAAATGAATGGTTGCTCCATTGTATGATAGTATTTATTGATAAGAAAGAGCGGTCAAGCGAGAAAAACAAAGTTGATCGCAATACTAAGGAGTGAGCGAGTGATAGGGTTTATCTATTTTATTGTCATTGTTTTGGCGAATGCAGTAGGCGCTGTTTCGGGTATGGGTGGTGGTGTATTGATCAAACCGATTTTCGATTTTATCGGTGCCCATTCTGTTGCTGCGATCTCTTTTTACTCGGCGACAGCGGTCTTCACGATGTCCATCGTTTCGACAGCTAGACAATTAGCCAGTGGACGGAAAATCAATTGGTCGATTGCCTTGTGGGTTTCTGGCGGCGCTGTGTTAGGTGGTATCTTAGGAAATGTTGCCTTTGAACGGTTATTACTGGTCTTTCGAGACGACAAGATGGTTCAGCTGATCCAAATCCTTGTGACTGTGCTGACACTATTGTTTGCTTTTTTGTATACAAAATATAACTGGCGCGGGTTTGCGTTGAAAAAAGTCGGCTGGTATGCAGCTTGCGGCTTGATTCTTGGCTTTCTAGCCAGTTTGCTGGGGATCGGCGGCGGACCCATCAATGTTTCTTTATTGATGCTGCTGTTTGCCATGCCGATCAAAGAGGCGACGATTTATTCCATTTGTACGATTTTTTTCTCACAGCTGGCAAAAATTTTGACGATCGCTTTTTCGACAGGTTTTGGTCTATATGACCTCAAGGTTTTATGGTTTGTCATTCCGGCAGCCATTGTTGGGGGACTCATCGGGGCAAAGGCTAGCAATGTCCTTTCGCCCCAGCGGGTGACACTGGTTTTTCAAACAGTGATCGTTTTGGTTTTGCTGATCAATATTTACAATGGCATGCAACTATTTTTCTAATTCAATCGGCTTGCTTAACTATGAAAAAGCGGCACCTATCCACGTGGATAGGTGCCGCTTGTTTTATTGCCATTCGGATTGATAATTTCCTTTGAGATCATAGACATAATTGATCTCGGTTCGATTACGAATCCCATTTAAACCAACGGTCCAAGTCCATTCGCCTTGGAAGCCGTTTAAAATGACGATGCTGACGCCAGGAACATAGTGATCTAGCTGAGCTGCTCGCGCCTCAGAATCCTTGATGATCTTGGGAATGACGCCCCAGTCGATGGCATCAAAGGCAATGGTATCTTCCATCGAAAGCTCGATCGTATCGTCGTCTTTTTTCCATTTGGTCAACAGATTTTCTGGGTAATACCAATACTCGTCTTGTAGGCCTGTGTTTGGATTGATCACTCGCGCAACTGCATAAATGCCGCTTTTTAGCGGGACATTGCGGATGTGAAAACTATAGCTGACCAGTTGCAGCTCTTTGTCCTTGAATGAAGATTGATTTGGCAGCGCCGCCATAATTTCTTTGGCACTGGTTTCTTCTCGAAAGAGTTGGCGGTCTACAGGTAAAAAGGTGGAAACTACGCCAATACAAAAGAGAATCGCTGGCAGCAAGAGCAATGAGAATAACCAGTAAAATGGCGATTTTTTGTGTTTTTTGAGGCCGATGATCAGACCGATCAAAAAGACCAGCAGGATCCCTGCTACCCAAAAGTAGGGGAACAAACGAATGATCTGATGCCTGGTTTCAACGACTTGGTATTCATTCAGACCAAACCAATTTTCCGCGATGGTGAGGTTATTTAAAACAATAATTCCGCCAATAATACCTAGAATAAATAAGAAAATCAATAGCAAAAGCATCCGACCGAGTATCCGACGTATCAGCGAGGGTCTAGTAGGTGGGGTCATGAGTCACGTCCTTTTTATATTTTTGAAAATAGTAGGTTAAATACAAGAGTAGTACAACTGGTGTTTTTTTTCAATGATTGTAGACAAAAAAACTACATCCACAGATGCGACCTCAAAAAGTTAGACCAAAAATCTAACTTTTTTGGGGTCAGCACACCGCAGATGCAGGCTTTATTTTCATTTAGTCGAGTGTTTGTTGGCGGGCGATAGCTGGAAAGAATTTTAGGCTATACAATGCGCTGATCCCAACTAGAATATAAATGACGCGGGCAATGATCGACGTGCTGCCGCCGGTGATCGCTGCGACAAGGTCAAACTCGAAGGCGCCGACCAGCAGCCAATTGATCCCACCGATGATCAATAGTGTCAGTGCGATCCCATCAAATGTTTTTAACATAGGAAACTCCTCTCTAGTTGTCGCCCCATCAACTTTCATCGTCGGTGATGGTGACATCTTTTTCTTTCTCGCCTTCTTGATTGCGATCATTATAGATATAGACATGGCGAACGATTTTAATCAGCGGGCGAATGGTCAAAAAGACACCGCCGATCAAATAGGCGATCGTTCCGTAAATCGCAGGTAAGCTAGTTAATGAAACGATACTCCCGAAAATATAAAACAAGCCCGTCAAAATATCATTCGTAAGTGAGATCAACATGTAGCGATTTTGAAAGTAGATGCGAAAGCGACTTGCCTTGATGATCACATCTTCTTCTTTTCCAGGATCGAAATGATGTTCACTCCGTTTGATTTTTGGCATAGGTGCCATCACTGCTCCTTTATTTGTGCTAAGGTTTCAAGACAACTTTGATGTTCTTGTCTTCTTTTTTGTCAAAAATCTCATACGCTTTGGCAGCATCTGCTAAAGGCATCGTGTGGGTGATGATCTGTGACGGGTCAAACAAACCGTCCGCGATCATATCATAAATTTTTGGCATCAAATGGATCACAGGTGCTTGCCCGTGTTTGACATCAATGTTGCGCATAAAGAATTCTTGCAATGGATAAGAAGAAGCAGGTGTCATGTAAACGCCAGTGATTTGGACGGTACCAAATTTTTTGACTGCCTTGGCGGCCATCTGGATCGGTGAGATTGTTCCACTTTGCAAGCTGACTAGATTTTTGGCTTTTTCTTTGACGGGTTCTAAACCATCCATCCCAACACAGTCGATGATCACATCAGCGCCACCTTTGGTCAGCTCATACAATTCATCGGCACTAGTAGCCAGATCATCCAATTGGAATGTTTCGACTTGATTGTAGCTGCTGGCTTTTTCTAGGCGATGAGCAACAGGGTCCACGGCAATCACCCGCTTAGCGCCTGCCATCACAGCAAATTTTTGCGCAAACAAGCCAACTGGTCCTGAGCCTAAGACGATCACGGTATCATCTTTTTTGACGCCGGCATTTTGGACGCTCCAATATGCTGTAGGTAAGATGTCAGATAAAAACAATACTTTTTCATCAGGGATCGTTGATTCAGGTACGATAAACGAGGTGAAATCTGCGAACGGTACGCGCAAGAATTCGGCTTGACCGCCCCAGTGGTTGCCGTTCATTTTTCCAAAACCGAATAAGCCGCCATACAATGTATCTTCTGAAGAATTGTCGCATTGACTTTCCATCTCATTTTGGCAAAAGTGGCAGTGACCGCAACCGATATTGAAAGGGATGACGACGCGGTCGCCTTTTTTTAGTTTCTGTATTTGACTGCCGACTTCTTCGACAATACCCATTGGTTCGTGACCAACGACATAGCCTTCTTCCAAAACCGAGCCGCCATGGTGGTAAAGGTGGAGATCAGAGCCGCAGATTGCAGTTGCGGTGATTCGGATGATCGCATCCGTCGGTTCTAAAATCGTTGGATCTTCTACACGGCGAACGTCCATTTTTTGATTTCCTTGCCAGGTTACTGCTTGCATCATTTTTCCTCCTTGTTTGTTCAGATAAGTTCGGACAATCACTAATTTTTCCAACAACATGTTTTTACTTTTCAGTAACAGATAAGTTAATTCTGCAAGGATTTTAACGATTTGACAACGAAAACGCTCAAAACGGTTGATTAGGATTTTTCTTCATCAATGGTTTAAAAAAAGAAAAACAGATGATTTGCTAAAAAAGTGAAAGCGTGACACTATTAAAGTGAAGCATGCATGTGTTACGAGTATCTACTGGAACCTGCATCAACCAGTGACAAGAAATGAGGAGGGATGATCATGGATCTAACGATTCGAGGAAAAGCTTCCTGCACCAATTGCAATGAAAACTTTGATGGGAAGCTAGTCGTTCATTTACAAGAAGACAGCGAGGGGCAATTAACCATGGTACCACCGTTGGAAACGAATGAATTGGCAGAAGATGAAATCGCTATTCATTATACTTACGGGGAAGTGAAGGAAGCCATCGAAGGAACCTTCGTATGTCCAAACTGTCAGACAGAAAATGAGGTTCGGATTGAAATTCCGACCGAGCTATTAGATGGCTCAATGAATTGAATGAATAATTAAATTGAAAAAGCTCTCTGTTCCTTGAACAGGGAGCTTTCGTTATTTATTGGTCATTGGTTTATTTTGTTCCATCAATGATTTGGACATTGAAGTCTCGTAAGATGTCGAGTCCTTGCGACTCGTGATTTTTACCGGCGACTAATGTTTTATTGATGGTGAAATCAGCGTCAGGAAAGGCGCTTTGGATCTCGATCGTATTGGAAAGGACGCAGATGTTGGTTTCAACACCGGTGATTTCGATTTTCTTTTCTTCTTCAGGCTTAAATAGATTTTTCTTGATGTCGATCAAGACTTCAGGTGGAATACTGTAATAGTATTTCTTGACGACTTTTTCATTTTCGAGAGGCTTAAGTTCTGGGATAAGCTGCAGGGCAGCGGCTTCTTCATCAGGCGTTCCTTTGACTTCGATTGGGATGTCGCGGGTGTGTAAGATGTACTCCCCATTCACCCGCGCTTGTTCTAGGCGCTTGGCGATTCGTTTGACGAGAGCGGCGCTATCTGGCACATACGCTTCGTTCGCTTCATCGAGAATTTGGTTTTGCATATCGACAATGACTAGCATGTGGTTACTCCCTTTCTATAAACATCGTTTTTCAAATGATCTAACGAGAGGTTGAAAAATAGGTGCTATTTCTATGATGCCCCACTTTTTTTAAATTTTCAAAGAAAACGCTCTTCTTATCGTGAAACGGTAAAAATGTTATTTTTTTATTCGAATAACGATGCTTTTTGTTTGCTGAAAAGAAGAAGTAGTGATAGCTTTTAAATAGTACATTAAAAATAAATGAAAGTAGGTTAGGTTAAATGAGAAAGTTATTTTATATGGGGACTTTGCTTTTTTCAGTTGGTGTACTGGCGGCAGGATGTGGCAATAGCGAAACCGCTGATTCCTCGGGGAATGAGTCAGCAGATGGCAAAACGACGTTGGATTTTTGGTCCTTCTGGGGGTCTGGTGCAAGACAAGAAGTAATTGAAGAAATTATTGATGATTTTAATGCGTCACAAGATAAAATCGAGGTCAAATACAGCTACCAGCCTTGGGGCGATATTTGGACAAAATCACTGTCGTCGATCACTGCTGGTAATCCGCCTGATGTTATTGTACAAGATATTAATTCTGTTGCTCAGCGGGCAGAAGCGCAGCAAGCAACAAATTTAAGCGAGTATATCGAAGAAGGCTTTTCTGATGAATTTTATCCGCAATTATGGGATACGGTGGAGTATGAAGGGGATGCGTATGCTGTTCCTTTCAATACAGATACGCAAGTGATTTTCTACAACAAGACACTCTTTAAAGAGGCAGGTATCAGTGAAGAGCAACTGCCCCAAACGTGGGAGGAGTTAGAAACAGTTGCTCGTAAATTAGATGTCAAAAACGGTGATGACTTTGAGCGGATCGGTTTTTACCCATTGTGGAATTTAGGCGCCGATGTGTGGGCCTTGAATGCCGACGATGGCGTCAGCTGGTTTGACAAGGATGAGAACGTCAAAATCGATACAGACAACAAAGTGGAAGCGTTGGAATGGATCTTAGACTGGCAAGAGTATTATGGTCAAGATACCATCAATCGGTTAGAAGCTGAATTTGGTTCAGGTGTTGCCGATCCATTCATTTCTGGATTAGTGGCGATGCGTGCGCAAAACATCAACTACTACTCAAGTTTAGCGGAAAATGCACCGGATGACTTTGAATTTGGGGTCATTCAAATTCCTGAAAAAGAAAGTGGTTCTGGTCACTGGTCATGGGGTGGCGGGTTCGTCTTAGAAGTGCCATACGGAGCCAAAGATCCTGAAGCGTCCTATGAGTTTATCAAATACTTGTCGACACCAGAAGTTCAAGAGAAATTTGGTGAGAAAAGCTTTGATATCATGGCGAATCGAACAGCCAACGAAAACTTGGTCAACAACGACAATCTAGATGAAAACGGCCAAATGATCTACCAAATGGCAGATGAAAACTTTGCCAATACGGTGATCACACCTGTACCATTGACAGCTCCTGATTTCAGCAGTCTTGTCAATGAACAGATCGACCAAATCATGCTGGGCAGCAAAACACCGGCTGAAGGGTTGGCAGATGCGCAAAAAGCGGTCGAAGATCTCGTTGAGCAAAACAAATAAATTTCAAAACGAGCGTTTTTAAAAAAGAAGGAAAGTCCAGTCGGTTAGCGGACTGGGCTTTGCTTTCTGCTTTGCGAAGCGGACATGTTTTCTTGAACAAACAATGAGTAAAAATAGAATGGAGTGGAAGGAATGCCAAAGAAGCGTTCAAAAAGTAAACGGCAAGAAGCTCTTTGGGGCTACTTCTTCGTAGCACCATTTTTGCTTGGGTTCGTGGTGTTTATGTTAGGGCCCATGCTGTTTTCCTTCGTAGGAAGCTTTACCGATTACAATCTGACTTCGAAAATGAATTTTATCGGCTTTAAGAACTTTACCCGCATGTTTACGCAAGATACCCTGTTTTGGAAATCTCTCTATAACACGGCGTATTTTGTACTCTTCAATGTTCCCTTAACCACGTTGTTCAGTGTCTTTCTAGCCACGTTATTGAATCAAAAAATCCGCGGAATCAGTTTTTTCCGAACGACCTTTTACTTGCCAGCGATCCTTTCAGGGGTTGCCGTCTACGTCTTATGGATGCAATTATTATCTCCTTCCGCAGGATTGATCAATACCTTCTTGAGCTGGTTCAATATCAAAGGTCCAGCGTGGCTGTTTGATCCCGAATGGACGAAACCAGCGTTGATTTTGATGAAGATTTGGAGTTCGGGGGGCGCGATGCTCTTGTATCTAGCTACCTTGCAAAATATTTCACCGACGCTGTATGAATCGGCTGAGATCGATGGGGCGGGAGTCTGGGCGAAATTCAAAAATATTACGATCCCTTTGATCACGCCAATCATCTTCTATGATGTGATTACTTCAACGATCGGTTCTTTTCAAATTTTCCAAGAAGCATACGTGATGACCAAAAATGGTACCGGCGGTCCTGCAAATTCGCTGCTCTTCTATAATTTGCATATGTGGAACAAAGCCTTCGTCGCCTTTGATATGGGCTATGCGATGGCCATGTCGATGATCTTGTTCTTGATCGTCTTAGTCTTGACCTTTATCAATCTCAAGCTGGCACCACGCTGGGTTCACTATACCGGAGGTGGCAGCTAATGGAAATGACGACAAAAACACGAAGCAAATCAAGCCAACAGCGAGTCAAAAAAATCATCAGCTATGTGGTGATGTCGATCATCGGGATCGTGCTGCTGATCCCGTTGCTGTGGATGGTCTTTACGTCATTGAAACCGATGGAGGAGATCGTGCGCTACCCGCCGACCTTTTTCCCAGAAGAAATCAATCTTGGCAATTATTTGGAGACTATCAACGCCTTTCCATTTTGGCAGTATGCAAAAAACACCTTATTCATTACCGTCTTAGTGGTCTTCGGGAATGTCTTATCAAATTCCTTCATTGCTTATGGGTTTGCAAAATTGGCCTTTCCAGGAAAAAATCTGATCTTTGCCCTCGTCTTGTCTACGATGATGATTCCTGGCTTTGTGACGATGATCCCGCAGTATGTCTTGTTTTCCAAAATCGGCTGGGTTGGCACCTATCTGCCGCTGATCGTTCCAGCGTTTTTCGGCAACGCCTTTAACATTTTCTTGATGCGGCAGTTTTACTTGTCCGTCAACAATGAATTGATCGAAGCCGCTAAGATCGATGGCGCCAATCATCTTTATATTTGGAGCCATCTAATGATCCCATTGACGAAACCCGCGCTGATCACGATTGCCATCAACTCCTTCAATGGGGCGTGGAATGATTTCTTAGGACCATTACTGTATATTCAAAATCAAGAAAAGTACACGCTGCAGATTGGCCTGCAAGTCTTCCAAAACCAATCAACGACCCAATGGAACTACTTGATGGCAGGAGCAACGCTTGTGCTATTGCCGACGATCTTGCTATTCTTCCTCGCACAACGCTACTTTATTGAGGGAATGGATCTGACGGGAGGTTCCAAAGGATGAGAACAAAAGTTACCCCGCAACGCTTGAACCAAGCGCTGTTGACTGGCATCAACTGGCTTCCGCATTTACTGGTTTTACAAGGCATGTGGCTGTTGTATTCCTTGCCTTTGATCACCAGTACCACCGCTAGTCGAGCATTGATCGAGACGTTGACGGAACTGCGGAACGATGGCTTGGAGGCAAGCAGCAAAGCTCGTTTTCAGCAGGCATTTCATCAACAGTGGACAACAAGAAAAGGGCAAGACCGTTTGCTCAGTCTATTCTTCCTGCTGCTTTTGGCGGACAGCTTTATCTTTAGCCGTTTGCAGCACCCGCTGTTTCAGATCGCTAGTTACGCGTTAGCGTTCACCTTTGGCTTGTTTTGCTTGGTCTTACTTTATCAAACGAGTCTGCTTCACACCTATCCGCAGCAGCCCAGCTCATTGTTTTATAGTTTTTATCAGTTTGCTCGTTCACCCAAACGAGTACTGGCGCATCTTTTAGCAACAGTGACGCTTGTCTTGACCTTTTTGCTGTTTGGTCCAGTCTACTTATTGGTCTTAGGAATCAGCACCTTGTATTTAGTCAATGTCGTGCTCTGTGACCAAGCGCTCAAATAGAAAACAAATGGGTATCCCGAAACTTCCTTAGTGAAAAGCTAAGGAGTTTCGGTTTTTTTGTGAAAAGAAGGTTGACAGGGCCAAAAATTATGCCTATGCTGAATGTAAATTTAGTAAACAGTAAACAGATGAGGTGCAGCTATGGCAAGTATGAGAGATATCGCGAAATTAGCCGGGGTGTCGGTAGCAAGTGTTTCTAGAATCCTTAACAATGATGAAACCTTCAGTATCAATGAACACACGCGGCAACGAGTCATTGAGATCGCTAACCAAATGAACTATTCAAAAGAAAAAAATCAGCCCCATTCCCGTGAAGTCGGCGACCAAAACACGATTGCCATCATTACCCGCCACGATCGAGAGTCGGAAAGAAACGATCCGTACTTTATGATGATCCGCAATGGGATCGAAAAGGAAGCGGCGAAGTGGCGCTTAAAAACGATTCGGGCCTTTTCCATGCGGGAGCCTCAAAAAGATTTGGCACAATTGGCGAAGTATGGCGCAGTCATTATTATTGGAGAGATGACCAGCGATGCTTTGGCAGAGATCAGTCAGCAAAATGCCAATATTATCCTCGTGGATAATTATAGTGAAGCACCCAGCTACGATTGCATCCAAACCGATTTTGCCCAAAAGACCCACCAGATCCTCACGATGTTAAAAGAGAAGGGCCATGAGCATATCGCCTTTGTTGGCGGTGTTGCCAGCCGAGTGACGATTTCTGGCGAAGTCGTTTACGATGAACAAGAGATTCGAGCAGAAAACTACCGCCAATGGATGCTGCTCAACAAATTGGAAAAGTTCACAACCGTGCTGCAGGGGAAATGGTCACCGGAGACTGGGTTGCATTTTGGTCAGCAGATCGCGCAAATGAATCCTCGCCCCACAGCGATCGTCGTTGCCAGCGATCCTATGGCAGTCGGGGTTTACAAGGCACTCGCTGAAGCGGGGCTATTGATTCCTAAAGATGTGTCAGTCGTTAGTTTTGATGATATCGAAATGGCGCAATTTATGACGCCCGCACTGTCCTCCGTCAAGATGAAAGCCGAAGAGATGGGACAGATGAGTGTCGAATTAGCGAAAAATAAAATCCTTGGGGTGCGGACGATGCCGGTTCGCGTCGTTTGTGGCAGTGAATTGATCATTAGAGAATCGATTGCCGAAAAAGATCAGTGACGTCTGATCTTTTTTATTTTAGGGGTTGTGTAAACATTAACTAAACAACTATACTGATTGTAGTAAACGTTTACAGTTAAAAATAAAGGAGAAAACGAAATGAAGTTTATTGATAAATTAGCCGAAAAGATGGTGCCTTTTGCTCAGATCATTGCCAACAACAAATACTTGTTAAGTCTGCGTGATGGGTTTATGGTCGCTTTTCCTGCGACAATGTTTGCGTCAATTATGATTATTATTCAAAATCTGCCTGCTACTTTCGGACTCTCGGAAAAACTTCCAGAGGGATTCATCACGTTTCTAAACGACTTTTTTGGTCCTATCGGAAATGCGACCATGAGTATCACCGCTATTTTCGTTGTTTTTGGGATCGGCTATCAGTTGGCTGGCAAATATGGACAAGCCAAATTATTTGCGGGTGCCATCTCACTGTCTTCGTTTTTGATGCTGCTGCCTTTTGGCTCATCCGAAGAGTTAGGTACAGTGATCCCCTTGTCGAAATTAGGGGCTGAGGGAATGTTTGTCGGAATCATCACGGCCATTATCGCTACGCAGATCTATTGCAAAATCAGTGCGGCTGGGCTGACGATCAAAATGCCAGATTCGGTTCCGCCAATGATCGCAGAATCATTTGTCGCCATCATTCCTGGGGCGGCACCGTTGTTCCTTTTCAATTTGATCCGCTACTTGTTCACCTTTACTTCATGGGGCAATGCCGTTGATTTCGTTTATGAGATTCTGCAAAAACCATTAATGGGCTTGGGCGGTACGTTGCCAGCAGTACTGATTGCCGTCTTGTTCACCCAATTCTTCTGGTGGTTTGGGATTCACGGTACCTTGGTGGTCAATGCGGTGATCGATCCAATCATGAATGCGTTAGCGATCGAAAACTATGAAGCCTACAAAGCGGGAGCTGAACAACTGCCCCATATCATTAACACTACGTTTATGGGCGTGTTCGTCAATCAAGGAATGCAGTTGGGGATCTCGATTACGATGGCCTTCTTTATCGCTCGTTCGATTCGGATGAAAAAATTAATGAAGACCGTGATCGCGCCATCTGTTTTCAACGTATCTGAACCGATGACCTTTGGTTTGCCTATCGTCCTGAACCCGATCGCTTTTGTCCCATGGATCTTAGCGCCATTAGCTAGTACGACGATCTCTTACTTTGCGATTGCCGCAGGCTTGGTGCCACGACCAATCGGAGCAACGGTGGTTTGGACGACCCCGGTCTTCTTATCTGGTTGGTTAGGCACGGGTTCTGTTGCCGGCGCAATCTTACAGTTAGTGACGGTTGCCGTAATGACCTTGATCTGGGTGCCATTCTTGATCGTAATGGATCGCGGCTACTTGAAAGAAGAAAAAGCGGAAGCGGCATTAAATGAACAAGCGACATCTGAGACGATCAATCAAAGGGTAGAAGAAAGATAAGCCCAGAAACGGAAAGGAATGCAATACGCGCACCCTTTAGAAAGGAATTTGTGATGAGAACCGATACATTGTCTTGTAGTTATCAAATGAATACCACATCTACGGATTTTTCCAGTGTGTTATTGGCGGAACAAGAGAAATTCTTTCGAGCCAAACAAGCCCAAGAACCGTTCGGGGAAGGTTGCCGTATTGAAACGATGATTCAAACCAAAACCGCTCCGCGGATGGTACCAGCCGTTATGACGGTCAAAAAAATTGCCGCGGATGCGCTGTGGCTTTGTACGACCCATGAAGAAGGAGTGATCGATCAACGGTATAGTTTTGCTCCAGGACGAAAAGGGAAGCTGCAAGTCACGTATTCGGAACAAAGCCGTTTTGAGCAGCAGAAAACAACCTACAGCTTTATGTTGGCGGCGCTGTTTTACAAATTCTTTTTCAATCGTGGTGTCAAAAAACGCTTGCGTTATCTTGAAGCAGCTTGTCAACGAGCAGGGACAAATGAAAAAAATGGGGAAAATTGAGGATAGCAATGATAGAAATAAAGAACGAACAACTCTTTCACTTATACAATGAAAAAATCAGTTATATCATAAATGTGTTACCAAATCAGCAACTGGGTCATATCTATTTTGGGCCATCTCTAGGCACACTGGCGCCGTTTGATCAAGCGTACCTTGAGAAAAAAGAGAATAAATCGGCAGGAACCGTCAAATTTTTTGAAGCAGACAATCTTTTTACCTTGGCAGACCGTTTTCAAGAATTGCCAACGTATGGGACTTCTGATTTTCGAGAAGGGGTAGTGTCGGTTTTTGAGGAAGAAACCCCACTTTATGTTGATTTTAAACTTGTGGCTTTTCACTGTTTTGAGGGCAAAGAACGAAAGCTGGCGCAACCAGCCAGCTTCGCGGCTGCCGATGAAAGCCAAAGCATCGTCTTTGAATTAGTAGATCAAGAGCGACAGCTGGAAATGGCGATCACCTATACGATCTTCAAAGGATCAGGAACCATCACGAGGCAGCAGACACTGACCAATACGGGAAGCAAGCCTAGAACCATCCAGCGCTTTTTGAGTGGTGTCTTGGAGCTGAAAAATCGCGATTTTGAACTGCTGCATCTTTCAGGCGCATGGCTGAAAGAACGGCATATCAAGACGGTCCCTTTGACCCAAGGGACGATCAGTGTTGGCTCGTTAAAAGGAGCGTCTGGTCATCAGCACAATCCTTTTGTCGCCTTAAAAGAACAGCAAGCCACCAATGACACTGGTCACGTCTACGGTGCCAACCTGATTTATTCTGGTAACTTTTTGGCGCAAGCAGAAATGGATGAATGGGACAACGTTCGATTGATGTTGGGGATACATCCTGAACATTTCAGCTGGCAGCTTTCACAAGGAGAAACCTTTGAAGCGCCGGAATGTCTCTTCACCTTCACCGCTGCTGGCCTGAATGGTTTGAGTCAAGAATCCGCCCAATTTATCGAAAAGCATGTGATTGCCCCTTATTGGCAAAAGCGGCAGCGGCCGATCGTCTTTAATAACTGGGAAGCGACTTATTTTGATTTTAATGAAGAGAAGCTGTTGACCTTAGCCCAAGAAAGCAAGGCGTTAGGGATGGAGTGCTTTGTGCTGGATGATGGTTGGTTTGGAAAACGTAACAACGACCGCAGTTCATTAGGCGATTGGGTGGCGGACCCTGCCAAATTTCCAAAAGGAATCGGCTCTTTTGCTGAGAAAATTCATGCCATGCAGCTGCAGCTGGGGATTTGGTTTGAACCGGAAATGGTTTCGCCAGATAGTCAGTTGTACCAAGAGCATCCTGAGTGGGTAGTCAAGCATCCTTATGAGCGGATCTCTGTGGGGCGCGGGCAATACGTGTTGGATTTTGCCAATCCAGCAGTGGTCGAGGCAATTTTCGAAGCGATGCAAAAAGTGATCCTTGAAACCAAGCTGGATTACATCAAATGGGATATGAACCGCAATATCACGGAAGCTTACTCTCCTTACTTAGCGGAACAGGGAATTTCTCAGACGGAGTTTTATCATCGTTATATTTTAGGCCTTTATCGCTTATATGAAAAAATCTTAGCGGCGTTTCCGACCCTTTTGATTGAAGGCTGTGCTGGCGGCGGGGGCAGATACGATTTGGGGATCTTGTTTTACAGTCCGCAGATTTGGCCTAGTGATGATAGTGATGCAGTGGAACGTTTAGCCATCCAAAGTGGAACGTTGCTAGGGTATCCGTTGTCCTCCTTCAGCAATCACGTGTCGGCGGTACCAAACCACCAAGTCGGCCGGGCAACTTCTTTAGCCTTTCGGCAAACCGTCGCAATGTTTGGGCCATTGGGGTATGAACTCGATCTCTTTCACTTGTCTGAAGCTGAAAAGCAGGCGATCAAATCCCAAATCGTTTTTTATAAAAAGCAGCGGCAATTGCTGACCTTTGGTACTTTTTATCAGCTGCAGCAGTTGGAACATGCCAATGAAAAAACTTGGGCGGTGTATGATCCGCAAAATGAAGAAGCATTGGTTGCTTTCTTTCGCGTGTTGGCACAAGCCAATCCGACGGCGGAAGACTTTTTGCCCGCAGCCTTTCTCGATGGCCAACAGGTGTATCAGGTCAATGGCGAACCCGTCTCTGGTCAGCTGTTAAGGCAATTAGGGTTGCGTAAACCCTATCAGTTTAATGCCGTCAACCATGGAACGGCGCAAGTCACTGGCGATTTTCAATCATTTGTATACCATTTACATGCCAAAAAAGGAGCAGAATGATGAGCAATCAATTGTTTGATCAGCAGTTTATGCATGGCGGGGATTACAACCCCGATCAATGGCTGGCTTATCCAGAAATCTTGCAAAAGGATCTTGCTTATATGCAGCAAGCCCATGTCAACACCGTCACATTAGGGGTGTTTGCTTGGAGTGCCTTAGAGCCGCAAGAAGGCGTTTATCAGTTTGACTGGTTGGATCGTGTGTTTGATAAGATCCATGGCATCGGCGGCAAAGTCATTTTAGCCACTCCTAGCGGTGGGCGTCCGCAATGGTTGAGCCAAAAGTATCCCGAAGTCAATCGGACCAACGCCCAAGGGCAAAAACATACCCATGGGTTTCGCCACAATCATTGTTACTCTTCACCGATCTATCGGGAAAAGGTAACGCAAATCAATCAGCAGTTGGCAAAACGTTACGGCAAGCATCCGGCATTAGCCATGTGGCATATCTCCAATGAGTACTCTGGGGAATGCTTTTGCTCCTATTGTCAAGAAAACTGGCGCAGTTGGCTGCAAAAGAAATATGGTGATTTAGCCACGTTGAATCATGCCTGGTGGACTTCTTTTTGGAGTGGTACGTACTCCGATTGGTCGCAGGTTTTACCGCCTTCGCCTCTAGGAGAACACAAAGTGCATGGCATGGATCTTGATTGGAAACGATTTGTTACAGATAGGACGATCGATTTTTATTTGCATGAATGTACGCCGATTCGCCAACTGACACCGGACATTCCTGTGACGACGAATTTTATGGCGGAAGGACATGCTACCCAAGACTTTATTCCTTTGGAAGGCATTGACTACAGCAAGTTTGCTCGTCATGTGGACATCGTTAGCTGGGATAGTTACCCTGATTGGAACAACAACTTTGAATCTTTGACAGCGACAGCAATGAAATCTGCCTATGTGCATGACCAGTACTGGTCTTTGAAGAAACAGCCCTTTTTAGTGATGGAATGCACGCCGAGTTTTGTTAACTGGCATTCCTTCAATAAAGCGAAAAAGCCTGGTGTCCATCAGTTGAGTGCCATGCAGCAGATCGCTCACGGCTCAGATAGTACCTTGTATTTTCAATGGCGCCAATCCCGCGGCAATTCAGAAAAATTCCATGGGGCAGTCGTGGGACATGATGATTCCACGGAGAATAGGGTCTTCAAAGAAGTTGCGGCTTACGGCAAGCGCTTGGAAAAAATCAAAGAGATTCAAGGAACCACAAGAAAAAAAGCAGTGGCGATCCTTTTTGACTGGGAAAGCAACTGGGCATTGAAGCGAGGCGGCGGGTTTGGTCGACCAACCAGACGGTATCCGCAAACGTTGCAGGAGCATTATCGTTATTTCTGGGAACAAGACATCGCTGTCGATATTTTGACGCCAGAGCAAGATTTTTCTGACTATCGGTTGGTGATCGCTCCGATGCTTTACTTGATGACCTCGGAGACGATGGCAAAACTTTGCCAGTACACGGAAGCTGGTGGTACCTTGATTTCCAGTTACTTTAGCGGCATGGTCAATGAAACCGACCTGTTGTATCTGGGGGGCTTGCCACAGCCGTTGCGAGGGTTATTAGGCATCAACGTGCTGGAGCTGGAAACTCTTTTTGACACTGAACACAATCAAGTGGTTTTTCAAGGACAGCCCTTTGAAACACGGGACTATTCTGCAATCATCGAAGCCGAAACAGCGGAGGTACTAGGGGTGTATCAAGCGGATTTTTACCAAGGAACACCTGCGATCACCAAACATACCTTTGGTGCAGGCACCGCCTACTATCTGGCGGCTCGCACCAACTATGACTTTTTCGAACAGTTTTATGCCTCTTTGGTCCGTGAGCTGTCCTTGGCAGAGGAAAGGATCGCGCATGCCAATCCTGCAGTCTCGATCCAAGGCAGGATCAGTCCAGAACGAACGTACTTTTTCATCATGAATTTTTCTGAGAAAGAGCAGACACTACACTTGATCAAAGAAGTCGTTGATTTAGAGACCAATCAAGCAGTCCCTCAAACAGCAACCTTGGCGCCGTATGAAGTGCGAGTGGTTTATTTTAACAATTAGCTGACCATTGGAAAAAACGTCCCTTTCGACAAATGCAGAAAGGGACGTTTTTTTGATGAATGGTTTATCAGAAATCATTCTGGATCGGCTGCTTGGTGCTTTTTCATCCATTGAGGCAATGCGGCACTGATTTGTGTCGGCAACACGACATAGTGCTCTTTTGCCAAGGCTTCGCCAATCAGGCTATGGAGATAGACAGCCGCGTGGATCGTTTCCTCTGTTTTTTCAAACTGTGCCAAAAAGCTGGTAATCATGCCTGCCAGCGTATCACCCATCCCACCAGTCGCCATTGCGGGTGTTCCTAGGGGATTTTGGGCGATGCTGCTACCGTAAATTTGCGTGCGATGGCTTTTTAAGACCACCAGACTTCCGAGTTTTTGTTGGGCTTGCTGATTGTTTTCTTCGGTCTGGTCGGCAATTGCCAGTCCGCTGAGCCGTTGCCATTCCATCTGATGCGGCGTGAAGACGACTTGTTCAGGAAAGGGGATGATCAGCGGATATTTGGCAGCCAAATTGATCGCCGAACCATCGATCACCAACCATTGGTGTTCTTTTTGGGCAGAAACGATCCGCTGCAGCAGATCAAAATTGCTTTTTCCTTCTCCTAATCCGGGACCAATCAGTAGGACGTCCGCCGATTCGGTGACCGTATCGATCAGTTCTGTTTGCTGCCAATCGACAAACATCGCTTCAGGCAAGCGGGCGTGCAGGGCGGTTCGGTTGACGCCATCGGAGATCACAGTGGTCAAACCAGTTCCCCCATATACACAGGCTTGCGCCGCCATTAAGATCGCCCCACCGAATTGGCGGTTGCCCCCTACTAAAACGGCCCGGCCAAAGGTACCTTTGTGGCTTTTTGTCGGGCGCTGTTGGATCACTTTGGATAAAATCGCAGAATCAAGTTGCTCCATGCAATGACTCCTTTCGTTAATCAAAATCGAGTTATATTTATTATACCTGTTTCCTAGAAATTTCATAGAAAAGACCCATGGAAAAAGGCGCAATTTTTTTTCCTTTTTTGGTTTAAGAGTGTTATCATAAATAGCGAGAACAGAAATGGAGGGAACACTATGACAATCGATTGGAAAAAAGAGGTCGAAGCCCGCAAAGACGATTTGCTGAACGACTTGATTGATCTATTGAAAGTGAAAAGTGAAAGAGAAGATGATAAAGTGACTGCGGACGCGCCATTTGGTCCTGGACCTCGTGATGCGTTGCTACACATGCTAGCTTATGGCGAACGTGATGGCTTCACAGTCAAAAACGTCGATAATTACGCTGGTCACATCGAATTTGGTGAAGGAGACGAAACATTAGGGATCTTCGGTCACATGGATGTTGTTCCTGCAGGTGACGGCTGGTCAACCGATCCTTATGATCCAGTCATCAATGACAACAAAATCTATGCTCGTGGTTCTTCTGATGATAAAGGTCCTTCAATGGCCGCCTATTATGGGATGAAAATCATTAAAGAATTGGGCTTGCCATTATCGAAAAAAATCCGTTTTGTCGTTGGTTCTGATGAAGAAAGCGGCTGGGCAGATATGGATTACTACTTTGAGCATGAAGAAAAGCCTGATTTTGGCTTCTCGCCAGATGCCAATTTCCCAATCATCAATGGAGAAAAAGGAAATGTGACATTAGGGATCCATTTCCAAGGCAACAATGAAGGAGACTTCACGCTGCAAAGCTTCACTGCTGGCTTGCGAGAAAATATGGTACCAGGAACGGCAACGGCAAGCTTCATTGCTCCATCAACAGAAGAAGCATTAGCGATCGAAAAAGCCTTTTTCGATTACGTTGAAGCCAATCCAGTGACGGGCACAATTGAAACAGAAAATGAACAAGTGACGATCGAATTAGTCGGTAAAGGTGCCCATGGTGCCAGCCCACAATCAGGAATCAATGCGGGAACCTTCTTAGCTGTCTTCTTAGATAACTATGCCTTTGGCGGCGGCGCAAAACAATTCATCCATGCAGCAGCAGCCTATGTCCATGAAGATTTCTACGGTGAAAAATTAGGTGTGGCGTACGAAGACGAAAAAATGGGTAAATTAACTATGAATGCTGGCTTGTTTGCTTTTAAAGCGAACCAAGCAGGAACGCAAGCAGACAACTTTATCGCCTTGAACTTCCGTTATCCTAAAGGGGTAACTGCGGAAGGACTTGAAATCGGTGTGGAACGCACCGTCGGTATGGAAGGGGCCACCGTTACTCGCAATGACCGCAACATGGAACCTCACTACGTGCCAGCAGATGATCCATTGGTAGAAACTTTATTGGCGGTTTATGAAGAACATACCGGCGAAAAAGGCTTTGAACAAATCATCGGCGGCGGCACATACGGCCGTCTATTGAAACGCGGCGTTGCCTATGGCGCAATGTTCCCAGGCTATGTTGATACCATGCACCAAGCCAATGAATTCATGAGCTTGGATGACCTATTCAACGCAGCGGTGATCTATGCAGATGCTATCTACCGTTTGGCGAAATAAAGAGACATTGATACCGTCTATTCTTTTTTAGCGGAGTCGATTTATTGATACTTAGATGAATAGAGGCAATAAAGGAATAGCAGTACGACTGATTGTTTTAATCATTGTCGTACTGTTATTTTATTACTTTAGAAAATAAATATTTTATTTTCGTTGGGTTATTTTATTATTGACATCAAATCATCCGAATGATTTACTTTTTGTAAGGAGTTGAAAAGTGATGCCTGATTTGGTGAAATTTATTTTGGTTATTCTGGCGATTTGGGTGGTTTATCAAATATTTACGACGGTTTTATTTACCCTTTCCCAAAAAGCAGTTGCCAAACGAATCAAAAGCGGGAAGATGTCTGATCAGCAATTGGCGAATTTGTACCACGCTGTAGCACGAGCAAATCAAGGAAGCAATTTCCAAGCGATTTTCTCTTATGGGCTCTTTTACCGCAGCCATGCAAAGCAAAGTGATGCGGTCTATGAACTGTATCGCGCGGAAATGGCGAAAAGAAATCTGCTGTAACCAACTGTGAAGCAGCTGCTTTCGAGAATATTGCTCGAAGTAGCAAAAAAGCCTAGGTCCTGTACAACAAGTGCAGAACCTAGGCTTTTTGGGTATTTACTCGGCAGCAAGCTGTGACAGATAAACACAGCTCTTTGATTCAGCTATTTCTTGTCTTTGTTGCTTTTTTGATCCATGCCGGCACCGATCGCTACACCTAGTGCGATGCCTAAACCCATGCCTAATGCCAGGTTGTCAAAAAACAGCATCCCAAATGCAGCACCTAAGGCCATTCCGACACCGATCCCCAATCCCATATTGTTAGAAGCGGCTTCTTTTTCTTCAGACGTTTGCGGCGGTTTTTTCGTCATTGTGAAAAACCCCTTTCTTTTTAGTATAGAGGGGTTTTGTTTTGATGACAAACATTCGAACTGCTGCTCAGTGATTTTCATGAGGAGAGAGCAGCCGCTTGGTACAGTAAACGGGGGTGGGGACCATTGGTCTATCTTCCGCCGGGCAAATAGTTACGCTCGGGGTTGTAGCGGCGAATGATCTTATTTTCAGCAAGTACGTGCTCATAATAATAAACAGGCGCATCCTTAGTCTCTAGTCGAAAAACAAAGACGAGCGGAACCTTTAAGACGGAATAGCGCGCGGGGATCGCAATATATGATTTTTGATTGCGCTCCATCGTCAATGCGAATTCATCAAACAAAAGCGCCACTGGTGTGGGAAAGTTTACCAATTCATAATAGTGTTTTTCAAATGCATAGGTTTCTTGTTTTGCATAAGCGATTTTTGCAGCTGGCATACGCATTCACCTCACTTGAATTATACGAACGTTTGTTCTATTTGTAAAGTGGAAAATCACCAAACGAGGAAACAGGGGGAGTTCTCTATGAAAAAGATGTTTTGCTAACAAGAAATTTGCTACACTAGAGAAAAGAAGGAATCAAAAAGGAGCAGATACCATGGATTATGAACGCTTTGCACGATTACAGGCACGCTTTACCGATGAAAAACTGCTGACCAATGAAGGGGTTCTATCGGTTGCGCTTGTCAGGGAAGGCGCAGTTCGAACTAGCCTTTATCAAAACTGGACCTTGTGGCGAGTCTGTCTACCAGCCGCTGATCAAGGGCACTTTTTCTGAAAAAGAAGCAATCCCTACCTATTTGCTGGATCTTGCGGCGCAACCTATGACGCAAATCAGTCAGCGAACCTCCGAAAATGCAGCCGTGTTAGATAAAGCATTCGTAGAATTAATGGAAAAATGTGAGCAGGCAGTTGCCGTCAACGAAACCGCACAAGAAGCCGCACGTTAATTAGCGCGACAAAGATACAAGAGCAGCCTGAACCTGATTTTTTACACCAAGCAAAAAAACGATCCTGACAAGATTCCTTGCCAAAGATCGTTTTTTATTTTCCCGTGGTGATTAGTGTCCTCATTCGCCGAAGTGGTCTGAGAAGCCTTGTTGCTTCATAAAGGCAGCGACATCTGGACGTCGCGGTTCACGGAAAAATTCCGTCATTTTCGTTTGCCAATTGGTTTGCTGTTGATTGCTGCTGCGCTGTGCATAATAGGCTTCCGTCGTTTGGTTGTACTGGGCTGTTTGCTCCTGCGTCAGCGGTTGATACTGATCGACACTTACGATCGCTTCTTGAGGCAAGCGGACTTTCGGCTCATTTCTATGTTGCGGATAACCGATCGTCAAGCCGAATAACGGAAACGTCAATTTTGGTAAGCCGACAAGTTCTGCGATACGAGGCAAATCATTGCGGATGCCGCCGATGTAGCAAATTCCTAAGTCTTGTGCTTCAGCATATGCTACCATATTTTGGGCAGCGATCGTCGTATCAACGACAGACACAATAAACGGTTCCATCGTGGTTAAGTGGGTATCCGGCAACCCTGCTTGGGTCAGCAGCTGCTGATGCTTATGTAAGTCGGCGACAAAAAGATAGAAGACCCCCGTTCGAGTGATGTAATTTGGGGCACCGGCAATTTTTTCGATGGCAGCCAGTTTTTCAGGATCACTGACCTCAATGATAGAATAAGCTTGAACAAAGTTCGAACTGGAACCACTTTGGGCAACCGTCACTAATTTTTGCTTGAGTTCCTTTGATAGTGGCCGGGGTTGAAAATCTCTGACAGAGCTGTGGCGGGTAAAAGTATCAAAAAGATCCATCGTTTTTCCTCCTGTAACGTACAAATTTCTTTCTTCTTTAGTGTAACAGAAAAAAAGGAATGGGAACAAAAAGAATGTTTTCAAAAAATTTTCAAATTGATGTTTTATAGTTGCCAAGAACAACAGTTTCCGTTATGATAATGATACATTCTTATTATTATTCCTTAGGGGAGTAACCGGTGGCGCAAGCTGCGATAATATCAACAGTAAGTAAGCTGGCGACAGCTTTCTGGTATTATTTGAAATGGTGAGACCTAAGACAAGCGTATACTTGTCTTAGGTCTCTTTTTTTCTAGCAGAGTGCCTAAGGAAAATAAAATTAAAAGGGGCAAAAAAATTGGCGAAAGAAATGTATCAAAAAGAAATCTCGGAAATTATGGCAGAGGTCCAGAGCAGTCCAGAGGGGTTGACGCAGCAAGAGGCAGCCAAGCGGTTAGAAAATGGCCTGAACCAGCTGAAGGAAGCACCTAAGAAATCAAGCTTTTCCTTATTCTTAGATACCTTCAAAGATGCGATGGTGATCGTCTTGCTGATCGTGGCAATCATCCAAATGGTTATGGGTGCCCACGTTGAGTCGATCGTTATCTTTGCAGTACTCTTGTTGAATTCCGTCGTCAGTGTGATTCAAACGAAAAAAGCCGAAGGGTCGTTAGACGCTTTGAAAAGCTTGTCGGCACCGGATGCTAACGTCATTCGGGATGGCAAAGAACAAAGTGTGCTGGCGAAAGAATTGGTTGTCGGCGATATCGTTATTTTAGAAGCTGGGGACTATGTACCAGCAGATGGTCGATTGATTGAAGAGGGTTCTTTGAAGGTCGATGAAGGAATGCTGACTGGGGAATCAACGCCAGCGGAAAAAGAATTAGGTGTGATCGATCGTACCGCACCGATCGGCGACCGTGACAACATGGTCTTCAGTGGAACGATCGTCACTTATGGGCGTGGTCGGTTTATCGTAACCGCGACTGGTAATGTGACGGAAATCGGTCAAGTGGCTGGCTTATTGGAAAGTACGGTTGAACACAAAACGCCATTGCAACGAGGATTGGACAGCTTCAGTAAAAAACTGAGCTTGGCGATCTTGGTCCTTTCATTGATTATTTTAGGGGTTCAAGTAGCACGGTTGTTCTTAGGTGACGGAACAGGTGATATGACGGAAGACTTAGTCAACGCCTTTATGTTTGCGGTAGCCGTAGCCGTAGCAGCGATTCCAGAAGCATTGCAATCGATCGTGACGATCGTCCTTTCGATCGGAACAAAACAAATGGCGAAGCGTCATGCCATCATTCGAAAACTACCGGCGGTTGAAACATTGGGTTCAACGAGTATCGTTTGTACAGATAAGACAGGGACCTTGACCCAAAACAAAATGACCGTTGTTGACTACTATTTACCAAATGGACAAACGGGCACGTTCCCCGATGAGCCAACTACCTGGACATTGCCTGAAAAACGCTTGGTAGAAATCAGTGTCTTGGCAAATGATGCTGCCATCAGTGAAGATGGGGCGAAGCTAGGAGACCCTACTGAAATTGCTTTTCTGGATTACAGTGAGAAACTAAATCAGCCATATCGGGCGATTCGTCAACAGTTTCCTCGTTTACAAGAATTGCCTTTCGATTCTGATCGTAAATTGATGTCCACCTTACATGAGATCGATGGCGAACATTTGTTGTTGACCAAAGGTGGTCCAGACATCGTCTTTGGCCGCAGTAACAAAGTCTTGATCGATGATCAAGTCGTGCCTTTAACAGATGAAATCAGAAATAAATTGCAGCATCAAAACGAAGAATTCTCAAAACGGGCATTACGGGTCTTGGCGTTTGCTTACCGTCCATTGACCGATGCCCAATCACGAGAATTGACACTTGAGGATGAAAACGAGCTGATTTTGGTTGGTTTGATGGCAATGATCGATCCTCCTCGTAAAGAAGTCAAACAAGCCGTAGCAGATGCCAAATCTGCCGGTATCAAAACAGTGATGATCACAGGGGACCACAAAACGACAGCCGTGGCGATCGCACAAGAGATCGGTATTTCAGCTGAGGGCGACTTAGCCTTGACTGGTACGGAATTGGATTCTCTTTCTGAAACCGAACTAGCGGATCAATTAGACAAAATCACGGTTTATGCTCGTGTTTCGCCGGAAAACAAAATCCGTATCGTGCGGGCTTGGCAAGACAAAGGCAAGATCTCTGCCATGACCGGAGATGGAGTCAATGATGCACCCGCCTTGAAACAAGCGGATATCGGGATCGCAATGGGAACCGGAACGGACGTTGCCAAAGATGCAGCGGCGATGGTCTTGACGGATGATAACTTTGCCTCGATCATTCGTGCCGTAGAAGTTGGCCGAAACGTCTTTGACAACATCAAAAAAGCCATTTCGTATTTGTTTGCTGGAAACTTAGGTGCGATCATTGCGATCGTCTTTGCCTTAGTGATGGGTTGGGACAATCCATTTACTGCCTTGCAGCTACTCTTTATCAACTTAGTCAACGACTCATTACCAGCAATTGCTCTGGGAATGGAAAAAGCCGAACCAACCATCATGCAACGTCAGCCTAGAGATCCAAATGCAGGTATCTTCACTGGAAAAACTTTGATCTCAGTAACGTATCGCGGTATTTTGATTGCCGCTGTCGTGATTTTGGCACAATGGTTAGGGATGAGCCAATCACCTGAGTTAGGTGTAGCGATGGCCTTCTCAACACTTATCTGGAGCCGGACATTGCAAACATTGCCAGCACGCTCAAATACCGAGACTGCTTGGCAAGCTGGCCTTTTTGCCAATAAAATGGTGTGGTTGGCGATCGTCGTTTGTGGTGGACTATACAGCATTACCTTGATTCCTGGCATCCGTGAAGTCTTTGCGATTCCAGCAACCTTCACTTTAGGACATGTCGGTCTATGTATCGCAATGGCTGCTGTGGCAGTTGTTTTGATGGAAATCACAAAACTGATTATTATTGCCGTTCAAAAACGTCAAGGAAACGCCTAAAGCAAAAAACGTATCGATCCTTTGATCGATACGTTTTTTTGTCGTTTCTCCTCACTGCTTAGTTGATTTTTTTCAGCTGACTGATTTGGGCAGCGACTTGCTTCAAGAAGGCTTCTTGACCAGCCGGCTGTTCTTGGCTGTAAAGGTAGGCTTCGTATTGCTGCGTCAAGCGGATAAAATCACCATGAAACAGTGGATAGAAGGCTTCGAGTCGTTGGGCATAATCAATCAACGGCTCCGCCTCGTTACGGTACAAAACTTTCGTCGTTTGCCTTAAAAACAAAGGATAGGCAGCAACTAGTGGCTGTTTGTTAAAGCGGCAGATCAACCATAAATGAATACGGAAAAACGAATGGCGGAAATAGAAAAGCAGGCCAAGTCCTAGGAGAGCTAAGCCTCCAAAGAAGCCATTACGCAGCGTTTGTTTCAGCTCCTCAGTCAACCAAACATCATCGGTAACCGCGGCTGTTGCAGAACTGCTGGTCGTGGTTTCACTACTTTCTGTTTCCGTGCTGCTCGTTGGTGTTGTCTCGCTGCTAGCGGTCGGCGTTTCTTCGGAGCTAGTAGATTCTTGCGTCAACACGGGACGATCTGGATTTTGGAAACTAGGTGTCGGTTCAAAAGGCACCCAGCCGTATCCGTCAAAGTAGACTTCCACCCATGAGTGGGCATTCAAGTTACGGACAGTATAAGTAGTGATGCCGTTTTCTGTCACGGGGGATCCAGGAGAAAAGCCTTTAGCCCAGCGAGCAGGGATCTCTAAACTCCGTAGTAGAACGACCATTGCCGTGGAAAAATTGTCGCAGTAGCCGACTTGTGATTCAAATAAAAATTGATCAACGTAATCTTGCTCTTCTGCAGGCACGACGGCATCGGTCTTGGAATAGCGAAATACTAGCGGATCTTTCAAATAGCTTTCAATTGCGGTGACTCGGTCAAACAGACTGTTGCTGTCAGTGGTGATCTCAGCGGCGAGATCTCGTACCCGCTGCGGCAAAGAATCGGGTAATTGGATATAATCGATCGGAGAATCCGGATAGATCAAAGGCAGATTTTGAAGATTTTCTGCGGAAAAATCTGGATGGTCCCAATCGAGGGTCAAGGCCGTGTCTGGTAGCGAATCAATCAAATCGACCCGTTGAATAGCGTCGCTGATTTGAAAGCCACGTGCGCCGCTTTCAAGGGATAACCTACTGCGGCCATAGGGCAATGGCACATAGTCTCCATGGTTTTGGAATTGGATCCGCACTTGTTCATTCTCAGGATAGGTTTGTTGATAGCTCTGGTCAGCGATGGTGACATCGTCTGCTTCCAAGCGAACGTCTTCGCGGCTCGTACTGATCCAGCCTTTACCAGAATAAAAGTCTTTGCTTTCCACCCGCCAGTAATGCGGGGTTTCTTGTTGCGCTTCAAATAAAATCGTCGCATCATCAAGTAGTGGTCCGCCTAATTGACGATCATTTTCACTGAAACCCGTGCGAGAACCAGTGGGGGTGCCATGTTCTTCAATAAATTGATAAAAACCCAGCTGATTCAGATTTGTCCGTATAGGCGTGGAACGGGCTGCCAACTGATCCCGCACGCTCGTTTGCGGCAAGTAGACAGCAGTGACGGCTAAGCCACCAATCAATAGCATCACACCAAACCAAGGGGCGATCGTTTGACTGGATCGAAAGGTGCTGCGCTGGATCAGTGAAGAAGCCAGTGCGCAAAGAAAAATACCAATCAAATGCCACGTCAAGTCAAATTGATTAAAAATCACGACTGTCAGCAAGTAGCCGATCATGGTGGCGTAAATCAAGAAAAAGCGCTGATAAGCAATCGGCAAGATCGCTAAAAACAAGACCCAACTAACGATCAATGTCACCGCCGCCAGTTCGGTGATATAGCCGACTTCACCACTGAGGATCTCTTGAAAGGCACGGTGCAGGTCTAGCCAAAAACGCAGTAGCCAATCAAAAGAAAAGGCAGTCCCATAAGGAAAGATCCGATACAAGACGATCAGCCAAGCGGCTGCCAGCAAAGGCAAACTGTAACGGACTTTCGGCACGATGGTCAAAATCAAACAGACACTAAAGGCATAAGTTAAAAGGGTGAACTGATTGCCAAGGTCATAAACTGCGATAAACGGCAAGATCACCAGTGATAGACTGAGAAAGGTCAAAAGACCAATCAGTGCTTTCTTAATAAATCTCATCCTACCACCTCCTCAAGTTCATTCAACTGCCTCATTAAATCAGCGTAGGTAAACACTTGGCAGCTGTTTTTTGCTTCCAACTGACTGAGGTAGTTTTCCAGTTGTGGGGTGAAAACCGGGGTAATGAAGATAAGATGGCTGCCAGTCAAGAGCGGTACTCCTTCAGGAACTTTCTCGAAGGGAAGGATCTGGGCATAGGCAGCGGCATCCGTTTGGTAAGGGGAAGTCAATCCGTCACCAATCAAGAGCGGCTGAAAAAGTCGTTGATTTTGTGAGAAATGGTGGATCGAATAAAACAGTGTCAAGGTCTCTTCAAAAGCAGGATGATCTTCTCCCCAAAAGAGCAGAAAGATGTCTTGTTCTTCTTCGTATTCTCGTTCGCGATAGATCAATTCCTGTTGTTTGCTGGATAATTTCCAATCGATATTTTTTAATGAATCCCCTAACTGGTATTGACGGAACTGTCGAATAGAAAAATTGGGTTCCCCGTGGGTTTGGCTGCGGACTTGCTGTTTAAAAAATGGCAATAGGGCAACGGCTTCTAGCTTCAATTTCGGTAGGATCAAAATCGATTGTTTCGCACCTGCAGCGTAGCTTTTTTCAAAAAAGCCAAAGAGATCATGGCTGTACAATTGAACGGGCAATTCTTCATAGCTGCCGCGCTCCTTTGGGGTCCAAGGCAGATGGAGCCGAATCAGATTGCCTCGATAAAAGGCGCTGTGATGACTATTCTTGAAACGATCGTCAAACTGCAAGGTGAAATCGACCAGCGGCAGCAGCGTCGGGCGATACTTGAAGACTTGCAGCGGTAAGGTGATCGCTGTCTGTGTTTCAGCTTGGATCGATTCTTCTAAAACGATTTGGACCTTCTTGAGGGAGGGCAGCAAGAATACTGCGTCAAGCAACAATAACAGAGTCAGTAAAAACCAGAGGCTCCAACCGGCATTATTATTAAAGATCACACAGTAAGCCAGCAGCAAAAAATAGGCAGCGCTAAACAACAGGAGGCGCAGCACGCGTTCAAGCTTTTTTTTCTTCATCGCTATTTCCTCGTAGGGACAGGCACCCGTTGGATCATCTGTTTCATCAAATCTGAAAGGGTCTCCGCGCTAGCATGAACGCCGCCTTTCAGTAATAAACGATGACCGAAGACTGCTGGTAAAATTCGCTGTAAGTCTTGCGGCGTGACAAAGGTCCGTCCTTCCGTCAACGCTAACGCTTTTGCCCCTTTTAAGAAGGCGATCCCACCACGAGGACTGATACCAAGGTCAATGGCATTATGCTGGCGGCTTGCTTGAACCAGCTGCAATGCGTAACGGGCGACCCGCTCATCGACATACACGTCGTCCACCATCGCTTTCAAAGCGGTCACTTCATCAGCATGTAAAATGGTTTGGATCTGATCCAAGCTTTGCTGTCGTTTTCCAGTCAAGAGGGCGAGCTCATCTTGAAAATCTGGGTAACCGATATGCAGGCGGAACAAAAAACGATCCAATTGGGCTTCAGGCAAAGGATACGTTCCTTCATATTCGATTGGGTTTTGGGTAGCTAACACAAAAAAGTGGGGACTCAATGGGTACGTTTGATTGTCGATGGTGACATGATTTTCTGACATGGCTTCTAAGAGCGAGGCTTGCGTCCTTGGTGTGGTTCGGTTGATCTCATCTGCCAAGAGGACGGAGGTGAAGATCGGGCCGGGACGAAACTCGAACTGGTGGCTTTGGGAATTAAAAATCGACACACCTAACACATCGTTAGGCAAAAGGTCTGGGGTAAACTGTACCCGTTTGTAGTCACTTTGAATGGCTTTGGCTAATGATTTGACCAACATCGTTTTCCCAACACCGGGGATATCTTCGAATAAAACGTGTCCACCAGCAAGCAGCGCAGCCACGGTAAATTGGATCACATCTCGTTTGCCTAAAATCACTTTTTCCACTTCTGCGATCAAGGCATCAATTTTTTGTAATTCAGCGGTCATGAAACAACCTCCTTGCGTTCTTTTCTTCTATTGTAACGGTTTTCTAGGACTGTCGCAATTTTCGTGTAACAATTAAAGGAAATTTCAAGAATATTCAAAAAAAGGAAAATCCTGCCTGCGGGTTTGCGGAAGAAAAGCAAAAAACTTCCGAAGCGGTTCGTCGGAAGTTTGCGTTTGATAGAAAAGAAGCGACTAGAAGATGTGGTGTAAGAGGTCAGCGGCGATCTGGTCCGCCTGCCGTAAATTCCAAGCATCGGTTCCTGGCTGAGCAGTGGCAGCCGTCAGCCAGTGGATGCCTTCTGTGGGAATCCCGAAACAATAGAGGGCAGTGTAGGGGCGTTCATCTGGTCCAAGGACCTGATTGGTCTCAGGATCGATGGCGATAGCACCCGTCTCAAAAGGCACCTCATTGGGTATCGTCAACCGGTGCGGGTGAATGATCCGATCGTTTAGCAGTTGCCGCAACAAGGAATTGTTGGTTCGACGAATCGCTGTCGATGGAATGCGAGCCTCAATTAGTTGCGTCGCGTGATAGCGTGTGTCGGGAAATCGCTTTGAATACGTACAATAAGCCTCCTCGATCTCAACAGTCATGTCAGGACCTAGTAAGGTCACCACTCCGGCTTCCAACAAGGCGACCAGTTCCTGCAGTCGTTGAACCGGCGGACCGATCGATAAAAAGCTGTTAAAGGGAACGAAAGACTGCCAAAAGAGTGTTTTCAGGTCTTTTGCTGGCATTAGCTGATGATCGAGAACAAACCGAATCGGGTCACGCAGATCTTTGAAGACTTCCAAGGCACTGCTGATAGGTCCCGCTAGATTGCCTTTTTCGGCATCTTGGATTTGGGTACGTAATAGCGCAATGAAAAAGTCTTGCAAGGACTGCTGCTCTTTCTGAGCAAAGGGATCGGCTAGTTGGTGCCATGACCACCATTCCCTCTTAGGAAGCTGCCATTTTTTTAGCAAGTCTTCAGATCCTTCCGTGGCAACAAAGGCGGTGGTAAAAGCGTCAAGCTGATCTTTGTCAAGCCGCTGTTTTTCTAAAAGCAGCGTCTGATAATAGACGAGTTCTGCCTCTTTCTTTAAATAGAAGAGCAGTGTCTTGCCAGCAACCGTTTTGGCTGCTTGCCAAGCAGCTAGGCGTTCAGGGGTCAAAAAAACGGGCTTTCGCTGCTGCGTTGGTGTTTTTTGATTGCGGCCACGAGGATGATACGGGACACCCCGACGAGAACCGGCGATGATTTGCGGTTCTTCACCAGAAGGTTGATAGACGAGGGATTCATTGACTTTGATGAAGGTTCCGCCCCGACCACTGGTCAAGCGGGTGACGTAATCGTAAAAGGCAAGTCCTAGTCCCCGTAAAATCACAGGTTCGCCAGCTTTCACAGCCGTTAGATCCGTATCTGCCGCATTGGCTGGCGGTGCATAAAACCAGCCATTATTTTCTGCGGCAGCCGCCAATTGTTGTTCCCCTGATGACAGTTGGGCTTGTGAATGTCCTGTAGCTAAGACGACGGCATCAACAAGGAATGTTTGGTGAGCCGTCGTCAACTGGTAGCGATTTTTGGAAAGAGGGGTCAAAGAGCTGACACTATCTGACAGATGGTTGACGGTAATGGATTCAGGTAGCTCTATTAACAACTGCTGATAAAACCACTGTTGATAGAGTCCATATAACGCCCGCGAGCAATGCCCATTAGGATCAAGTGAATCAAGTGCTGTGCATTCCGCAACGAGCTCAGGGGCATGGATGGCTGCGAAATGTTTCCCTTCTGTCACTGCCCATTCGTACAAGGTAGGTCCTTTGACCACGGGGCCGCCGGTGCTTAATGTGTCATCCGTGAAAAGGGTGACTTGGCTGGTCACAGAATTCAATAGCAAATCTGCCGATTGGTCCGTGCGCCAAACTGCCCCAGGAAGAAAAGGATCAAACAGCAGCAAGTCGATGGCTTGTTTGTTTTGTTTGCTATGAGCAATCAGCCGTTCTGAAAGTGAAAGTCCACGAGGACCAGCACCAATGATCGCTATTTTCATATCACACCACCTCAATTATTCTATGGTCTTTGTGTCATCAACGGGCTAAGTCAAAAGGTGTCTTGCGGAAAATCAGCCAGTGCATGCCTAGCACCATGGCTTCCTCGATAGCATCGATATAATGGAAAGCGGGCTGATTGGGTTGTTGCTGCAGCAATGGATTTTTTTGGATCGCGTCTAGGAGATCGGTTTTTACTGCATCACTGCTGGCTAAAATGATACAGTGGGGGGCAAAAGCTGCATTGTAAAATGGCAGTATGCTTGTCAGGCGCTGGACCAAAGCCGTGCGGTCTTGCGGTGCACCTTGATCCAAGTAGCCGGGTAAAAATTTTGCCTCTCCCGCTAGGGCATCTTTTCCTTCTAAAAGCGCACCATTGACTAGGAGCGTGATACCGGGCATGCTTTTTTCAGGATTGTACATGCCAACGATGGTTTGCTGCAAGGAGATCTGTTGGGCGATGCAATAGCCGATCGTTAAAATATGGGCATCGTTTTGACAGTAGAAGGGCAGTGCAGTGACCTCTGCCACGAGGGCTGCCAGCTGCCAGCCGTTAAATTTTTCATACCAGCTGGAAGTCACGGTTCCTCCACTGATTTTTCCTGGTAAAAAGAGGGCGATCTGTTCCACAGAAGGAAATAATGCCAGCTCGTTCGTTACACATTCTTGAAAGCGATGAGGGGCAACATCAGGAAAGGGCTGGTCGTGTTTTGCCAAAACTTTCCCCTTGCGGTCGATCAGCATGGACCAAAGAGCCAAGGAGCCATCGTGATCGATAAAGCTAAGCAAAAGAGAATGACCTCGGTCTTGATTTAGCTGATAGGTCACTGCTGGTCGTCCTAGCTCTTTTTGCTCCAGCGGACCTTTCGTGATTTCCCCCTCTGTTAACAATTCTTTTAATAATGAGTTAGTGGTGACCATGCTGATGCCGGTTTTCTTCACTAAATCGGAGGCGAATAATGCCCCGTTTTGAAACAAAGTTTTTAAAACCAGCTGTTTGTTTTGCTGGCGAATGGTATGGGTGGTAGAAGCCATAAATGTTCTCCTTAATGAAGTGATTTAATTAAGTATACCGACGGGATGAAACGATGTAAAGTTTTTAAAAGACTGACTTGACGGAAAACTTGAAAATAAGTATACTTAATTAATAACGTTAATTAAGTGATTTGGAATGAAGAGGACACGAGGTAGAGGGGAAGAGAAACGTATGATCAAATTAGTCATCACAGATTTAGACGGTACATTTTTGAACAGCCAAGGCAGTTTTGATCGGCCTTATTATGAACAAGTCAGCCAACAAATGAAAGAAGCGGGTGTTGCTTTTGCTGCGTGTACCGGCAAACAGTGTGAACGAGTGGAAGAACTGTTTGGTGAAGCAGCAGCGGATGTTTGGATTCTTGGGGATAGCGCGACCCGCATCAAACATCAAGGAGAGTACATCTTTGAATCGCTGCTGCCAAACGAATTAGGGCGGCGGATCATTGCGAAGCTCGCTGCGATTGCGCAAGATCATGTGATCATCGCTTGTACACCGACTGCGGCGTACATTGCTGACACAACCAATGAAGCGGATGCGCAGAAAGTGCGTGGCTCTTATCGGGTGGTCAAAACGGTGGCGGATTATCAAACTATCACAGAAGATTTTGTGAAGCTTACTATTTTTGATCCCAAACTACGTTGTTTTGAGCATGTCCAACAGTTAAGCGAATTTACCAATGAAGCGTACATCGTGGCTTCGGAAGCCGCTTGGATCGATATCACCAATCAAGGCGTCCACAAAGGAACGACTGTGGCACACTTGCAAGAATTGCTGCACGTCACACCCGAGGAGACAATGGTTTTCGGCGATGGCTTGAACGATTTGGAGTTGATGGCAGCTGGCACGTTTAGTTTCGCCATGAGCAATGCCTTTGAGGAAGTCAAGGCAGCGGCAGCGTTTGTGACCAAATCAAACGATGAAAATGGCGTGCTGAAAACTATCGAACGTCTGTTACCGCTACAAATGAAACAATAAAAAAATCGCTCCCTGGCAGGGACAGCGTGCACTTTCAATTGACTGAAAGTAGACTGCTGCCTGTTGCTAAGGAGCGGTTTTTTCGTTATGCATGTGGTTGACTGACGCTATAAGGATAGGCATCGGCTGACCACCCTTTGCTGCGAGGGACGATACCTAGCTGGAAGTTCAATGTACCACCGGCAGTCAATTCTTGGTGGGTGAAAAATAATCGCTCGAAGGGTTCTTCGTTCAATGTAATTTTATCCACGAAGAGCTGTTGCGGCGCATTGGGCGTGCTCTTGATCACTAAGTCTTTGCCTGAAGCAAGATGCAGTGTTGCTTGATCAAATAAGGGCATGCCAATGACATATTCGCCTGTCCCCGGTGTGACTGGATAAAAGCCCAAGGCATTGAAGATGTACCAACCAGCCATGCTGCCGTTGTCTTCATCGCCAGGAAAGCCTTTTGGTGAGTCATTGAAGCACTGTGTCAGTAGCTGCTTGATCAAGGGCTGTGCCATTTCTGGTTTGCCCAAATAGCTGAATAGATACGGATAGTGGAAGCTTGGCTGATTGGAGATCGCCAGCTGACCAAAATCGAGTGCGGCCATCTCACTCATTTCATGGATCTCGAACCCGTAGCCTTCTGTCGTATAGCGAGGTTCTTGATTGCACAAGTCAATCAGTTTTGCTTCAAAGGCCGCTTTGCCGCCGTGTGCAGTGATCAAGCCAGCGAAATCATGGTAAACAGCAAAACTACTTTGCCACGCACTGCCTTCTGCATAATCCAAGCCCCAGCGTGTGTCACTAAACTCTGGACGAAAAGCGCCATCTGGGTCTTTTGCCCGCATAAAGCCGGTCTCCTGATCGAAAATGTTGCGGTAATTTTGCGATTGCTGCTGATAATAGTCTGCTTGCTCGTCACCCAGCTGTTGCGCGACTTGTGAGATACAAAAATCACTGTAACAATAATCAAGGGTGTGATTGACCGATTCATGATGCGTCAATGGCACATACCCGTAAGTCAAATAGTCCGTCGTGCCGCGCCGACCATAATTGGGATTTTCACTTTGGACGGTGGCACCTTTTTTCATCGCTGCTAAAAATTCGGGCATCAAATCGGGACGAATGCCTTTTACTGCGGCATCAGCGATCACGGCATCGATCAGCGTCCCGGGCATCAACCCCCGCTCATCAGGTGATAGCCATTTTGGTAAAAAGCCGCTTTCGCGATAACTGTTCAAAAAGCCTTCCAGCATGTCTTCCAATTGTTCGACAGCCAAGAGTGAAAAGAGCGGGTAGACAGTTTTATACGTATCCCAAAAGCCGTTGTTTGTGTACAGTGGTCCTGGTTTGATCGCTTTTGCCAAGGTATCCCAGTGCACTTTGCGACCCTCTTGATCGATTTCGAAGAAGGTTTGAGGAAACAAGAATAAGCGATAAAAATTATGATAAAAAGTAGAAACTTGTGCTTGATCGTGATGCTCGATCTCGATTTTTTGCAAAAAATGATTCCATTGCTGTTGGACAGAAGCCAGATAATCGGCAGGAGCCCATTGCTGTTCCCGCTGCAAGTTCAAACAAGCTTGTTCGCGACTGAGAAACGAGGTTGCAAAACGGATCGTCTGTGTTTGGCAATTATCAAAGCGGAGAACGACGAAGGCTTCTTTGCCTGTCAAGGCACCTTCGATCGCCGTGATGGGTGTTTCAAAACGATAGACGAAATGGAAGGTGAAGCTTTCGTCTTCGCATCCTGAAAATACGATCAGTTGACCAGCCACTGTCTGTTCATCCAACTGTTCTAAGACATAGTCACCCGGCAGTGACAATCCAAGACCCGGCTGATCCCCGCAGTTTTCAATAGACAGCACACCGCCATACATACTGGGAATCAAAGTCGTTGTTGTTAAATACCGCTGCGTCTTGATTTTAAGAAAGGCTGGATTAAAGGTGCTTTCTTCCGGACGATACGAGCTTTGCGCATGGAAAAGGGTATTTTCAGAAAGCGTGCCGTTTATCGGCAGCATCGTCAGATGGCTGAAATCACCCATCCAAGGGCTAGGCTGATGGGTGATGCGAAAGCCCTGAAAGGTTCGATCTTCTGGATGAAACCACCAACTGCCTCGTTGATCGCTGGTTTGCGGGGCAAAGTAGTTCATGCCAAAAGGAACCCCTGTATAAGGCAGGCAGTTGCCATGGGAAAAACTATATTGGTTGTCTGTTCCGTGTCGTGTGTCGATCATTGATACGTTCACTTGGTTCACTCCTTTAATTGGGTTGATTCTCTTTTGATCAAAGAAACAGCCACTAAATGGGTGGTCGTCTCCGTTGGTACTGGGGGTGCTGCCTTCGCAGCGTTGATTTTCTCAATCACTTGGTTTCCTGCCAAGCGCCCCATCTCCGCAAAATTCTGCCCGATGGTCGTTAGTGCTGGATCAACGAGGGCAGCGGCTTGGATATTATCGAAACCAACCAGGGAAATGTTGGCAGGGACGTGCAAATCTGCTTGACGCAGTGCACGCATCAATTCGATGGCGATCAAGTCATTTTCACAGACGGCTGCCGTGACCTGATGTTCTTCCAGGTAGGCAAGCGCATTTGCGATACTGGCAGCTGTGTCGTCGAGCTTGGTGCGAAAGGTTCTTTGGGCTTTTTTCAGCGCATCGATGTAACCTAGATAACGCTGACGGACGGATTGTGGATGGTGGGTATCACCAAAAATATAAGCGATCCGTTGATGCCCCAACGCAAGTAAATGCTCCGTAGCTAGCTGTCCACCTTGAAAGTTATCTGGCATGACCGCTGGAAAATCAAACTCATGCAGCTTTTTATCTAAGGTCACGATAGGAAAGTGTTTTTCAGCACATTCGAACAGCAAGTCATAGTAAGAAAACGTATTGCTGGCGTAATAGATCAGGCCGTCGAATTCTTGCATCAGCTCAGCTGCCGTCGTTTTTTCCAAATAATCCACTGGTGTCATCAAAAGTTCAAAGCCGTGTTCTTGCATCACGGGGTAAATGCCTTCGGTAAAGTTTCCTAAAGAGAGATCATTGGCAAAGGGCAAGACAAACAAAATTCGTCCAGTCGCTTTTTTTTCCTTCAATTCTCGGACAAAGCTGCCGCTGCCTTGCACGCGATAGATCAGCTGATTTTGTTCCAGTTCCGTCAAGGCTCTTTTAGAGGTGATCCGACTGACTTGGTATTGTTCAGATAGTTCTTTTTCAGTAGGGACACGACTGCCCGGAGCTAATCGCCCTTCAACGATGGCTTCGTGAAGCTCCGAGTAAATTTTTTTATATAATGGTTGTTTCATAAGAAAACCCCTTTTGATATATCATATTTGTTAGCATACCATAAACCGATAAAAATGAAAACCCTTTAATTATTTTGAAAAAGCGCTAGACATTCACATGATTCATGATATACTAGGTTCGTAAATTGATATATCAAATCAGGAAGGTGATGGAATGGTTTATAAAGAAATACCAACTTCAGTAGCAACATTTATGGAAACGATTACGGATCTATGCGGAGAAACGCATGCCGATTGGGCGAAAAATTTTAATGCAGCTTTTGCCAATACACTATTAACGACGGTCAAGCGTCATGAGGATGGCACGACCTTTTTACTGACGGGGGATATTCCAGCTATGTGGCTGCGAGATTCCACTGCGCAAGTTCGTCCGTATTTAGTGATCGCCAAAGAAGATGAAGACTTAGCAAGTATGATCAGCGGGTTGGTCAAGAAGCAATTCTACTATATTACGATCGATCCTTACGCAAATGCCTTTAACGAATCAGCCAATGGCGCTGGCCACCAAACAGACGATACAGAAATGAACGATTGGATCTGGGAACGCAAATATGAGATCGATTCTTTGTGTTATCCGATCCAACTGGCCTATCTGCTATATAAAAACACAGGCAGAACCGATCAGTTCAATGATGATTTTGTAACAGGCATCAAAAAAGCCTTGGAGGTGTTTGTAACAGAACAAAACCATGAGGAATCCCCGTATCGCTTTGAACGGGATACCTGGCGAAAAGAAGATACCTTGACTCATGACGGCAAAGGCGCGCCGGTGAAACCCGTTGGCTTGACTTGGTCAGGTTTTCGACCAAGTGATGATGCCTGCAAATACGGCTATTTGATTCCCTCCAATATGTTTGCGGTGGTGGTCTTAGGCTATATCCAAGAAATCTTTACGACGGTTTTAGAAGACACAGCGATCGTGGCACAAGCGAAAAAATTGCAAGCAGAGATCGAAGCAGGGATTAAAGCATACGGGTTGACCAAAAATCAAGCTGGCGAAGAAGTCTACGCGTATGAAGTGGATGGATTCGGCAATGGCACACTGATGGATGACAGCAACGTGCCGAATTTGATCGCCGCCCCTTACTTGGGGTATGGCAGTATGGAAGATCCCCTTTATCTTCAGACCCGTAAAACGTTGTTAAGCAGTGAAAATCCGTATTTCTATGAAGGCAAATACGCTAAAGGCATTGGCAGCTCTCATACGCCAGAAAATTATGTGTGGCCGATCGCCATGGCAATGGAAGGCATGACCACCACTGACAAAGAAGAAAAGAAACGAATTTTGGATCAGTTAGTGGCGACAGATGCGGGTACAAATTTGATGCATGAAGGGTTCGATGTCGATGATCCTTCGCAATACACGAGAGAATGGTTCTCTTGGGCGAACATGATGTTTTGTGAATTGGTCATGGATTATTTCGATATCCGAGTGGAAAAATAAGCAGCACGACCCACGACCGTTCGAGTGACACAAAAAGCAGTCCAACGACGCAAACAGCGAGGAGTAAAAATCAATGAAGAAACAAGTTTATATCATCTCTCACAGCCACTGGGATCGGGAATGGTACATGCCTTACGAACAGCATCACATGCGGCTAGTTGAATTGATGGATGATCTTTTAGAGTTAATTGAAAATGACCCTGAGTTCCACAGCTTCCATCTAGATGGGCAGACGATCATCTTGGATGACTATTTAGGAGTGCGACCTGAAAAACGCGAAGCGGTCAAAGCGGCCATCAAACAAGGAAAATTACAGATCGGTCCGTTTTATATTTTGCAAGATGACTTTTTGATAAGTGCTGAATCAAACACCCGTAATATGCTGATTGGAATGGCAGAAAGCAAAAAGTGGGGCACCCCTGTTATGTTGGGGTATTTCCCAGATACTTTCGGCAATATGGGGCAAACCCCGCAAATGATGCTGCAAGCCAATCTTGAAAGTGCTGCATTTGGACGTGGCGTCAAACCAATCGGCTTTGACAACGAAGTTTTACCCGATGATCAATTTACTTCCCAATATTCTGAAATGCATTGGGAAGGTCCAGATGGCAGTCAAATCTTTGGTCTACTTTTTGCCAACTGGTACTCCAATGGCAATGAGATTCCAGTGGATAAAGCAGAAGCCAAAGCTTTTTGGACACAAAAACTGCAAGATGTAGAGAAATTTGGTGCCACCAATCATTACTTAATGATGAATGGGGTCGATCATCAACCTGTCCAAAAAGACATTTCGGCAGCGATTCGTACAGCTAACGAGCTTTTCCCAGAGTATGAATTCAAACACGCCAGCTTTACCGAATACCTTGAAGCGGTGCAAGCAGATCTGCCAGATGACCTAGGAACTGTCACAGGTGAATTGACCAGTCAAGAAACCGATGGTTGGTATACTCTAGCCAATACCGCCTCTTCCCGAGTCTATCTGAAACAATGGAATACAAAGGTTTCCCGCCAATTAGAAAATGTCGCTGAACCATTAGCAACTATGGCTTATGAAGCAAGCGGCAGCTATCCTCACGATATGTTGGATCATGCGTGGAAAACACTGATGCAAAATCATCCTCACGACAGTATCTGCGGCTGTTCAGTGGACGAAGTACACCGAGAAATGATGCCGCGGTTTGAAAAAGCCAATGAAATTGGTAAGTTCGTGGCAGATGAAGCGTTACGCAATTTAGTAGCCGCCATCGACACGAGCAGGTTTCCTGAGGAGAGTCGTCCCTTTGTGGTCTTCAACACCACTGGCAGCACCCGTTCTGGTTTAGTGGAAGTCGTGATCGAACTTGAGCGTAAAACATTCCGTGAAGGATTGCCAAGCAAGCTTTACCACGAATTATTGGCGAAGCCAAAAGGTTCTTATTCGGTGATCGATGAACAGGGGAAACCTGTTGCTGCGATCATCAGTGAAGAAGAGGTCCTTTTTGACTATGAATTGCCTAAAGATGCCTTTCGGATTCCTTTCATGAAACGCTTTGTCACGGTTCAAGTAGAAGCAAACCAGTTGCCGGAATTTTCATGGCAGACCTTTGCCCTAGTGGAAAAAGCCGCTACGCCAGTAGAGAGCGCACCGATCGTTTCAGAAGGAGGGCGTAAACTTGCCAACGCACATTTGGAAGCCGTCATTACTGAAAACGGCAGCTTGACGATTACAGACAAAGCAACCCAAAAAACGTATCGCAATTTACTGGTTTTCGAGGATGTGGGGGATATCGCCAATGAGTACATCTTCAAACAACCAGAAGGGGATCAAGCAATCTTATCGACGCAATTTCCGCATCAGGTGACGATCGAACAAAACGATCCGCTGGTGGGAATTGTGCGACTGACACAAGAATTACAGATTCCTGTTTCAGCAGATGACCGTTTGTTAGAAGAACAAAAAGCTGTCGTCGATTTCCGTTTCCGTAAAGCACAGCGGAGTCAAGAATTGGTTGCTTTCAAGATCGAGACGGAGATTCGCTTAGAACGAACCAGCAACCGCCTGGCATTTAAAACCACCGTCAACAACCAAAGCAAAGATCACCGACTGCGGGTTTTATTCCCAACAGGGATTATCACGGATTTCCATGAAGCTGACAGCATTTATGAAGTCGTAAAACGGCCGAATCAGGTTTCCAGTCATTGGGAAAACCCAACGAATCCGCAGCATCAACACGCCTTTGTCAACTTGCATGATGAAACAGGCGGCATGACGGTTTCTAATTTTGGTTTGAACGAATATGAAATCGTGAAGGATCAGATCTGCTTGACCTTGTTGCGCTGTACGGGAGAGCTAGGCGATTGGGGCTACTTCCCAACACCAGAAGCGCAATGCTTAGGCAGCCACACCTTTGAATATGGCGTAGCCTGTCATGGGGCTCCTGAAGAACGTTATGAAACGTATCGCCAAGCACAAGCTGCCCAAGTTCCTTGGACGGCAAGCCAGACCGACAAGCATCAAGGCAAGCTAGCCAGCAGCAACCAATACATGGAAGCTCATGGAACGACGGTAGCTATCACCGCCTTAAAACGCAATCGCCAAGACCAGCAGATCGTTTTGCGGGGCTATAATTTGGCGGATCAAGCCACTGCCTTTCATGTGCAAAAAGAGCAGGCGACACTCTGTCTGTTGAACCTATTAGAGGAAGAACAAGCATCGTCCGTCAATGAGCAATTACACCCATATGAAATTCGAACCATTGGAGTAAAGGAGTGAGAAATGATGGTTTACGGAGGAATTGAAGCCGGCGGCACAAAAATGATTTGTGCCGTTGCCGATGAACAGCTGACGATCATCGCCCAAGAGTCGATCCCAACGACAACGCCAGAGGAAACGTTAGCGGCGATCTTTGCCTTTTTCGATCCCTACGATCTCGTGTCATTAGGGGTCGGTTCCTTTGGTCCGATCGGGATCGATCCAACCCAAGCGACCTATGGCCACATACTAGCCACGCCGAAACAGGGCTGGCAGCAGTTCGATTTTCTCGGTGGGTTGAAGAAGCGCTACCCAGAGACAGCATTTGCTTGGACAACAGATGTCAATGCTGCCGCTTATGGAGAATTACGCCAAGGAGCGGCACAAGGCAAAGACAGCTGTGTCTATTTGACGGTCGGGACCGGCATTGGCGCCGGGGTCGTTCGTGAAGGAAAGATTTTCGAAGGGATCGGTCATCCAGAAATCGGTCATACCTATGTCAAACGCCACAGTGAAGATATGTATGCTGGTACATGCCCGTATCACGGCGACTGTTTGGAAGGATTAGCCGCAGGGCCTTCTTTGGAAGGACGTACGGGGATCAAAGGACAAGACTTGCCGCAAGCGCACGAGATTTGGGGGTTGCAGGCCTTTTATCTTGGGCAAGCGCTGGTCAATATCACGTTAACTTTAGCACCTGAGATAATCATTTTAGGCGGTGGGGTCATGAATCAGCCGCATTTACTCGCTCAAATCCAACAAGCCTTCCTGAAACAAATGGCAGGCTATATGGAGACACCACCAGTGGAAGACTACATCGTCACTTGGGGCTTGCCGAACAAAAGTGGCATTATCGGCTGTCTCTTGTTAGGCAAAGAGCAGGTGACTGCCCATGACTAACCTGCATTTTCCTAAAGATTTTTGGTGGGGAGCCGCTGCCAGCGGTCCGCAAACTGAAGGACGAACGGCCGATGATGGCAAAGGCGATTCGATTTGGGACTATTGGTACGCAACGGAGCCAGAACGTTTTTATCAAAAACGGGGACCCAAAGATACCGTCCAGCTGCTACAGCGTTACCCAGAAGATGTGGCGCTGATGAAAGAGATCGGTTTTAATTCTTTTCGAACCTCGATCCAGTGGAGTCGCTTGCTGCCAGAAGGAAGAGGGGCGGTCAATCAACAAGCGGTGACGTTTTATCGCGAGTACTTCGCCACTTTGATCGATCATGGCATCGAGCCCTTCATCAATTTGTATCATTTTGATATGCCGATGGCACTGCAAAAAGAAGGCGGCTGGCTCAATCGCGAGACTGTCACAGCATTTGCAGATTATGCCGCTTTGTGTTTTGAATTGTTCGGTGATCAAGTCCGCCGTTGGTTCACGCAAAATGAACCGATCGTGCCAGTGGAGATGGGGTATTTGTATCAGCAGCATTACCCAGCAGAAATCAATTTGGCTCACGCGGTGCAAGTTGGCTACCATGAAGCACTCGCCAGCGCCTTAGCGATCCAACGCTTCCGTCAGTCTCAGCAACCAGGCGAAATCGGCATCATCTTGAATTTGACACCGACTTATCCGAAAGATCCGAACGATGAAAAAGATGTCCAAGCGGCGCAACTGGCAGATGCCTTTTTTAACCGATCCTTCTTAGATCCAGCGGTCAAAGGCACCTTTCCTGAAGAATTGATCTCTGTCTTAAACGAGTTGGCGATCATGCCAGAAACCAGAGCCGAAGATTTGCAGATCATTAAAGAAAACACGGTCGATCTCTTGGGGGTCAACTATTATCAGCCGCGGCGGGTGCAGCAAAAGCGTTCTGCCAAAACAGCGGACACTCCAATGCCAGAAGATTACTTCGATGTTTATGATTGGCCAGAAAAGAAAATCAATCCCCATCGAGGCTGGGAGATTTATGAGCGAGGCATTTATGATACCTTGATCAACCTACGAGACAACTACGGCAATATCCCCTGTTATATTTCAGAAAACGGCATGGGAGTCGAAGATGAAACACGCTTTATCGATGCCAGCGGTCAGATCCAAGATGAGTACCGCATCACCTTTATCAAAGATCATTTGCGGTATGTACACCAAGCGATCCAAGAAGGCAGCCAGTGCCGCGGGTATCACATGTGGACCTGCATGGACAATTGGTCTTGGCTGAATGAATTCAAAAATCGTTACGGGTTTATTGCCGTTGATTTGGCTACCCAAAAACGCACCATCAAAAAGTCAGGTGAGTGGTTCCGCGAAGTGATTCAGCAAAACGGCTTTGTCGACTGAACATTCATAAAAAACAAATCAATGAAGCGTCCTATCTTGCAAAAGGTAGGACGTTTTTCTGGTTTTTAGAGAATAAAAACAAAATATAAACAAAGACCTTTAATTTGTTTCATTTTATCTTTAGTTTGTTCCTTATTTTTTAGGGATGAAAGCGTTATTCTAGTAGCATGAAGGAGATGATGAGATGTGAAGAAAAAGGGGTTTTGGAGGAATGTCTGGCAATACAAAGCGTTAATATTGATGGCTTTGCCAGGTGTTGTCTGGTTTATCTTTTTTTTCTATATACCTGTATTCGCAAATGTGGTGGCGTTCAAAGATTTCCACATTTCACCAGACGGCTTTTTTGCCAGTTTGAAACAAAGCCCGTGGGTCGGCTTTGATAACTTTAAATTTTTATTTGCATCCAATGATGCTTGGCTGATTACTAGAAATACGTTACTCTACAATATCGTATTTTTAGCATTCAACCTATTCTTTGCGATTGCCTTTGCCATTATAATGAGTGAGCTACGCAATAAGCGTTTGGTAAAAGTTTATCACACGATGTCACTGTTGCCGTACTTCCTTTCTTGGGTGGTTATTTCGTACTTTGTCTATGCCTTTTTGAGTCCAGACAAAGGGATCATCAACCAATGGATCACGGGTATGGGCGGTGAAGGAATCAACTGGTATGCTGATCCGAAATGGTGGCCGTTTATTTTCGTCTTTATGAATGTCTGGAAGAGCTTAGGCTACAACAGCATCATCTATTATGCGTCAGTGGTCGGGATCGATCAAACGTATTACGAAGCCGCGATGGTCGATGGCGCCAGCAAATGGCAGCAGATTAAAAATGTGACGTTGCCACAACTGATTCCAATGATTTCCGTCTTGTTGATTTTGAACATCGGTGGGATCTTCCGTGCCGACTTCGGACTTTTCTATCAAGTCCCACGAAACTCTGGGGCGTTGTACCAAGTCACCTCCGTTTTAGATACGTACATTTATAATGGACTGACTGCCACAGGCGACTTCGGGATGACCGCAGCTGCCGGCCTTTATCAATCAGTGGTTGGGGCATTATTATTACTAACAGCGAATTTGGTTGTTCGTAAACTAGAACCAGATTCAGCATTATTCTAAGGAGGATGGATAAATGAAGAAAAAAGTAACGAAAGTCGAGATCCGCTCCTTTAACCCAACGGTCAACCTGATTTTTAATATCGTGATCGGTCTGTTCGCGATTTCCTGTGTCTTGCCGTTTCTCTTTGTGATCGCGATCTCATTGACCAGTGAAACCTCTTTGGCAGAAAACGGCTATCGCTTTTGGCCACAAGAATTTTCGTTCGCAGCATATACCTACCTGTTTAGCGGACAAATGAGCAGCAAAATTTTCCAAGCATTTGGCGTATCTATTTTTATCACTGTTTTTGGTACCTTCGTCAATGCAACGATGACTTCGCTATATGCCTATGTCATCTCTCGCTCAAATTTTCCATTCCGTCGGTTCTTTACGATCTTCGCTTTGATCACCATGTTATTTGCGCCAGGGATGGTTGCCAATTACTTAGTGATGGTCAACTTGATCCAATTGAAAGACACGATTTGGGCATTGATCTTACCCCTTGCCTTAGGGCCTTTTAATATCCTTGTTATGCGGACCTTCTTTAAAAAGACGGTACCAGATAGTATTATAGAATCTGCGCGCATCGACGGTGCCAGCGAAATGAAGATTTTTCTGTCCATCGTGTTGCCGTTAGCGGTTCCAGGGATCGCAACGATCAGTCTATTTGCCGCTCTTGGCTATTGGAACGACTGGTTCAATGCATTGTTGTATATTCAAAAAGACTCTTTAGTGCCGTTACAAGCACTTTTGATGCGGATTCAAAGCAACTTGGACTATCTAGCCAAAAGCTCCGGCATGGCTGCCCAGATCCAAGGCGGTTTGGCCGCTTTGCCAAGCGAAACTGCTCGCATGGCAATCGTTGTTGTTGCAACCTTACCGATTGCGATCACCTATCCATTCTTCCAACGGTATTTTGTCGGTGGTCTGACAATTGGTGGCGTCAAAGAATAATCAAATAAGTATAGGGAGGAAACAAAAATGAATTTGTGGAAAAAAACAGCTTTTGCTGGGATGGCCGCAGCGGCAACTTTGGGAATGGCTGCCTGTGGGTCGAACGGCGCAACATCCGATTCAGAGAACAATGCAGACGGCGTAACGACTTTATTGATGTATCAAGTCGGGGACAAGCCAGAAAACTTTGATCAATTAATGGAGATCGCTAATAAACGCATTGAAGAAAAAACCAACGCTCGCATCGATCTGCAGTACATCGGCTGGGGAGACTGGGATCAAAAAATGAGCACCATCATTTCATCGGGTGAAAACTACGATATTTCTTTTGCCTCAAACTATGTTGCCAATGCGCAAAAAGGCGCGTATGCAGATTTGACGGAGTTAGCACCAAAATATGCCAAAGAAGCGTATGATCAATTAGACGAATCTTATATCAAAGGCAATACGATCGACGGAAAATTATATGCCTTTCCAGTCAACGGCAATATTTATGCCCAACAAGTCTTGACCTTCAATAAACAATATTTAGACAAATATGATTTGGATATCAGCGGGATCGAATCTTATGTAGATGCCGAAGACGTGTTGAAGAAGTTCAAAGAAGAAGAACCAAACATCGCACCGTTTGCGATCGGACAAACCTTTAATGTTTCTGGAAACTATGATTATGTGATTGGGAAAGATTACCCATTTGCTGTCAAATTGGATGGCGATACAACGAAGATCATCAATCAATACGAAGATGATGAACAAATGGAAAACTTGAAATTGATGCACAAATGGTACAACGAAGGCTTGATCCCAACCGATGCAGCCACCAATACAACTGGTTACCCATTAGAAGGCAACACATGGTTCATGCGTGAAGAAACCCAAGGACCAATGGATTACGGTGATACGATCTTAAGCAATGCCGCAGGTCATGAATTGGTTTCACGTCCAATCACGAAACAATTAAAATCAACCGGACAAGCGCAAATGGCAAACTTTGTCGTAGCGAATGTTTCGAAAAACAAAGAAAAAGCAGTGGAAGTGTTGGGCTTGTTGAACAGCGATCCTGAATTGTTGAATGGATTGGTTTGGGGTGTCGAAGGTGAAGCATGGGAAAAAATCGAAGGCCAAGACAACAAAATCCGTCTCCTTGATGGCTACTTGCCAAATACCCGGATGGCTGCTTGGAACACTGGGAACAACATGATCCTTTACACACAAGAATCCATCACAGACGATATGATCAAAGAGCGTGATGAAAACATTGCTAACGCGGAAGCATCACCAATCTTAGGGTTCAACTTCAAGACTGATAATGTGAAAACAGAAATCACGAATATCGCCAATGTCATGAACCGTTACAAAGCAAGTTTAGCAACCGGAACGATCGATCCAGAAGAAAATGTTCCGAAACTAAACGAAGAATTAAAAACCGCTGGCTGGGAGAAGGTCCGCGATGAAATGCAAAAACAATTTGATGAGTACCGCGCAAGCCAAGAATAAGTAACAGGTGGTTCTCATAAATCAATAGATCAAGCAAGCCGGAGGCTAAACGCATCAGGACCAATGGTTCCCACGTCTAGCTTTTGGCTGCTTTTTCTTTTAAAGTAAATAGCAAAATCTTTGATAAAAACGTTACTTTTGTTTTTAACGTTCAAACAGCAAGCATGTTGCATCTAAAACGTACATAGCATTAAAAGATTCTCAGGTAGCTTGAGTAGGAAGCTGGAATCATGCTACATTTTCGGTAGGGAACAAATAAGGGAGGAATTTTAAATGGAAGAAACAGCAAATAGCGGGTTGGTCAAGGGCTTTCGCTTGATTTGGGCGATCGTGAAGTTGAATTTGTTTTTTGTCGTATTGACGCTTGCCGGTGGGGGAATCTTAGGGATTGGTCCAGCGTTTCATACCATCAGTGCTTTGATCCACGAAGATGGACTAAATTATGAGAATCAAAGTTTTCGTAGCGCATGGCGCATTTGGCGCAACGTCTTTGTCAAGGCCAATAAGCAGTTTTATCTGTTCTTCCTACTGACAGGGTTCTTAGTGTATAACCTGTATTTAGCTACCCAGATCCAAGGCTTGATTTGGTTGATGATCTCTTTTGTTTTAGTTGTTGTCAGTGGATTGAGTGTTTTACTGTACCTGTTAAGTGTGGTTTTTGACACGTCTTATGAGATATCCTTGTGGAATAACCTGAAATTGTCCTTTGTGTGTCTGTTTCTTCATATGGCGACCTTTCTAAAATTGCTGGTTGGGATCGCTAGTATTCTAGTTTTTACTTGGATGATGAAAGGGCTCTTGCTCTTTGGAACATTCAGCTTACTGATTTTATGGTGCCATGTGGCGATCAGTCAGGAAAAAAACGTCATTGATCGGGATTTGGCACATGACTAAGTGGCGTTTTCGTTTGTTCAAACATGATTTTTTGATCAATCAGTTGATGCAGCTGTACAGTGTACTCTTGGTGATCATCTCCATCATTATTATGTTGGTCCTGACCGCTTATACCGGAGCGGATCGTTTTACTACGAGTGAACGTTTAGTGGAGAGCACAAGCTTGCAGCTGGATGCTTACGTGCAAGATCAAAATACCGTTGTTTCAACGGTACTTGGCGAATTTACTAGTTCAGATACCGCCTTTGAATCATTACGCAACTATTTGCAGCTTTCATTGCCAGATTATTTTTCCTATAGTAATGATATTTTTCGCCAGACGGGACAGAGTGTTTACTTGCCCAATATTCTCTATCGTTTGATTCGTAATCATCCTAGTATCGAAGAGATCATCATTCAATTGGATGAAAGCAATGAGACATTAGTGGCAACGCCGGATACACCTTATGGAGAAAAACACAGCGGCAAACAGATTGATTTAAAAAATCGTCTGTTTTTTGTTCGTTCGATCGCCCAACCAAGTAATTATGCCCAGCCCTTAGGACAAGTCTACGTGATCTTTCGTTCAGACGATGTTTTAGCCAATCGACAAGAAGACAACCAAGTTCATGGAATCAACAGTTTTTTGTTTACCTCAAATGGTCAGCGCCTTTACAAGGATGCCACGAACCTCAGCAAGGAAACTTTAGCCAAAATAGATCAGGCGGTTGCTCACGGAACCATTCACGACACTCTTTCGAAAGACTTTTATATCAAAAAACAAACCACTGTCAGCGGAGAAGTGTCCCTGGTTTTGTTGTCAAAAAGGGTGATCTGGCGTGATATTTTTTCTAGTGCCATCTGGATCTTTAGTTTCGGGATCGGGATTCTCTTATTAGTCCTATGGGTGCTTCATCGCACCTTTAAGCGCTATACATCGCAAGTACAGCAGATCGTCTATGCGACGAAAGAAGTCAGCCAAGGGAATTTTGACAAACGGATCGATACCGCCAATGTCCAACAAGAGCTGAAAGAAATCGCAGAAGCCATCAATCAAATGACCTACAGTATCAACGAGTACATCAAAGATATTTACACGCTAGAGATCAAACAACGGGATGCCGACATGCGGGCGCTGCAAGCCCAGATCAATCCGCATTTTCTCTATAACACATTAGAATACATTCGAATGTATGCCTTGAGCCGCAACCAAGAAGAGCTGGCGGATGTCGTCTATGCTTTTTCGGCCCTATTACGGAACAACACGACGCAAGAAAAGACGAAGACCTTAAAAGAAGAAATCGATTTTTGTGAAAAATATGTCTACTTGTTTCAGATGCGCTACCCAGATAAGATCGCCTATCATGTAACCATCGATCCGGCATTAGAACAGTTGGAATTGCCGAAGTTCACACTGCAGCCACTTGTCGAAAACTATTTTGTTCACGGCATCGATTATCAGCGCAATGATAACGCCATCAGTATCAAAGCTTATAAAGAAGCCGGTCAAATCGTGATTGAAGTCAAAGACAACGGCAAAGGCGCAGATCCGCAGCAGTTAGGAATGATTCATGAAGAATTGCAAAATCAGGAGATCGGAGCCCAAACCTCAATCGGGATCAAAAATGTTCACGAACGGTTGCGGGGCATGTTCAATGGCGCTTATCAAATGGACGTTACGTCTCAAGCAGCCGCTGGGTTTACGGTCAAGATCCGTCTAGATGAAAACAATTTGCAAAGGGGGCATGAGGCAGATGTATAAAGCAATGTTCGTTGATGATGAATATATGATCTTGCAAGGGCTGCAAATGATCTTGCCTTGGCAAGAGCTGGGCTTTGAGGTGGTGCATACAGCGAAAAGTGCTAGTGAGGCCCTCGAGTATCTACAAGAACATTCCGTTGATTTGCTGATCACGGATATTCGGATGCCAGAAATGAACGGCATCGATATGATCCGCCAAGCGCAAGCGTTTGGGAATCGATTTTTTTCGATCATTCTATCTGGTTATCAAGAGTTTGCCTTTGTCAAACAAGGCATGGCGTTAGGTGTGCGTAATTATCTAGTCAAACCTGTTAACAAAGAAGAACTGCGTAGCAGTGTTCAAGCGATTGCAGCTGAGTTAGAGGAGCAGCAAAAACTGTTGGCAGAAAAAGAACTTTATCAAGAATCAAGCCTGCTGCTTTGGTTGAATGATGAATTGAACGAAAGCGAGTACCTCCATTTGCTGGCGCAACAGAGGGTGCCGCTAGCAGCCCCCTTTACCGTTTTGCAGTTCAATGGGACTGCCGAGATCTTACAAAAAATCACGACGTTTTTTCAGCAACACGATCAGCCATTGATCTTACCAGGGCGATTAGATGAAAACCAAGTGATCATTACCGCAGCCGGACCAAGACAGCAAATCAACGCTGACTTAAAAGCACTAGCCCAGCAGCTTAATAGTAAAGACTGGCAGTTGATCATGAGCGAAACCATCAACGAGTGGGAGAATTTGTATAAAGCCTATGAGAAAATCAAGCAGGTTCAATCGCTGCAAGCCTTCTATCCAGATCTGTTTTTACAAGAACAGACGATCCACGTGGATATATTAGAGCGAAACGAAGAACTACCGTTTCTATCTTTTAACAAAGCGCTGACCATCGGGGATGTTAAAACAATCCAACATGAGCTAGATAAAATGTTCGCTATTTTGGAACAAACCCAAGCAGACCCTGAACATGTTCGCTATGTTTCTTTTTTGTTGTTCAATGATATTTATCGGCAACTGCCGGTGCTTTCCCAAGAAAACCATGAGCAGATTTTGGCACGGATTCGCGAGACCAATACATTGGCAGATTTGCGGCAACTTTTTGATGATGTGTTGGAGCTGGCCAAATCGCAGCCGCCGCAAAAACGTTATTCAGAGATCGTTCAAAAGACGATCCAGCTGATTGAAGAAGGCTACACCCATGATTTGACGGTCAAATCAGCGGCAGAAGAACTGCACGTTAGCGTTGTTTATTTGGGGCAACTCTTTAAGAAAGAAACGGAAATGAGTTTTAATCAGTACGTCAATCTGGTGCGAATCAAGCAAGCTCAACAGCTGCTGCTTCATTCGAAAGCCACGATCAGTGAGATCGGGGATTGCATCGGTTACAACAATACCAACTATTTTTCGAAGATGTTTAAGAAGTTAAATGGCTTGACCCCCAAAGAGTTTCGCGATACCTATGAACAGCATTATGAATCCCTTGATTGAATTTAGATTTCTTCAAAAAAAATCCGGTTTTTGTGATTAAATGATAGTAATTGTGACGCTTTCACGGTAAACTAAGAGAGGAAAAATAAAGAAGAGAGCGTGATGTTGTGAAAGAAACCAAAAAATTTGCACAAGTTTTGATAGGTACCGGGCTGATTGCGTTAGCCATATCCTTATTGATCACTGCCCATCAAGGATATGATACGATCAGTACGTTTTTGTTAGGAATTTTGAATTTTATCGATGTCCCTTTTTGGATAGCCAGTTTGTGTTTTAACATTGTTGTTTTGTTGATCGTTGCAGTCTTTGATCGTGCCGAATTAGGCATTGGCAGTTTTATCAACGGGATCGGCTTAGGCTTGTTGATTGGGATCTTTGAACCAGTGATGGACAAAGTATCAATTCATTTGCCTTTCTACCCATGGATTGCTATTTTCGCTGCACCGATCTTATTTGGCATCGGCGCTGGTATCTACGTTTCTTCCAGCAAAGGTTCAGCGGCGTTAGAAGCCTTGACGGCCTTGATCTACAAGCGAAGCAAATTGACCCAAAAAACGATCCGTATCGGCTTGGATGCTGCGATGGTCTTGATCGGTTTTGCGTTAGGCGCCAGTGTGGGGTTAGGTACTCTCTTGTGTATCGTCTTTATTGGCCCAATCTTTGAAGCCACCATGAAAACCATCGCTGCCCGGAGGAAAAACGCCTAGCCTTGAGAATAAGTCGGAAAAAGCTGTCTGAGAGGGCAGCTTTTTTGCTGCTTCCATTTAAGGAAATCAGCTGAAGAAAGAGGAATCCTGATTTCCTTAAGATTCTCTGGGTAAAAAAAGTGTTTTCTCCATGGTTCCCGACTGATTGGACTTGGTATACTGATAAGACGAGTAAAGGAGAAGTGAAAATGAAAAGTTATCGTTCGACGATTGCGGCTTGCTTTGTAGGGTACATCGTTCAAGCCGTGATCAATAATTTTGCCCCCTTATTATTTTTGACCTTTCAAAGCCAATACCAGCTACCAATCAGCCAGATAACTTTGTTGGTCAGTTTTAACTTTTTGACTCAGTTAGCCGTCGATTTTGCAGCAATCTTTTTTGTAGACCGTATCGGCTATCGTATTTCGATCGTAGCGGCGCATTTTTTTGCAGCGATCGGCTTGATTGGTTTAGCCATTTTTCCCTTATGGTTTCCGACCCCGTTTAGCGGATTATTAGCAGCGGTTTTATTGTATGCCATTGGCGGTGGCTTGCTGGAAGTTTTAGTCAGTCCCATCGTTGAAGCCTGTCCAACGGAACATAAGGAAAAAACGATGAGCATGCTGCACTCGTTTTATTGCTGGGGGTACGTGGGGGTCGTTTTGTTCTCAACGGCGTTCTTCATGGTGTTCGGTATTCAACAGTGGCCGATTTTAGCGATCGTCTGGGCGCTGATCCCGTTGGTCAATTTGTTTTTCTTTACCAAAGTCCCGTTGGCGCCAATCGTTGCCGAAGGAGAACGAGGGTTGACCACTCGGCAGCTCTTTTCCTTGAAAAGCTTTTGGCTGTTTCTGGTGATGATGGTCTGTGCTGGAGCCAGCGAACAAGCAGTCAGCCAATGGGCATCAACCTTTGCTGAACAGGGCTTAGGTGTTAGTAAGACACTAGGCGATTTGGCAGGACCGATGGTTTTTGCCTTGATGATGGGGATCTCCCGCTTGCTTTACGGCAAATTTGGAGAACGAATCGATTTGAAACGCTTTATGTTTTTGAGTGTTTTGCTTTGCCTACTGGCGTATATGATGATCGGCTTTGCTTCATTGCCATTGATCGGGTTCCTTGGCTGCGGCTTAAGCGGTTTTGCCGTAGGGATCATGTGGCCGGGGGTCTTTAGTCTTTCTGCGCAATACATTCGCAACGGCGGGACGGCGCTATTTGCTTATTTGGCATTAGCGGGAGATCTAGGATGTTCAATCGGACCCGCTGTCGTCGGTAGCATCGTCGAATGGTCGGGACAACAGCTGCAGGTTGGGATTTTAGGTGCGATCATTTTCCCGATCATCTTGCTGGCAGGAATTTATTTGGTTCAACAAATGCACAAAAAACGACAGCTTCCGTTGCTGGTTTTTCAAGAATCCACAAAAGAATAAAAAAATTTTGGAGCAAATGCCGTCTTTTCATGGTATTTGCTTTTTGTTTTCTGAAATTCCTCTAGTCAAGATAGTTTCTATCCGCTATACTTTGACTTATTCATTTAAAAAGGAAGTGATGTTGTGAAAAGTCAATTGAAAAAAGAAATCAGTTTTTTTGGGGCATTATCGACAGTAATGGGAACGGTGATTGGCGCCGGCGTGTTTTTCAAAGCAGCGGCTGTGGTCCAGCAGACCCAATCGACTGGATTGACCTTGTTGGTTTGGCTGCTTGCCGGCTTTCTAACGATTTGCGGCGGCTTGACCGTGGCAGAGTTAGCGACGGCGATTCCTGAGACCGGCGGACCTATTCGATATATCGAAAGAATTTATGGGAAATTACCCTCCTTTTTATTAGGCTGGGCACAAAGTATCATTTACTTTCCAGCGAACGTGGCGGCTTTAAGTATTATTTTCGCAACACAATGTTTGAACTTATTTCATCTACCTAGCAATTATTTGCTTCCTTTATCGATTTTGACCGGAACGAGTGTGACCTTGATTAATCTTTTGGGAACAAAAGCTGCAGCTCAAGTCCAGTCCGTCACCTTAGCAGTCAAGCTGATTCCGATTGCGGTGATTATCGTGGCTGGCCTGATGACACCAGGTCAAGTATCGGTCTCATTGGTGGATTTTTCTTCCAATACTCAAGGCTCCCTTGCAGCTGGTATCAGTAGTGCCCTCTTAGCAACCCTTTTTGCTTATGATGGCTGGATGGGGGTCGGCAATGTCGCTGGAGAAATGAAGCGACCCGAAAAAGATTTGCCTAAAGCCATCATCTTTGGGTTGAGTTTTGTCACCTTGGTGTACGTGTTGATCAATGTTGCGTTTTTAAAAACATTGCCGATCGATCAAATCGCTGGTAATTTGAACAGTGCCTCAGAAACTGCGATGGCCTTGTTCGGCAGTTTTGGCGGAAAACTGGTCACGATCGGTATCTTGATCTCTGTTTATGGCGCATTGAACGGCTATACAATGACTGGCTTGCGGGTCCCATATGCGATGGCGTTGGAAGATGAGATTCCTTTCAGTAAGACCTTTGCGACCCTAAGCAAAACCACCAATGCACCCTATGCGGCGGCCTTTTTACAATTAGGGATCGCTTGTATCATGATGCTTTTAGGCACCTTTGATCTTTTGACCGATATGCTGGTTTTTGTTATGTGGTTCTTTAGTGTATTATTGTTTGTAGGAGTTTTTCGTTTGCGAAAAACAGAACCACAGATGAAGCGTCCGTATAAAGTTCCCTTCTATCCAATCATTCCCTTGATTGCGATTTTAGGTGGCTGTTTTATCTTGATCATGACCTTGATCACTGACACGTGGTTAGCAGTCGTGGGAATCGGCGTGACATTACTAGGAATTCCCGTTTTTTATGGAAAAGCAAAAGGAAAAGCGAGAGGGGCGAAAGAATGAAGATCGTTGTACTTGATGGCTATGCGTTGAATCCAGGGGATTTGGCTTGGCAAGGGTTTGAAGAATTAGGAGAGGTGACGGTGTATGATCGTACCTCATATACAGATAAACAAGAAATAATTGAGCGAATCGGTGATGCCGAAGCGATTTTGACAAATAAAACACCGATCACCGCTGATGTGCTCAAAGCATGTCCGCAATTGACCTACATTGGGGTACTAGCAACTGGATACAATGTCGTTGATTTGGCAGCAGCGAGGGAACAAGGAATCACCGTGACCAATATTCCTAGCTACAGTACCAATGCAGTGGCACAAGCGACCTTTGCTTTGCTGCTGGAAGTGACGAACCAAGTGGGACACCATAATCGTTCCGTGCATCAGGGTGACTGGCAAACCAGCAAAGATTTTTCTTATTGGCAGACGCCATTGATGGAATTGGCAGGCAAAACGATTGGGCTGATTGGATATGGTGCGATCGCTCAAGCAGTTGCCACGATCGCACATGCGTTTCAATTGAAAGTAATCTACTTTAATCATCGACCAAAACCAGCACAAGCTGCTTGGGCAAAACAAGTGTCGTTGGCGGAACTGTATCAAGAAGCAGATATCATTAGCCTTCATGTTCCACAGTTTCCTGAGACAGAAAAAATGATCGATCGCACAGCTTTGGCACAAATGAAACCTTCTGCGATCCTGATCAATACCTCGCGTGGCGGCTTGATTGATGAAGCAGCAGTTGCTGAAGCGCTGAAAACCGGGCAGATTGCAGCCTTGGCGGCAGATGTCGTCTCGAAAGAACCGATTGCAGCGGACAATCCCTTGTTGCAAGCACCAAATTGCTATTTGACGCCGCATATCGCTTGGGCGCCCGTCGAAACCCGACGTCGTTTGATGGGGATCGCTGTGGCGAACCTAAGCGGCTTTAAAGCAGGTACAGCGCAAAATGTCGTGTAAGCAAAACGAGCAATTAAAAGGACTTTGACAAAGCAGGCGACTAGTAAAGCAGTTAGTCTCGCCAACACAGTAACCATTTCGACCAGTCATCTAGCCTCATAAGGTGGTCGGTCGTAGGACTGGTGGTTTGTCTAAGTCTTTTTTTGCTGAAAAAGAAAGGAGACGGTCTTGAAAAAGTATTATTATCTAGCGGTCTTTATCAGCTTGGTTGTCTTTAGCTGGCTGATCCAAACCCAAAGTAGCCGCTTTTATGCACAGCCGATTATAGAAGTACAGACGGTTCAAGTCACAGCCGATCAGCAGCAGATTCAAGGGATCCTTCGCAACGGAGAAGAAGCTGGGGTACTGCGGACAGTCACTACGCAATACACCCCCAACGGTGCGATTCATCCGTTGTATCAGAACGGACAACAGCTGCTTTTGCAAAAAGAAGGGGATGGCTGGCAGGTACAAGCACAAAAACGGGATGGGTATCTCTTTTTCTTCCTTGCCTTATTCCTGATGGCAGTAGTCGCAATTGGTGGCAAAAAGGGCTTACGGGCTTTGCTTAGTATCTTTGTGAATACTGGCTTGCTGCTCCTTTTTCTTTGGTTTCACAAAGGCAACAGCTCCTTTTCATTGGTCTTTTTGATGATCGTTTTTACGATCGTCTCGTTGGTTTTGACGATGGGGATTTCCTATGGCTTTCGTACGATCGACAGCCGCAAAATCATTGCCTCGTTAGCCAGCGTCCTCTTGGCGTTTTTTCTCTGTCGGTTCGCCATGGATCTTTTGCAAGATCATGGGTTGCGCTATGAAGAAATGTCGTTTCTGACCCGTCCGTATCGCAGTGTCTATCTAGGGAGTCTGCTGATTGGCGCGATTGGTGCCAGCATGGACAATATCGTCATGCTGATTGCCAGTTTAGATGAGATCCAACGCATCAATCCCCAGACGAGCCGCAAGGAACGATTAGCGATCGGTCGGTCCATCGCGCAAGATACGACTTCTTCGATGATCAATGTCTTGTTGTTTGCCTATTTAAGTGGGAGTATGCCAGCGCTATTGTTTTACCTAGCAAATGGCTGGCTGCTGTCGCAAGCATTGCCGATGCATCTTTCTTTAGAAATAGTGCGTACATTATGCGGCGGCTTTGCGCTGGTTTTATCGGTACCGTTGACGCTTCTTTGCTTTGAACTACAAAGGAGGAAAGCAAAATGACTGTTTTGTTTGTGTTGATCTTGCTTTTTCTCTTGCTGACTTTCGCTGTTTTTCGGATCGAAGGGCTGTTTCAAGTCACAGGTCTGTTTATGAATGTGGCCGTCTTTCTAGCGCTACTGGTCCTGATTGACCGAGGGGCACCGATTTTACCAGCGGCTTGTGTTGCCTTTTTAGCCGTGGCGGCGATCACCTTGTTTTTCGTGAACGGCGTCAATCAGAAAACCAAAATTGCCTTTGTCTGTGTGTTGGTCTTTCTAGGGCTTTTTCTACTATTATTTCCTCTTGTGCTCTCTGCAATGAATCTTCATGGGTTTTCGGCAGAGGAACTCGATGAGTTGGCGATGTATTCCTTTGATGTAGCTATCGATTTTAAGACATTGATGACTGCGATCATTTTGATGAGTTTTTCGGGGGCGGTGGCAGATGGGAGTATGGCGATCAGCACTGCGACCTATGAACTTTTTCAAGCAAACCCGCAAGTCTCAATCAAGGCATTAAGTAAAAGTAGTATGACAGTGGTATCAGACGTATTGTCTTCGACGATCAATACCTTATTGTTTGCCTTTATGGGAAGTAATCTGGCGTTGATTGCGTGGTTTCAAGATTTGTCGATCTCCTTTGGTGAAATGCTCAATTCGAAGGCGTTCGTCTCAGAATTGGTCGTTTGTTTGATCACGGGTCTGGCAGCGGTGATTATTTTACCCATCACCGCATGGGCAGCAAGTTGGTATTTTTTGAAAAGAAACCGAATGGAATAGGAAGGAGCGCAACCACCATGGAACCACTAATTGAAACTAAGCGATTAGTGCTGCGAGAAATGAGTCATGACGATCGACCAGCGATTGAAAAGATTTTGCAAGATCCAGAAGTTATGATTGCCTATGAAGGACCCTTCAGTGAGCAAGAAGTCACTGGTTGGATCGACAAACAGCTGCAACACTATCAAAACGATCACATTGGCTTGTGGCTAGTGATTGAGAAAGCATCCGGGCAAGCGATCGGTCAATGCGGGTTGACATGGCAAGACGTCAAGGGAGAAGCCGTTTTAGAAATTGGGTACTTGTTTCAAAAGAACTTCTGGCATCATGGGTTTGCCACAGAAGCCGCCCAGGCCTGTAAAGACTATGCGTTTGCAACGCTGAATGCCGATATTGTTTATTCGATCATTCGTGAGTCCAATCAAGCCTCCATAAATGTGGCATTGCGCAATGGAATGAAGCTGGTGGATCGCTTTGTTAAACACTATCGACAAGTGGACATGCCGCATCTTGTGTATGCTGTGGCGAAAGAGATGTGAAAAACGAAAGAATGCTTTTTTCGATTTAGACAATGAAACGCCCCTAGAAAGTTAGCTTTTCCTAACTTTCTAGGGGCGTTTTTTAAGCTTGCGTAAAGCTTTTTCGCTCGATGAGTTCAGCCCCTAAAAGGACTGTTTTGGTGATCGCTCGAGGATGAACGATCTGATCCACCAGCAAATCGATCGCGGTTTTGGCGATTTCCTCCACATCGATGTTAAACGTTGTTAGTGGGGGAGCCACAAATTTTGCGATCTCATTGTCATTGATACTGATTAATTCCAAGCAATCAGGAATGATGATAGATCGTTCATTTAACGCTTGGAGCACACCAACTGCGATGGTGTCAGAAGCCACAAAGAGCGCCTCTGGCAAATTGTCACCAAGGGATTCCACCATTTTTTTCGCCAAACGATAGCCGGTTTCAACGGAAAAATTGCCACCACTAAATAAGAACGCCTCATCGAGGGCGTCTCGACGAGCCAGCGTTTGACGGAAGATGACCTCGCGACTATCCATTTCTGCACGTTGGGTATCAGGATTTAGATAAGCACCACCAATAAAGCCGATCTTTCGGTATCCTTTTGTTAAAAATAGATCGATCGCCAGTTGCGTCATTCGATCAGTATCAGGTTTGACCGTATCGAACAGCTCTGGACAGGGGTTGATTTCCAAAAGGACGCCATAGGGGCAAACGGATTTGAACTGCTGCGTTTCATTCTCAGTGAAAGAGCCAATCCCAATAAATCCGGCGACTTCTTGCAGTGTTTCTAAAACATCATCTTCATGGGTGATTAGTTGAATTTCCAAATTGTTGATTTTCGCATATTTTTCTAAAGAGATTCGCAATTGTCGAAAATAGACATCTTGAAGCTCTTCTTGTTCTGTCAGCCAGAAAAGGACGGCGATTTTTTCTAGTGTTGTTTTTATTTTTGAGCGATCATAACCTAGTGATAAAGCGGTATGAATAATTTTTTGACGCGTATCGGCTGCGATCGACAACGATTCGTCGCCTTTCAATAATCGGGAAACAGTCGCTTGTGAAAAGCCTGATTGCTCGGCAATTTTTTTTATTGTAACCAATCTTCTTCACCTCTTTCTTCTAGTATACGCTAACAACTTTACCAAGTAAATGAATTTACTAAATATATTTACTGAATAGTGGAAGTTAGTAACATAGAGGTATTTCGAAAAAATTATTTGTGTGATAAACCTTGATTTTATCCTTTTATTTACTCCATTGAAGAAATTAATTTAGTAAAACTATTTACATATTAAGTAAAATAATTTATTATAAACGAGAAGATAGCGTTTGCAAAATAAAGAAAAGGTGGAGAAATGATGATGAAAAAAATGTCTCGAGTTCTTTTTTTAAGTGTAGCAGCTTTAGGATTAGGTGCTTGCGGTCCACAAAGTGAAGGGACAGATAGTACTGCAGCAAATAGTGGCAGCGATAAGGACTATGATCTATTGGTCTGGGAAGACCAAGCAAAATCAGCTGGGATTGAAGAGGCAGTCAAACAATTTGAAGAAGAACACGATGTGACGATCAAAGTGGTCGAAAAAGCCTATGGTGGACAGATTGAAGATTTACGATTGGATGGACCCGCTGGTACAGGTGCGGATGTCATCACAATTCCTGGTGATCAAATCGGTACAGCAGTTACCGAAGGGTTGTTGAAAGAATTAACAGTCGATCAAACGCTACAAGATCTGTATACGGAATCAGCAATGCAATCGCAAATCGTTGATGGCAAAGTCTACGGCTTACCAAAAGCGGTTGAAACACAAATTTTGTATTATAACAAAGAACTAATTTCCGAAGAAGACTTGCCACAGACAACGGATGAGTGGCTAGAGTATTCTAAATCTGTTTTAGGTGCTGACAGTTATGGGTTACTGGCATTATGGGATCAAATTTATTACGCACAAGGTGTATTGAGCGGTTATGGCGGGTATGTTTTTGGCGAGAATGCCGATGGATCCTATGACCCTGAAGATATTGGATTAGCTAATGAAGGTGCGATCGAAGGAGCGGACTATATCCAACAGTTTTATGATGCAGGTGTTTTTCCATCCGGATTGGTCGGTGAACAAGGAATCAATGTGTTGGACTCTTTATTTACGGAAGGAAAAGCTGCAGCTGTCGTCTCGGGACCATGGAACTTGTCTCCTTATAAAGAAGCGGGCATCGACTATGGTGTGAAAGAATTGCCATTATTAGGGAATGGTGAACATATGGGCTCCTTTATCGGTGTCAAAAGTTACAACGTAAGCAGTTATTCCCAAAACCCTGAATTAGCTGAAGCGTTCGTGAAATTTATCAGCAATGAGGAAAATTCAAAAGTCCGTTATGAAAAAACGCAAGAAGTACCAGCGGTTGCTTCATTGGCAGATGATCCAGCAGTTCAAGAAAGCGAAAGTGCTGCAGCCATTGCTGCTCAGTCCCAATACGCAGAACTAACGCCTGGGATCACTGAAATGAATTCAGTATGGGAACCAATGGATGCCGCATTGCAGACCATTGCTACTGGAAAGGCTGAACCGAAAACAGCTCTACCACAGGCAGTCGATCAGATCAAATCAGCCATTGCAGCAATTCAAAACTAAAAAGTCGTTACGAGGACAAACGTTTCGGATGGTGATTCAGTACTAGGAATCAAGTAATGCCGAACGAAACGTTTGTCAGCGGCTTTTTCTTACAGGGGGCGAAAATGTGAAAAACACGCAGTCGTATGCAAAACGAGCAATGCTATTCTCGATAATACCAGGATTCGGTCAATTTTATAATCGGCAAAAAATCAAAGGCGCTTTATTTTTCTTCTTTTTTGCTATGTATCTTGTCGTCTTTAAAGATTTATTTAATATGGGACTTTGGGGCATCGTGACATTAGGCGTGGAAGTGCCGAGAGACAATTCCATCTTTTTATTAGCAGAAGGATTAGTTGCCTTGATCGTCATCGGTTTTGGTCTGTTGTTCTATTATTTAAATATCCGTGATGCCTATAAAAACGGCGAATTAAGAGACAATGAGCTACCAGTCAACTCTATCCGTGAAAGCTACCAGGCACTATTAAGAGAAGGCTATCCTTATTTAATGAGTAGTCCAGCATTTTTCTTACTCGTGTTTTCTGTTATTTTTCCGATTCTCTTTAGTATCGCGTTAGCTTTTACGAACTATGATCTGTATCATTCTGCACCTGCCAATTTAGCAGATTGGGTGGGATTAGAGACCTTTAAGAAGATTTTTACTGTCGATATTTGGCGTAGTACCTTCTTCAATGTTCTAGGCTGGACAGTTATCTGGACCTTGATCGCCTCAACGCTACAAGTTTCTATCGGAATATTTTTAGCGGTGCTGGTGCATCAAAAAGAACTACGATTCAAAAAGTTCTTTCGAACGATTTTGATCCTCCCATGGGCAGTTCCGGGATTTGTTACGATCTTGGTATTTTCAGGAATGTTCAATGATTCCTTTGGTGCGATTAATAATACGATTTTGAATTTCTTCCAGATTTCACCGATTCCTTGGCTAACGAGTGCGAATTGGACCCGTTTAGCTTTGTTACTGATTCAAGGCTGGCTAGGCTTTCCGTATATTTTTATCGTGACTACAGGGACGCTGCAATCCATTCCTGATGATTTGTATGAGGCGGCGACCATCGATGGTGCTTCAGCTATGCAAAAATTCCGACGAATCACATTGCCATTACTGCTTTATGCAATGGCACCAATTTTGATTACGCAATATACGTTTAATTTCAACAATTTCAATATCATTTATCTGTTTAATTCTGGTGGACCGGCAGTTCCTGGTTCGACCGCTGGTGGTACCGATATTTTGGTTTCATGGATCTATAAGCTCACGATGCAAAATAGTCAATATGCACTAGCAGCAGCATTGACGATTCTCTTATCGATCGTCGTGATCGCGATTGCTTTATGGCAATTCCGCCGAACAAATTCATTCAAGGAGGTTGGATAACATGAAGGCAGCAAGTATGAAAAAACAAAAATTTGTCCGCCTATCCTTGACGTATCTCGTACTGATTTTTACGGTAGTGGTGATCGTCTACCCTTTACTATGGACGATCGGTGCTAGTTTTAATCCTGGGAACAGTTTAATAAGTACGAGTCTGATTCCGACGAGTCCGACATTAAGTCACTACACGAAATTGTTTGCTGGCGACAATTCGCTATATTATAGTCAATGGTATTTGAATTCATTGAAAATCAGTGTATGCACTATGTTCCTGTCACTGATCTTTGTCTCCATGACGGCTTATTCCTTTTCACGGTTTCGTTTTACAGGCCGTAAAAATGGATTGATGCTGTTCTTACTACTACAAATGATCCCGCAGTTCTCTGCCTTGATCGCAATTTTTGTACTGGCGCAAATGCTCGGCTTGATCAATAGTCATTGGTTGCTGATCTTGATTTACGTTGGGGGTCAGATTCCCATGAACACGTACTTATTGAAAGGATATTTTGACTCGATTCCGTTAGATTTAGACGAGAGTGCCAAGATAGATGGTGCAAGCAATACGCGAATATTCTGGCAAATTTTGATTCCATTATCTCGACCAATGCTGGCAGTGGTTGCCATGAATGGTTTCACCGGACCACTGGGAGACTTTGCCCTGTCTTCAGTGATTTTACGTAATCCTGAGTACTATACATTACCCATCGGGTTATACAAATTAGTCACGGATAAAATGGGTGCCAGCTATACGACTTTTGCGGCAGGGGCCATTTTGATCAGTATTCCGATCGCGCTCGTCTTTATTGCATTACAAAAACATTTTGTCACCGGTTTGACCGCTGGCGGCACAAAAGGATAGGAAGAGAAGATGATAAGATATAACTTAGAAGAACGCTTTTTACATGGTGGGGATTATAATCCTGACCAGTGGCTAAATTATCCCGAGATCTTAGCCAAAGATTTAGAACTAATGGAAAAAGCTCATGCTAATACATTTTCCCTTGGTATTTTTGCTTGGAGTGCCTTAGAGCCAGCAGAAGGGGTGTTTCAATTTGAATGGTTAGACAAAATCATGGATCAGCTCGCCGAACGAAACAGTAACGTCATTTTAGCGACGCCAAGCGGTGCGCGTCCTGCCTGGTTGTCTAAAGCATACCCTGAAGTTCTCCGGACCAATGAAAAACGGGAAAAAATGTTACACGGTGGGCGACACAATCACTGTTTTTCTTCGCCAATCTATCGTGAGAAAGTGGCGATCATCAATCGGAAATTAGCTGAACGCTACCACGATCACCCAGCACTATTGATGTGGCATATTTCCAATGAGTATTCTGGAGATTGTCATTGTCCTATTTGCCAAGAAAACTTTCGTCAGTGGGTCAAGCAGAAGTATCAAACGCTAGCAGCCTTGAATGAGGCCTGGTGGGGACCGTTCTGGAGCCATACCATCACCGATTGGTCGCAAATCGAATCTCCTTCACCGATCGGCGAAATGCAAGTTCATGGACTAAATCTAGACTGGCATCGTTTTGTAACCGATCAGACTATTGATTTCTATGAACATGAGATCAAAGACATTCGTCGTTTGTCTCCAGATGTGCCGATCACAACGAATTTCATGGCAGATACCCGTGAGTTGATTCCCTTTTATAGTCTTGATTATGGAAAATTTGCCCAGCATGTGGATGTCATTAGTTGGGACTGTTATCCTGCTTGGCATAATGATTGGGGAACGACAGCCGATTTGGCAAGTAAGGTTGGGTTTATCAATGATCAATATCGTAGCTTGAAAAAGCAACCATTTTTGATCATGGAATCAACCCCTAGTGGTGTGAATTGGCATCCAGTCAACCGCACGAAACGACCCGGGATGCATCTGTTGTCTTCTATGCAATTTATTGCTCACGGTTCAGACAGTAATCTTTATTTCCAATGGCGGAAATCTCGAGGCTCGTCTGAGAAGTTCCATGGGGCTGTCGTGGACCATGACAACGACGAACAAAATCGTGTTTTTCAAGATGTAGTAGAAGTTGGGAAAGCCTTAGAAGAAATCAAAGAAATCAAGGGATTGCACAAAAAAGCCAAAGTGGCGATCATCTATGATTGGGATAACAATTGGGCGCTCAATGATGCGCAAGGTTTTGGTTTAGAGAGCAAACGCTACCCACAAACGTTGCAAGAGCATTACCGCTATTTTTGGGATCATGACATCGCGGTTGATGTCATCACGAAAGACCATGACTTTGATGCTTACCAATTGATCATCGCTCCGATGCTTTACCTCTTACCAAAAGAAACTATGAAAAAATTTCAACAGTATACGAAAAATGGCGGGACACTGGTTTCCACTTATTTGACGGGGATCGTGAATGAAACGGACTTGACCTATTTAGGGGGCTGGCCCCAAGAGTTAGAAGAACTGTTTGGTGTGTCTGTGAAAGAAATCGATACGTTATATCCGAAACAAAAAAATCTGCTTTTATTGAAGGAGCAGCAGTACCAAATTCATGATTATTGTAGTATTGTCCAAACAAACACCGCCCAAACGTTAGGGGTGTACGGTGCAGATTTTTATCAAGGTCAAGCTGCAGTGACCGTAAATGATTATGGTGAAGGAAGTGCCTACTATCTCGGGGGACGGACGGATCAAGCCTTTTTGGAAGACTTCTATCAAGAAGTAACACAACAGCTTCGCTTACAAAATGAGTGGGTCCGCCAAGGTTCAACGAACGTGTCGATCCAAAGTAGAGAAAGTCAGCAAGAGCAGCTCGCTCCGACCACCTATTATTTTGTGATGAATTTTTCCGAAGAAAATCAAGAAGTAGAGGTAGCAACTTCAGGAATCGATTTGCTTACTGGAAAAACGACAAGCCAACTTCTTCAGTTGGCGCCTTATGAGGTGCAGATCATCAAAGTGACAGCATAAGATCAATAAAAACTATTGTGTCAATTATATGAGAAAAAAGAAGTACTAACGCTGATGAAAAGCGTTAGTACTTCTTTTTTATAGAGAATGGTTTAATTTTCTTGCGCAAATTCGGCAGCTTTTGTTCCTGCTTGGCGTCCGAAGATGATGATATCGGCAACTGCATTTCCGCCAATTCGGTTTTCACCATGCAACCCACCAGTTACTTCACCGGCTGCAAAGAGACCTGGAATGATCTCGTTATCCGTAGCGATCACTTCTGTGTTGGTGTTGATCTTCACGCCGCCCATCGTGTGGTGGATACCAGGAGCGATAGCGATGGCATAGTAAGGTCCTGTTGACAAATCGTTGTCCATTGCTGTGCTGCGTCCAAAGGCTTCGTCTTCACCAGCAGCCACACTGCTGTTCCAGGTAGCGATCGTTTCAGCAAGCGCTGCTTCTGGCATGTCCAATTCTTTTGCCAATTCTTCGATCGTGTCAGCGGATTTGACTAATCCTTGTTGCTCGTAAAAATCAATGGCTGTTACGCGTTCTTTGACACCTGCATCAAAAACTAACGTTGCTGATTTTTCAGGCAGGGCAATGATCGCTTCAGAGACTTTGTCTCGTGTTTCCATTTCATTGAAGAACCGTTCGCCTTCTTGATTGACCAAGATCGCGCCTTCTCCACGGACAGCTTCAGTGATCAACAGTGATTTAGACTGATCCACTGTTGGGTGAATTTGGATTTGTTCTAAATCAACCGTTTGTCCGCCTAATGCTTCGATCATTTTGATTCCATCACCAGTCGAACCCTCTTGGTTCGTTGTCACGTAGTCTGCCAATTCTGGTTTGTACTCGGTGATCATGTCGAAATTGGCACCGAAACCGCCTGTTGTAACGACAACTGCTTTGGCATCAATGGTTTGTTCGTTTCCTTCTACTTCAACGGTCACCCCGTTGACTTGACCATCTTCTTCATTGATTTCTTTGACATCGGCATTTACAAAAATTGGGATTTCCAATTCATGGATGTTGCGCATCAAGCCATCAACTAAGTATTCCCCAACAGCGGAACCATCAGATGGACGGTGCGTTCTTTTTTCACTCATCCCGCCAGTCGTTGTTAAGTTGTCTAAAGTGATACCCATGGAATCTAACCAATCGATCGCTTCTGCTGAATGATCCACAAAGTAGCGCAACAATTCTTCATCATTGGTGTTGTGACCGCCAGCTAATGTTTCTTCATAGAATAGATCGTTTGAATCTTCAATGCCTTCTGCTTCTTGGAATTTGGTTTCTGAAGCGTTCATTCCTGCAGAAGATTTCAATGTATTCCCACCAGAAATTGGCATTTTTTCTAAAATAACTGGGTTTGCGCCAGCTTCCTTTGCTTGGATCGCAGCGGCCATTCCAGCGCCACCCGCACCGACAATCACGACATCGTAGCTGTCTGCAAGTTCGCTAGGGTCTGTGTATTCTTGACCAGATGCAGCGGAAGTTGCATCTGTTTCTTCATTAGCAGATGAACCAGTACTTGTGCTGCTGCTTGTTTGTGAATCAGCGCCACAAGCACTCAAAGTTGCTAACGAGGTTAGGACTAATAGTGTTTGGAAAATTTTCTTCATTGTTTTTATTCCTCCTAAAACTTTTTCCAAATCAAAGACTAACATAGTTGTCATGTTATTTTTAGGTTTTGTTCGAAAAATCACATAATAATTAGAAAAGTTTAATTTATAAAGCGTTTTAGTCGAGATGAAAGGGTTTCTTGGTCATCATAAAAAAGAGTAGATTCGTGAATTTGTGGAAATAGAAGAATTACTGATTCTTTGATTTGTTTGGTATTAATCATGAAGGGAGTATGAAATGAGATTTGATTTTTCTCTTTTCTGTTATTGAAAAAAGGTACGTCACTGAGGTGCCGAGGAACGATCTCTTTTATTGAAAATAAATTAAACGCTTTGCGATCAAAAGATAGAAAGAAATTAGTGGAATCAGTATTTGTGGTCGCCAATTTTTATTCAATAAATAGAGATAGAATCTTGGGTTTCAAGAACCATTGCCAAAAAATTGCGGTGTTTCTTAAAAAAAACAAGAGAACTGTCTTGCAAAACCAATCCTTTCTTGTATAATAAAAATAAGTTAGGTCTACCTAAAAAATAAATAAACTATCCTTAACTATGGAAATGGAGTGAAAATAATGATTACTTTTTCAGAAATATCCGCAGCCTATGATGGCAATCATCAAGTGATCTCGGATTTGTCGTTTCAAGTAGAGAAACCAGCGATCGTAGGGATCATCGGACCAAATGGGGCAGGGAAGTCGACGCTGATCAAAGCGGCGTTGAAGTTGATCCCTTCCAGTGGGAACATGAGTGTCAACAAAAAAGCGTTAAAAGACTTTCAAAAGGAAATTGCCTATGTCGAACAAAAGACTGCGGTTGATTACACGTTTCCGATCACAGTCAAAGAAGTCGTATCTTTAGGCTTGTATCCTAAGATGCGCATGTTCCAAAGAATGTCAGCCAACGATTGGCAGAAAGTGACAGCCGCTCTGGCAGCGGTAGAAATGGAATCCTTTGCGGAGCGTCAGATTGGGGAATTGTCCGGTGGGCAGTTTCAGCGGGTCTTGATTGCTCGAACGTTGGTGCAAGATGCTAACTATATCTTCCTCGATGAGCCCTTTGTAGGGATCGATGCCACCAGTGAAGCGATCATCGTCGGCCTGTTGCGTAACTTGCGAGATGCCGGAAAGACGATTTTTATCGTTCATCATGATCTGGGGAAAATCACCGAATACTTTGATTACTTGGTTTTTCTCAATCAAACCCTGATCGCTGCGGGCCCAGTGAGTGAAGTCTTTACCGAAAGCAATTTGAAGCAAACATTTGGCGATGCGATCATCGTGAAAGGAGGCGTTTAACATGTTGACAAGCTTTTTTACGAGTTTAAGTAACTATCATTTCTTACAAAATGCCTTGATCACGGCAGTCGCGATCGGGATCGTCGCAGGGGTGATTGGTTGTTTTATCATCTTACGAGGGATGTCCTTGATGGGGGATGCAATCTCTCATGCGGTCTTACCAGGGGTAGCCTTGTCTTATATCTTCGGCGTTCACTTTTTTGTCGGGGCGATCTTCTTTGGGATCTTGGCTTCCATGATTATTACCTATATCGCCAATAACAGCCTGATCAAAAGTGATACGGCGATCGGTATCACCTTTAGTTCGTTTCTAGCTTTAGGGGTTATCTTGATTGGGGTAGCAAACAGTTCGACTGATTTGTTTCACATTTTGTTTGGGAATGTGCTAGCGGTGCAAGATAGCGACAAATGGCTGACGATCGCTATCGCTATCCTTGTGCTGGCAGTGATCATCCTCTTCTTCCGTCCACTGCTGATCACTTCTTTTGATCCGATGATGGCAAAGGCCTTTGGGATGAAAGTGCAAGCCTATCACTACTTATTGATGTTCTTGTTAACTTTGGTTTCAGTGACAGCGATGCAAAGCGTCGGAACGATCTTGATCGTGGCTTTATTAGTCACTCCAGCAGCAACGGCTTATTTATATACAAAACAATTGAAGCATATGATGGTCATCGCAGGGGTTCTAGGTGGTTTCGCTTCATTTATCGGCTTGTTTATCGGGTACAGCTTTAATATTGCCGCAGGATCAAGTATCGTTTTGACCGCAGGAGCCTTTTTCGTGATCGGTTTCTTGTTCTCACCAAAACAAAAGACCAGTCCGGTCAAGCGCTGGTCAGCGACAGCGGTTTTAGCAACGGCAGCGGTAGCCGGCGGCTTCTTTTTGGCACAGCAAAACGGACAGATGGCCCAAACAGAAGGGAAGCTTTCAGTAGTAGCGACCAATTCGATCATTGCTGATATTACGGAAAACATTGCCGGTGATCGAATCGATCTTCACAGTATCGTACCGGTGGGGCGTGATCCCCATGAGTATGAACCTTTAGTGGAAGATGTTCGAAAAGCGACCGATGCCGATCTTATCCTTTACAACGGCTTGAATCTAGAAACTGGCGGCAATGGCTGGTTTACCAAATTGATGAACAATGCCAATAAGGTAGAAAATGAAGATTACTTTGCTGTCAGTGATGGCGTGGATGTGCTTTATTTATCTGATGATGAAGACCACAGCAAAGCCGATCCTCATGCCTGGTTAAATCTAGAAAACGGTATGATCTATGCCCGTAACATCGCTCAACGCCTGAGCGAAAAGGACCCTGACAATCGCTCTTTCTATGAAGAAAACCTTGAACGCTACTTGGCTTCATTAGAAGAACTGGATCAGCAAGCGAAGGAAAACTTCCAATCGATTCCTAGAGAGAAGAAATTGATCGTCACCAGTGAGGGAGCCTTCAAATACTTCTCCAAAGCCTATGGTGTACCGTCTGCCTATATTTGGGAAATCAATACCGAAGAAGAAGGTACCCCTGCGCAAATCAAAAACTTAGTGGATCAGCTGCAAAACTCAGCCGTCGCTTCCTTGTTTGTTGAAAGCAGCGTCAATACTCGTCCAATGCAAAGTGTTTCTCGTGATGCGGGCATTCCGATTTTCGGAACCGTCTTTACCGATTCGATTGCAGAACCGGGAGAAGAAGGCGACAGCTACTATAACATGATGAAGTGGAATCTCGAGACGATTTATCAAGGCTTGAATCAATAAAGCAAAAAAACATCCTTAGCTCGTTCTGGCTAAGGATGTTTTTTCGTCGTATTTTTGTGCTGGAGAAAAGCAAAGAGATAAAATCCGCAGCCCACCAAGGCAGCAAGAAATGCGATGACAGGAAAGTACAACCCCTGACCGTAAACATAGGCTGTATAAGCAAAGAAGGCGATTAAAAACCAGAGTGTTCCTGAGATGACCATTTTTTGGTTCCTCCTAATTGTTTAAAAGTATTTATTTGGTATATTTTAACACGATAGGGGCAAAAAGAAAATCAGCGAATCGAACGTTTGCTGAAACGATTTGCTGATTTTTTCCCAATTACAACGATGAACAGTTAAGAAACGTTCAATTGCTGTTGCGGTTCTAAATGGTAATAAAGGATCTCTGGCGGGACGCCGAGTCGGGCGGGAATCTTGGTCATACCGACCCCACTGGAAACACTCAATAAGGTCTCATTTCCTAAAAGGTAGAGCCCATCGGTATATTTCAACGCGCCCTTTGTTTTCGCATAATAAAAAGGCAAGCGAATCTGCCCGCCATGGCTATGGCCAGAAAGAATCAAGTCGTAGTTTGGCAGATTGGTGATCCGAGAAACATAATCGGGTTCATGGAGCAAAAGCAGCTGCCATTCTGCTAAGGTTGCTTCATAGGTAAAACTGACTTTCGGACTTTCTATATCGATACCGACAATATTCATCGACGTCTTGTCATCAGAACCAAAAACCGACTCATTATCAAGTAAGGTAAACCCTGCATGCTGGTATATTTCCTTAACAAAGTAATGACCGTCATTCAAATGGTCATGGTTCCCCATAACTGCGATCTTACCCAGAGGCGCTTGCAATTTTTTCAGCTTTTCGATCAGTCGCTTGGTTGAACGATGCGGCCATTTTTTATAATTATCGATCAGATCCCCCGTGATGATGATCAGATCCGGCTTGTTTTGGATCGTTGATCGAATGATGCGATTCATTCGTCTTGGTTTAAACCAACGAGAAAAATGGAGATCACTGATATGGGCAATCACGATATTGCTTTCTGCTTGGTAAAGGTCATAAGCTTTTGAAATATCTAAGACGGTGCGCTTGTCTTTTTTTATGAGATAATGCCGTTGTTTGAGAAGATGCGGTTCAATAATAAAGGAGTAAACTAGCAAGCCCGTAAGGAGGAATGCAATAAGAATGAGGGTGTACATGGCGTGGCTCCTTTTTTGATTTGCTAGTTTCTAGCATAGTAGATTCTTACAAAAAAAGCAATCATACGGAAGCAAAAATAACAAAAAATATCCATCGTATTTCGCTTGATTTTTCCATTAAAAAAGATACAAAAGAAGCTGCAACAGCCTATCTTTTGTATCCTAGATCGCAATTATTTGATTTTCACCAATCGTTTGAAGCGTGCCTTGTGTTTGACAGGGATCAAAGCCATGACACAATCATAAGGGACAGAGATGATCGCCCATGCGAGACTTTTACTTGAAGCAAAGGGATAGTTTTGCTGTAAGACAAAATGGCCACTGATCAAGGCAAAACCGATACTCCCGACCCACAGCCATTGCGGGTCCCAATTCGTGAAGTGCTGGAGGGCTGTGATGACAAACGGATAGCCGTAAAAGTACAATGCAGTCAAAACGAAAGTGACATTTTTGGTTAATTGACGCAAGGTCAGTAAGAAAAACAAGCCAGAAAGAACGATACCCAATGGAGGAAACAGACTAACTAAGAAGGAATAAACGATGCCCCATAAGATCATGCCTGGGCCTTTGACGAGAGCAGCTATGACAAAGACAAAAAGTAGGAATAAGAGCTGTTGCGAAAAACTTGCTGCCGTCAAAAGTCCGAAGAAACCAACCAATAACCAGTGAGAAAAAGTCGCTGTTTGATTCTTTTGTGGCGTCTGCTGATGCAGTTTTAGCCATGTAGCAAAATTGGGGAAATCTTGCTGGAAATTTCGCTGAAAATCGCTATTGAATGCTTGATGGGCATTTTGCTGCCGATAGTAGTGATATTGATTTTTTAACGTGCCTTTAGTTGCTGCTTTTTGGCCAGAAAAAAAGCGGCCGGGATCAATTTTTGATCGTTCCATATTTCCACCTCCATACGATTTCGTTACCCTCAGTATAGAGAAAATCAGCTTCGGCGTCCTCCAACTTTGGGCGGATTTTTTTTGCTTGCTGAAAGTTTTCTTAAACTGCTGAAAAAAGCGGAGAGGATTCGTTTCTTAAACCGTCAAAATATGCTAGAGTATAGAAGGACTAAGGAGGAGATTTCATGATTTTTGATTCTCATACACATTTGAATGCAGAACAGTTTAACGAAGACATTCCCGAAACCGTCGCCCGTGCGCATGAACTAGGAGTAACGGAGATGGCGGTCGTCGGTTTCGATCAGCCAACGATTGAAAAATCGTTAGCATTAAGCAAAGAATATCCTGGCATTTACAGCATTATCGGTTGGCATCCCACCGAAGCTGGTTCTTATACCCCACACGTAGAAACCTATTTGCAAGAGCGCTTGGAACGACCAAAAGTCGTTGCCCTAGGTGAAATCGGTTTAGACTACCATTGGATGGAAGATCCGAAAGAAGTTCAAGAAAAGGTCTTTCGTCGGCAAATGGCAATCGCTCGTGAACATCAGCTGCCCATCAGTATTCATACCCGTGAAGCCTTAGAAGATACCTATGCGATCTTAAAGGATGAAAAAGTCCAAACAATCGGTGGTATTATGCACAGCTTTAGTGGAGACGGAGAATGGGCGAAAAAGTTCTTGGATCTAGGAATGTACATTTCCTTTAGTGGTGTCGTGACCTTCAAAAAGGCCACGGAGGTACAAGAAGCTGCACTAGTCGTACCACAAGATCGGCTACTCGTTGAGACTGACGCGCCGTATTTAGCCCCTGTTCCTTATCGCGGCAAACGCAATGAACCCGGCTATACCCATTATGTGGTGGATAAAATCGCGGAGCTGCGGCAAGAAGCGGTCGCTGATGTTGCGGCCTACACGACAAAAAATGCCCACCGCTTGTTTAGGATCAATGACTGATAAACCGAAAATCGAAGAAATCATTGTCGTCGAAGGCAAAGACGACACCCGTCGATTGCAAGAAGTGTTCGAAGTAGATACGATCGAAACGATCGGTTCAGCGATCGATGATACGATCCTTGATCAAATCGAGCATGCCCAAGAGACACGAGGGGTCATCGTGTTTACCGATCCCGATTTTTCGGGAGAAAAGATCCGCAAAATCATTATGGAAGTGGTTCCGGATGCCAAGCATGCCTTTTTACCGCGCAGTCAGGCAGCACCGAAAAGCAAAGGCAGTTTGGGCGTGGAACACGCCAGCCATGAAGCATTGAAAGAAGCCTTGCGAAAAGTCGTAACCCCGATTGCTTCAAATGAAGTCAGTGAAGGAACCATTGATCGCCAACAGTTATTAGCGTATGGCTTGATCGCAGGCGCTGGAGCAAAAGAGAAACGAGAGCGGCTAGGAGATCTTTTACGCATCGGCTATACGAACGGCAAACAATTAGAGAAGCGGCTGGCAATGTTTCGTATCACCGATGCAGAGTTGGCAGAAGCTATGAAAACAGTGGAGGAAGAATTGTGAAGGAAGAACGGGATATAGCAACCCCCTCAAGAACCAAAGAGATTTTAGCGAAACATGGCTTTACCTTTAAAAAAAGTTTAGGACAAAACTTCTTAACAGAACCGAATATTTTACGGAAAATCGTAGAAACAGCAGGCATCGACGAAACGACAAACGTCATTGAGGTTGGACCTGGAATCGGTGCGCTGACCGAACAGTTGGCAAAACAGGCCAAGCAAGTGTTGGCGTTTGAAATCGATGATCGGTTGATCCCTGTATTAGCTGATACGATGCAGCCTTACGCAAACGTAAAGATCATTCATCAAGATGTCTTGCAAGCAGACCTATCAACGACCATTCGGTCAGAATTCAGCGATACGGCTGCTTCATTAAAAGTTGTCGCAAATCTGCCTTATTATATTACTACGCCTATCATGATGCACTTTTTAGAGTCTCAGGTACCAGTAGATGAAATGGTCGTGATGATGCAAAAAGAAGTGGCTGATCGAATCTCAGCAGTTCCCGGGACCAAAGCCTATGGCTCGTTGTCGATCGCTGTGCAATACTACATGGAAGCAAAACTGGCATTCATCGTCCCGAAAACCGTTTTTGTACCCCAACCGAATGTTGATTCGGCTATTTTGAAATTGACGCGCCGTCCACAACCAGCGGTCGCAGTCACCGATGAAAAAGAGTTCTTTAAATTAACGAAAGCAGCCTTTCAGTTGCGTCGTAAAACCCTTTGGAACAATTTGCAAAATAGCTATGGAAAAGATGAAGAAACCAAACAGTGGTTGGCAGACAGTTTAGAAGCAAGTGGGATCGATCCGAAACGTCGTGGAGAAACGCTGTCGTTAGCGGAATTTGCCAAATTAAGCAATGAAATGCAAGCGCGCAAAGGATAACTTCTATAAAAACGGATGTTGAATAAACATTCGTTTTTTTTGTGTCTTGACACCTTGTGGAAATACCAGTAGAATAAGCAAGACAGAACTGTCATGACACATTGAAGGAGAGAGTATAAATGAAAAATCATTCCATCCGCCATTTAACGATCGCTGCATTGTTAATAGGCATGGGGATCGTCATTCCCATGGTAATGCCCAAAATCGTCATCGGACCTGCATCTTTTACCTTAGCTAGCCATGTTCCCGTATTTGTGGCGATGTTCTTTTCACCAGCGATGGCGATCGCTGTAGCTTTAGGAACGACCTTTGGCTTTTTCTTAACACTACCACCAATCATTGCATTACGGGCATTGTCCCATGTTGTTTTTGCAGTCATCGGTGCCTTTTATTTACAGAAGCACCCAGATATTTTACTGAAAAATGGCAAACCCTCTTTATTGAATATCAAATTTCAGAGCTTTAACTTGATTATCGGACTGATTCATTCTGCCGTTGAAATGGCAGTCGTTGCCGCCTTTTACTTCACAGGAAATGTACCAGGGACAGCATTCGATGGCAATTTCTACTATTTCTTGTTCGTTTTGATGGGGATCGGTGGCTTGATCCATAGCTTGATCGATTTCAATTTGGCTTATTTTGTTGCAGGTGCCTTAAGCAAACAATTTGATATTCGTTCGTTTTCAAAAGCAAAAGGACGCTTTATTCAGAAACAGAAGAAAGCGGCATAAGCGCCAGTTTGAATAGATCCGCTGCGTAAACGGGTCTATTTTTTTGTGTTTAGATTAAGAAAATACTCCCTCTTAAAACGTTTATTATAGTGAAATAATAAACAGAAATAAGTTATAATATAAAAGAGGAGGAAGTAGATGAAGAAGAAAAAGTTAAAACGGTTACTTTTAGGTATGTTCGTCTTGATGCTCTTCTTTCTGCTGATTTTTTATGACAGTAAGAATGGGCAGTCCCCCTTTGAAAAGATAGAGGATGAATTGACACTAGCACTTTCGGATGAAGAACAAACACCAGAGCCTGAATACAGTGACGTTATTCAATTGGACGTTCCGTTAGAAAATCAATTCGATGAAGTTACGTTAGGAAATGGTTGTGAAGTAACGGCTTTATCGATGCTCTTGAATTTTTACGGATTTGATACCAATAAAAATCAATTGGCAGAAGAATTAGTGTATGTCCCACTTTATGAGGATTATAATCACCATGGAGATCCGCGAGAAGGCTTTGTTGGAAACATCTATGGCGGCGATAGCGCGATGGGTGTTGACGTAGAACCGATCACTGATGTCGCCGAAAGTATTGTAAAAGAGCAATATGAAGTCGTTAGTGGACGAGACAAAAGTTTTGATGAGATTGTCAAAGTCCTGCAATCTGGGAAACCAGTTTGGATGATCGCGACGTTAGAATTACAAGTACCTACCGATGCTGATTTCTTTCAATGGAATACCCAAAATGGCGAAATCCTTGTGACTGCATTGATCCATTCGGTAGTGATCACTGGCATCGATGGTGATACGATGTATGTCAACGACCCTTATGGGCATAAGGATCGCGAAGTCAGCAAAGAAGACTTAGCAGCGATCTATGAAAAAATGGGTCAGCAATACTTATATTTAGAAGAAATCTAAGAAAAAGTCTCAACTTGCCGTTGACAGTAAATGAAAAAACAATTATAATTTTTTAAAATTAAACAAAGAATTCGATAACGTTGAAGAGAAGAGTAGCAGATCAACAAAGGTACAGAGACTCCGGTTGGTGAAAAAGGAGACATGCGGTGATCAGTGAAGATGAGCTCTGAGTTTTTTTGTTGGTTCACGCCAGCAAAACGGCATGCGCCCGTTACAGCGCCAAGTATCATAGTGTACTGTTGAGGTGTTATTTGTGAGAATAGCACGAATTAGGGTGGTAACGCGCATCAAGTCGTCCCTTTTATCCATAAGGATAAAAGGGCGGCTTTTTTTGTTTTTCACAGCCGAAACTGTTCGCTTTCTCTTCGACAAGAAATTTATCTGTAAGGGGTTGAAGCAATGCCAATCATTATTCCCAAAGAATTACCCGCTGCAGCGGTCCTGCAAAAAGAAAATGTCTTTGCCTTACTGCAGCATAAAGCGGCGAAGCAAGAGATCCGTCCCTTGAAAATCGCGATCGTCAATTTGATGCCGAAAAAGATCGCTACAGAAAATCAGTTGTTGCGTTTACTTTCCCAAAGTCCACTGCAAATTGAGGTGACTTTACTAAAAATGAAATACCACGAAAGCAAAAACACCTCTGTCGATCACATGGAAAAGTTTTATCAAGAATTTTCAGTGATCCAGCCGCAACGATTCGATGGCTTGATCATCACCGGAGCCCCAGTTGAAAAAATGGCATTCGAAGCCATTGACTATTGGCAAGAACTACAAGAAATCATGGATTGGAGTCAGACGAATTGCACTTCAGTCCTACATATTTGCTGGGGGGCACAAGCGGGGCTTTATTACCATTACGGTATCGACAAAGTGTTGTACCAAAGCAAATTGTTCGGTGTCTTCGAACAAACAGTCACGCATTTTCATCCACTGGTTCGGGGCTTTGACGACGTCTTTTATACACCGCATTCACGCTATACCGGCATCGATGAAGTCCAGCTCGTCCAAGCACCTTTAGAAATATTGGCAGCAGGTGTTGAAACAGGGCCTTCCATCTTCGTATCAGAAGATCATAAAAATGTTTTCTTGCTAGGACATTTTGAATACCATTCAGCGACCTTGAATGAAGAGTACTTGCGAGACATGGAACGGGGCTTAGATACCGCGTTGCCCAAAAATTACTTTGCTTATGACCGCTTAGGGGGAAAAATCACCAACCGTTGGCGGGGACATGCCTCTTTGTTTTTCAGCAATTGGATAAATGAAACCTATTTGCGAACGCCGTATGACCTGTCCGTCATGCCGACGAAAGAAGGTTACCGAATTGGCAGTGAGCCAGAAGGTCGGGTGAGTATCAATGACGATTGAGCATTTTCTCTCCCACTATGCCAGGCAGCGAAAAGGCACCAATTCTTTAAAATGGGATCTTGTGGATCAACGGTTCCAAGGAGAAAAGCTTTTGCCTTTATGGGTAGCTGATATGGATTTTGCGGCGCCAAAGGCAGTGGAAGAAGCCTTGCAGCAACTGGTTGCTCAAGGAACCTTTGGCTATGCGATTCCCCCCTCAGGCTATTTTTTAGCCTATCAAGCTTGGCAAGATCGCCACTGGGGGACGAAATTCGAAGAAAAATGGCTCTCGTTTTCCACAGGGGTCGTCCAATCTTTGGTTGATTTGCTTCATTGTTTCACAGAACCAGACGATGGCATCTTGATCCAGCCGCCCGTCTATTATCCCTTTTTTGACAGCATCAAAGAGACGAAAAGGCGCTTGATAGAAGCACCCTTGCAAAAGGTGGGGAATTCTTATCAAATCGATTTTGCTGCTTTTGAAGCCAAAATCATTGAAGAAAAAGTGAAACTATTTATTCTCTGCTCGCCTCACAATCCAGTAGGGCGGGTCTGGCAAGAGAAAGAACTGCATCAGTTATTGGCCATTTGCCAAAAACATGAGGTTGTCGTGATCGCCGACGAGATCCATCGTGAGCTGATACTCGGTGAGCAGCAATTTGTTTCAGCCGTGACAGTGGCACAGGGGGTCGGCTTTGAGAAGCTGATCGTTCTGGATTCGCCCTCAAAAACCTTCAACTTAGCAGGATTATTGCTCTCTCATGTTTGGATTCCTGTTTTAGAGATGCGTAGAGCCTATGAGGAGTGGTGCCGACAATACAAGCAGACGGAAGTCAATCGTTTGGGATTGGTGGCTGCGAAAGCCGCGTATGAATCGGGGGATCAATGGCTAGCGGACCTGCTTTTGGTGATTGCTGCCAATGAACAAATGGTCCGCCAGCAACTGCAAGCAGCATTTCCCAAAATTGAGCTGCTGCCATTAGAAGGAACCTATCTTCTCTGGGTGGATCTGCGGCAAGTCATTGCCAAAGAACGAACCAAGCACGTGATCCAAGATACTGCCGGTCTGGCAGTCGACTATGGGGAATGGTTTTCACAAGGCGGTCAGGGCTTGATTCGTCTGAATCTTGCGACAACACCGACGATCATTCAAGAAGCCCTTGATCGCATGATCGAGGCAATCAAAAAGGAGGAACGACATGACGATTGATACAGCAACTTTTCTGGCACAATTAGGCAATCATTCGGATCAGCAAACTGGGGCGATCAGCCCACCGATCTATCTTTCCACGACCTTTGCTCATCCTGAGTTAGGGCAAAGTACAGGCTATGATTATACCCGTACCAAAAACCCGACCCGTGATATCTTAGAAGCAGGTCTTGCTGAATTAGAAAAAGGAGCTCGGGCAGTAGTGACCAGCTCTGGCATGAGTGCGATCGCTTTGATTTTTGATTTATTTGCCAGCGGCAGCCGCTTTTTGGTTTCTCGTGACTTGTACGGCGGTAGCTTTCGCTATTTTGCGGAACTGGAAAATAGCAAGCGGGCCTTTTTCGATACCTTCAGTACTTTAGCCGAATTAAGTGAAAAATTAACTGACGAGGTAACGGCTGTCTTCTTAGAGACCCCGACGAATCCTTTGATGACCGTGACGGATATTGCTGAAACCGCCAAGCTTGCTCACGAACAGGGGGCGCTATTGATCGTAGATAATACCTTTTTGACGCCCTTACGGCAGTTGCCCTTAGAAGATGGCGCGGATCTAGTGATCCATTCAGGTACCAAGTTCTTATCTGGTCACAATGATATTTTGGCAGGCGTCGTCATCGCAAAAGATGCGCAGCTGGGGGAGCGTTTGAACTATTTAGCCAATACTTCTGGCCCGACCTTGAGCAGCTTTGATACGTGGTTATTTATCCGAAGTTTAAAGACGCTGCCGTTGCGCTTTGAACGGCAAGAAGCCAACGCCAAGGAAGTTGGCCGCTTTTTACGAGCCCATCCGGCGATCAAAGAGGTGCTGTACCCAAATGCAGGGGCGATGATCAGTATTCGGGTGCTTGATGAAACCAAAATCAGCGGCTTCTTAGCGGCATTAAAGGTCTTTACCTTTGCGGAAAGCCTGGGTGGTGTGGAAAGTCTCATCACGTATCCAACGACACAGACCCACGCAGATATTCCTCAAGAGGTACGAGAATCTTATGGATTGACGCCGGATCTTTTACGGATCTCCATTGGGATCGAAAGCAGTAAAGATTTGATCGATGACTTAGAAAATGCACTGAAGATATTCAAATAACCCGACCACAGATCAGCTAGTTAAAAACTTACTTTTGTAGAGTAATTTTATTGACAGTTTTAGTTGTATAGGATAAAGTTACACTACATATGAATAGTGAGTCCGATGTTTTCGGTTGACGGCAACAGGCATTTGCCATTTCTCCTTTGAAAAAACAATTTGTTTTGAGAAACAGAGGTGAAATTGGTCTAGTTGAGCAATACGTCAAGAAAACGGGACGATTGATCTGAGGAGGGAACAAAAGGGGAAAAAGGGATGAAAAGAAACGTAGTAAAGGGATTGGCAACAGGGGCTCTTGGATTGCTGGCATTGTTCAGCTTCGCCGCTTGCGGCAGCAGTCAAGCAGATGAGGAAGCCACCGTTGTCAAATTGGGTGTCGTGGGTGAGCAAAACGAAGCCTGGGAACATGTGCAGGAAGAATTGAAGGAAAACGAAAATATCGACTTGCAATTGGTGAAATTCACCGATTATCGTCAGCCAATCGTGGCGCTTGAGGATGGCTCAATTGACCTTCACGCAGCATTGACGGAGATTTTTATGGACAATGTCAACGAAGAAAGTGGTTATTCCAACACGACGATTGCCTATACGACATTAAACCCACTTGGTATTTATTCCGATAAAATCACCGATGTCAACGAATTGGCAGATGGTGCTACGGTGGCTTTACCCAATGATGTCTCAAATGAGAGCCGTGCACTATTACTCTTACAGACCGCCGGTTTGATCACTTTGGATGAATCAAAAGGTTTACTGCCAACAACCAGTGATGTCATTGACAATCCCAAAGCCCTGAAATTTGAGCTACTTGACTCCAATCAAACTGCTCGGGCAATGACCGATGTCGACATTTCTTTGATCAATAATGGCATGGCCGTCGATGCTGGTTTGGTTCCTACAGAAGATGCGATTTTCTTAGAACCTGTGGCTGATTCCTCCAAGCCTTATTATAATGTGATCGCTGCGCGAGCAGACGAAGCAGACAATGACGTTTACCAAACGGTCGTTCGATATTATCAGACCGATGAAGTAAAAGCAATCATCGAGGAAGTAACAAAGAAATCTAGTATACCTGTATGGGAATAGAAAGTTAAAAACGACTATTACTATATAGGAACAGGAAGTAGGATGGAAAAATGATAAATTGGAAAAAAGGTTTAGCAAGTGTTGCCGTCGTTGGACTAGGATTTGTTCTAGCAGCCTGCGGTGGATCAAATACAGAAGAAACGTCAACCAGTAGTGCAGCTGGAGCTGGGGATGATTCAACATTCACTTATGCGATCAGCGGGGACCCATCGTCCACTAACCCGATCAACACCAGTGATCGTTGGGGATTGACAGTGACAAACATGATTTATTCTCCACTAGTTACAGTGGAAGCAGACGGAACAACACAAAATGCGTTGGCAGAATCAGTGGAACCAGCTGAAGACGGCCTTTCATTGACAGTACATTTGAAACAAGATGTGAAATGGTCAGATGGCGAAGACTTTACCGCCGATGACGTTGTTTTCACATATGAACAAAAAGTCAAAAAAGAAAATGGCAATGCCGATTCCCTTTGGGTCGACGACCAACCAATCGCGATCGAAAAAGTGGATGAATACACCGTCAAATTCGTGTTGCCGACACCGAGTGCGGCAGCGATCAGTAATATTGCAACCGAAACATACATCATTCCCGAGCATATCTTTAAAGATGTTACCGACTTCTCTGTCAGTGAACTGCCTGAAAAACCAGTCGGCACTGGTCCGTATCAACTGAAAGAATACAAACGTGGTGAGTACTTTACTTTTGAAGCCAATGAAAACTATTATGGCGGCAAGCCTTCGATTCAAAATGTGACGTTGCGCATCATCGAAAGTACCGATACTGCGAAAGTCGCTTTGCAAAAAGGGGAAGTGGATGCAGCCGTTGTCTTGCCTTCAGATATTGAAGATTTAGATGATGATCAGATCTCTGTTTATCCTTATACTGAAAACCGTGTCGGTTATCTAGGCTTGAACACTCACTCAGATGCTTTGCAAGATGTGAAAGTTCGACAAGCAGTTCTCTATGCGTTGAACAAAGATGAATTAAATCAAGCGGCGTATTTAGATGAAGAGTATTACGCAACACCATATTCATTCTTGCCACCAAACAATCCATACGTTACTGATGATGTTGAAAAATATGAGACGAATGCTGAAAAAGCAAAAGAACTTTTACAAGAAGCTGGTGTGACTGATTTGTCATTGAATTTGGCTTTCAACTCAACCGATCCAGCCCAAACGATCCAAGCTACGTTGATCCAACAACAATTGCAACAAGCAGGCATAACGGTTACACTTGAAGGTGGCGATGGTACAGCGATCTTTACCGAGTTGAAGAAACCTGATTCAACGAAGTACAACTTATTCCTTGGCGGGTATATCATGGGAAATGACCCTGACTTATACGGCAGTCTATTTGAAACTGGCGGTAGTGCCAACTACTTCCAAAGCAATAGCGAAACCATTGACAATTTGTTTGCCCAAGCAGCAGTTGAATTAGACACGGACAAACGTGAAGCATTGTATGATGATTTGCAAAAGGCCATTGCTGACGAAGCGATCATTTACCCAATCGTTGACAACAAGAAAATCCTAGCGGTCAATAACCGAATTGGTAATGTAGAAGATGCTGGTTTGATTCCAATCTATACATTCGAAGATATGTCTAAATTGACAATCAAGTAAATCCATTGGCTGTGATAAAGAGGAATCTTTTTTATCACAGCTTTTTTCTATGAAAAAGAAAGTAGGTCAGTTATGTTTCGATACATTGCAAAACGAGTATTGCAAGCAATCCCTTTGCTGTTTGTGATCTCTTTTATCGTTTTTTCACTTATACATATCGCACCGTATGATGTGATCGACTCCATCACGACACCCAATATGTCGCAAGAGCAAATCGATCTTTTGCGGCAGCGCTATGGCTTGGATCAACCTTTTTTGGTTCAATATTTTCTTTGGATCAGAAATATTCTTACCGGTAATCTTGGATTTTCTTTGGTGTCTCAAAGTAGTATTTCACAAGAACTTGCGACTCGGATTCCCAATACCATGCGCCTAGTGATCCCCGCTTATTTGACTGCCTTGTTGTTGGCCATCATTTTGGGCCTGTTGGCTGCTGCCAACAAAGGAAAGATTTGGGATCGGATCATTGACGCTGTGGCATCTCTAGGAATCGCTGTGCCGACCTTCTGGTTTGCGATGATCTTGATTTATGTATTTGGTTACTTATTAAATATGTTTCCAATCATTGGCATGTATACGGTCGGTAAAGAAGGGGATTTTGGCGATTTTCTGCAGCATTTTATTTTGCCATATACCACATTGACAGTCGCCTTCTTTCCAGATTTGACGCGGTATATCCGCGCATCAGCGACACAACAAGTTTCAGAAGACTACGTGATGGTGCAACGGGCATTTCATGCCAGCAAATGGCAGATTTTCAGCCGTCATATTAGTCGAAATATTTTGATTCCCGTTGTCACCCAAATCGGCTTGGCGTTGCCGATGTTAGTTACCGGTGCGATCATTACAGAAACGATCTACGGCTGGCCGGGCGTCGGCCCTTACTTGATGAGTGCGACGAAAAGCCTCGATTATCCTGTGATCATGGCCATCATGCTGTTGTCAGCAACACTGGTCATCTTAGGGAATTTGTTAGCGGATGTATTATACTCCGTGGTTGATCCACGTATCCGTAAAGGAGGGAGTAAGTAATGAAACGTTTCAAAAAAATCAGTGAAGTCATGCTTGCTTCGCCCATCTATACCTTTTCTGTCGTTTTCCTGACGTTATTGATTATTTTGTCGCTTGTTGCACCTTTGATCCCCATCGATCCTAATGCAACGGATGTCAGCAACATGTCACAGCCGCCGAGTTGGTCTCATTTATTTGGAACCGATGAAGTGGGGCGAGATTACTTTATTCGGGTCGTCTACGGCGGTCGGGTATCATTGTTTGTAGGTGTTTTGGCAATGATCACAGCGACGTTTATTGGGACTCTTGTCGGTCTTGTTTCTGGCTACTTTGGCGGTTGGATCGACAACCTGCTGATGCGGCTCGTCGATGTATTGTCATCGATTCCTTGGTTGGTGTTAGTGATCGTTTTGAGCGTCTTTTTACGTCCCGGACTAACTACGATTATTATTGTGATCGGCGGCTTCTCCTGGATGAACATCGCTCGTTTGATTCGTGGTGAAACGTTAGCGGCGAAAGAACGGGAATATGTCGCTTACGGGAAATTTATCGGACGTTCTTCATTTAGTATTATCGTGAAGCATGTTTTCCCAGCAGTGCTTCCTACCTTGATCGTTGCGGCATCTGCAAGTATTTCAGGAGCGATCATGACCGAATCGGCTTTGAGTTTTCTAGGCTTAGGAATACAGCAACCGATGGCTTCGTGGGGCAGTCTGTTGCAAAACGCGCAAAACAGCTTGCAGCGGGCACCATACATGGCGATTCTTCCAGGGCTCTTTGTTATTTTCACCATCTATTCCTTTAACAATATCGGCGACATGATCAAACATGTCTTGCAGAGAGAGGTGTGACCGATGAAGACAGAGTTATTAGCGATCGAAGCGTTGAATGTGACATTTCAAAGCAAAACCGGTCCGAAACCGTTAGTAAAAAATCTTGATCTGGTAATTCCTAAGGGCAAAGTCGTTGGGATCGTTGGCGAATCTGGCAGCGGCAAAAGTATGACCATGAAAAGCGTCATGGATCTTTTGCCTGATAAAGTGACCGATCACTATACCAGTTATACATTTGAAGGAGCAGCAGTTACCGATCGTCGAACATTACCGATCGCCATGATTTTTCAAGACCCGATGACTTCGTTAAATCCTTTGCGCACGATTGGCTATCATTTGATCGAAGTGATTCGCCGCTCACAAAAAGTATCGAAAAAAGCAGCACAAGAAATCGCCGTCAAAGAGTTAGAAAAAGTCGGCATACCTTTTCCAGCACAACGCATGAAACAATATCCTCATGAGCTATCTGGGGGGATGCGTCAGCGGGTGATGATTGCCATGGCTTTGTTGGCGCAACCGAAATTGCTGATCGCAGATGAACCGACAACGGCTTTAGATGTGACGATCCAAGCACAGATTTTGGCATTGATCAAAAACCTGCAAAGAGAGAACCAGCTTTCCGTCGTCCTTGTGACCCATGACTTTGGGGTCGTTGCAGGAATGTGCGACTTTATTAAAGTGATGTATCAAGGCCGAGTCGTGGAAGAAGGAACCACGGAAGAAATTTTTTATCAGCCGGAACATCCTTATACGAAACAATTATTGCAGGCGGCCCATTTAGGCGACAAGCATGCCGAATTAAAAGTCTTTGACTATCATGAGACATTGGTAGATGAACTGCAAGAAACGCAACTATCTAAGACACATCGCGTCTGGCGCAATCAGGAGGTGACAGAATAATGGAAGAACTGATTCGCGTAGAACATGCGACGAAAATCTTTCGCAGTAAAAACTGGCGCGGCACTGTCAGTGAAGTCCGAGCGGTCGAAGATGTCAGTCTAACGATCCATCGGGGCGAGACATTGGGGCTAGTGGGGGAATCTGGGAGTGGGAAAACCACTTTAGGACGCAGTATTTTAAATTTAGAGACCTTAACAAGCGGGGAGATTTTCTTTGAAGGCAAAGAGCTAACAGCATTGACGGCAGAAGATCGCAAAGCAGCGTATCAGCAAATGCAGATTATTTTCCAAGATCCGTATTCATCATTGAATCCCCGTATGACGGCACTTGAACTGGTGATGGAGCCGTTGTATCATGAAACGAAAGATGCTGCTCGAGCGAAAGCCAAAGAAATCTTAGCGATCGTCGGGATCACCGGTGATGATGTCCATAAACTGCCTCGCAGTTTCAGCGGCGGACAACGGCAACGGATCGGTATCGCTCGTGCGGTGGTCAATCGCCCGGCGTTCGTCTTGTGTGACGAACCGACTTCGGCATTAGATGTCTCCATTCAGGCTCAGATTATCCAATTGCTACTGCGTCTACAAAAAGAGTTTTCATTGTCTTATTTATTCATTTCCCATGACTTATCCGTGATTCGTCATATCAGTGATCGAACAGCCGTCATGTATCAAGGGAAATTAGTTGAATTGGCACCTACCGACCGTTTGTTTGAAAATCCGCTGCATCCTTACACGAAGAAATTATTAGCAGCAGCGCCGATCGCTGATCCTGTGTTAGCAAGAGGTGCGATGGAACAAACGGAAATTCAAAGCACGATTACTTTGACACCATTGTATGAATGGGTCGAAGTTGAACCAGATCATTTTGTGAGGAGAGAAAAACGATGACAGTAGAAACATTGACGATCCATCAAGGAAGCGACAAATTTGAAATGACGACCCCAACTGGCAATTGGGTGTTAGCACGGGAAAAAGGCTATTCGCCAGTCCAAATGCTTGTGAGTGCGGTAGCTGCTTGCGGCGGCTATGTATACGCATCTGTCTTAGAGAATTCAAAGGTTGAAGCAGAAATCGAAAAGATCGAAGTCAGCTATGACCGGGACGACAACAAAAAAGCCCAACCAGTCAGTGCTATCCACATTCAGTTTTATGCGAAAATCGCTGAAGCCGACCATGACAAAGCGACGCGTTGCCTAAAACTCGTTTCACCAAATTGCCCCGTGATCCAATCATTAGATCCAGCGATCGAAGTGACGGAAACAGTGACGTTTATTTAATCGAAAAAAGACTTTGTGTGCCTGAAACCAAAAGGCGTACAAAGTCTTTTTTGATCAATAAATAATATTCTCCCGAATAAAATCGATATCTGTCACTAATAGTTTTCGATCGACACTCTTTAGGGCGCCAGATTCTCGTAATTTTTGCATCATTCGATTGACACTGCTGGCAGAGGTAATGCCGCAAAAGCGAGCGATCTCTTCATTGGTGACTTCAAAGTCGATCAAGACGCCCTCTGTTGTTTGAACCCCAAAAGTTTCATAGAGCTCATTGATTTGGGTACAGACAGCACCGAATTTGCCGTTCATCAGCATTTGCTGCATCTTTTTCATCGTATCCATCAAGTTTCTCCGATAATACTCTTTGACATAATCCTGTAGCAGACGGTCACGATTGACATCTGCCCAAAATTGATCCCGCACGATTTTGTATAATTCGGCTTCTTCTGATTCAACCCGCACATTAAAAGGGGCTTCGACTTCTTGAGAGGATTCGTCTTTAAACAAAGAGACGATCTCGAAATCCGTCAAATAGCGCAAGTTGAATTCGCGCCCTTCATGGGTCACTACGCTAGTTTTGATGATGCCTTTTTTTAAAATATAGACGTACCGATCCGGGATGCCTTCATACGTCAAGTAACTCTTTTTCTTGCGGATAACGACCGGTATTGCTTGTTTTTCTAAATAATCACGTAATATCTGTTTCTCCACCCACGTTACTCCTTCACTTCATGCCAACCCAACATTTTCTGAAAAAAAGATGAAATATCCTCTGTTCAAGCTTCATTAAAAGACATTTCTAGTGAAAAAGCAATAACAAATGTTAATGTTTCTTGTTAATGCTCTTTTTTAACAGCAAAAGCGCATTTCAAGTAGAGGAAGTTTCGGTATAGTAAAACGCATCACAGCACAAACAGGAGGAATGGAAGAAACATGTCAGACAGGGAAACCAATCAAGAAGGAATCGTCAGCTCGACGCCGTCAACCAAAAATGAAAAACTATGGAACAAAGGGTTTATCACGATTACCTTGATCAATTTTATCGTCTTTCTCGTGTATTATTGTTTTGTCGTCATCACTGCGAAATTTGCCACTCAGGAGTTAGGGGCATCCACCGCACAAGCTGGCTTGGCAGCGGGGATCTACATTATCGGAACCTTGATCGCTCGCTTGTATGTTGGAAAAATTTTAGAATTAGTTGGTCGTAAAGCTGTTTTGCGCTGGGGGATATTGTTTTATGTCATTACCACCGCTGCTTATTTGGTCTCAGTCAACATTTATATTTTAGATACTGTGCGCTTTTTCAATGGCTTTGCTTATGGTGCTGTCTCAACTGCGGCTAATGCGATCGTCACAGCATATATCCCAGCTTCCAAACATGGCGAAGGGATCAATTACTATGGATTAAGTACCAGTTTAGCAGCGGCAGTCGGGCCTTTTATTGGCATGCTATTATTACCGACCGTCGGCTTTGATTTCATTATTTGGTTAGCAACCATCTTATCAATCGCAACAGCCATCGCGTGTTTCTGGTTCCCAGTCAAAAATATCCCATTAACAGAAGAACACAGAGCACAACTAAAAAAATGGTCCATCAAAAGTTTTGTCGAACCAAAAGTCTTTTTCATTTCCGGGATTGCCTTTTTGATCGGGTTGGCTTATTCCAGTGTTCTCGGCTTCTTGTCAATCTACGCCAGTGACCTTGGGTTAGAAACGGCCGGTGCTTTTTTCTTCATCGTCTATGCACTTTCCGTGACCTTCACACGACCAATGACTGGCAAACTATTTGACCGCCATGGCGCAGATGCGGTCATGTATCCTAGCTTTCTTTTCTTGACCCTTGGTCTTTTCCTATTGAGTATTACCGGCAACAGCTGGATGTTGTTGCTTGCGGGTTGCTTTGTCGGCTTGGGCTATGGCACCTTCATGTCGAATGGCCAAGCCGTTTGTCTAAAAGAGGTCGATCCTCACCGTGTCGGCGTAGCGCTCTCCACCTATTTCATCGGGCTGGACCTCGGCTTAGGCGTAGGTCCCTATGCATTAGGAAGCTTGCACGGTCTGTTTGATTACTCGCAGATCTACATCTTATGCGGACTGATCCCAGTCGTCGTTCTTGTTTTATACAAATTGTTTTATAAAACGAAACGCGCAGTTGCCGCCGTTGGTACTTTGAAGCAGCCAATCAACGAAGAAGAATGACCTCAACCATCACAAAAAGGAGTGTTTCACCATGGATAACAATCAATTGATTATTGAAGCATTGAACAAATTAGTGACGAACATCAACGAATTAAATGAAGAAATGCACGCTATGAAAGAGGTCACCGCAACGATGACCCATGAACAACTAGCTATCGATCATCAATTACGCGATATCAAATCGGTATTGATCAATGACAATTTAATTGGATAAATTGTCATAAGGCATAAAATGAAACAATAAACAGGAATGAACGCTTTTTTTGAGAATGTTTGTTGATCACTTACTAGTGGCAGAAAAATTCACATAAGAAAAGCGTTTTTTTTGATGCGCAAAAAAGAAAAGCGAACATTGGCAGAGTTTGTACAAGAAAATAAGCAAGAAAAATTGTGGCAGTCCGCGCTTATATGCTATAGTGTGTCTGGGTAGCAATACCTAATAAAAATCAGAGTAGGAAATAAAGCGTTAAGTGCTGAAAGGATGGGATGTTGCCTTTCGGACGAAGAACGATCATTCGTTCGCGGTTTTATTTTCGCATTCGCTGCATGAATTTGTAGCAACTCTAAAAGGAGATGCTCGCTATGAAAAGAAAAGTCGATGCACACATGATTGCGGTCATGGGACTTTTGATTGCCTTAATGGTGGTCTTGTCGCAAATCTTGGGGTTTGAAACCTCCTATATCAAAATCACATTTTCCTTTGTACCACAGCTGATCATGGGTATGCTGTTTGGTCCGTTTTGGACCGCAGTTGGATCGTCATTAGCTGATATCGCAGGAATGGTGATTTTTCCAAAATCAGCCTACTTTTTCGGCTTTACCATCAATGCCTTTGTTGGTGGACTGATTTATGGCTACTTCTTCTATCGGAAAGAAGTCACATTAAAACGAGCGGCAACGGTCGTCTTGTTAAATACTATTTTGATAACCTTGATCTTAACTCCGATCTGGTTAGCTATGATGCTGAATATTCCTTTGACAAGCTGGGCCATCTGGTCGGTCCGCTTGCTAAAAGCAGTCATCATGTTCCCGATACAAACTGCGTTGATTTACATCGTAGGGCGTGCGGTACCATACAAACGGCTGATCCGACGGTTCGTTTAACGAGTAAAAAAGAACGATAACATCCATTGAAGTGAATCATCTGCGAATATTTCGACAGTGGTTCACTTTTTTCTTTCTAAGGATGGGCTTAGTCATTCTCAATAACTTGTTTAGAGGGGAAGGTGAACCTATGAAAAAAAAAGGACTCGCTATGGGACTGTTTCTTTTCTTGGTCTTAGCAGCAATGGGAGGGATGAAGTGGGTGATAGAACAGCAAAAACAGCAAACGGAGGAGTCATCCGTGATCCAGCAAAGCAGCTCGAGAGACGAAACAAAGGAAGAAAGCAGTGCAAGCCAAGAAACCACCTCAGTTTCCACGTCACCTTCTGTTTCAACTTCCGCGCAAGAACAGCCAGAAGAGGCGATAGCAGAAAAAATCGCCACGATGAGTTTAGAGGAGAAGGTCGGGCAATTGTTTTTTGTCCGTGTACCTGAAAGCAATCAAATCGAAGAACTTCAAAACTATCACTTTGGCGGCTATCTGTTATTCGGCCGTGATACCGAAAATGAGACGGCGGAGAGCTTGAAACAGAAAATTTCAGATTACCAAGCAGCCAGCGCCATTCCGCTGTTGATCGGTATGGATGAAGAAGGGGGCACGGTGACTCGCATCAGCCGCAATCCGAACCTTACGGATCAGCGTTTTCTCTCACCACAACAGCTATATGCCCAAGGTGGATGGTCGGCGATCGAAGAAGATACAGCAAAGAAAGCGGAAATTTTAAAAGCGTATGGCATCAATGCCGGGCTGTTTCCCGTTGCCGATGTTTCCACTGATCCGCAGTCCTTTATCTACGACCGAACCATTGGCATGGATGCGCAGGGCACGAGTGCGTTTGTAGAACGTGTGGTTCATGTTTTGCAGAAACACCACGTGGGGTCAACCTTGAAGCATTTTCCCGGCTATGGCAACAATCGTGACTCGCATGTCGCCATCGTCACCGATGACCGCCCGCTATCTGCACTGCGGGAAACGGATTTTCTGCCTTTTGCAGCAGGAATCAAGGCTGGTGCCGATAGTATTTTGGTGGCCCATACGATTGTCAATAGTATCGATAACACTGTACCCGCCTCTATTTCAAAACCCGTGCATGAGTTGCTCCGAAATGAATTGCATTTTGAAGGGGTCATCATGACGGATGACTTGGATATGGCAGGACTTTCTGAGTTCATTCCGCAAAATGAAGCCGCATTACAGGCGTTGCAGGCGGGAAATGATCTAGTGATCTCATCTACCTACCAAGAACAGATCCCCTTTGTCGTACAAGCGGTTGAAGATGGCCGCTATTTGGAAGCTGATTTGAATGCTTCCGTCAAACGAGTTTTGCTCTGGAAAGAAGCATTGCATTTACTTTAAGAAAAAATAAACCTGCTGTTTCCTCCGTGTAAGAGAGTCGTTCTCTTACTGAGAGGAAGCAGCAGGTTTTTTTAGATACTATGAGCCAGTACCTCTAATTCTTTGGCAAAGGCTTCTTGTCCAATAAATCGCAGATAGTCCAAGGCTTTTTCAATCGTGGCCATTCCCAGCGTACGATCTCCTTGGAACAAGGCGTAAATGCCTTCGAAATAACGAATCATCAGGCGGATACGATCATTGTCCGGCGGCAGGTGATCGGCTAGATACGTCAGCACATGCGCCAACTCGGCAGGTTTTTTGCGATCGATAAACAAGAAAGCCGCATTCGTCAGCAATTTTGTGTAGATTTGATAATTGATACTTAGCGTATTGCTGTAAAAAATTTTTTTATTCAGGTGTTTCATTTGATACAAGATGTACTCGTCAGAAAAAAGGAAAAGCAGATTGGTAAATAAGGAGATTTCAAACTTTCCCCACGTGTCGATTCGTTCCAAGTATTTCTTGATGGTCGCTTCGATGATGCAACGTTCTTCCTCGTCGGTAACTACGCCTTTTTTCTCTAAAATCAAAAAGAATTGACTATACAATACATAATAGAAAAAATCCTTCGTGGTTTTATACAGTGCTTGGGCTTTGTTGATCAAAGAGAGTACTTCAGAATAATTGCTTTCATAGTAAGCGGTGGTCAACTGTTTGGATAGCTGTTTTTTCTCGCTGACTTGATTGTCATCCAAGCGATACTCAAATTCCTCTAAGGTGACATTTAAGCGGTCCAAATATTGGTGCAAAATATCAAAGGCGATGCGATGCCCTTTTTGTTCAAAGGTTGCCAGTGTACTGCGTTCTGAAATGTTCTCAACCAATTTTCGCTGTGAGATATTTCGTTCCGTTCGTAACTCTTTTAACAAGTCATTGGCCTTCAAAAAATCCCTCCTAAAAAAGTGGACGGAAAAATAGTCCAAATATGTTACAGCTTTATTTTGCGGGTAAACTTAAAGAAAGTCAATTAAAGGAGGAGAAATGGATGTTTGATTTTTTTAGTTTTCCCTGGGAAGTTGTAGAACTAATGGCTAACGTTTTTTCTTTCTTCAAATAATCGATCCTTTGTGATTGGTTAGCAATTGATTTTTTAACAGGAAAAAAGTATAAGTGGTTTCACGTAATAAGTTACTGTTCATTCGCGCATTCAAACGCCCTCTCCCCAAACAGCTTACCCTGTCAAGGTGCGTAGGTTTGCCGAATCCCTTTTAAAAAAGGAGCAAACACAACAGCGAGTGATTGCTCTTTTTTTGTTGGTCAAAAAACCTACATACGGCATCGCAACAGTCAGTTTTGCTTTTTCTTAAACATTGGTTCATTCGGATCAGAATAGTAATCAGGATTGAATTCATCATCGATCGATACCCCGAAAAGAGAAACGAGACTGGGAAGAAACCCAATCACGCCGAGGACGACGGCAACTGGAAGGTAGAATTTTTTACGCTTGTACCACGGAAGCTGCGATTTCTTTTCCATAGGAAATCCCCCTTTTCGCTTAGTGTAACATGTTCTGAGTTAGGTGTGTTAATAATTACCTTCAATACTTAAAAATATACTAAAGCGGTGTATTGGTACATCTGATGGGGCAAAAAGTTTCGCTAGGTAAATCTAGGAAAGGGTCGTTTTTTGGTCATTGCTGCCAGAATCAAGTTTTTATATAAAAAAGGAACCGAGTAAGAAAGCAATTCTTCTTACTCGGTTCCTTTTATTGAAAATAATCCTTGGCTTGGTCCATCAAGGTTTGAAAGTCTGATTCGTTTTTTCTTATTGCCTCTGTTAGGGTAAACAAATAACCGTTGGGGTCTTTGATGGTCATTTCAAGGGCATTCCAAGGCTTTTCCATCAAAGGTTCCACGATCCACTTTGAGGGAATTTTCTGAGCGATATTCTGAAGATCATTCATCGCTACATTCAAAATTGCCCATCGCCAACAGTGAACGCTTCTGCTGCAATCAGCATCAAATCTTGGTAGTCAGCAAGACGCAGGTGGTCCATCATAACTTGATTTTCTTGATTGCGAAACTGATACAATGACTGGAAACCCAAGATTTCTGTGAACCATTTCGATGATTGCACAATATCTTTTGTCTTCATTTGGTAAAACATTGGCATAACATAAACTTTCATTTTGACACCTCCTCTTGATTAGAGGATACCGCTTGACGCAGCGTCAAAGTCAATAGACATTTTCGTAGTGAAGCAAAGCTTGATAATGGCGTTTCTTTGGCACTTAAGTCAAGGAAAAATGGGCAATAATTTTTTGACTCACTTCATCAGGTGACAAGTGGGTATTGTTGATTTTCAGCGAAGGAATCGTTGGGAAAAGGGTAGTTAATTCCTGTGGCAGGCTTTCTAAGCGATAGTTTTCATACGAAGACAAAAGCTCATTTCTAGAAAAAGCCAGCGCTCTTTTTGACGGCTTTGCGGCTAAACGGTCCTCATGGCAATTGCGCTTTAAACGTTCCTCAATATCAGCCACTAATTCGATAAAATAGACCTCTTGTCGGGCATCGGTAAATAGCTGGGCGATCTCTTGTAAAAAAGCTAAATCTCCCGCTTGATCGAAATCAATCAAGACCGTAAAGATGATTGATTTTGTCGTATTATTGGCTTCATTATGAACAAAGGCTTTGAAGAGTTCGATCCGCGTTTGATTAGACAAAGCAAATGCTGCTGGGCTATAGCCAAGAAAATTCGCAAATAGATCAATGGTCTGGTGATTGAATAATAGTTTTGCATCCAATCGTTTTTCCAGTTCTTTCCCCACAGTCATTTTTCCTACCGCTTGCGCGCCAATCAAGACGATCAATGGCATCACAACACATCCTTTTTATCAATCGTAACAAAGGTGGGCTATCGTGTAAATCCGTTCTTAGAAAGAAACGATTGAGAAGCTGGATTTTTTTATGTGGAAACCAAGGATGCTCTTTTTTAGGTAAAAAGGAATGAGCGAAATTTCTCTGAGACAGGAAAAAAGATCATACAGCATAGTAGTACGGTTTGGAACAACAAAATGACTAGTAGATTGATCGTTTCAAATCGTGAATAAAGATAGAAGTGGATCAGCCATTCGAAGACATTGACAAAGACTAAATAAAGGTAGTGCGCTTTTTTGACCTTGCAGTTTTTCAACCAATAATAGCTTAAGTAATAATCCAGCAAGATCATCAATAATAGAAAAAGTTTGCTAAAAGCCGTCAGATTGTCATGCTGGGAGGCAAGTTTTTGAAAAAATAGCAAAAGTGTGGGTGTCGGAATATAAATAATCAATAAGGATAGAAAAAAATAGACAATAAAGGGCATAGTCATTCCTCCAAAATATTGATAAAAAAAGCATAGATAAATTAGCAAATTTGACCGTGCACGTCAATTGGTTTCGTTATCGAAATTTTCGATAATGGATGATTGGTATTGATTGAAGGAAAAAGGATCATAGGAAAGTCGATGGCTATTGATTCAGCAAAGCGCTGATAGCGAAGGAGTAATTAAGGGACAGGAAAAAAGAAATACTCCCTTTCTTTAATCGAGAAGGGAGTGGTTGATTGATCCGACGGAAACATCTAACCCCATGTCTCATTGAGTTTATCCGCATAAAACAAAAGTGCCTGTCGGTAAGACTGGATGTCTGGATCGCTAGAGGTTTCGGCAAGCAGGGTCAATAATCGTTCAGCGGCTTGCTCATACTCGGCTAGATTAAACAGTGTCATGGCATAGAAGGTTTGCAAAGCATGATTTTTTGGAAACAGCTGCATCGCGTGTAAAAACACTCCTTCGGCTTTTTGATACTTGCCGAGGGCACGATAGGTGCTGCCTAGACCTAGGTAGGCATCTGGCAAGTCGTTTTCTGATAAACCTAACGCGATTGCTTGTTCATAATAAGGAATTGCCTGTTGTTCTTCCCCTAAAAGATCATAGCTCCAAGCCGTTTGGTAGTGGACAAAGGCATCTTGGGGATTTTCGGCAGCTAATTGAATCAATTGTTCATTTGATTGTTGCAGCTTTTTTTCAGCCCGCAGTTGGATCGCAGCAGCTAGTCGTTCATTCATTGGTTCGAAGCTCCTTTTCAAATAGTAGAAAATGACACGGATAACTTGCGAGCCTAGCTAAGGGGAAATATCAGCCCAGCTTTCACCTGCAAAGGAAAAACCGCATGCTTCATACAGCTTGTAGGCTGGCTGATTTTCAACCGTCACTACCAGATAAAGGTGAGTGAGTCCCATGGCTTTTGCTCGTTGGATCAATTCATTCATCATTAGCTTGGATAAGCCTTTGCCTTTAAAGGCTGCGCTCATAACAACAAATAATAGCAGGGGAAGCTCTTGAAACGTGCTGGTTACTACGGCACCGATAGGATAATTATCCATTTGCAACTGAAAAGAAAGCTCTGGACTCAAGGGACCGTATTTTCCGTCAGCAGTCTCTCTCAGCTCTCTTTGCCAGTCAGCAATCGATTCCCCTTCGTCATCCGTCGTTTCATGATAGGCCGAATAAAAAAGTTCTGCGACACTTCGAGAATCCGGGATAAAGGGGTCAAAAGAAAGGGCGGATTCTTGTAAAGCTTTGGGGGTATGTTGTAAGTCACAAGCCATAATGATTCGTTTCATAGAAGCACTCCTCTCTGCTCGTTTCATTTATTATAGCAGAGCAAAGCTTTCTCAAGATCGTTTTTTTCTAATGAAAGCCCAGATACAACGAATTCCTTCGTAGATTGCAGTAAAGACAGCAACCAGAAACAAAAACGACATGTAATGGATCAAAAAAGCCAGTTGAAACCACAAGCCATAGACCATCGGCAGGACGACGAGCAAACAAATTCCTAATTCGATGTTTCGCTTTCTTCTTATTTGAAACCAACGTTCATCTGACATCCTTTTTTCCTCCTGTTCATTCTTTACACACGCTCTCGGATAAATATCCATCTTTTTATAAAATATTCAATATAGTTGCGATATTTTGATTAAAAACTAGAAAATTAGTTTATTTTTTGGTAATCTTGAAGATAAGATTAGAAATAGCTGTTGTTTTTTATTTTGACTTATTATCCCACGAAAGACAAGGTGAGCTCAATGGAAAGAAAACCGATGTATTTAAAAAATGGGCTTCCTCTAACAATGGAGCCCGGTAAGATTTATACATGCCTTTACCGAGGCGGTTATTTTATTTGTGAAGAAAAGGGCCAACCGCTGCCATCGATAAAAAGAGAAGCGAAATAAGCGAACTTCTCACTTAAGATTTGTCAGGGATCGAACGGGTTGTTGGAATTGTTATCTCCTTTTTGGTACCAATCAAATGATGTCTAGCATTTTCAAAAAATCTCAACGTTCTTCATTCAGACCATTCTAAGGCTTAAATTGATTTTGACCGATTTCAATTTAGTAAGAACAATCCGATCACTGACAAATGTTAGGTGAAAAGTCCCCAAGAGACTGAACGAATAGTAATGGTTATTCGGACAGCCAAGAGCAGTGGAATTACGAGCGAACATACAATAGTAGAAATCGTCTTTTTCTCATAAAAAACGATTCTACTTGAAGGGAACATTTTTTTTTGCTATAATAGTTCAGGAATTGAAAAATAAAATAGACAAAGGTTGAGCATTTTTTATGCTTCAAGGATCAGGTTTGCCAAGGGGTGAGGCAAACGTTCTTGGAGGAATGCTGGCCTTTTTTTTGTTATCAGCATACTTCTTCGTGAGGTATGCTTTTTTTGTTTATTTTTCAGTTGAGAATATAAATCACTATGGGAGGGAAATCGATGAGAGAAGCTTTGACTCGTTTACGAGAAGCAGAAGAAGCCAATGAACAGCAATTGCTCGCTTTGAAAAAAGAACTGCAGTCGGAAGAAGCGCAGCAGCAACAAGCATTGCAAGAGCGGGCTTCCGCTTTGGAAGAAGCCCTTGCTCAGGAACAAGCAACAGTCGAAGACCAGTTGCAACAGTCACTAGAAGCACAAAAGCAGCAGCTGGCAAAAGAGACCCAGCAAGTGTTAGATCGTTACCAAAAAAATATGCAAAGCTTCCAAGAGCAAGCGGTTCAACAGATCGTTGAAGGAGTGATCGGAACTTATGGCAGTAACCAAACTAAATAAACTAACGTTGATCACCCCGAAGCACTACCAAGAAAGGGTATTGACGAAGCTGCAAACGATGCAGTTTGTTGAAATCGAGAACGTATTTGAGCAGGAAGCGAACGAAACTTGGCTACGGGAATTTTTTGCAGGAGCCACCCCAGAAGGTGCTTCTCACCAACCAATGATTCGTCGACTGCAAGAAGCAATCCGCTTTATTCGCCAAAATGGTGATGCGAAAAAAGGCATAGAATGGCAACGAGATGCCTTGCGGCTGTCGGACTTTGAAACAAGCTTCGATGAAGCAGCAGCATTGACGGAGCTGGTTGAAGTCGAGAATTTGCAAGAGCGCTGGGTAGAGACGATCGAAGCGATCGAAGCAGCGACGCAGACGGAAGAATGGGCGACACAGTGGCAAAATCTTGACGTGCCGTTGGAGATCGAAGCACCTGCTCATACAAGTTTTTTTGCTGGGCGTGTCGAAGGCCCACGCTGGGAAGATCTAGCTGAAGCCTTGCGACAATTGGAAGAGGTTCATATCGAAGTGATCTATTCTGAGCCAAAAAAAGTCAATTTCAGCTGCCTATTTTTAGCAGCGATCGAAGAGCAAGTGTTCCAATTGTTTCACCGATATGGGGTGAAGAAAGAAACCGGTCTAACATCCGAATCACCAAAAGTGGTTTTGCAAAACGCGAAACAAGCGTTGACTTCCTTGACCCAGCAGCGCAAAGAACTGATTACAGAAATCAGTCAGCACAAACAACGGCTGATCCTGTTACAGCAAGCGGAAGAACTGTTTTTGACTCGTGAGAATCGGGCAATGATGCAACAGCGCTTAGCAGCTGGTCAGACCTTTGCCCTCTTGCGCGGCTGGATCGCAGAAAAGGATCAACCGTTAGTGGCGGAAATGGTCCAAGAATCCTTTGCCAACGAGATTTACTATTCGTTTGAAGAACCCACTTCAGAGGAGATCGCTGCTAATCAAGTGCCAACGAAGCTAAAAAACGCCTCGTTTATTCAACCCTTTGAAATGTTGACGGAGATGTACAGCCTGCCAAAATACGATGAGATCGATCCAACCCCATGGATGACGCCCTTTTACTATGTTTTCTTTGGTATGATGGTGGCTGACTTAGGTTATGGTGCATTAATGGCTGTAGCGACCACGATCGGGCTGCACGCCATGCGTTTGCCCAAAGGGACCAAACGGTTTCTGAAATTGTTCCAGATTTTGTCCGTGCCAACTATGATTTGGGGCGCAGTCTACGGCTCTTTCTTTGGCGCTACATTGCCCTTCCAACTTTTATCACCCTCCGAAGATTTTATGGCGATCTTTGGTCTATCCATGATTTTTGGTGGGATCCAACTGTTTACAGGCCTTTATTTAGCAGCCAAAGAAAATATCCGCAAAAAGGATCTTTTAGGTGCAGTCAACGATGGCTTTGCGTGGCTAGGACTTTTGAGTGGTCTTTTAGTGGCAGCCGCAGGCAATCTTTTGATCGATGTCCCAGCACTAACAACCGTCGGCTTGATTTTAGCAGGCTTTAGTGCCTTATTGATCATCGTGGTACCGATTCTGAAAGGGAAAACCAAAGTGGGCGGCTTCTTTTTAGGGTTGTATGACTTATACGGTGTGACCAGTTACATCGGCGACTTTGTCAGCTACAGCCGCTTGATGGCATTAGGGATCTCCGGTGGGAGTATCGCAGCAGCTTTCAACTTATTGGTGGGCTACTTGCCGCCAGCCGCTCGTTTTTCTGTAGGCATTCTCTTATTGGTTGTCCTACAAGCTTTAAACATCTTTTTATCGTTACTGAGTGCATATGTGCATGCCGCACGTTTACAATATGTAGAGTTTTTCGGAAAATTTTTCACTGGTGGGGGGCGCCAATTTGAAACCTTCAAGCCAAGTGAGAAATACGTTGATTTTGATAAAGAAAATGGAGGAGACAATAAATGATTGATTACTTAATTAATAATAATGGTGGTATGGTGTTTGCAATTATCGGAATGGGGATCGCTACGATCTTTTCTGGGATCGGTTCAGCCAAAGGGGTGGGCCAAACTGGTGAAGCAGCGGCAGCCTTAACGACGAATCAGCCGGAGAAGTTTGGACAAGCCTTGATTTTACAATTACTTCCCGGAACGCAAGGGCTATACGGATTCGTTATTGCGTTTATGATCTATGGTAGCTTAAGTGGTGAAATGTCGACAGTGACTGGTATGGCGTATTTGATGGCCTCACTGCCAGTTGCCTTTACTGGCTTATTCTCAGGAATGGCCCAAGGGAAGGTCGCTGCAGCTGGGATTCAAATTTTAGCGAAGAAACCAGAGCATTTCTTTAAAGGGGTCATGTTCTCAGTAATGGTTGAGATGTATGCCATCTTAGGTTTTGTTATTTCTTTCTTACTTTTAGGAACGATTTAAAGGGGGCGAAGGTATGGACGCAATCGACAAAATGATTGCTGAACTAGACCAAGAAGCGCAGACAAAACGGGAACCTTTGGCTGCCGCTGAACGTGCTAGGATCAGTGAAACGATGGCACGTGACTGGGCGAAAAAAGAGTCGGACTTGCAGCTTCGTGCCCAGCAAGCAAAAAAGCAAGCCGAAAAACATTATCAGCAAGCCCTGAATCGCCAAGCAAGTGCCGCTAAGCAGCAGCAAATGGTGAAACAAAACGAATACCTGACACAACTTTTTGAGCAAGCGTATCAAAAAATGGTTGCCTGGACGCCAGAAGAGCTGCAGTCATTTGCTGAAAATGTGCTGCAGCAGTTGCCGATCAGTGGGACGGTGACCTTCCACGCTGGTCCTGAGCAAGCAGCCCATCTAGATGCCGCTTGGCTTACGTCTTGTCAATCAAAACTACCGTATCAAATCAAAGCAGGCGCACCATTGACAGAAGCGGGCTTTTTGGTAGATGACAACGGCATTCAATACAATTTTACCTATCAGGTACTGCTTGATGAATACAAGAAAGAAACCCGAGAACGGTGGTTGCAGATCATACAACAAGGAGGTTGATCCATGAGGAACTATCATCAATTGAATCCAATCATTCGGCTGAAAGAGATGACGTTGTTAAAGTCGCAAGAAGTCGAGCAAATGATTGCGGCAAAAGGGTTTGCTGAAGTCGAAGCTGTCTTGCAGCAGACCCATTATCAACGCTATTTGAAGCCAGATTTTCATGAACGATTCGAAACCTATCTCGATGAAGAATTGTTAAAGACGATCAAAGAATTGGCCGAGCTGGTTCCTGATCAAGAGATCCTCCGACTGTATATGATGCCTTTTACTTTCCATAATCTAAAAGTCTTGACCAAAGAGTCAGTCACTGGAAAAGATTATGATCATCTACTGATCGAAGACGGTTTTTACACGATCGATGAGTGTCGGACCGCCATCAAAACGGGAACCTCAGAGGTATTGCCTGAGAAAATCGTGACTACGATCCAAGAGGTGCGGGAGTACTTAGAAGGCGGCGCCGTGCTGCAAGGCATCGATATCATTTACGATCGCCGGTATTTACATGAACAACGGCGACTGGCAGATGAAATCAAGATCCTTGAGCTACAAGAAGCTGTCATCAAAATGATCGATCTGACCAATCTAACGATCGCCGCTCGTTGTGTACTTCAAAAACGATCGCGCAGTTTTATGGAGGCAGTCCTAGTGAGTGTCGGCAGTATACCAAAAGAAGAATTTTTAGCGTTTGCGGATGCGTCCTATAGCGACTTTTTAGCCTTCTTATTAGAAAGTGATTATCAGGAAGTATTGCGGCCTTTGATTCATGAACAGGTGATCGACTTTGCTGGCTTGGCACTTTTACAAGACAATTTGATCACAGAAAGCTATGGTCAAGCTCAAACGGATGCTTTAGGACCACTGCCTTTACTCGCATTTTTGAATGCTAAGGTTTTGGAACTGCAAAATCTGCGTATCTTGCTGGTAGGCAAACGCAGCGGCTTTACGGAAGAACAAATCAGAGAAAGGATGCGGCACTATGACTCATAAAATCGGCGTGATCGGCGAGAAAGAATCCGTCATTCCTTTTCAACTATTTGGCTTTCAGGTCTGCTATGCCTCGGAAGAAAAAGAAGTGAAGCAGGCGCTGGCAAAATTAATGAAGAACAGTACGATCATCTACCTGACTGAAAAATGTGCAGAGCTGATTCCCGATGAATTAGCAAAAGTCCAACAAAAAATGACACCTGCAGTCATCTTGATCCCTGATTACGATGGTTCCCGAGGAATCGGCAAACGAATGATTCAAGAAAATGTCGAAAAAGCAGTTGGGCAAAACATACTATAGAGAGGAGCCGATGTTGTGGAAAAAGGAACAATTATTAAAGTATCCGGTCCATTGGTGTTAGCCAAAAATATGGGCCATGCAAGTTTAGAAGATATCTGTTATGTAGGAGATTTAGGCGTGGTCGGTGAGATCATCGAAATGCGCGGCGACGTCGCTTCGATCCAAGTCTATGAAGAAACGTCCGGGATCGGACCTGGTGAACCAGTCGAAACCACCGGTGAACCGCTATCCGTAGAATTGGCGCCTGGGATCATGTCACAAATGTTTGATGGCATCCAACGTCCCTTAGAAACCTTCATGTCTGTCACCCAAAGTAACTTCTTGTCGCGTGGGGTGCAATTGCCTGCGTTGGATCATGAGAAAAAGTGGCCTTTTGTACCGACCGTGGAAGTCGGCGCAACAGTCAGTACCGGGATGGTCATCGGCACCGTGCAAGAAACACCGTTGATCAATCACAAGATCATGGTTCCTCATGGCGTTTCAGGAACAGTCAAGGCTGTTTATGCGGGGGAATTTACGATCGATGAAACGATTTATGTTTTAGATACCCCCAAAGGAGAACGGTCTTTCACGATGCTGCAAAAATGGCCCGTTCGTCATAGTCGTCCTGTAAAGCAAAAACTGAATCCAGTCGAACCAATGATTACTGGCCAGCGAGTGATCGACACCTTCTTTCCAATCGCTAAAGGCGGGGCATCAGCCGTTCCAGGACCTTTTGGTGCAGGGAAGACTGTCGTTCAGCACCAAATCGCCAAATGGGCGGATGTCGACCTAGTCGTCTATGTCGGCTGCGGCGAACGCGGCAATGAAATGACCGATGTAATGAACGAGTTCCCAGAGTTGATCGACCCTCGCAGTGGTGAATCTTTAATGGCGAGAACCGTGTTGATCGCTAACACCTCCAATATGCCGGTAGCCGCTCGGGAAGCGTCGATTTATACTGGGATCACGATTGCGGAATACTTCCGAGACATGGGGTATTCCGTGGCGATCATGGCGGATTCCACCTCACGTTGGGCAGAAGCACTGCGGGAAATGTCTGGTCGTCTGGAAGAAATGCCCGGGGATGAAGGGTATCCGGCTTACTTAGGCAGCCGCTTGGCAGAGTATTATGAGCGTTCTGGAAAAGCGATTTGCTTAGGTTCTGATCAAGAAGGCAGCATCACTGCCATCAGCGCTGTTTCACCATCAGGCGGTGATATTTCAGAACCAGTTACCCAAAATACGTTGCGGGTCGTTAAAGTCTTTTGGGGCTTAGATGCCACCTTAGCGCAAAAGCGTCATTTTCCATCGATCGATTGGTTGAAGAGCTATTCTTTATACGAAAACGAATTGGGTGCCTTTTTGGACCAACAAATGCAAGTAGATTGGTCCAAACAAGTAACAGAAGCCATGCGGATGCTGCAAAAAGAATCTGAGTTGTCAGAGATCGTTCGACTTGTCGGCATCGACGCTTTATCCGAAAAAGATCAGTTATTGCTGGAAACCACCAAGTCTTTGCGAGAAGATTTCTTGCAGCAAAACGCTTTTGACGACGTCGATACGTTTACCTCTCGTGAAAAGCAGTTCAAAATGCTGGAAACGATCTTGCTGCTCCACAAAGAAGCGGAAGATGCGTTGACGCTAGGTGCGTATCTTTCAGAAATCTATGCAGGAACCGAAGAATTGCGAGACAAAGTGGCACGTATGAAGTACCTGCCTGAAACGGAATTAGCAAAAATTCCTGCTTTGCATCAAGAGATCAAAGCAACGATGAAAGAAATTTTACAGAAAGGAGACCGCACCGATGATCAAGGAATATAAAACGATTGGAGAAGTCGTCGGACCATTGATGGCCGTCGATCGCGTCTCCGGTGTCAAATACGAAGAGTTGATCGAAGTCCGCATGCAAAACGGCGAAACGCGGCAAGGACAAGTACTGGAGATCCAAGAAGACAAAGCGTTGGTCCAAATTTTTGAAGGAACCGGCGGGATCAATTTGCGGGAATCTGCGGTGCGTTTCTTAGGACATCCTTTGGAATTAGGCGTTTCCGAGCAAATGATCGGGCGAGTCTTTGACGGTTTAGGTCGGGTCAAAGATGGCGGAGTAGAGATCGTCCCAGAAAAATTTATGGACATCAACGGCGAAGTGATCAATCCAGCAGCGCGGGATTATCCTGATGAGTTTATTCAAACGGGGATCTCATCGATCGACCACTTGAATACGCTCGTTCGGGGACAAAAGCTGCCGATTTTTTCTGGTTCTGGTCTGCCTCATAAAGAATTGGCTTCGCAAATTGCGCGTCAAGCACAAGTGTTGAACTCGGAAGACGATTTCGCTGTTGTGTTTGCTGGCATCGGGATCACCTTTGAAGAAGCAGAATATTTCATGGAAGATTTTCGTCAAACTGGCGCCATCGACCATTCTGTCGTCTTTATGAATCTAGCCAATGATCCAGCGATCGAGCGGATCGCTACTCCCCGAATGGCACTGACGGCAGCCGAATACTTGGCTTATGAAAAGGGCATGCATGTCTTGGTGATCATGACGGATATGACCAACTACTGTGAAGCTTTGCGGGAGATCTCCTCTGCTCGTCGTGAAGTGCCAGGACGTCGCGGCTATCCTGGGTATCTATATACCAATCTATCCACGTTATATGAACGTGCTGGACGGATTCGCGGCTTGAAAGGCTCAGTAACCCAGCTGCCGATTTTGACCATGCCAGAAGATGACAAAACCCATCCGATTCCCGATTTGACCGGCTATATCACCGAAGGACAAATCATCTTGTCTCGTGATTTGTATAAAAACGGCATCCAGCCGCCCATCGATGTCTTGCCGTCATTGTCACGGTTAAAAGATAAAGGGACCGGCGAAGGCAAGACACGTAAAGACCATGCCGCAACGATGAACCAGTTGTTTTCTGCGTATGCTCAAGGAAAGCAAGCCAAGGAATTGGCAGTCGTTTTAGGAGAATCGGCATTGTCGGAAGTAGATAAAACCTATGCCAAATTTGCAGAACGCTTCGAAAATGAATATTTGAACCAAGGGTACCGCACCAACCGTTCGATTATCGAAACCTTGGAATTAGGGTGGGACTTGTTGGCGATGCTGCCAAAAGTCGAACTGAAGCGGATCAGCGATGCCTTACTGGCGGAATACTTACCGGGAGAGGAGAACAATGGCGCAAAAAAACGTTAATCCAACCCGCATGGAGTTGTCGCGCCTCAGCAAACAATTGGCGACAGCCAAACGCGGACATAAATTATTAAAAGACAAACAAGACGAACTCATGCGTCAATTTATTGAATTGATCAAAAAGAATGACCACTTGCGTAAAGAAGTAGAAGAACAATTGCAGCGTGCCATGAAGGCATTTCGCTTAGCCAATGCCACGATCAATGAAAAATACATTGAAGAAATGTTTATTTTACCAGCAACTGAGGTCTCCCTTGAGTTATCCACGAAAAATATCATGAGTGTGGAAGTGCCAGTGATGCATTTTGATTATGACGATACGGTGATGCAAGCGCCGATCGAGTATGGCTTTTTGAATTCCAATGTTCCGTTAGATAATGCGGTCGCCCGTTTTACCGACGCCATGCCGAAGCTGTTGGAGCTAACGGAAATCGAAAAGACCTGTCAATTGATGGCAGGGGAAATCGAACGTACTCGCCGACGCGTCAATGCCCTAGAATATTTGACGATTCCCGAGCTGGAAGAAGCCATTTATGGAATCAAAATGCGGCTGGAAGAAAATGAACGAGCAAACGTAACAAGAATGATCAAAGTGAAGAATAAATCAAAATAAAATGGTATGATAAGTGAAAAACAACTGCAATAAACTAGGATTACCAAGCCATTGGTTTTTGCAAAAGGTCAAAGGAAATGAAAATGAAAAAAAGAAATCGTTTGAAAAAAAAGCTGGCATCGCAACGCTTTTTGATTCCGCAGATCGTCACACTGGTCTTCGTTTTGTTGATATTGGCAGGAACTGGCTTACTGATGCTGCCGGCTGTCACCCAAAGTGGTGAAGGTACCAACTTTTTAGATGCACTGTTTACTGCCACATCGGCTGTTTGCGTGACGGGTCTTTCGACCTTGACAGTAGCCGACCATTACAATCTCTGGGGCCAAGGGATCTTGCTGATGTTGATTGAGATCGGTGGGATCGGCTTCATGTCGATTCCCGTCTTCTTTTACATCTTGGCGAGAAAAAGAGTCCATCTTAGTACCAGGATGATTTTGCGGGAATCATTGAATCTGGATCGGATGTCTGGAGAGATCCATTTGGCATGGTACCTGATTCGGATCGCCTTTTTGATCCAAGTCAGCGGGATTATCTTACTGGCTTTTGCATTCGTGCCCCGTTTTGGTTGGGAGCAAGGCCTTTGGTACAGTGTTTTTCATGCGATCTCGGCCTTTTGTAATGCTGGGTTTGATTTGTTCGGAAACAGCATGGTAGGGTTTCAAAATGACCCGTTTGTGCTGGGGATTATCAGTTTCTTGATCATTGCCGGCGGTCTTGGGTTTCTCGTTTGGTTCGATCTCCTGCATACGGCGTCCAAAAAACGGTCCCTGCATAGCCGCTTGGCATGGATCGCTATGATCGTTTTGGTGGTTTTTGGAACGGCAGGGTTCTTTTTGACCGAAGCCAATTCACAGTTGATCACGGGTGACTCGGTCATCGAACGTTTTTTCCAATACCTCTTCTTAGCGGTCACCCCAAGAACCGCGGGATTTTTCAGTATTGATTACGGACAAATGAGTCAAGCAGGCTTGATGCTGACGATGATTTTAATGTATATCGGCGGGACCTCGGGATCAACGGCTGGGGGATTGAAGACAACGACGTTTGCAGTCTTGATCATCAAGATCCGCAGTTTATTGAAAGGGCGCAGTCGAGCGGAAGTGTTCGGTCGCACGATCAAAGAATCTGCTGTATCGCGTGCCTTTACGTTGTTCTTCCTTACCTTGACGTTATGCTTCGTAGCGATTTTCTTATTGTCGATCACTGAGCGTATGCCGCAAACCCCAAACTTTGGGTTGCCAACCATTGCCTTTGAAGTTTTTTCCGCTTTTGGAACCGTGGGGTTGACCATGGGGTTGACGCCTTACTTGTCGGTTTTTGGCAAACTACTGATCATTTTTTTGATGTTCATTGGTCGAGTCGGCATCATGACCGTTGCTTTTTCATTGATGAAAAAAGCCAACAAACAAGAAGCTGGCTACAAATATCCTGATGAAACCGTGATGATCGGGTAACGAAACAGGGAAACGAAGCACGCTTCGTTTCCCTGTTTTTCGTTTATTGAAGTACTTCTAACATCACATCTCGTTGATCATCGCTGACATTCCCCGCATAATTCGGTGTGATCAAAGATAGACCACCCTTTTTATTTGTAAATAGATACATGTTTTGGTTAAAGTCAGGATTGCTATTGGGTGTGATCTCTTTTGAAAAGGTTAACTGGGTATTCACCTTTACTGTACGAATCCCATTGTCATTTGCTGAAAAGATGCGAATCTCCTTTGTTGCGATCGTATCGACTTGTGCTTCAAAGCTTGCGCTGTCGCCGATCGAAATGATCAAAGGACTCGTGTTTTGAATCGTGACAGCATCTGGTACATTGACGCCATGGAAATAAAAAGTCAGTGAAGGGCCATATTGGGAAAGATCAACGGCATATGGAAACTCATTGGTGGATACTGAGCTTGCTGTTGTTTGCGTTGCGTCAGAGTGATCCGTCGATTGCTGGCTTGTGGTTGAAGTTTTTGAAGTGGAGCTTGACGCTAAGGAGCTGCTTTCAGTCGTTTGCGCCGTCGTGCTTTTTTTGCTTTCAGTAGACACACGACTCTGACTTAGCTCGCTTGTTGATTGCGCGGTATCTTTTTCGTTGTTACAGCCTGTCAAAAGCCCCAAACTGACGAGCGTCAGTGTGCCAATCAAAGAAAATGTTTTTTTCATTGTTTACTTCATCCTTTCCTTAGAATACTAAAGCATCTAAAACAAGCAAACTATTGTGTCAAAAAGCACAATTTTGCTGACATAGCGTTTAAATATTCTTTAATGTTAAAGATATTGTAATCCAGAACACTGAAAAAGAATAGGAAGTTTTTGCTGAATTTTTCGTCAATTCTATCATAAAATATTCATTAACGTCCGCAGCAGCTGGCTAGTTTTGTATAATAAAGTTTCAGCCATAGTGGCGAAGCTTTCTGGCGGCTTGCGTAACGCAGGGATCTAGATTAAAATACCTTGGTATAAGAGAATGGGGTGGTGAAGAGGATGGAAAAAGAACGGATGGGCCAATGGTTAGCCTTCACGAATCAGCATCAAGCGATCGAAGCTCGCTTGGAACAAGCCCTCAAAGCAGAAAGCAATCTGTCTTTGAATGAGTATTACGTGCTTTATTACTTAGAAAAGACCCCCAATCATAGCATGCGCCTCAACGATTTGATCGCCCATTTTGATTTGAGTCAAAGTGCGATGTCACGCATGATCATGCGCATGGAAGACAACCTGTGTGGTGTGATCGAACGGCATTCTTGTCAAGAGGATAAGCGGGGGATCTATATTGATTTGACCCAATCAGGGGAAAAGAAACTGCAGCGCTCAAAAGTCGTTTTTGAAAAAGTCTTAGAGGAAATGCTAGACTAAAGATGTTTTCACTTGTTTTCTCCTTGATTCTTTTGTAATATAGATGCATGTGCATGTATATTTTGGCAAAAGAGAAAAAAATGCACCGATTTGCTTTAAGGATCTCCTTAGGTAACCAAGCCAGTCAGATTTACAAACCGAAATGAATCCAATGGAAAAGGTGGGAAACCCATGCGAAATGTAACAGACAAAGCAACATTTAAGCGCGGATTACAGTTGAAAAATCGAATCATTATGGCACCAATGACGACCAAGATGTCCTTCTTTGATGGGGTGATTACGAAAGATGAGTTGGCTTACTATGGCTTACGCTCTGGGGAAGTCGGAGCAGTCATCACAGCGGCAGCCAATGTCCAAGAAGATGGCAAGGGCTGGGAAGGGGAATTAGGCGCTTATGACGATGCCTTTTTACCTGGATTAAGCAAATTAGCCAGCACCATCAAAACAAATGGGACCAAAGCCATTTTACAGATTTTTCATGCCGGTCGGATGACGGATGACTCAGTTCTACGAGGCACACAACCCATATCCGCCAGCGCGGTTGCAGCTGAACGACCAAATGCCCAAGTTCCCCGAGAAGTTACGGTGGATGAGATATTAGCGATTATTGAAAACTTTAAAAAAGCTACCGAACGGGCGATCAAGGCGGGGTTTGATGGCGTAGAACTCCACGGAGCCAATACGTATTTGATTCAACAATTCTTTTCTCCTCACTCAAATCGTCGATCCGATGAATGGGGTGGCTCACTAGAGAACCGTTATCGTTTTATTGAGAAGCTCGTCGATGAAGTATTGGAAACAGTAGACCAATCAGGTGTGAAGGAGTTTATCGTCGGTTATCGGTTTTCACCGGAAGAATTCGAAGAACCAGGGATTCGCTTTGAAGATACGTTGTTCTTAGTGGACCAACTGGCAGAAAAAGGATTAGACTATCTGCACATTTCTCTTGCAGATTATACCCGTAAATCGATTTCAAAAGCGTATCAAGAAAAATCGATGTTGATGTATGTCTATGAAAAAATCGCTCAGCGGGTTCCTTTGATTGGTGTAGGGGATGTCCGAACGTCGAAAGATGCCGCGGGCTTGCTAGAACATGCAGATTTTGTTGCAGTGGGGCGGGCATTATTGATCGATCCTCATTGGGGACAAAAAGTCTTAGACGGTCAAGATGAGTTGATCCGCACCACGGTTTCTACTTACGAACGTGAGGAACTCGTATTACAAAATGGCGTTTGGGGTTTTATGGAAAACATGATGCCAGATCGACTAAATGAAGAATAATAAGCAGACAACCACCTTTGCCTTGGGCAAAGGTGGTTTTTCGCGATTGCCACTCATTTGGGTCACGTTGAGAAAAGCTGTTTTTTTCTCTAATGAAACCTTGTTAGCTTCAAAATAGCGAATCAAGAGAAGAATTTGAGAAACAAGCCTGTAATCGGAAGAAAGAGCGCGGAAAGATTTTTTTAGTTAAAATACACGAATGAATTTTTGTTTTATTTTAATAAATAGTCAAACAATTCAGAATCATTCATTTTTCTTACAAAAAGATAGCGCAAGTCGAGTTGATTGATAAAAAAACAATCAGTTGTTAGACTGAATACAGGTTAAAAAAACAAAAAGGGGATGTAATGATGAAAAAAGGATTCAGAAATTATTTAGGTTCAGATGAGCGGGAGGCAGGCTATAATTTGTCTTGGGGTTCTATCTTTGCAGGGGTCGTAACATTTATCGCATTGTTCATGACACTGTCAATGATCGGCTCAGCAATCGGTTTTGGTTTGGTGGAACCAACATCAAATAATCCATTAGATGGTGTGGGTACAGGATTATTGATTTGGACAGTCATTACCTTTGTCTTGGCATTATTCGGTGCTGGTTTTGTTTCAGGTGTGGCGGCTCGACGTGTTGGATTGGTTCATGGTTTCTTAACATGGGCAACTAGTATGATCGTGATGATGGTTATGCTCTCTTACTTAACGATCGGTGCATTTTCTGTAGTCGGTTCACTTTTAGGAAACGTTGCTTCTGCTGTTGGCAGTGGCGTTGAAACAGTTGCCTCAGGTGCTGGCGATGTCGCTTCAAAAGCCTTCGATGAAATAACAGGAAACATGGAAGACGTCAATACAGATGAATTACAAGCGAATGTCAATGATGTTTTACAAGATACCGATGTTCCTGAATTGCAACCAGACTACACGCAAAATCAATTGTCTGATGCGACGAACGACATCAAAGATGCCGGCAAAGACATTGCAACCAATCCAAATGATGCTGATAAAATCATTGATGATTTAGCAAGCAAATTACAAGATCGTACTACAACGATCGGTGATTCAGTCGATAAAGAAGCAATCTCAAATGCAGTGGCTCAAAACACAGATCTAAGCCAACAAGAAGCGGAAGAAGCAACGAACAATATCGTGAACGGCTTACAAGATGCTTCTGATGAAGCACAAAAACAAATCGAAAATGCACAACAAAATCTTGAACAAGCCAAACAAGACATTGACCAAGCAGTGGAAGACGCTCGTCAAAAAGCGGAAGAAGCAAGTGATGCAACAGCCAAAGCGTCTATTTGGGGCTTTGTGGCAATGGTCTTAGGACTCGCTCTTACGTCAATCGGTGGTATGGTGGGAGCAAACTTAGTTAAAACTGCTGACCACGAAAACCGTATCTAATTTTACCTCTCATCAAGAGAGCTAGTGATTTATAAACCAGTGAACAGCGTTCTGCCAAAGATTCAAATGGCAGCAGCGCTGTTTTCTGCTTTTAAACAAGCGGTTGAAAATCCCCATTGACGAGTGATTTTTCTCATGCTACACTGGCTCTGAGGATTGTTACCGCTTTAGGCGGGCTATACCTATTTTTTTGTGTGAAGAAATCTAAAGAAGAATAGGGTCGTTAAAATGAACGTAACAAAAGTGATCAATAACAACATTGTGATTTCTGAGAATGAGGAAAAACAAGAATTGGTCGTCATGGGCAAAGGCTTAGGCTTTAAGAAAAAGCCGGGCGATGCGATCGACGATACCAAGATTGAAAAAGTCTATCTCAGTACACAAGAGTGGAATGTCACAAAACTAACCCAATTACTTTCTTCTATCCCTATCGAACATATTCAAGCAGCGAATGAGATCATCAGTTTTGCAAAAGTTTCCCTTGGGAAAAAGTTGAGCGAAAAATTGTTTCTGACGCTGACCGATCATATCAATTATGCTATCGAGCGCTATCAAAACGGCATGGAAATCAAAAATGCCTTGCTATGGGAGATCAAGCGGTTTTATAACCATGAATACCTCATTGGCAAAGAAGCGTTATCGATCATTAAAAATCGCTTGGCGATCGAGCTGCCGGAAGATGAAGCCGGCTTCATTGCTCTGCACATCGTCAATGCTGAGTTGGATATGGCGCAGGTCAGTCAAGTATCGGAAATGGCGAAGATCATTCAGCATATCCTAAACATCGTCAAATATCATTTTTCAATGGAGCTTGATGAGTATTCATTGAACTACGAACGCTTTGTGACCCATTTGAAATTTTTTGTCCAGCGCTTATTCAGCGGTACAAAGCTCGATGATGCAGGAACCGGCAGTTTTATTTTTATGTTGAAAGACCGCTACATGAAGGAATATGCGTGTGCGTTGAAAATCAGTGACTACATCAACAAAGAATTCGGTAGACCGTTAGAAGAAGACGAATTGATCTATTTAACTATACACATCAAACGAATAACAAGTGCTTAGGATTGTTACTGGATTGGCAGGCTATACCTAAATGAACTCCCAAGGGGTTTGTTTAGGTATTTTTTTATGGTTTGACACACAAAAAACAAGCGAAAGACCAAAATAGGAGGAACGACATGAATTACAAAGAGTTAGCAAAAACGATCATCACCAATGTTGGTGGGGAAGAAAATATCCAAAGCTTGACCCATTGTGCGACACGCTTGCGCTTCAACTTGAAAGATGATAGCAAACCCCAAGAAAGTACTTTAAAACATACACCAGGGATCATGGGTGTGGTCAATAAAGGTGGGCAATACCAAGTAATCATCGGTAGTGATGTTGGCAATGTCTACAACGAAATCACTGCCCAAACCAATTTGACTAGTGACCAAGAAACAGTAGAAGACGATCGCGGACGTGTTGCGAAAGTCATCGATACGATCACCGGGATCTTCACTCCAATATTACCAGCCATCACGGCAGCTGGGATGTTAAAAGCGGTTCTTTCATTGCTAGTGGTCTTCAATGTCTTGACGGCAGAGAGTCAAAGTTACCAAATATTAAACTTTATGGCGGATGCGGCGTTCTACTTCTTGCCGATTTTGCTGGCTGCTTCTTCTGCACAAAAATTCAAAGCCAATATGTATTTAGCTATGATGGTGGGGGGGATTTTACTCCATCCGAACTTTATCGCGATGGTGACAGCAGTCAATGAGGCAGGCGGCGGCATCCATTTATTCGGCTTGCCGATTTCACCAGTGAGTTATTCATCATCGGTTATCCCAATCATCTTGAGTGTTTGGTTCATGTCTTACGTTGAACCGATCGCCGATAAAGTCTCGCCAAAAGCAATCAAATTCTTCAGCAAACCGTTGCTAACGATCTTCGTCGTAGGGACAGTAGCATTAGTTGCTTTAGGCCCTCTAGGCTACATGATCAGTGAAGCGATCTCTACAGGGATCCAAGCCTTAGAAACGGTTAGCCCATGGATCGTTCCATTACTGATTGGTGCCTTCACCCCATTGTTCGTGGCAACTGGTACCCACTATGGATTGGTTCCTATCGGTATCAACAACCGGATGACCACAGGTTATGACACAGTGATCTACCCTGGCATGCTGGCTTCAAACGTCAGTCAGGGAGCTGCAGCTATCGGCGTTGGTTTTAAATCAAAAGATTCTACGATCAAACAACTGGCATTTTCTGCTGGTCTGACTGGGCTATTCGGCATTACTGAACCGGCGTTGTATGGGGTCAATTTGCGGTTTAAAACACCCTTGTATGCAGCAATGATCGGTGGCGGATTTGGTGGTCTATTTATGGGGATCATGCGTGTCCGCAATTTCTCAGGCGGATCACCAGGCCTGTTGACTTTGCCAAGCTATATCGGCGATGACACCTTACGTCATTTGACCAATGCTTGTATCGGTGCGGCAATCAGTATCGTGATCACATTTATTGCGACATTATTCTTATACAAAGACCCTGTCACAGAAGAAGCACCTGAAGCAACACCGGCAGATAAAGAGCAAGAACCCGCACATCAAATCAGCGGCGCAGAGATCAAAGCACCTTTAAAAGGGGAACTAAAAAGCTTGCAAGCAGTCAATGATGGCATGTTTTCGGAAGAGATTCTTGGCCAAGGGGTAGCGATTGAGCCAACCGTCGGAGAAGTGCTAGCTCCAGTAAACGGGACTGTCACAGCAGTCTTTGATTCAAAACATGCCATTGGCTTGACTAGTGAGGAAGGCATTGAGCTGTTGATCCACGTGGGGATCGATACGGTGCAATTGAATGGCGAAGGCTATGCCTATCAAGCAGAAAAAGGGCAAAAAGTATCAGTCGGGGATCCATTGATTACGTTTGATATTGAATTTATCAAAGAAAAAGGCTATCCAGTAATCACGCCGATCGTTATCACCAACAGTACTGAAGTGGGGGACATTTTGACGGCTAACAGTGGCCCGATTACGTTTGGCGATCAAATCATCAAAGTGATCGGCTAAAAAAGGAGAATAAGACATGGGATTTCCAAAAAACTTTTTATGGGGCGGTGCAACAGCCGCCAATCAATGTGAAGGCGGGTTTGATCAAGGCGGGCGTGGGCTTGCCAATGTCGATGTAATTCCGACTGGCAAGGACCGCCGAGCAGTTATTACCGGCAAGCGTGAGATGCTTGCCTTTGAAGAAGGGTATTTCTATCCAGCCAAAGAAGCGATCGATATGTACCATCATTTCAAAGAAGATATCGCCTTGTTTGCGGAGATGGGCTTTAAAACCTATCGTTTATCGATTGCTTGGTCAAGAATTTTTCCGAAGGGGGACGAAGAAACCCCTAATGAAGAAGGCTTGCGCTTTTATGAAGAACTATTTTTAGAGTGCCGGAAATACCAAATCGAACCCTTGGTGACGATCACTCATTTTGACTGTCCGATCCATTTGATCAAAGAATATGGCGGCTGGCGCAACCGCAAGATGATCAGCTTTTATGAAAATCTTTGTCAGGCAATCTTTACTCGATACAAAGGATTGGTGAAGTACTGGCTGACCTTTAACGAAATCAATATGATCTTGCATGCCCCGTTTCTCGGTGCAGGGCTGACCTTTGCTGAAGGCGAAAATGAAGAACAAGTCAAATACCAAGCTGCTCATCATGAGTTAGTCGCAAGTGCGTTGGCAACAAAAATCGCCCACGAGATCGATCCAGAAAACAAAGTTGGCTGTATGCTGGCTGCGGCTAGTTATTATCCTTACAGCTGCAATCCGAAAGATGTCTGGGAAAGCAAAAAAAGCGATCGCGGCAACTATTTCTTTATCGATGTGCAATCGCGAGGAGAATATCCAAATTATGGTTTGAAGATGCTAGCTGATAAAGGAATCACTTTGGAACGAACCGCCGAAGATGCGGCTTTATTAAAAGCCCATACCGTCGATTTTATTTCCTTTTCATACTATGCCTCTCGGGTTGCTGCTTCAGAAGATTCCGGTGTTGAGAAAACGGAAGGCAACTTGTTCCCGACCATTAAAAACCCGTATTTAGAAGCGTCAGAATGGGGCTGGCAGATTGATCCGCTTGGTTTGCGAATCACGATGAATGATCTCTATGATCGTTACCAAAAGCCGCTTTTCATCGTCGAAAACGGTCTAGGAGCGGTGGATACGCCAAACGAAGATGGAAAAATCAATGATGTGTATCGCATCGACTATCTACGTGCGCATATCGCTGCGATGAAAGAAGCGATTGACCAAGACGGTGTGGAACTGTTGGGCTATACTTCATGGGGCTGTATCGATTTGGTCTCTGCAGGAACCGGAGAAATGAAGAAACGCTATGGCTATATCTATGTCGATCGCGACAATGAAGGCAATGGTACATTAGTCCGCAGCAAGAAGCAATCTTTTTATTGGTACAAAAAAGTGATTGCCACAAATGGGGAAGATTTGGCTTAAGCCAGTTAATTTATAAAAAATAAAACAAGGGTGTTCCGCTTTTTCAACTAGCGGAATACCCTTGTTTTATTGATTTTCAGAGTTATAAACTCGTGGTATTGCTCGGTCGTTTGCGATAGTTGGAAGGGGTCAAAGCAGTCTCCCTTTTGAAAAGTGTCGTAAAGTAATTCGGATCATCAAACCCAGTTTCCAATGCGATTTCGATGATTTTTAAATCCGTATGGAGTAAGAGATACTCCGCTTTTTTGATGCGAAACTTATTTAGATAAGTAAAAAAGCTCATCTGGAAATTTCTTTTGAAAAAACGGCAGAAATGCTCTTTGCTATAGCCAATATACTGACTGACTTCCTCAAGTGTCACTGGGCGTTGATAATTTTCTTCAATAAAAAGTAGGATTTTCTTGCATTTGTACGTATTGAGTTTGTTTTTACTGTCGATAGGTTTCTTATTGCGATTAATGTATTGGGTATTTTGACAAAGATATTTAATAAATAAAAAGAGTTCCGCTTTGATCGCCAGCTCATACAATGGTTCCTTTAATGCAAATAAATCTATAATATGAGTCAATGCCTGTTGAATGTTCATATGAGAAACGAAATCACTTGTGATGTGAATCGCTTGCTGATCCGCGGAATGGAGCAACGGGTCCAGATAGGACTGCTGGATCAAATCAGAGACGCGGCTCTCAATAAAGGTCGCGTCAAAGACGATAGCAAAGAAGGTACAAGCTGTTTGTTGATAATTTAATGCCTCATGTAGCTGATTGGCAGGGATAAATACAAGCTCGCCTTCTTTAGCGATATAAGAAACACCTTCGACCTTTATTTCCATCTTTCCTCGAAAAATATATAGGATCTCAAGCTCGCGATGCCAATGGGTGTGGATCATATTTGCTTGATCAGCAGGATGATTTGTCAAATAAACACTGACTGGAAACAAGCTATCACCATGTTCTGTGATCTCTTTTAAAGAAGTATCAATATCATATTCACTAGGGTTTGGCGTAAAAATATAGGGTTGGGTTACCATCTGTCTCCTCCATTTTCATCAATATTACAAGGTATTTCGGTTAAGATAACGATTACAGAAGGGCCGAAATATCAATATAATCAATTTGTGATCGAATTGATTGAGGAGGGAACAATGATGAAAAAGAGAATTTTGTTGACGGCTGCTACTATGTTAAGTGTGATCGGAATTGCTGGTTGCGGAAATTCTGGAAGCGGTACCTCAGATGATGGTAGTGTAACACTAGAAGTTTTTAACATCAAGACAGAGACTGCAGAACAGATGGATCGATTGGTTGCGGCTTTTGAAGAAAGCCATGAGGACATAAAAATCAATATGACTACTGTAGGTGGAGGAACGGACGCCACAGCGGCTCTCCAATCAAAATTTTCATCTGGTGATGAACCGGACATTTTTATGCTGGGGGGACTAGCAGATACGCAAACATGGGAACACAAGTTATATGACCTTGGGGAAACAGAATTAGCCCAAAAAGCAATTGAGGGAACGTTGGAAGGGGCAACACTGAATGAGACAGTCTATGGCTTGCCGATGAATATCGAAGGCTACGGTTGGCTGATCAATAAAGAGCTGTTTCAGCAAGCGGGAATCGATAGTGAAGCGATTGAAACATTTGCCGATTTTAAGGAGGCAGTAGAAACGTTAGATAGTAAGAAAGAAGAGTTAGGATTAGACGGTGTATTCGGCTTCAGCGGCGGTGAAACATGGGTTTCCAGTCAATTCAGTTCGAACTTTTTTGCACCTGAATTTAATGATAGCTTGAAAGAAACACTGGAAGCCAAAGAGCTTCATTTAACTTATGAGGCACAACTGAAAGACTACGCTGATCTGGCGATCCAATACAATGCTCAACCGTTGGAATCAATGGATTACAGCACGTCAGTCGAAGAATTATTTGCTAGTGAGAAGGTTGCCATCATTCATCAAGGCAATTGGATCGTTCCTACATTAAACAGTTTGGATGATACATTTGCAAAAGAAAAATTAGCGATCGTCCCAATGCAAGTGGGAGACGGCAGCAAAATTGTAGCCGGACCAGCTTGGTATTGGGGTGTCAACAAAGATAAGGAACAAGAAGTGATCGATGCCTCCATACAATTTTTGACATGGATGTATACCGATGAAGAGACGATGACCGCGATCATCGATGATTTTGAGTTTATTCCAGCTTATACGAACTTCTCCAGTGACGATATTTCTGATCCGTTGTCCAATGACATTTATACGTATTTAACGAATGGCCAAACGGTTCCTTGGGTCCATAACTCTTATCCAGATGGATACGGACAAAATATTTTTGGGGTTCAGTTCCAGGCTTATGCAGCCGATCAAATCTCATGGACTGAGTTTACTGATCAGCTGAAAAGCAGCTGGGCGCAAGAACGTCAATAACCAAAGTGATGCCTATCCTGCAGTGATGCGCGCAGGATAGGCAAAATCAAGGAAATCATAGGAGGAGCTGTATGTTAACAAATCGTTCAAAATCATTTTGGCTGCTGCTAGCACCGGCATTCGTCGCATTATTGGTCGTTCTGTTTATTCCTTTATTTACAGGGGGATATTACTCACTGACCAACTGGAACGGCAATACGATCAGCGACTTTATCGGATTGGAAAACTACTTGCGCGCTTTTAAAGATCAGGCGTTCATTAACAGCTTGTTGTTCACGGCGAAATTTTCTGTTTACAGTGTGATCTTGATCAATGTCATCGCGCTGTTGTTAGCAACTTTAGTCACGCAAAAACTGGGACGCTGGACCACTCTATTTCGGACCGTCTTTTTCATGCCGAACTTAATTGGTGGGATCATACTAGGATTTATATGGCAATTTATTTTTAACAAAGCATTCGAGAGTATCGCCGATTTGACTGGGATCAATTTTTTTAATGGCTGGTTGAATACACCAGAAACAGGTTTTTGGGGTTTGGTTATCTTGTTCGTCTGGCAGATGAGCGGGTATATGATGTTGATCTATATTTCGTTTCTAAATAATATTCCAGAAGAAATTTTAGAAGCAGCAGATATGGACGGCGCCAATCCGCTACAAGTCTTTTTCCGAATCAAACTACCCATGCTGATGCCCGCGTTTACCGTAACATTGTTTTTGACGCTGTCAAATGCCTTTAAAATCTATGATCAAAACTTGGCGTTGACACAGGGCGGACCGTTCAATTCGACTCAGATGGCAGCCATGAATATTTACAATGAAGCTTTTTCAATGAGAAAAATGGGCTTTGCTCAGTCAAAAGCGATGATATTTCTGGTGATCATTGTCATTATTTCCATTATTCAAATCTCAATTACCCGCAGAAAGGAGATCAGCGCATGATCGAGACTCGTCACTCCTCTACTAAAAAGGGGAATACAAAAAGTAGACGGCAGAAGAAAAAAAAGCTGCAGCACAGTCTGCTGATCGTAAGTGGTCTTTTACTTGCGTGCTTATGGTTTTATCCGTTTTTCTTAATCGTGATCAATTCATTTAAAACAAAAGCAGAGATCTTTCAGAGTACGTTGTCGCTGCCTGGCGGATTGTCCTTTGAGAATTATCAAGAGGCGTTAGAAAAACTGGATTTCATCAGAAGTTTAATGAATTCATTGTTGATTACTATCGGTTCTTTGATCTTGGTGGTCTTTGTTTCTTCAATGGCAGCATACGCTTTATCGAGAAATACCAGCCGCTTAAGTTCAGTCCTCTATTTTGTTGTTGCCATCGGCTTGCTGATCCCTTTTCAAGGGATCATGATTCCACTGATTTCTCTTTTTGGACGAATGAATTTGTTAAATCAGCCGGGTCTAATGATAATGTACTTGGGATTGGCTGTCAGTATGTCGACTTTTTTGTATTATGGTGCGTTAAGAGGCATTCCACGTTCGCTGGATGAAGCAGCGATCATTGATGGGGCGAATACCTTTCAGATTTATTGGAAAGTAATATTTCCTTTGTTGAAACCAACGACGGTAACGGTGATTGTTTTGAATACATTGTGGTTTTGGAATGACTATTTATTGCCTTCATTAAGTATTAATAAAGCCGGAATGTATACGATTCCCTTGCGGATGTTTTATTTCTTCGGCGAATTTAACAAGCAATGGCATTTAGCGCTAGCCGCTCTGGTGATCGTTGTTCTGCCAATCATTCTCTTGTTTATTGCCTTGCAAAAACATGTAGTGAAAGGCATCTCAGATGGTGCAGTAAAGTAGGAGGAAAAGAAGATGAAATTTACAAATGGCTATTGGCTGGCAAAAGAAGGCGTCCAACTCGAACATCCCCGAATTGCTTATGATCATAAGGTAGAAAAGGAGCAATTGACCCTTTATCTGCCCTATCAAGAGATTCAGCGGCGTGGCGATACCTTAAACCTTGGTTTAACCACACTCACGTTTTCGACTCCGCAAAACGATGTGATCAAAGTCAGCTTGGTGCATCATGACCAGACGATGCAGGCCCCGTCGTTTGCACTAGATACTCAACCGGCAGACGTGAAGATCGATACCGATAACGAAGACATGTATATCTTCAAATCTGGATCATTGGAAGCGAAAGTCCCTAAACAAGCGGCTTTTAAAATCGACTTTTTCGGAGAAGGTAGCTTGTTGACTTCTTCCATGCCTAAAGCACAGGCTAAAATTTCGGGAAATGACGGCAAGCAGTATATGCGAGAACAGCTTTCGCTAGATCCTTATGAACTTGTTTACGGATTAGGGGAACGGTTCACTCCTTTTATCAAGAACGGTCAAACCGTTGATATTTGGAATCAAGACGGTGGTACGGGTAGCGAGCAGGCATACAAAAATATTCCGTTTTATTTAACGAATAAAGGCTACGGTATTTTTGTTGATCATCCCGAAGCGGTTTCCTTTGAAGTGGCTTCTGAGAACGTTTCCCGCACGCAATTCAGTGTCGAGGGGCAGCGTCTGGACTATTACATCATCTATGGACCAGATATGAAAGCCATTCTAGAAAAATACACCGACATGACAGGAAAACCCGCCTTACCGCCAGCGTGGTCTTTTGGCTTATGGCTATCCACTTCATTTACGACTGATTATAGTGAAGAAACAGTGATGCACTTTATCGATGAAATGCGAGCTCGTGATATTCCATTTGATGTCTTTCATTTTGATTGTTTCTGGATGAAGGAATTTGAATGGTGTGGGTTTGAATGGAATGACGAATTGTTTCCTGATCCGAAAGGATTACTAAAGAAAATCCATGAGAAAGGATTAAAAGTCAGTTTATGGATCAACCCTTACATTGGGCAAAAAGCCTCTGTATACCAAGAATGCAAAGAGAAAGGGTACTTTATTAAGAACCATGCAGGTGAAGTCTGGCAGTGGGATCTTTGGCAAGCTGGACAAGGGATCATTGATTTTACCAATCCAGAGGCTCGTCAATGGTATAAAGATCGCTTAAAGGAATTGATTGAATTAGGTGTTGATTCCTTTAAGACGGATTTCGGTGAGCGGATCCCTGAAGATGCCGTCTATTATGACGGATCAGATCCAAAAAAAATGCACAATTATTATGCCTATCTATACAATGAAACCGTCTTTGAACTGCTGGCGGAAATGCGGGAAAATCAAGCCGTTCTTTTTGCCCGTTCTGCTTCTGTCGGTTCCCAAAAATTTCCTGTCCATTGGGGAGGCGACAATTTATCTGAATATTCTTCGATGGCAGAGTCTCTCCGCGGTGGCTTATCCTTTGTCTTATCTGGTTTTGGATTTTGGAGCCATGATATCGGCGGGTTTGAAGAACAAGCGACACCCGACTTGTATAAACGTTGGACGCAATTTGGTTTATTGTCGACCCACAGTCGTTACCATGGCAATGTTGAATATCGGGTACCATGGAATTTTGGAGAAGAAGCAGCAAAAGTCAGTCAATCTTTTTCAAAATTGAAAAACCGCCTGATGCCTTATATTTATCGTCAAGCAGCAGACACTGCAAAAACGGGCATTCCCCTGATGCGTCCATTGATGCTAGAGTTCCCAGAGGATCAGACGGTTTATGCCATTGATAAGCAGTATATGCTGGGGGATCGCTTACTAGTTGCGCCGATTTTTAATGAGCAAGGAAAGGTTCCGTTCTATCTGCCAGCTGGAACTTGGACAAATTATTTAGACAACAAACGCTATGAAGGCCAAAAATGGTGGGAAGAACGCTATGACTATTTCCATCTACCGTTGATGGTACGACCGAATTCACTGATCATTGAAGGAAGCATTGAACAGACCGCCGCCTATGACTACAACAAAAACCTGATCGTTCATGCCTTTGAAATAACGGAAGCAGTTTCTGCTGAAGTCTGTGATCAGCAAGGCGTGCCAACTGGAACAATTTCTATTGAACCAGAAGGAAGCGGTTATCGAATTTGTATGGAAGGGTTGGGAAAGGTTCAGGTGCTGTTTCGCAATCGAAGCTTTGCAAATGCCCAACGACATCCTTTTGGCAGCTTGATCACTATGGACGGACAAGAAATGACCGTCTTTGAATAGGGAAACAAAACCTACCGTTCTTGATGGGTATCTATCAAGGACGGTAGGTTTTTTGTAGTGAACAAAGCATTAAAGAACTAACGGCAAAGTGCAGACCTAGTTCTTTGGCTCAGTTTTGTTCCTCCCGCTGGATCGGCAGCAGCAAGCGAACGGTGGTTCCTTCGTTGATGCGTGATTCTACAGTCAATCCGTATTTTTCCCCATAGAGCAGCTTGATACGCTGATCAATATTGTCCAAGCCAATACCCGAATAGTGTTCAAAATGGTTGGCGGAGCTGGTTGGGTGCTCTTCATTGAACCCGATGCCCGTATCGATGATCTCAATTTTCAGGCCTTCCTTACTGACACGAGAAAAAATCTGGATCAATCCTGAATCCTCTTCGGGAAAGGCATGCAAGTAGGCATTTTCAATAATCGGTTGCAAAATCATCTTCGGTACGAGAATATCTTCGCAGCCATCTTCAGAAAAAATCGTCGATTGGATGCGATTGCCATAACGCACGTTCATTAAAACGAGGTATTCTTCCACGATCGCTAGCTCATCCTTTAAAGAGACGATCTCTTTGCGGTTAAAGGTATGCCGCAACAATTGGACAAAACTTTCAATCGCTTGGGTGGCGGCCTCTTGCTCGTTTTGCCAGATCAAAAACTTGATAGCAGTCAAGGTGTTGTAGACAAAATGCGGTTGGATCTGCATTTGCAGTGAACGAATCTCGAACTTGCGTTTTTCAGCTTCTGTAACCATTAAATGATCGACATAAGATTCCAAGTCCTCCAGCATCAAGTTATAGGCACGCCCCAATTCTCGCGTTTCATACGTCCCGTTGATGGTGACTTTATCGCTGAAATCGCCTTGCGTGACCGCCGGCAGCTTGGCGATCAGCTGATAAATCGGTTGGGTGATGTTGCGGATGATCCAAAATGCCAGCAGACTAAAGAGTAAAATACTGACGACAGAAATCAAAAGAGCTGGCTTGATCAGATTCATATTGCGTACCAGATGCGATTCATCCAAAACATCATAAAAAGTAAAGTGATACGAATAAAGGGGCAGCTGATTGATGCTAGTATCTCTTTTGACCGTGACGAGACGATCCTCAAACGGCATGCCTAAAAGGCTCGGATCAGAAGTGGAGAGAATTTGATTCTGCTCATTGACGATATAGATCGAGTGAAGACTGGTATCTAAGAGTTGACGATAGATCGAAGAAAAATCAGATTCCTTTAAGAAAATCAGGGCATAGCCGAAAATCGTTTCTTCTTTCATTAATTTGCGCACGTACATCAAGCCGGGGGAGTCGCTGGTGGAGGTACTTAAGCCTTGGTCCAAGAAATAATACTGACTGATGGCGTCATTGTCATTGATCTGCTGGATAAAGGCACTGGCGAGAAAATCATCCACCGATTGATTGCGAACCGCATCGTTTTGAAAAAAAGTACCTCCGTTGACCCCTATCAACACTAAATTCGAGGGGATGTCTTGAAACAAAGAGCGGGTGTCTTTTAATTGCTCGTTTAATTCTAAAATCGTGCGCCCTTGATTCATGTCGCCTTCTAAGTAAGTTTCAACGGCTTTGCTTTCATCGACAATGTCAAAAATCCGATGGATATTCTCGTTCAGACGCTCATAATCTTCTTGGATTTTTTCCAGCAGTAGCTGATTGGAGCTTTGGTACGAAGCAACATAGGCATCTTTCGAGCGACCATAGATCACGACGACGGTTAGCAGACATACACTAATGACCCCGACGACAACAAAGAGGAAGATCCGACTGAATAATTCATTTTTCTGAATCCATTGGTTGATTTTCATAATTGATTCAACCGCCGATACTTCGATGGAGTGACCTGACATTCTTTCTTAAAGATACGAGAAAAATAGCTGATATCCGAATACCCGACCGCTTCACTGATTTCAGATAGATTCAGATCAGATTGTGTCAGCAGTTCTTTGGCTTTATCCAAACGGGTTTTCTTAACGTACTCAGAAAAGCTCATTTTCAGTTTTGCAGAAAGAAAAGCCGAAAGATAGGTGTAACTAAAATGAAAGGTTTCAGCCAGTTCAGACAAAGACAGACTTTTGGTGTAGTTGTCTTGAATAAAGCGCTGGATCGCAACGAGTAGATCATCTTCATCCAGCGGTGATAAGGTCGTCAGCTGTTGACGAATATCATCGATGGTCGCCAACAATAAATCAGAAAAATCTTCCAAATACTGCACGTGACCGATAGCATGCAAAAATTCAGCTTTTAAGCGGCTAAAGCGGGGAGCAGTGGGAAATTCTTCTTCCAAGCGGGAGAGTAACGTGTAAAAAATACTGCTGGCCTGCTGTTTTAAAAATGTCGGATCGACATTGGATAAAATCATGTCATTAAAATATTCCTCGATTCTGGTGATTCCTAGCAAAAAGTTGTTGTCTAACAAAGCCCGTAAGAACTTCTTAGTATCAAAGCGATCACTTTCGATGTACAAAAAGAGTTCGTGTTCTTGCACCAACCGTTGGCGTTTATAAAAAAACGATTGTCCTTGGCTTTTGGCTTTAAGGGTCACAAAATGATCCCGTAACTGCTCAATCTTTCGAAAGGGCACACTGAAAGTAAAGAAGGCATCTGGCTCGGTAAAACGCAATTGCTCCAACGTTTCTTTCAAGGAGGAATAAACATCCGTTCCTTCTGGATAACTGATCACTAAGCCGGCATCTTTATTACTGGTTTGAAAAAAGAGCGTCTTTACCTGCGGTTGTGATTGAGTAAATTCTGTCAACGCATGTAGCAGCTGATTATTGGCACGAAAGCCGCTAAAATTGGTGGTCAAAATTTGGGCTTGCTGTTGCGGCTGACCCAATGCAAGGTAGTCCGCCAAAGGAGCCAACGGTTCTTCATACCCTGCTAAATAGCGATTCAACGATTCTTGCAGCTGCGTCTCCTCAGTCACGGAGCCTTTTGTATGTGACAGCTTTTGTGTGATGTTGTGTAGCGTCTTCAACAAGAGTGTCGGTGTCAGTGTCGGTTTTAAAAGATAATCTACGGCACCATTTCTAAAAGATTGACTGACATATTGGAAATCATCGTAGCTGCTCAAGACCAAAAAATGGACTTCTGGATATTGTTGTTGAATGATCGTTGTGAGTTGAAGGCCGTCCATTTGTGGCATTTTCAAATCCGTAATCACGATGTCGGGATTTAGCTCATGGATCAGCGCCAATGCTTCTTGCCCGTTCGCTGCATCGCCTAAGAGACGGAACCCTTCTTGCTCCCAACGTATCATATGTTTCAATCCATCTCGGATCGTTGCCTCATCATCAACGACTAAGACCGTGCGTAAAATAGTCATGGTATCCCCCCTATATCTCTTCTTTATTATAAACGCTTTCAAAAAAGAAAGGTATTGTAACTTTTTTCTATTTTTGGACAAATTTAGTAAGCTCTTTCATAATCGTTGAATACGGTTACAAAATCAGTGTATAGTTAGCCTTGTAAATAAAAGGAAAGAGGGATAAAAATGAAAAAACTACTTGCATCGATGGTAACGGCGGCTGCAGTGCTGACTTTGGCGGCTTGCGGAAACAGCAACACAAGCTCTGGGGATTCCGGCGAGTCCTCAAACAAAGTCACGGTCTGGGCATGGGATGAGACCTTCAACATCAAGGCAGTCAATGAAGCCAAAAAAGTGTATGAAAATCAAGATGTCGATGTGGAAGTTGTGACGATGTCGCAAGATGATATCGTCCAAAAATTGAATACTAGTCTGGCATCAGGAAATACGGACGGACTGCCAAATATCGTCTTGATCGAAGACTACCGCATCCAAGGGTACCTTTCTTCTTATCCAGATGCGTTTAGTGATCTAACGGATATCGTGAATGAGGAGGATTTCTCCAGCTATAAATTTGCGGTCAATAAAGTCGACGATGTCATTTATGGGGTGCCATTTGACAGTGGCGTCGCAGGACTATTTTACCGCACAGATTATTTGACCGATGCAGGCTATGAGCAAGCGGATCTCCAAGATATTACCTGGGATGATTTTATCAGCATTGCCAAAGATGTCAAAGAAAAAACGGGTCACGCTATGATGTCGTTAGACCCAAGCGATCTTGGCTTGGCACGAATCATTATGCAATCGGCAGGCGAATGGTATACCGGTGAAGATGGCTCCACCGTGACCATCAAAGACAATGAATCCTTCAAAGCCGGTCTAACTGTCTTGGCAACATTGTTGAATGAAGGCTTAGTTGAACAAGTTTCCGATTGGGATGGCGGGGTCAATGCTGTTCAATCGGGGAATGTTGCGTCTGCGCCAACCGGTGCGTGGTATTCTAGCACAATTCAAGGCGCTGAAGATCAAAGCGGCAAATGGGCGATCGCTCCGATCCCATCCATCGCTGGCGATAGCAATTCAGTCAATGCTTCCAGCATCGGCGGAGCAGGCTGGTACGTGATCAAAGGGGTTGACGGCGAAGAAAATGCCAAAGACTTTTTAGCCAATACCTTTGCTTCAAACAAAGAATTGATGGGTACATTAGCTACCGAGATCGGTTTAGTTTCAACCATGAATGCTGCAGAAGAAACGGAAGAATATACGTCGGGTCTTGATTTCTATGGCGGTCAAAAAGTCTTCCAAGATTTCTCACAATGGTCACAAGAAATTCCAGCCGTGAACTACGGCAATCACACCTATGCCATTGAATCCGTCTTGACTGAAAGCTTGCAACGAGTGATCAACGGTGAAGACATCGATAAAGTATTAGAAGAAGCACAATCACAAGTGGAAGCACAAATTGCAAACTAATCGAACAACTTTGCAGAAACTCGTGAGCGATCGCGAGTTTCTGTGTTAAGGGGGAATTACAATGAAAAACAAAACAAAAAATTGGTTTGCAAACGGCAATGCCTTTATTACCTTACCCGTCATTTTGATCACGATGCTGGTCTTTATCCCGATGGTCTCGGCATTGTTCACGTCATTCCAATCAGGACCACCGACAGCGATGACCTTTAACGGTCTTGGCAACTATCAGCGGATGTTGAGCGACTCAACCTTTAAAAAAGCCTTTGGCAATACGTTTTTATACTTATTAGTACAAGTTCCGATCATGCTCTTTTTGGCGCTGATCGTATCGAACATATTGAATGACAAAAAATTGAAATTTAAAGGGCTGTTCCGCACCGCCTTGTTTTTACCATGTATCACATCCTTGGTTTCTTATTCCTTGATCATGAAAAGTCTCTTTTCGGCAAACGGGTTAGTCAATAACTTTTTGACGCAGCTACATCTGATCGATGCGCCGATCCAATGGTTGACAGATCCTTTTTGGGCAAAAGTACTGATTATTTTTGCCATCACGTGGCGTTGGACCGGCTACAATATGATCTTTTTCATCTCAGGCATGCAGAATATCGATCCAAGTATTTATGAAGCGGCAGAGATCGATGGCGCTTCAAAATGGGATCAATTCTTCAAAATCACGATTCCCAACTTGCGTCCAATCATCCTATTTACCACGATCACTTCAACGATCGGTACGCTGCAATTATTCGATGAAGTTCAAAATATTACTGGCGGTGGACCAGCCAATGCTACGACGACCTTGTCACAATACATCTACAATTTAAGTTACAAATTCACGCCAAACTTTGGGTATGCCGCTGCGGTCTCCTTTGTTATCGTGATTGCAATCGTGATTTTATCGATCATCCAAACGAAAATAGGAGGAAAAGAAAATTGAAAACAATCTCACTCACTTTAAAATACGTCTTTCTGGCGATTTTGGCTTTCATCTCTATTTTTCCATTTGTTTGGATGATTCTAGGGATGACCAATCAAACCTTTGATATCGTTGCTGGAAAAATCATGATTGGGGATCAATTGGTGATCAACTTCCAAAATCTTTTTTCTTCCGATTTGAATTTTACTCGGGCATTAGGCAATTCCGCAGTGATTGCCGTGATTACGACCGTCTTTGCGCTGTTGTTCTCCTCCATGGCAGGGTATGGCTTTGAGATTTATCGAACGAAAACCAAAGACCGCATCTTTAATATTCTACTGCTGTCGATGATGGTGCCTTTTGCCGCGCTAATGATCCCGCTCTATCGGATGTTCAGCAAGCTTAGCGGCACACCGATCGGAATCAATACCTTCGCTGTCGTGATTTTGCCCTCGGTCTGTACCGCCTTTTTGATTTTCTTTTTCCGCCAAAACATCAAGGCATTCCCTAGAGAATTAGTCGAAGCTGCTCGGATCGATGGCTTGAATGAACTAAGTATTTTCTTTAGAGTCTACATGCCGACGGCTAAAAATACTTATGCAGCTGCCGCGATCATTACGTTTATGGGCAGCTGGAACAATTATTTGTGGCCATTAGTTGCCTTGCAATCACCAGACAAACGGACCGTTCCACTGGTTCTTTCGGCTATGGGTGCTTCTTATACACCTGATTATGGCATGATGATGTGCGGCATTGTGATCGCCACACTGCCAACGGCCATCATTTTCTTCGTTTTACAAAAACAATTTGTCCAAGGTATGCTGGGATCCGTGAAATAAGCGGGGCATCAGCGAACAATTATAAAGTAGAGGGTACGATATGATTCTTTTTGACAAACAATTAAACGTCTTTCATTTAAGCAACGATCAAATCAGCTATCTCATACAAATAGAAGAAGGGGGCAATGTGGCACACCTTTATTTTGGAAAAAAAATCGCTCATTATTCTGGCGGCTATCGTTATCCACGTCTTGATCGGTCCTTTTCGCCCAATCCCCCAGACAGCAGCGACCGACTTTTCTCATTAGACACCTTGATGATGGAATTTCCTGGCAACGGCTTCGGAGATTTTCGAGAAGCAGCTTATAGGATTCGCCAGTCTAACGGTAGCCGAGTCAGCCATTTTGTCTTTAGTGATTACCAGATTCAACAAGGCAAACCCGCCCTAGCAGGATTGCCTCAGACCCATGGTGCCGTCGACGGGATCGAAACACTGATTCTGTCCTTAAAAGATGATGTGACGGGACTCGAACTGCAGCTGTTTTACACGATTTTCGAGGATGCGGCAGTGATCGTCCGCTCAAGTAAAGTAATCAACCACGGAAACCAGCCTGTTACGATCGAGCAGCTGGCGAGTCAAGCGCTCGATTTTCCTAACCGTCCCTTTGATTTGATCCACTTGCCGGGGGCATGGGCGAAAGAACGCCAAGTCACCCGAGAACCAATCAATCGCGGCATCAAGCGTTTGGACAGCAAGCGTGGTTCCAGTAGCCATCAGCAAAATCCCTTTGCCGTCATACTGGAACCTAATGCTACGGAGTTTGCTGGGGAGTGTTTTGGTTTTAGTTTGCTGTATAGTGGCAACCATGAAATTATCATCGAAAAAGATCCTTACCATCAGACTCGTGTGATCATGGGGATCAACAGCCATCAATTTGCCTGGCAATTGCCGCCAACTGAAAGCTTTCAAGCCCCAGAAGCCGTGATTGCTTATAGTGAGGCTGGCTTGAACCAGCTGTCAGCCACCTATCATGACTTTTATGATGAGCATTTGATTCGGGGCAAATACAAAAAGCAAGAACGGCCGATCCTGATCAATAACTGGGAAGCAACGTACTTTGATTTCAATGAAGAAAAACTGGATGCCCTCGTTGATGAAGCGAAGGAGCTGGGAATCGAACTGTTTGTTTTGGATGACGGCTGGTTTGGTCAGCGAGAAGATGACCAAACCTCATTAGGCGATTGGTTTGAAAACGAAGGCAAGCTAGCTTCTGGCTTGGCAGGATTTGCCCAAAAAGTCCATGACAAAGGGCTGCAATTCGGGCTTTGGCTGGAACCAGAAATGATTTCTGGTGACAGTGAACTAAACCGACAGCACCCTGATTGGCTGTTACAAGTACCCAATCGCAAGCCAGCGCTTAGCCGCAGTCAGTATGTGTTGGACTTTTCTCGACAAGATGTCAGAGACCATCTCTATCAGCAATTATCCCAACTGTTTGATACGGTTGCCATCGACTATATCAAATGGGACATGAACCGCAGTCTGTCGGATGTCTATTCCTTGCTCCTCGATCCTGCCCAGCAAGGGGAGGTCGCGCATCGCTATCTGCTGGGCTTGTACGAGTTCCTCGAGAAACTGACCACTGCCTATCCGACGATCCTGTTTGAAGGCTGTTCTGGCGGTGGCGGGCGTTTTGATGCCGGTTTCTTGTATTATATGCCGCAGATTTGGACCAGCGACAACACCGACGCCATCGCCCGCTTGAAGATCCAGTACGGTACCAGTCTGGTCTATCCGCCATCCACCATGGGGGCGCATGTCTCAGCGATCCCGAACCATCAGACCCAACGGGCAACGGATCTAGCGATTCGCGGCAATGCTGCGATGTCCGGCTTGCTAGGCTATGAGCTTGATTTAACACAGCTGACAGCAGAAGAAAAAGCGCAAATCAAAGAACAAATCACTTTTTATAAAAAACATCGTCGCCTGCTGCAGTTGGGCCGCTTTGTTCGACTGCTCAGCCCTTATGAAGGCAATGACGCCGCCTGGCTGTATGTTTCTCCAGATAAAAAAGAAGCGATCGTCTTTTACTTCCGAGTCTTAGCCGAAGCCTCTGCACCATTGGTTACTTTAAAGCTGGCTGGTCTTGATCCTGACCTCACCTATCAAAGCGGGGGAGAGAGCTTCGGTGGCGATGAATTGATGCAACTCGGGTTATATATCGATCCTCATTTAGCAGGGGATTACGCCACGCAGCGGTTTCATTTTGTTGCAAAAGTGCCCCACGAATGAAAAAAGCGTTCCGTCAAAACATGCTGTTTTGACGGAACGCTTTATTGTGCTGCCGCAAGCTTTTGGCTAATGATCGGCAACTGAGAGGCTATTTTAGAACAAATGATTTATTTTTTTCTCGAGAAGTCGTATGATGAAGGAGGAGGCAGGCAGTTTGCTTCTGACAATCAGTAAGAGGAGGGTGTTCAACATGGACGAACAGCCACTAGCGAATGAAACAGAAGAAGGGTTGATTACTGCAGGATATCGGAAGTATCGTGGTGAAGCGATCGATATTTATTACAACAAAGAGATCTGCACCCACAGCGGTAATTGTGTGCGGGGCAATCCCGCCATTTTTGAAGTTGGACGGCGTCCCTGGGTGATTCCTGATAATGGGGAAGCAGCCCAAGCGGCACAAGTGATCCATACCTGTCCAAGCGGTGCATTAAAGTATGTGTTAAAGGAGGAACAATCATGGAAATCTTAGAAGAAAATGCTCGATTTGTGTTAAAAGACGGTGACAAAGAAATTGGTGAAATGACGTGGTCGGAAGCGGGCGAAACGCGCTTGATCATTGACCATACCTTTGTCGATCCCGCTTATCGGGGCCAAGGTCTGGCCGAAAAATTAGTGGCAAAAGGGGTGGAAAAAGCCCGCAAAGAACAAAAGAAAATCATTCCTTTGTGTCCCTTTGCCAAAAAAGAATTTGAACGCAAACCAGAATATGCCGATGTTTGGGACCAATAAATCAACCAAAACAACCCCCACCAACTCAAGAGGCTCTCTTTGAGGTGGTGGGGGTTGTTGTATGACTGATCAATGTTGGAATTGAGCATGGTACAGGCGATAGTAATAGCCTTGTTCTGCCAGTAATTCTTCATGGGTTCCTTGCTCCACGATTTGACCGGCATCCATTACAAGGATCTTGTCTGCTGCTCGAATCGTTGATAACCGATGGGCGATCACAAAGCTGGTTTTGCCTTCCATCATTTTCAAAAAGGCATCTTGAATTTTTTTCTCAGTCAGAGTATCAACCGAACTGGTTGCTTCATCCAAAATCAGCATTGGTGGGTTACTGATCATCGTGCGGGCAATCGTCAATAGCTGTCGTTGTCCGTCAGAGATCTTGATGCCTTGATGACCGATCGGTGTATCTAGTGTTTCTGGTAAGCGCATCACATATTCATACATATAGGCATGCTTTAGGGCATCATAGATTTCTTCATCTGTGGCAGTGTCATTTCCGTATTGCAAGTTTTCTCGTAAAGAGGCATCAAAGAGCCATGTATCTTGCAAGACCATTCCGAAGCTTTGCCGTAATTCTTCTCGTTTCAACTGACGAATATCGGTGCCATCGATCTTGATCGCGCCTTTATCGACATCATAGAAACGCATCAACAAATTGACCAACGTCGATTTACCGGCACCGGTTTTTCCGACGATTGCGACGGTTTCTCCAGGTTTTGCAGTAAAAGTGAAATCTTCGATCAATTTTTGACCAGGATCATAAGCAAAAGACACCTCCTCAAAGGCAATCTCGCCTTTGATCTCTCCCAGTGATTGAGATTCTTGATCATCGGCTGTTTCTGGCTCTTGATCCAACAGCTCAAAGGTTCTTGAAAGTCCAGCCAATGCCGTTTGGATCTGGGTCGTAATTCCTGACAATTCAATGAATGGTTTCGAAAACTGACTGGAGTAGATCGTAAAGCTGGAAATCATCCCAACCGTGACAGCACCTGAACCAGAAAAGTAAAGCAGACCGCCGACAAAGCCGACTGACAGATACGCCAAATGATCGACGAATCGTGAAAGGGGATTGGTCAAAGAAGAAGAAAACTGTGCCTTTTGCCCCCGGACATTCAATTCTTGGTTGATCGTTTCAAAACGGTTTTGGTTGATGGTTTCTCGATCAAAGGCTTTGACGATTTTTTGATTGCCGATCATTTCCGTAACAAAGCCAGAAATTTCGCCGACGATTTCTTGTTGCCGAGCAAAATGCGATTGTGACGTTCGTGCCACGATCCAGTTGACCAAAAAGATGATCGGGGTCGAAACCAATACGACCAACGTTAAGGGCACACTCATTTGCAGCATGACGACTAAGGCGATCAAGACGACCGAAATACCAGAAAACAGCTGGTTGAAGACTGCAGCGACGGCAATGGAAATATTATCCATGTCATTGGTAAAACGACTGACGATGTTGCCGTGGGAGTTTTGGTCATAATAGCGCAAAGGCAATGTATTGAGATGCGCAAAACCTTTTTTGCGCAAATCGGCGACAGATAAATACGCCACGCGGTTACCCAGTCGCTGGATCAACCATTGACTGACCACAGTCACTAAAACCACTCCGGCAAACAGAAGCAAAATACGATAGAGAGTGCTAAATTGCACTTGATCAGCACCTATCAGCTGATCGACGGCTTGACCAATCTGATACGTCATATAAACCGAGGAGACGCCAGCAGCAATCCCGAGGACAACTGCTGCCCAAGTTTCCTTCGCATAGGCAGTCAAATAAGGGAGGTAGCGACGAAAGGCCGACCAATCGAATGATTTCTTTTTCATGCTTCTTCCTCCTCTGCCTGTGATGCGACGATTTCTTGGTATTCTTTTGAAGATGCCAACAGCTCTTCATGGGTCCCTTTGCCTACTAAATTCCCTTGGTCTAAGACTAAGATCTGCTGCGCATCTTGAATGGAGCGAACCCGTTGAGAGATAATGATGACCGTGCCACGAATGCTTTCTTTTAAAGCCATCCGCAAATCAAGATCGGTTTGATAGTCAAGGGCACTTAGAGAATCATCCAAAATCAAGATATCTGGTTTAGCGATCAATGCTCTGGCAATCGTTAACCGTTGTTTTTGTCCCCCAGAAAAGTTCTTGCCCCCTTCAAAAATCGGGGTATCCAGTTGCTGCGGCAAGGCTTCAACGAAGTCGCGGCTTTGAGCGATTTCGAGTGCTCGCCAACACTCTTCATCGGTGGCCTCTTTTTTGCCCCATTGCAAGTTTTCTCGAATCGTTCCCGTAAACAGCACGGCGGTTTGAGGCACCATGGCGATTTTTTGGCGTAATTGCTGTAAAGGCCATTTCCGCACATCGTGTCCGTCAACGATCACTTTGCCATCTGCCACATCGTAGAAGCGGGGGATCAATTGGGTCAAGGCAGATTTCCCACTCCCGGTTGGTCCAGTGATACCTAAAATAGACCCCGGCGCGACTTGGAAATCAATGTTTTTCAAAGCTAATCCGTATTCTTTTGAAAAGCGGAAATCAACATGTTCAAAGCGAATCGCTCCGACGTTGTTTTTCGGCTGATCCATAAAGACTTCTGAAAGTTCATCGCCGATCGATGGCTCAGTGGTTAACACTTCGTTGATCCGTGAACCTGATGCTGCCGCACGGGTAAAGATGATCACTAAGTTGGAAACCACGATCAATGCTAAGAGCATTTGATTCATGTAATTGACCAGTGCCAGCACTTGTCCTTGCTGCAAATTGCCTATATTGACTTTGAATCCACCGATATAAAACAACGTGATAATGCCGACATTCATGATCAAGGTGGTGGCAGGCGTCAATAAAGCAGACAGGTTTGTCACCCGTAAATAGACATCACTTAAATCATCAGTTGCCTTATCAAAGCGTTTCGTTTCCGTTTTTGTGCGGGCAAAGGCACGAATCACCCGAATCCCGCTTAAATTTTGACTAACTAGCTCATTCAACTCATCTAAATGGACTTGAACTTTCTTATACAATGGCACGGTTTTGGCGATGATCCAGAATAAGACGATACAAAAGAGCGGTAAAACGAGTAGGAAAATCAAGCCAGCTTGCCAATCAATGACAAAGGCCATAATCACAGAACCGATACTTAAGAAGGGCGCCCGGACAACCAGCCGAATCAGCATCGCCAAAGCAATCTGCATCTGATTGATGTCGTTGGTCATTCGAGTAATCAACGTATCAGTACCGAATAAGTTCAGTTCGCTATGGGAAAGGGTGTTGATTTTTTTCATCAAGCGATTGCGTAATTCTGTCCCGAATCCTTGAGAAGCGACGGAAGCATAATACTGACAGATGACGGCACAGATCATCCCCAACACGGACATCACGATCATCCAGATCGTCATTTCAACGACCTTCGACCAATTGTTTTGCCGTAGGCCCTCATCGACTAAAGCGGCCATCTGTAAAGGCAGGACCAATTCAAACACCGCTTCTAAAAATTTGAAAAACGGACCAAGAATAATCTGTTTGCGATAATCCTTGGCGTAGCGTAACAAGCTTATCATAAAAAACCTCCTAAATTATTGCGGATGAGCGGACTTGTTCATCCTCATGAGCTTATGAGTGAACTTCAGCAAGATGTTCACTGACTAAACAGGCAAAAACCAAACTATCGGTCCATTCCCCCTTGTTCCACCAGTCTTGGATAAAATGTGCTTCTTGGCGCAATCCAATCCGTTGGCAAAGCTTGGCTGAGGCCTGATTGCGGGCATCTAGCGTCGCTTGGACCCGATGGATCTTCTGACTGGCAAACAACCAGTCCAACAACTCTTTCAAGGCTTCTTGAGCAAACCCTTGTCCGCCAAATGACGGATGGAAGGCATAGCCGATTTCAACGGAAGACGGCTGACCAGTAGACCACACCGACAAATCGCCGATGACCGTTTGATCGTGTAGTACCGCCAAAGAAAGACCTGCTTGGTCCGTCAAGGTGTGCTGTTGACATTTTTTGGCAAAAGACGCCGCTGCCGTTTCTGTCTGCCAAGGCTCATGAAGTAAGAAACGGCAAACTTCCGCTTGCTGATAAATAGCAAAGGTATCGGCAAAATCACTTTCTTGAAACGGACGGATCGTTAACCGTTCACTTTCCATACATACCATAGACAGCCTCCATTTCTTTAGGGACATCTTACCATAGAACGAAATAGCCGAAAACATTATCAGAAAAATACAACAACTTTCTTGTAAAAGAGTGTAAATTTCATGAAAATTCTTTCTTTTACAATTAGAACTTGCCAGTTGCTGCCTATTTACCACGCCTGCCAGCGGGCAAGAAAGGTTTTTTGCCAATCCCCCAAGGGCAAAATCACTCGCTGCATTTGAAAACGGTAGGTTTCCCCTTTATAAGTAAAGCGAATCGGGACGAGCATCCCTACAACAGGATCTTTGTGCTGTTTTTTTAGCTCAGCAAGCGGCACGATTTTGTGCTGCAGGACTTTTGTCGAGAAAAGATTCAATGCCAAAATCGTCAATTGCTGATCATCTAAGACGAGCAGGGTACGGCTGGTGATGGCATTGAAGGACTGCCATTTTGCATAGCCGATCACAGCTCCTTCCGTCAAATAGGGGGCTGCCAACGCTTGGAAGGTTTTTTTATTTAAAAGAAACATGGGTAGAAAACTCCTTATAAGTAAGAATTGTTTTAGGCAGAGTGTCAACCATCATCGAACAGCGTGAAGACGCTTAGTCAGTTGTAAATGGCTGCAGCATCCGCCGAACTTTTTCAGTATACGCCTGTTTGAGGGCTAACGGTTCGATTTCTTTGATGGTTGGCCCAAATTGCAAGAGAAAGTCAGCTAGAAAATCAAGCTCATTGTCGGCAATGTGTCCTTCTAAGCAAAGCTCACTAGGACGTTCCACCACTGCCATATCAGGATATTTTTCTTGCCACAAGCGTTCCTTTGCCGATAGATCAAAGCGGATGTGATAGCCCAGTGTTTGTGTCAACACTTGTTGCTGCAGCTGTTTTTCAGCTAACTGCTGCAAGGTATAGCCTGTTTTTTCAGTCGGAGCAAGTCCCTGCATTGCATCACAGCGATAGCGGCGAAAGGCCTGCTTTTGACAATCAAAGGCCAAACAATACCAGTAACCAGCACGAAAATCCAGCTGATAGGGTTGTACGGTCTTGTACGTTTTTTGATAACGCTGATAGGTAAATTGGATGACCTGTTCTTGTACGATTGCTGAAAAAAGCGCTGAGAGGATCGGTGCACTCGTCAATTGAGGCACCCCTTGAAATGAAACCGCCGTCTCCATTTTTTCTAACCAGTCGGTATCTCCTTGATAAAAAGACTGCAAAAGTTTTCGCCGCAGCCCTTGATAGCTCCGATCAAAAGGAGAATCGGACAGTTTTTGTAAGAGCTGTAAAGCAAAGAAAAGGGTATAACGTTCATTTTTGTCAAAGTACAAGGGGGTCAGTTGATTTTTTAAGATCTGATAGCCGCCATAACGACCGGTTTCTACCACGAGAGGCAAGCCCAGCTCTTCCAACGATTGGACATCGCGGACGGCTGTGCGTTTTGAAATCGCAAAGGTTTCCATCAAATCAGCTAGATGAAAAGTGGTTTTTCCTTGTAAATACAATAGCTCCTGAGTTAAACGTTCTGATTTTTTCATTTCTTTCTCCAATGGTGCCAAGTTTTGGCAATATTCACAGTTACACTTATGGTAACAAGAAAAGGAGGAACCAACAAATGATCGAACCAAAAATCGCTTTATTTTTGACCTTAGACGGCAAAGCCCAAGAAGCCATCCACTTTTATCAGGAAACATTAGACGCGACCCTCTTATTCGCCATCACCAACCAAGAATATCAAAAAAAACTTGATCCAACGCTGGAGATTCTTGCAGGTCAAGAACAGTATCTTTCTCATTCCATCCTACAAATCGGAGATTTCCAGTTGCAGCTGGCTGACAATCCATTGATCGAAGGGGAGCCCATTCAAGCAGGGAATCACTTATCCTTGAGTTTGACGATAGACGACACCAAAACAGCTCAAAAGCTTTATCAACGACTAGTGGAAAAGGGCAGTCAGGTGATCCAGGCACCTAGTGAAAATCCGTTTGCGTTTTTTTATGCAAGTGTTCGCGATCCATTTGGTGTAATTATTCAGCTTACTGTCGAAAAAGAAGTTGATCCATCAAAAAAGGGTGAATGAAAAAAATCGTTTTTTAATAAAATATCCATAGAAGTTGACTAATTATCCAGCTTTCTTTCATCATCAGAATTATTTTTAAGGAATGTTTAAAGGACTTCACAGAAAAAGAATAAAACTTCTTAAAAAAATAGGCGGATCGCAAAAATTCTGGTACAATCGGGGAGAGCAATTCAGGAGAAATGAAGGAGGCACTATGGATAGAAAGACGAGATATAAACAGCAAAGAGCCCACAAAGCGCGCAACAAACGCGTGATTATTGGAGGAATCTTTCTTTTCGCCATTGCAGGCATCGTTTTATTTGCCGGCTATACGTATTATGCAGCAAAAAATTCAGTGGATAAAATGTTTAAAGAATCCGCTGTAATCAGTTCCAATAAAAGTAAAGAAGACAACTCATTGAAAGCTTCTGACGTGAATTCAAAGTTTGGGATCTTGCTGATGGGTGTCGATAATGACGCGGAACGTGAAAAGACAGAACATTTGGACAGTGCCCGTACCGACAGTTTGATTTACATGGTATATGATGGCGAAAACAAGAAAATTGATATGGTTAGTCTCCCTAGAGATATTTGGACCAATATTTATGATGGAACAGGAACTGGGACAATTGCTACTACAGCCAAGATCAATAGTGCATTCACGATTGGTGAGGAAGACGCAACGATTGAAACAGTCCAAAACTACCTGCAATTGCCAATTGACTATTACGTAAACATCAATTTTACAAGTTTTGAAAAAATAATCGATGCGATTGGCGGAATCACTGTTGATGTGCCTTACGACATCAACAAGAAATATACTTCAGACAACACGGGAGAAACGTTGATTCCAGAAGGACGTCAATTGTTGAACGGTGAACAAGCCTTGATTTTTGCCCGTATCCGGAAAATGGATACTGATGTGGATCGAGGAAACCGTCAGCAAGAAGTTATTGAAGCAGCGATCCACCAAGCTTTGAAAATCAATAATGTCACCAAGTACCAAGAAATTTTAGATTCTGTCAGCGAAGATGTGAATACAAACTTTAAGTTTGAAGACTTAGTATCTTTGGCAGGCAATATGTTGTCTGGATTCGATATTCAAAAACATACCTTTGAATGGTACGATGGGGAATCTTATGATGGACAATCGATCGTATATATTCAAGACTATTCTTACAATGAAATTCGTAACGATATGTTGAAAGCATTAGGTCAAGCGCCAGCAGATACACAAGCAGATGTCAATACAGAAGCCCAAACCGGCGTAGGTACCGATACAGGAAACGAGACAGGTGCAGGAACTGGTGACGGATACGGCTCGGATGTCGTTGATGACGGAACCGGCTACTAATCAAGAGAAAAAAGTCAGGAACATTCCTGACTTTTTTTATACCCTCAGACCTTTAAAAATCGATTGAAAACAAGTTCAGTCTCTCAAGCCGCTTTCGTTTGCATCTCAGAAGTGCAGTGCTATTCTTAAGAAAAGAGACAACTTGTTGCAGCAAGTCATACACTGGGGGAGGAACCATGATGGAAAAACAGCAAGAACAAAAAGCCCGTAGAATCGTTTTGCTAACCCACGTCTTAGGGTTGATCATGAAAGCCATCGGCTACTTCTTTAGCGGCAGTGCTGTCTTGATGAACGAAAGTATCCATAGTCTGATCGATTGCATCAATCAAGGACTTCTAGCCATCGGTGAAAACCGAGCACAGCGAGGACGCAGTGAACTGCATCAGTTTGGTGAAGGACGAGCGACCTATTTTTTTAGTACCGTAGTTGCCATGACAGTTTTTTTAGGCGGTGGGATTTTAGCGGTTGTTGAAGCCAGCCGTGATCTACTAGACCCAACCCACGAAGTGGAACAGCTCCAGCTGGTGGCAGCGATCTTATTTGTCAGTTTGTTCATTGAAGTGACGGCTGTACAAGAGGGATGGCAAGAAGTCAAAGAACAAAACAAGCAAAACCAGCCCCTCGTCCGTTTCTTAAAAGAAAGCCGCGATTCCGATCTGCTTTTAGGCTTCACGGAAAATTTGTTTGCCTTAGGTAGTGTGACGATCGCCATCGCAGGAATCTCATTGACTGCTTTGACAGGCAATCCGGTATTTGATTCCCTCGGGGGCATTTTAGGTGGATTGTTGTTGATAGCTGCTGCTGTCTTTTTAGCCAAAGAATTTTATAGCCTTTTGATTGGCGAAGGGGCATCCGCATCAGATTTAATGGCGATCAAACAAATTTTAGCCAACCCTGCCATCATTCAAATCAAAGATTTACGAACCCTCCATCTAAGCCCAGAGGAACTTTTGATCGTCGCCGACCTTAGCTTGAAACTAGCGCCGGATGAAGAACCAAGCACGTTTATTGATACCATTGAGCAGCAAATAAAGCAGGCTTTGCCTGAACTGAGGGTCTATTGCTATATCGAGAGTGAGGAAATTACCTCTTAAAGTAGAATAAATACGAAGCATTCTTCGGTTGGTGATTCACAATTCAACCCAGGAATGCTTGTTTTGGGTAGTGGTGAGCTCGTGTTGAATGAACACAAAGGATCAATGGCTTGTTTTAACTTTAGGCTTTTTTGACGATCAGGAATTAGATTGTAAGCGGAAAGATGCAGCGGTTTATCTATTTTTTTAGCAGTAAACAGTTTTTTTGTTCAAAAGTTTGTGTTTTTTTGTTAAAATAAAGTAAGGACAGTGAGCGATCTCTTTTTAAAGTTATTTTTTTGCTAGAGTTGTAACATTGTAAATCACAACATAGCGAAAGCTCAGGTTATTAAGAAAACGCCGAAACGAGTGCCTGTTTGCCATTACTGGCATGCTGTCAAATCGACACCAAAAGCTGAGGTGCTAATTTTGTCACGACTGTTTTTTTACTTTACTTGTGAAGCAAAATCCTTTGCGAACATCTTCATCCATGATAGGTTAGAAATAGGCCGAATGGTTTTTTCACAAAGTACGTACATAGAAAGATCACTTGCGACTACCAAAAAAAGTTACTTCACTGCTCGCAAAATGATCGATGCTCATCACACATACCTTTTCCCTCAGCCAGTCAATCTGCGCTTGCTTTTCTTATTGGTTATATTCCCTTCAATCAGCAATTGCCTGAACCGATTAAAAATCAAAAAATGACTGTGCAAGGTATCTGTACCGATTTATCCCTTCAGAAACGTGGAAACCCTCGGCAAGAAGTTTACAATTAAAAGGAGGAATTTGATGGAAAAATTTTACCAGCAAAAGACTGAAGAGACCTTGAAACATTTTGAAAGTGACCGCAAGCAAGGCCTAAGCGGGAAAGAAGCCGACAAACGCTTAGAAAAATACGGAGAAAACACGATCCAGCAACAAGAATCCCTTTCTGTATGGGAATTGCTGTGGCATAACTTGAACAACTTGATTGTTTATCTCTTGCTAGCAGCTGCGTTACTCTCTTTTGCGATGGGGGAAACGGTTGAAGGAATTGCAGTATTGATTGCCGTGGTGATTGCTGTAATGACCGGTTTCATTACAGAATTGCGAGCACAAAAATCAATTGATTCACTTCAAAGCATGATTTACACTACCGCAAAAGTGATTCGTGATGGAGAAGTAATGGAGATCGAGTCGGCAAAAATCTTTCCAGGCGATATTCTCGTTCTGGAAGAAGGGGATGCCATTGCGGCAGATGCCCGCTTACTTGAAACGAGCAACTTTGCCTGCATCGAATCAGCGCTGACCGGTGAGTCAGAAGCTGTTGAAAAAGATGCACGAGAAACTTATGAAGAAGATGTTCCATTAGGCGATCGCCGCAATGTCGTTTTCGCAGGAACTGCGGCAACTCGGGGAAATGCCTATGCAGTAGTGACAGAAACCGGCATGAAGACCGAGGTTGGAAAAATCAGTGACATGCTGACGGGTGACAAAAAGCGTCAAACGCCGTTAGATATCGAATTGGACAAGCTTGGAAAAGCAATCATTATTGCAGCGCTCTTTGCTGCTGTGGCAGTTTTGGTCGCAGGTATTTTGACGAATCAGCCATTTGTCGAAATGATCCATATTTCGATTATTTTAGCGGTCGCAGCCATTCCTGAAGCAATGCCAGCCGTTTCGACAATCACATTGTCTCGAGGCATGCGGACGATGGCCGAGCACAAAGCACTCGTCAAATCGTTATCTGCCGTCGAGACTCTTGGCGCCACCAGTATCATTGCCAGTGATAAAACGGGGACGCTGACAGAAAACCAAATGACGGTTGCCGAGATCATTTTAGGTTCTGGGGAAATGTTCAAAGTGACAGGAAATGGGTATGAACCCAACGGAAAATTCTATAAGGCAGACTCGGATGATAATTCCGAGATCGACGCAACCAATCATGATGCACTGCAAGGGATGGTTGCAAATGGCGCTTTATGTACCACCGCCACTTTACGTGAAAACGAAGGGCAATACGAGATCCTCGGTGATCCAACGGATGGGGCGTTTGTTGTTTTAGGTCAAAAGATCGGCATCGATCGGCAAAAAGAGCAGGACAGCGGGCTGAAGAAAATCGCAGAAATGCCCTTTGATTCCGACAACAAATACATGGTGACCGTGTATGAAGGAGAGCAACGGACATTGATCATCAAAGGGGCACCAGATGTCTTAATTGATTTAGCTGATGCTGATGCCACTGAAAAAGAACAACTTCATGAATACAATGACACGTTAGCCAGTCATGGGCAGCGGGTGATCGCTGTCGGTTGCATCAAGGATTATCAAGGTGGGACGGACGAAGCAGAACTGAAAGCAGCATTACAGGAAATCAAGATCCAAGGCTTTGCGGGCATCGTCGATCCGCCACGAACAGATGTCAAAGAGGCAGTGAAGGTCGCCCAAGAAGCGGGGATCCGAGTGAAGATGATCACGGGGGACCATCCGAAGACCGCATCAATGATCGCCAAAGAAATTGGCTTAAAAGATCATGAAAAAACCATGACAGGTCGCGAGATCGATGAATTGGCAGGGCAGGAAGGCTTTAACGAAAAAATAGAAGAAGTCGCTGTCTTTGCTCGAGTCTCTCCAAAAAATAAATTACAACTTGTGGAAGCCTTGCGTGAAGAAGGCGATATCGTTTCTATGACTGGCGATGGCGTTAACGATGCGCCGGCACTCAACGGCGCCGATATCGGGATCGCCATGGGGATTCGTGGGACAGAAGTAGCCAAAGAATCTTCCGATATGATTTTAACTGATGACCGTTTTGGAACAATCGTCGATGCCATCAAAGAAGGACGCATCATTTTTGACAACATAAAAAAATATGTTTCCTTCCTGTTCTCTTGTAATATGGTTGAGATCGTGACGATCTTTTTAAGTGTCATCTTCTTGATGCCAATGCCGATCCAACCGCTGCATATCCTTTTCTTAAATCTAGTCATCGATATTGCGCCAGCAATGGCGTTAGCCTTTGAACCAGCAGAAGACGATATCATGAAACGTCAGCCACGGTCGAAAGCTGATGGCCTCGTCAACAAACGCTTCTTAGGACGCATCATTTTAAGTGGTGTTGTGATTGGTTTGGTGGCGTTTGGCTTCTTCAATTTCTTGATGTTGACGGATCACGAGTTGCTTTATGCACAAACAGCGACCTTTACCTTTATGGCAGTAGCACAATTGATGCATATTTTCAACGTTCGTAAGAGCAGCGGTTTTGGCTTAGACAAAACTCTCTTGAAAAACAAACCGTTGATGGGGGCATTGCTCCTTTCCGTAGGTTTGCAGCTTTCAGCAGTCTATGTACCGTTTATGAATGAGCTATTAGACACGATGCCAATTCAAGCCGGCACGTGGGGGATCATCTTCGCTGCTGCAGCGATCTCTACACTGATTGTGATGGGCTTGAAGAAACTCTTCCAATTAAAATAAAATAAATTATCCAGTATTTTCTCAATACCGGAGTAACGAAGACCCGCAGCCTAATGGCGCAACTTCGCCAAAGGATTCTTGATTCGATCCTTGATGAAGTTCGCCTAGCTGCGGGTCTTTTTTGCTTACTCTTTACAAGCAAAAGAAAATGATTTATACTTGACTAGTCAACAGTTGACAAGTCAATGATGAAAGGAGCGGTTTATGCAATGAATTTACGTGAGCTAAGCGGATTGCTGTATCGGATGAAAATCGTGAATCAAGAATTAACGGCGATCTTTGAAAAAGAGACTGGCTTTAGTCTGACCCGTTATCAGTTGCTGCAGTTTTTGAATGAGCAAGGACGCTGTACCCAAAATCAAGTACAGAATGAATTGAAGATCGATAGTGCAGCGGTCACCCGGCATTTGAAGATTCTCGAAGAAAAACAATTTGTGACACGGGAACGAAACAAAGACAATAACCGCGAGATTTTTGTTTCTTTGACACCGAAAGCACAAGCCGATTTGGCTAGTTGTGCTTCAAAGCATGCCAGCTCTGAGGAGTCGTTAGGCATCAATTTGACCGAAGAAGAAGAAGCACAGCTTCTAACATTACTTATGAAATTAGTTCCATGAAAGAAGGCAAACCCATGACAGAATACAGCAATAACAATTTTTCAGAGATCACCTTTGGCCGAAAATCGGTTCGTGTCTATGATGAAACCTACAAAATCCCACATGAAGAAATGTTGACCATGATCCAAGAGTCAACGACAGCACCTTCCTCAGTCAATATGCAGCCTTGGCGTTTTGTCGTTGTGGAAAGCGATGAGCAAAAAGCAAAATTGAAACCGTTGATTCGTTTCAACGTCCGACAAAATGATACATCTTCTGCAATGGTCTTGATTTTTGGCGATATGCTTTGTCATGAACTAGGAGAAGAAATTTATAACAAAGCAGTAGCAGAAGGCAAAATGCCAGCGGAAGTACGTGACCAACAATTAGCAGCGATCATTCCTCATTACGAAAATCTTACAAAAGAACAAATGAATGATGTGGTGAAGATCGACGCTAGTTTAGCAGCGATGCAATTTATGTTAGTTGCGCGGGCGCATGGCTATGAAACCAACCCAATCGGCGGCTTTGAAGCAGATCAATTAGCAGAAGCTTTTGGCTTAGACAAAGAACGTTATGTTCCTGTCATGATCCTTTCAGTCGGAAAAGCCAAAGAATTAGGCTATGAATCCGTTCGGTTAGACGCAGAACAAATTACGACATTTCTATAAGAGGAGGGAAAACGATGGAAATCATCAATGCAACGTTTTACATCAAAGAAGAAAAGCGGGCAGATTTTTTAGTCGCTGTTACCCCATTAATAGCATCGGCAAGAACTGAGGATGGCTGCCACGGCTATCATCTCTATGAATCATTGGAAGAGGACAATCGGTTTGTCATGGTCGAAAAATGGGCGAATCAAGAAGCGATCACCGCCCACAATCAAAACCCGCTGCTGCAACAATTATTCCAGCAAATGCCTGACTTCGCAGCCAAACCGAGCGAGATCATTGTCGCTCAACAAGGAGAATAAAGATGACGATTTTATCGACGATTTTAATTGTACTGGTTGCCTTAGAGTTTTTCTATATTCTCTATTTAGAAACATTTGCCACTACGTCCAAAGCAACGGCGCGGGTCTTCAATGTGACGAAAGCAGAACTTGAACGACCGATCGTTGTGACCTTGTTCAAAAACCAAGGGGTTTACAATGGACTCATTGGTTTGGGGTTACTGTATAGTATTACCTTTGCTTCAGCACCATTGGAAATCAGTCGCTTGTTGCTGATCTACATTATCTTAGTAGCTGCATATGGCAGTGTGACTAGCGACAAGAAAATTATTTTGACCCAAGGCGGTCTAGCGATCCTTGCCTTGCTGTTCACCTTTTTTTAACCAATAAAAGAAGAAGCCCCCTAATCTAAGAAAGCCTTTCTATACAATAGAAGCTTTCATAAATCGGGGGCTTTTAATGTTTGGGCAAAGAGTACTCAGAACGTGAAAAAAATGATAGGATAAGAGAAGGGACTAACGATTTTCTGGACGTAAACTGGTTGCCGCAAATAAGGCTTTTACTAGAATGGGTGTTAAGATCGCAGCTGTGATCACCTCAGAGATTCCATTCGTTATAGCAATTCCACCGAGGGTCACGAATAAAGCCGAAGCATCGACACCATAGGTATTGGCAACTAAGCCAGTATATAAGGTTCCCATTAGGGTTAAGACCAAAACTGTATTTGTGATGGTCCCAAAGATTGCTGCAACAATCGAAGCAGCGACGACTTTTTTGGTCTTTTTGTAAATGATCGTAAATAAGAGACCAGCCACTAAGCCAACCAACACACGGGGGACCACCGAGATGATTGGGTTGGTGAAAACGGCAATGTCCAAGGGCGTTGTCGGGGAGGTAAACGCACGGATCATGGTAAAAAGACCCCAGACTAAGCCGATGAACATCCCGTCTTTTATCCCTAAAACGATGGCAGCGACGATCACCGTGATATGGATGATCGTTAAACTAGTGATACCGATCGGAATAAATCCAAGGAAAGGTACCATCGTCTGTAAAATAATAATAGCAGTCAAAATGGCACGAATGACAAGGCGATAGGTTTTGCTTTTTGTATTCATTGTAAAAACTCCTTTTTTTATAATGACACTCGTGTCATTTTTAAGTTAGGTTGATTATACAACAAAATGACACGAGTGTCATTAATAATGTGATGAAAGGAGCCAAAAAAATGGCGAAGAAGCAGCAGAGCGAATTGACTACAGCGGAAAAGAAAAAACAACAAAAGCGTGATTTGATTCTTGAAAGTGCCAAAGTCGTCTTTAGTAAGAAAGGTTTGATTGATGCGACAATGAAGGACATTATCGAAGAGTGCGGCATTAGTCGCGGCGGCATTTATTTGTACTTTCGTTCGGTGGATGAGATTTTTTTGGCAGTGTTAGAGCAGCGTTCCAAACGAAAATTTGATGATGTACGAGAGATGATCATGGAGCAAGTACCCTTTGAAACGATTTTAAACAAATATTTTTCCGACCATCGCAAGCGTCTACTCCACAGCATTTCTGACGGTATGCTGCGAGCCGTCTACGAGTATTACTATACGCATAAAACCGAAGCCTCCAGTTCACTGCAGCAAGCTCAACTCGCTGAGACGAAACGGACGATCCATGAGATTTTTCAAGTGGGCGTTCAGCAAGGTGTATTAAAAGATGAAAACTTGGCAGTGATTGCAGAAAACTATATGTTCGTGATTGAAGGATTAGGGATTTTGGCTCTGACCGGTCACATCACAGAACAGACCATTGATGACCAAATCGCCGTAATGAGACAACTACTCCCTTATCGTGAATAACACAGACAAAAAAACTCGCTCTTTTCTAGAAAACACTAGGAAGGAGCTTTTTTCGTCTGTTTATAACTTTGTGAATCAAGCATATTTTGCAGAAAATTAATGTAATAAAAGTGAAATCTACAACATTATTTATTTTTCTTAAGAAAAAGGACTTTTTCTATGAAGTTTTCTTGAACAGTTGATACATAGGGATTCACTCGGCGTGTCGGTGGGATAGGAGTGGGGAACATGCAATAAAAAAACAGAGCTTATTTATGTAACTAAAATGTAAATCGCTTACGGATTGGGTTTGTTGCTGAACTATGGTAAAATGAAAATGGTCAAATAAATGAAAAAAAAGTTTTAAAATTGAATTTGGAGGATCAGATGAAGAAGAAAATCTTTGCAACAGTGTGTATGTGCGGCATTGTATTGTCATCATTCGGCGGACCTGTGACCGTTTTTGCTACGAATCACGATCAATTGATCGAACAAAAAAATAACGAAATTGATCAGTTGAGACAGCAACGTCAAAGCGTACAAGGGGAAATTGACGGATTGTCTGCAGAAATTGATTCGTTAAATCAAGAAGCAGCAATCATTTTAGCGCAGCAAAGTGATTTGTTGCAAGCGATCGAAGGATTGGATCAGGAAATCAGTCAGTTAGAAGAGCGCATTGCCAAACGCTCAGAAAACATTGAAAAGCAAGCCAGAGAAACACAAGTTAATGGAAAAGGCGACCATTTTCTAACAGCGGTACTAGAGGCGGACTCTGTCAGTGATCTAGTCGGTCGTTTGCATGCGATGACGACGATCATTCGAGCGAATAATGAAGTGATCGAACAGCAAAAAGCCGACCAACAAGCTGTTGAACAAAAGCGTGCGGAATCACAAGAAAAAGTGGCAGAATTGCAAGCAGCACAGAGCCATCTGGAAGCACAAAAAGGTGTTTTGGAAGCAAGCCAAGCAGAATTAAATGTCTTAGTTAGTAATTTAGCCTACGAAGAAGCAACGAAAGAAGAAGAAAAAGAACAGCTGCGTGCGGAAAAAGAAGCCTATGAAGCGGAGCAAGCGAGAATTCGTGAAGAAGCTGCCCGAGTAGCTGCTTTACAAGCCCAAGCGGAACAAGCGGCGCAACAGCAGGCAGAACAAGCTGCAGCGGAAGAAGCAGCCTTGAATGAAGCAGCTGTTCAAGTAGAGAGCACAGAACCTGACGTAGAAACAGAGAGCCCAGCGCCAGTGGAAGAGCCAGAAGCACCAGCAGAAACGCAACCAGAGGAAACGCAAGAATCTGAACCGGTTGAAACACCAGAGGTTCCAGAGGAAACACCAGTAGATACACCAGAAATTCATGAGCCAGAAACACCAGTGACACCTGCAGCACCGGAGACGCCAGCGGACAGTGCACCTGCAGTTCCTGCACCAACGCCAGCACCGACGCCAGTTACACCAACACCGGCGCCAACGCCTGCTCCGTCACCTGCACCGATCGTGACGCCGCCAGCACCTTCTGCACCAGCATCAACAAATGGTGCTGCAATCGTGGCAGAAGCCTATAAGCATATCGGAAAAACCTATGTGTGGGGTGCCAAAGGACCGGACAGCTTTGACTGTTCTGGGTTTACTCGCTATGTCTTTTTACAAGTAACAGGGAGAGATATTGGTGGATGGACGGTGCCACAAGAAACAGCCGGTACAGTGATTTCCGTTAGCCAAGCACAACCAGGAGATCTTTTATTCTGGGGTTCATCAGGTAGCACCTATCATGTAGCCATTGCTTTAGGTGGCGGACAATACATTCATGCACCACGCCCAGGACAAAATGTTTCTGTTGGCAGCACCGCTCATTTTACACCTAGCTTTGCAGTAAGAATGTAAGAAGTAGCTAGCTGTAGTTTTAAGGAGAGACAAATGGAAGAAAGAAAACAACTTCGTTATCGTGCGAAGAAACAAAAAAGAGGGCTTCTTTACCGTAAAAGTGCGGCGGCAACCGCTGCACTTGTTAGTACGGTGAATATTTTGCCGATGAATGTTTTAGCAGATACACTCGAGTCAGCAGAAGCCCAAAATGGTGTTCAAGTAGTTGAAACAGCAGAGTCAACCCAAGACACATCGACGCATGATTCAGTGAGCATTGTAGAAGATCAAGAAGTGAACGAGGGATCACCAGCAACTCAAGATAGTACCGATCCATCAGAAGCTGAAAGTGCGGATGGAGTAGACATCCAAGAGGTACCCGAAAATGCACCAGCAGATGATGCTTCTGAACAGAATGAAGCAGAAACCGATAGTGATATTCCTGTTCTGTCAGAAGAAGAGCGGATCGCCATTGAAACGAAGGTCATGCCCAACTACAATAATCCAATGGCACGTTCCAACAATCAGCAAGCATTTATTCAGCAAGTAGGACCAATGGCACAAGAAGTTGCCGGGGCAAATGACCTCTACGCTTCGGTCATGATTGCCCAAGCGATCTTAGAATCAGGTTGGGGGCAATCCACGCTGACCACTCTTGCAAATAATATGTTTGGTATCAAGGGATCTTACAATGGACAATTTGTAGAGATGCAAACCATGGAAGATGACGGGAATGGCAATCTCTATCCGATTATTGCTAGGTTTCGTAAATACCCCTCATTAAAAGAATCTTTTCAAGACAATGCGCACGTTTTGAGAACTACCTCATTTTCGCCGGGTGTTTTCTTCTACCATGGGGCATGGAAGTCTAATACAAATTCTTATCGTGACGCGACTCAATGGCTGCAAGGACGTTATGCCACCGATACTTCTTATGCAAGTAAGCTAGACAACTTGATTGAAACGCACAATTTGACCCAGTACGATACATCAAGTGGTGGCGGTTCAAATGATAACAACAATAACAATTCTGAGCAGGCGATCAATAAGCAATTCAGAACAAATGCAGCACTCAATATCCGTTCGGATGCTTCCACTAGCGCCTCGATCGTTGGTTCATTGGCTGCCAATGCAACATTTGAAGCAGTAGCGCAAAAAACTGGTACCAGTGTGAACGGCAATACGACGTGGTATCGAATTCAAGGACGTGGCTGGGTAAGTGCTGCTCACGTGACGGAGATCTCATCGAATACGGGTGGGAATGATAACAACAATAATAATGGTAACAACAACAATGCCGAACAAAGCATCAACAAAGAGTTCCGCACAACTGCTGCCTTGAACATCCGTTCAGATGCATCGACTAGCGCTTCTGTTGTTGGCTCCTTGGCAAGTAATGCGACATTTCGAGCAGTCGCTCAAAAGACGGGAACGAGTGTCAACGGAAACAATGTGTGGTATCGAATTCAAGGACGCGGCTGGGTGAGTGCTACGTACGTGACAGAAGTGAACGCTGGAAGTAATAGCTCTGAGCAAAGCATCAACAAAGAGTTTCGTACAACCGCAACATTGAATATTCGCTCTGATGCGTCTACCAGTGCCAGAATAGTTGGTTCTTTGTTAAACAACTCCTCTTTTCGCGCGGTTGCGCAAAAGACCGGAACCAGTGTGAATGGCAACAACGTCTGGTATCGAATTGAAGGGCGTGGCTGGGTAAGTGCAGCGTATGTTCAAGAAACGAACACTTCCTCATCAAACAGCACCACCTATACCGTACGTTCGGGAGACACTCTATGGGGCATTTCGCAACGCTACAGTGTGACTGTGAATCAGTTGATGCAGTGGAATAATCTTTCTGGCTCATTGATTCTTGTAGGACAGCGTCTTGTAGTCCGTAGATAAAATGAAAAAACATCTGGAACCATTTTTGCGGCTATTTGCCAAAATGGTTCCAGATGTTTTGTTTATTCTTCTTTGAAGCTGTTCATGATCGCTGTTAGCTCGTCTTTTGAAGAGTCGTATAAGCTTTCTAACGTCCAACCATACAACTGAACATAATTATTGTCGGTTTCAAGTACATAATAAATATAGTGGATATTTAGCCCTTCAACTGTCGCTGGGAAATCAACGAAATAGGCCTTCGTGTCAGGAATTGGTAAAAAGGTGGCGGTCGTATCGAAGCTTGTTGCCAAATTTTCTTGAACCAATCCGAGATAAGTTTCTAAATCGGCAAAATCTTGTTTCGATTCAACGACTGCAGCTAAGTATTTCGTTTCTAACGCATCTGACAACATGAAATCATTGTCAGGATTCAATGAAGTGAAATCGGGTACCTCTTGCCAATTACTAGGCAAATCGATGGTATAGTTTGTTCCACTCACGCCTGTGATGGTTTGTTCCGAACTCGGTAAAGCCGCTTCGCTGGAAGAGCCCGTCGATTCTTGCGCGACTTCTGTTGACGAAGTCATAGATAAGCTTGTAGCGCTTGCATTTTCCGTGCTTTCTGAAGCTGGTTTCTCCTCTTTTGGCGTACAGCCAGCAAAAAGAAGTGTGAACCCCAATAAACTAAAAACAACACTTTTTCTCATTATTCTCACGTTCCCCTTTGTTTTCTATTTTCAAATAACCAACATTATTTAGTTAATCGTATAATAGGAAAGGAAATAACGCAATAAAATATTCTCAGTTACTGCATGAAAAGAAAAAAATAAAGGATTGTTAAATAATAAATTTAAAAAAATGAAGCCGAAATAACTGACTGTTACCGCTTATTTTCACTTTTTTCTTAGATTGATGCAAAAGTTGATTATAAATACGGGGCGACTTTTGCTATGCTTTAGAAAAGAAAGGAAGCATTAAAAGAATAGTGAAGTTAAAAATTGTGTCGGTTATATCTATAAAATAATAGTGTGTTTTTTATTTATCTATTTGTTTTGAATAATTGTCAGAATTTTGTTGCGAAATACTATGGCTTCTTTCGATACAAAAAGTAGGGCGACATCAGCGACAGCCGGATAGAGAAAGATAGCTCAAAGCGGCGAGGAATAGAAGAAACATAAGATCTACGTTTAAAAATAATGGAACTAGGGGGAAGGAAATTGTTTTATCAATCAGTAAATGAGTATCTAGTAAAAATGAGAGAAGGATTATCTGCTGAAACCATTAAAGGTGAAATGCCATCAGTCTATGCGTACTGGTTAGCACAGGAAGCAGAATTGAAAAAAATATTGAAAAACAAAGACATGGCTTTTTGGATGGATATCCAAAGAGTTCTCTTGATCGATGCAAAATTAGTATTACTTCGCAGTTATATCAATGACTACGATTTTCACGGATTTTCCGAAGATGAGATCATTGCAAATGTGGAACAAGATCATTTTACCTTTAACAAAGAACTGTGTGGCTATAGTTTGAAAGAACAAGTGCACCCATCAATTATTTTTGGTGATCAATAAGCAACGAAAAAAGAACGCTCAAACAGGGAATAAGCTACTGCACTGATTCAAAATAAGACTGATTGATTTGTGGTATGATTGTGATGACAAGTACGATTGCACAAATCATTGTGACAGTTTGAAAAGGAGCGGATAGGTATGGTTCAATTTGAACGGATCATTTTATTATTTTTCTTGTACTCATTTATCGGTTGGCTTTGGGAAACCATTTATTGCTCACTAAAAGCCAAGCACTTTGTTTATCGGGGCTTCCTTGTTGGTCCCATCACACCCATCTACGGCTTTGGGATTCTTGGCGTTGTCTATTTATTGCGGCCATTGCATGAGCAAGTGATTCCACTGTTCTTTGCGGCAGCGTTGTTGGTTACCGTGCTTGAATATGTGACAAGTTATTTACTTGAGCGTTTTTTTCATGCCTCATGGTGGGATTATAAAGAAGTCCCATTAAATATCAATGGACGGGTGGCATTGCCGATTTCTCTTTTTTGGGGCGTGTGCTGTGTGCTCATTGTTCGATTTGTTCATCCGCAAATGCTGGAGATTGTTCAAACATTGAGTGCTCGCGTAGGATTCTTATTGCCAGTTTTCTTATTGATGGTTCTCTCTTTTGATATGGGCTATACCCTAGCTAACTTGGTTGCCTTTCAGAAAGCGGTGCAACAGGTCAATCAAGCCTATGAACAGCACAAAAAAGAATTGGCTGAAAATATTGAGCAATATAAAAACGATTGGCAAGGGCGCTTCGCAGCGTTTCCAGAAGAATGGCGCGTATTAAAACAGAATCTACCGAGATTGAATTTCCATCAAAGAAGACTCTTAAAAAACTTTCAAAAGTTAGAAATCAATCAGATAAAAAGCAGTCAGGAATTGTCTCGATTTATTGAAGCGATCCGTAAGAAAAAATAGGTTTGTTACGGTAAGGTTACAAAAAATAAACCCTTATCAATGCTGATTCTTCCCACTTCTGACTGATTTCAGTTGAAAAAGACGATTAAAACACCCACTTTTACGATAATTTGTAACAAATTGTAAAGGTCCTGCAATAAAATTCTTCTTAAGAATTTGTATAATAGGATATGTTGGAAAACATAGTGAGAAGTGAGGGAATTTTTTGAAGGCAAAGAAACTACGAACAATCGTTGTCGCTGTCTTTGCGGCAGGAATCGTTTCTCCAATCTTTGCGCAGGCTGAGTCACTTGAATCATTGCAAGAGCAAGAAAGTGCCGTCATGCAGCAAAGTCAGGAAATCAGTACGGAAGTACAGATTGCATTGACTGATGTGAATGCGAAATACAGTGAGGTAGAAGAGCTAAAAGCTCAAATCGCTGAAAATGAAGAATCATTAGCAACAACCAAAGCAGAAATCAAAACTGCACAAGAAACAATTGAAAAGCGTGAAGCAGTCGTTGCGGAACGTATGAAAGACATCCAAGTCAATGGCGGGGCTACCAGAGACTGGACGGTACTGTTAGAATCATCAAACATCCAAGATTTTATCAATCGTGCCTATGCGATGACGATGTTACAAAACTTGGAAAAAGAAAAGATCGATTCATTAACAGCTGAAAAAGAAAAGCTAGAAGCTTTAGAAGAAAAAGCACAGTCAACACAGCAATCATTGAAAGAAAATCAAACCGCATTAGAATCAGAAGCCAAAACACTGGATTCAAAAATTGCGAATCTACAAGCTCAATTGAAAGAAAACGAATCAACCTTGGCACAAATCGCTTCAAGCAAAGAAGCTGAAACAGCTCGCTTAGCTGCTGAAAAAGCAGCAGAAGAACGAGCAGCCAAAGAAGCGGCAGAACAAGCAGCGAAAGAAAAAGCAGAAAAAGAAGCAGCCCAAGCTGCCGAACGTTCAAGCGCTTCTGAATCACAAGCGGCTGCTTCATCGAGCAGCAATACGACTGAAAGCAGCACCTCATCATCGAGCAGCTCTTCAAGCAGTAACAATAGCTCAAATAGCAGCTCAAGCAATACAAACAATAACAATAACAATAGCAACAACAGCAATACAAGTAGTGGTCGGACATTGATGATGGAATCAACTGCCTACTCTTATAAAGAAGCTGGCTCCAGTTTCTTTACAGCAAGCGGTACAGACTTACGTAAAAATCCAATGGCAGTTGCCGTGGATCCAAGCGTGATTCCGTTAGGCACCTTAGTCAATGTTGAAGGTTATGGCGTAGCACTAGCGCTTGATACTGGTGGCGCGATCAAAGGAAATATCATTGATGTTCACTTTGATAACGTAGCACAATGTATCCAATGGGGACGTCGTCAAGTAAAAGTAACGATTCTCGATTAATCAATCAACTAGCAAGAAGCAGCTCACTGAATGAAGTGGCTGCTTCTTTTTTTGCTTTTAATAGAATAAGGCATAAGTAGAGAGCGTATCGCTGTGTCAGTGCCGACCCAAACGATACGCTCTGTTTTGATTTAAATTGCCCATAAGTCTTACAATCATTCTCTCAGTTATTTATTTTGTGGTGATCTAATCATACTAGAGAACGATATGTTTTTTAATACCTAAAATAAAAATGGGGCTGAAGAATCAGTTATGATTCCTCAGTCCCATAAATTAAAGAGCCAAGATTTTCATTTATCAAGGATTGAAGTTGGCATTCAGTTTTTCTTCTAAAGCTTCCCAGTCGTGCTCATCGGGAAAAGTTTTGAATAGCAAATAATCAATGTCTTGGGCATATTCGGTAATGTATTCCGTATAGTTGGTGACGATCAAGTCAATTTGATTTTTTTCCAAATAGCCTGCCGACAATTCATTGGAGTCTGGAAAATAAAATGTCCGAGAGCTGCGCAAATAACGAACAGATTTGCATTTTAATAATTGGCATAAATAAAAGGGGCCTTCAAACAAAAAAGCGATATTCTTCTTTGCTTGCCAGTACAAAGATTTAATAGAGGTAACGTACATCGTAAGACTCGTTCCTAAGTGTTCCAGTGTGATACAGTCCCAAATTTCTCTGGCTAATGGTTGCGTCAACAGATAGTTTTTAAATAGATGGTAATCATCCATATACGCCTCTTCGACAAAATGAACGGTATCCGAAATCATATGGTTTAATAAGGGGGATAATAATTGCTTGATTTTTGCTACCGTAAAAAAGGATTCTACTAAGAGCCGGTCACGAGCGCTATCTTGAGTATCTGGCAAACAATCCTTGACAAAGGCTGCAGCAAGCTGCTTAATTTCAGGCCAATGATTATACTCTTTACAAAAGGTTTGTTCGATCGCCAAGTTGCTGATCGAGCGACGGGTTTTCACCAATAAGAACAAATAAAGGACTTCCTCATAGGGAAGTTCTTTTTGGTATTGTTCACTCATTGCCTCGTTGATTTCAGAAAACAGCCGAAAATCATTATATTGCTCAAATATTTTTTTTATTTGCTTAGGAAACTTGATACCTTGACCCGCACAATGGCGCTCAAAGGTGATATACAAGTAATAATTGAATTCACCAAACGAGCAAGCATGCTGGTCAAGTTGATAACATCTAGAAAAAGCGCTAGCAGTGATATTTTGGATGGCGATCGGCGGAAAAATTGTATGGGCAGTAATTTCCGATTCGTAATAGAAATCATGGAAAAACTTGCGAATATTGATCTCCTCACCAATAAAGCAAATAGGATTGGTTTGGATCTCCAAACGATAGAAAGAAAAAATCGGTTGCACTTTCCGCAAATAGCGAAGAACAGTGCTTTCTGATATATGGTATTTCTCAGCCCATTCAGATGAGCTATAAAGATCATTGTGGAAAATACTTTCGATGATATGGAACAGAATCTCATTGGCAATCAGCGCACGTTTTTTCGTTAAATAAACAGCGGAATGTTTGATCGAAAAAATATACCCCTTGTGAGAAGAGTCGATCGATAAACAATCGCCAAAGTACTCTTTTAGATCCGTCACATCCGTAACGATCGTTCGCGTGGTACTTCCTGAAATTTTTGCCAAACCTTGAGTCGAACATTGATAATTTTTCTCGAATGCCCTCAAAATTTTCAGCCATCGAATCGTTGCAGTATTAGTAATAAAATTTATTTGAAAATTTCTCAAGACGTGGCTCCTTTCATGAACAAAATCGCAAATCTTACTTATTCATCTTAAAGAAGATAGGGAAGAAAAAACAAATCACGTATTTCATCGATTGGTGAAATCTATACCTGAGTCTATGCGAGATTTTTTGCATTTTCTATAAATCAACTGACGATCGGCATATATATAGGTAGAAACACGTTTTTTCCAGCATGTCGAAGAAGATTGATGGAAATTGAATAGCCAGAGAGGGGGCGAGACGATAAGTGTTTAGTGGTGGAATAAAAATTAAATGATTATTGTTTTTCGGGGGGCGATTGAATATTAAGGGGAACAGAATTGAAGAAAAAAGTCACTTTACGAAAGACAACTTATAATTTTAACAGGAACGATTGACGTAAATAAATAGCAGCCGCAAAGGAAACCCTAAGTGCGCCAAGAAAAGAATTCAGCTTTGCCAAATTAATTTATAATAACAAGAAAAGTGTATAAAAATACTTTCTGAATTTCTTATCTTTTCTATTTATAATGAAAAGATGTTGAGAAAGTGAACGAATATAATCTCTTAAGGTTATTTTTCTATAATGTGACAACCTTCAAAGGTGATGAGAACAACGATTATAACTGAATTATTCATTATTTAAAATGAGGGTTTAAAAAAACTGTCAATTAAAGTAGACGTTATTTATGGTTTTTTAAAATAACTGATGTTTGGCAGTATATAAGTCTTTTATTGACGAAAAATATACCTTAATAAATAAAAAACGGGAATTTCCTTTATTTAATGATACATTTCTCTTATAATAAACTAGAATTGCCTTTATTATGTGAGAGGAAGGCAGAATGCTTAAACAAGCACAATTGAAGTAGGGAGTGTGTTCATGGGAAAGCCGTTAATAAAGACTTTGACTGTTTTAGCCGTTGGTATTGGCGCCGTTGCAATTTGTTTTATTGGTTACCGACAAAATAACCAAAGGCAATATCAGCAACGAGTCGAATATGCACAGACAGCGATTGCCAGCGAAAAAGATCGCATCAATGAGTTGTCAAATGAAATTGCTGAATTTTACAGCAACGAAGATCAAACGTTTTTGCGAAAAGATCTTAAAGAAGAAGACGTTCTTAAAACAGTCGCAAAACTTTCTGCAGTGAAAGTATCTGCAGACGATTATGGGATCGATGATGATGCACTGCCAAGTGAGTCAGTGGAGATCCAACAAGAAAAAACCGCCCTTGATGATCAGCTAAAAGACATCGAGGCAAAATTAAAAGTACAAGCGGATACGGAAGCCTTATTTACTGAAGGTGTTTCAAATTGGCAAAGTGCTGAAAATGATGTCATCATTAGAGCTGATCTAAAAGAAACGGATGTCGGGAATGTCCGTGAAAATCTGAGCTTTTTTGAGGATAGTAAATGGAAAGAGTTAGTCGTTTCCTATTTAGAATATGCGGATACTCAATTGGACCGCATTGCAAAATTACAAGAAACTTTTGATGAAATGCTTGATGGGGATGAGGTGACAAGTGAAGTCACCTTAGAAAAATACCTGAGTGCAGTCGACAGTATCAGCAAAGTTCGTAATGAAGAATTGAAAGAGAAATACACCGAATTAGCAGAAAAAGTCGCTACCCAAATGGGGTACACAGGATACAGCACGTATACACCCCCCGCTTCAACGGAAAGTTATTCAGAGGATACATCCGCAGGAGATGGCACCTGGACAGACCAAAGTTCAGACACTGTTTACTAATTTAAAGATGTATCGAAGAAAATAGAGATAACTGGAGGAAAGCAAATGTCAAAAGGAAAAAAAATCTTTTTAATCATCTTTTCAATCGTTGCAGTGTTAGTCATCGGAATGATCGGTGTCGCTGCAAAATTATATTTTGATGTATCAAACTCAATTCAAGAAACCTATCAATCAGTCGAACGTGATCTAGAAGATCGACTACGTGAAAATGATGTCGACCTATCCCAAAAAGATTCCTTCTCGGTTTTACTGATGGGGATCGATACCGGTGATTTAGGAAGAGTCGAACAAGGACGTTCTGATACCATGATGGTTGCGACTATCAGCCCACAAGACAATCAGACGACGGTGGTGAGTATTGGAAGAGATTCCTATGTTGATATCGTTGGACATGGGACGACAGATAAAATTAATCATGCCTATGCTTTTGGTGGACCAGCGATGGCAATGAATACCGTAGAAAAATTCTTGGATATTCCGATCGATCATTATGTATCAATCAATATGGCTGGTTTGAAAGAATTAGTCGATGCGGTTGGCGGCATTGAAGTTGATAATGAAATCACCTTTTCGCAAGACGGCTTTGATTTTGCTATCGGACGTACATCACTAAATGGCGAACAAGCCCTTGCCTATTCAAGAATGCGTTATGAAGATCCAAACGGCGATTATGGGCGTCAAGAACGCCAACGTAAAATCGTTGAAGGGATCGTTAAGAAAGTCTTGAGTCTTGATGGAATCACCCAATATCAAACGATCTTAAATGCCGTTGAGCAAAACATGAAGACAGATATGAGTTTCGATGACATGCGAACCTTAGCATTTAATTATCGCAGTGCCTTTCAAACGATCAAACAAGATCAGTTGCAAGGGGAAGGATTCATGCAAGACGGCATCTCATATCAGCGTGTGAGTGACGAAGAACTAGCAAGAGTTCAAAAAGAGTTGAAAGCTCAACTAAATCTAGAGAATGAATAGGAAAGTGGAGAAAAGATGGAAGAAACAATTAGCTTAAAAGAAATATTCGCAATTCTACGGAAACACTTAGCTGCTATTTTTATTTCAATGTTTGCTGGTTTAGCTTTAGCAGGGATATTCACCTTCTTTGTCATTACACCGAAATACAGTTCACAAGCTCAGTTGATTGTGACATTGCCTCAATCCGAAACTACCAATGCCAACGATGTGAATACAAACTTGCAAATGATCAATACGTATAAAGATATGATTGTCAGTGACTTGGTTATGACACAAGTGAAGGATCGTTTGGAGTCTGAAAATAACCTTGACTTGACTGTCGGACAATTGAAAGAATCCATTTCGATCAACCAGTCACAGAACTCACAGATGTTTTCCATTCAGGCAACTAGTACAAATGCAGTGTCAGCGCAAAATATTGCCAATACGACAGCATTGGTCTTTCAAGAAAATGCTCAAGATGTTATGAATGTTGATAAAATCTCAATCATTTCAAGTGCGGTAGCTAGTACTACACCAGTTTCACCTAACAACAAACTAAATTTAGCCATTGGTCTGGTATTAGGGATCATGGTCGGTGTCGGTTTAGCCTTCTTATTGGAGCTACTAGATCGAACTGTCAAAGATGATAAATTTGTAACCGAAACATTAGGCTTTACCGTATTGGGTACTGTACCCCAAATGTCACCAAAAGAATTGGCTGCGACCATTCAGAAAAAGCCAAGCGCACCATTTATTAAGAAACCGCAAGGCGACAAAACGGCAGAATCACGCCGTAGTCGTAGCCGGGTCTAGGAGGGAACAATGATGGCAAAAAAACAAGAACGTACTGGGACACAGACACATGCAGTGAGCTTGATTACAATGGTTGATCCTTCTTCACCAATCTCAGAGCAATATCGTACGATCCGTACAAATATTCAATTTGCGTCTTCAGCAGATAAACAAATCAAGACCATTGTTGTTACTTCTTCTGGTCCAGGTGAAGGGAAATCGACAACTTCAGCTAATTTAGCGGTTGTTTTTGCAAAATCAGGACAACGAGTATTGTTAGTTGATGCCGATATGCGAAAGCCTACTGTATACAAAACATTCAGCTTAAACAATGCGAGTGGATTGAGTACCGTATTAAGTACCTCAACGAGCGTCCTTGAAGCAGCTCAAAAAACGGTGATTGATAATTTATCTGTCTTAACCAGCGGACCAAAACCACCAAATCCATCTGAGCTACTTGGGTCAGCACGAATGAACCAAGTGATGGAAGAAGCGAAAAACCTTTACGATGTGGTTATCTTTGATATGCCACCAGTTGTAGCAGTCACCGATGCACAAATCATGGCATCTAAAGCAGATGGGACGATCTTAGTGGTTCGAGAAAATGTTGCACGTAAAGAATCCTTAACAAAAGCGAGAGATCTATTGAATATGGTTCAAGCAAGAATCATTGGGGTGGTCTATAACGGTGCCGAACACTCGAAAGACTCAGGTTACTACTATTATTATGGAAATTAATTAATTTGAAGGAGACGAGAGAAATGATTGATTTACATTGCCACATTTTACCAGGAATTGATGATGGTGCAGAAGACATCAATGCGAGCATTGCTATGGCTGAAAAAGCGATTAGCCAAGGAATTACGCATATCCTTTGTACCCCACATCATAACAATGGAAAATACCGCAATCCGAAGTCAGAGGTCATTTCTCTCGTTACCTCTTTACAAGAAGAATTAGACGCACGGAACCTGCCCTTGACAGTTCTTGAGGGGCAAGAGGTTAGGATAACAGGAGATTTAATTGAGGATATACAGAAAAATGACATCCTTTTTACAGATCTTGATGATACGTATATCTTGATAGAATTTCCTACGATTGAAGTGCCTACGTATACAGAACAAATATTCTTCGATTTACTACAGCTGGGAAAGATTCCAGTCATTGTCCACCCCGAGCGGAATGCTCATTTTAGAAAAGACCCTAACAATCTCATCCCTTTTTTGGATATGGGCTGTTTGGCACAGTTAACTGCGCCAAGTTATGTCGGCGTATTTGGAAAAGAAATCCAAAAAACAGCAAAAACAATGGTTGAACATAATCTTGTTCAGATGGTCGCTTCGGATGCCCATGGCGTTACAAAACGCACCTTTAATTTAAAAGAAGCTTATGAGCAAATTGAGCAAGATTTTGGCATGCTCAAAGTAACCTTGATGAAACAAGTAGCAAAAGATTTGATAAATGGGGATCAAATCAGTTTTCCAGCTTTTACAGAAGTGAAAAAAAAGAAATTCGGGTTATTTTAGGGGGCAACTGGGTTGTTTGAATTAACGAGAAGAAGAAAAATTGTAACTTTGATAGTTGTAGATAGTTTATTGATCATAGCAGCGAATATAGCAGCAGTTTATTTTATGAAACCCTTTGTGGCGATTCCAAAAGAATTTACATTGATGTCGGTGAGTCTGTCTGTAGGTTTCTACCTTTTTTATGGTTCCGTATTTCGTGTTTTTTCTCGGATCAATCGTTACACGAACTTGAAAGAAATGATCGCTATCTTCTTGGCTGTATCATGCAGCGCTTTTACTTGTAACGTGATCTTGTTTTTCGGTGATGAAACCTATAGCATGCGCTTAGTGATCTTTACGTACTTTCTTTCGCTCTTTTTGATCATTGCTAGTCGATTGATATGGCGGATCTATATAGAAAGAAAAAACATGAGAGGGGCATCCAATGAGGTTGTTAAGAATACCTTGATCGTCGGCGCAGGTGAAGGCGGCAGAATTCTTTATAATAGCTTTGTAGGTTCGAAAACGGCAAGTGACATTAATATTATCGGATTTGTCGATGATGATCCGAATAAACGAAAAACTTATCTTTCTGGAAAAAAAGTCTTGGGTTGTATCAGTGATTTACCTGATTTGATTCAAAAGTATGAGATCAATATGGTTACGATCGCTATTCCATCCTTGTCACGGAAAAAATTGCGGAGTATTTTTAGCTTAATTGAACCTTTGCATGTCAAAGTCAACACGATGCCATCAATGGAAGAAATCGCCTCTGGAAAAATCAGCACCTCACGTTTGAAGAAAATCGATGTCGTTGATTTGCTAGGGAGAGATGAAGTCAAATTGGATATCGACTCCATCAAAGATCAAATTACTGGAAAGACGATATTAGTGACTGGTGCTGGTGGATCGATCGGTTCCGAAATCTGTCGCCAAGTGATTCAATTCAATCCTAAAAAACTAGTTTTGTTGGGACATGGAGAAAACTCGATTTACTTAATTGACCGTGAGTTGAAAATCAATTTTAAAGACAATATTACCGAAATCGTTCCTGTTATAGCCGATATACAAGATCGAGAAAAGATGTTTGAAATCATGAAGGAAGTCAAACCGGATATCGTTTATCATGCGGCAGCCCATAAACACGTACCGTTGATGGAATACAATCCTAAAGAGGCAGTCAAAAATAATATTTACGGAACCAAGAATACTGCTGAAGCTGCCAAAGCCGCGAAAGTGAAGAACTTCGTAATGGTCTCTACAGATAAGGCCAATAACCCTCCTAACGTCATGGGAGCGACAAAACGCATCTCTGAGATGATTGTTACCGGCTTAAATGAAAAAGGGTGCACGAAATTTTCTGCTGTGCGTTTTGGCAATGTATTAGGTTCAAGAGGCAGTGTGATTCCAGTATTCCGTGAACAAATAGCAAAAGGTGGACCAATCACAGTAACTGATTTTCGTATGACCCGCTATTTCATGACGATCCCAGAAGCTAGTCGCTTGGTTATTCAGTCAGGGGCACTTGCTAAAGGTGGCGAAATCTTCATTTTAGATATGGGCGAACCGGTGAAGATTGTTGATCTTGCGAAGAACATGATTCGTCTAAGTGGTTATAGCGAAGAAGAGATTGAGATTATTGAAACTGGGATTCGACCTGGGGAAAAATTATATGAAGAGCTTTTGCTGGATAAAGAACGAAATGATAAAGCAGTCTTTGAGAAAATTTTTGTTGGGAATATCAAAGGATATTCATTGGAAGAGGTACTTTGTTTTGTAGATGCACTTCCTAAAGACAGTGCTACATTGGCTAATGAAATTGTGAAATTTGCAAATGCTTCAAACAAATAGGAGTGGGTTTTGTTGTATAAGGATGGAATGAAAAGAATTATAGATTTTCTATTATCGCTAATAGGGATAATTGTTTTATCACCAGTACTATTACTATTATGTCTAGCGATAAAAATCGATTCAAAGGGTCCCATTATATTTAAACAAAAACGGGTTGGAAAGAATAAAACCTATTTTAACATTTATAAATTCAGAACAATGAAGATTGATACACCAAAAGAAATGCCAACACATCTTTTAGAAGACCCTGATTTTTATATCACAAAGGTCGGGAAATTTTTAAGAAAAACAAGTTTAGATGAACTGCCTCAGTTGTTCAATATTATCAAAGGTGATATGGCTGTCATTGGGCCTCGTCCAGCGCTATGGAATCAATATGATTTGATTGAAGAACGTGATAAGTATGGGGCAAATAATATTCGACCAGGATTGACTGGGTTGGCTCAAATTAGTGGTCGAGACGAGTTGGAAATTAAACAAAAAGCTCTTTTAGATGGGAATTATACTGAAAGCATTTCACCCTCTATGGATCTGAAGTGTTTTCTTGGAACGATTGTTTCTGTTTTTAAAAGTGAGGGTGTTATAGAAGGCGGAACAAGTAGTATTAAGAAGGAGGATGGGCAATGAAGCGTATCCTCATCACAGGAGAGAATAGCTATATTGGTACATCATTTAAAACATGGATAGAGCAATATAAAGAATATTATCAAATTGAAACGATTAGTGTTAGGGAGAGTACTTGGAAAGATGTTGATTTTTCTGTATATGATGTTTTGATTCATCTTGCAGCTATTGTTCACGTCAAAGAAAAGAATGAAGAATTGTATTACAAAGTAAATCGTGATTTAGCTATTAAAGTAGCAGAAAAAGCAAAGAAAGAACATGTACAGCATTTTATTTTTTTTAGCACGATGTCTGTTTTCGGAGTAGAGAGCGGAGCTATTTCTGCAGAAACTAAAATAAATCCTACAACACCGTATGGTAAATCTAAGAGAGAAGCTGAGATACAGATCGAAAGGTTAGCAACTGATTCTTTCAATGTAGCGATAATCAGACCTCCTATGATTTACGGTCCGCAATGTGTTGGAAATTACCAAAGATTATCAAATGTGGCAAAAAAAACTATTGTATTTCCTAAAGTAAACAACAAGAGAAGTATGCTTTATATTGATAATCTCCATTGCTTTGTCAAAGTAATTATAGATAATCAGTTAAATGGAACGTTCCATCCACAGAACAAAGTGCTCGTCAACACGTCTTTAATGGTAAATGAGATCGCAAAATTTCATAGAAGAAACATATATTTAATAAAAGGGTTCGATACCCTTATTTCTAAACTTTCGGAGCATAGCAACTTACTTCAAAAAGTTTTTGGCACGCTCTTCTATGATTCAACCCTGGAGGGTTATCCAGAATCGATTTTTAATAATGTGAAATTTGATTATCAAATCAGAGACTTTAAGGCTAGTATTGAGGAGAGTGAAAAGTGAAAAGAGATATACTATTTATGTGCCAATTCTTTTATCCAGAGTATGTTTCCTCGGCACTCTTGCCTTATCAGACTGCTCAAGGATTAAGTAAAGCAGGTCTAACAGTCGATGTCCTATGTGGTTATCCTCGAGAATATACACAAAAAAATGAAAAAATACCAGTTAACGAAAAAATCGACGATATGAAGGTTTATCGAAAAAAATATATCCAACTTGGCAGAAAGAATTTTTTAAGTAGACTAATAAATTACTTTTCATTTACATTCACAATATTATTGAATGTACGGATGTGTAGAAATTACAAAACAATCATTGTCTATTCAAACCCACCTATTTTGCCTGTAATATCCATTATTGCAAAAAAACTTTATGGATGTAAAATTGTTTTTGTTGCATATGATCTTTATCCGGAAATTGCTGAAAGAACAGATACGATTAGGAAGGATAGTTTTATTTCTAGATTTATGCGAAAAATAAATGAACGATTATATCCGGAAGCATCAAATATTGTGGCTTTGTCAAATGACATGAAATCGTATATTAGAAAAAATAGGAACATTGATCCAGAAAGAATAATAGTAATACCAAATTGGGCAACAGAAGAAAAATCATTGAATAAACTTGTGACACCGGTGTTTATAGAGATAAGTAATAAGTATCCACTCATAGTTTCTTATTTTGGTAATATGGGAACGGCACAGGATATGGATACCATTTTGAAGACAATTTCTGATGAACGTATTGCTAAAGAAAAAATCGCCTTTTTATTTGCTGGTCACGGCAATAAGAAAAAAGAAATATCAGAAGTCATCACAGAAAAAAGTCTAAAGAATTGCTTTATGTTTGATTATTTAAGTGGGAATGAATTTAATGATGCTTTAAACATCACTTCTATATTTATTGTTTCACTTGAAGATGGTCTCTCTGGATTAGCAGTTCCTAGTAAAACATACAGTTATTATCAAGCCGAAAAACCAGTAATTGCGATCATGGATACGAACACTGACATTGCTCGTGAATTATTATTAAATAATGCAGGGATCGCAGTGGATAATGGAGAATCGGAAGAATTAATAAGTAGTTTGTTGACTTTAAATAATGATAAAACAACACTTCGCTCTATGAGTAAGAATATGTCAAACAAAGTTTCCAAAAACTATTGTAGAAATATTCAAATTCAAAAATACATTAAATTATTCAAAAGAATATTGGAGGAATAAAAGTGTTTAATAATAAAGTGTTATTAATAACAGGTGGTACAGGTTCATTTGGTAATGCAGTAATGAAAAGATTTTTAGACTCCGATATAAAAGAAATCCGTATCTTCTCGCGAGATGAAAAGAAACAAGATGATATGAGAAAGAAATACAACAATGACAAATTGAAATTTTATATTGGGGATGTACGCGATATAAATAGTGTTAAAAATGCAATGTACGGAGTAGATTACATATTTCATGCGGCTGCTTTAAAGCAAGTTCCTTCATGCGAATTCTTTCCGATGGAAGCTGTTAAAACAAATGTCATGGGTACGGATAATGTTGTGACAGCTGCTGTTGAGATGGGGGTAAAAAAAGTTATTTGTCTTTCAACAGATAAAGCTGCTTATCCAATCAACGCAATGGGGATTTCAAAGGCAATGATGGAGAAGGTTTTTGTAGCAAAAGCGAAAACTGTGACAGATGAAAATACAATGATTTGCGGAACGCGGTATGGTAATGTCATGGCATCCAGAGGTTCTGTGATTCCATTATTTATTGAGCAAATAAAAGCAGGAAAACCGTTAACTGTAACGGACCCAGGTATGACAAGATTCTTGATGAGTTTAGAAGAAGCAGTCGAATTAGTTGTTTTTGCATTTCAAAATGCAAAAGCAGGAGACATCATGGTTCAAAAATCGCCTGCGTCAACGGTCGGTAATCTAGCACAAGCAGTGAAAGAACTTTTTGAAGTCGAAAATGAGATTCAAATTATAGGCACACGTCATGGTGAGAAAAGATACGAAACCCTTCTTACAAAAGAAGAATACCTCGTTGCGAAAGATATGGGCGACTTCTATCGTGTACCAGCCGATACTAGAGATCTTAATTATGAGAAATATTTTAGCGAAGGCAGTACCGAGTTGACACACGAAGGCGAATACAATTCTGATAATACGGAACGACTATCCGTAGAACAAATCAAAGAAAAATTATTAGCATTAGATTATGTTCAGGAAGAGTTGAAAGAGTGGAAGAATCGATGAATATTTTAGTTACAGGAGCCAATGGATTTGTAGGTAAAAATTTAATTGCAGAGCTTCGAAACGAAGGTTATGAAAATGTTTTTGAATATGATATAGATACTGCTCCGCATTTATTAGATGAATATTGCTTAAAAGCAGATTTTGTTTTCCATTTAGCGGGTGTAAATCGGCCCAAGGAAGAAGAAGAGTTTATGGAAGGAAATTTCGGTTTCACCTCAGTTCTTCTAGATAAACTAAAGGAATACAACAATACCTGTCCAGTAATGATATCATCCTCTATTCAAGCTGCTCTTAACAATGCTTATGGTCGCAGTAAGAAAGCTGGAGAAGATCTCTTACGAAAATATCAAAGTGAAACCGGAGCGAAAGTCTACATTTATCGTTTCTCTAATTTGTATGGAAAATGGTCGAAACCAAATTATAATACGGTAGTAGCGACTTTTTGTTATAAAGTGGCTCGAGGTGAAGAAATAACCGTCAATGATAAAATTGCAGAAATTGAACTTTGCTATATTGATGATGTTGTTAAGGAATTGCTGAATTGCCTTCAAGCAAGACCATTTATTGTCGATGACTTTTGTTCAGTAAGAGAAACGGATATAGTAACTGTGGGTGCTTTGAGAGATATAATTCTTTCTTTTAAAGAAAGTAGAAAAAATCTATCTGTACCTCAATTGAATCGTAGAATAGAAAAAAATCTATATAGTACATTTCTTAGCTTTTTACCAGAGAATGAGTTTTCATATCCTTTAAAGATGAATATCGATGATCGCGGATCATTCACCGAATTTTTGAGGACTGAAGATCGCGGACAAGTCTCAATTAATATTTCAAAGCCGGGGATTGTCAAAGGAAATCACTGGCATCATACCAAAAATGAGAAATTTCTGGTAGTAAGTGGAAAAGGCGTCATCCGCTTTAGAAAGATTGATTCTAAAGAAATCATTGAGTATTTCGTTTCTGGTGAGAATTTAGAAGTAGTCGATATACCTGTTGGCTATACCCATAATATTGAAAATTTAGGGGATACTGACATGGTCACTGTTATGTGGGTAAACGAAACGTTTGACCCTGAAAATCCTGATACTTATTACGAGGAGGTCTAGCATTGAAAAAATTAAAAGTTATGACAGTCGTCGGGACTCGTCCTGAAATCATTCGCTTATCTGCAGTTATTAATCGTTTAGAAAGTTCTGAAGCGATTGACCATGTACTTGTACATACTGGTCAAAACTATGATTATGAACTAAATGAAGTTTTCTTTGAAGACTTTAAATTAAAGAAGCCAGATTATTTTTTGAATGCAGCAACAGGTACAGCCATTGAAACCGTTGGGAATATACTGATTAAAATAGATCCAATTCTTGAAGAAGTAAAACCAGATGCATTTTTGGTCTTGGGAGATACCAACAGTTGTTTATGTGCAATTGCCGCGAAGAGAAGACACATTCCTATTTTTCATATGGAAGCTGGAAATCGCTGTTTTGATCAAAGAGTACCAGAAGAAACAAATCGTAAAATTGTAGATCATACTGCGGACATTAATTTGACGTATAGTGATATCGCCAGAGAATATTTATTAAGAGAAGGATTGCCAGCTGATCGAATAATTAAGACAGGTAGTCCGATGTTTGAAGTACTAAATTCTAGAAAAGAAGATATTGAGAATTCATCTATTTTGAAAAAACTAAATCTTAAGCAAAATGAGTACTTTTTAGTCTCAGCGCATAGGGAAGAAAATATTAGTTCAAAAGAAAATTTTCATGATCTAGTGGATTCACTAAACTCGATTGCCGAAGCATATCAATATCCAATTATTATCAGTACTCATCCTCGAACAATGAAAATGATAGAATCAGAGGGTATTCAATTCCACGAATTGATTCAAACCATGAAACCTATGGGATTTAATGATTACAATAAGCTTCAAATGAATGCTAAAGCTGTTTTAAGTGATAGTGGTACGATTAGTGAAGAAGCATCGATTCTTGGATTCAAAGCTCTAAATATCCGTCAGGCACATGAAAGACCAGAAGCTATGGAAGAAGCTAGTGTGATGATGGTTGGTTTGGAGAAAAACAGAATAATTGAAGGATTAGAAGTTTTAGAAACACAAGAAAATGATACTCTCCGACAAGTAATAGATTATACAATGCCAAATGTGTCTGAGAAGGTGTTAAGGATTATTGTTTCTTATACAGATTATGTGAATCGTGTGGTGTGGCAAAAGTGAAAATTGTAGTTAATGATATTGCTGCCTCAGAAGGAGGTGCATTATCTGTTTTAAATGAATTCTATGCAGAAATTTTAGCTTCTGAAGACAAGAATGAGTGGTTTTTTTTTCTTGGAAAAGATTATATTCTGGAAACCAATAATATAAAGGTAAAAACGTTTCCTAAAATAAAAAAAAGCTGGACTAGAAGGTTACTCTTTGATCTTTTTTATGGCAGAATAATTATAAATAAGATTAAACCTGATATTTATATTTCTTTGCAGAATACAGCAACTATTGGTGTAAAGGCAAAACAATATGTTTATTTACACCAGTCATTACCTTATCAAACTGAGCATACTTTTTCTATTTTCAAGAAACAAGAAAGAAAATATGCTATATATCAGAAAATCATAGGCAGAATATATAATTTTTTGTTTTGCGTTTCAAAATCTACTATTATTGTACAAACAAAATGGTTTAAGAATGCTGTAAAAAGAAAAATAAGCAACGATGTTGTAATTGTACCTCCTAAAGTAAATTTCGTGAGTAGTAGTTATAAATCTGCAATAAATTCAAATGGGGAGATAACATTTTTTTACCCTGCTGCAAAAGAAATCTATAAAAATCATGAAGTTATTTTTAAGGCGGTAGATAAAGTAGTAAATCAAGGTTATAAAAATTTTAGGATAGTTTTAACAATCCCTATTCAAGAAGTAAATAATAAAGACATGTATACTTTTCTAGGGACAATTTCTCGCGAGGATGTATTTGAATGGTACACAAAGAGTGTCCTTCTTTTTTCATCTTTTATTGAAACGTATGGCTTGCCTTTGAAAGAAGCACAATTATCGAACACCCCAATAATTGCATCGAATACAGATTTTGCTAGGGAAGTGTTAAAAGATTATGATGAAAAATATTTTTTTGATAAATACGATGACGAACAATTATGTAGTATAATGATTAGTTTAATTCAAAGTGAAGGAAAGACAAATAAAAAGAGCAGTATAAATTATACAAAAGAGAAACTAACTTTATTCAATTATCTCACGAAGTATAGGAAAAGTTAAGTTATTAAGGATACTTTTTACTCCCAAAAATAAGTTCTCATCATGCATAAACTTCAGGAGGACAATAAATGCAAAATTCTAATGTTACATCAAATATCGCAGAAGAAAAAAATTCAAGTTCTTTTATAATATATGTTATTATGACGCTGTTAATATTTATTCAACAGCTTCCTATTTTTCAGGGGAATTTATATAGTCAAATCAGGTTGTTGATATATCTATTGATGATCTCATTGATTTTAACTTCTTTCTTTAAATCGAAAAAAAGAATTAAAAATAATATTTTGTTTTATGGAATATTACTATTATTTTTTTCAGTCTTACTCTCGGTTATATCAATTGTAAGTGGAAACCCAGAATTTTCAACAGTTATGGAATTGGGGGCTGCATTAGGAGTGCTATATTGTTCTGCTAGTACTCATGTATCGGAAAGAAATTTATCTAGGTTAGTATTGATATATATTTTTTTATCATCCTTACTGAGCATAATCCTAATATTTACTTACAATTTATCTTTTCAAATTAGTGAACAATATTTAGTAGTTGGTAAAAACCAGATTGGCCCATTACTTTCCTATGGGTTATTGATAAGTCTATATATTATCTTATATACAAAAAAAAACATGTCTTTAAAAGTATTGTTATTTTTTTTGACAATGGTTTCATTTTTCACATTGATAATGATGAGAAATAGGTCAAGTCTCATTGCTATATTTATAGTAGGGATTATTTTAATATTAAAAAAAATTACACAAAAAATTACACTAAAAAAACTATTAACTCTTATTTTATCTTCCTTTTTTCTGTTACTTTTTATAAAGACTGAATTTTTCTATATGATATTGAAGATGATTAGTGATTCGCTTTTTTTAAATTATAATGTAAATGATTTAAATTCTTTATCAGCAAATAGAACGGATGTTTATTTATATGCATTTAACTATATTAAAGAAAATTTTCTATTTGGAGAATTAATTAGTAGCAATGCTTTTACTAGTTTGTATGGTTTTCCACATAATTATGTTTTAAACAAACTTGTTTTATATGGTTTTTTTGGAGGAATGCCTTTCATATTATTTTATGGATCACTTGTTTTTTATACTGCAAAAAAATTTGTTTTTAAACAGGAAACAACTATTTCAGGTATGTTATTATTGTTCAGTTTAATTGTGAGTCTCTTTGAATATACATATCCATTTGGTCCTGGTACTTCCCAGTTCATGCTTTGGTTTTTACTAGGACAAGATATTTATCGTGAAAAGCGCTATTACAATTAATTGCTGAAACATTCTTCGTATCCATATTAAATTGTTTCTATTATACTTAATACGATCAGGAAAATACTAATTAAAGAAAATTGTCTAGAGGTGAATTAAGTGAAAGTCTCTTTTATCACATATTCTCGTGCACCATATAGAACAGATCAACTTGAAGAAATATGTAAAGTAAATAATTTAGATTTAACAGTTTACTATGTTGGTAGAACCATAAAAAGTAGGAATTGGAATATTAAAGAAAGCAGTATTTTTCAGGAAGTTCATTTAGAAGGCTTTTCTAAATTGGGAAATCATTTTATTTTTTATCCAAATGTGAAAAAAATTGTCCAAAATTCTGACTTAATATTAATAGGAGGTTATAATTCTACGGCTTCATACTTATTTACTTTTTATGCCAAACGTTTAAAAAAGAAATTAGTATTTGTAATGGATGGTATTTCACCTCAAAAGATTAAAGAAAGTAGAAGTATAAAATTAATTCCAAAAAGATGGATTATAAAAAAAATGGATGCTTTTTTCGCAAATGGAGAAGTTTCTGGAGACTATTTGAGATTAAACTATCAAATAAATGATCAATATATCTTTAATCAATTTTTGACAGTAGATGTCAAAAAAATAAATGAAATAAGAAAAGGATCATTAAGTAAAATAACTAAAATAAAAAATGATAAATATAATAATAGATTTACTATATTATACGCTGGAAGGTTGCTTAAGAGGAAACAAGTTATAAATATTCTGAAAGCTGTTTCAAAAGTTAAGAATAATCAAGATATTCAGATTGTGATTATTGGATCTGGTGAAGAAAGTAGATCACTTAAAGAATATGCAAGAAATTCATATTTAAACGTGGATTTCATAGATTTTATATCAGATCAAAAAGTTTTATTTGAATATTATAATATTGCAGATTGCTTCATTTTACCTTCTGTCGATGAGCCATGGGGATTGGTTGTCAATGAAGCTGAATCGGCTCATCTTCCTGTTATAGCCACTGAAGCTTGTGGTTGCGTGAATGATTTAGTAAAAGATGGATATAACGGATATGTTATAAGAGAGAACAACATAGATGATTTAGCTGATAAAATTTATTTAATTTCAAAAAATAGAGAACACGCAAAAGTTATGGGAAATAATTCGTTTGAATTAATATCTAATTGGACTCATAGTAATTCTGCACTATCATTTAAGAAGTTATTGGAGGAAATTTTTTGAAATGAGTAAAATAGACTTTGTGGTTACATGGGTTGACTCAAACGATCCTAAATGGTTGAAGGAAAAAAAACAATATTATAAAGAGAAGTTTATGGAAGATATATTAAATGATGAGTCCAAATTTAGAGATTGGGATTTTTTTAAATATTGGTTTAGATCTCTCGAAGCCAATACTCCATGGGTAAATAAAGTTCATTTAGTAACCTATGGTCATATTCCAGAATGGTTAAATATTAGCCATCCCAAATTAAATATAGTTAATCATAAGGATATATTACCAAAATCTTCCTTACCGACATTTAATTCCCAAGCTATTGAATTATGTCTTCACAAGATAGAAGATTTAAGTGAGAATTTTGTTTATTTTAATGATGATATGTTTATTAATGCCTTTTGTGAAGAAAAAAACTTTTTTGAAAATAGCCTACCAAAAGATTATGGAATTTTTAATGTAATATCTCCTTCATATGGAGGAATTGAGCATGCTATAGTTAATAATTTGGAAATAATAAACAAGTATTTTGAAAAAAAAAATGTTTTAAAAAGGAATGTGAACAAATTTTTCAATTTTAGTTACGGAAAAAATAATTTAAGAAATTTATTTTTATTGCCTTGGAATAAATTTACTGGCTTTTATGAACCTCATTCAGCGATTTCATTAAAGAAAAGTAGTTTTCAAAAGGTATGGGACAAAGAAAATGCCTATTTGACTAAAACTGTTCATTCAAAATTTAGGAGTAAAGAGGATTTGAATTTTTGGGTGGTTAGATATTGGCAGATTTGTACTGGAGAATTCTCTCCTCAAAAAATAGGTATATCTAAAATGTATTATTTATCAGATTATAGTTCTTCATTACTTAAAGATATTAAAGATTCAAAACATAAGTTAATTTGCTTAAATGACTCATCAGATGTAAAAAATTTTAATAAAGTAAAAGATGAAATTAATTCTGCATTTGAAAAAAAATATCCAACTAAATCTAGTTTTGAGATATAGTTTTCTTTAAACTTTGTACGATGCAAGATTTTTACGAACAATAGTCTAATAATCATTACAATTATGAAGAAGAAATAAATGTATTTATGTGGAGGTAATAATGAATGTTTCAATAATAATTCCTTTTTTTAATGCTGAAAATCATTTGGAAAATTGTTTAGTTAGCTTTTTAAAACAAACAGTACAAAATTATGAAATAGTTCTAGTGGATGACGGTTCCATTGACAAATCAAAAGAAATAATAGCGAAATTCAATCAAAAGCTCAATATTAAATATATATATCAAAATAATAGTGGAGTTTCGGCCGCAAGAAATCTTGGAATCTTAAAATCCAAGAATAGATACCTTCTTTTCGTAGATGTTGATGATACTATTTATCCTACTTTTGTAGAAAAGTTTATGAATTCTATAAAATTTGAAAATCAACTTACATGTTGTTCATACTTAATTGATTTTCCTTTAGAAAATAAGTCTTACACATTATCATTGGATACTATTAAACCATATAATAGTGTGAATTATACTATATTTCAGTTAGACACTTTAGGAGTACTAAATGTAGTATGGAACAAATGCTTCGACAAAGAAATCATTGAAAAAAATAATATTCGTTTTGATATTGGCTTAAAATCAGGTGAAGATTTAGATTTTGTTTACAAATACTGCAAATATGTAAAAGAAGTCATAATAATAGAGGAGGCCTTATATCGTTATATAAGGATAGATGGACAATCCACTTTAAATAAATATATACCATTGCTGAATGAAAATTTGAATCAAGTACAAAAAAGTAGAGAAGAATTTTATAGAAATTCATCATTACCAGAATCGACCTACAAAGATTTTCTAGAGAAATCCTATATTTACAATAAAATGGTTGTTCTAAATAATTGTTATAAGAAAGATGCTCCTAGAAAGGAAAAATTAGAAATAGTAAGACAATTGTTAAATGATCCTTATTTAAAAAAACTAGTAAATTCACATGTGGCAATTTCTATTGCTGAAAAATTATTTTTCTATTTTATAAAAATGAATAAACCAATATTGTTAATTCAATTTTATAATTTTCTCTTTTGGTTAAGACGTAACTTCAATAAGATATATAAGAAAATGTATCCATATATTTTTAATAGAAAAAATGTTAAATAGGGAGATAAATAAACTTTGGAGAAAAAAAAAGATACTAAACTATTAATGATTAATATGGTTTCCAGTGGAGTTTTTCAGCTTTTGATGCTTATTGTACCTATTATAACTACCCCATATGTTTCAAGAATTTTTTCTCCAGAACAGTTGGGATTATATGCGTCAAGTTATAGCATGGCGAGTATTTTTGTTACGATAGCTATGTTTGGAATTCCTATTTATGGAGCTAGGAAAATAGCACAATCAAATGACAAGGAAACCAGAACTAAAAATTTTTTTAGTATTTGGTTTTTACAGATTTTTTTTTCAGTCATTTGCTTTGCATTATTCAATTTTATAGTAATTGCCTTCGGATTGGACAATATGTATTATTTTCAATCTTTTCTAATTTTAGTAACTATTTTTGATATATCTTGGTTTTTTATAGGTCTTGAAGAAATAAGAAAAAATATACTAAGAAATTTTATTACTAAATTTGTTGCAACTTTATCAATCTTTTTTTTTATAAAACAAAATTATCAATTAGATATATATTTATTTATTAATGTTCTAGCAATGTTGTTGGGAAATTTAACAATGTTCACATCATTAAGGCCGCATCTAATTCTTAAGAAAAACTATTATCATTTTTCTAAAGACCTTCGTACCGTCAAAGAATCTTTTCGGTTATTGATACCAATGTTAATTGATACTACAAAAAATGCTTCAGCTAAACTTATTTTGGTAAGTTTAGCTGGTAATTATCAAGTAGGTATTTTTGATCAAGGATCAAAAATCATTGTATTATTGTTAGGTATATTAACTTCTATGTCTAGTGCTTTAGTACCCAGAATGTCTCATTTTGTTAGTTTAAATAGAAAAAACGAATTGAATAAGTATTTTAAGGTTTTCAATTCAATTATATGCGTATTTTCTGTAATTGTTATTTCTGGAATAATTTCCGTTGGAGAATTTTTTGTACCGTTATTCTTTGGTGAGGGCTATTCAGGGGTAGTTCCAGTATTGATCATTGGTTCGTTTGTAATTCTATTTGGAACTTTGAATGGTTTTATGATGAATGGATTAATAATACCGTTGTCTCTTGATTCTGAATTAATTAAAGCTTCATCCATATCAATGTCTAGTGTTGTTTTATTAAATTTAGCTTTTAACAAATATTTAGGGGCTATAGGAGCTATGTTGTCTTATTTGAGCAGCACAATAATCCTAACAATAATTTATTGTATCTTCCTTAGAAAAAATATTGACTTGAAATCTTTTTTTATTAAAATAACTACAACTATTATGTTAATAATAATAAATTATTTAATTGTGTTTGTAATTAAAAATAGTATAATAATGACTGGGAATATTAGTAATTTTATTCTGTTTGGAGGAATATCAGTTTTCATTTCCCTAATATTAATTTATATAATTACGTTAAAAAGTAGTATTTTCTTTGATGGTTCTGTAAAATCAGTATTCAACTTTTTTAAAAGCAAGTATTAATTTGTATTAATGAGTAAACTTTTTTCCTAAATCTAGTTTTCTATGAAAATAGATATAATATTAAAAAAATACAAAGATAAGCTTATAATCAAACTTTTTTTAAAATTTAAAAATTTAAATTATTTAGAATAATTTTTTATTGATATGAACGCGTTAAGCTTGCCTTTTCTATAGGATGGAGAAAGAATAATTGCTCGAAGATATTACTTCCAATATTTTTGTAATACTTTCAATTATTAAAACTACATTCTTGAAATAAATGATTAAAATTTTGTTGTAATACAAGTAATATATGAATAAAGAAACTTAAGAATTAATGATGATATTTCTGCTCGCAAACTGCAAAGATAATGTGATTGTATATAAGATAGGAACTATTCTAATAAGTTATAAAAAGTAATTATTTTAATCTTAATTAGAATAGTTTAACAGTTACTAAAATAGTAATAAAATATATTTGAAAAACTATATAATGAGCATATGTTGGTTATGATTCAGGTATTTGTTAGATAAATATCTTTAATTATTAACGTTCAAACTTCCGCCAATCAAACAAATAAATCACCCCAATTGCTTTGAACATCAAATAGACAAAATGACCATAATTATGGCCGATCAGATGTAACGCATCAGCGGAAGCTCCTTTATTCGACCAAAGAGTAAAACCTAATATAATGGCTAAGATCAGCAGGCCTTTTCCTAATGCAAAGACAATTGTTTTTGCAGGGAGGGGTCTTTTTTTTGTGAGGAAAAAGCCGAATAAAAGGACAAAGTTAACTAGCAACAAAAAATGTGCAGCAGCTGTCCATAGGGTCGTTGTTCCTGTAGGTGTTAAGAAGTCGGTGAAAACGCAAGTGACGACTGCAGTCAAATTGAGCAAGTATAGAGGAAGGCGGAAGGTTGGTTTCTTCTCCTCACTCATTCTTTCTGGTTCGTCTGCTAATTGTTCTGGTTTTAGCAGTGACTCTAAATCAATTTGATAGAGATCACTTAATTTGATCAATGTATCGATGTCTGGGGTGCTTCGATTGTTTTCCCAATTGGAGATCGTTTGTCTGGTAACAAATAATTTTTCGGAAACTTCTTGTTGGGTGAGTCCTAATTTCAAGCGACTCTCTTTTATTTTTTCAGCTATAGTCATTTCAATGCTCCTTCTGACATATCCTATCATAAAGCGGTTCAAAGAAACAATTGTAAAGCTCGATTTAACGAAGAAATGCACAAGTGTATTTCTTCGTTTTCAAAAAATGAAAATAAAATGAGTTTAGCTTAGAATTTCGCATTGGATATTCACGGCAACTCGATTATTTTTAGTGTTTTTTTCTTTTAAATAATACCTAATTCTATTGTTCTGAGTTGGAAACTTGAAAAAAATATCTCTTTTGAAAATTAGGAGGTATTTTTATATGAGTCATTCAAAAAAGAAAGGAAATCTTAGGTGAAAATAGTGTCCTGTTTTCGGGAAACGGCAATCGTTGATAAAACAAGGATGCAAAGAAGCTTTGCGCTGATTTGCACTGGATTTGCTTGAAGGGAAGGGTACTTGAATTATAAAATTCTGAAGAGGTGATGTAGTGCAATGATAAATGAATCAGGTATACACAAGATAAAGGGCATTTCATGAGTCCGCATAAAAACTTCAGCTAGGAGTGGAGAATACGATAAATAAAAAAAGGTTTGTAAATTAAAATTTAATAAATTATAATGATTTTCAAGCGTGAAAAAATCTTGAATAAAAAAGTCTAAATTTTGAAAAAGAAGGTTAAGGTGAAAGTTTGTGAAAAAGAAATTTAAACATATTATGTCTTTAATAATCCTATTAAGTGCTGCGGTGGTAACGCCAGCATTTCAGGTAATGGCGGAAAGCGAAGGTTTTTCAGATTCCCAACAGTTGGAGCAAGACGAAAAGATAGCTACACCATCTAATGATACAAATGATTCAACGGAAGCAGATAATGCTGCGATGACAACAATGACCTCATCGAGTGTGGATGCTAAAAACGAGCAAACGCAAGTCAACAGTGATAATGAAAAAAATATTTCTGAATCAGATATTAAAGAAGATTCTGCTGTAAGCACTGTAGATAAGGTCCCCTCATCTGTTAATGCTTCAGCTGCAAGAGCTGTCAATGGGCAACTGACGGTTCAAGTGTTAGATGGTAATTCAAACCAACCGATCCAAGGAGCTTATTTCACATTGACCTCCTCGACATCTGGTGAAGTGACATTGTTAGTCACGGACAGTTCAGGAAAGGTTACAATTCAACTTCCTTCAGGTGGCTATTTTATTAAGCAAGTTGGTACCACGAATCAAAGACAAAACTATGCATTCACGTCGGTTGGAAATTCCATCACCTTGCAGCCTGGGGAAACGAAAACACTTGAACTCTACGAGCGTTTAATTACGGGTGAGTATGCTTTTGGAAACAGTCCCGATACGATTCATATTCCTGTAAACAGTACGTTTGATTTCTCAACCAAAGCATTAGGCATTGAGGCGTTTAAACTAAATTTTAGCGGCAATATAGAAAAAAGCATTTCTGACTCGCAAATCTATCCTTACTACACCAATGTGGACCCAAGCAAGCCAGGTTCCTATGTAGCAATTTTTATGGCTCGACAAGCTTCCTATAGCGTGAATACCACACATGTGGTCAATGTCATTGTCGATCCGGAGCAGATTGGAGAGGTAAATGTCCGATACCTTGATGGTCAAGGGCAAGAAATCCATGAGATGCAGACCTTGACCGGTACGATTGGTGAACCATATGATGTCAGCAACGAAGAATATAAGTTAACAATTGATGGCTACACGTTAGATGAAACTAAGTTACCAGAAAACAGTAAAGGTATCTTGGGAGAAACAGCACAGACGGTCACCTATGTGTATACAAAAAATCCCGTACCAGCAGCGGATGTAACGGTCGAGTACGTAGATACAGAAGGTAAAGAAGTTCATCCTTCTCAAACGATCAGTGGAAATGTAGGGGACCCATACGATGCTAGCACAGAACAATATCAATTAAAAATCGAAGGCTACACTTTAGACGAAACTAAACTACCAGAAAATGGTATCGGTGTATTTGGCGAAACGGTGCAAATAGTCACTTATGTCTACACAAAAAATGCCGTACCAGCTGCGGATATCACGGTCGAATATATAGATACCGAAGGCAACGAAATCCACGCTTCTCAGATGATTAGCGGTAATGTGGGCAATCCATACGATGCCAGTACAGAGAACTATCAATTAACGATCGACGGCTATACACTGGATGAAAGCCAACTGCCAGAAAATACCACAGGAGTATTTGGTGAAACGGTGCAAACAGTCACTTATGTGTATACAAAAAATCCCGTACCAGCAGCAGATGTAATGATTGAGTATGTGGATAAAGAAGGCAAAGAAATACACGCTAGCCAAACGATTAGCGGTAATGTAGGTGAATCATACGATGCCAGCGTAGAAAAATATCAAGTAAAAATCGAAGGCTACACTTTAGACGAAACTAAACTACCAGTAAATGGTATCGGTGTATTCAGCGAAACGGCCCAAACTGTTACCTACATTTACATAAAAAATCCGATACCAGCAGCGGATATAACAGTAAAATACCTTGATACAGAGGGCAATGAAATTCATGACTCCCAAACGATTAGCGGAAGTATAGGTGATTCATACGATGCCAGCACACATCGATATAAAGTAACGATCGAAGGCTATACTCTAGATGAAACCCAGTTGCCAGAAAATAGTAAAGGTATTTTTAGCGAAACAGCGGAAACAGTTGCGTACATCTATATAAAAAATCCGGTACCAGCAGCTGATGTAACAGTGGAGTACGTGGATACAGAAGGAAAAGAGATTCACTCCTCTCAAGCGATCAGTGGAAATGTAGGCGACCCATACGATGCTAGTACAGAAAAATATCAACTAATAATCGACGGATACACCTTAGATCAAAGTCAATTACCAGAAAACAATAAGGGTGTGTTTGGAGAAATGGCACAAACAGTCACCTATATCTACACGAAAAATCCCGTACCAGCAGCGGATGTAACGGTCGAGTACGTAGATGCAGAAGGTAAAGAAGTTCATCCTTCTCAAACGATCAGTGGAAATGTAGGGGACCCATACGATGCTAGCACAGATCAATATCAATTAAAAATCGAAGGCTACACCTTAATTCAAAGTCAATTACCAGAAAATAGTAAAGGTTTGTTTAGCGAAACAGCACAAACAGTCACATACATCTACACAAAAAATTCTTTACCAGCAGCGGATATAACGGTCGAGTATGTGGATACAGAAGGCAAAGAAATTCACCCTTCTCAAATCATAACTGGAAACGTAGGCGAGTCTTATGATGCCAGCACAGAAAAATATCAATTAAAAATCGAAGGCTACATCTTAGACGAAAGCCAATTTCCAGAAAACCTTAAAGGTGTGTTTGAAGAAACAGCACAAACTGTCACATACATCTACACAAAAAATTCTGTACCCGCAGCGGATATAACGGTCGGGTATGTGGACACCGAAGGCAAAGAAATTCACCCGCCTCAAATCATAACTGGAAACGTAGGCGACTCTTATGATGCCAGCACAGAAAAATATCAACTAACAATCGAAGGCTACACGTTAGACGGAAGTCAGCTGCCGCAAAATGCCAAAGGCACATTCGGTAAGCAGGAGGCAACTGTGACGTATGTTTATACAAAAGAAAACGTAGCAACAGTGGATAGTTCTGATAAAAAAGAAAAAGACCCAACAGCGACTGTCACTTCGAAAAAAAGCAATTCTGCGCAAAGATTGCCGCAAACCGATGAGCAGGGGACGTTGTTCCCATTTGTAGTTGGTTTGTGCTTCGTCGCCACAGCAAGCTGGCTTTATTTCAGAAAGCAAAAATAGCGATCAAGTAAGTCATTGGGGAAAGGCGTTACTGACTATCAAAAAAGGACAGCTACGATTCAGCTGTCCTTTTTTTGATTATTTAACGAAAGAATGAAATAAAACCGAGTCCATCATAAAGAAAATGACAGATCCAGCTGACCCAAACACTATTGGATTTTTTCCAGACGTAGTTGAGTGCCAATCTTGCGGGCATCAAGGTGATCAATAATTGTGCTGGATGAAAACCGTACGCTGGGATATGCCACAAAGCGAACAGCACACTGCAAATGATGGAAGACCAGAGGAAAGAGAATCCTTTTTTCTGTAAAGCTAACAAGAGATTGGTACTAAGCAACTCTTCTCCCATCAACATGAAGGGTACTTGTAAAAAGACCATTTGGACAGTGATGGTTTCGCCGATCGAGTTAGTTGTTGGTTGTCCAAAAATAGCGGCATAAATAAAGGAAAAGAACACGCCAGTCAAAATGACGAAAGGCACACCCCATAATAAAACGATGAACCGAAAATGCTTGAATTGTTCCAAAAAGGTCCTTCGTAAGAGAAAGTACCCTGCACCAAATGCCAAAATCACATTCCATACAGTACCAATGATGGATAAAACGGAATCGCTTAGGGGTGTATAGGGAAGCATTTGATAGGTTAAACCGATGACTAATGTAAGAATAAATAAATACGTTGCTGACTTGTGTTTCATTTTGAACACATCCTTTAAAGTAATTGCCACACGCTGAATTATAAACAGAAAAAACATCAAAGTACAAAAAGATATCTCTCATTATTTTTAAACGAAAATAAAACGGAGTGAATACGATATCATGGCTGATAGGCTTGCTTTTATTAGTATCAGAATAAAAGATTTCTTAGAACAATTCTCAAAAATGGTGAACAAAAAGAGAAGTTTATAAGAATCTCTGTAACACTGTTGAAATATTATTACGCTTATGTTACATTTTGTTTACGTTATTATGTTTTAGGGAGAATGTTTATGAAGAAATCAAGCAATTATTCAAATAATTCACAACATAAAGAAGCGATGTCTGAAAAACAAGCACCTTTTTCAAGGGTCGAATCACATCAAAAGCAAACAACGGGAACGGCAAAACGCACGCAAACCACCAATCGTCAAGTTTCTAAAAAGAAGCCAACCCATCGTAAGTATCTCTTTTCATTGATGACGCTTCTGACAATTGTCATTATCGCCACTGGCGGCTATATCGCCTTTACGTTGAAGCAGCAAGAAGCCTTGGCACGGGAAAAATATGAGGCTGCTGCTGAAAAGTTATTGGCATCGATCCAAGAAGAACAAGTTAAAGAGGGAATCCCAGCAAAACTCGAAACATTGTCTAATGGGGACAAGAAAGAATTGATTTTCCGACCAAAAGAAGAAAGTACGATTCCTGTCAAAGATGCAAGCAAGAAATTGTCGACCATGGCGAACAAATTATGCAAAAAACACACCGACAAAGAGACAGTCACTGTTGCTCGGATTGAAGCACAAGCTGTCGCATCGAAAGTGTCAACCTATTCTTTAAAAGCGGACAGCTATGTTTGGAACCGGGAAACTGGTCGCTTTGAAGATGCGGATAGCGTGGTTGCCGATCCAATTTTTATTTCCGAGAAAACCGGCAATGAATTATCCTTGAAAGACTTGGTTCCAGATGAAGGCAGCTTGTTAGGGATCCAGCAAGTCATTCAGCAAAAGATTTTAGACCAAGCCAAGGAACCTGATAAAGTCATTGATGCGGTCTTGGCGATGGATCGAATCACCTATGAGTCGAAATTTACGTATGATCCTGAAAAATTAACGATCCAGTTGCCCCAAAATCAAACTGGCGTATCTGAGATCACGTTGGCGTACAAAGAGATTGCACCGTTTATTGATCCGGAACTTGTTAATGCGGATCAATTGAAAGAGCAACAATCGACATTGGACCAAAACAAAAAATATGTTGCACTGACTTTCGATGATGGCCCTAACGACACAACCACATTAGATCTTTTGAAGATTTTAAAGGACAACGATGTCAAAGCAACGTTTTTTGAATTAGGACAAATGGTGGATCGATATCCTGAAGTATCGAAAAAAGTCCATGAGGAAGGGCATGAAATTGCCAGTCACTCCTATTCACATCCGCAATTAAATACGTTGTCGCCGGAGGATGTCAAAGCTGAAATAACTAAGACCGACAAAGCAATCTATCAGGCAACAGGAGTCTTACCTAAGAATTTGCGCCCGCCGTATGGGGCGATCGATCAACAGAGCGCCCAAGCGGCAGGAAAATCGATCATTCAATGGAGTGTTGATACCGAGGATTGGAAGCTAAAAGATCCGAACAAAATTTTGAAGGTCGTACAAAATAATGTCTACGATGGTTCAATAATTCTGCTCCATGATATTCATCCGAAATCCGTTCAAGCCGTACCTGGTATTATTCAAACGCTGAAAGCGCAAGGCTATGAATTTGTGACGGTGGATCAATTGCTCAATGGCAACCAAAAACCAATGTATCAATACTTTGGAGCGACAGACGAACGTAGTGTTAGCTAATAGCTGAAAAAGGAAGTGATGGCAATCATCACTTCCTTTTTTTATTAACGAACGCTGCAGTTGCCGCTTTATCACTCGGAGGAGGCAAATGCTCGGAGATAATCTTCATCCAATAGCAAAGCAAAATCATCGGCAAGGGCTTCTTGATCCAGTTCTCGCATAATAGCCAACATCTTTTGCGTGATCGTTTCACCAGCTTTTTGATCGCCGGTTCTTATGAGCAACACGCCTTGGAAAAACTTGCAGACGGTTTGGTGGAAAAATTCTTTGTAGTCTGTCGCTAAAAGTTTCAATTGGACAACGAGAACTTCCGTCGCATCGTACTGCTGGTGTTTTAGCGTATATTCAATCAAATTGATCAGCAAGGCGCAGTAGATTTCACGACCTTTTTCCATATCGATGTAGTACTCGAGCATCTTGGATACTTTTTTGAAAAAGAGGAAATTATGGTCGTTGTCCAGAAGATCGATGGTGTTGCCAAATAGTTGGATTTCTTGTAACGTCCAGCTCTCAACATCAATGAGGTAAGAAGTGATCGTTTGGCGATCGCATTCTAAAACAGCACTTTGTCGATAGACCCCATGTTTTGCCAAGCATTGTAGCATGCGAATTCGCGAGCGAACCTCTGCAATACGGATATTGTTCAGTCTACTAGTGGTTTGTTGTAGTTCCTGTAACAGCTTTTGTAAATTTGGCAGATCGTGTTTGTTTGAATATTGATTATACCGATGATTATAGCTGTTTTGCTCATCCAGGCGATAGCCATTCGCGATATAGAGAAATTCATCGATATCCATTGAGAGATTTTCTAAAATTTGCAACAGCAAGTTGGCAGCAATTTGATGCTTGCCTTTTTCGAACTCGATGGCATAAGACTTTGAAATAATCGTGCCATAGACTTCTTTTTGGGTGAAGCCTTTTTTCAATCGGATTTGTCTGATCGTTTCGCCATACATAAGAAAGCCTCCGCTCTCGTTGAATTAATGAGATCTTGTATCCCCATTATAGTAAAGTAAAGCCAATAGAGGAATCTAAAAGGTCTTTTATTTCAGACTTTCCTTGATTTGGTGGAAGAAATCGTTCAGTAATCTTTGTGATAGAGTATCCTCAGAGGGGGATCGTAGAAAAGCGTGAGAACATTCGGTTCTCACGCTTTTTTTAGACAAAACTGAGGCAGATCAATAGAAAAATCATTACTAGCCAATGCATCGTTTGTTGCTCCTTAAGTCGTATTAGAAGAAGCCAATTGGGTAGCGGTGTTTCCTTCTTACCAACAAGTATAACCGCTTCGAGTAGAATGAACGTTTACGTCCGAAATGTAGGACCAAATAACTAGGTGAGGATGAAAAGCAGCGAAGAGCAACTGAAGAAATAATCGTTCATAATAGTGCAACGTTGATTTTGATAGAATAGTTTCATTCTTTTTTCACAGAACTTTCTGCGAGCGTTTCGATTCCTTTTTTTCGTTAGCAAGAGTTATTTTAGGTGATATCGTGAAAAAACGGCTAAATTATTTTTGTTTTTTTATTTGCGGAGGTAAAAAACGAGGTTAAAATCATGAAAAAACACAATCATCATTTTTCTCTATCTAGATGTATAAATATGCAATTGAAATCGTATTCATTATATTGATTAAACATAAAAAAAAGAAAGGTTAACTGACGAAAAAAGGCAATATTTTATCATTATACATTTGTTTATAAGATAAATATAAATAATTTCTGCTTGTTTATAAAATAAACCTTTTGTGTTTTGAAAGGTGAAATTCAGTGTTTTTTTAATTATTTATCGTGTTTATAATTTGTTGGAAAGAAATAAATTTGCTAGAATTTTGGTACACAGTGTGTTCGTTTAGTTATTTTATTTTTTAGTTTCACAAGAGTGAGCTAATGTGCTTCTAAACTATTTGAACAAAAATCACTGGGTTTTTCAGAAAGCATGCGAAAAAATCTTCGCTTTGCGATCGGTTACTTTTTGTTTTCTCTCTATGCCTTTAGGTGTTGGGTTGAAATAGATTTTCATCTGGTTTTAAAGGGGGAAAGAAGGATTCCAGAGATCATCAGTTTTATCTTTTGTCGGTTAAATTTTTTTCGAACAGGAGGAGAATGAATGAAAGGCATTAATTATAAAAAGCTCATGGATTCAAAGAAAAACACACGCGTTCGAACAAAGAAAAATATTATTGCGAATTTAACTGTCAGTGGAATGTTGTTGACAAGTACGGTGGTCGTGCCAGCAAGTTTGTTATGGGCACCAACGACGGTTGAAGCTGCTTTGGTTTCAGCTGAACTTTTCTCAGATATCACAGCGTCTAATAACTCAGGCACGAGTGCGTCTGCACCTTATGCAACTCCTGGTGCAACGAACCAAGTCAATTTCTCGATTTCTGGATCGAATGCAGTAACGGTTGATGTCTTGAATGGGGATAAAGTCGCGGTTGTTGGGGTTCCTCAAGGCCTTACTGGTTTGGTTCAACCGGCAGGGAATGCATCGATTTCCACCAATGTGATACTCCAACTGGGGAATTTCCCAGCCTTGCAAACACTGATCGGTACAGTCACACCAGCAGTCAATACCTTGATCAGCACGGTGGATGGAATCGTCAATCAAAATTTAGCTGATGCACTTGATATTCCGCCAACAATCGTTGGCGGCTTGCCAAATCCGTTGTATACGGCGGCTTCAATCGTGGATGTTAGCCAAGTGATATCCGTCAACTTAGATGAAATCACTACCCAGTTAGACTTATTAAATCAACTTGGACAATTTGGCCAAGCGAATTTTGAAATTCCAGCTGGACTAACCGATAACGAACGTGCCCTGATTGCCAATGTGGATGATGGTTTATTTATCGTTATCAATCAACGCATCAATCAAATTCTCGATAATTTACAAGCAGCCCAGATTCAAGTCAGTATTTTGGATGGTGCAAGTGGGATTCCAGGCATCGGTACCTTGATCGGTCAAATCAATACGTTGGTACAAAGTACCGTTAATACAGCTAAAGCCACTTTAAACGCAACGGTTGAAACAGCACAAACAGTCTTCAATGCAACGACAGATTTAGCAGATCAAATCGCTTCTGCATCTGTTTTAGGTCAAACCAATGTGGTCATTCCAACGAATGTCACCAGTCCGACCTATGCACAATTGGTTGAAAACGGCGTGGCGAATCCATCTAATCCTTACGAAGCCCGCTTCGAAGGAACGATGTCTCAACTTGATTTGATCACCATTGATTTATTTACGGATGCTGACGGCAATAACTCGATTTGGTTTGCGCCAGATACACCAGAAGATCAAACCGATACACCAACAATCAATCCATTGACAGCAGGGGAAACGACGATCAGCGGAACAGCTGAGCCAGGCGCAGCCATCACATTGGCGATCAACGGCGGTGCACCTATTACAACAACCGCAGATGGTGACGGCAATTGGACGGCAGATGTCCCTGAATTGGTGGAAGGCGATACAGTCACAGCAGTAGCGGAAGCTGATGGGGAATCGGCGAGTGAGCCTGCAACGGCAACGGTAGCAGCACCAGTGGTTAATGCACCAACGGCTTCGATTACAGGAAATAGTACCGATGGGTACCCTGTGACGGGGACAGCCGCAGCAAATGCAGCCATTGAAATCACCAATGCCGAAGGTGAAGTCGTTGGCTCTGGTACGGCAAATGAGAACGGCAACTACAGTATCACGTTGAACCCAGCAGATGTAGCAGAAAATGAAAACTTGAATGTTGCCGCAATCGTCACTGCCGGTGGGCAAACTTACCGTAGTGGTAATACGCCAATCGTCGTTCCAGCAGACGATGCGGAGCAACAAACGGGAACACCAACGATTCAACCGGTGACTGCCGGGGATACAAGCGTCAGCGGAACTGCTGAGCCTGGTGCCTCGATTACTGTGACCGTCAACGGTGCAGATCCGATCGTGACGGAAGCCGATGAAGAGGGCAATTGGCGTGTTGATGTGGACGAAGTGTCAGAGGGCGATACGGTTTCAGCTATCGCCGAACTAGCAGGACAAACGCCAAGCCAACCGGCTAGCACCACCGTGTCCGCCTTAACAGTCAACGCACCAACGGCTTCGATCACAGGAAATAGTCAAGAGGGCTATCCAGTGACTGGAACCGCAGCACCAAATGCGGCCATTGAGATCACCAATGCGGATGGCGAAATTGTCGGAACAGGTACCGCCAATGAGAATGGTATTTATACAGTCACGTTAGATCCAGCGGATGTTGACGCGGAAGAAACCCTGAATGTGACAGCGGTTGTGACCGCTGGCGGCGAAACCTATCGAAGTAACCCAACACCTGTTGTGGTGCCTGCAGATATCCTGCAGACGGAAACACCAACGATCGATCCAGTCAGTGCTGGAGATACGACCGTTAGTGGGACAGCGGAACCGGGGGCAACGGTAACGATCACGCTTCCTGAAGGCGATCCAATCACGGCTGAAGCCGATGATGAAGGCAACTGGGAAGCAACGGTTCCTGAATTATCAGAAGGCGATTCCGTGACCGTCGTAGCTGAGTCTGAAGGCAAAGATCCGAGTGCCCCAATCACCGTGAGTGTAAACGGTTTAACCGTGGCGGCACCAACGGCTACGATCACCGGAAATAGCACAGATGGGTATCCAGTAACGGGAACAGCGATTGCCAATGCAGCAATTGAAATTTTGAATGAAGCAGGAGAGGTCGTTGGTAGCGGAACAGCTGATGAGGATGGTAACTTCACGATCACCCTTGATCCTCAAGAGGTGACAGCTGGCGACAACTTACGAGTGGAAGCGATCGTGACGGCTGGTGGTGAAGATTATCGCAGTACAGGCACACCGCTTGTAGTTCCTGCAGATGATGAAGAAAATTTAACTGAAACACCAACAATCGACCCAGTAACAGCTGGGGATACGACCGTCAGCGGAACGGCTGAACCAGGGGCAACTGTGACGATTACGCTGCCTGAAGGCGATCCGATCACGGCAGAAGCCGATGACGAAGGCAATTGGGAAGCGACGGTACCAGAATTAACGGAAGGTGATACGGTAACAGTCGTTGCCGAAGTAGAAGGCAAAGAGCCAAGTGCACCGATTACCGTGACCGTTGATGGTGTGACTGTCAGTGCACCGAGCGCTTCCATCACAGGCAATAGTACGGATGGCTATCCGGTCAGTGGAACAACCACGCCGAATGCGGCCATTGAGATTTTGAATGAGGCAGGAGATGTCGTTGGTAGCACGACGGCGGATGACGCGGGTGCTTATACCGTGACCTTAGATCCAGCCGATGTGGCGCCAGAAGAAGCCTTGCAGGTGGTGGCAGTTGTGACAGCGGGCGGTCAAGACTACCGCAGTAATGCCACGCCAATCACGGTACCAGCAGACATTGAACAAACAGAGACACCAACGATCGATCCGGTCACAGCAGGTGATACCACGATTAGCGGAACGGCAGAACCAGGTTCGACGGTTACTGTTACGATCACCGGTCAAGAACCAGTAACGGCTGAAACGGATGACGAAGGAAACTGGCTTGCGGAAGTGCCAGCAGTCTCTGGTGGCGATACAGTCACAGTCGTTGCGGAAGCCGAAGGCAAAGAGCCAAGCGCGCCAGTCAGCGTTGGAGTCAATGGAGTCACCGTTGCAGCACCAACAGCGATCATCAGCGGCAATAGTACCGATGGCTATCCAATCACGGGGACTGCTCCAGCGAACGCAGCGATTGAAGTGTTGAATGAGTCAGGCGATGTGATCGGTACTGGGACAGCCGATGGGGATGGAAACTATACGGTAACCATCGCACCATCCGATGCAGCACCAGAAGAAACCTTGTCTGTCGTTGCGATTGTTACAGCAGGCGGAGATCAGTACCGCAGTCCTGCCACACCGGTGACGGTACCAGCAGATGAGCTTGAACAAACAGCATCACCAACCATTGACCCAATCAATGCCGGGGATACGACGATCAGTGGGACCGCAGAACCAGGCGCTACGGTGACGGTAACGATCCCAGGTGAAGAACCTGTTACTGGTGAAGCCGATGACGAGGGGAACTGGACAGTTGAAGTTCCTGAAGTTTCTGAAGGAGAAACCGTCACAGTGGTCGCACAAGCACCAGACAAAGACCCAAGTGCACCGATCAGTGTTGGAGTCAATGGGTTGACGATCGCTACACCAACCGCGACGATCAGCGGCAATAGTACCGCAGGTTATCCAGTAACGGGAACGGCACCAGCCAATGCAGCCATCGAAATCTTGAATGCCGATGACGAGGTCATAGGTACTGGCACCGCCAATGACGAAGGCCAATATACGATCACGTTAACGAGTAATGACGCGTCTCCAGCTGAAGCCTTACGGGTGGTGGCGGTAGTCACAGCCGGTGGTCAAGAGTACCGCAGTGCGGCTGCACCAATCACAGTACCTTTGGATCAAACTGCAGTCCCAACGATTGAATCGGTGACAGCCGGCGACACGACCATCAGTGGTACGGCTGAACCTGGTGCGACAGTCTCGGTCACGATTGGTGACGCAGAGCCAGTCACTGCCGAAGCGGATGACGAAGGCAATTGGACGGCAACTGTGCCCGAGGTTTCTCAAGGAGAAATTGTTTCTGTGGTAGCGACCCTTGATGGGGAAACACCAAGTGATGCAGCTACGGTCGTCGTAAATCCACTCACTGTGGCGACACCGACAGCAGCGATCAGCGGCAATAGTTCGGATGGGTATCCAGTAACCGGAACGGCCACGCCAAATGCAGCGATTGAGATCTTAAATGCAGCCGGTGAGGTTGTTGGTAGCGGTGAAGCAAATGAGGAAGGTGCTTACAGCATCACATTGAGCAGCGACGATGTTGATCCTTCAGAAGCACTTCAGGTGGTGGCAGTGGTAACAGCTGGCGGCGATGAGTACCGCAGTACGCCGCTCTCCATCGTGGTACCAGCAGACCAAACGACCACCCCAACGATCGATCCAGTGCAAGCAGGTGATACATCCGTCGGAGGAACTGCCGAACCTGGTTCAACGGTGACGGTAACGATTCCTGGAGAAGATCCAGTGACTGCCGAAACGGATGAGGAAGGCAATTGGACAGTCACCGTACCAGAACTTTCAGAAGGCGACACGGTCACAGTGGTTGCTGAAGCTGAAGGCAAAGACCCAAGTGCACCAATCAGTGTTGGTGTCGGTGCCTTGAACGTGGCTGCACCAACCGCAACGATCACGGGCAACAGTACTGACGGCTATCCAGTCACAGGAACAGCACCAGCCAACGCAACCATTGAAATCTTAAATGCTGCCAATGAAGTGGTAGGCAGTGGTACTGCCAATGGAGACGGTGAGTATACGATCACCTTGACAGAAGGTGTTTCACCAGCAGAAACCTTGCGAGTGGTGGCTATCGTATCAGCCGGCGGTCAAGACTATCGCAGTCCGGCAACTACTATCGTGGTGCCAGAAGATAACGCAGAAGACCAAACAGCGGCACCGACTGTCGCACCAGTGATTGCTGGGGCTACAACCGTTAGCGGAACGGCTGAACCTGGGGCAGATGTAACGGTTGAACTACCAAACGGCGATACTGTTACAGTGGCAGCGAATGACGAAGGTGAGTGGACGGCAACTGTGCCGACGGTTTCTCTGGATGATGTCTTGACAGTTACTGCCTTGGCAGACGGCAAAACAGAAAGTTTACCAGTAACAGTGACGGTGCAAGGGCTGATCGTGGCAGCACCAACGGCAACGATTTCTGGCAATAGTGCAGATGGCTATCCAGTAACTGGTACAGCACCAGCTAATGCGTCAATCGAAATCTTAAATGCTGATGATCAAGTGATTGGCACAGGGACGGCCAATGAGAATGGTGTTTACACCGTTACCTTGACCAGTGAAGAGGCATCAGCAGGAGAAACGGTCCGTGTCATTGCCATCGTTTCAGCAGGTGGGGATGACTTCCGTAGTCAACCAACGGCTGTCGTGGTACCTGCGGATCAAACGGCGACACCAACGATCAATCCAGCAGTTGCCGGCGCAACAGAAATCAGCGGGACAGCCGAACCAGGAGCAATAGTCAACGTGACGGTCGGTGAGCAAGACCCAATCTCAGCCGAAGTTGACGAAGAGGGCAATTGGCAAGTTGATGTGCCAGAGCTTTCCGAAGGGACGACTGTTACGGCAGTAGCAGAAGTAGAAAATGAAACACCAAGTACACCAGCAACGATCACAGTCGGTGCATTAACGGTGGCGGCTCCTAGTGCGTCCATCAGTGGCAATGCAGCCGAAGGTTATCCAGTGACCGGAACAGGACCAGTGAATGCGACCATCGAAATCTTGAACGAAGCTGGCGAGACAGTTGGAACGGGTACGACCAATGATGCAGGGCTTTACACGATCGATTTGACCAGTGAAAATGTCTCTCCTGAAGAAAACTTGACGGTAGTTGCGGTGGTCACAGCTGGTGGTACAGATTATCGTAGTCCAGCGACACCAATCATGGTGCCAGCTGAACCGGGTGAAAATCAAACAACGGCACCAACGGTTGATCCAATCAAAGCAGGCGATGAAACAGTTAGCGGAACGGCAGAACCAGGCTCAACTGTGACTGTGACACTACCTGACGGCACAGAAGAAACCGCCGAAACAGATGATGAGGGCAACTGGAGTGTCGATGTGCCTGAATTGTCTGAAGGGGATACCATCACAGTCGTCGCAGACAGTGACGGCAAAGACCCAAGTGATCCAATCACTGTCATCGTTGAAGGAGTGACTGTCGCAGCACCAACAGCTTCCATCAGCGGCAACAGCACGGATGGCTACCCAGTGACTGGTACAGCACCAGCCAATGCAGCGATCGAGATCTTGAACGCAGACAATGAAGTCGTTGGAACAGGCACTGCCGATGGAGACGGCAACTATACAGTGGACTTAACTGCTGAAACTGTCAATCCAGAAGAAACCTTAAATGTCGTTGCCATCGTAACAGCTGGTGGGAAAGAGTATCGCAGTAATCCAACAGCGGTCATCGTACCAGCAGATACGGTAGTGGATCAGACAGCTGCACCAACGATTAATCCAATCACGGCAGGAGATACCAGCATCAGTGGGACCGCAGAACCAGGTTCAACCGTGACGATCACTGTACCAGATGCGGAACCAATCACGGCTGAAACGGATGACGAAGGCAATTGGACAGCAGAAGTACCAGAAGTTTCTGAAGGCGATGCAGTCACTGTTGTGGCTCAATCACCTGACAAAGAGCCAAGCGCTCCAGTAACAGTTGGTGTGGGGGCGTTGACGGTCACTGCTCCTAGTGCAACCATCACAGGCAATAGCACGGATGGCTATCCAGTAAGTGGAACGGCACCAGCCAATGCCACCATACAAATCTTGAATAGCGATGGACAAATCGTCGGTTCAGGAACCGCAGACGCGGAAGGAAACTACAGTATCACTCTTGAACCAACAGCTGTTGCACCAGCGGAAAGCCTAACAGTCGTCGCAGTTCTGACAGCTGGCGGCAAAGAATACCGCAGTAATGCGACACCAATCGTGGTACCTTTGGATCAAGAAGAGCAACAAACTGCAACACCAACGATCGATCCAGTCAAAGCTGGCGATACGACGATCAGCGGGACTGCCGAACCAGGTTCGACGGTGACGGTAACGATTGGTGAAAATGAACCGATCACAACTGAAACGGACGAAGAGGGCAATTGGACAGTCGAGGTACCTGAAGTTGCGGAGGGTGATACCGTCACTGTTGTGGCACAATCCCCTGAAAAAGACCCTAGTGCACCAATCACAGTGAGTGTGGATGGCATCACGGTTTCAGCACCGACCGCTTCCATCACTGGCAATCCAGAGGATGGTTATCCAGTGACGGGGATGGCAGCACCAAATGCGGCGATTGAAATCGTGAATGAAGCGGGGGATGTCGTTGGATCAGGCAATACCGATGAAAATGGCAACTACACCATCACGCTCTCTGGTGAAGATGTTTCTCCTGAAGAATCATTGAACGTCGTTGCGATCATTACAGCCGGTGGCAAAGACTACCGAAGTAATGCGACACCAATCGTCGTGCCCGTTGAGAATACGATCGATCAAACCGCCACACCAATCATCGAACCAGTCACAGCTGGTGACACGACCATCACTGGTACTGCTGTACCGGGAGCGATGGTCACCGTGACGGTAACGGGAGAAGAAGCGGTTGAAACCGAAGCAGATGAAGCAGGAAATTGGTCAGTGGAAGTTGCAGAAGTTTCTCGAGATGAAATCGTAACAGCAGTGGCGCAAAGTGAAGGAGAAACCACCAGTGAACCAGCAACGACCGTTGTTAATGGCATCACGGTCAACGCACCTTCCGCGTCCATTACGGGTAATTCCCAAGAAGGCTATCCAGTAACCGGAAACGGGCCTGCCAATGCAGCAATCGAAATTCTTAATGAAGCGGGTGTTGTCGTAGGAACAGGCACGACCGATGAAAATGGTGACTATACGATCACATTGACTAGTGAGGATGTCGCACCAGAAGAAAACTTATCGGTTGTGGCGATCGTTACTGCTGGTGGGGATGACTACCGCAGTAATGCGACGCCAATCGTCGTACCTGTCGATGATGAAAATATCAAGACAGATACACCAACCATTGACCCAGTCACGGCTGGTGATACAACGATCAGCGGAACGAGTGAGCCGGGTGCTACGATCACCGTTACCATCAGTGATCCGTTAACAAGCAGATTCCTAACCATCTTTGCGGCTGAAAGACCGATCACAACGATCGCCGATCAAAATGGCGACTGGCGTGTTGAGTTATCCGCGGAAGCGACGGAAGGTGAAACCGTTACGGTTCTTGCCTTAGCCGAAGGCGAAACCTTAAGTGATCCGACGACGACCGTAGTCGGTGCCTTGACGGTTGACGCACCGGTTGCCACGATCACTGGCAATCCTACCGATGGCTATCCAGTCTTCGGGAATGGGTCAGCCAATGCGACGATCGAAATCTTGAATGAAGCGGGTGACGTTGTCGGAACTGGAACGACCAATGGGAATGGTGCCTTCAGCATCACATTAGACCCAGAGGATGTTTCACCAGAAGAAACCCTTAACGTTGTGGCTATCGTTACAGCAGGTGGCAGAGAATACCGCAGTGCAGCAACACCAATCGTGGTACCAACGGGTGACAATGGTACGGATGGTACCGACGGCACGGACGGTAGCAATGGCACGGACGGTACCAATGGAACGAATGGTACCGACGGAAGCAACGGCGCTTGGGGTAACTGGGGCAGTTGGGGGAACAACAACGGCAACGGTAGCAATAACAACCAAAGCTGGTGGGGAAGTAAGTACCTACCGAAAACGGGATCTGAAGGAACTTGGTATGCTTCACTGATTGGGGCAGCAGTCTTCGTTGTAGGAGGAATTGGTTTGTTCTTCAAAGCAAGAAAGAAAAAAGACCAACAAAAATAGCATGACTTTACCAGCGGAGTGGACATCCTCCGCTGGTATCTCTAGTGAACAATAGTTTTGAAGCAATGATCATCGTTTCGTAAAGAAAGGGTTAGAAATGGTATGAAAAGCAGAAGGAGGGAAAAACGTCTTTACAAATGGACGATCGGCCAATTAATTCTCTTTTTGACCAGCATCAGTTTCGTCAATTTGTATCTTTTAACAACGACAATAAAAGCCGAAGCAGCAGTGAATGTTTTAGATGTGGAGATTTTAAGCAATTTAACGAGTGCCAATACAAGTGGCACCTCAGTAAGCGTTCCATGGCCAGGCAGCGTGACAAATCGACCAGTGACTTTTTCTATTAAAGGCAACGGCGGGTTGAACGCTTCTGTCAATGTCAGTGGGGAAGATAAATTTGCTTTATTAGCGATCCCAGCAGAATTGAGAACTAGCATTAGTGCCAATGGATCAGCATCGATCAAGACGTCGACCACAGTCAATATGGCCAATGTCCCACTTTTGAATGCGATCTTAACAGCGCTTGATTCCTTGACCAGTTCACTAAATCTCAACCTTGGGATTGTTCAAATCGATTTGACAGCGATCAATCAGCAGATTTCTTTACTAAAGACTGTCGGAAATATTGGGAATGTTGAATTTACTAGTCCGTTGCAGTTTACGACCCAGAAAGAAGCTTTATATGCCAATATGAGTTCGAACCTTGGTGTCGTCTTAGGAACCAATGTCCCGCAAATTCTACGGAATTTAAGTACCGCGATTCAAAATACCCAGATCCGAGTGATCGGCATCGATATTGGCGGCGTCGTGCGCGCATTGCTGCAAGGGTTGCTCAATACTCTACTTAGCACCGTGAACTCAGCATTGAATAATTTGACAACTGTCCAAGAACAGCTGGCGGATGCAGCTGTTTTAGGAGCAACGGATGTTCAAATTCCGACGTTACTTTCAGGTCCGGGTCAGTTGACTGCAAATTGGACTGCTAATTTTTCCGCTTCTGTTTTGAAAGCAAAGCCGACGGACATCAATCTCTTGAACTTTAGTGCGCTAAATATCAGCAGTCGCCAAACCATGATTTATTTCATGGTCGAAGCACTGACGATGGATCGGACGAATCTACCGACTCAGCTGAATTTTGGCCGACATGCCATTCAAACGAAAAAGAGTGAGACGTGGCGGGCAACCGCCAACGGCGATCAAAGCTCAGCTGCTACAACTGGGATTTTACGGATCAATGATACCCGCAATCGGCAGAAAAAATGGCAAGTCAAGGTCAGACAATCCACCAATTGGGTCAATGGTACACGCACATTGCCAGCCGCCGAATTAAGGGTTCAGCTTGGCACTGTCAATTCGACCTTTACGGATGGTCGAGTGGTTTTACCTGATAATGCAACGATTGCCCTGCAGCAAAATGTCGAAAAAAATGTGGTGGCGTTGGAAAATGCGGCATCGACTGGTGGACTGACCGTTAATTTTTCCCAGTTCAATTTATTTGTACCTGAGAAAACACCTAAATTTCAAGGTCAGTATCGCGCCACCGTCGTGTGGACCGTTTCCGATACACCTTGAAAAGGAAGAGCAGAATGAAAAAGAATTCCCTTGTGCTGCTTCTGATTTTGATGATCGGCAGTTTCTGCAGTTTCGTTCCATCAGCAGTAGCCAATACGACGACCGGCAACATTGAGTTTTATGAAGGACCAACGGAAACAGCTAGCAGTGATTCAATTGATGAAGAAATTGAACCACCGCCCAGTCAAGAAACGGTCACTAACGTAGAAGAACCACTGCCGCAGCTTGCTGAAACCAATCACTTTTGGCTGCCCTTAATAGGTGGATTCTTCATTAGTCTGACATTGATCATTTGCATCAAAAAAAGGAGGATGGCAAAATGATTTCAAAGAAATCGGTAATAGGCGCATTGGGGGTATTGACCGCCCTTAGTATTGTGACCACGGTGCAAGCGGACGATACGACCGGTGTCGTAGAATATACCTCTGGTGGCATCGTGTTTGACCCGGATAAAGGCGGGAGTGATCCCAATACGCAGCTACCAACGAATTTAGATTTTGGTGCCCATGAGATCCAAACAGAAAATGCCGAAACGTGGGTGGCTACTACGGATGGGACTGGACTACCTGGCGATGGGTCCACGCTGCAAAGAGGGGCAGTTGCAGTCAGTGATAACCGAGGACAGGCGAACTCTTCTTGGGCAATTAAAGTACGGCAAGCAACCCAATTTACGGCAGGAGACAGTACGTTGGACGGTGCGGTATTAACGGTAGATACGGGTACATTGACCAACAACTTAAGTTCGCCGCCAACCGGAACCAGTGATATTGCCAATGGCGAGCTTGATTTTGCGGCGATCAACAATGAATATGCTTTCTTGACCGCCAATGCTGGTGAAGGGATCGGTGAAACGTCGATGCCTCTAGAACAATTTACCCTTTCGATCCCAGCCAATACGGAAAAACAATCGGCAACCTATCAAACGACCCTCGTTTGGACGATCAGCAGTGCTCCGACGACCCCATAGGTTAGTAGTCATTGCTTAACAGTTAGCAGAAAAAAAGCAGCTTGCCTAAGCGGCTGCTTTTTATGCTAGCTGATTTTTCTTTCCTATTTTGTGTAGAAAGGATCTGACAGGATGCATCAGAACAAACTTCGAGGCAAAGGATTTCAGTATTGGGTAGTAAGTATTCTAACGGTCTTATTTTTCATTGGTACTAGTAGTACGGGGGCAGCAGATTCACTTGATACCTTCGATGTTCAAATCAAATTGCCGGAGTCACAGCGGGACAAAGAGTTAATGTACTATGATTTGTTGCTGGAGCCCAAGGCAGAAGAAAAACTAGCAGTCATGGTTTCCAATAAAAGCGAGCAACCAATCAATCTACAGCTATCGTTTAATCGAGCGGTCACGAACATGACTGGCGTCGTTGAGTACTCTGGGGCAAATGAGGAAGCAACGCCTTCTGCTCCGTACGCGATCGAAGAACTCGTTACTTTGAGTGATGAAACACTTTCATTAGCTCCTAATGAACAAAAAGAAATCATCTTGACAGTCCGGATGCCATCTAAATCATTTGATGGGATTTTGGCAGGGGGACTATACGTACAGCAAACCGGCAGTGAAGAATTTCAAGGGAATGTTCAAAACCTATTAGCAAGAGAAGTGGCGGTATTGCTCCGAAATAAAGAGTCAGACATCCCGCCAGCGGTCCGAATTGAAGAAGCCCATTTGGAAGAGATCAACCGCCGCAATGTCATCATCGTAGCGGTGGAAAATGCAGCAGCCGATTATCTCAGTAAAGCCACGCTTGCTTATGAAGTGTTTCATGAAGGAAAAGCAACAGCCATAAAAGGAGAAAAAGAGATCCAATTAGCGCCCAATGCATTAATGAATTACGCACTTCCGCTGGATGGAAAGGAACTGCTATCAGGAGAGTATGAAATAAAAGCGACCCTCAAAGCAGCCGATCAAGAATGGCAGGGAGAGCCGACCTTCCAAGTTGCAAGGCAAGAAGCGCAAGAAAGAAACGAGCAAGATGTCAGTATTGAAGAAACCGCTTCGCCGATCCTTCTCTATCTATCGATTGGGGGTGTTTTATGTTTGATCATCGCTTATCTGATTTGGCATAATCGAAAACTAAAACGAGCATTAAAAAAAACAGATGATAAAACCCCATGAGCACTTGTAAGAAATTCCTTATTAATATAGAAGGAAAAAAAGAAAACAATTAAAATTCACGGGATGCATGTAAATCAGAAGCATAATAAAAGCAGCAAACAGGCCATTTATTGTTCGAAATAAATGGTTTTTTGTCGTGTCCATGAAGATTCGATATGGTAAATTAAGTAGAAAATTTTTTTGATTGCATCTTGCAGCAGCGAACGATCACTTTTATTTTGATGGAAAATCTTCAGAGGAAACAGTTGATTACCCTTAACCGGACTGCCCAAAGAGAAGGGTAGCTTTTTTTTGCGAAAAAACGAAGAATAAATAACGATTAATATTTTATTTGAACGAAGGTTATTTTTTGAAAATCATTAGAAAGGCTGGGCAGTAGTCGGTAAGTTTTGGAATTGTTAATTAGTTAAACTACTTAAAAAAACATAAGTTTTTATTGTTGTTTGCGCTTTCTGTCTTATAAATGTGTTAAGAAAGCAGTACGACGGGAACTCCTTTACTATAATAGGTTTAGACCAATTATAAAGTCTTTTCTTACTTTGTTTTTAATTTAAACTACCTTTTTTGCATAAACGTTTCGCTAATTCGTTTGAAAGTGCAAGCAGGCATTTTTAATTAAGAATACAATTAGAAATGATGTGAAAAGGAGAATTAAGATGTCTGCAAATTTGAGCAATTTCGCTGTTTATATAGTAGATGACAACTTTTTTAATGGAAATTTGATGAAAAAAATGATCACTGAAAGTCATGTTCCTTATTCTATGGTGGAGATCATTTCACCGGAAGAACTAGATTCTTTTCTTGAAGGGTATCTAACAGATGTGAATGATTTATTTTTATTTTCCATTGAAATGATGGGCTTTGATCGAAGTTTTCAATTAGCAGGGCGATTGAGGGAGCAGTGCAAAAAGTGTCAAATTGCTTTTTATGGTGCCTATGCGTCCAAAATCGAAATCAAGAAACTGAATCTTATCTGTCCTTTAGGAATCATCGATACAGAAGAAAAGGATGTGGCAATGCAGTTAAGAAATTTGTTAACAGAAGCAATTGAAGTGAAACGATCATTGCTGGGAAAAAAACACTTATTAAAAATTGTTAGTAAACGAGAGTTGATGATCGTTGATGCAGAAGCAATCAACTACATAACAACGATCAAAGGTGAGCGAAACCGAATCGTATTCCATCAAAAGAAATCAGTTGAGTGCATTGAAACTTCGTTAAAGGTCATCAAACAGCTAGATTTGCCTGAGTATTATAAAGTATTCAAATCGTACATTATTAATGCGCGACAAATCAAAATGATTGATCGAACAAACAATGTTCTTTGCTTTTTTAATGGGGAAGAATTAGAAGTTGGAAAAAAAATCCGTAAAGCAATCAGTTAAAACTACATATATTTAATGGAGGAAAAAAATGAAAAAGAGAAATAAACGAATTCGTCATGGCATTGTTGTTACCGCTTTAGGTCTGTCCCAAGTGATCACTCCGGTCATGGCGCTTGCGGAAACCACGGAACAGGGACAGACCATTCGTACTTTAGATAACTCAAATCATCTGCTGGAATCAACCAGCGGCGTTGCCAATGAAACAAACACAAGCGACGCGCAAACAACTGAGACTACTCAAACGGATCGTTCTTCAGAAGAAAGCGGCGAAGCAACCTCCAAGACGGATGCAGCAACAACGAGTCAAAGTGAAACGCCTGCTACAACTTCATCAACGCATACAGCAGATACTACAGATTCGACGCAAACAAGTTCTTCAGAAACTGAATCGAAAGAGGCAAAAGGAGCCGAAAAGAGTTCCCGTGTCAGCACCCGCATCAATGGACAAGAGCTTTTAGAAAAAGGCACATTACTGACGATTGCTGGTGAGGAGTTCAGTCAAACGGAAGAAACGCGGATTTTAAACAATAGTCCGGTGAAACTGAAATTAGACTTTGAAATCAATGACGAAGACTACTTAGCCGGTACCACTGCTGTTTTTGACCTGCCGGAAGGCCTTGGTTTTAGTGATATGCAAGGAACAAATGAAGCAATCAATGCTTCGTGGGCAGTAGATAGCGCCGCCCATCAATTAACGATCACCTTTAACCAATCCGTTCATGATGCCTCGTTTTCGATCGAGTTGACCAGTTATCTTTATTCAGAAGACAAGCCTCAGCTAACCATTGAAATCGGCGATCAAAACCAGACAAGCTACGCCATTGATTTGTATGAAGAAGTTGACCCGATTCAATATGTGTCAGAAAAAAATGTCTTTGGGATGCAAGGAATGGTTTACTACAATACTGATCGGACATTATCTGGAACGGAAACTCTTTCACTGCATTTGGTTGATACGCCGGGGGCTTCCTTCAAAAAGATTGAGACCCAACCGTTAAAAGTCTTCAGCTATGAAGTGGATATCAAAGGAAAGATCAAGCCAGAAACACAAACAGCATTGACTGAAGGGACGGACTACACAATCACCTCAAATAGTCTCTACAATACTGCTGTTGAAGTCAAACAAATGGACAAGCAAAAGGCCTATGGTGTTTCTTATCAATTCACGATGAGTTTGACCGCGTTGACGGATTATACTTCTTCTTTTTCAAAAGGGTATCCGACGACCGGATTTGGTTCGGTACAGCTAAAACAAACAGCTGCCCAAAACAGAGGGTTTTCCTTTACCGCAGCAACCAGTAAAGATGAAAAAGAAGTCGATTCTAGGTATTATATGGGGGTTGCTTCTGCCAGTTTTATGAATGGCCTTTCTAAAGGAAACTACTATGTATCAATTCATCAAATGCCGACGGAGATGAAAGCAGGTCAACAAATCATTCTTTCGAGTCAAAACGGACAGCCGATCACGGCGAAACAGTTAACAGCAAGAGACGCCTTCTATCAAAATGTGACTTTTACGGATTATTTTTCTGTCGAAAATAATGGGGACAAACTGATTGTGACGGCCACAAAAGACAGCAATCTCACTCTTGGTTCCACGAACATAACCGTACCCTTTGATCAGAAAGATATCATCCTCAATGTCTCGACACCGTTAATTGCTAATAAAGAATTCAAAATCGTTGAAGACAACTACGTCGAACCAATCAGTGTTCTTAATCCCAATAACGCTGAAACTGCTTGGGGAAATTATGATCAAAATGGTGCCTATGCCAGTGACACTTCAGTCAATATCGAAGGCAGCACCTCACAACCGATCGAAAATTTACAAATGTTTATTGAACATCCCGAGTATCTTTCTTTAAGAAAGGTACCAAAAGTCGGCTTCTATTATACTTTAGGAACTGATTATACGATTGAAGAAGTAGCAGGCGGAACGATGGTCACCTTTACGTCGCCCATTACCTATTCTGTTCAATTTGATATTGGCTTCAATTATGTGCCAGACAGTTTAGCACCGACAAAATCAATTCCTAACGATACAATTCCAATCACGATTTCCGCGACAGGACTTGACACGGTTCATACCTCCGTCTATACCGGAAGAAAACTGTATTCTGAACGCACGCTCCAAAGCAGTAAGAATCAGTTTTTAGTCAACGCTCGTCAAGATACCATCAGTGATTTGACTGTTGAGACCCATGTTCCGAAAAATACGGATGTTGTGTTTTCGATCATCGATGTTTCCAATGAACAAGTCAGTGGCATTTATCCACAGTACTGGGATCGTGGTTATTATGATAATCAAGCCATGAAAGAAAGCGATCCGAATTATCCAACGATCACCCATGATGAGGCAACCAACTATTATACCTTTGATTTTGGGACGACTAACCATCGCTACATCATTTCCTATCGGTACGCCAATGGTTGGCAGGAAATGAGTACGATTTATGTACCTGGTTTTGCAAAAGAGCCGCTATCAAATAATCAGCAAGGCTCAACTACCGTTTCGGTTTCCAATACAGCGACGGATATTATTGGGATTACTCAAAATACCGTGAATAATACAAAAAACATGACTCAGGTCAAGGTCACAACAAAAAATATCGATGATGGCTCGAAAAAAGTAGCAAATCCAACGATCCTTCTAAAATCATTGGGAAATACCAATGGTGAAATCGATCTTAGGTCAATCAATGTTTCAAATGTGCCAGACGATAGCTACGAAATCAAAGAAATTGACGGAGACGTACAGCTTGTCTTTTCAAACTATGTTTTAACGAAAAATATCGAAATCAGTTACAACGTACTTTCACAAAACGCCGGCCAAATCTCAGCTTCAGCAACGATCGTTTCTGATACGATTGATACCTTGTCGGAAGCCAAACGGACGGCTACTTCGACGGTGACTAACCTGCAATTTTCGGCAGGTGATTCAAACGGGATCATTTACAAAACTAGTGCGTCACTTGATGTTTATAATACCGAAGAACCAACTCAGAAAATTGCAGGCGTTACATTGATGCTTTGGAATCAGTTGACTGGAGATGTTATTTCTGTTGTAACGGATGAGAAGGGAGAGTATCAATTAGCTGATATTTATACAGGGACCTATATGCTTTATGTTTCCTACGTCCCAGAAGGTTACGTCATACCACAGGAACTTCAGCTTGGTAAAGAGGTGCAAGTGAACCGGACGGGCAATCATCTTTCTGTCGGCATCACACCAGAAGAAGACTTGTCGACGATCGACGCCAAAGATAGCACGATCTACGTGGGAGATGAATGGCATGCTGAAGACAACTTTGTTTCAGCGACAGACAAGCATGGCAATGCGTTGACCTTCTCGGAAATTACCGTCAACGGTGAGGTCGACACATCTAAAGTCGGCACTTATGAAGTCAAATACATGAATGGCAACGTGAGCGAGACAGCGACGATCACTGTGGTGGCCAACCAAGAAACGGTGGCAGCCAAAGACAGCACGTTATATGTGGGCGATGCATGGACAGCAGCTGATAATTTTCTAGCGGCAACGGATAAAGACGGTAACACAGTGGCAATCACAGAAGTGACCATCACCGGTGAAGTTGACACGGATACACCTGGAGAATACCAAGTAATCTATCGTAACGGCAAAGCCGAAGCAACAGCTACGATCACGGTCTTAGCAGACCAAACTTCGGTTAAAGCCAAAGACAGCACCTTATACATCGGGGACGACTGGCATGCGGTTGATAACTTTGTTTCGGCAACGGACAAAACAGGAGCGAACGTTCCATTTTCAAATGTGACAGTTAGTGGAGCCGTGGATACTTCCAAAGAAGGCCAATATTTAGTGGTTTATCAAAATGGCAATCAAAAAGCAGTCGCCACGATCACCGTGGTTGCCAATCAAGAAACAGTCGTTGCCAAGGATAGTACACTTTATGTTGGAGATGCGTGGGAGCTTGCGGATAATTTTGTTTCAGCAACGGATAAGAAGGGACAACCGTTAAGCTTGGCAGAAGTCACCACCAGTGGTGACGTGGATACGAAAGTACCAGGAGAATACCAAGTAATCTATCGTAACGGCAAAGCTGAGGCGAAAGCGACGATCACCGTGATAGCTGATCAAACATCAATTAAAGCTAAAGATAGCACCTTATATGTTGGTGACGACTGGCAAGCAATCGACAACTTTGTTTCGGCAACGGATAAAGCAGGAGCAAACCTACCATTTTCAGCAGTGACCGTTAGTGGATTAGTTGATACGAGCAAAGAAGGTCAGTACAAAGTTACTTATAGCAATGGTAAAACAGAAGCTATTGCTACGATCACGGTTGTTGCGAACCAAGAAACGGTGGCAGCTAAAGATAGTACGTTGTATGTAGGTGACTCATGGGAAGCCGCGGATAATTTTCTTTCCGCAACAGACAAAGACGGCAAGGCATTGCCGCTAACAGAAGTAACCGTTGATGGCACAGTTGACACCTCTAAAGCAGGCAGATATGAAGTGGTTTATCGCAATGGCAAAGCCGAAGCGACTGCCACGATCACCGTGTTAGCTGATCAAACGAGTGTCGAAGCCAAAGACAGTACCCTATACGTCGGCGATGACTGGCAAGCTGCCGACAACTTTGTCTCAGCCACAGACAAAACGGGAGCAAACCTACCATTTTCAGGAGTAACCGTTAGTGGCTCAGTCGATACCTCCAAAGCAGGCGAGTACCCAGTGGTTTACCAAAATGGTCATGTCAAAGCAACGGCGACGATTACAGTCGTTGCGAACCAAGAAACCGTAGTCGCTAAGGACAGTACGATTTATGTGGATGATAACTGGCAAGCTGCCGACAACTTCGTGTCAGCCAAAGACAAGGACGGTAATGAGCTAAAACTTGCAGATATCACAACAGTAGGTACAGTCGATAGCGCCACACCAGGGAAATATGAAGTGATTTATCGCAACGGCAAAGCCGAAGCGACTGCCACGATTACCGTGTTGGCAGATCAAACGAGTGTCAAAGCCAAAGACAGTACCCTGTATGTCGGCGATGACTGGCAAGCTGCCGACAACTTTGTCTCAGCCACAGACAAAACGGGAGTAACGGTTGAACTATCAGGAGTAATCGTTACTGGTACCGTCGATACCACTCAAGAAGGCACATACGAAGTCACTTATACGAATGGAAAAGTCAGCGACATAGCGACAATCACTGTGGTTGCTCACGAAGAAACGGTCATAGCAAAAGACAGTACGATCTATGAAGGAGAGAAGTGGCAAGCCGTCGATAATTTTGTCTCGGCAACAGATAAAAGCGGACAAGCAGTCGATTATGATCAAGTATTGACTAGCGGTACAGTCAATACTGATGTGCCTGGAAAATACCAAGTAACCTATCGCAATGGCAAAGCCGAAGCCACTGCCACAATTACCGTGTTGGCAGACCAAACCTCTGTGACTGTGAAAGATAGCGTGATTTATGTTGGTGACAACTGGACAGCTGCCGACAATTTTGTCTCCGCTACAGATCGTGATGGTAAGACACTTACGTTGGAGCAACTACTGGTGGACGGTTCGGTGGATACGAACAAAACCGGAACCTATCAAGTCACTTATTCAATCGTAACCGATGAAGCAGCAACTCCTAACTTTTTCGCACGCTTATTTGGTACTGACTCACAAGAAGCAGTCACCGCCACAGCGACGATCAAAGTCATTGAAAAAGCAGAAGAACCAGAGGAAAATGATCAGCAGCCAGAGAAAGATGATTCTAATAAAGGGCAAGAAAAACCAACGGATGCAGGACAGCCTGGTAAACAAAGCAAAGCGACCGCAAAGGACAAGCGGGTGTTACCAAAGACCGGTACAGCCATCACTCAAGGCTATTCGATTGCAGGAGTGAGCCTTATTGCACTAGCGGGGATCGTCTTCTTTCGTAAGAAACACACGAACAAAAGCAGAAAAACAAAATAAGTCTCAATGACTCTAACAGCGGATATCCTTCACGATATCCGCTGTTTTTTTTTCTAAAAAAAACCTGCTGTATTGCGGTTTTCTTGTCTGATAAGCAGCCGTATAAAGAAGATGTAAAGATGCTAGCAGAAGATTTACACTATTTTTATTTCTTTTTGCGTATGCTTACGTCATGAAGGAGTGAAGAATATGAATCTTGTTTTAGGAATAATCGGAGTGATCGTAATGATCTATCTCTTTTGGTACTTGTTTGAGGGGGGAGAACGATGAGTAGCTATTTTGTGCAAGGCTTTTTATTTTTACTGATTTTACTAGCAGCAGCGGTTCCTTTGGGCTGGTATATCAAAGAAATCATGCAAGGGAAAACACCGCGATTTGTCCGCTTTATTCAACCCATTGAACGGTTGACCTATCGAGTGATTGGTTCGGTCAGCAAAAAAGAAATGACCGCCAAAACCTATCTATTCTCAGTCTTGGCCGTCAGCGTCTTTTCCATCATCGGATTGACCGGATTATTGATGGTCCAGCACTGGTTACCGCAAGGGGCGGCCGTTGAGAATTTGTCCTTTGACTTAGCATTGAACACAGCCGTCAGTTTTGTGACGAACACGAACTGGCAAGCTTACGCTGGGGAAGAAGCACTGACCAATCTTTCCCAAGCATTAGGATTAACGGTGCAAAATTTCTTATCTGCGGCAGTCGGACTAGCAGTACTGTGTGCCTTGATTCGTGGTCTGCAGCAAAAACAAAAACGAACGGTAGGAAATTTTTGGCAAGACATCACCCGTTCCTTGCTTTATATCCTTTTACCACTCTCATTGATTTTAGCGATCTTGCTCCTGTCTCAAGGCGTCGTCCAAACGTTGAGCAGCGGCGTTGAAGTCAATGGATTTGAGGGGGAATCCTTTTGGATGGCGCTCGGACCGGTAGCGAGTCAAATCGCCATCAAGCAATTAGGGACCAACGGCGGTGGGTTCTTTGGCGCCAACGCCGCCCATCCATTTGAAAATCCAACGATGTTCAGTAATTTTTTAGAAAACTTAGCGATCTTGTTGCTGCCAGCTGCTTTGATTTTTGCCTTTGGCTTTTGGATCAAAGAGTGGAAACAAGGACGTACGATCTTGATCACCGCAACCGTCTTTTTGATCCTGGCTTTTATTGGCGTAGTGATCAGTGAAGCTTATGGACCGCAATTCAGTCAAGTGCTTGGAACGGCCAATCTAGAAGGCAAAGAAGTTCGTTTCGGTATCGGTTGGTCGAGCCTCTGGGCAGTGAGTACCACCGCCGCTTCCAGTGGATCAGTCAATGCCATGCTGGATAGTTTCACACCACTCGGGGGTGCAATCCCGATGTTCTTGATGCAGCTGGGGGAAATCATCTTTGGCGGTGTTGGTAGCGGACTTTATGGCATGATCGCTTTTCTATTATTGACGGTCTTTATCGCTGGTTTACTCGTGGGACGAACACCAGAATATATCGGCAAAAAAATCGAAGCCTTTGACATTAAAATGACGAGTATCGTTATTTTGACGCCATTGCTATTGACGCTTTTCGGGGCTATGTTGATGACCTTGCATCCTGACATCATGAGCTGGCTAACCAACCAAGGCGCCCATGGCTTTAGCGAACTGTTGTACGCAGCAACTTCCTTCAGCAACAACAACGGGAGTGCCTTTGGCGGCTTGACCGCAGATACTGTTTTCCTAAATAGTTTGGGTAGTATCTTGATGTTCGTTTCACGTTTCGTTCCCATCGCAGCCATTTTATATCTGGCAGAAAACATGGGGGCCAAAAAGAAAACCGTTCGTAATGAAGGAACCTTGTCAACCACGAGTCCAGTCTTTGTCACGATGCTGATCATTGTGATCATCGTGATCGGTGCACTGAGCTTTTTACCAGCGATGGCTTTAGGTCCAATCGCAGACTTCTTTACAACGAAATAGGAGAGAGAAAAAATGAAAAAAATCTATCAATGGGCGATCGGCGAATCCTTTAAGAAATTGGATCCTCGCCAACAAATCAAAAACCCCGTAATGTTTGTGGTTTACTTAGGGGCGATCTTGACAACGATTTTATGTTTTCAAGAACAAACGGTCCCGTTGTGGTTTAGCATCAGTGTGACCGTCTTCTTATGGTTGACCTTGTTGTTTGCCAATTTTGCCGAAGCAGTGGCAGAAGGGCGCGGCAAAGCACAAGCGGATAGTTTGAAGCAAGCAAAAAAAGAAATCATGACCTACAAAGTCATGTCCTTGGAAGATGTAGCGAAAGAGGCTTTTATCGAAGTCCGTTCCTCCGATTTGAAAAAAGGCGACTTGGTGTATGTTCCATCTGGCGAACAAATTCCTGCCGATGGGGATGTCGTGGAAGGTGCTGCTTCGGTGGACGAAAGTGCCATCACAGGAGAATCAGCACCTGTCATTCGTGAATCTGGCGGCGACCGCAGTGCAGTCACGGGAGGAACGTTAGTCGTTTCCGATTACTTGGTCATCAAAGTGACCGCTGAAAATGGCCACTCCTTTTTGGATAAGATGATTGCGATGGTGGAAGGGACACAGCGGAAAAAAACACCCAATGAGATTGGCTTGCAGCTGTTCTTAGTGACACTGACCATCATCTTCTTAGCTGTTTCCATCACATTGATTCCTTTTACCGATTTTAGCAGTCAGTTATCTGGTCGGGGAACGGCGATTTCCAGTGTGATCGTGATCGCTTTATTGATTTGTCTTGCACCGACCACGATCGGCGCCTTGATTTCCTCGATTGGGATTGCTGGAATGAGTCGTTTGACCAAAGAAAACGTCATCGCCATGAGTGGCCGCGCGATTGAAGCAGCAGGAGATGTAGATGTTTTGCTGCTGGATAAAACAGGGACCATTACTCTGGGAAACCGCCGTGCCAGTGAGTTCTTGCCGGTACCGGGGGTCACCGCCAAAGAGTTGGCAGATGCAGCGCAGTTGGCATCTTTTGCCGATGAAACGGCGGAAGGCCGCAGTATCGTGATTTTAGCCAAAGAAGCCTTCAATATTCGTGAACGGGAATTTCAGCAAGCTGATGTCCATTGGATCGATTTTAGTGCCAAAACACGGATGTCTGGGATCGACTATCGTGGTGATGAGATCCGTAAAGGAGCTGCTGATACGATCAAGCAATACGTGACGGCAAAAGGGCAGATCTATCCCACTGCATGTGACGAGATCGTGGAAAAAGTCGCTAAAGCTGGTGGAACCCCATTGGTCGTAGTGAAAAATGGCCAGGTACTCGGGGTCGTTTATTTAAAAGACATCGTGAAAAACGGCGTCAAAGAAAAATTTGCCGACATGCGAAAGATGGGCATCAAGACGATCATGATCACTGGAGACAACCCTTTGACGGCAGCTGCTATTGCTGCCGAAGCGGGCGTCGATGATTTCTTAGCCGAAGCAACACCAGAAAACAAAATGAACCTGATTCGCGAATATCAGGAAAAAGGGCATTTGGTGGCGATGACGGGGGATGGAACCAACGATGCACCCGCACTCGCCCAAGCCGATGTGGCAATGGCGATGAATACCGGTACGCAAGCAGCCAAAGAAGCAGGGAATATGATCGACCTTGATTCCAGCCCAACCAAATTACTGCAAGTAGTCCAAATTGGTAAACAGCTGCTGATGACCCGTGGGGCATTGACGACCTTTAGTATCGCGAATGATATCGCCAAATATTTCGCAGTGATCCCTGTCCTGTTTTATGCGATTTATCCAGAACTTGCAGCGCTGAATATCATGAATCTTGGTAGTCCCTTAACGGCGATTTTGTCCGCAGTCATTTACAATGCAGTCGTGATCATCGCCTTGATCCCTCTGGCGTTAAAAGGGGTCAAATACCAAGAAAAACCAGCCAGCCAAATGCTGCGGCACAATCTTGTCGTCTACGGCCTAGGCGGCATCATCGCACCATTCATTTGTATTAAGCTAGTAGATTTGCTTTTGTCAGCTGTTCTACTATAAGAGAAAAGAGAAGTCCATCAGAGTCAAAGAGTCATTTAGGAGGAAAACATGATGAAGAATACCCTCTTTGCCAGTATCAAATTTTTACTAGTTAGTACCGTGCTATTTGGCGGTCTCTATACATTATTGGTCACCGGTGTCGGACAAGTCTTTTTTGCCCATCAAGCCAACGGCAGTCAGATCGTGGAAGACGGAGCGGTTAAAGGGTCTGAGCTGCTTGCACAACCCTTTGACCAAGCGGGTTACTTCCAAGGACGTGATCAAACCGTTTCACAATTGTCGCCCTATGATCCGACCCAAAAAAAGACTGTAGCTGAGCGGACAGCGGCGTTACTGGCAGAAAACCCAATCCAAACCAGTGTGCCGATCGATCTCGTGACCGCTTCGGGTAGTGGCGTTGATCCTGATATCAGTGTCGAAGCGGCACTTTTTCAACTGCCGCGGATCGCTGACACAAGAGGCATCGATGAACAAACAATTCATGATATAATAAACAGAAATAAAGTAGCTGATCTGTTCTCCACGAGAGAATATGTCAATATCATGACCTTGAATCAGCAGCTCGATCAATTACCCGAAGAATAGGGGGAAGCATCTATGAGTGAAAACAACCAGCAGACGATCCCAGAAGAGATGCTGCTGCAAGCCGGATTTGGCCCCAAACGTGGCAAGCTGCGGGTATTTTTCGGTTTTGCTGCCGGTGTCGGAAAAACCTATACGATGTTAACCGAAGCCCATGAGTGTTTGCTCATGGGCAAAAATGTGGTGATCGGCTATATCGAACCCCACAAACGTCCCGATACCAATCGATTGCTTGAAGGGTTACCACAAGTACCATTAAAGCAATACCAGCACAAGCAATTGACCCTATATGAGCCGGATATCGATCGACTGATCCAACTAAAACCAGATATCGTCTTGATCGATGAGTTAGCACATACCAATCCCATTGGTGCGCGAAACAAAAAACGTTACCAAGATGTTGATGAACTTTTGCATGCAGGAATCACCGTCTACACGACCATCAATGTCCAGCATATCGAAAGTCTGAATGACATCGTGGAAAAGGTCACGGAAGTGGAAGTCAGAGAAACTGTACCCGACACCTTTTTCCAGCACGCCAGCTTACGAGTGGTGGACGTTGAACCAGACGAACTGATTGATCGGTTGGAACAAGGCAAAATCTATGCCGATGAAAATGCCAAGCGGGCACTAAAAAACTTTTTTACGCCAGAAAAACTTGATCATTTACGTGGATTAGCGATCCAAAAAGCTTCCAATCATATCAATCAAATGAACGGCGGTCGAAAACGAGTCCAAAGCAAGCTTTTGACGATTATTGATGATCGCTTGCCGAAAATGGCAGAGAAATGCATTCGTTGGACCGCCCGCTTAGCCCAAGGAGTGGGGGCGGAATGGACGGTGATTCAAGTTCGATCGTTAGATGATACACCTACCGAGGTGCCATTGGCAGAGCGTTTGGGAGCAGAAGTCATCAACATCGAAGCGGATGACAGTTTTGAGACCATCGTAGAGTATGCCAAAATGACGGGTGCCAGTGACATTATCATGGGGAAACAGGTTTCTCAGAAGTGGTTCCAAAAATTGTTTGTCGAGGATTTGGAAGACCGCTTGATTCGGCGCCTTGATGATATTGAGATCCATTTGATTCCTTTTAAAGAAAAAATGCAGCGACCACGGCTGACGTTTTCGCAATTATTTGAAGGCGGCGGTCGAGATTTCAGCTTGACCTTTGGGCTGATCATGCTCGCTACCATAGTGACAGAAGGCATGCAGTACTTACATTTCGGCGATCAGAATTTGATGCTGGTTTATATCTTTTTTGTTCTCTTAGTGGCACGTTACACGAGTGGCTATCTATGGAGTGCCATGGCATCAATCATTAGTGTCCTTTCTTACAACTGGTTCTTTGTCGAACCTTTGTATTCCTTGACGGTCTATAAAGCAGGCTATCCAATCACATTAGTGATCATGCTGATCGTTGCCTTAATGATCAGTAATTTGATGGTTCGATTGAAGACCCAGGCAGAAAATGCCAAGGAAAAAGAGCATCAAATGGAGATATTGTATGAGTTGAACAAACAATACATGGAAACGCGGAATGAGCAAGACATTTATGAAAGTACGACCACCTATTTGGCACGCTTACTCCAGCGAGAAGTGGCGTTATATGACAGAGAAGGTCACTTGAGAAGTCTGCATTCTTCAAGAGAAACATTGTCTCAACTAACTGGCAAGGATGAGAAAGCCGTCGCTTTTTGGGTCGTGAAAAATCAAAAAGAAGCCGGTCGCGGCACAGATACTCTGATTGGTGCCAATGGATTTTACTTGCCGATCGTTTTAAACGGCAAACCACTAGGCGCCCTTGGGGTAGAACGCAACGAGGAGCATCAGTTGGCCAATAGTCAATTGAATTACTTGCGCCTTGTGATCACCCAAATTGCTACCGTGTTGGAGCAAGTCTCTCTGGCGAGTGAGAAAGAACAGATCCAATTAGAAAACGAACGGGAAAAAGTCCGCAGCAATCTACTGCGTGCGGTTTCTCATGACTTGCGGACGCCACTGACGACGATTTCTGGCATTGCCGAAACATTGAGCGAAACCGAAGGCGCGATCAAAAAGGAAACGAAACAAAAGCTGCTAGGAGATATCCAAAGTGAATCCCAGTGGTTGATCCGCATGGTCGAAAACTTACTGTCGGTGACCCGCATCAATTTGACTAACATGGCGGTCAAGCGCAGTGAAGAACCAATCGAAGAAATTATCGAAGCGGTTTTAACGCACCTAAAAAAAGTCTATCCGCAACAAAAAATCATCGTGAAGATGCCCGATCAGCTGATTTTTGTCAAAGTCGATCCAATCTTGATCGAACAAGCCTTGTTTAATTTGATTGAAAATGGCGTACGCCATGGAACCGCCGATACACCGATTTTCTTGCGAGTTTTTCAGGAGCAAGAAGTGGTCATTGAAATCGAGAACCAAGGGGAGATCCCCTTAGGGCAATACCAAAAAATCCAAGCGAATTTGACTAATGACACCGAAGTGCCGGTGGATTCCAAAAATGGACTAGGCATCGGACTGAGTATCGTTAAAACCATCATCCATGCCCATGAAGGCAAATTGGCGATCGAAACGAAAGCTGGCAGTACCATCTTTCGTATTTATTTAAAGCAGTAAGGAGGAAGAGCATGCAGCGACATTTTTTATTGATTGAAGATGATTCGAATATCGTTGATTTTATGGAGGTCGTCTTGCAAAGAGAACACTACAACTTTACGTCAGTTGGCACGGGCATGGAGGCATTGATGCTCTTGCAGGAAGAAACTATCGACTTCATCTTGCTGGATCTGGGCTTACCGGACATTGACGGCATGGAGCTGTTAAAAATCATTCGTAAGCGCATGAACACACCGATCATCGTGATCTCTGCCCGCAAAGATGAACAAGACAAAGTGCAAGCGTTAGACCTCGGTGCCGATGATTATGTAACAAAGCCCTTCAGTACCAATGAATTATTTGCCCGTATCCGCACGGCATTGCGGCACAAGGAGTCAGCTGCCTTTAGCAGCAGCCCGATTCTCGTAAACAAGGAGTTAACGATCGATTTTGAGAAGAAAATCCTGTACAAGAATCAAAATGAGATCCATTTGACCAAAAACGAATACCGCATCATGGCAGTTATGTTCAAGAATTTAGGCAAAGTCGTCACTTATGATACGCTCACCAGCGAAGTTTGGGGACCTTTTGCAGCGGATGCACAAACCTTACGAGTCAATATCTCAAACATTCGCAAAAAAATCGAAACCAATACGCTGCAGCCAGAATATTTGATCACTGAAATCGGCGTCGGGTATCGCTTGCGGGAGTATCCAGCAGAATCTTCTGTATAAGTTCGATTCAATCCTAAACAGCCTCCTCCTAAAATTTAGGAGGAGGCTGTTTACTTTCATTGCATCAATGACCATAGTATCCACTGCTTTATACCATTTGACAGTGCCAATCCAAGGGAAGATGGGACTGCACGAAGGGGAAAATAATCAATCATGTTGCTCATTCAAATTTTGTATATTTGTCCTATATGTATTGCTGGGAAATATGTTGTTTGATCAGTTATACTTTTTTTATTAAACAGTTTCCAAAGGGTTCGTTAACTAACAGGTAGAAAAAAATAGGAAAAAGAGCAGCATCAACGATGCCACTCCATGGAGTTTTCGATTTCATTGGTATCAGAATCCAGTTGTTCAGAAACGATGGTAAAGCCGTTTTTGAGATAAAACGCAATAGCAGCTGTATTTTTTTTGTAGACATTCAGAGTCAGCTTCTCGTGTTCTGCTTGTGCTTTTTGTAAAAGCTGCTTGCCAATGCCGTGGGCACGATAGTCTTTCAAAACGAAAATACCAGCGATATAATCACCCAACATCCCGATGAAGCCGACGGGCTGATCATCCACCGAATAGGTGTAAATAAGGGCATCAGAGAAGGCTTTTTTCACAAAATCATAGTTATCTTGCCAATGGGCAGCCGAAATAAAGTCATGGGCATCCAAATTACTTTGCAGCCAAATCTGGGCGATGGTTTCTAATTCAGAATCAGTAAATTGGGTCACTTGTTGTATCATGAGAACCTCCGTTTTTATTCAGTATAGCATAGGTCCAGTACTGATTGCTGCGAATCGCGGCACTTTCGTAGACAATCGGTCAGGAGACAAACCGCTTGATAAGTAACGAAGGTTAAATGACGAAGAAAAGCAATCTTTTTCGTTGAAATATTCTAACAATTTTGTTTCAGCTAGATGTCAATTTCTTGCAGCCAGATGTTATTTGTGTGAAAACAGCCCCAAGAATGAAATCTTTCGGTATGCTAGAGAAAGCGATAAGACACATCTAGTTAAGGAGAAAAAATGAAAAAGACACTTTTGGTTGCAAGTTCACTTGTTTTGCTGACGCTGCCTGTCGTGACGGTATCCGCAGACAGCTTTGATCAGAAGATCCAGCAGCAAAATGAAAAAATCAGTGACATAAAAAATGAATCTACCTCATTAGAATCACTGAAACGATCCACAGAGGCAGAGATTCAATCGATTGAAGGAGAAATCCAAGCAATCCTACAAAAGAAAACGACGACGGAAGAAGAAGTCAATGCCTTGGCACAAGAGATCCAAGTCCTTGAAGAAAAAATCATCAAGCGCACAGAGGTACTGGCGAATCAAGCGCGTGACATTCAAACGTCGGAACCTTCCAATCGGTTGTTCCAAAAAATCGTTGATGCTGAATCCATCGGAGAAGCCATTCAACGGGCGATTGCTTCAGTAACGATCATGAATGCCAGCAATAGCATCGTCGAACAACAGCAAGAAGATATCGCAATGAGCCAGAAATTGGAAAAAGAGTTGCAGGAACAATTGGTTGCGATCGAAGAGCAGTCAAGCGCATTGCAAGGAAAACAAGCGGAATTAGCTGATGTCAAATTGAATCAAGAAGTTGAACTAGCGGACCTTGCCTTGGCATTGAACACCGAAGAAGAGAAAAAAGACCAATTGGAAGCGGACCAAGCAGAAGCAAAACGGCAACGAGAAGCAGCGTTGAAGCAACTGGCTGAGCAAGAAGCACAAGAAGCAAAAGCGCGCAAAGAAGCAGAAGAAGCAGCAAAACGCCAGCAAGCAGCAGAAGCCGAGTCAGCTAAAACTGCTGAAAATCCTGCCGTTCAACAAGCAGCAGTGGCAGCAGCACAGCCGAAGACGGAAGCAGCAGTGGCGCCAGAAACATCGGTGGCGCCAGAAAAAACTGTAGCTACTCCTGCACCTGTGCAGCAAGCAACTGAGCCAAAAGAACAAGCAAGCACAGGTGGATGGCAAATGCCAGTCGATTCGGTTCATATTTCGAGTCGTTTTGGGTATCGAACAGATCCAACAGGGGCATCAGGAAATCAACATAATGGCATCGACTTTACCGGGGGGACAGGAACACCGATCTATGCGATTCAAGCAGGCGAAGTTGTCGAAGCGGGCTATGGTCCGTCAACTGGTAACTATGTGATCATCAAACATGCCAATGGCATTTACAGCTACTACATGCACTTTAGTACACTGCCAGCTGTCTCGGTCGGACAAAGCGTCTCAGCTAGACAATATGTAGGCGGTATGGGAACGACTGGAAATTCAACTGGCGTCCATCTACATTTAGGGATGTCAACAAGCTTATGGTCAGGATTCTTTGATCCGGCACCAGAATTGGGCTTATAATAGTCAGAAAATCCGCAGAAGCGAACAGGCTTCTGCGGATTTTTTGGTTGCTATTCTTTTACGAAGTCTCAATTGGCTCAGCGCCAAAAGCGGGTCATCTCCGCTTTGTCTTTCAGGTTGAAAGCGATCATGTCTTCAATCAATGCTTGATCGATCGGCTCAGTCCACTTGATGCGAAAAATGTTATCCGTATGGCTGTAGCAAGCTTTTTCAATGGCATCGATAAACTGTTCAAGACACTTGGTTTCTGGAGAGACAGAAAAGTGCGGTTTTGAAACGCTGAAACCGATAATAAAGGTTTCATGGGCGGTGAACATCGGCTGATTCCATTTAATGACTGGAACGAGGTCAGGAAATTTCTTGGTAATAGCGGCAAATAAGGCACGCAGTTTTTCTTGTTTTACTAAATCTTCAATGCTGGTTAAGTAAGTTTCTAATACATCCATTGGGAGATCTCCTTTCGTTTTAAGGAACGAGTACAGGCAATGTCGATTAATAAAAATAACGCATGTTTGAAATCAACTATTTTGTTACTTAGAGTGTACTGTAAAGTTAGTAAGTTGACAAACCTGTTGCCTTGCATGGGGGATAAAGCCTTCAGAAACAAACATTTTTTGCAAAAAGTAACGCTAAAAACAACTTTTTTCTGCTCGAACAAAAGCCAAACATCAGGAACATTCCAGTATTATCCTGCACGGTTCCTTGAGATCAGCTTAACTTTTCAGAAATAACAAATGAAAAAGCAGATTATTTTCAGAGAAAACTTTCAAAAAGAAATCGGTTGCATTCAACAAGAATTCTGCTAGAATATAACTTGTTCGAACAAGTTGTTGAGCGAAAGCAAAAAGAAAGGAGGAGGACTTGTGACCAAAAGGAAACCGGTAACCCAAGCAGCCAAGAAAGAATATGCAAACAAAAGTATGCGGTTTAATCGTTTTTTACTTTTTCGTTATATGACGGCGATCTTTTTCTTTGTCAATCTTTATTGGACCCTATTGAGTCTGTCTCAATGGACATGGGCTGGTTTGATTCCCATTGCCTTATTGATCGTTGATGGACTTATACTTATTGAACAAACTCAAAAATATTGGCAGCAATCGAATCGTTTACTGGTGACAAAAATCGGATATTGGCTCCAATTCGGTGTCAATCTGATTGCAATTCTATTTATTTTGATCGGGCAGCAAGCAACATTGATTCCTTTTATGAATCAATCGGGTAGAGGCATCTTACTTGCTTTGTTTACTGTCGGCATGATCGCGTGCCTGTTCATCCAGCGTAAAGCGTGGTTGATCGAGCATGACCGCGACAAATATTTCACGTATTTGACTACATTTGAAACTCAAGGAGGAACAGTCAATGGATTCAGAAAATAACAAAATGTTTGCCTTCTTGGACCGCTACTTAATGGGTCCAATGGGGAAAATCTCACAATTACGGATCGTTCGTGGGGTCATGGCAGCCGGGATGGCGTCGATTCCTTTCACTATTGTAGGATCTATGTTCTTGATCGTCAGCGTTTTGCCACAAAGCTTCCCTGCATTAGAGGGCATTTGGAGTGCGTCATTCGATAAGATCCAAAATCTTTACATGTTAGGTAATACCGCAACGATGGGGATTTTAGCACTTTACTTCTGTGTCGTGTTTGGTTACGAGTACACCAAAATCCAAGCACAAGAAGAAAAAATCGTTCTTAGCCCAGTCAATGGCGCGTTGCTTTCAATGATGGCGTTCTTTATGTGCTTGCCACAATTAGTTTTTGAAGGCGGTATGGCAACATTAGTCAATGTCATTTCTGATGACCAAAAAATCATCGATGGTTGGGAAATGGCTGGCGGGGTGACTCGTTTAGGAACAACTGGGATCTTTACAGCGATCATCATGGCGATTATTGCCGTAAAAATCTACGCATTCTGTGTGAAACGCAATATTGTTATCAAAATGCCTGACACAGTGCCAACAGGAGTATCTTCCTCTTTTACAGCATTGATCCCAACGGCACTGACTTCATTAGCTGTAATCGTCATCAATGGTGCATTAGTCGCAATGGGCACAGATATTTTCAAAGTCATTGCGATTCCTTTTAGTTTCGTGACGCAATTGACCAGTACTTGGGTCGGACTACTTGTTATCTACTTCTTCATGCATGCGCTCTGGATCGTGGGTATTCATGGGGCAACGATCGTGACCTCATTCTTGACGCCAATCGTATTGTCGAATATGGTGGAAAACCAAAATGGTGCCAACATTGCCTTTGCGGGTGAGTTTAACAATAGTTTCGTAACGATCGGTGGTTCAGGAGCGACGTTAGGAATGGTGATTTTCATCGCCTTCTTTGCAAAATCAGCGCAGTTAAGTGCTTTAGGAAAAGCAGCGATCGTGCCATCCTTCTTCAATATCAATGAACCGATTTTGTTCGGGATGCCAGTGGTATACAACCCGTACACAGCGATCCCATTCTTCTTAGCACCGATGGTTTCAATGTCCGTTGCTTATTTTGGCATCAACTTAGGCTTTGTTAACCCACCGATTGCCCAAGTAGCGTGGCCGACCCCAATTGGCTTATCCGGCTTTATTGGTTCAGGTGGTGACTGGCGTGCCTTTGTCTTAGCAATCATCTGTGCAGTCGTTGCTTTCTTGATTTGGTTCCCATTCATCAAAATGTATGATGGCAAATTATACAAGGACGAACAAGCAAACGCAACGAAGGCATAATCTTTCCGTTTTTTTGATAAGCCGGCTATGAAAAATAGCTGGCTTTTTTTACGCCAAAGACGATAATAGTAGTAGAGAATCGCAAGGAAAGGAGTAGGCAGATGACGAAACTCAGTATTGAAGACTTAGCAGCAGAATTGATCAGAAAGATCGAAGCTGGTGACATTGGAAATGAGCAGGGGAAGATGCCTAGTGAACGAGAGCTTTTGGCAATTTATCCAGTTTCTCGTTATACGTTACGCCAAGCCCTCAATAAGTTGAGCAAGATGGGCTGGATCTACCAGATGCAAGGCCGCGGCTCGTATATTCGTTTTCATAACAACCAAAAACCGACCATTGAACAAGGAGATCTTGGCTTCAATGAAGACTTGACCCGGGGCGAGAAAAACATTCGAACGGTCAAAGCCTCAAAGCGACTGGTCAAAGTATCAGAGGCGTTGTTTCTCCCAAGTCAAAAACAATTTGCGAAAGATCAGCACTTTATCGAAGTCCAACGGTTTCGCACGCTAGATGACAAACCGTATTTGATTGAACGTTCCTATTATATACCTGAAATCGTAGGGGAGATCTCCGAAACAATGATGGAGGGGTCAATGTTCCAAGCTTTGGCAGAAGAAAAACAACTGACAGTCGCCTTCATCGACAAGTTCATTCAAAGCAAACCGTTATCACAGGAACAAGCAGCGTTTTTTCATCTAGAAGAAGGTATGCCCGCACTGATCGTACGAGACGACAGCTATCTGAGAAATGGCGAACTATTAGCCTTTTCGATGATCCATTATGATTATCGGATGGCGACATTATACATGCATAAAAAGTTGTTCGTTTAAAGAAAATGGATTTTCAAGAAACGGTTCTTTCTTTTTTGAAGGCAATAGAAAAGCAGCCCATTAGGGAAAAAAACTTACAGTTGCAGATCGGTAGACAGGAACCGGCTTTCAAACTGAGAGAAAAGGGATCGCTTCCAATGGATGAAAGATGACTGAGCAGTAAAACTATATAATAGGTAAAGAATCGATCAGCGACCTTGGCTTATAAGGTCGCTGTTTTTTTTGAGGGGATTGATCGGCGGTTAGGAAGGCGTGATTGTTGATTTAAGATAAAGATCGTTTAAAGAAGACCATTCGTTTCCTTAATACGAGGATATTTTGCTCAATTTTTAACAATATCATGTGGATAACCGACTTGCTCTGACAGATATTTCATCAAGTGAAGAAATATCTGATTTTTCAATCTGTTTTTGCTTTGATACTATCAAATAGACAACAGATGTTCTGCGAACGGAAGCCGTCTTTTCGTTTAATGGCTATTTTATTGAGAAACAGGCCGATTCACTGACTTGATTTCTATCCTCCAAAATAAATGGAGGTCGTGGAAATCAAGGGGTGTGGTGGTTTTTGCTTTCTTTTTTTGAACGAATGATGGCAAGAAGGAAACGGACATCACTGCTCAAAAGGTCACAGCAGAAACGTCAGCTCGTTTGAAAGAACGACCGCGGATAGAACAGCGAAAGTGCAACTTTTCACGAAAGCAGACGAATAAGCAGACCAATTTGTAGACACACTAAATTGTTCAACGAATCAAATCATCGATGAGTGAGGAATCAGGAGGGGTAACATGGCATTATTTCGCAAAAAGAAAGATGAAGAAACTTACGAAGGCGTTCATGTCTACGACGAGGAATATGATGAAGAAGAGTACGACGAAGACGAGTACGATGATGAAGAATATGATGACGATGAGTATGACGATGAAGAATATGATGACGACGAGTACGAGGACGATGAGTACGAGGATGAAGAATACGAGGAAGACGAGTATGACGATGATGCCCAAGAAGAGCTGCTGGCATTAGAAAATACCGTTTCACAACTGACCAAGACCGTCGAACATTTGACCAAGCAATTGGAAAACAAACAAGAATCCATCAATCGGATGGCTTCGCAAGCGACGCAACAAGAAAGTATCATTTATGAAAACAAGCAGCTGCAAATGCGCTACAACGAGTTACAGCAGCAGTTAAAAGAAGCAGAACGTCAACAAGAAGCCCTCAAAACCAATTATGAGCAAGAAATTGAGCAGTTGACGAGTCAAGAAGACGAATTGATCGAAGTAGAAGAAGAGCTCGAACAATTGCGTCAAAGAGAAGATGAACTGCTAAAAGAATTAGAAGAAAAAAGCAAGCAAGTCCAGGCTTTTGAAGAAAAAGCGATTCATTTAGAAGAAAAAGCGGCGATCATCGAAAACTACAAATTAAAAGAAGTCGAAAGCATGCGGCGTATCACTTCGCTTGAAAATGAGAATCAACAGTTGAACATGCGCTTGCAAGAAGCCGAAGCGAAATATCGTGATCTCGAGCGTTCAAGAGTCGAACAATTGGCGGATAAGAATGTCTTACAGCGTGACTTGGAACGTGAGCTGGCAAAGGTCGAACAAATGAAGGACGAGCTGGCGACGATTTTGATCGAAGCAAAAGAAAAAGCACGGGAAACCGCTGCTGAAGCAGAACTGGAAGCCGACAGAAGACGTCAAATGGCGGAAAATGAAGCCCACAAGATCATTTCAGAAGCATCGATGGAAGTGATGAAGATCCGTCAAGAGATCAAGCAATACCAAGAACGACTTACGGCGTTTCATCATGAATCGAAAGGGTTGTTTGAGCAGTTGATCCAGCATAGCAAAGTGTTGAATCTGCCAGACTAAAAAGAAGGTTATGAGTCGGAATAGACGAAAAGGTCTGCTAAATAATTTCCGAGAGCGACACGACAAAGGAGGGAAACCCACTAGGACCATATATGCTGTATAAGAAATCACAGGCAACAACTACGACTTGATTTCTTATGAGCATGTTGGTCATTGGGACGAATGTGACGAATGATATTTTAAAAATTGCCATCTATCCAACCTTGAGTCCAAATCTTGAGGAATTATTTTACAAACAAGAGGCACTTCCATCAGTAATCACTGCCTGTGACAACCTCTATCAAAAAAAGTGGCCGCTCAAATCGTCGATTCGCAAACAAGTGACGCATTACTTTGAGCAATTTTATTCCATCGAAGCCTTCACCCATCATATCGAGATGGAGATCTTACGGAAAAAAATCGATTACTCAAAATTACGCATTCCCTTGGAACAGCAATTTCCTCAGTTTGTGTGGACGCAAATTGGCATCAATCATGTGTCCGATGAGAAAAGCAATTTGTTTTTGGAGTTTGTACCAATCGCATACACAGAAGAAGAGTTTCCCTTTACGATGCAGTTGCATGCTAGCTTGCAGCAGCAAGCCCCCGCTGGTGTAAGTGATGCGAACGACTTTAAAGAGCAACTGGTAAAAATCGTACAAAGCGTGATCGACGAACAAAATGTCACGTTTGTGAGTCGCCCGAAAGCGCAAGTCCATGAAGAAAAACGTCAGGGCAAAACCAATGCAATGAAAAAAGAACTGGAAGACACGCTCGAGTTCCAAAAGGTCAGTGCGGATGAGCCACCAAAGTTCAAAAAGAAAGTTCGAAAAAAAAGCAGCAAAAAAAAACAGTCAAAAAAAGCCAAGCAATTGTCCAAAGTCAACGCCAATGAATTAGCGTTGGAGGAAGAGGCGAAACGAGAACGAGCAAGCAAAGAGCGCTTGCGCTTGGCCAATCAAAAGCTTGAGATCTACATCGAAAACTTAGAAGCCTCTTTGATCAAAAATAGTATCCACTATTTAAACAGCTTGACCGATGAAGAAGACGAGAACTGGCATACGCAATTGAAAATCAGCTTACGAGAATATACCTATCTTTTTCAAAAAGCCAAATACCTCGAACAGGTTTGGCGCATCAATGACAATCTCGTACAAAAGATCGAAAAAATGACGTTGAACGAAAAAGAATTGACCTATGAGAGAGGGCAAGTGCAGCAAGTGGTCGACAACAACCTATCTGCTAAAGATATCAGTTTAGTTTTTTATGAATGCAGCGTGATTGAATCACGAGTCAAATTGTATGAGCGACCATGGTTTAGAAAACCTTACGCACGCATTATGAAGATGGACTATGACAATCTTTTACGAAAAGCCGCTTACTTTGATCTTCTCCAAAGCGAAAGCTATCTATTAGAAAAAAAAGCATTGATCGAAGGCAATACAGACGTTAGGAGCAGTCTATGAGAACCCAAAAGCAAAAACAACGATTCTTATTCTTATACCGCATCTACTTTATTGCTTCTTTGATCCCATTAGCGGTATTTTTGCAGCTGACCGCCTATTTTTATCTCTCTGCCTTTCGAGAATATGTCACTATCAGTCACTTGTTTTTACTCGCTCTTTTGCTAGGTTTTACGATGTATTTGCGGAACAATGCCTTTCATTATCAATTGCTGCTTGTGCAGCTCGAGAAAAATGAAAGCAAAGACCATGAACGACCAAAAAAAGGCACCAGCAAGAACAGCCCCAAGGAGGAGGATCAAGAAGATGAAAAAGCCCAGAAGAAACGTAAAAAGTCTGTTAGCGATCGGAGCATTTATCGGAATCATCAATAATCAAACGATTTCTGAAGCCATGGTTCGATCGATCTTAGGTGTAGAACCATCTACTTATATGGAAACCATCGATGCACAACGAGAAAGTCGTGGGCAATCGATAACGGATGCCCTCCGACCGGTCTCTTACGAAGGAGCTGACAGGATAACGGAGCAACTTGATACTCCTCCAGAACAAACAAAAGAAACCCTTCCAGAAGAAGCGGAGCAGGCCGAAAAAGGAACGGAAGTCCAAGTCGTAAATGATGTGGAACGACCGGCAGACGAGGGACAGACAGACGAGGAAGAGATGGAGAGCGGCTCGGATGAAACAGAAGACCAAGAGGCCGAAAACGTTCCGTCGACGCCAGATCCTTCAGAAGGCGATCAACAGCCGAATCAGCCTGCTGGACCTGAAACGAATGAGCAAGAAACCAACGATACCAACAGCAGCAACAATAGCGGAAACAACCAATCAAATGGGAATCAAACCAATCAGGACAAAGAAAAAAAGCCCGATCCAATCACTGAAGAACCAGAATCGCCGATTGATGAAGAAGAGCGGGAAAGCAATTTTCAATTTTCGGTTTCTCGTAATCTAACGACACAGCAATTCATCAATGAGATCGGTTCTGACGCGCAGGATGTTGCCTATAACAATGATCTTTATGCTTCAGTGATGATTGCACAAGCCATCTTGGAGACTGGCTCAGGAAATAGTGCCTTATCCAGTCCGCCAAACCACAATCTCTTTGGCATCAAGGGCAGCTTTCGTGGGCAAAAAGTGACCTTCAATACGCAAGAAGATGATGGAAGTGGTGCGTGGTATACGATCTCTTCCAATTTCCGTAAATACCCAAGTTACCGTGAATCCATCGAAGATTACGCTCGCTTACTAAGAGGAGGCATCACAGGCAACCCGCGCTTTTATGCCCCCGTTTGGAAAGAAAATGCCCCAACTTATCGGGAAGCAACTGCGTGGTTGACCGGGCGCTATGCTACGGACATCCATTATGACCAAAAGCTGAATGCGTTGATCGAGGCCTATGATCTAACCATTTATGATAATGAGCCGACCGAAGAGATTTTGGAAGAGATTGAACGCACACGTGCACAAGCAATCGAAGCAGCCCGCAAGGAAGAAGCGGAGACGACCCGTTCGTTGTTTGAAGACTTGCAAAGAAGCGCGGCAAATCGTCGAGGCTCAGGGAATTTGCCAGCGTCCATTCGGACCGTCAAGGATCGCTTGCAGGAAAATGCCAATGCCAATACTTATGCAAACCAATTAAGAGGGATGGAACGAGCGGGCAGCGAGGTAGATGCCAATGAGTAATCAGTCGCAAGCACCTAGAAGAAAAAAACGTCCGCCACAGCCTGCCAAACGTGAAAAAAAACGAGACCAATCAGAGGATACACCGAGAAATCCCCGAATCGAAAAGTTTCAGGCGCAAGGCAAGCAAGCCAGCCCTTCTAGTGGCAAGAAACGACCAAAAAAGCCGACCCAAAAAGAACCGACAGGACAGGCGCCTGTGAAAAAGAAACGAAAAAAAGCGGCTAGTACAGCGAATCGCCCCAAATTACCGACCGAAAAGCAGCATCCTAGCAAGCAAAAAGAAAGAGCAGCTGCCAGTACGACCAGTGAAGCACCACGCAAAAAGAAAAAGCGTCCACTGCAGCAAGCACGTCCAAGTCAGCACAACGAGCAGGGGAAAATCAAAAAATCAAGTCATCCTAATGCCAAATCAAAAGGGACCCACAAGCAAGGCAAAAAACCAGCGGAAGTTTCCCAGAAACGACGACCCCCGCAAAAAGGCAAAGCCGCGACGAAGAAACCAACAGCCAAAAAGAAATCTGGCAATCTCGTACTGAAAATCATCTATCTGATTTTCTTGGTTTGTAGCATGACTGTCCTATTTACGTTTATCGGCTTATATGTGACTGATCAAAACGAAATGACGGTTTTTAATCATCGGGTGGTGCGTTTATCAGATAATGGGATGGCGAATCTTGACAGCTCCGCATTACGCACACAAGATTTGATCATTTTAAGAGAACAAGCCTTCACTCAAGTACAGCCAAACGGGCTCGCGGTCTTTACAAATGGCTCAGGAACCGGCTATATTGCTCGCCGAGTACTATCGATCGAGGCTGACGAAGAGCAGGGCTATCATTTATCCGTCATTGGTGATGGACAGGCATTTGGGGAAGAAGCCATCGAAGCAGACCGTTTCGTTGGAGAAGTCTCAATGAGTATCAACCATGTAGCAGATGTGTTTCGTTTTATTGATCAAAACTTGATATTATCCATCATCTTCTGTGTATCATTGATCGCCTTATTCATTCTATTAGGCATTTATCTCTTTACTTGAGAGCCGTCATTACTTGAGAAAAGAGGAAACAAGGGTGCAAAAAAAAATAGTGTTAAGAAATAGTATCGCGGGTCTGCTTTTCTTTCTTTTGTTGCTTAGCATCTTGATTTGGCAGAATAATCAGTCTATTCATATTCGTCGATTAGCGGATGAAAATGAAGTGTTCGAAAAAATCGAGATTTTGGAAGAATGGCAGGAACGAATGACCCTTACAGGGACGACGATCCAACGATCCGTTCGGGTAATGAACGCTAGTGAAGTGCCAGTCTTTGTCCGAGCAAGCTTTGAAGAAGTGCTGCGCTATATCGCGCCAGACAGTGAGGAAGCAGCCTTTGAGCAGGCGGCTGATGCGAGTGATGCGCCAGACTTATTACCAGTACTGTCTCGCTTTGATGAAAACGAGATTTTAGCAAGAGGGTATCAGAACGTGACCCAGCAGATCCCAGAACTCATTGGAAATGCTCTTGATGGTCAAGTGATGGTTTGGATCAGCGATGAGACGATCGAAGAGTTGGCACCCACGCCAGCCTTGGATGCCTTCGATAGCGAAGAGATGCAGGAGTTATTGGGGGAATTAGACGCTGAAGGACAGGATAATCCTGAGAACTTCTACGATCACACCGAGGGCAATGACGAAATGGAGGAGCAACCGTCATCAGACTTGATCGATGGTCCGCCAGATCTCTGGCAAGAACCGGTCCTTGTCGAAGCTCACTTCAGCTATTCCTTTCGACGAAACCAACAACCGGTCATGCAGAAAATGAGTGGGGAACTGCTGCTGCTCAATCCTGCTGATCCGGTTGCTGAGTGGACCTTTGAAGCAGCCAACTTGACCTATAGTTATTATCTTGAAGGGTATCGTTATTTTGTTCGAAACTGGGCGGAGTCGCAGCTAGCCAGCCCCTTTTCCACCAATGAAGAACCTACGGGATTCACGTATCTCGGAGAACAGGGAACGATTGACCAGTCGTCATTTGATTACACGACGACAGAATCTGGGTTAGGCAGTGCCTTTCAATTGCCAGAGATGATCAGTGCGTTTCCCGATGCTGCTGGGTTGTATCCGACCCAAACGGTGAAAACGCTAAGCAGCTTTGTCTCTGAAAGTCCTGCCCAGATCGATTCAGAAGCCATCATGATCGAATTCGGCTCTTTGAGCGATTACCGTCAGATCGATCGCAACACTTGGATCTATAATCCCGATGATGGCTGGTTTTATTATAGTTTCCCTTTGGACCGATCCTATCAAAGTGAAGACGGTTATGGCGTCACCCGTTCACTGATCGAACAAGTGATGATCGATACAAGTGTCGCAGACGATAGCCATCTTGCCTACGAACTTTTACCGAAAGTCGAAGTCATTCAAGCTTCTGATCGACAATCATTAAAGGAGGTCTTTCAGTTAGACAATGATCGCCCAGAGAGTGCTACTGCGATCATCTATCGGCATTTGTACTCACTTCAATAAGTTGCTAGAAAATAAGTCAAGGAGAGATTCACGTGAAAATGGTCATTGAAGAAATTGAATACCGTTATTTTCTTCAATACGGGAAGTATTTGGATTATTTCTACCAACAATATATGCAAGCGAATGTCGAAGATCCTGATGTTGAAAAAGGGATCGCCGAGATTCAGCGACTGGTTGAAGAAGAAAGGTATCATTATATCAGGGAACGAATCCGCATCACACGCAAAGCCAAAAAAAGTATTCCATTAGCTGACTACCCTGATTTCAATAAACTGATTCACTGGGGGTTTGCCCTTAGCAAATTATCTTTTCTTGACCCAGATACAAGTATCAACCAGCTAGAAGAAAAGGATTCTCCTTGATCGGGGGCTAGGTAAAAAGCAGGTGATGAAACTGAAAAACGGCAGACAAGCACATAAAGTACTTGATGAATCAGGGTTCAGCCTGGTTGAGATCCTTGGAGCGATCGTCATTCTCGGGATCGCAATGGTCATGATCGCCATGCTGATCATCCAAAACAACCTGATCCTTAGCTACAATACCCGAATGGAAGAGGCCATCGCAGCACGAGATGATGTCAAGGAATGGCTAATCTACCGGGCACAGACTCAAGACTTGGCGGATTTGAATATCGGGATCTTTACGGCTAGACCTTCTTGGATGATGGTCGATCCAGATGATCCCTCAGAAGTTCGCCGACACCATTTGGTCCTCGATAATTCAGGGATTCAATACAATGCGCAAGGGCAACCGATGTATGAAGAAATCCCGATTGCTGTAGATGATCTCAATCGGGGCCGATTTATTCGCAAGGTGGTATACGATCATTCTGGCGCTCATTTGCCGCAGCCCTTGGTAAATTCGGAAGAAAATCGCCTCTATATGGGAACGTACTTGTCGGAGAATGAAGAAACCACCAACTATTTGGTCAAGGTCTCCATTCGCGAAGACCCCAGACATGGACTGCGAGAAGACAGTTACGACCGTCGTCAGCTCGGGCTCGGACTTATTATTCAGGTCTTCGATAAACAAACGGGCGCATTTTTGACAGAAACGTATCTGCATTGGGTAGTAGACTATTGAAAGGGCTGGCTGTTCTTGCGGAAGTTGCAAAGGAGGGGCGCAGATGAAGCATCGATTACAGGATGAGCAAGGAATCATGCTTGTCGAATTGTTAGGGGCGATGGTCATATTCGGCATCATCATTGCACTCTTTTCTGGGACACTCTTTTTGATCGTCCAAGCCTCTGTTCGTCAAGGTCGAATTGCTGCCTTTCAAGGGATAGCGAATGAAATCTTGGCGCAAGCAGACCGAATCGCCAAAATTGATGGTATCTATGAACATGCGGGGTATTTAGGAAAATATGATAGTCTTCTTTTCCACGAGGAACATATTGTCAAAACAATGCCCGAAGGAACCTTAGGGGCAACGATTACGGAAGAGGGCAGTCCGCGAATGGTTGTGACTGATATCACAGATACCAACAATATTCGTGCCAGAGTCTATGATACGAAAGATCCTACGATTAAGTTAAAGATCATTCAACAAAAAAATGAGAATGAAGCGACGTTGACCCATCACTATACGCCAAATTATCGCGATACGTTCAGTATCCAGACCAAGTTTTTCGTTTTATTTTACACGGAAACGATCAACTTTGCGGATTATTATGATGATTTGACTGGCTGGTGGCAGATGGAGGATCTGGTCACTGATTACCACAAGCAGATTATCTATAAACGAGAATTTACGATCAATTATCGTGACAATGAGAAAGCAAGAGGGGGGGTACCCGGGAATGGACGATGGTAGACAAAATGAAGCTGGTTTTGCGCTGATTTATGCCCTCGCGGCGATCATTCTTTCCTCTTTGATGATTGGCTTGGTCTTCCTTGTTGCTCGAAATGTCAATTCACAAATTCGAACGATAGATAGCTTCCGTCGAGTGGAAGATGTACACGAATATTCCTTTCAACTCGCTTCTCAGGAGCTAAAACTGAGAATAGATGATTTCATCACTCGAACCATGCAGAATGGCGGCTTCTATTCTAATAATAATGACTGGCAAGACCATCTAGATAACGAATTGAGATTTGTGCTGGACGAAGTCGATGTGAATGAGAACATCGATGATAAATTTTCTTTTACCTCCTCTGTCGTTGACTATGAATATAATGAGATCGCCCCTTATGTAATGACCAAATCTGGTGGGGAGCAAGGATGGATCCAATCCGCCTCGATGCTGCCAGATAAAACCAATCTTCAAATCATTATTCAAATTCAATCGCAAGTCACGGATCAGACGCAATTGGCTGAAGGGCAACCGCGAGTACATACAGCTTCTGCCGAATATATCTATGAAATGCAGCTTGAAGAAGAAGACCTCGAACAAAGACAAACACAGCTGGATATTTGGCGAAACATTTTTTATCCCTATTACTTACCCTCTACAGCAGGGCAAGCTGTATCCGCCGATACTTGGGTTCGAAAATTGTTTGAAGTCGCCGATTTTCAACGCGTACGTCCATCGTTTGATTATCTCGCTTTTGAATCGGATGACTTCTTGCAATTCGGGTTTGCCAACAATGTCCTGCAAGATTTTCAAGACGGCAGATTTTTAGATTTTCGAACAAAGCCGATTCTTAATTGGCTGCATTTCGATGGTTCCTTTTTCTTTAATCATGGGGTCCAGATGGAAGGACAGGGAAGCGGGCAATTTTCGGCAAAAAGTCTGCTTGCGATCCAGAATGATGGCGGACAGCCTAGTAACGGGTTGAACGTGATCAAAGACATCTTCTTGCAAGCCGGTTTAGGAATGTATATCGATTTGGGCAGTCGAGCTGGCAGTCGCTTGGTCCTATCACAAGCATATACGGATATCCTTGCTGGAAACGTATGGATCAACAACACCAATAGTTCGGCTTCGAGAGTTGAGCAAGAAGGGGTTCTCTTTGCTGAAGGCCATCTGAATGTTTCCGTAAATTCACCGGATGCGGGCACTGGGTTAGGCGAATTAAATACCAATTATTTTAATTTTTATCATCGAGAAGCTACGAAACAGAACCCTGCGGCAGATGGTAGTTTGACGTTTATGAAGCCGTCGATGGTTCTGACGAGCAGCAATTTTTATGCGGGACCAGTCACGGAAGGCTCGATCGTGCATAGTACCGAAGATACGGAACGAAGGATTACTGTTTATGGTGATTTTATGCTGACGAATACGATGATGCCTAGTGGTGGAACGATCGATGATTTCTCGTATTTTCAGAATCAAAATCAATTCACAGTGCCCCATGACCCGTCAAGAATCACATTGGATGGCAGCAATACCATAATGGAGGTTCACGGGCTTTCATTTATCGATGCGCCGAAAACTGCTCGTAGATTGGCATTAGCAGAAGCCGGCAGTTCCGCGGTTTTTGATTCTTATTATGAAGATCCAGCGTATTGGAATCAAATCACCTTAAAAAATGGTGCCCAGCTGATCTTGGGTCATACAGGCGTGGAACCCTTTCATTTAGCTGTGGATAGAGAGTCGACCTTTGTCATGGAAATACTGCCAGATTTGGCATTATTTGACCCGACTTTTTTAGCAACAGGGGCTCATAACCGTCGTCTTGAAGGAACGGTCGTTCTCGTACCTTACTATATGGATGACCAGGTGGAACTAGAAAATCAACTGCAACAATTAGGCGTCAATTATCGCGTCCGCGACTTTGAAAGTCAGGCGCAACCGGGGGAGGTAACGATCCTCAGAAGTTTTTTGGATCGAAACATGTGGTCTGATGATGAAGCATATTTAACCGTTACACGAATGTTTGACTATATCAACAAACTCGATTATTGAAAGGAGGGCGCCAGTTGCCGCAATCAAGTGAAAGAACGCCACGTAGAAAACCTAGAAGGCCTCTCAAAAAGTCTGAGAGTAGTCCAAGTTCAACCACCGCTGAGAAAACACAAACAGGCAACCTGTTTGACTTAGAGATCAGCTCAGAGGTTTTGTCACTGATCCCCCGCTCGTTTGCCAAACAGCACAGCGTCTTTCCATTAGAAAAAAAAGGCAACCGCTTGACCGTTGCGATGGCAAACCCTGGGGATTATGCGGCGATCAATGAAATGCGTTTGATCACTGGGTTATTGATTCGTCCGCAAAAAGCCCACAATGCCGATATCCAACAACTGATCGTTCGCGATTACCCTTCTGAGATCAGTTTGGATGGCTTGAGCGACTCTCTCGTTGAAACCATCGATCCAGAAGGCGACTCAAAATTAGATGATTCGCCAATCGTAAAATTGGTCAATACCCTGCTGCAAGATGCAGTGGATCGGGGCGCCAGTGATATCCATTTCGATCCCCAAGAAAAAGGATTAGTTGTCCGCTTACGGGTCGATGGGGAGCTTCGTACCCATGAAAACTTGCCTAAGAGTATTCAGACTGGTGTGACTTCACGACTGAAAATCATTTCCTCCTTGGATATCACCGAAACACGTGTGCCACAAGATGGTCGGGCAATGATTCGTAACGGGGGCAACGTGGTTGATTTGCGGGTCTCGGTTTTGCCTGTCATTCATGGGGAGAAAGTTGTGATTCGGGTGTTGGATCGCTCCAGTGGCATTCGGCGCCTAGATGAGTTTCGCTTTGAACCGAAGGTATTGGCAATCTTTAAAGCGATTTTGCATAAACCCCACGGGATCATTCTTGTCACTGGACCGACAGGATCAGGGAAATCCTCTTCCTTGTATGCGGCGCTGCAAGAGTTGAACACGCCTGAGATCAATATTATCACCGTCGAAGACCCAGTGGAGTTTCAGCTGCAAGGCATCAACCAAGTGGCAGTCAACAGCAACGTCGGTTTGACCTTTTCCGCTGGGTTACGGTCGATCTTGCGACAAGACCCCAATGTCGTGATGGTGGGAGAGATTCGAGATGGCGAAACGGCGGAGATTGCGATTCGGGCTTCCATGACCGGGCACTTGGTATTATCCACCCTGCATACCAATGATTCCGTCAGCACCATCAATCGCTTAGTCGACATGGGGGTAGAACCGTTTCTGGTCGCCAATGCGTTAGAAGGCATCTTAGCTCAACGGCTCGTCCGAACCCTTTGTTCTTCTTGTAAGACAGTAGGACCAGCCAGCGACAAGGACAAGCAGTTATTTGAATCCTATGGCATCACGGTTACGGAACTGGCACAGCCTGTGGGCTGTCCAAAGTGTGGCAATACGGGATTCAAAGGGCGAATGGCCGTCCAAGAGCTGTTGACGATCGATGCCAAGCTGCGTCGTATGATCACGAACAAAGCGACCAACGACCAGCTGATGGATTATGTTCAGGAACGAAAGATGCGCTTTTTGTTGGATGATGGGTTAGACAAAGTGCAACAAGGCTTTTCCACCATCGAAGAAGTCTTGAAGGTGGTCGCCGCAGAAGAGTGAGGCACGGATTGATTTATCGGTGATCTAGGGATCACCGAAGAACTACATACATTGTTTTAAAAGGAAATGCACATAGAAAGGGGCTGGTTTAATGGATCAAACGAGAGTGGCAACACAAGAGCGAGCAACCAAAAGGGCGACGAGAGAAAAAACAGCTCCGACCCGTACCCGCATTCGGGAAAATCGTGAACTGAGAGAAAAAAAACGTGCCCACAGTCGCCAGAGCGATCAAGACCGATCTGTCTCGACGCGGGAGATCATTCAAAAAGCAGAACGGCAAGCAGTGACAAAAACGACGACTGCCAGCAGTACACAGGGCGTCAATCGCAACGAAGCGGCGCAATTTGCTGCCATGTCACCTAAAGAGCGGATCGATCATTGGTTGATGATCGCCGTCGAACAAAAAGCATCGGATATCCATTTAGTCGAAGGCGTACCGCCGATTTTTCGTCGCCACGGCGACTTGCTACCGATCGAAGGGGTTCCGACCATCGACACCAAGGACATCGAAGCCATTGCCGAAATCCTTTGCAACCAACGGCAATGGGAGGAATTCAAGGGAAAAGGCGAGACCGACTTGGCCTACGAACTAGGCGACATCTGTCGCTTTCGGGTCAATATTTTCCGCCAAAAAGATACCGTTTCGATCGCCTTGCGGCAGATCCCCATCGAGATCCCGAAGCTAAGCAAACTCGGTATGCCGACCGTCTTGCGGACTCTGATCCATAAAAGCCAAGGCTTGTTCTTAGTTACAGGGCCGACCGGTTCAGGGAAATCAACGACACTGGCTGCGATGCTGGACTATTTGAATGATACCAAAAAGACGCATATTTTGACGTTGGAAGACCCGATTGAGTACATCCATAACCACAAAAAAAGCATCGTTGCCCAGCGCGAAGTCGGCAGCGACACCATGTCCTTTGGCAATGGCTTACGAGCTGCCCTGCGTCAAGATCCAGACGTCATCTTAGTAGGGGAGCTACGAGATTTTGAAACAATCTCGATTGCTTTGACGGCAGCGGAAACGGGACACTTGGTATTAGGAACCTTGCATACGTCAAGTGCCCCAGCGACTATTGAACGGATCGTCGATGTCTTTCCTGCCGATCAGCAGACTCAGATTCGTACACAGCTTGCTGGCGCATTACTAGGGATCTTGTCCCAGCGCTTGCTGCCAACGATCGATGGCAACGGACGGGTAGCAGCAACCGAAATGATGCTCAATACCCGAGGGATCGCCAGCTTGATCCGTCAAGGGAAAACCCACCAGATCCATAATATGCTGCAGATGGGAAAAAACGAAGGCATGCATACCATGAGCGCTTCTTTAGAAGAACTCGTTGCTGCGGAACGGGTCGATGCCGATGTGGCAGATAACTTGATGGAGGAAGGGGGCGAATAGCCGATGGCACTCTTTGCCTATCAAGGCACCAATGTCCGAGGCGAAACGTTTTCTGGCAGCTTACGTGCCAATTCCTCCGTTGAAGCCCGCCAAAAGCTGCGCCAAAAGCATATCAAAGTCAACAGTTTGATCGAACAGCCAGAAACCTTGGCGAATAAAGAGATTCAACTCTTTACAAAAGTTTCGTTAAAACTGCTGGTAGGGTATTTGCGCCAGTTTTCGACATTGATCGCTTCGGGGATCACGATTGTTGATGCCTCACGAATGCTGGAAGAGCAACAAAAAAACCCGAATTTCAAGAAAATTCTTGGCGAAGTTCGGGATGAGATTGATAGCGGACGCCCGCTCTCAGAAGCCTACAAAGATCATCCCAATGCCTTTCCGACACTTCTGACCAGTGTCATCGCTGTTTCGGAGATGTCTGGATCACTGGAAGGAAATTTGAAGGATATGGCGGATTACTATGAAAAAAGCGCCGAAAACCGCAGCGGGATCGTCACAGCGATGGTCTATCCGATTATTTTAGTGATTTTAACCTTTATCGTGGGGATCATTTTATTGGTGATGATCGTACCGATGTTCGTGGAAGTATTTGAAGGATTTGATGCGGATCTGCCGACGATCACCGTCGTAACGATGGCGATCAGCGAGTTCCTTCAGACCAGAGGGTGGGTTTTAGCCGTCTTGATCGCCGGATTTTTCGTCGGACTGTGGATCGCGCGACGCAATCCAACCTTCGATTTCGCTTTTCATAGTTTTCTATTACGTATTCCTTTGGTGGGCGATATGATCACCAAAAATAGTTTTTCATTATTTATGACAACCATGTCGACACTGCTTAGCAGCTCTGTCGGTATGGTGACCGCCTTGAATATGAGTCGGGATGTCGTTTCCAATAAATACATCAAGCGAATCATCGATAATTGTGCCTTTCAAATTGAAGAAGGTGGCAAGATGAGTGATATCTTTCGTGGCAACATGATGGTCCCGATGTTAGTGACCCAGATGGTCGAGATTGGCGAAAGTACTGGTTCCCTAGAGGACATGCTGAAACGATTGAGTATCATCTATCAAAAAGAAGTTGATGAAACCAGTAAGCGACTGAAAACGATCATGGAACCGATTGTCATCTTGATAATCTGTGTGATCGTTGGCTTGATCGTTGCGGCGATCATGATCCCGATGTTCGATTTATTCGGTGCGATCCAAGGGTAATGAATTTTGGTATTATCAAGCCACCTAGACGGCTTGTTTAATATATATGGAAGAAACAGGAGGAGTAAACACACTATGATTGATGCAATTTTAGCAGAAGAAACAACGGACAATCGATTGAATAAATTATTGAAAGACGAGCGCGGCCTCTCCTTGGTCGAGTTGCTGGCAGTAGTCGTTATCTTAGCGATCATCGCTGGGATCGGGGTTATTGCGATTGGGAACGTGATTCAAAATGCTCGAGAAGATGCAGTTGTTTCTGATATTCAACAAGCTTTCTCAGCAGCAGTGCTCTATCAATCAACTAATAGCAACTTGAATGACGGGACAGCTAACGCGGTTTTAGATTTTACCTTAGAAGATGTAATGGATGATGGATTACTAAACAGTACATCATGGGAAGATACTGATAATGTTATGTTTTATATCGGATCAACAGGTGCTTTAACAATGTATGCTCCAGCTGGCGTTTTAAAGGCTGGACAAGAAAATAGCAACGAGATAGGTGTTCTCGGTACTGGGTTAACACAAAATCAAATCAATGGTTTAACTCGAGAGTATGTATTTGGAGATCCTCAACCAGCTCCTCCACCGTTATAAGATATTAATTTTTTTAGGAAACTAAAAACACCTCAAGTCACTAACCTGACCTAAGGTGTACGGCAACTCAACCCCCCAGGAAAAAAGGAGTTTTTTATGAACGAAATTTTGCAACAGATCCCAATGGGCCTAATCATTGGTTATCTTTTCATCATAGGAATGTGTCTAGGTTCTTTTTTCCTAGTGGTTGGTTGGCGGGTTCCCAAAAAGGAATCCCTGCTGACTCGCTCGCACTGTGATGACTGCCAACAGACATTAGGTGCAAGGGATCTCATTCCAGTTTTATCATACCTTATTTTAAAAGGCAAGTGCCGTAAGTGTCAAAAAAAGATCCCGCTGATTGCTTTTCTTTATGAAGTGTTGATCGGCATGCTATTTACGGGTACGACCTTGCTGTTTTGGGGCACTGCTGAAGTGATTGCCGCTTGGTGTTTATTAGCCTTATTAGCCATTATTTCTGCCAGCGACATCTTCTATCAGCTGATCCCCAATAAAGTGTTAGCCCCTTTTTTCGCCGGAGGGATCGGTTTACGGTTGATCCAACCGCAAAATGAATTTTGGTGGTATTGGCTCGTCGGCTTCTTTGCTGGCTTCTTGCCATTGTATCTCTTAGCGGAGCTCAGTAAAAAAGGCATGGGTGGCGGCGATATCAAATTATTTGCCGTCTTAGGTGTGTATATCGGCCCAGTGCAAGTCTTGACGGTTTTATTTGTCGCTTCTTGCTTGGCAGTGATCTTTTACGTGATCCAAATGCTACGGGGCAAAGTCAAAAGCCGCTACATTGCTTTTGGTCCCTTTATCGCCATTGCTACCGGCATGGTTTATCTTGGCAGCGGCTGGTTCCTTTGAATTGGGTTGCTGACCTTGACGTTTGCTTGATTAGCTAAGCAAGCGTTGTACATAGAAATAACGTTGGTTCCTTCATATAAAACCAACAAGAAGAAAGCAGGTCCTCGTATGTTTGGCAAAAAAACAATTCCCCGCTTAGTAGGGATCGACATCCAAAAAAACTGCATCCGTTACTGTACCAAAAAAGGTGACCGTCTCAAATACGGCGAGCTGGTTGTGAATGGTACGATTTTTAAAGATGATAAGCTGCGCAATCCTGATAGTCTTGAAGCCGCCTTCAATGAGATTGCCAAACGCTTGGGATTACGCACGATGAGTGTGGTGATCACGGCACTAAATTCTCGTCTGCTGATCAAACAGATCCCAATCGGTAAGATGAACTCGGAAAAAGAGATTCGCGAGTACTTGTATTTTGAATTGGGGGAGTCCATCTCTTTGCCTTTTGAAAACCCGATTTTTGATCTACTGATCCTTGGTAAAGGCAACAAGGAAAAAGCACCAAAAGCACAAAAGAAAAAAGCCAACAAGAAGGAAGAAAAAGCAGAGCCGCAAGCTGTGGTCATCCAGCGGAATCGGTTTACCATCAATGGCAATGTGCCAGTCGTGGTCACATCAGAGCCGATTTTGATTCAACTCGGCGACACATTGAAAAAAGGCGGCCATCAGTTGATGGGCGTCGATTGCAGTTTTCTGGCGTATAGTCGCATGTTTCAGCGACAGATCAACTGGAGTGAAAATTTCGTGCTGGTTGAGTTAGATGCTGGCATCGCCAATATCACCTTTTTTGAAGAATTGGTGCCGACTTACCTGCAGTATGAAGATTATAATCAAGCCAACTGGAAATATATTGAAAAAGCCCAATCTGTGCAAGTGAACTTTAGGGAAAGTGCGGAGATCCAAGCACTGGAAGGGTTAGCAGAAACCTTGAATTCGGTGATTGCTTACTATTATCAGGAAATCTCGCCTGATTGTGAATTGAAAAAAATCTACTTAGTCGGCGGTCATCCAATGCTGCGGAAAGAAGTCCAAGAAATATTTCATGAGGTGTCTTCTTTGCCGGTCAAAACGATTTCCGCAAAAGTAAGTGAAACCAGCAAGAAAAAAATTCCCGACCGCTATATCTTGGCTGCTGGATTAGCGACGAAAGAGGTGTAACCATGAACATCAATCTATTGCCTAATAAATTTATCCGTAATCGGGCGTTTGAAGTCATTCTTTCGGTTTCGCTTCTCCTTTCGTTAGTAGTCGTTGGGGTTTGTGGGTTAGGCTTTTGGTATTATCAAAGGCTGGTGACCAATAATCAAAGCAATATAATGTCTAGTCAAGCAGAGCGCATCGTTTTCCAGCGCCAGTTAGAAGAGATGCTAGCGTCAAAATCTCAAGACCTGCAAGAATTCATTGCCTTGCAAAAGCAAGAGAAATATTTCACAGCGCCTATTATGGAAACCTTTGAGGAGGTGGCATCAGGAATCGATGTGACCATCAATTCGTATAATTTGCTGCTAAATGGCGAGGGGACAATGTCCGAAACAGCCCAAGACGGCACACCATTGTTTCCTTTGGTGAGCATGGCAGTCCAAGGGGATGTTTATGAAAGTCTGATTCGCCTTAAATCGGCTTTTGAAGCAATCGATTGGGTGCACCATGTGACCTATCAATCCTTCTCTCATAGTTCAACGCCGCAGGATGGGCGCATCACTGTCTACCTCTCACGAATCGATGCACCACAAGTGATCAGTGAAGAGACCGAAGAAGAAAGCGAGGTGGAAGCGGATGACTAGAGTTTTTTTCTCTAAAAAACACATCATCATCTCCGCGGTAATTGCGCTAGTTCTCGCTACTTCCGTACTCATTTTCTGGCTATTTTTACTGAACCCCAAACGTGCTGAAGGGATCGAATTGGCTCAGGAATTAGCTGGGATCGAAGCTGAGATCCGCGACATTCAGGAACAGCTAGTCTACCTGCAAGGGGAACCAGACCTTCTTTCCTCAGAGACGGTCAATGAGGTGCCAATCATTCCCAATGGTATGGCGATCGAGTCTTATTTTACCGATCTCGCTGCCCTTGAAACGGAATTGCCGATCACGATTTTGCAATCGACCTTTAATGAAGAGATGCTTTACCCTACACCAGAACAACTGGCGGATCAGACCGGTGACAATCCTTTGGCTACGCAATTTCGGGTCACAAGGATCGGCTTTGACCTCCTGAGTGAGACGAATGAAGGAATCGTGCGTTTTATTGATCGGATGGAAAACCTGAATCGCTTTTTAAAAGTGGAATCAGTCGAATATCGGCAAGGAAGTAATACGTCAGGAGCAGATGCATTTTCGGCAAGTGTCGTTATCAAGCTGTATTATCTATCGAGCTTTGAAACGGGACAAGAACTGTTGGAGTAATCAAAGGAAAGGGGTGCCTAGATGAAATCATTTACTGTTCTGGCGACTGTCTCGAAAATCAAATTGGCTACCGCTGCATTAGGGGGCTTTATCGTAATTTCTGTCTTGTATGCGGTCTTTGCTATCCATGGTGGCAATTCCTATGAAGTGTCCGGTCACTTTGACCCAGAAACAGGACAATATGTAGTGACGATCGAATCGGAACAAGCCGCAGGCGAGACGCTTTTCTTGATGGCGAATCATGAAGCGCTGGTGTCATTAGAAATGTTTGAAATGCTTGAGCTTGAGGAAGCGACCTTGCATCCAGCTGAACAAGAGGGTGTTTATGGTGTGGCAATCGAAGTGGCGCCTACGGAAGAAACGTTGTCCTTGGCATTACCGGTCTCTTTAGGAGAAGAAGACGCCATCGAATTTGTTCTTAAACGGGGAAACCGAACGCTGCAAAAAATCGCTCCGCCTTCACTCGAGGAACGACATGCCTTGCGATTGGAAGCCGACAAGGCTGTAGAAGAAGCAGCCTTGCTTGACATTCAGCAGCAGGAAACCAATGAGTCAGCGGCAGTCGAACTACTTTCAGAACGGGCGATGCAAGGAGAGCGTGCCGAAGTTTCGGACTATCAAGAGCTGCGGGCTGCTTTTAGTGATTCCTCGATCTCTGAAATCGTGTTTCTCGCTGACATTACCGCTGATTATACGAATGAGGCCAACAATCGCTTAACTGCGTTGAATCGTTCGGTGTCCATCGATGGGAATGGCTTTACCTTAACCACACCGAAGCGTTTCAACACGAACGGGACACCAAACTATAGCACGAATCCTACTGGACGTTTCTTTGAACTGACGACTACCCATGATCGTCAACCAGCGGTCTTTGAGTTAAAAAATATGACGATCGATTTTCAGGGGAACAATCTAGGATTAAACGCGTTGATCTATCAACAATCGCTGGCAGCTTCGGCTTTTTGGACGGTCAAAATAGAAAATATCGAGGCAAAAAGTGGTGTGCTAGAGGGAAGTACGGGCAATGATTTCCTTTATTTGCAGCAAGGAAATCTCGAGATTCGCGGAACGTTCCATTGGGTGGCTCACAAGAATCCAACCGCAGGTACTAATAATGATAATGGCAGCTTTAATGTCAAAAGTGTCTTGATTACGGATGAGGCGGATGTCAAGATCTCAAATACTCGGCCAATTTTTCGACTTCATCCAAATAACAACAACATTTCAACCTCGTTTCGAGTCAATAAGGGTTCTAAAGTAGATCTCTATAGTGTCCAGTGGCAAGCAATTTGGGCAAATCTCGAAGGACGTACTAACGAGGTGATTTTTGAAGTGGATGGAGAAGGTACCGTCTTAAATGCCTCCTCACAAATGGACTTAGCGGGAGCAAACGGTGCAATCATTTCCTTGATTGGACGTCGGGATGAGACGCAAAATAAGTTTTCTCGTACCATTATTTCTGGTGGGGCGGTCGTAAACTCGTATTCTAGAGCCCCCAGTCCCACGAATGGTGTACCGAAAGGAACCACTGCTTTTGTCAATCAAATCTCTAAAGCGGGATCGACCACCAAACTCGGCGGCAATGTGACGGTAACTGGGGAAGGGTCGCAATTTAATTTGTTTGGCGAAGGTCAACATCATGAGTATGGTTCAGTTATGCGGTTTCGCTTAGTAGGGGAACAGACTTTTCTGCTTGCCGACCAAGGGAAAATGAATATCGTCAAATACCATGGCAATGCGGCTGCAGTGCGGATGTACGGGCGGAACAACGAGTTCTATGTGGAGTCAGCCGGTCAGTTGAATATCTTTAACCATGCCGGCACCAGGACTGCGGCAGATGATGGCATCTATATTGATGAAGCAGGCTTTGCCGTATTCGATCAATACAATGATGAAGAACGAGAATTTGACCCATCTGCTGATTCCACCATTACTGCCAGTAATGGCTCAGATACGGCTGGTCGACAAGGCATTCAATTTCCTCTTGATGGCAGTGGAACTTCGGTTTTTCATGCACAAGGTGAAAACAGTCGAATCCATATCTATGCACATCGTGGACCTGCTGTTTGGATGCAAGGCGGAGAAGCCGAGTTCTTAGCTGGAAAAGACGCGACCTTTCGAATGGAAGGTCGGACCCTAGGTGCAAATAATGGAATAATCAGTTCGGTTGCCAGAAGCAATTTTGTGATTGATGAACCACTGTTTTATGACTTCCGAAATAATCGTCCGAATGGCGGACAAGCTTTTTCTAATTCGAACCGTAACAGTACCTTTATGTCTAATCGTGTTGGACTAGCGGTTTGGGAAAAGCGCAACGACGTGAATCTAGATGGTGATCCGGACAATTTCTGGAATCCACTGAGCTATCAACTAGGCAATGTCAATTTTGCACAAATCGTTAGTCCGCAGCCGGGAGAGCCTTTTTCAAATGAATTCAACAGTACGACTTTTAGGGGCGGGAATGCCTATACGCGATTTTCTGCCAATAATTATCCGCCAATGATCCAGCACTTAGTGACCCCGACCAATGCCGACAAAACCTTTTATGCCAAAGCGGTCGTTCCGTATGAATACACGGGGGCGATTCGCGATGCCTGGGATGATGAGGTCTGGGTGGAAGTTGCTTTGAAGGACGAAGCAGGCAACCAGCTTGAAACGCAATGGCTTTCCTCCAAATCAACTGTCGATGTTTTTGGTGAGGTGCATAATGGTGTGATCGCATGGACGCGGGACGACTTTTTCAAGACAGGTCAACGTTTTGAAGTGCTGCGTGCCCACCGAGGATTAGACCCCACGATGGAGGGTGTTGACGATTCGATTTTCATTCATGCAACAGAAGAGAGTATTGCCGCTTTGCCTGATGCGGTCGTCGTGGATGTACGACCACCGACTGGTCTGCAAGTGGCAGAGGATCAGGTCTTTAATGAACGGACGACAACAGTTTCGGGGATCATGGATTTTCATTCTCCGCAAGACGACCAGCCAAAAGAGCGCGTCGCCATTTATGCGAGTACCGCGCAAGGATTGATCCGTGATGCTTCAGGTGACCCATATGTCATTACGCTTGATGCCGAACAAGGCAACTCCGTGCCATGGCAGTATCAATTACCACGTCGCCTTGATCCTGAAGAGGATGTGTATATCGAATTTTACGCGAAAGATTTTGCAAATGATCGTTACGACGATTTCGTAGGAACGTTACCAGATACGACCACGACGGAACCCAATGGTCAGTTGGGGAGCACGAATCCGTCCGCCAGCGATTATGAGGACTATTTAGGGTATCGTGATGCCATTGGCGATGAACGTTTCCCACCAGCGCTCTCCTTTGAAGTCACCAGTATTCGACCTTCTGACCCATCGATTACGTTGCGAGTACCGCAAAGCTTTGATCGTGATGAAGAAGGCAATCCGATTATCACCGTCGGCAATCAATTGATCTTGCGGACGATCGTAGAAAGCAACGATGCGCGAAATTCTGGGAAAGACGATATTGAAAATGCTGTCGTGACGCTAGATATCTCGCCGAATTTATTGACGTTCTTAAATGTCGATGCGCTCGTGTACCAAGACAATATAGCCTCGGCTAGTCTTTCTGGCGATCGTATCACGATCCACTTAGAACGACCAATCGCACCGGGGGATCGCATGGAATGGAACTTGACTGCTCGAGTGGATGAACAGGCAGCTGCTGGTAATGTTCTGACCCCGGTAACGATCAACGGTAGAGTTTCGGGGAATCAACCAGAGACGGAAAACATTTTGATAGGGGAAGACAGTCTCACGCTTCAGACCGGTACACGCGCTGTCACTGGTGAGTTGATCAACCTTGCTGTTCATAACAATCAGCTGCAGATTTTTTACTCCAATCTTAGTACCTTTGACGTCTATATGGATGGCACCTTTTATCGAACATACAACGTGCAGCAAAGACCCGTAACGGATTCTGTCACCCTTGACATTCCTGTTCATGACATCCGTAATTTGATTTCTGTGCGCTACAAAGATGAAAATGGCGCAGACCGTGTTTCTTATTGGAACAATATCTGGGACTTCATCGATTAAACGTGAACAACCTGTTTTAAAACAAACAGAAGAAGAACAGTCTTTCACTGCTGGATCCGCTTGTTGCTGACCGAATTGCCTTGGTCAACAACGTGGGGATCTATGTAGGAAAGGCTGTTTTTTGGTGGGAAAATGACTGGAGGAAAAGGAGAAAGCAGGGTTTTTGTTCCGCAGGTTTTTTCGTGCTAGACTAAAAAGCAGAAGCACGTGAAGCAACAGCAAAACGAAGGGAACAAAGAAAGGACGTGCCGCAATGGCAACAACAGCCAAAGAAACCAAAGTACATGATGTATTTGAATCGATCGCTTCCCGTTATGATCGAATGAACGGTATTATCTCCTTTCAGCTCCACAAACGGTGGCGCAAGGACACCATGAAACGGATGGCAGTACCAATGGGTGCTGAGATATTAGATTTATGCTGCGGGACCGGGGATTGGGCGTTTGCTTTAAATGAAGCGGTCGGTCCGACGGGGCAAGTGACCGGCGTTGATTTTAGCGAAGAAATGTTAACGGTTGCCAAAGCAAAGGCACAGAAAAAGCAACAAACGCAGATCCAGTGGCAGACCGGCAATGCGATGGCATTAAGTTTTCCAGACGCGCACTTTGATTATGTGACGATCGGGTTCGGGTTGAGAAATGTCGCGGATCGCCAACAAGTCTTGGCGGAAATCCATCGGGTGCTGCGCCCAGACGGGAAAATCGTTTGTCTCGAAACATCACAGCCCACACTGATCGGCTGGCGGCAACTGTTTACTTTTTATTTTCACCATGTCATGCCGTTATTTGGCAAATTGTTCGCCAAAAGCTATCAAGAATATTCCTGGCTCCAGGAGTCTGCGCGGGATTTTCCTGACAAGGAGGCATTGAAACGGGAGTTTCAGGCAGCTGGCTTTGATGTGTTGCAAGTCAAAAGCTATGCAGGAGGTGCGGCCGCGATGCATATGGGCGTTAAACCTCAAAGCTAACGGCGTTTTTTTTCGATAGAAGAGCGACGAAATGAAAGAGACCATCAAGCGGATTGATGGTCTCTTTGCGTTGAGCAATTCAGAAAGTCTGTACGAGTTATTTTTTGTTTGGTCGTAAAACGATGTTGGTGTATAACCAGATGGTCACCACGTAATAAATGGCATAGAGAGCAATAAAGATGCCAAAGGGCAGCCATAGATCGTGGTACGGATCGATCATCAATGTTGTGAACATTTGTAATCCGAACAAGACATGGATCATCCCTAAGATACCAGGAACTAGGAAGAGCACACCAATCTCTTTGCGGATCGATCCTTTCAATAAGCTAGTCCGGGTTCCGATTTTTTTCAACATCGTATAGCGTTGAATGTCGCTGTTGGCCCCAGAAAGAATTTTAAACATCAAGCAGCTTGCTAACATCGTCAAGAAGGCGATCCCCAAGAAAAAGCCCATAAATTCAAAACCGGAGAAGAGACCATTATACGTGTCATAGACGAAGACCCGTTGCGAAAAATTCGTATCGGCAGTTTCAGTAGTATTGGTTTCTTGGTTTGTTTGCGCCAATTCATGTAATGCATCGTAACTTGCTTGAAAGTCTTTGACTTGCACCATTCGCAAGCTGGATTCAGGGGCATTGATTGTGTCAAAAGCGGTTTGATCGACAACTTGGATCTCTTTGCCTCGTTGTTCTGGCAAGAGGTAGCTACGCAATTGGTCCTGCGCGGTGATATCTTTGGCTAATTGGTCTCCCGACAGCTTGTTGTAGGTAACGTCGATACTCATCTGATTCGTACTGGTGCTGAGCAAGTTGTTCTTGTTGAATTGATCTTTATTGTAATAAAGGGTGTCGTCTGTTTCCTTCAGACTATATGTGACATCAAGAGTCGGCTTTAAGGCTGCAACTTTTTCGTCAGAAGCATTTTGGGCATTATTCAAATACAAGTCATAAGGGGCAACGGATTTTGCCATAATTGGGATCTCGTTTTTGAAGCCCAGACCAACAGTCAAAGCACCTAATGCTAGAGCAAAGAGCATGGCTACCATCGATAGCATCTGCGTATAATCACGAATCCGAAAGCTTAGCTGAGACAAGGTGAAATTGTTTAACCTTTTCAAAGCAATGGCATCGGTCCTCTTCAGCAAAGATAAAATCGTGATGATCACGGAACGAAAGACGAGGTAGGTCCCTAAAATAATAGTAACTAGGGCAACACCGATCCCCACCAATTGGAATTTCATCAAGTCGCTCATCATATAATAACCGACTGCTAAAGAACAAATCCCTAAGACAGTTTGCAAAAAGAGCATGAAAGGACGTTGCTTGACTTGCGTCGGTGTGCTGGTTTCTCGTAACAAGGCTAAAATTGATTTTTTGGCAATTGCCCGTGCATTAAAGATAGCAGCGATCAAAAAGAGAATCGAGAAGAATGCAAGTGTCACGACTAATGCTTGTAGATTAAAGGCCGCATAATGGCTGATCTGTAAATTTAATTGGTTCACTAGTAAGGTATTGACACCACTGGCTAATCCAATACCTAGTAATGAACCAACAGCAGTGGCGGCGATCCCGACCAAGAATGTTTCAATGAAAATCATTTGGGCGATCTTACGTCCTTTGGCTCCTAGCATCATAAACATGGCATAGTCTTTTTGCCGCATCGCCATTAAGAAAGAATTGGCGTATAAAATGTAGGCAAAGGTGATGATCCCCAATAAGACAGAACCAAAGCGAAAGATAAAGACCACCATACTGATGATCGAGTTGCTTTTTAAAAAGGCTTCATTGCTGGCCATTGATTCGAACATATAGAAGATGGCTGAGGCCATGACTAAACCAGAAAAGAGGACGATATAATCCTTCAACCGGCCTTTGATTCCGGTAAGTGATAATTTCCAAAGCATGTGTTCTTCCTCCTTATTGTTCCAAGTTTCCTAGAATGACAAGGATCTTGCGGTAAAATTCTTCCCGGCTTTGATCCTCACGTTTCACTTCTTGATGGATCTTCCCGTCCTTGATAAATAAAATACGTTGGCAATAGCTGGCAGAAAGGGGATCATGAGTGACTAATAAAATCGATACTTGGTCATTGGTATTCAAGTCGTCCATCATATTTAATAAGTCTTTGGCACTTTTTGAATCCAAGGCACCTGTCGGTTCATCTGCAAAAAGAATCGTTGGTTCCGTGATCAAGGCTCGAGCGGCTGCCACCCGTTGTTTTTGTCCACCTGAGATTGCTGCCGGATAGTTGTCGAGGATATGCGTGATAGACAAACGTTCTGCGACTCGTTTGATCCGTTGTTGGATGATCTTTGGTTTGACCCCTTGTAAAGAAAGGGGCACCGCAATGTTTTCAGAAGCTGTTAAGTTTTCTAGGAGATTGAAATCTTGGAAGATGAAGCCAATTTCACGGCTGCGAAAATCTGCCAAGGCATCGCCTTTTAGTTTGGTGATGTCGCTGTTGTTGATGCGGATCGTACCTTTGGTTGGATGATCCAAGGTTGAAAGAATGTTCAACAAGGTAGACTTACCGGAGCCTGAAGCTCCCATGATTCCGATAAATTCACCTTTTTCAATATCAAAGCTGATGCCTTTCAAGGCTTCGGTTTGTTTTTCGTTGGCTTTTCCGTAAACTTTAGTAAGTTCACTTGCTTGAATAATTTTTTCCATGATTAAGTTACGCTCCTTTTAATTGAGTTAGTGCTTTTGCGGGAATGTCTTTTTCTTTGACCTCTTCATAGCTGGTCACGCCTTTTTTCTCATTCCAAGTAAGTTTCAAATAGGCTTCTTTACGCAAAGGCCGCTCTTGGAAACCATTGAAATCAAGGGTTTTGCTTTTGCCATTTTCGTCATAAGCCGGTAGTTCATAGTGGTATTGAGTATAGACATTGCCACTGTCATCTTTAGAAGTCGTCTTTTCGCCATCTGTCGTGATTTGGACATAATAGCTGTCGCCCCCCATGATGACTGATTCAGCAATTTGCAATGCACCAAATCCCACAAGCACGACAACTGCTAGTCCAATCAAAAATTTTTTCATAAATAGGTCACCTCGTTTTTTATTATGATGAAAGTATAACGCTAGTTTTCTGAAAAGGAGTGTGAAAAATCTATCAATAAACTTTCAATTTTGTCACGAGGAACGAACAAAAAAACGTTTCTGAATTGTGTGATCCACAAATCAGAAACGTCGTTTGCTTGTTACTCTTCAGTCATATTTTTTGCGAAACAGTTCAACGACTAGTTGTCCCTCATCATACATAATGGCGGCTTCATCGATCATTAATCCCAATAAATAGTAATCTTTTTCTTCATGGATCGTTTGATGACCGCCCAACAGTTCAACGTAATAGTTTTCCAAGGTACTGTCTCTTGGTGTATTGAGCATGTTGATAAAATGTTCTAGATCAGAGGGCTGTTCAGGGAAAGGGCCCTGCACGACTGCTTTGAAACCTTCTGCTTCAAAGGCCATCTCGCTCGTTATCTTTTGACAGTCATGGGACAAAAAGTAGGTGACTACTTCATCGACGATTCGTCGTGCCCGTTCTTTTTCAATCATTTTTTTCGCCGCCTTCTGATTTGTTGGTATTCATCTAACAATGGTACCATTGCCGCCGCGACAAATCCACTGGAAAAACCGTTATTGTATAAGTTCAATCCTCCATGTAAATAAGTGATATTTGTGACCAGTGCTGCATGGACGATGCCTGCTAAGATACCAGCTACAGGACCATAATACCCACTGATCGGAGCTAAACTTGTTCCAAAGATCGCTGTGAGTAATAAGCTGAAGGTGGATACATCAGAAGTCAAACCGACTTTGGTGGCTAAGACCACCCCAATCATCACGGGCAAACTATTTTTCCAATGGTTTCCAAAGGCACTGAAACCAATCACGGTCAATACAGCCCCTAAAAGTGGACCGGAAAGCTCGCCTTGCAGCAGGAAAATAAAGACTAACATCAAGAGCCCCATCATTGCCATGTTCATCATGGTGATTCCTAGTGAAAAAATTGTGACATAATCGGTCATCAGTTTCCCAGAAGTTTTAAAAAGATCCGTTAAACCTTTTATCGATCGTTTATTTAAAAAATAACCAATAAAAAACAAGAAAAAACAAAGGATGAGCAAGAAAGCCGTCAGATAATAGTGATAGTCAGTCGTCAATTGCTTGTTCGAATAGACTTCCATGTCGAATAATCGTAAAAAGCTAGTGAAAAACATGGTGATAATACCGGTGGCAAAGCCAATATTGTACAAAGAAAATCCTTGATGGAATTGTAAAAATTGTGCTGCCAGTGGGGGGAGTGTTAAGCCAATCAAAATGCCGATTCCATAACCTAACGCGATTCCTAGGGGCAAAGGTAAGCCTAAGCCAAATGCTAAGTAACTAATGACGGGTGAGGCAGCACTGCCAAATAAAGCGACAAGTGAGTACTGGGTTGAGGGCCGTTGCTGTATGTAAGAGTATAGATAGACACCCAAGGGAATGGGGATTGAGTTAAAGATGTTTTTTCCAAAAAAAGAAAAGCCGGATATGGTAAAGAAAGCGGCGATCATCGGACCACTAATAATGGTTCCTTGCTTTTTAGCAAGCAGGATACTGATCAAAGTCAATAAGCCGCTATTCAAAAAGGCGCTTCCGAGATTGCCGATTGCAAAATAATCAGAAATCAAATTGCTAGGGGCATTCAAAATAGCCAACGATCCTTGCCACAATGCCTGAGGCGGCGAGGAGAACAAGCCGAGTAGAATCAACACACAGCTGTAAGCCAGAAGCAACCGCTGAGTTAAGAGCTGTGAGATCGGTGCAAAAGGTTTCGATTTCGTTTGTAAGAAAATTCGTTTGTCTGACATAGTTTCACTGAACGCTCCTTTTTTTCATAGTATCACATCTTTTCTCGTCTAAGAAGGTTTTTTTGACAGTTTCCACAAGGCGCTTTTCGAAAAATATGAGAGAAAAGGAACGTCATAAAAGAAAAACTTAAGGATATTTGAAAAAAAGCAATAGCGATTTATCAATGATTTTCGTCTTATTTTCAATAATTTCATAGATTGATGAAATTATTGACGGAAAGAGTTTTGAGAAAATTGTTATAATTTAGTTAATCTCGTTCAGATTTTCTAATAAAAAAGCCATTTTAAGATAAAAAAACTGTTTGCTTGGTTTTTTTATCAGTGAATCACAAATGAGGGGATTTAATAAGGAGGAAGAGTATGAAGAAAACGAAGTTTGGCATGATTACTTTATTGGCAGCGCTTGTTTTAGGGGCTTGCGGACAAAGTAACGGAGGTGGAACAGGTTCGACAGATACAGGAGAGTCGTCATCAGACGCTGCAGCATCAGATATTGGTACTATGCCATTGGCAGTAGTGAACGATGGTGAAGTAATGGATGGCGGTACATTGGATGTGGCAGTCGTCATGGATACTCAATTCCAAGGATTGTTCCAATGGGAGTTCTACCAAGATACTTATGACAATGATTTTATGTTACCAAGTCATGAACAGCTCTTTTTAAGAGATGCAGATTTCAAAATCATTGATGGCGGAGCGGCTGATCTTGATTTAGATATCGAGAATAATATTGCAACGATCACGCTACGAGATGACTTGAAATGGTCAGACGGGGAAGAGGTCACAGCTGAAGACGTTATTTTCTCTTACGAAGTTATTGGACATCAAGATTATACCGGTATTCGTTATGACAACACCTTTACCAATGTAGTCGGTATGGAAGAATATCACAACGGAGATTCAGATACGATTTCTGGAATCACCGCTGTCAGCGATAAAGTAGTTGAAATTGAATTTAAAGAAATGCATCCAGGAATGATGCAACTAGGTGGCGGTGTGTGGTATTCTGCATTACCAAAACATACTTTTGAAGGTATTGAAGTGGCAGATATGGAATCTAGTGATCCCGTTCGAAGCAACCCAATTGGCTTTGGTCCTTATCAAATGAGTAACATCGTTCCAGGTGAGACAGTGGAATATATTCCAAATGAGCATTATTATGGTGATACTCCGCCGTTAGACAAAATCGTTATGCGTGGCGTTCCTTCCGCATCGATCAACGAAGCGTTGAATGCGAAACAATACGATCTTGCACTAAAAATGCCTACTGATACTTATGATTCCTATGCGGATACTGACGGATACCAAATTTTAGGCCGTCCAGAACAATCGTATACGTACCTTGGCTTCAAATTGGGTACTTGGAATGAAGAAACAAATAGTGTGGAATACAATCCAGATGCAAAAATGGCAAATAAAGCCTTGCGCCAAGCGATGGGCTATGCTGTAGACAATGATGCAATTGGCGAGCGTTTCTATTATGGTTTGCGCTCAAATGCTAGCACTCTGATCCCACCTGTTTATGGCTCATTGCACAACTCAGAACTTGAAGGATACCATTTAGATTTAGATAGAGCCAATCAATTATTAGATGATGCAGGCTTTATCGACGTTGATGGCGATGGCTTCCGGGAAGATCCAGATGGCAACAAGTTAACCATCAATTTTGCTTCAATGGCAGGTGGAGAAACTGCACAGCCGTTGGCGGATTACTATGTACAGCAATGGCAAGAAATCGGTTTAGATGTTCAATACTCAACAGGACGGTTGATCGACTTCCAAGCATTCTACGACAAGCTGAAAAATGATGATCCAGATATCGATGTTTATTTAGCTGCTTGGGGAACAGGGTCTGATCCTTCACCGACCGGTCTATGGGGACCAAATTCTGCCTTCAACTACACTCGTTATGAGTCTGAGCGCAATACAGAATTGTTAGCAGCCATCGATTCAAATGATTCCTTCGATGAAGAAAAACGCAAAGAAGCATTTGATGCATGGCAAGAATATGTGTTAGAAGAAGCGTTTGGAATTCCAACATTGTACCGTAACCAAGTATTGCCGGTCTCTGATCGTGTCGCAAACTTTACATGGGCATATGATGCCGATCATAATCCATGGGCACGAATTGGTGTAACTTCAGAATCTCGCTAATCGATTTGTTGAATCACTGAAATCAAAAGAGAACAACGCTTTTGTCGTTTTCTGAAAAGCCAGCTCAGTTTACTTCTATAGTTAACCGGAGGGATGAGTTGTGTAAAATCAAATCTGGGTCAGGATAAACCAGATACGTTTTAAGATTTTAGCCCGAAAACCAGTTAGGTCTACGCACCTAACTGGTTTTTTGTGTACAAGTTAGGCTAGCATTTGACTGAAAAACGCCTGTCCTTCAATAAGCAGACAGGCGTTTACGAAAAAGATAAATCATGTTTGTAAGGATATAGGATGATTCAAAGGGAAGAATGTTAAATGGAGATATTCGTCACGGTATGAATCAAGTTTTGCAGGTCATTTTTATGGTTCTGGTAACCGGCTTGTTCGATAACGATTAAGCTGTTTCTTAACACTTCTTTGTTTAATTGAGAAGATTGCAAATAGGAGTAAATTTCTTGATACAAGACTTGATGGATTTTCAAATAAAAATACAGAGGTGTATTAGGCAAGGGATGAGACAAAAGCAGAAACTTGTTAAGCAGATAGGAATCCTTACTTTCACTGGCAAAGGCGCAGCCATTTAAGATCACAACACTTAACAAATTTGCATAAAAGGGATCATTGGCATAGCGAAGAATTTTTTTGATCCCATGATCTAAATAGTAACTGATGGTTTCTTGGTCGAAAATAAATAACAAATTTGAGAATAAGTTCAACTCAAAGCGCCCCCAGGTTTCGATATCAAACAAGTATTGCTTTACCAGTTCAACTTCTTGGGTGTAAGCTCCTCGATTCATCAGAAATGATTCACGGTTGAGCAGCAGCAGGCCTTGGACATACAAAGAATAATAAAAAAAATTTTGTGTCTCAAAGTAGCGTTCCTCAAGGCTAGTCAAGTAGTCGATAGTCAGTGTTCGATCATAATATCGGGTATAGAAATCTTGCACCAGCTGACGTTTCTGACCAGTGGCTTCGCTGTCGATCAACAGACTGAACTCATGAACCGTGATATTCATTTTGTCTAAGTAGTCAAACAAGGTTTGTGAAGAGAGATTTGTTTTGCGATTTTCGAAAGAAGAAAGGGTGGTGCGAGAGGAAATACCTTCGGCAAGCTTGGCTTGCGAGATTTTGCGATCTGTGCGCAGTTTCTTGATTAAAGAGCCTTGCTGTTTCATGGGGGACCTCCTTAATTGTGACGCATTTCTGAACAATGTGATTTTAATAACATGTTATCAAATATAATAGGGTATAGCAAATAATAAAGGAGGTCGTTTTTCATGGAATTTGAACCATTTGGTCCTTGGGAAATCAACCCATTTAAAAACTAGTACAGGCTTTCATTTAGATACTTGTCATTGAAGGATCAGTGACAGATTGATAAATGAAATTTAGTTTACGTCCTGCTTTTTTCGCGGCGAACTGCGAACATTCTAAGCAGGAAAGAGAAGATCTTGAAGAATCGAAAGGTTATTTGGTTGATTCCCCCACTCAAAGAGACCTTTTCGTTTGTGGAAGTCATGAAACGCATGAATCGCGCAAGGTGGTCAGTCCCGTTGAATGTCTGTCATGCACCAGACCTTCCCCAATTTTCTGATTCTTTGTGATTGATCGTCTTTCAAGCATCATACTTCCAGCTATGACCGTAATGCACGAAGATTACGGTTTTTTGTGGTCTTATTGTGCTACACAGTAAACCTTGTATTTCAAGTGAACTAAAAGACCAAAGCTAGAAAAGAAATTCAGTGAGAAAGATAGTGAAAAAAAGTCAAAAACAAAAAAAGAAAAACGTTTGCAAAAAAAGTGTTGACATTTTTTCTCAGAATGAGTACTATTATCTCAACGGAACACGAGAGTGTTCTCATTACTGGATTCGTTACTGTTCGGCAGGCAAGACCAGAGGAAAAAAGTGCATTGATTACCCAAAGTTTCTTGGGTTGTACACTTTTTTGCTTTGGTCTTCTTTTTTTGCTCCGTTATTTCTATTCGCTAAAAAAGAACCGGTTCCAAGGTAAGGTCCAGTCATTGATCATCAAAGGAGGGGAGAAGTAAAACGCAATGAAGTGCCAGCTAGGTTTGACGATATCCTGCAGTACTGCCTGGAGCAGACATTCACCTCGTCACTTAATGGCAAGTCAGAGAAAGAAAAAAATACAAGACCTTCTGCATAGACGTCAAACGATGCAAAGCTGTGTATGCGCTATGCTGATCAAGGAGGATCGTTCGTGAAGATTATCAAGAGGATCAACAACAATGTTGTACTTTCAAAAGAAGATGAAGTTGAAGTGATCCTAATGGGAAAAGGGATCGGCTTTCAAACGAAACCGGGTGACCTGATTCCGGCTGAGCGAATCGAAAAAAAATACTACCCAGAAGATGACTTGACAGTGGAACATATGTCGAAAGTCATGACGAAGGCTGACGAGAAACAAATGGCCGTCATTTATGAAATCGTGCGTCTTTTTCGGGAAAGTGTTGGAACCGATTTCAATCCAAACGTTTATTTCACACTGATGGATCATATCTTGTTTGCCATCAGTCGTCAAAAGCAAGAAATTGTTTTGACCAATCCCATGCATTGGGAAATCAAGAAAATCTATGCCAAGGAATATGCGGTCAGTGTCCAAGCGGTCGAGTTAATCCGCAAAGAGCTGTATCCCGATTTTTCGCAAGAAGAAGCTGCGTTTATCACTTTGCATTTCGTCAATGCGCAAATTGAAAAAAGCGCCAATCAAAGTGCCTATGAGCACACCGAGTTGACCAACAATATTTTACGGATCGTTAAGTATAGCATGAACATCGAGTACGATGAGAATTCTTCCTACTTCCAACGGTTTGTGACCCACATTCGCTATTATTTAATTCGACAAAGTCAAGAAAAAGAAGAGCCAGTATTGGCTAATCCGATGATTGCCTTGGCTTTCAGCAGCTATCCGAAAGAAAAAGAAACCGCAGATTCGATCAAAGAATACTTATTTGAACAAAAGGGCTGGCATGTCAACGATATGGAATTGATGTATTTGATTCTGCATATCGGTAACTTAGCCGCTCACTCAAAATTAACCTAAGAATGGAAATGGATTCGTTACAGTTCGGCTGGCAAGACCTGCACTTTCTTACAATACTCGTTGAGGAGACCCGTCTCGTTTTTTATGGGTGATACTCCTGCTTGTTTATTGTAGAAATGGCCGGTCTTTTTATTTTTATTAAATGATCTATTAAAAAGGAGAAATCAAAATGGCAAAATATACTGAATTAGCACAAGACATTTTGGCCCACGTTGGCGGCAAAGAAAATGTCTCTTCTGTAAAACACTGTGTGACTCGCTTACGTTTCCACTTAAAAGACGAAAGCAAAGCAGACACAGATTATTTGCAAAAACGTGACGGTGTCGTGACCGTTGTCAAAGCAGGCGGACAATACCAAGTGGTTATCGGTAATCATGTGCCAGATGTTTACGATGAAGTGCTGAAAGTCGGCGGATTAGCCGATGGCGGCAGTCTTGATATCGACGAAGGCGACGAAAAGAAAGGCAGTTTGTTTGACCGCTTTATCGATGTCATCTCAAGCTTGTTTCAACCGTTCTTAGGTCCATTAGCGGCAGCCGGTATTTTAAAAGGGATCACGGCGCTACTTGCAGCAACTGGGATGGAAGCGACCAATGGAATCTATGTAGTAATGAATACCCTAGGCGATGGTTTGTTCCAATACTTACCTATGATCTTAGCCGTAACTGCTGCAAAGAAATTCAAGATGAATACCTATACAGCATTAGCGATTGCAGGTGCGATGGTCTATCCTGGTTTAGCAGAAAGCGTTGCTGAAGCGAGCAAAGTCTTTGGTCTAACCTTGACCTTACCAGCAGGTGGCTACTTTAATAGCGTACTGCCGATTATTTTAGCGATTTTTGTCGCTTCGAAAATTGAACAGTTTATGCGCAAAGTTACACCTGATGTAGTCAAAATGTTTGTGGTTCCTTTTGTAACGATTTTGATCACTGTGCCGTTGACCTTCTTTGTGGTAGGTCCAGTCGCAAATACAGCATCTAGCTGGATCGGTATTGCTTTCCAAGCGGTTTATGATTTCAGCCCAATCATTTATGGATTTGCTTTAGGGGCATTATGGCAAGTATTGGTAATGTTTGGTCTTCATTGGGGTCTTGTGCCATTGGCGATCATGGATATGGCGCAAAACGGTTCTTCGATTATTTTGACCGCCGCAGTGCTACCATGTTTCACGCAAACGGGTGTGTTAGCAGCGATTTGGTTGAAAACGAAAGAACCAAAAGTCAAACAAGGCGCAATGCCAGCATTGATCTCATCGATCTTCGGTGTGACTGAACCTGCGATCTACGGTTACACTTTGCCAATGAAAACACCATTTATCGTTTCTTGTTTAGTTTCAGGTTTCGTCGGTATCTACTTGTCAATCTTTAACGTCACTGGTTACGCAATGGGCGGTATGGGCATCTTCTTGTATCCTGCATATATCGATCCAGCAACAGGCAGCTTCCATAGCGTGATCCACTTAGCCATCGGTACAGTTATTGCAATCGTAGCGTCATTTATCATCATGATGTTATTGAAAGTACCAACTTTGTATACAACTGTTGATTCACCAGTCGACGGTCAAGCAACACCAGCAGCACCAGCACCAGAAGTAAAAACCGTTTCTGCCAGCGTCAAAGATGAAACAGTCAAAAGTCCAGTAACCGGTCAAGTGGTTGCTTTAGCAGATGTGGAAGACAAAGTCTTTTCTTCAGGTGCTATGGGAAAAGGGATCGCCGTTGAACCAGCGATCGGTGAAATCACTGCTCCAGCAGATGCAGAAGTCAAAATCTTGTTTCCAACAAAACATGCCATCGGCTTAGTCACTGAGGATGGGACAGAATTATTGATCCACATCGGCATGAATACGGTGGAACTTGAAGGCAATCACTTTACTGCCTACATCAACCAAGGAGACAAAGTCAAAGCCGGTCAAAAATTGATCTCTTTTGATACTGAAGCGATTCGTGCGGAAGGCTATTCCTTACTGACACCAGTCATCGTCACAAACTCTAACGACTACAGTGACATCCAAACGACACAGTCAAAAGAAGTAACAGCGAACGACAATTTGATCGAAGTCGTAAAATAAATGCGTTTATCGGCACGTCGTAGGATCAGTAAGAATGCTTTCTTACTGATCCGCTGTGTCGATCAATAAAGAAAAAGAAAGTAGGCTAATCATGACAGAAAAACAATTTCCAAAAGGCTTTTTATGGGGCGGCGCCACTGCAGCCAACCAATTTGAAGGAGCATGGAACGAAGGCGGACGTGGCCCAGCGACATCCGATACGGCGATCGCTGTCAAACCAGAAGACCGTAAAAACATGGCAGAATTTGCTGCACCAATGACTCGGGAAAAAGTCTTGTTTGCCTTAAATGACAAAGAAGGCTTGTATCCAAAACGTTGGGGATCAGATTTCTACCATCGTTACAAAGAAGATATCGCCTTGTACGCAGAGATGGGCTTTAAAACGTTCCGTCTGTCCATCGCTTGGTCAAGAATTTTTCCAAATGGTGACGATGTTCAGCCAAATGAAGAAGGCTTGCAATTTTATGACAACGTGTTTGATGAGTGTGCAAAATACGGGATCGAACCCTTAGTGACCCTCTCTCACTACGAAACACCTATCGGGATCGCGTTAAACTATGGCGGCTGGAAAAATCGCCAAGTGATCGATTTGTTCGTCAAATACGCAGAAACTGTGTTGACCCGCTACAAAGACAAAGTCAAATATTGGTTGACCTTCAATGAAATCAATATCATGGGGATCTCTGGCTATGTTGGCGGTGCCTTGTTATCCGAAGATGGCACGCAAAACCTTTCTGACATGTATCAAGCTGTGCATCATCAATTTGTGGCTTCTAGTTTAGCAACAAAATTTGCCCACGAAATCAATCCTGATATCAAAGTAGGGATGATGTTGGCACGGATGCAAGCCTACCCAGCTACACCAAATCCAGCAGATGTGATGGAAGAAATCAAGCGTGACCACGAGAATCTCTTCTTCTCTGATGTCCAAGTTCGTGGGAAGTATCCAGCGTATACGAAGCGCTTCTTTAAAGAAAACGGCATCGAAGTGACCTTCGAAGATGGCGATTTAGACATTCTTGCGCAATACCCTGTCGACTTCATGTCCTTTTCTTACTACATGAGTTCTATTGCCCGCCACAATCCTGAAGAAGGCGGCGAAGCAACGGCCGGCAACTTTTCTTTAGGCGAATCAAACCCATACTTGGAAGCCTCTGACTGGGGGTGGCAAATCGATCCAATCGGCTTGCGTGTGACTTTGAATAACTTGTACGACCGCTACCAAGTACCATTGTTTATCGTTGAAAACGGCTTAGGTGCCTTGGATACGGTGGAAGAGGATGGTTCGATCCATGACAGCTATCGAATCGATTATTTGAAGGCGCATATCGAACAAATGTATGAAGCGATCGAAGATGGTGTGGAATTGATGGGCTATACGCCTTGGGGTTGTACAGACTTAGTTTCGGCTTCAACGTCAGAAATGTCGAAACGTTATGGCTTTGTCTATGTAGACGCGGATGATGAAGGAAATGGCAGCTTTGATCGTTCTCGCAAAGATAGTTTCTACTGGTACAAAGAAGTCATTGCCACCAATGGCGGTAGTTTGTTAAAGGATTAAAAATAAACCAAAGCGGCTCTCAAAAAAGAGAGCCGCTTTTTTGTTGTGCTCAGTAAAAAAAGAAGAGAAAGGGGGTTAGCAGCTGCCATGATAGAAAGATCAATGAAACAGTCAACGCCCATTTTTTCATTTTGGGCTTAGGCACAAGGGATTCGGGCATCAAATAGACGAGAGAGAATACTGTAAGAAAAAACAGCAGGGTCAGTGGTTGGACGACAAAGGTCAGCCAGTTCATAGGGTAAGCTCCTTTTATGAGGATAGATGATTTGTTCTTTTGTGTTATTATTTTGCAAATTCATTATATATTTAGTTCGTTAAAAAGGCAAGGAGCTCATGGAATAACGATCGTGTGCAGGAAGGGGGGAGAAAAACGAGTGGCACATCCTTGTATTTTGATTCGAATCTTTCTAGAGTAACACAGTAAGCTTGAGGTTAGAATCAGAACTAGCAATAAAAAAGCCCCTTTTCAGGGGAGGGGAGTTCTTTAAAAAGATAGGAAGAAACCCGTGTATTTGATGAAGCTATTGATCCTTAGTTACTGGGGACCTGACTAATTTACGTGGAAAACCCGCCACTGTCATTCACCGTTTTCTGCTCCTCAAGTAGAAAATAAAACAAAGAAGACTAGCCGAAATCAAGAAACCCATAAAATAGAAAGTTAGCTGCATGTCAGGCATCGTATAGGAATACTCTAAAATCTTACAAACAAAGATCACTAAAGAAACCGTGATGGATAAGGAAACCCATGTGAAACGCGGCAATCGTTTCGTTACGATGATCAATCCTAACGAAAAAAAGATGACTGGTACCCAAAAGATCAAGCGAGCAAGTTGGATCATTTTATCTCTCCTCATTCAAATTGATTTGAGTAAAAGGATAGCTTACAACGTTTGTTATTAAAAATAATAACCATTGTTTCTGAGCATTTTTTCGGAAATTGTGTCTTTAACTTAAAGCATGAGCGTAATGTTTCTCTTTAAATTCTTTTGGTGTTTGCCCGGTAACGGCTTTGAAATTGCGGATAAAATGGCTTTGATTGGCAAATGCCAACTGGGTGCTGATTTTTTCGTAGGAAAAATCTGTGAACAGCAATAGATGCTTGGCTTCGCTGATCTTTCGTTCCTGAATGTAGCTGTGGATCGTTTTGTTCATTTCTTTTTTGAACTGATTACATAGATGGGTCTTATGTTTTTGAGTGATGGCTGCGAGATCATCAATGGTCACTTTTTCATAGAGATGGCTGTCGACATAATTAACAATCGTCTTGACCAACAGTGATTTTTGCGCCAGCGGATAGCTATGCAGAAGCTCCATAAAGCGGTAGGTGGCTTCTTTGATATAGCGGAGGCACTCATCGGCAGAATGAATATAAACCAGACCTTGGATCAAGGAATCAGATAAGCCGAATGCTTGGTTGACTGGTACTCCTTCATCAATGCTCATGCGGGTCACGACAGCGACAAAGGCCGAAAACTTTAGTTTTAAGCCTTCCAGTTCATGAGGGGAAAGGGAAACACTGTAGGTCTCTTTCATTTTGTTAAATACCCAGACTACTTTTTCCGGCTCGTTTCGTTTGATGTAGTCAAGATAGCGCAATTCAAAATGATAGGAATCAAAGGTAGCTTCATGCACACGGCGTTCATAAAGATTAGTTTCCAAGCTAAGATCTGTTTGCATGGATCGGTCGTGGGATTCAGTTTGGTAATGCCAATGGATTTGGTCTTTTGCCAACGGCTGCTCCGCAAACAGCGTATAAAGCAGCTGGATGTATTCTTCAAAGGAGTATTTGTCTTCTTTGGAATAGTGCACATTGTAGTGGTATTCATGTTCAAGAAATAGGTAAGACGTATCTGGTGTACCAATCACTCCACAGGGTCCGATGACCATATAACAGGTTTTTCCAGCTAACTGAAACGCAAAACAACCAAGCATATATTTGCCGAAATGATAGAGATTTGCAACTGGGCCGTTCGTTTCTTCCAAATAGTGTTTCAGAGGATTCTTGGCTGTTAAGGTGAGTGGGGGATACAGCGGAGTCCCTTCTTGATCCAAGAGAATCATCGGGATCAAATATTTGCGATAAAGCAGATCCATGGCGGTCGTAAGTGTTGTTTTGTTCATGAGACACCTCAAAGTCCAAACATTGTTTTTTCTTTTAGTATAACGTAAATTTTTTAGCATTCAATAAACAATTTATTATAAACACTAGTTTTTTAGTATATCTAAGGAAGGATTCTTTCTATAATTCAGATAAATAAAACGGTTACAGGAAGGAGTAAACATGGATAGTAAAAAATTGAAAGAATTGTTTCAGCAATTGACGCCAGAAGAAAAAATCGCTCAGACGATTCAATTGAATGGCAGTTTAGTCATTGAAAATGAGGTGATGACTACTGGCCCGATGCAAGATTTAGGGCTTCCACCAAATTTGAAGATTCACGAGATTGGTTCGATTTATAATGTGAACGATTACCAAAAATTGATTCAGTTACAGAGGGAAACGTTAGCACACAGCCGACTAAAGATTCCTATGCTGTTTATGTCGGACGTCATCTACGGGTTTCGAACGATTTTTCCGATTCCCCTTGCCCAAGCAGGTTCCTACGATTTTAATTTGATCGGGCAAGCCGCTGAGATGACCGCCAAAGAATGTTACCAAAATGGCCTTCATGTGATCTTTTCACCCATGCTGGATCTTGTTCGCGATCCTCGCTGGGGCAGAGTGATGGAGTCGCCAGGAGAGGATGTGTATACGGCAAAACGTTTTGCTAAAAGCGTCGTGACCGGCTACCAAGGCAATCTTGATCAAGGAGTGGCAGAAAATCACGTTGCTGCTTGCATCAAACATTTTGCTGGTTATGGTGCACCCGAAGCGGGCAGAGAATACAATACGGTCGATATGTCCAATCAGCGCTTATTCAATGAATATTTGCAACCCTATCAAGCGGCGATCGAAGCCCAAGCACTGCTAGTGATGACGGCCTTCAACATATTGAATGGTGAACCTGCAACGGGTAGCCGCTGGTTGAACCGAGAGATTTTGCGCGAACGTTTCGGTTTTGATGGGGTACTGGTCTCCGATCATGCCGCCATCAAAGAATTGGTCCCCCACGGTTTTGTCAAAGATGAACGGGAGGCCGCTCAGAAAGGTTTGGAAGCGGGCGTTGATTTTGATATGATGACATCGGTCTATGCGACGCATTTGCCAGAACTGATTAAACAACCCGAATTAGCCGCGTTGCTGGATGAAGCAGTCTGGCGAATTCTCGTACTAAAAAATCAATTAGGTTTGTTTGAGGAACCCTATCGAGGGTTGAAAACGCAACAAACTGGAGAGGTTTTGTCGGATAAAGCCAAAGAGCTAGCCGTTAAGCTAGTAGAAAAAAGCTGTGTGCTGTTAAAAAATGAGGGCAGCTTACCTTTGAAAAAGGACCAAACCGTCGCTGTGATCGGTCCTTATGGAGAAAGCCGGTTGACCTTAGGTTTTTGGGCGTCAGTCAGCGGCAAGCCACAAGACACGATTCCTTTAAAAACCGGTTTGCTGCAGCATTTCGCACCCGAAAACTTGATCTTTGCTCGTGGATACAATCTATTCGACTCGTATGAGAAATTTGGTCCTTTAAAAGCCGGGATCGAACAGCTGAATGGACCGATCGAACCAGAAGATCAGTTGCTTTTGGAAGCCATGGAAGCCGCCGAAGCCGCCGAAGTTATCGTCTTGACTTTTGGAGAGCAGTTTTTGGAGAGCGGCGAAGGGGCATCAAAAGCTCATTTGCAGCTGCCATTGAAACAAATTCGTTTGATCCAAGCGTTGAAAAAAACTGGCAAGCCTTTGATTGGCGTGCTTTATACTGGCAGACCGTTAGTCTTAACACAAGTGGAAGCATTATTTGATAGTCTGTTGCTCGTATGGTATCCAGGAACGATGGGCGGGATCGGGATCGCCAATCTGTTGAGTGGGCAGGCTTCTCCGACGGCAAAACTGGCGATGACCTTTCCTCGGAGTGAAGGACAGATCCCACTATACAGTGCCCAACTGCCAACGGGCAGACCTTTGACAGATAGTGAGCATTCTGATCGCTTTTTGTCAAAATACCGCGATGAATCAAATGAACCCTTATTCGCATTCGGAACAGGTCTTAGTTACAGTTCGTTTACTGGTGAATGGCTTGGTAGTGAAGTATCTAGCGAGACAATCCATTTGGCTTATCGAGTGAAAAACCAATCGGCAATAGCTGCAGAAACCGTCATCCAAATTTATCTCATGCAGCGCCCAGCGGCAATGGTTCGTCCAAGTCGCCAATTAATTGCGAGTGACCTCATCTCATTCGCGCCCCAAGAAGAAAAAGAGCGCAGATTGTCACTGCCGTTGTCAGAACTTGTTTTCTATGACAATCAAGGGAAGAAACACATAACCAAAGGTACTTATCGATTCCTAATGCGGATCGATCAAAAAGAAACGATGCTTAGTGTAACGATCTAAACTAAAGGAGTGAGAAAGAATGGAAAAATTAGAAGCATTTTTAAGTAGCAAACTATTACCAATGTCACAAAAATTACAACAAAACAAAGTATTGGCCGCTTTGATGGAGGGTTTTATTCGAACAAGTCCCATCACTTTAGGAATTGCGTTTATCACGATCATTGGAAATTTTCCGATTCCTGGTTGGACGGACTATTTGACGAAAATTGGCATCTTCCAGCATGTTGAAGCGATCACCAACGGAGCAACTGGCGTTTTTGCCTTGTATGTTGTATACAGTTTGGCGTATTCTTACGCAAAACAATTAGGAAGCAATGAACGCAATTCAGCGATTATTTCTTTAGCTAGTTTCATTATGTTGATGCCACAAACCGTCGCAACAACTGTCATGCAAGATGGCCAAGCAGTGGAACAAACGATTGGTGCCTTGAAGCTTGATTTCTTAGGCGGGCAAGGACTGTTTATCGGCATGCTGACCGCTTTGTTGGTCACTCGCTTTTATGCTTTCTTATCGAGAAAAAACATTATGATCAAGCTACCGGATAGTGTTCCCCCAATGGTAACCCAATCTTTAGCACCAGTGTTTGTTGTCACGATCATTTTTGCAGTCGTCTTTGTCTTACGTGTCTTATTTGGGTTTACTTCATCCGGTTCGATTTTCCAATTCTTTATCGATGTGATCAATGCGCCGTTGAACTCCTTAGTTGCCAGCCCGCTATCGATCATCATCATTATGGAATTATTAGCTGTTTTATGGTTTTTCGGAATTCATAATGCAGTTTTACAAGGACCACTCGGGGCGATTAGTATGACCATGGTCGTTTCAAATATTGCCGCTTACCAACAAGGACAAGCGCTGCCTTATCTGATTCCTTCAGTGATTTATATGGGCATGTATGCTGCTGGCTTCATGGGCTTTGTGACCTTCTTTATGATCCGCAGCAAATCGGCAAAAATGAAACAATTAGGAAAATTGTCGTTTATCCCGTCGATCTTTAACATCACAGAGCCAATCATGTTCGGGATGCCGATTATTTTGAATCCGTTGTTCTTTATTCCGCAAGTCTTTACACAATTGATCGCTGGCTTTGTGACCTGGGGATTGGCGACAACGATCCTCCCAATCAGTTTGAATCCAACCATGAGTCTATTGCCATGGACTACACCGACTTTTATCAAAATGCCCTTTTCAGGAGGGCTCAATTACACGATCTTGATGGTTATCTGTATGCTGATCGGTATTGTTATGTGGTATCCGTTTCTAAAAATTGCGGATAAAAAAGAGTACGAATTAGAAATGGCTGCTGAAAAAAAGCAAGCAAGTGAAGCAGCAAAAATGACAGAAAAAGTCGTGGAAGAAATTCAAGCGTAAACAAAGGAAGTGGCACATTTGGTTTATTTAGGAATTGATATCGGTGGGACGCACATCAAAACGGGATGGGTTGAAAAAAATGAAGTCACCGACGGACGAAGTTTTCCCACCCCGGCAACGCTGGCGGCATTTAGTGAAACTATCAAAACGATCCTCCAAAGCTATGCCCGTCAAGTTTCTTTCACGAAAGTGGCTATCGCAGTCCCTGGTTCAGTTAATGAAACAGGGACGGTCTTCTTTGGTGGTGCCTTGCCATACCTTGATGGGGTAAATTTGCCAGAATTGATCTGCCAGTTAAGCGATGGCATGGTGACAGAGGTTACTGTCGAAAACGACGCAAAAGCCGCCGCGCTAGGGGAAATGAAAGCCGGCAATCTGCAAGGGATCCAAAATGGTGCGGCAATCATTTTAGGAACAGGTGTGGGAGTTGGTCTTTGTCTCAATGGAAAACTCTATCGTGGGCATCATGGACAAGCTGGTGAAGTCAGTTTTATGATTCGTGACCGACAAATGAGAGGCGCGGACTCTTTTGTGGGAATCGGTCTTTCGGCTGTCGGATTAATTGAGCGTTTGGCTGCTAGTATGGCTATCGCGCCTGATGGTCCTTTGGTCTTTGATACCCTTACGAAAACTGCTGATCCTGAGGCAGAGGCTTTATTTTTAGCTTATACCAAAGAAATCGCTGTCTTGTGTTTCGATCTTCAGTGTCTTTTAGCTCTGGAGAAAATCGTTATCGGTGGCGGGATCAGCCGTCAGCCACGCTTGATCGAAGCCATATCTAGCAGCTATCAAGCTATTTTTAAAACCGCACCAATCATTGAGAAAACGCTGCAGCCAGTTGCGATCCAAGCCGCTTATTTTCAAGCGGACGCCAACTTGATCGGCGCAGCCAAGGAGGAACCGTGGGATGAGTAAATTTCCGGAAGCATTTTTGTGGGGAGCATCCACTAGTGCTTATCAAGTAGAGGGCGCATGGGCAGAAGACGGCAAAGGTCCCTCAGTGCAAGACATCAAAGAGATTCCGCAAGGGACCACTGATTTTAAAGTAGCATCAGATCACTATCATCGCTATGAAGAAGATGTGAAATTGTTTAAAGAATTAGGGTTAAAAGCCTATCGTTTTTCTATATCATGGAGTCGAGTCATGCCCGATGGTCAGGTCAACCCAGCAGGATTGGCGTTTTATCAAAACCTGATCGATCTGCTACTAGAAAACGAGATTCAACCAATCGTCACCGTATTCCATTTTGATCTGCCCGTTACGATCGCGAAGCAAGGCGGGTGGGAAAACCGAGAGACGATCCAAGCATTTGCTGATTACTGCCAAGTACTGTTCGAAAACTTTGGCCATCAAGTCCCGCTATGGCAAACCATCAACGAGCAAAATGTGATGGCACTTGCTGGTTCGGTCATTGGGACGAGTCAAAAATCCATGAAAGAAAAATTTCAAGAAAATCATCATATGCTAGTGGCACAAGCATTGGTGACCCAACAGTTTCATGCCGGTAATTTTAGCGGCAAGATTGGCCCAGCACCGAATATCGCCAGTGTCTATCCAGCTTCTGAAAAACCAGCCGATCAGCTGGCAGCTCTTTCTATGAGTGCGCTGAGAAATTGGTTATTCCTAGATGCGGCTGTTTTCGGCACATACAACCATAACGCATGGCATTTGTTAGAGACGATTGGTGCAGCACCGACAGTCACTGAAGCAGATCGAAAGATTTTGGCGGCTGGAACATGTGATTACATCGCATTGAATTATTATAATACGATGACCGTCAGCAGCTATTTTCAAAAAGAGACAAAACTCGATCAACAGTCTGGTTTCGGGATTCCCGGCTTTTTCCAAGCAGTAGAAAACACCCATTTGCCCATGACTGAATTCGGCTGGCCGATTGATCCAGAGGGCTTTCGTTTTACGTTGAACGAAATCTATTCCCGTTATCGTCTGCCTCTTTTGATCACGGAAAATGGCATTGGTGCCAAGGATGTTTTGACAACTGATGGTAAAATCCACGATGATTATCGGATCGACTACTTGCAACAGCACATCGAACAAATGGCGCTCGCAATCGAAGACGGCGTCGATGTGATCGGCTTCCATGGAGTGCGATTGACCTAGTCAGTACTCATGAAGGCATCGCTAAACGCTACGGGTTTATCTATGTCAATCGTACGGACGAGCAGCTGTTGGACTTGGCGCGATACAAGAAAGATAGTTTTTATTGGTATCAAAACGTCATCGATAAAAACGGGTTAGGAGAGTAAGCGATGTTTTTTCAGGAATATCTATTTGATCCAGAAGCGCAAGCCGGTTTGACAGTGTACCTGCATGAGGAAAAAGCCGAGTATGAACGGGTGGGCGATCGTCCGTTTGTCTTGGTGATTCCCGGTGGCGGCTACTCCTTTTGTAGTGAGCGGGAAGCTGAGCCGATTGCTTTAAATTTTGCTGCCCAAGGTTTTCACGCCGGGGTCTTACGCTATCATGTAGGGACACATCGCAGTTTCAGCCATTCCTTAGCAGATGCAGAAAAAGCGATTACTAAAATCCGAGAACTTGCAAGTGAATGGGGAATCGATGCCGAAAAAATCGCTGTGATCGGCTTTTCTGCCGGCGGCCATTTGGCAGCGGCGTTATCAACACTCTCCTCAATGAAACCGAGCTTATGTATTTTAGGCTACCCAGCGATATTGTCTTCATTTGCTACTGTGATGAAGATCGATGCCCCTTCATTAGAGGAATGTGTCACAAAAGATACGCCGCCCACCTTTTTGTTTTCAACCTTTGAAGACAATGTCGTTCCTATCGAAAATTCATTGGCGTATCTGCAGGCCCTAGAAGATCACGAGGTTCCCTTTGAAAGTCATATTTTCCAAAAAGGACGTCACGGTCTTTCTTTGGCGACCGAACGCTTCGGTAATCGTAAAGAAATAGTTGATCCACGTTTTGCCCGTTGGTTTGATGAATGCGTCGAATGGCTAGAGTTGAACTGGGCAGATAAAGTTGCCCAGCCAGCTTTGTTTCCTGATTTAGGGCAGTGGCCAATTCGGGCATTACTCGAGTCAGGTGAAAACAAACGCTTGCTGTTGCAGGCTTTTCCATCATGGGCAGACAAAAGCCGCTTAAAAATCGTAAAAAACATCAGCTTGCAGCAACTACTAACGATCATGCCAGAAGCTTTTGAGAATGTTTCTTATCAAGCGCTTGTTTTGCAGCTGATTGATCCTAGAAAGGAAGAGTAAAAATGAAAGCAATCCTGGTCCATGAAAGCTATAAGGCTTCAACAGAATTGATCACACAAGAGCCACAAGCGATTGAACAGTTATCAGCTGTTCGTAACAGTACTGCTGCTTGTCAGTTGCTGCTGCACGATGGCAACCGCAATCATTATATTATTGGCGACGAGTTTTCGATCCCCGATGAAATCGAGATTCCCATGATACGCGTTGAGATTTTTAGCGAATTGCCGGTCAAAGCGCAATTCGTCGACTATTATGTCGGTCAGCAGGAATTGGCGTACGCCGATAAATTACTTGAACGAACTGCCAAAACCTATCCTGGCGATCGCTTTGCACCACTTTATTTGGAGTGGCAGATCGATGAGACGATCAAACCGAAAGTTTATCCCGTGAAAATCAAGGTCTATCGGGCACACTTGACTAGCCAAGAGGAGTGCTTGTTAGAAAAGAACCTAACGATTGAAGTGGACGCTTTTACTTTTCCAAAAGATTATTTAGAGACGTTCCACTTAAATATGTGGCAGCAGCCCAGCAATTTGGCTCGCACCTTTGACGTTCCGTTATGGAGCGATGCCCACTTTGACTTGATCAAGGAAATGGCTGAGAGTCTCGCTGTGATCGGACAAAAAGCGATCACAGTGATCGCCGGAGAGATCCCTTGGAAGGGCTGGTTCAATTACATCGTCAAAGATTATCCCGCCAATTTATATGAGTATTCGATGGTAAAGGTCAAAAAGACACCAGACGGAGAACTTTCCTGCGATTTTTCTGTGCTGATACGTTACCTTGATTGTTTTTTTGCTGCGGGCATCAAAGATGAAATTGATGTGTTTGGTTTATTAGGGGTCTGGGAACCGCCATTTTTTCCGTTAGTCAACTTGGACCATCCAGAAAAATTGGTGATTCGCTTTTATGATGAGGGGAAAGGCGCCTTTGGCTTTATTAATCAAAAAGCTGAGTTGCAGGAGTATCTACGCCAAGTATTTGATTATTTTAAAGGAAAGAATCTGTGGGAGAAGGTTCGCATCGTTTCTGACGAACCGAAGAAACATCAAATCGACAGTTTCCGAGCCTCGTTAGCTGTTTTAAAAGAAATTGATCCGTCGATCCAGATCAAAGCTGCTTTTGATAAAGAAGACGTGTTATTTGAGCTGCTGCCAGTGATCGATCATCCTGTGACTTCCTATTACTGTACTTGCAACCATTACGAAACACTAGCACAAAGCCATCCGGGCAAGATGCAGTACTATGTCTGCAATTATCCCGACAAACCAAATACCTTTTTGCATAGTCCCCTGTTAGAGACGCGAATGCAAGGAATCTTATCGTATCAGTTCAAAACAGACGGCTTTCTGCGTTGGGCCTACAATTGCTGGCCAGAACATGCTCGGTCCGATATTCGGTACAATACGAGCTCACTACCGATCGGTGATCTTTGTTTCGTCTATCCTGGCAATCACGGACAATTATTGTTGTCCCTAAGGTATAAACAACTACAGCGGGGGATTGAAGATTTCTATCTCTTGAAGACCGCTCAAGCTGCACAACCGCAGCAAACCGACGCCGTAGTAGCAGATTTTCTTAAAGTTACAGACACGAAACACTGGATGATCGACAGCCATCACAGTCATCCCGATGTTTTTCTACAGACCGCGGAGGAGATGGAGGCCTTTCATCGGGCCCTCCTCGAACTGCTAGAAAAGTAGCAAAATCAAACACTGCACCCAGAAATTTCACTACGATTTTCCAGAAGAATAGTGAGATACCTGTGGGCGTTTTCACTACTGATTCACGCAGCTTTTTCGTTTTACTAGGCATCTGTTTTCTTACAGATGCTTTTTTTCTGGTGAGCGTTTCGTTTTTCATTCCCTCCATCTTCCTTTACACTTTTAAGTAAGGTCATAACAAACGATGACAAATAGAAGTAGAAATAATCAAGGAGGAAACGAGCATGTCAGAAAAAATCAACAATCCGTTAACGAAGTATTATGATGGCAAATTTGAAAAACAGGTGCAAGAAGCACCGGCAATTCAAGGAAAGATGCAGCCAGTACCTGATTGCGGGGAAGAAAGCTACGCAGGTTCAGGCAAATTAGCTGGACGCAAAGCATTAGTGACCGGTGGTGATTCTGGTATTGGTCGAGCAGCAGCGATTGCTTTTGCCAAAGAAGGCGCCGATGTTGCAATCAACTATCTTCCTTTTGAAGAAGAAGACGCGCAAGAAGTCAAAGCAGTCATTGAAAAAGCTGGACGCAAAGCAGTTTTGATCCCAGGAGACTTGAAAGATGAAACTTTCGCTCGTCAATTGGTTCATGAAGCAGCCAAAGAATTAGGCGGGTTAGATACGTTGGTTCTAAATGCTGGGATGCAACAAGCGGTGAAGGACATCAAAGAGTTGACTACACAACAAATTCAAGATACCTTTACAACGAATATCATCTCGATGTATTGGACAGTCCAAGAAGCGTTGGATTATCTGCCAGCTGGTGGGAGCATCATCACGACCACTTCGATCCAAAGTGCGGAGCCTAGTGCCCATCTTTTAGACTATGCAGCCACGAAAGGTGCTATTACTTCCTTTAGTAAAGGGCTAGCTGCTCAATTAAGTGAAAAAGGCATTCGGGTCAATACGGTGGCTCCTGGTCCAATCTGGACACCACTTCAAATTTCGGGTGGACAGCCACAATCTGCGATTCCAGAATTTGGTCAAAAAGAACTGATGAAACGTGCTGGACAACCAGTCGAATTAGCACCAGTCTATGTTTTCTTAGCCTCTGATGAAGCAAGTTATGTAACTGGTCAAGTTTACAGTGTAACTGGCGGTAGCTTCTTCGCTTAAAATTCCTAGGACTAAAATAGTAGAAAAAAAGCTCGAGCAAAGAGGCTCGGGCTTTTTTTGCGGATGAAAATGGAATCGGCAACTTATTTTCCTTGTTCGGCAAACATCTTGGTCATCATCAGTTGATTGATCTTTGCAAAAACGGCTGCCCACTCTTGCTCGGCTTGCAGGTTAGACAGTAAGACTAATTTTTCGGAAAACATCACTTCTTCATAATTATCCGTGATCAATAAATCTGCGGCTTCCATTTGTTTGACGAAAGTCACAGAAGCTTTAGAATAAATCGAACGAATCCTCGTCTCAATCATTTGCTTTGTGCGGTATTGAATCGTCGTTTGAATATAGATCGACACGGTCGGGGGCGTATTCATCTGTGTTTCCAAATACAAGAGATGAGCCAGATAAGGCAACTGTGTCTGTTCAAAATACTCTTTATCCAAGTCAGCAAATGGATACTTTTCAACATGGGTCAGTAAAAGTGTGCAGATTGCTTCATAGGTTCTGTCTTTGGAAGGAGCATTTTCAGTCAACAGTTGGTGTTCTAGCTGCCACACTTCCAGAAGATCGATGCCGATAATGATCGATAGATTGAAGACCAGCAGACAGCTGCTTAATAATTTTTCGAATTCGGCGGCTTCCTGACTTGGAGCAAAGGTATCGTGCCAATCTTTGATCATTGCAGTGAAAAAGCGCACAAGATCAGTATCAGAATGTTTGATCTCTTGGATGATCGTTTGATTCTTTTCTTGGGGAACAACCCCTGGCAAAAAGACATGCAAAAAGAAATTCAAGTAAAGATACTCTGACTGAAGCATCTTTTCTGAGGCATAATCGGCACTCAAAAAAAGTGATTCGAGAATTTCTTCTGGTAAAAAACAATAGAAATTCATCAATCCCATGTATTTTTTAGGAATCGGTGGCAAATATTTTTTCTGGATCGTTCGGCTGACCACTGCTTGCCAAAATGCAGCGAGTTTATTTTTCGTCAACGGATCAAAGTGAGAAACAGCAAAGAATGCCGTAAATTCTTCGACATTTTTATGGGAAACACTCGGCAAAAGCCACAAATCAGCAGGCGCACTTTGGGTCAAGAAACTGTAGGTGAAAATACGGATATCAAGCTCTTTTCCAGCAAGAACGATGCGATTATTCAGGTCTGTTCGAATTCGGATTTGAAATTTTTCCAATAGTTGGTTGATTTTCTTGATCAACCGATACATATGCGATTGGCTGACATGCAAATCCAAACATAATTGAGTCAAGGTCATTTGCGGGCGCCCAATCAAGTAATGAATCAGGTTGTATTGTGTGGAGTTGAGCAAGTAATGGTACATCAATTGTGCATAGAAAGGTTCATCATCCTCTGTTCGATCAAGAAAATACTGATTGTAATGATTTTTTGATAGAAGCAGGTGAGGTGAGAGCAGCTGCAAATCTTCATTTAAAAAATAGATATATTTTTGCAGGCTTTTTTGCGGGATATTCAAAACTTCTGACAGTTGGACCAATGTCACTCCGTTGGAATTGCAGACAACTTTGAAAATCTCTAATTTCTTTTCTTCTGCGGGAGAAATGAATTCTCGATACATAAGGGATTCTCCTTTTTGGCGTTTTTTTTACGCTAAATCTGTGAACCGTATGATAACCATGATGGATTATACTTATGATAGATGAGAATAGAATGAAAAAACACCAATTAAATTATTATTTTTTAAGGCTGTTTTTTCGATGACCCTCGGTTTCTCATTAAAAAAAGTGAAGGAAGAGATGAAAATGAACAAAAAGGTACGAATGTTAGGTTTGGTCGGAATGGGTTTAGGAATGGCGCCCACTGCGGCAGCTGCAGCAGAAGCGAATCCAACGGCTTCAATGACGAGTCAAGCAACACTAACGATCGAACAAGGAATTTTGTCACTGGATCAGGTGACCAATTTTAACTTCGGTACAAGCAGTATCCAAGATATCGCTACCGATGAACAAGTGATTCAAACAACGTCGGATGAAGTGACATCGATCACGGATTACCGTGGACCAAATCAAGCTGGTTGGCAGTTGACTGCGCAATTATCGAAAATGACGAATGCCAGCGATAACGAGCTAGCAAATGCCAAAGTCACTTTAAATGGTTCAACGGCTTCGGGCGATGCAACGCTAGTATCGGGCACCGAATTGATGGTAGGGGCAACAGAACCTACATTGATCGCTTCTGCTAATGGGACGACCGGCTTAGCAACCAATGACTTTAACTTTTCCAATGCTTCATTAACCGTACCAAAACAAAATGTGAACAGCGGCACTTATAGTGGAACGATCACTTGGACATTATCAAACACCTATCAAGCAGAATAACAAGGAAAGGGTGACAATGAAAAAACAAATCAAGTGCTTCGTACTCATTAGTTTCTTTATCAGTTTGTGTTGCTTTACGAAAGTCACCGGTCATGCACAGACCACACGGTTCACTGTAACCCCAGAACTTCCCCAAAATCAAGTCAGTGACGTCAGTTATTTCGACTTACTGGTAAATCATGAGACCGAACAGAATTTGACCGTTGCCCTTCATAATACAAGTTCAGAGCCGTTGACCATTAAAGCAGCAGCACTAAATAGTTATACGGCCTCTACTGGGATCATCGCGTACCAAGCAGAACAGACCGCCGAAGAGAACCAAGGAATCTCGTTTAGTCAATTGATTGAAAATCCGAGACAGACGATCCAGCTTGACCCTGGAGAAAGTCGTCAGGTCCATTTTACCCTTTCAATGAAGGCAAAAGAATTTGCAGGAGAAATACTTGGTGTGTTTGCCTTTGAAGAAGAACCGTCAGAGACAACTGAAAGCCAGCAAACAAATCTGCAAGCCAACTATAAAATTCAACAAGGGATCCGCTTGCGTCAGAATGTGGCAACCATGCCTGATCCTCAATTGTCTTTGATCAATTCTGAGGCGGTGGAAAGATATGGTTCTACAGCTCTCAAAAGTAGGATCCGCAATGATCAGCCCACAGCCTTTGGCAACATCACTGTCAAAACCGTGATACGCGAGCAAGATAGCGGCAACAAGGTCGGTGGGTTTTCTGCAGAGAATTTTCAAATAGCTCCGAATTCGGTTTTGGAGCTGTTTAGTGCCTTTGATCAGAACATTCTCGAACCGGGGACCTATCTATTACAGATCGAGTTGAATGCGCCTAAAGGAACATGGGTGTTTGAGGATTCGGTGGTGGTTGATCGCAAGCAAGCCAACCTTATCAACCGTCAGACAACGTTAGGTGCAGCGTATCTTCAAAAACAGTACTGGCTCTATGCAGGAGGGCTACTTCTCTTCCTGTTTGTCCTACTTCTCTTGTTCATTTTATATAGGAGACGTAAAAAAGCAGAAGCAGATGTTAGGCTGTCAGTGCAAGAAGAATCAGAATGAAGAAAGCGGAGGACAGTGATGAAAAAGTTTGGCATTATCCGATGGGGCTATGTGTTCTTTTTTAGCATTTTCCTGCTATGTGGGAAACAAGAAATCGTCCATGCTGCGGTATCTGCGCCAGATTTTCCTACGTTAGCGATTGACGATTCTCTGATCACTCCTGTGGGACAAGCGGGGTCGCCACAAGGAGAACCGGGCGTCAATTATGTTCAGATTAATGATGGAGCTACCACCAACTCCAGTGGTGGTGTCTGGTTCAATAAGCCGGTTTCTTTTACTCGCTCTTTTCGGTTAGAAATGGCATTTTGTATCGATAATACAGCAACGGACAGCGATGGGCTCGCTTTTGTGATGCAAAGCAGTGGCTTAAATGCGCTGGCAGAACAAGCAGGACCGACGATTGGCGTCTGGTCAAATACAGGAGGAACGACTCCTCTAAGTACGGGGGCAATCCCGCAAAGTTTTGCGATTGAATTCGATACGTTCTATAATAATGCCGGTTTGACTGGGGACGGTATGATGGATCGCGATGTTCCTTCCGGCCATCATATCGCATGGAATTTTCCCGGCTCAAATGACGCATATACCACCGATGGCTGGCTGATTATCGACAAAGTCTTAAATCATCGTGATACGGTATCAGTGAGTGATATTTCCGATGGGGTGTGGCATAGTTTTACAGTAGTTTTTGATCAGCCAACGCAAACGTTGCGTTACACCGTACCAGATTTCGGTGTTGATGTGACGGTACCTGTTGATGACACCTTCAAATCAAATTTGAACCTGACTAATAGTGCACCGGTCTATTTTGGTTTTACTGGTGCAAACGGGGGCTATGTTCAAGAAAAAGCAGTGGCGTTTGTCGATGTTGAAGGATTAGTAGAACTTGAGATGCGAACCGGTGTTTTTGAAAAAGACCCAGTCAAACTATTGTTGGATACTGGTACGACACTTTCCCAGCCAGCCACTGTCGACAATAGCAAAACCATTACTTATGCGACCTATCTCTCCTATAAAAGCACCAGTGATCTAGCTGACTTGGAATCGGGAATCTTGCTCTCATCGCTTTTTCCAGAAGGACTATCATTAGTTCCCGAGGCGGTTTATTTTGGAAAAGCCAGTGAAATCATGGTTAATGGCATGCCGGAAGGCGGAACTGCCTTACCTTTTGTCATTGAAAATGGGCAATTGGTTGCGACACTGCCTGACATGGTCAAAGGGAATGAATACATCGTTCACTTTTCCGTCAATTACACAGAAGCGCCGCTCAATCAGAATTTAGATATAGCCATCCCTGTCCAAACTGTTTTTAATGGAAATGCTTTTGTTTCCAGTATGACGTCAGGTGATCCAGAAATTCATTATTATCAAATGACTGGAATCTTTCCACCAACGCTTACAACAGGTTCGGCGTCATTGGCAGAATCAAAAGCAGACCTGCAGATCGTGCGGCAAAAGCGCAATTCCTATATACCGATCACGATTGATGACCAAAACTCGACCCAAGCCAAAATATATGTCACGGAGTTCTTTACGGAGGATGTGACAATCACCGAAACCGATTTCTCTGAAGCAGCGTTGGTTGAACGGGGAACATTGTCGGAGCCGCTAACGGATACATTGGTGTTAGACACCGAAGAACTAGAACCAGGCACAACCTATTATCTGGCTTCCTATGTGATCGATACAGAAGGCAATCGATCGGCGACACGTTATTATGGGATTGACTTTCGTGGGATTGTAGAATTTCAGCGTGCGCCTGCTTCAATCACAGCGACAGTGACCTTGAATGAACTGGTACGATCCATCAGAGACGATGGCTTTGCTTATATAGCGATTGCTTTTGATCAAGAAGCCCTTTTGTCTATCAGCAATACCAGCGAAGGAACCTGGCAGTTAAGTGGACAGATAAAGGATTTTATGCAAGAGCAGCAACTATTGGCAGAGGAAATTCAGTTGGTACTCTATGATCCGGTGACCAATCAGCTGGTGGCTTCTGTCACTTCTGAAGAGCAAGTGATTTTCCAGCAGGAGCCAACAGGAGCAACGGACTTAACCTTGGATCTTCAGGAATATGATTGCTACTTTCGCTTTGTCCCCAAGTTAGATTTGATTTTACCAGGTACCTATACAGGCACAGTCGACTGGCTGTTGGAGAGTACAATCATTAATGAATAGCAAATAAAAACGCCTAGAAGGCGTTTTTTTCGTCTAAAAGTTTAAGTCGGTCCCTTTAACTTTGGCGACTTTTCGCAATTTTTAAAACTAATGATAGGCCTGCTAAAGCAAAACTGCCGTATTTAACGAATTTTTCCAAGGATTCTAAGGTTTGCTGTTTTTTGTGTTTGCAGTCTGGACAGCTTTTTTCATGGGCATTCATTTTTTTTCCACATTTACAATGACTCTTCATCTGTGATCCACTCCTCGTTTCGTTTTATTTTGATGACTTTCTATAATTTAATTATACATGTTGTATAAGGTTCTGTCTGAAATTATGCTGTGTAAGACGTTTGTTAAAATGAGAAAAAACCTACGTTTATTGGGGGAGGCGTAGAAGTGTGTAATTGCGAGGCTATTGGCAGTTACAGAGCCCGATGGGTAGGAATCGCTATAGATAAAAAAGGAAGGAAATCTGACAATTTTCTCATTTTCGATAGGTGCTGAATCGCTTTGCTTATCAGTTTAGCAAAATTTTGCTATTGTGGAGTAAGATTAGGGGACAAGAAAAGACGCTTCTCTTTTTTTTCTATATTCTATCCTTAATCTGAGAACGAAAATCACCGATAGTATGCTATATATAAGAACAAGGAGCCATCCTTGACAATGTCGAATATGGCATTTGAATGAAAGGATTGATGAAATAAGTGATTTCTTCAATAATTTATACCGATACAAAGGCTTATTTAGATAAAGTGCTAGACCAAGCACTGTTGGATCTACTAAAATCTGATTATCCTAAAGTCTATGAACACGTGCAAAACTTGATTGTTGCTATGGAACAAACGATCCAACAAATTGACAGCACAAATTTTTGGCGGTTGATACCGGAAATTTTAGGCTATGATTCTCGTTTTGTTTTGTTGAACTCGCTGCAATTGTCAGAAGACAAACTGTTGACGGAAATCGAGATTATTCAGATGATCGAACGTGATTTTCCGAATTTGAATAAAGAATTTTGTGGCTATTCCTTAAAAGAACAAGAGCATGAGAGTTTGATCTTCAGTGTTCAATAAACACTTCTCGTAGGAATATCAAGTAGAGTAAGAAAACGACTAGCTGATCTAGTCGTTTTTTTTTATCAAGAAAAAGAATAATTAAACATGTTATTTATCATTAAAATAAAAATTATTTTGAAATTATGAATAAAATAGATTATTATTGGTATATAATCCTTTTAGTGAAAGAAAAAACAATCGAAAAAAGGAAGAGGAAAGCCAGCTGACTGAAATAGCTGCGATTGTTTTAATTTAGAAAATAAGAACCAGCCTCATCGGCATGGAAAGGAGCAATTATGGATTACTTGAGTTTTTCAAAAAAAGAGTGGGAAGTCTTAGTTTGTTTTTGGGCTGTGGATGAACCTCTGTGCTGTACAGAATTTAGTGAACGTTTCGGCTTAAACCGTAACACATCACTGTCCGTGATTCGCAAGTTAGTAAACAAAGGAGTTCTGGAGATTGCAAGTATCAAAATGAGCGGATCAGTCTTGGCTCGTCGCTTTCAGCCAGCTGTAAGTGAATTGGAGATATTACAGACAGGCCTAACCGATGACCAGATTTTTGAATTAGTGAAAATCGCCATCAGAAAAATCGAAGATCCTGAACAATTAACCCAGTTGCTAAATGTGATTGGTGAATTGAAAACTAAAGCTTCTTAAAGAATACTCGTTTGCATGATAAAAAAATGATCCGCTGTGAAAACAGCGGATCATTTTTCTTGTTCTTGAAATCTTTGTACCATTTTTGTCGTCAATTGATGGAGCACGGACAGTTCTTCCGGTTCAAGAGGCAAGAATTCGGTCACTTTGTAGGGGATCTCTAACGCTTGTTCATGAAGCGCTTTGCCTGAGTCAGTCAATGTGACCCTCAAAGAACGTTCATCGTCTTGATTTCGATTTCTTACTAGGTAGCCTTTTGCTTCAAGCTTTTTTAAAACCGGTGTCAGTGTGCCAGAATCGAGACATAATTGCTTCCCCAATGCTTTGACACTGATCGCTTCATCTTCCCATAACACTAACATCACTAAATATTGGGTATAGGTCAAATTCAACGGGTCCAGTAAGTCTTTGTACTGTTTGATAATTTCTTTTGAAGCGGCGTATAGAGGAAAACACAATTGGTTTTCTAACGCTAAGACATTCATGTTTTCACCCCTTTTTCTAATATCCGCCTCTTATCATAGCTGTTTTTTCAACGAAAGTCTACTCGCTAACGGCTTTGACAGTCACTTCAATGTTGCCAGCTGTGGCTTTTGAATAAGGACATACGGTATGAGCGATCTCAAGCAATTCTTGTGTTTCTTCTGTTGACAATCCTTCGATTTGACCTTCGATCTCAACACCCAAGACAAAACTGGATTCGCTTTCTGCGTATAAGGTCACTTGTGCGCTCACCGTAGAAGCACCATCGATTCCTTTGCTGCTTTTCACCAATTCAAGGGCACTGTTGAAGCAAGCACTAAAACCAGCCGCAAAAAGTTGTTCTGGATTGGTAGCATTTTCGACACGTTTGCCAGGTGCAGTGATGTTTAGCTCAAATGAATGATCTGGACTGTGTACTTCTCCTGAACGGCCACCAGTGTTGATCATTTTAGTCGAATACATTTTTTTCATCATTTCTTCACTCCTGATTTTTATATTTTGTACAATTAAATTGTATGCAATTTAATTGAAAAATGCAAGGAATTGGTTTTCGTTCTATGTTTTTTTTCTAAAAAAAACCGGAATCAGCATAAGTTTACTGTTCTCTTGGGTGAAACGTGCTATCATAGTTAGTAACACTTGTAATAGATTAACAAATGAGTTTGAAGCTTCAAATTTACTGCATGAAGGCAAAGAGGGTGAAAATCATCGTAGATTATATGGAAAAACGAGCGGTAGGGCGCTATTTTCGATCGTTGACGGATCATTATTCAGGCTATATACGGCTTTATGGCACCTATACAGAATATCGGGTGATTGCAGGGATTCCTGCTGAAAATGTCATGTTAGAGATTATCGGGGTTGAAAACGGTGTCTTATTGACCCGTGTAAACAATACATTATTTGAAAATGGAAGAGGGTTTTTACAATGATCATTATCCAAATTATTTTAGTTATTTTAGTATTAGTGATTCTGATTTGGCTGATTGCAAGCACTGCTGTGATCGTTCGTCAAGGGGAAGTCAAAGTTGTCGAAAGTTTTGGGAAGTACGTTCGAACGTTGGAACCAGGGCTTCATTTTCTTGTTCCGATTTTGTATACAGTTAGAGAAAGAGTGTCCTTGAAACAGATTCCTTTGGAGATCGAACCCCAAAGTGCAATCACAAAAGATAATGTAATCGTTCAAATTGATGAAGCAATCAAATACCATGTCACAGATGTGCGTGCCTTTGTCTACGAAAATGAAAACTCCGTTGTTTCAATGATCCAAGATGCCCAATCGAACTTGCGGGGAATCATCGGGAAAATGGATTTAAATGAAGTTTTAAATGGGACTGAAGAAATCAACGTAGCGTTGTTTACTTCAATCAAAGATATCACGGCAGGCTATGGCTTAGCGATCGACCGAATCAACATTGGGGAAATCAAAGTTTCGCAAGAAATCATTGAATCAATGAACAAATTGATCACTGCCTCTAGAGACAAAGAATCGATGATCACAAGAGCCCAAGGTGAGAAATCTTCTTCAGTCTTGAGTGCAGAAGCCAAAGCTTCTCAAATGACGATCGACGCCGAAGCCCGAGCGGAACAAACTCAAATCGATGCCGAGGCGCGGGCAAAGCGTGTACGGATTGATGCCGAGGCGGAAGCAGAACGAATCGCGAAAATCACTGAAGCTGAACGCAAACGGATTTTAGCCATCAATGAAGCAATCAAAGAAAGCCAGCTCGACGAGCGCTCACTATCATATCTAGGGATCGAAGCCTTCAGAGATGTGGTGAATAGCAATACCAATACGGTCATTCTGCCATCAAATATGACGGAACTGGGAAATATTCCAGTCGTCAAACAACTTTGGGAAAATGCACCATCTAAATCGGCTGAATAAGTTAAGCACAACAATTGAAAAAGGTTCCCATACTCCGAAAAGAAAGAGGAGTATGGGAACCTTTTTTACTTCGTTTTTTCCGCCGATTGATTATCGACGATCAAGAGGGCCATCATGACATACCCGATCCAACTATCCCGAGAGTATAAAATGTAGCGAGGGGACCAAGAAGCGGCATATTTCTGTTTGTATTCGCGTAACCCTTCAAAAGAATAGAAACGAGAACCAAAGGTGTAAACGAGATAGGCGATCCGCTCTTGCAAGAAACTGCTGCGGAAAGTACCAACGTTGGCTAATGGTGCCATGCCTAAATCAAATTGTTGGTAGCCTTGTTCTTTAAAATAGTCGAATAGCTGAATAAACAAGAAATCCATCGTTCCATTCGGCGCTTTTTCAGGATCGTGGCGCATCAAATCAATGGATGCTAGGCCTGTTTGATAGGTGGGCATAAAGGAAGCGAATGCGACGATCTCCTGTTGCTGATTACGGACGACAGCAATTGGTGCAGTGCTTAGATAGGATTCTGAAAAGAACCCAAGGGAGAACCCTTTTTCTTTCCGTCCATCTAGCCAGTTGTCAGAAATTTCCTTAAGCGTTGCAAATGTTTCGGCTGAAAAGGGTGGGGTGAGCACATCAAAAGTAAAGCCTTCTTTAGTGATCTTATTGTTCAATGCCCGCTGTCCCTTCATTTTCTTTCCTGAGAGGGTGAAGCTAGGTAGATCCACATAAGCTTTCTCACCGAATTTGATAAAGTCATACCCAAATTCATGCAGCAGCATCACCATTTCTTCACTACTTTCATAAAAGACCGGCAGATAATTCCATTGATCCATTTCTGTTAAGAAAGTTTCCAGTGCCTGTGGAAAGTCTGCTTGCTTCCCAGAAGGATCCCCCATGACTAAACATTTGTTATTAAAGGTCGTAAATTGAAAAAAGACCGTCGGCTCGCCAATTTCTGGATACACGTATACTTTCTTGTCTTTTAGATACACCAGATGGCTGTCGCTGTTGCCACCGTAAGTATTTAAAACATGTTTCACTTTATCAGTGGCAGCACTGACGCCTAATTGGTGTTTTGGTCCCATCAAGTACCGGGCAAACAGCAGCATCGCAATGGCGACGAATAAAATCGCAACGAACCCTTGCAGCCATAATTTTTCAGAAGGGAAAAGCAAAAAATCCATCGAATGGTGATGCGTTGGATGTCGATTGATATGAGGCATATTGTAGACCCCGATAATGACATAGAGGATCGTCAACGAACCAATTAACAAACCATCGATCGTCAGCCATTCCCACGAGAAGACGAGTTGTTTACGGAACAACTCGCTTTTTGAAAAAATCATGATTGCTAATAATAATAGAAGAAACAGCATGGTCGAAAAACGGAAGCCCGCAAAAATAGCATAACCGATTGTTGCTGCAATCAACAAAAGCGTCGGCACGTACGCGCGACTGACACGGGCAGATATCCCTCGACCGGCAATTAAAAAGAGGTAACCGAGAAAAATACTCGGGTACTGCATCACAAAATTCAAGCGAATCGGATTGAGGTGGGCTAACCATTTGATTTGATCAAAGGCTTCTGGAATCGTGGCGGAGAGCACCAACATCGTTCCCGTCAAATAAAGCAGCAACACTTCGATCTTGTGGAACACTTCCAACAACAAGCTTTTTGGAATACCAGAAAAGCGCTGGTTGAGGGAGACGCCGACATTTTTTGAGAAAAAAAGCAAACCGATCAAAAAGGGAATGATGTAATAAAACAGGCGGAAAAGCAACAGCCAAGCAATGACACTTTCACGGGGAATCTGCAGTGAGCCCATTCCCATGATCATCATTACATCAAAGGTTCCAAGTTCTCCGGGAATCATCGAAACGATCCCAATCACGGAGGCAGCGATGAAAAGTGGCAACAATTGAAACACATCCACCGAGATGCCCATCAAGAGACCAGTCGTAAAGAAGGCTGCAAAAACACCTAACCATTCTAATAAGGAAGCGGCGATCAACTGCAGACGATCACGCCGTTGCAGTCCACCTAAGTAAGCATTTTTTTTGGAAAAACTAAGGGCATAGACAACTGGAAAATAAAGACTACCGCCTAACAGCCAGATCCAATACTGTTGCAGATAATCTGTCGTTGGACCAAATAAGACGAAGGCTAGTGCAGCAAGGGATAAAATCGAAAGACCAGACATCAGGTAAATAAAAATCTTCGAAATTGCTTGGGCAACTTCTTTGCCTTTTTTTCCTTTGCCGTAAAATTCCGAGCGTAATCCGATGCTGATGAAGCCGCCGAAGCCGATTAAGTTGTTCATAGTGTTGATGATCCAGCTGGTTTCCAGCAAATAACGGCGATCAGGTTTGTCCCCTAATAGGCGGTTCAAGACAATGTCATATAAGACCATTGGCAAGACACATAATAACCCAATGACAGCCATTAATGCCACTCGCCAAAGTGCCAGTTGCGCAAACAACTCTTTTAATTGATCAATGGAGATCGTCTTGCTTAATGAAAGCAGTTCGCCCAACACGATCACGGCTACTGCAATCAAGAAGAGTGTTTTAAACAGTGAGCGGTGGTCGCGGAGCCAAGTAAAGATTCTCATAGTTATTCACCGACCTTTTCTAAAAAAGATAATACTTTCGTGTTAAATACCTCTGGATTCTTTCGTGCAAAACTATGTCCTTGTCCTTTGACGACGATAAAATTGGACTGAGGGATACTGTTTGCAATATAAAAAGAATGGGAAAGCTTGATCGAATCACGTTTGCCGACCAAAATCAATGTCGGCACACTGAGGTGATTCAAATCGGCTGTAGATAAACCGATTGGACGAAACAACAATCCCAAAATAGGGAGAAAGCCCCGCATTCCTTTTGAGAATGGGGAACAAAGCCAAACGATCAGATATTGCAAGACACTCCCCATTCGAGAAAAGAGTCTAACTCCCCGTGGCTCAGTATTGCCCGAGTTTAAAATCATACAACTAACATACTCAGGGTAAAGATGACAAAAGACCATTGCTAGATTAGCCCCATCACTAAATCCTAATAGGGCGATTTTAGACAAATTTTCTTGCTGAATGATTGCTAAAAGATCCGTTGCCATTTTAAAAAAATCGATCTTTTTCTGTGTGTTAGTGGACTTGCCATGCCCACGGCTATCGATTAAGTACAATTGATGTTTTTGTCGCAATGCGTCGACCTGCTTTGAGAAATAGGCACTGCTACCGCCATTTCCGTGCAATAAAAAAAGAGGGCATCCTGAACCGGTTTTTTCATAATAGAGGACAGACCCATCCGGTAAGGGTGCGTAACATTTTTCAACTTTCATTTTTTCACCTACTTTCTAAGAGTATACCTTGAAGTCAGTAGCTATCACAAACATATCACTAGATAAAATGAGAAAAAATAACATTCTACTCATTTTTTCTTTAGCAGATATTTAGGAAAAGGCTTTTTTCTTTACAATGTAAATAAAAATAATCGACTAAGTTAATTAATTTGTTTTCAGAAAATTCTTTACAAACACGTATTCGTTGACTATAATCGAACTAACTAATTGAGAATGATTTTCATTTATGAAAGGGAGGCTAGCCAATGACCACTATAGCAGATGTTCTGATTATCGGAGGAGGGCCCACGGGGCTCTATGCGAGTTTTTATGCTGGATTACGTGATCTATCGGTCGTATTGTTTGAAGCACAAGCCGAATTAGGCGGGAAGATCAATTTTTATCCTGAAAAAATGGTCTGGGATGTGGGTGCATTGCCGCCAACCAAGGGGAAGAAAGTCAAAGAACACTTGATTGAACAGGCTAAGTTGTTTGATCCAACGATCTATCTGAAAACGAAAATCATCGAATTGACCAAGGAAGACGATCTTTTTTATGCAGTGGATGACCAAGGGAGGACCCATGTTGGACGCACCGTTTTAGTTTGTATTGGCGGCGGTGTCGTTTCTCCGCAAAAATTGCCTTGTTTCATCCATAATAATGTCGACAACTATATCCACTATCAGTTTCCTGACCAGCAAGCGATCCAAGGCAAACATCTTGTGATCTCTGGCGGCGGGGATGCAGCAGTTGATTATGCGATTGAAGCGGCGTCTTATGGGGCAAAAGTTTCGCTTTGTTATCGGGGCGAGAAATTGAAGGCCCATGAAGCACAAGTAAAGAAGATGAAAGCAGAAGGGATTCAAGTGTTGATGAATCACACGATTGACGGGGTGAATCAAGCCGAAACCTTCAATATGGTTCTAAGATTAAAAAACAGTGCTAACCAAGAAACGATCGATTTTTTATGCGATCATTTGTTGATCCAACATGGCTATGACCGGGACAGTGCCTTGTTAGATAAAGTTTCCTTTGATCTCGCACGTCATGAAGATTTTTATTTGAACTGTGAGATTCCAACAAAAACCAGCCATCCTGGTGTGTTTGCAGCTGGTGACATCCATTACTTCAAAGGCAAAGTGAATCTTTTGGCAGGCGCCTTTCAAGATGCTGCGCAAGCAGTCAACCAAATCAAACACTATTTAGAGCCGACCAGTGTCCCACAGGCGATGGTTTCTTCCCATAATGAGAAATTCAGTGAAAGAAATCGACAGCTGCTGGTGAACGAGTAGCAGCGATTCTTTGTGAAAGAAAAAAAGCAAAAAACAGGATTCCCTTGGGAGTCCTGTTTTTTTGGTAACCTCAGAACAGAAATTCGTTTCACTAGAAGTGAATGTTTGCCACTCCTAAAAAATAAAATCTCTCAAATAAATGATGCAATTGATGAAAATTTCAGCTATTATTTTCAAGTTGACTAATTGGAGGGGATGACATGAATCAAACAAGATATGCAGAATTAAAACAAGCAGAAAGAGGCGCTATCTTAAGTATCGTTGCCTACATTTTTGTTTCCATCGCCAAACTAGTTATTGGTCGTTTGGCAAACTCTGAAGGATTATGGGCGGATGGATTAAACAATGCGACGGATATCGTAGCGTCTATCGCTGTTTTGATCGGTTTGCGTTTGGCTCAAAAGCCAGCAGATGAAGACCATAAATATGGTCATTGGAAAGCAGAAAATGTGGCGAGTCTCGTAACATCCTTGATTATGCTGGCGGTCGGTCTGCAGGTTTTATGGTCCTCCATTCAAACGATTCTACTCGGTGAAACGCAAAGTCCCGATATGATTGCGGCAGTCGTCGGTATCATTTCAGCTATTTTGATGTATGGTATGTATTACTACAATAAGCGATTATCCGCTCGCGTAAAAAGCTCCGCTTTGCTAGCAGCTGCTAAAGACAACCGCAGCGATGCGTGGACGAGTATTGGAACGGCGATCGCTATTTTTGCCGCCTCATTTGGTATCGGTTGGTTAGACAGTTTGACTGCGATCGTGGTAGCTCTTTTGATTATCAAAACCGCCGTTGATATTTTTCGCGAGAGTGCCTTTTCACTTTCTGATGGGTTTGATGAATCGTTAGTCGTGGAGTATGAAGCGGCAATCGCTGGTTTTTCTGAAGTGAAATCTGTTAAATCGATTCGAGGAAGAATGTATGGCGCCAATGTTTTTCTTGATGTCGTCGTGACGATGGACAAATCTTTGACGGTTGAAAAGAGTCATAACGTGGCAGATGCTATTGAAGATCTCTTAGCTGATCGTTTTCAGGTGTTTGATACTGACATCCACATTGAGCCAGCTACCGAATAAATTTTCTGGAAAAACCTTGGTAGGACAAGGATGTAAACCACCCGTTTCCTGTTTGTAAACTGAAAAGTTCTTACGGAACCTGCTCATTCATGGCAAACTAGAGGTAACAAAGGAAGAAAGTAGGGAGCCCTATGAATAATAAGCAGGTAGTAGAAAATGAATTAGTTATTTCTTTAGATAAAATGGATGAAACAGAAATGATGGCAATTTGCCAACAATATATTGCGGCTATCGATGATAGCCAAGTCCTCTTCGCTTTACTGAAAAAAGTTCAAGCCTCTAAAGCAGCAGTAAGCAAATAAAAAAACCGGCATCTTATGCATTGATGTTCCCCACAGCGAAAGCGAAAGGAGCATTGATCAACAGGAAAAGATGCCGGTTATTTTTTGATTCGTTCAAGTCTTTTTAAAAACTTTTAAAGGACGTTTAATAGTGCGGTTAATCCATAGACGAGCAAAGAAGCTATTCCTAAAGGAATAATGCGTCGAAATATAATCTCTTTCAAGCGCTTGCCTGCTTGTCGTTCTTTTTCATAGTTAGGATCATGAGCGTGTGCTTTAAATTGCTGAGGAAAACGAGAAAAGATCAAGCCATTGGTCATCGATAAAACCCATCCAATCAACACCAAGAAGAAAGAAACAAAAATGATTGCCAGTAAAAGTAGTTGTAAGAGTTGCATCGTATTACTACCTCCTTTTAGTAGCCATTTTTTCACTTCTAGTTTACCATCTTTTGAAACTTTTAGGGATCTTTATTCAACGTGCCCTTTCTTTTTTTGGTTCTTCCCTTATAATAGAGATATTTATAAGCGAGTTTCTGTTTCGCACAGCAACAGAGAGAAGGGATTCTTATGGCAATTACACAAAAAATCATTCAATCACCAGAAGACTTCCAAACGTTGGATCGTTTGATCAAAGAAATCTGGCCAGAAGTGTTTACACCAATCATTGGTTTGGATCAAGTCGCGTATATGCTGGCTCATTATCAATCACCAGCAGCGATTCAAAACGAAGTCCAGCAAGGAGCCGTCTATCTTTTACTAATGGAAGGTGACCAAGCAGTAGGGTATACAGCGTATGAAGAAACGCCGCAGCAGATTTATTTAAGTAAATTGTATCTCCACCAATCCACTAGAGGCAAAGGCTATGCCAGCCAAGTCTTTGATTGGTATGAGGAAATCGCCTCAGGCAAAACGTTGCATTTAAACGTCAACAAACAAAATCAGCAAGCGATCGCTGTTTATGAACATCGCGGCTTTGAACGCGTTTCTGAACGCACCGTTACGATTGGTTCGGGATTTGTTATGGATGATTTTATTTATGAGAAGAAGATTGCTGGAGACGAAGGGGCGTAACAAGGAGAAAACGAATGGAACTCACTGCCAAGAATAAGTCGTTCAGTAAGAAAGAATGGCAACTATTTCAATACGTTTTAAATCAGCAAGCAGAAGTCTGTTCGATGTCTATTCGTGAACTGGCTGATACAACAAAAACTAGCTCAACGACTGTTCTGCGGTTTTGTCGAAAATTTGATTGCGAAGGTTTTTAGAATTTAAAATCAAATTGAAAAAGACGTTACAGAAACAAGGAAAGACTGATCGATTATTCAAACAAGATAAAAAAGCCCTGCACTATTTTTTTGAACGTATGGATGAATCCTTCTATCGAGAAACATTATTAACGATCGCCAAACGAATAAGTAAAGCAAAACTTTTGATCTTAGCCAGTGATAGGGAATCGACACTTGCTTTGAGCTATGCCCAACAAAAGTTTGCACGTTTAGATAAGATCGTGAGCGTAGAGGAAGAAGCAACATCGATTAAATCCGTTTGGCGAACCTTAGGTAGCGAAACCACGTTGCTGGTCTTTTCTAATAAAGGCGCCGATCCATTCCTTGAATCTTTGATCACTGAATGTAGCCTCTCTGGAATTTCAACCATTTCACTGACAAATCGTTCAACAACGTCAATTGCTAAACTATCTGAGCGAAATTTTGCTTATTATTATTCCGATAATCAAGAAGCTGATTCATTGTCCTCACAAATTCCAGCCATTTATTTGGTGGAACTTTTATTTGATTTAGTTACTGATTGTGAAGGCCGCTGAATAATTAAAACTACCTACGCCTATCAGAGAAATTCTTCTGATAGGCGTATTCTTTTGGCAATTTTTTCAATTAAATAGATTGCTGGTAGCTGAGAAGTCAGTTCAATGGTTTTCTCTTTTTTTTGACTAGCTTTAAAAATGGTCTCTCTTTCAATGTAATAGGGCACCGTTAAGTCGGATAACTGGCTGATGGTTGAATCTTCCGTATTCGTGATGGCAATTATCTGACAATCTTTTTGATTTAACTTTTGTAAGTATCGAATCATTTCTTGTGTTTCCCCAGAAATCGACAAAACAATGATACCGGTTTTGCACAATATGTCTTCTGGAAACCAGTCGATAGGATAATTTGAGGGATCGTCAACTTTTAATGCCGTTTTTCCCAAGTCAGTAAAATAGAGTGCGCCATATTCCGCAATCGTTTCAGATAAGCCTGATCCAATAAATAGAACGAAGCTTTTGTTCTTAAGAATCTCTGTTGCTCGATTGATTCTCTCAGATAAAAAGGGCTGGTTTACTCGCTTTAAGAAATCAATTGTTTGAGATTCATCACTATCGGATATTTTGGATTTTACGAGAGAATCTAAGTAAAAGCGCAAATTGATCTTAAATTCGGTAAACGTATCACATTCAAATTTCTTGCAAAAGCGGCTAATACTAGCAGTACTGGTATGGGTCTCTTTGGCAAGTTCTTTCATCTTCATTTTAGACACTGAAGCCAAGTTTTTTGATACAAATCGGTAAACCTCGTATTCTAGTGCAGTAAGTTCAGGATTGTAGTCAAGAAAAAGCATGATGCACCTCCGTAGCAAAGTGTTTTTTTTGTGGAACAAATGACAAGGGATGAAAACGTTCTCTATTTTGGATTATAACATTATATTGATTTTACTTCATGCTATACTTTCGTTGTTCAACGATGTAAGCGGATGCTTCGCTTAGTAAAAAAGGAATTGTAGGAGGGCGACATGGAGTATAATTTTTCAAAGAATTTTTTCTGGGGTGCAGCAACGAGTGCGACACAATCAGAAGGAACGATAGCTGGAGACAAGAAAGGAGAAAACATTTGGGATTATGCATCAAAAAACTATAACCATCGGTTTTTTGAAGGAGTTACAACAGAACATACATCAAGGTTTTATCAGGAAATGGAAGCGGATCTGGATCGAATGGCGGCACTTTCTTTTAATTCTTTTCGGACTTCGATCTCTTGGTCACGTCTTATTCCCGAAGGTACAGGGGAAGTCAATCCAGAAGCAGTTGATTTTTATACCAGAATGCTTGATGGGTTAAATCAAAGAGGCATCAAACCGTTTATCAATCTTTATCACTTTGACATGCCAATGAAATTACAAGAAATCGGCGGATTTGAAAATCGTGAGGTCATCGAAGCGTATCGGGCGTATGCGAAAATTTGTTTTGATTTATTTCATGAGAAAGTTGCGTACTGGTTTACCTTTAATGAGCCGATGATTCCAGCAGAAGCCGGCTATTTGCATGACCGGCACTATCCTTATGTAGTTGATTTTAAACGAGCGGCACAAGTACTTCATCATATCATCCTTGCTCACTGTGAGGCAGTTAAGGTCTTTCGACAAGGAACTTATCAAGGGAAAATCGGTATCATCATGGATGTGATCCCAGTTTACCCAAGAAGCCAACATCCTGCCGACTTAAAGGCAGCGGAAATGGCAGACCTCTTCTATACTCGCTCCCTTAATGAAGCGATATTAAAAGGTCGTTACCCTCAAGAGTTAAAGTCTATTTTAACGTGCTACGACCAAATGCCACGAGTGGAAGAACAGGATCTTGCCTTGATTGCTGAAACAACGATTGATCTGTTAGGGATCAATTATTACCGTCCACGGCGAGTGAAAGCCAAAGAATCATTGCCTAATCCCGAGGGAGTTTTTTCGCCAGAATGGTTTTACGATGATTACGAGATGCCCGGCAGAAGGATGAATACTTCAAGGGGGATTGAGATTTATCCTCATGGCTTGTATGATATCGCCAAAAAAATCCAGTTAGAATATGGGAATATTGATTGGTTTGTTTCAGAAAATGGCATCGGGATTCAGGGAGAAGAAACATTTATCGAAGGGGGGCAAGTACAAGACAACTATCGGATTGCTTTTTTAAAAGAGCATTTAATTGAGCTTCACCAAGCAATGACGGAGGGTAGTAACTGTCTGGGGTATCACATGTGGACATTTGTGGACTGTTGGAGTTGGCAAAATGCGTTCAAAAATCGCTATGGCTTTTATCGCTTAGATTTAGAAACAGGAGAAAAAACGATGAAAAAGTCTGGTCTATGGTTTAAAGAAGTGATTCAAAGAAATGGTTTTTCAAACGAATTTTAGGAGGTTTTTATAATGAAAGTTTTAGACTCGGTTGCAATGAAGTTATTACCGATTGCCAATGCTATTGGACAGCAGCGGCACTTGCAGGCAATTCGAAATGGGTTGATTTCTATTTTGCCGCTCACGATCGTTGGCTCTTTTTTCACCATTATTTTAAATTTGCCGATTCCTGGTTATACCGAATGGGTCGCTCCTTATTTACCGGCACTTGACATTCCTTTTCGATTTACGGTGGGGCTAATGTCTCTCTATGCCTCATTTACGATCGGCTCCAACTTAGGTGCAAGTTACAAACTCGATCGGATAACAAGTGGGTTTTTATCCATGTTAGCGACGATTTTAATGGTCGTTCCAATCAATTTGGCGGAAGGCATCAGCACGACAGGAGATGCCGTACTTGCAGGAAGGTATTTACCCATCGCTTCACTTGGATCACAAGGACTATTCGGTGCGATCATTGCGGCGCTAGTTTCAGTAGAGATTTATCATTTTACGAAAGCAAAAAACTTGGAAATCAAGATGCCAGAAGGCGTACCTCCTGTGGTAGGCGAATCCTTTGCGGCACTCCTACCAACCTTGCTAGTTATCTTAGTCTTTTGGATTCCGCGACACTTTTTTGGTTTTGATTTAAATGGATTGTTGACGATCGCCATCTCTCCTTTAAAAGGGTTCTTAACGGGAAATAATTTGATTGGTGGGATCATCACACAATTTGTAATCTGTGTATTCTGGGTATTGGGTATTCATGGCCATGCCGTTTTAGGTCCCATCATTCGCCCGTTTTGGGATCAGGCAATTTTAGAAAATGCAGAATTGTTCCAAAATGGGATGTCTGCCTTTGACCTACCAAATCTTTTTACCGAGCAATTTTATCAATGGTATGCCCAAATGGGTGGAACAGGATCAACGCTTGCATTGGTTGTTTTGTTTATGTTCTCCCGTTCAAACTATTTAAAACAATTGGGGCGTCTTTCCATTTTACCGGGAATTTTTAATATTAATGAACCAATGATCTTTGGGACACCGATTGTAATGAATCCGCTATTGGCGATTCCCTTTATTCTAGTGCCAATTGCTAATACCATTATAGTTTATATCGTTACCGCTTTAAATTGGATGCCTAAGATGATGGTCAAACCACCATTTTCAATTCCCGCACCTCTTGGCGCATTGATTACCTCAAATTGGAATTGGGTTGCTTGTTTGATGGTCTTCGTCTGTTTCTTCGTTTCGTTAGCGATTTATTATCCATTCTTCAAAGCATTTGAGAAACTTCAAGTGGCGCAAGAGCTAGAAACAGTTAAAGAAGGTGAGTAGAATGGTTCTAGTAGTGAGTTGTTTGCTCTTGATTTTTCTGACCCATCTTCTTTTAGAAAAAAATAATGCTAGAATCACGCTGTCTTTTTGGAAACTATTACTTGTTTCCTTACTTTTCTTACTCAGTTTGTTTTTCCTGTTGATCCGCACTCCTTTGGCGCCAGTTTTCATTTTGTTACTTATCATCAATTGTACCGTCATCCAAAATCGATTTATGTATCAGTATCGACCGAAAGGACAACGATAGGACGCTTGATGGTTACTGTAAGAAATGTTATTGCGAAAAGATTATTCTATCTACAGTTTAAAAAACTATTTACGAACCTTGATCCTATGTGCTATTATCCTTGTATAAACATTATAATGTTATAAACTAAGGAGGCAATTATGAAAGGGTTTGTAGAATTTATTGAACAGAAATTGATGCCGATTGCAAATAAAGTGGGGATGCAACGGCACATGGTAGCGATTCGTAAGGGGATCATCGCTACTTTACCATTAACGATCGTTGGGTCTTTCTTCACGATCTTACTGAATTTTCCCATCGAATCAGTCGCTGCCGTGATCGAACCGTATCGGGAAGTTTTGGATATTCCATTTCGCTATACAGTCGGATTATTGGCATTATATGCAACGTATGGGATTGCTTCATCGCTAGCCAAAAGCTACAAGCTGGATTCATTGACTGCGGGTATCTTAGCAACGATGTCCTTTCTTGTAACCGCTGCACCACCGTTGCGAGTCTTTGATTCTGTGGAAGGTATCATTGATGCCGGGCGTTATATCAATGTGGCCAACCTAGGTTCCGGCTCTTTGTTTGGTGCGATCGTTACGGCGATCTTGTCCGTTGAAATCTATCGTTTCTTTATCGTAAAAAACATCACCATCAAAATGCCAGATGGTGTGCCGCCAGAAGTGACGAATTCATTTATGGCATTGATTCCCGGTGGAGCGATCCTGATTTTGTTCTGGGTGATCCGTCATATGCTTGGTTTTGATATCAATGGCTTTTTAAGTAATTTGTTGATGCCGTTAAAAGACGTGCTAGCGGGTAACAGCTTGTTTGGTGGTTTATTGACTGTCTTCTTGATCTGTTTCTTCTGGGTACTGGGAATTCATGGACCAGCCATCATGGGTCCTGTCATTCGTCCCTTCTGGGATATTTCCATCGCTGAAAATATGGAAGCCTTCCAAGCATCTGGCAATGCGCATGAATTGCCTAATATTTTTACGGAACAATTTTTACAATGGTTCGTATGGATCGGTGGAGCCGGTACGACCTTAGCGTTGGTCGTTTTGTTCTTCTTCTCCAAATCAAAATACTTGAAACAATTGGGCCGTTTGTCCATCTTGCCAGGCCTATTCAATATCAATGAACCAGTGATTTTCGGTGCACCGATCGTAATGAACCCAATCTTAGGTATTCCTTTCTTGGTGGCACCGTTGATTACGACAACGATTTCTTACTTCGCTACCATTACCGGTGTTGTACCGATGATGGCTGCCAGACTTGGGTTTGCCATTCCAGCACCAATCGCCGCCTGGATGAGTACGGACTGGAGTATCGCAGCAGCGATTTTAGTGATCGTCAACTTCTTTATCACACTCGCAATCTATTACCCATTCTTTAAAGTCTTTGAGAAACAGCAGATTGCCCGAGAGCAAGAAGAAGAAACAGCCGCTTAAGCAAAACAAAAAGAGTGAGGTGCAAACATGGGGATTTATGCCATTTGTTTATTTTTTGGTTGTCAAATTTGGTTAACAAAATCAGCACAAGGGAAAAAAATTCAAGAAGTGCCGTTTTGGCGGATGCTTTTGTTCGGGATTCTTGGCGTTGCTGCAGCGATCCTACTGAGCCGTCAGTTTCCGTGGGGACCATTTTTGACGATGACGGCGACGATTGTTTGCAGTTCGCTTTTACTGACACGTTTTACTGCTTTTTATGAAGAAATGAGGATGAGATAAGTTGAAAAGAAAACTAGGAGTATCGGTGTATCCCGATCACAGTGATTTTGAAACAGATAAAGCCTATCTGCAATTAGCCCATGATTATGGCTTTAGCCGCATTTTTATGAGTATGTTGGAAGTGAGCGACGGCAAAGAAAACGTGCAGAAAAAATTTAAAGCGTTGATTGATTTTGCCAAAGGATTAGGCTATGAAACGATTTTAGACGTGGCACCAGCCATCTTTTCTGAACTAGGCATCTCCTATGATGACTTGACCTTTTTCCATGAACTAGGTGCCGATGGGATTCGTTTAGATTTAGGTTTTGACGGCAACAAAGAAGCGATGTTGACCTACAATCCCTTTGGTTTAGCTGTTGAATTGAATATGAGCAATGATGTGGCGTATTTAGACAATATTTTGACCTATCAAGCCAACATTCCTTACTTATACGGCTGCCACAATTTCTATCCACAAGAAGGGACTGCCTTACCCTATGATTTCTTTGAAAAATGCAGTCGTCGTTTCAAGGAAAAAGGCATTCGAACCGCCGCATTTATCTCTTCTCAAACGGGAAGGATCGGACCTTGGGATATCAATGATGGCTTACCGACCTTAGAAATGCACCGAAGAATGCCTGTAGAAACTGCCGCAAAGCATTTGTTTGCCACAGGCTTGATTGATGATGTCATTATCGGCAATGCTTATGCTTCGGAAGCAGAATTGGCGGCACTAGGAGCGATTGATCGCTACCAGACGGCATTTGCGATTGAATTTGTGCCTGAAATCAATGAAGTTGAACGCCGAATCGCCCTTGACGAGCAGCATTACCGCCGAGGCGACATCACTGACCGGATGATCCGTTCCACAGAAGTTCGTAAAAAGTATAAGAACCATGACAATCCTGCCGATGACCACGAAGGAGTCTTTCAACGAGGGGATGTTGTGATCGGCAATGATCGTTTTGGCAAGTACAAAAACGAGCTGCAAGTCGTGCTAGAGCCTCACTCAGACCCACGAAAAAATAAAATCGGTTCGATCGTCGAACAAGAGTTAGTTCTGCTGCCCTTTATCCATCCTTGGTCGAAATTCACTTTCACAGAGAGGAAGGTGTAACGAAATGTTTGATTTGATTATTCGTCAAGCCCGCACGATCGATGAAAAAGTATTTGATATTGGGATTCAAGACGGCAAAATCACTGCTCTGGCACCCATGTTGAAGGAGCAGGCGAAACAAGAGCTGACCTTAGCAGAAGGGGAGTTCTTGTCAGCTGGTTGGATCGATGACCATGTCCATTGTTTCGAGGAAATGACGCTCTATTATGATTATCCAGACGAGATCGGTGTTAAACAAGGCGTCACGACCGTTATCGATGCGGGGACGACTGGCGCCGAAAATATCCATCGGTTTTATGATTTAGCCAAAGAAGCCAAAACCAATGTCTTTGCTTTAGTCAATATTTCCAAATGGGGGATCGTAGAGCAGGATGAACTTGCGGATCTGTCAAAAGTCAAAAAAGAATTGGTCAAAGAAGCGTTGCAGAAGTTTCCTGACTTTATCGTCGGGATCAAAGCCCGAATGAGTAAAACGGTGATCGGCGAAAATGGCATCACGCCGTTGAAATTAGCCAAAGCGATCCAAGCTGAAAATCAACCGTTGCCTCTGATGGTCCATATTGGTTCAGCACCACCGAATTTAGCAGAGATTCTCGCTGAATTGGAAGCAGGTGATGTGGTGACCCATTGCTTTAACGGCAAAGCCAATGGGATTTTGGATCAGACGAACCAAACCATCAAGCCTTTCGTCTTTGCTGCCTATGAAAAAGGCTTGGTCTTCGATATTGGTCATGGGACAGACAGTTTTAATTTTGATGTGGCGGAGACGGCCTTTGCCAATCAGCTAAAGGCTTCTTCCATTAGTACGGATATCTACATCCGCAATCGTACCAATGGACCTGTTTTTGATTTAGCGACGACTATGGAAAAATTAGCGGTCGTAGGGTATGATTGGCGTGAGATCATCGAGAAGGTGACCAGTGCCCCTGCGAAGCAATTTCATTTACAGGACAAAGGCGAGATCGCATTGGGATATGATGCTGATTTTACGATTTTCCGCTTTGAAGAGGGCGAAAAGGAATTGACGGATTCTAACGGCAATCGCCGAATCACGACACAACAGATCGTGCCGCAAAAAGCGGTGATAGGAGGGGAACTTTTTGACACTGAATATTGAAGAACTAGGCTTGAAAGAAGTCATCAATGCTTCCGGCAAAATGACGATTCTAGGTGTCTCGAAAGTCAGCGAAGGCGTGCTTGCAGCCCAGCGCTATGGCGGGGAGCATTTCTTTGAAATGGCAGATCTAGCAGAAAAAACCGGTGCCTATTTAGCAAAATTGTTGAAAACGGAAGATGCGCAAATCGTTTCTTCCGCTTCGGCGGGAATCGCCCAATCAGTGGCGGCACTCATCGGTCAAGGAGACAGCTATCATTTGTACCACCCATATAGTGAGAAAATCAGCAAGCGGGAGATCATTTTGCCCAAAGGCCACAACGTAGATTATGGCACACCGGTGGAAGTGATGGTGGCGCAAGGCGGCGGAAAAGTCGTAGAAGCAGGCTATGCCAATATGTGCACACCCGAGCACATTGAACAGATGATTACGCCCGAAACGGCGGGGATCCTCTACATAAAGAGTCATCATACCGTTCAAAAAAGTATGCTGACGGTAGCAGAAACGGCCCAAGTTGCCAAGGCACACGATCTTCCATTGATCGTTGATGCGGCTGCTGAGGAAGATTTGTTTGCCTATACCCAAGCAGGTGCTGATTTAGTGATCTATTCAGGTGCGAAAGCACTGTCAGGACCAAGTGCTGGCTTAGTGATCGGCAAGCAGCCCTATGTCTCTTGGGTGCGCCTGCAATCCAAAGGTATTGGTCGAGCAATGAAAATCGGTAAAGACAATATTCTCGGATTTACCCAAGCCGTGACGGATTATCTAGCGGAGGGAACAGAATCTGGCGCTTCGATGCAAGAGCGCCTACAACCATTTATTGCGGCAATCAATGAAATCACTGGTTTCGAAGCAAAAATCGTTCAAGACAGCGCCGGCAGAGACATTTATCGAGCGAGTGTCAAAGTGAAAGAACCAAGTGCCAAAGCAGTGATCGACGCGCTAAAAGCGGGAGAACCAGCGATTTATACCCGTGAATACCAAGCCAATAACGGCATTATTGAATTTGATATCCGAGCAGTCAATGAACAAGAAATGGCAGTGATCACCGATCGCTTACAAGAAATTATGTTAGGAGCAACCCAAAAATGAAAACTTCACCCAATTATTTCGCTGACCGTGTCTGTCTGAATGTGTTAGCAAACTCTATTGAAAATGCGAAAGCTTGTTATGAAGCAGCAGAGGGCAACATCGTCCTAGGTGTTTTATCAAAAAATTATGCTAGCGATGAGGCAGCCATCTTTGACATGAAAACCTATCAAGCGGCAACAAATAATGCCCTTTCTGTTGGACTTGGTGCTGGCGACCCCAACCAAAGTGAAATGGTCTCCCGAATTTCCGCTGTTCTACAGCCACAGCATGTTAACCAAGTGTTCACGGGAGCGGGGACCTCACGAGCTTTGCTAGGACAATCTGAAACGATCGTCAATGCCCTTGTTTCACCAACGGGAAAAGTCGGCTATGTCAATATTGCTACTGGACCATTGAGTTCACAAACTCCAGCTGCAGAAGTCCCCGTCGAAACAGCGATCGCTTTATTAAAAGATATGGGGGCTAGTTCTATCAAGTATTTTCCAATGAAAGGGTTGGCTCATAAAGCAGAGTATCAAGCAGTAGCAGAGGCTTGTGCTGCGAATGATTTTTATTTGGAACCGACCGGCGGCATCGATTTAGAAAACTTTGAAGAAATCTTGCAGATCGCTGTTGATGCAGGAGTGAAAAAAGTCATTCCACATATTTACAGCTCGATCATCGATGGCGAAACAGGGGACACACGCCCTGAAGATGTACAGAAATTAGCAGAAATGACGAAAAAGGTACTGGCAGCAGCCAAATAGGGGGGATCAATGATGCGGATCGGTGCTTACGGTGAGGTAATGATGCGATTGACGCCACCAGAATATCGAACACTGGAACAGACCCACTCTTTGCGGATGGATTTTACAGGAACAGGGGTCAATCTGTTAGGCAATTTGGCGCATTTCGGCTTGACCACCTCGATGCTGACACAAGTGCCAGCCAACCGTTTAGGGGATACGGCGAAAGCCAGCTTGCGTTCCTATGGGATTCAAACAGCATTTGTTGGCAAAAAATACAGCCATATCGGCAGTTATTTCGCCGAGATCGGCTACGGCGCTCGTCCGACTTACGTGACTTATCAAAATCGCCATCATAGTTCCTTTGGCGTTTCAGGTCCAGAAGAATATGCCATCGATGAATTTCTAGAAACAGTCGATCTCATTCATATTTGCGGGATCTCACTTAGTTTGACTGAGAAAACCTGGCAAACTGCATTGGCTTTGGCGAAACAGGCCCATGCCAAGCAGATTCGCGTCTGCTTTGATTTCAACTTCCGTCCAAGCTTGAATGAAGATTTAAATCGGGAGGTACTAAAACAACGGTATGAAACGATCTTGCCTTATTGTGATCTAGTTTTCGGCTCTGTCCGTGACTTGGAGGAGCTGCTGGCATATCCCTTAGAGGAAACAGAAGGCGCCGAGCTTGCGTTGATCCAATCCTTTATTGACCAGTATCAACTAGAATGGTTCTGCGGGACACGCCGTCTAGCCGTGGAAGACAAGCAGTTTATCAGTGGAAGAATCATTACGGCGCAGGATGCCTATGAAACGGCACCGCAGCTGCTGCAAGTCTTGGATCGGATCGGGGCAGGGGATGCCTATGCCGCTGGTGTATTATTAGGCTATGCCGAAAAATGGTCGCTCCAACGCACCGCTGATTTTGCAATCACGAATGCAGTTTTGGCTCATACGATGCTGGGAGATGTCCCCTTAACCACCAAAGAACAAGTGGAACAAGTCTTACAGGCACCAGGGAAAGACTTGATTCGCTAGAAAAAACACTTGCATCCTTCTCCTAAAAGCGATGGATGATTGCGCAAAAGCAGCCGATTGTTCTGCTTTTGCGCAGTTATCCATCAGGAGAAGGACGCAAGTGTTTTTATTGTTTTAAAAAGGTTTCTACTTTTTTCTCAGGGATCACCCACAACAATAGCACGAGACTATCCAGCGTGATGATAAGTAGTGGATGGACCAGCCAGCCGAGGAGCAATGCCAGCACGTTGATAAACAACGTAAAGTAGAGTTTCTTGTATCCGCGAAACAGTTCTACGATGGCTTGATTGTCAGGATTGGCACGAACCAAGGTCTTTCCTACAAGGAAATAGCTGAAATCCGTCAATAAAATGACAGCCCCGTATAGCAGCTGAGGGGCAAGAGCGACTGGATAACGACTGACCCATGACGTTACAAAAGGAAAGAGGGTCAGTGCCAGGATCAATAAATGATTCGCCCACAAGGTCCAACCGTCAATTTTAGATACTACTTGAAATAGATGATGGTGATTGTTCCAGTAGATCGCTAACATCACAAAGCTGATCAAATAAATAATAAATTGCTGTTCCACTCCTAAAAAAGAAGCAAAGGTATCGCCTTCGGGCTGGTGCAATTCCAGTACTAATAAGGTCATTACGATCGCAATGACCGCATCCGTAAAGGCTTCGATTCGATTTTTTGACATGTACATCCATCCTTTTAAGTTTCTGTTTACTGGATCAGTGTACGCGATTGTCAGAAATTCGTCGAATGATTATTCTCGGGACAAAAGCCAACGTTCCAGCTATTTCGCAATTGGCCCATTGCCTAGTGCACCGAATAAAAACAAATCGATCGCTTCTGGCATTTTGTCTTCTTTTCCCGGTGAGTCCAAGTGAGCCGCCATCAGTACTAACAACTGACTGGTGACAAATTCTGGGTCGACATCCGAACGGAGATTGGAATCACTGCGACGAAACAAGTCAAGAAACGGTTCTTTGTAATTTTTCCGCCAAAGCAAGTACAGTTTTTTTGAAGTGTCCTCAGAAACGGTATGCTGAATGTCGTGCATCATCATATAAAAATTGATGCGATGCCGACTTCTTAAAAAAAGAAACATGTTTAAGATTTTTTCAGAGATCGTCAAGGAAGTATCTTCAACAGTCTGATTTAGTTTTCCAGAAACCTCTTGTGCCAAAGAGACCATCACTTCATAATAGATGGCTTCTTTGCCTTTGAAGTGATAATAAAGATTGGGTTGGGTGATGCCGACGGCTTCTGCGATCTGTCTAGTAGAAGTTGCTTGATACCCCTGCTGCATAAACAGGTTTTCTGCGACTCGTAATATTTTTTCTCGCAAGTTCAAAGTCAGCCCTCCCAACGTTCCTGACGAAGCATTTTTTTCGCGGTAAACAAAAGTTGGATTTTCCGTTGTTTCGGTACCGCTGTTTTTTCAGCAAATACTTGATAGTTGTTTTTGCGGATCACAGTCAAGATTTCCCGATAGATCAAAGCAGCTGCTAATAGAGCTTCACGGCAATCTTCATCGATTTGCGGCATCATGACAAAAGATTCCTGATAAAGCGTCTCAGCAAGTTGCGCTTCGTGTTCCCACATCTCGATAAACTGCTGGTTTTGATTGCCAGCTGCTAATGCCTCTCGCGAAAGGTTGAATTGCGCCAAGACCGTTTGTGGCAAATAGATGCGGCCCATTCGCAGATCCTCGCCAATATCACGTAAAATATTGGTGCGTTGCATCGCTTCACCCAATTTTATGGCGGGCTCTTGAATCGCAGCGGCTGTTTGTGAGAGAATCGGCAAGAGCATCAGACCCACACTGCCAGCTACGTAGTAACTATAGTCGGAAAGCTCTTTTTCAGAGGTGGGCTGCTGGAAGTCAAGGTCTTGTTTTTGTCCCACCAATAGATCGAAAAAGGGCTGAAACTGTAGGTCAAACTGTTGGAAAGAAAGGGTCAATGCCCGCCAAATGGCTTCATCAGGATCTTCTTCCTTGATGGCTTGCGGCAAGTCGATCGCATCGCCGGTTAATAGTTCTTGTATTTTTTCCAAGCGTTTTTTCATGGCTTCGATCAACAATGGGTCTTGCTTTTCATCGACGGCATCATCGGCACGTCGACAAAAGGCGTAGACGGCATAGACGGCGCGTGCTTTGTCTTTTGGCAATTGAGAAAAGGCGGTATGAAAGTTTTTCGAATGCTTTTTTATGATGGCCTCACAGTATAAAAAATCGTTGTCGTATTCATCAAAGACACTTAATGATTTAACGGTCATCTTTTAACAACTCCTCCACAGCTAACTTGGCACTTTGCATCACGATTGGCACACCCGCTCCCGGATGCGTACTGCTGCCGCAGAAGTATAGGCCTTCTGCATAATCAAATTTATTATGGGGACGATAGTAATTGCTTTGCGACAAGGTTGGTTTCAAGCCAAATGTCGCACCGTTGTAGGCATTGAACCGATCATTGAACGTATCTGGCGTATACATTTTTTCATACACGATGTGTTCATCGATATCCGTAAAGATCGTTTTTTCTTTTAATAATCCAATGATCTGCTGGCGGTAGCTTTGGATCGTTTCATCCGTCCATTGATCAAATTTAGATAATTCAGGTACTGGGACTAAAACATAAAGACCTTCTTGACCATCAGGTGCTAAGGAAGCATCTTTCAGGGTTGGACGATACAAGTAGAAGGAAGGATCTTCTGGCAGCTTGCCAGCCTCGAAAAGATCGTCTACATTGCGTTTGAAATCATTGGCAAAATAAATGCTATGGAGTGCGCTATCTTCATATTTTTTGTCCAGTCCTAAATAAAGCAAGAAACAAGAACAAGAGTAATCCATCGAAGCGATTTTTTGATTGGTATATTTGCCGCGTTTTGATTCATCAGGAATCAAGCTTTCCATAGCATAAGGAAAATCAGCCGCACAAATCACAGCATCTGCGGTGATCGTTTCTCCATTGACACGAACGCCTTTGGTTTGCTTGTTTTCGATCAATAATTCATCGATTGGGGTATTGTAATGGATCGTTCCGCCTAATTCTTGGAACAAACGTGCCATACCAGTGGCTAATGTATACATGCCGCCTTTGATGAAATAGACCCCATACATCAACTCGATCATAGGGATGATGGTATAAAGGGACGGCCCTTGGTAAGGGGAGACACCGATATACAAGGTTTGAAACGCCAATGATTTTCGCAGGCGATCATCTTTGACAAATTTAGAAATGGAAGAGTAGGCGTCACTAAACGTTCGCAGCTTTAACCCTGCCCATAATGATTTGGGATTGTAAAAGTCTCGCCATGTCCGAAACGACTTGGTGATGAAGGACTCTTTGGCGATCACATAGCGTTTGTAAATATCTGCTAAAAAGGCAAAATAGCCTTGAGCATCTTCTTCCGAGATCGCTTCTAGCGTTTTGGTCAATTCTACTAAGTCGTTTGAGAAGGTCAGCGGTTCGTCTTGAGCAAAATACAGCTGCAGCATCGGATCGACTTTCTCCATAGGAATATAGTCATTCGGATCAACGCCAGCAAATTCAAACACTTCACGATAAATTTCAGGCATCATCACGATGGTGGGTCCCACATCAAAGGTAAAGCCGTTTTCCTTGATCTGATTCATTTTGCCCCCAGGTTGACCTTCTTTTTCGTAGAGGGTGACGTCATAGCCAAGTTTTTGCAAACGGACAGCAGCAGCTAATCCTGACACGCCCGCACCGACAACAATAATTTTTTTCATGCTTGCTCCTTCTGCGAATCACTTGATTCGGCTTCTTTTTTCGTGTGTTCTTTTTCCTCTAAAACGCCATCCTTCATGACGAGGACCCGGTCACAATAATCTGTCAAACGGGTATCATGGGTCACCATAATGGTGGCTTTTTGTTTTTCTTTGGTTTCTTTCGCTAAGATTTTGACGACTTCGACGGCTTTTTTTGAATCAAGACTCGCCGTTGGTTCATCTGCCAAAATGATGGTGGGATCATGATAGAGCGCTCGGGCAATAGCCACACGCTGCCTTTCACCACCAGATAGTTCATCGGGGTATTTGTTCTGCAGCTTTTCAATCCCTAGTTGTTCAAACAATTCAGTAGCTGATTGCTCTTGGGGTTCTTTGCTGACCTTATCCACCAATTGAAGTTGCTTTTTGACCGTCAAAAAAGGGACAAGGTTGGAAGCTTGTAAAATAAAGCCGATCTTTTTGAAACGAGTTTTTGCCCGTTGCTTTTCTTTTTGTTTACTAAAAGGTTCGTCATTGATAAATACTTCGCCTTCAGAGGGAGCTTGTAGACCACCGGCAATCGTCAGAAAGGTACTTTTCCCAGAGCCGGAAGGACCGATGATGGCGACAAATTCGCCTTTTTCTACCGAAAAGTTGGTTTCTTTCAAGGCTTCAATCGTCGCGTCCCCATCTTTAAATGATTTTTTGACTTGTTTGAATTCAATGGCACTCATGTTTTTTCCTCCTATCCGATTGCTTTCAATGGGTCGATTTTTACAATCGTTCGCACCGAGAAGAAAGCACCTAGCATCGCGATCAGAATCATCATTACACTGATACTAGCAAAGAATAATAGATTGATTTGGAATGGCACTGCCGCAGGTAACACGAGGGCGGTACCGATCGTTGCCAACCCACCGATCAAAACACCCGAGGTGGCCAACAAGAACGTTTGGGCGATCACCGAAAAAGCAATGTAGCGGCTAGAGATCCCTTGGGCTTTCATGACACCGAAAATTTCTGATTTTTGCATCGTTAGCACATAGATAAAAATACCGATAACGATGGCAGCGATCACGATCAAGAACCCGATCATAAAGCCAAAGGTCAGCACTTGTGCGTTGTAACCAGGCAATTCATTAATAAATTTGCTGATATCCGTAGCGACTAGATCATCTGGCACTTCTTTGATTTTGCCACGAGTTACGATCGCGTTGATACGGGCATTTTCTGAATCATCTTCTTTTTCAAAACGAATTTCTTGATAGGCACCGATCGAGGTGTAGAGGACCGGAGCAACACTGAAGCGGGCGTTATCTGTAAAACCGACGATTTTCAATTTTTTGTCACTGCCGGCTAATTTGATGGTGTCACCAATGGAAATCCCGTATTCTTCCTCAATGCTGCTGTCTGCGACCGCTTCATCATCTGACGCAAACATCTCGCCATCGATAATATTTGGTGCTAGAAATTGATCTGGATCAATGCCGAAAAAGGTGACATCGACTTTTTCACCGTTGTCTTCTTTGGTCACTACCCCAGCGGTTTGCGCCAAAACAGCTTTTTCTGGTGCATCGACTTCGTCATAAAGACTGCGAGGAAGCATCGACATGTTTAAATTATCATTTGCTTCTTCAGTCAACAAAATTTGATCTGCCTCCCATTTGTCGACCGCCATCCGATTATCTTGAGCCAACCCATACGCTAAGCCAGTTAAAAAAAAGACCAGATAGGCGATTAAAAACATGACTCCTGTTACTAGGGCGTAACGCAATTTGGAATGGCGTATTTCATTGATTGCCAAAAACATAACGATTCCTCCTATTATTTTATCACTTGATAAAATAAAAATACCATTTTTTTTATTTTCAGCAAACTATCTTGCTTACAAAGAGTAAATTCGGTGAAAAAAGGAAGGTTATTTAGAAGGGCGTCTGTCGATTGAAGAAAACCAATTACTGCTCTTTTATTTCGATAGAATCGTTTGAGCAATGAAGGAGAGGGGCGACTTCCGTGAAAAAAGAACTAGAATAACAATAAAAGCCCTCTGATTCAGCGCACGCAAACACTTGGCGTATTTTGAAATCAGAGGGTTTCTATTTAAAGTCTGGTGCTGGATCAAAGTGTCAATCGTCAGTTTCTTTGCTTGTAGCGATAACTAACGGCACGATTTTTTCAAAGGTGTGGCGGAAGCTTTCAGGTTGTGCTAATTTTTGATAAATGATCGCCAAACCGTCTTGGTTTTTGCGATAATCCAACCAAACCTTCAGCTCACTTTGAGGACCATATTTCTTTGAAATGTACTGATACGCTTCTTGGTGCAATTGTTCTAGATCTGTGAGTTGCTTTTTCTCATAAGCAAAAAGCAAGGTTCGCTTGAGGATTCGCTCAAAATCTAAGGCACGATCGGCTTCGGAAATAATTTTGCCATAAAGCTAGCGAGGCTCATAGGGCAGCGAAGCACGATGGTCTTCTACTGCTTTGCCGATCATTGAAATGACTGGAGGCAAGAAAAAGCGTGGCAACACAGCATCTTGTTCAACGATCTTGCGGGAATTGCTTTCGTGGTTTTTGCGGCCATAGAGCAAGCCGATATCATGGTAGGCAGCTACCGTATAGACGATATTCAGGTCAACAGGCAATGTTTCAGCAATCTCAAAACTATTTTGGATCACTTGGTGGACGTGCGCTGGGGAGTGACTGCTATCCAATTGGTTGTATTGTGGGATGATGGAGCTTTCAATATAGTGCTTTAGTTGTGGATCAATCTTCATTTGTCTGGTTCTCCTGCCTTTCTTATGCTAGATGAGGGGGAATTGAGCCAGTGCCAAACCGATCACTCGTTTCTAGACCTAGCGGCTGACGACAAAAGCCAAAGGGCTGTCCATCAATGGTGATTTGCTGCTTGAGCCACGGAAGGTAACTGATGGTATCTGTTGGATCGCCGGCAGCTGCTTGTTCCATTTTCTGCCATTCATCCGACGTAGAAATCGTTGCAGCACCTTTGAGTAACCCTTGCCAAATCACCTGGATCTCCTCGGGACAAAGGTTTCCTGCCATTGATGACAGCCCGTTAAACCCTAGTGCGACCTTTTCCACCAAGTCCGCTTCACCACCAGCATAAAAACGAAAATCGGCAGCCGTCTTTGTTTTTAGTTGAGGCACTCGCTCCTTACTGCCAGCTTCTTTTAAGCCGATCACCCGAGGGTCAGCGATCAAGGTCAAGAGACTTTCTGCAGATAAATCAAAGCCCGTGCGGCGGGGATTGTTGTATAAAATAACTGGTTTTTCGCAAGTATGGATCAATCCCTGAGCATAGAGGACGGCTTCCTTTTGGGTCAGGCAAAGATAAGGGGGAAAGCCTAAAACCACACCATCGATTCGGGGATTTTTGCTGATTGCTTCTGCCAACGCGAGCGTTTCATGAAATACGATGCCAGCTAAACCGAAGAGGACTTCGAAATCGGCTGCCCAGCTGGTTTCTTGCGCTAAGGCATGTAGAAGCTGTTTTTTTTCTGTTAAGGTCAATGAGTGCTGTTCACCGGTGGAGCCGCACACCAAAACCGATTTGATCCCTTGCTTTTGCAGTTGCAAGATATGAGCGATCGTCCTTTTCGTGTCAAGTCTTTCTGCATGATCAAATGCTGTTGGGACGGCAACATGCAGTGAGTGATTCAATGAAGTCATCCGATTCATCCTTTCTTGTGATACGTTTAGCCAGCGATGTTCTTCTTGCTTCTGGTGCAAGCCAAGGAAGACGAAATAACTGATTATCCACTAAGTGTAGCAAACTTCTCGTTTCAGCAAAAGGCTTAGCAAAATATTTTTAAAACGGTGGTTGCGTTTTCAAATAAAGCATGGTATTATGCAAGTAATAAAACAGGCATGTGACTGGTAATGCAGGCAGGACCTATAAAAAACATGGAAGGGATCGTTGGATTCCGTTCAATGTTTTTGTAGGTGTTGCCTGCTTTTTTCTTTGTTTGGCCAACAAAGGAAAACTAATTAAAGGAGAAGAAAATTATGAATGTAAAAGAAACGGCAACTGCCATCGTTGAGTTGATTGGCGGAAAAGAAAATATCGCACATTTGGAACATTGCTCCACACGCTTGCGCTTTACCTTAAAAGACAATAGCCTCGTACAAAAAGATGCCTTGGAAAAAGTCGATGGCGTGATTGGGGTGCGACAAAATGTCCAATGCCAAGTCATCATCGGCAATGATGTCGTCGAAGTGTATGATGAGGTTATGAACGTGTTAGGTCATGAGCTAACAGCGGATGGAGGAAGTGAAGGCAAACAAAAACAATCGTGGGGTGCGGTCCTGCTTGATTTTATTATCTCGATTTTTCAACCGTTGATTCCAGCGGTCGCTGGTGGGGGCGTCTTGAAATCCTTACTGCTACTTGCTTCTGTCACTGGATTGATGGACAATACCAGCCAAACGTATCAAATTTTGAATCTGATCGGTGGCGCACCATTGTATTTCTTACCGATTTTAGTGGCGATCACCACGGCAAATAAATTAAAGGTCAACCAATTGGTGGCGGTTTCCGCTGTCGGTGCCTTGATTTTGCCTGAACTAACAACACTATTGACAGATGGCGCAGCTTTCATGGGCTTCGGTTTACAAAATATCGCTTATGCGTCACAAGTATTTCCAGCCATTTTAACGGTTTTATTTTACGCTCAAATTGAAAAACTGTTTACCCGAATCTCACCAAAACCGATCCGTATCTTCTTTGTTCCAATGATGAGCTTAGTTATTACGGTTCCAGTTGCTTTATTGATTTTAGGCCCATTAGGCTTTGAAGTCGGAACGATTTTTTCAGCAGCGATCATTTGGCTGTATGCCCATTTAGGTTGGGTGGCAACAGGGATCTTAGCCGCTGTTTTACCATTGATGGTGGTTACCGGTATGCACAAAGCTATGATTCCTTATGCTGTTTCGTCTATGAGTGAGATGGGGGCAGAGCTGTTATACTTACCTGCCTCATTGGCACATAACATCGCAGAAGCCGGTGCTTGTTTTGCGGTGAGTGTTCGGACCAAAGACCAAAAACTTCGTTCAACCGCTGTTTCTGCAGGCATCTCCGCCCTTTTTGGCATAACCGAGCCTGCTTTGTATGGGGTGACGATCCTGCACAAACGAGTGCTTTACGGCGTGATGGCTTCCAGCCTAGTTGGTGGTGCAGTGGCTGGGTTATTTGCCATCAAGGCCTTCGCATTAGTTGGTCCCGGTCTAGCAAGTATCACTATGTTCGTCGATGAAGCCAACCCGATGAATCTTGTGTGGGCATTAGTCACGTTAGGGGTATCCTTTGCTGTTTCCTTCGTCCTTGTCCTTTTCTTATTCAAAGACAAAACAGTGGAAAATAAGACGACAGTTGCCGATCCGAAAGCCGAAGTATTGAGTAAACCAGTAGAAGGCCAAGTGGTAGCCCTATCTGAAGTCAACGATGAAGTCTTTTCAAGCGGTATGATCGGAGAAGGTTTCGGGATCATCCCGACGTCTGGCGAATTGATCGCACCAGAAGATGGCGAAATCACGATGTTGTTTGAAACCAACCATGCGATCGGGTTAAAAACTCGTAATGGCGCAGAATTGCTCTTTCATATCGGCTTGGATACCGTTCAATTAGAAGGCAAACACTTTACCCCTTACGTGAAAGCGGGGGATCAAGTGAAACAAGGGCAACCCCTGATTCAATTTGATCTAGATGCCATCAAAGCAGCTGGGTTTGATCCAATCGTGATCTGTGTGGTCACCAATCAAGAGAACTTTACTGTCAAACCGATCGAATCAACCGATGAGCGCAACGAACAAGGTGTTTTATCGATTGCACCGATCGTCTAAACCAATGAGCAATGCAACAAAAACAATGTAAAAGGGGATTGAAAAAATGACTGAAACAACTTTTCCAAAGGACTTCTTATGGGGTGGCGCTATCGCCGCAAATCAAGTAGAAGGGGGATGGAATCTTGGCGGCAAAGGCTTGTCGGTAGCGGATGTGGCTACTTACAAACCTCATGTCGACGTGAAAAACTTTGCAGCACATATGAGTGTGACTGTTGAAGCCGTCAAAGAAGCAATGGCGGATTCAACGGATACCATCTATCCAAAACGCCGAGGGATAGACTTCTATCATCGCTATCCAGAAGATTTGGCTTTATTTGCGGAGATAGGTTTTAAAGTATTGCGTTTATCGATTGCATGGACCCGATTGTTCCCAACTGGGGAAGAAACGACACCCAATCCAGAAGGGATCGCTTTTTACCGCAATGTCTTCCAAGAAATGCAGCGTTTGGGAATCAAACCGATCGTAACGTTGTCTCACTATGAGATGCCGTTAGCGCTGAGCTTGAAGTACAATGGCTGGGTGGAACGTAAAGTGATCGATGACTTTGTCCGTTTTGCGACCGTCTGCTTTGAAGAATTTGGGGAGTATGTGGAGTATTGGCTGACCTTTAACGAAATCGACAGTATCCATCGTCATCCCTTTACAACAGCAGGTCTCATTCCTGAGCAATCAGAAGCTGGTAAGGAAGAGCAAGACGTATATCAAGCCCTCCATCACCAATTTGTGGCCAGCTCATTAGTGACAAAAATCGCCCATGAAATAAATCCCGACAACAAAGTCGGCTGTATGATCACGAAGTTAATGACGTATCCATTGACTTGTGACCCATTGGATGTTGAATTAACTTTAAAAAAAAACTTGGAAAATGATTTTTATGCGGACGTTCAAGTCAAAGGTGCTTATCCGCGAATGATTGAAAAAGATCTGGAAAAACGGGGCATCAAGATTGAAATGGCACCAGAAGACCGCCAAATCTTAAAAGATCACACCGTTGATTTTCTTTCTTTCAGTTATTATATGTCTATGGCTGAATCAGGCGACCCACATGCGGAACGGACACCGGGCAATACGGTTTTAGGGGTAAAAAATCCCAAGCTGCCGTCAACTGAATGGGGCTGGCAGATCGATCCTAAAGGCTTGAAAATCTCCTTGCTTTCATTGTATGATCGGTATCAAGTGCCATTGATGATCGTTGAAAATGGTATGGGTGCCGTGGATGTCCTTGAAGACGGTCAAGTGCATGATCCGTATCGGGTCGATTATTTCAAGGCACACTTCAAACAAATGAAGGAAGCCATCGATGAAGGAGTCGATTTGATTGGTTATACTTCATGGGCACCGATCGATCTGGTCAGTGCGGGGACGTCACAAGTGACGAAACGCTACGGCTTCATTTATGTGGATGCCGATGATGAAGGAAACGGCAGTTATGACCGTTTGAAAAAAGATTCCTTCGATTGGTACAAAGAAGTGATCGCTACCAATGGCGCAAGTTTGGCAGAATAAACAGTGAGGAGCGAGAGTGCATGATTTACATCAAGAAAGTCTTAAATTCAAGTGTCGTACTTGTTGATAAGGAAGGCCAGGAAATGATTGCACTTGGGAAGGGGATCGGCTATGGAAAGAAAGTCGGCGACAGCATAGCCGATACCCAGATCGATCAAGTTTTTCTGCCAATCGATGAAAAAAAATCGGGTCAGTTTGCCGATTTGGTGGATGAGATTCCGTTGTACTATTTTGAAATGACCAAAGAAATCGTTCAGCTGGCGCAAAAAATGCTGCCGTATCCGCTAAATTCAACGATTTACCTTACCTTATCGGATCACTTGCACTTTGCTGTGGAACGTCAGCAAAAAGGCTTGAGTGTGACGAATCGGCTCTATTGGGAAATCAAGAATTACTATACGGAGGAATTTCGAGCCGCCGAACAGGCACTACGCTTGTTGAAAGAGAAGTATCAAATTGATCTGCCGGAAGAAGAAGCCTCCAATATCGCGTTTCATTTGATCAATGCCCAGTCGAACACCGAGGAAAATCAAGATGGGTTGAAAAAAGCCAAATTGATCGGGTTGATCGTCAATATGGTACGCTACTCGATCCAGCAAGACGTCAACACCAATTCGATCCATTATAATCGCTTTATCACCCACGTGCGTTTCTTCGTTGACCGGTTCTTTTTGGATGGTCTGCTGCAAGAAGAAGACGAAGGACTATACCGTCAAATGTGGGCTCTTTATCCAAATGCTATGGAGATCGCGACAAAAGTCAAAGCCTATATCGATAAAGAATATCAAACGAAGATCCCTGTCAATGAAATCGTCTATCTAGGCGTTCATATCAATCGGTTGATGAATCATTCAGCGATCAATTCCTAAGCGTCCTCATTTTTAACAAACACAAACAAGCCGTTTCCCTTTGCTGGAAGAAACGGCTTGTTTGTATTTAGTAGGCTTGCTTGTCAGGAATCACGCCTCGAACGCCGCCTTTTGGTTCCTCCACGTCGCCTTGGTAGCGTGGGATCAAATGACAATGGCAATGAAAGACCGTCTGTCCGGCAGCCTCCCCGCAATTGAAGCCGATGTTGAAGCCGTCTGGTCGATAGGTTTCCAACAAATAGGCTTTGCCTTCCTGCAACAAAGCCTGCATGTCTTGTAATTCCTCTTGGGTGAGGGCAAAATAATCCCTTCGATGTTCTTTGGGGATCAATAGCAGGTGTCCAGGGGTGACGGGAAACTTATCAAAGATCGCATAAAAGCGTTCGTTTTCAATGATCGCATGTTTTGAGGCAGTACAAAAAATACAAGTCAAAATCTTCCGCTCCTTTTTCTCAGCTAGATAGCGTATCGATACTTATCTTTAGTGTACCAAAAGCTGATTCGAAATGAAACACACGACAAAAAGCATGTCATTATGAGTCATTTGCGAGTAAAATGAAAAAAAGTTTGCTGATTCGCTTGACTTAGAGTGCACTTCAACCTGTATGCTTAGTGTAACTTAAAAAACAGGAGGACGAGCAAATGAACTATGTAAAATTTGGCAATACGGGACTTGATGTGTCACCATTATGTTTAGGGACAATGGGATTTGGCGATCCCAATAGTGGCTTTCATGAGTGGGTGTTAGAAGAAGCAGATAGTCGCGAAGTCATAAAAAAAGCCTTAGATCTAGGCATCAACTTTTTTGATACGGCAAATGTCTATTCTTATGGAGCGAGCGAAGAAATCGTCGGTCGAGCATTGAATGATTTTGCTCCGCGGGATGAGATCGTGGTTGCCACAAAACTGTATTCAAAAATGAAGCAACGGCCAAACAGTGGAGGGCTGTCTCGAAAAGCGATCTTTTATCAAGTCGAACAAAGCTTAAAACGCCTACAAATGGACTACATTGATTTGTATATCATCCATCGTTGGGATTACCACACGCCAATTGAAGAAACCATGAAGGCCTTACATGATTTGGTGGTTTCTGGAAAAGTGCGCTATATTGGTGCATCCGCGATGTACGCTTGGCAATTTGCCAAAGCACAAGCAGTTGCAGAGAAAAATGGCTGGACCAAATTTGTTTCGATGCAAAATCACTTAAACTTGCTTTATCGAGAAGAAGAGCGAGAAATGATGCCCTTGTGTGCCGATCAAAAAATTGCCGTGACGCCATATAGTCCTTTGGCTGCTGGACGTTTAACAAGAGATTGGGGTGCAGAGACCAAACGGTACTTAACGGATAAAACCGCCAATCAAAAGTACGACAAAACGATGGAACAAGACCGGGAGATCGTGGCACGAGTCGCAAAGATCGCTGACAATCACCAAAGCAAACGGTCGCAAATCGCCTTGGCTTGGTTATTGCAAAAAGAACAAGTGGTCGCACCAATTATTGGCGCAACAAAAGAAAGCCACTTATTGGATGCTTTACCTGCCCTTGATCTAAAGCTGACTGCCGAAGAGATTGCTTATTTGGAAGAGCCTTACTTGCCTCATGCAGTGGTAGGAGCGGAATAACGAGTAACAAAAGGGCTTCTGGCTCGTAGCATGTAAAACGATCTAGGAAAAAATGCAAAACAAGGAAGTGAAGTCATGAATATCAAAAAAGTCAGTGAACTGAGCGGTATCTCAGCTGATACCATCCGTTACTATGAAAAAATTGGCCTGATTCCGCCGGTCAAACGCAATAAAAACGGTGTTCGTGAATTTGATGATGACGACTTAAAATGGATCACCTTTACTAGGCAAATGCGTAATGCTGGACTATCGATTGATGGGTTGAGTCATTACCTGGCTTTATTTGAAGAAGGGCGAGGGACGGTTCCTGAGCGCAAGCAGCTCTTAGCAGAGCAAATTGCGGTACTCAGGGAGAAAATCTCAGATATGACGGAAGCTGTTGAACGTTTAGAATACAAACTAGAACATTACGACGAGCATGTTCTGCCGACAGAAGAACGATTGCGTCAACGAAAAGCCAATTTGGTCACTAAGTCTTAATGACTGAATTCGCTACTATGGAAATTGAAGCGTTCTGCTCAATGGAATCCAATAGAAAGGAAGCTTATGAAACGACTTGCGATTTTAGGTGCTGCTGGAACGATTGGGCAGCTGACACGCCAAACACTTTTAGAAAGAACCAATTTCTCCCTAGTACTCTATGCCCGCCAGGCAACGGAGCGTTTGCAACAGATTGATGCTGGGCGTGAGAAGATCATTGATGGTGACTTTCTCGATTTAGGACGACTCGTTCGGGCATTGCAAGGTTGCCAGTCGGTTTTTTTGACGGATATCCATGATCCGCGGGCAACGCTGCGGGTGATCGAGGCGATGAAATTAGCAGAGGTCAGCCAATTGATCAGTGTCGCACCAGAAAGAAACCTTTGTCATTCAGAGGCATTAAAGCAATTGGTGTCCGCAACTGATCTTTCCCTTTCCCCGAAAAAGCATCAGCTGTTATTGCAGCAAAAAAATCGCTTGATGTCCTATCAATTGATTAAAGGATCAGAATTGTCGGTTTACTTTGTTCATTTGCCGTCAGAGAAGAAACGTATGGCGAATAGAAGAGCATGGCGGGAATCTGTTGTAGAAGAAATCCTTTCCGCTTGTGATTGCTGTGCAGCTTAACAGCAATCTTAAAGGAATGAAAAAATAGCAGAATACTTTCTTGAATGTCAGAATCAATTTTTTCATGTTTTCATGAAAAAATTGGTTCTTTCTTTTACGATTTTTTTGATAGAATAGACAGAAGCTTTTATACATAAAAATAGTTGCCAGATCGAAAGGAGAACGTTGATGGAAACACTTATCAAAAAAAATCTTGCTTTATTGCTTGGGGTGCTATGGATCTGCATCGCATTAAACTTCTTCCTTTTACCTCACAGCATTGCTTCTGCCGGCGTCGGGTCGATTGGCTACCTCATCGAAACTGGCTGGTCGATCAATCGCCATATCGTTGTCTGGGGTATAAATTTATTGATGCTGGCCCTTGCGTTTTTACTTTTGAAACGAGAGGTCTTTGTCAATACGGTTATCGGTAGTTTGGCATTTCCCGTTCTTCTAGCACTTTTACCAGAAATTATGCTGCTGCGCTTTTATTCCATCTCATTGATTTTAGGTAGTTTCTTCTTTAGCTTCGGCATCTTTTCGCTCTACAAAATTGGTGCGTCTAATGGCGGCGTGACGATTCCGCCACTAATTTTGGAAAAATACTATGGCATTCGCAGATCTAGTGGGGTTTTCTTGACCAATTTGATCATCATCTTATTGAACCTTCTGATCTTTTCTTGGCAAGAAGCACTTATTTCTGCCTTTTCAATCTACTTGATTGCCTTCTTCATGCGGCTCTTCATGAGAATCGAACAAAAAATGCAGGCCAAGAAATCTGTGAAAGTCCAAGGAACAGCAAAATAGAGTAACATTTCAGAAGCAAAACATCGGTGCAAAAAATCTGCACCGATGTTTTTTAATATTTTCTTTTTCTTAGAACAGCTATGGAACCAGTCAAACAAGCGATGATCAAAAAGCAAGTTAACAACAGTGCTGGCAGCAGTTCCCCTAGTTTGATTTGGTCGGTTAAGTAGTTAGGAAATTGGCTGGAAAGGGAATATGGATTCCAGTTTGTTACTTGACTCCATAGGTTGCCTAACATGCCCATCAGATAACAGACGCCAATAAACAACAAACCTTGATAGATACTTTTAGCAAAGCTGGAACCTAGCAGCAGGATGCTGATTGCTAGTAAACCAAAAAGCCAATAGCTGACCAAAGCGCTAGGGACTTGAGCAGCGCTGGAATCATCGAAATAAATCATCGTATAAAAAGCACTGACACTGGCACTTATAAGGTAACTCAAAGACCAAAGAATCATTAAATAGCAAGCTTTTGCTATGACGATCGTGGTTTTTGGTAAGCCTCTGGTGATCAGCTGAATAAAGGTACCCTGATTTATTTCGGCTGAGAGCGTATCGGTAAAAAGAATCACAAATATTAGCAGGCCAATCGTGCCGATGTTGCTGTAAAACTGAAGCCACGCATCGATCGATGTCGGATCAGCAATCGTGATTTCAATCGATTCCGGCATCATACTGGCCATCAGATCTGGCATAATTTTGGCAGTAAAGGGAGAAAGCATACCAATCAGGGCAAACAGGATCAAGCAAATCAGTAGTTTTTTGCTACGAAGACCGCCGAGAAACTCTTTCTTTAAGAAAACAAGAAACGCATTCATTTGATCACCTCCAAATAAATCGACTCTAACGATGGTTCGATTCTTTGAAAGGATTCTGGGACAATGTGTTGTTCGTTCAGCAATTGTAGCAACTGTGAACCGATATTGGTTCCAGTTTGTTCATCGATCAGTAATTGATTGTTCTTTCTTTTCGCCGAAATGCCATGGATTGCTAACACTTTGGCAAATTTTAAATGGTCTCCTTCGTCGGTAAAGACAATCCCAAAGACGGTTTTTCGATAACGGTTTTTTAAGGAATCCATCGTTTCGAACGCACGGATCTGACCTTTGTGCAAAATTGCAATATAATCTGACAGCTGTTCGACATCTGCGAGAATATGAGAGGAAAAAAGCACTGTCGTTTCTTCTTTGATTTTTTCCAATACATCAAGAAATGCTTTGCGTCCGAGAGGGTCTAGTGCGGATGTTGGTTCATCACAAATCAAGATGGCCGGGCGGTTGATCAGAGCTTGGGCTAACCCTAGACGTTGCTTCATGCCGCGAGAAAAGCCAGCGATTTTTTGTTTCGAAGCTTCCAGGCCTACCAACTCTAAGACTTCCATCACTCGCTGAGGCTGAAAAGATTCTTTATTTGGCTGAATTTTTCCGCAGAAAGTCAAATATTCTACAGCTGTCATAAAAGAGTAAAACTGCGGCACATCTGGCAAATAGCCGATCCAGCGATTGGTCTTGGTTGAGCCAAATTGTACTGGTTCGCCACAGACAGTGATTTCGCCTTCATCAATAGGGAGTAACCCTAAAATCGCTTTCATAGTGGTTGTTTTGCCAGCGCCGTTTTCCCCTACAAATCCCACGACACTCCCTTTGGGGACCGAAAAGGATAGGTCTTGTAGCACTTGTTTGTGCCCAAAACGTTTGGATAAGTGATTGATCTCGATCATCTTCATTGTTGATCCCCTTTTCCAAAAGCAAAATAAAGGATAGGACCGATCAGGCTAACAAAACAGGCGATGAAGAGCCAAAGAATACGAGAGCCGAACTTAAATTGTTCTTGTTTTAAAATATCTCGAACTGCCAAAACGATCAAGATCAATTGCAAAAGAATCAGAGGGATCAGTATGGGCAAATAATCAGATATATTTTCTGGTACGTTTAGTGAAAAACTATTCATGTGAGTCACTCCTTTGCGAATTAGATACTTGTTCAGCCAGATTGCTCAAGCGCTGAAACAACTCTTTAAATGGGGGTTTTTCTTGATATGGTTCAAACAAGGGTGTCAGCTGTGCTATTGCAAGAAATTGTTTTTTGACACTACCTGAGTTACGCGGGATCTGACTCCCTAATTCTAATTCACTGATCCACTCATCGATGCTGTTGAAATAATCATCTCCTTTCAAAACGATTTCCTCTGGAGTAGCTTCTAATGTTTTGACATACAGCGTTAATGCTTGTAACAATAAGCTTTCTTTTCCTAAAGCAGCAAACGAAACCATCCCAGCGGCTAGAAAATTCAGTAAAGAGAGGGGATGCAATTCGGCCAGTTGGAAGCTCTCGCTGAGTGCCAGTCCACGTGCATAGGTTTTTTCCAGTTGCTCCTCGTCTTGTGTGAGCATTGCTAAATAATTCGTTAGCAAACTCATAAAAATAATTAAGTACTGGTAAATCGCACTTTGCGTAACGATCTCAGCTTGTTGCAACTGATTTTTTTGCTGAAATGCTGCGGCAATCAACGGTTCGCTAGGTAAAAAAGAGAGAGTTTTCGTGCCAAGGATCGCCAAGACTTCTTCTGGCTTGTTTCTCATCAGAAGACAATAAGCATCGATCTGTTTCGCTTGTTGTGCCAGCTCACTGTCTCCTTGGTCCATGATCCGTTGGTACAGGGTTTCTGCTTCCTTCAAATAGGTATTTTTCTTTGCTTCCATCAAAGCGTCTTCGTAAGTTTGCCCTTTCGGGACGCCTTCTACGGGGACATCCGGCAACAGATCCCAATGATTCAAGTAAAAGGACCCCATTTGTAATAAGAATGGATAACAAGAGTAATAGCGTTTGGTAAAACTTTGAGCAAGAGCGAGAACTTCCGTTGGTGTTTTTGTTTGGAAGGCGTCTTTTAATAATTGGTAGATTCGCTGGATCTCTTTAGGTGATAGCTGCGAATCTAAAATCAACAATTCATCGACGCTGCAATCAAAATACGCCGCTAATAAGGGCAGTGAAGTGATATCTGGATACGTCTGTCCCGTTTCCCATTTTGAAACGGATGCTTTTGACACGTTCATAAATGCTGCTAATTCTTGCTGCGTAACGCCTCTGTGTTTTCTTCTCCGGGCGATTTCCTCGCCAATTGGTAAGTCCATAGTACACCTCCGATAGGTTTGTTTGATATACTTCTATCATAAGAGGAGAAGGGATAACTTACAATGGATTACTAGTTAACTTTTGGTTGATTTGATTAACCAAAGGTTGATTATTAACGTAGGTGCCCCCATCTCTGGCAAAGAGATGATCTAGAAGGAGAGGCAGAATGATGAAAATTGTAGCAGCGATTGATTCCTTCAAAGGAAGCGCCACTTCCGCAGAATTAAATCAAGCGGTCTTAAGCGGGTTTTCAGACCAGTGGGAAAAATGTAGTATTCCCATCGCTGATGGGGGAGAAGGCTCAATGGCAGCAGTCTTTGCTGCGTTTGGAGGCAATTACGAAACGGTTCCAGTGACCGACCCATTAGGTGGTAAGTTGCAAGCCCGTATGTTGGTCACAAAAATCAATGAAGAAAAAATCGCTTTGATTGAATCTGCGGAAGTGATCGGATTGCAACTCGTGGAACCTAGTGACGAGACCACCCGCAATAGCTCTTCTTTTGGTTTAGGCCAAATGGTCTTAGCAGCTTGCAGACAAGGAGTGAAAAAGATTTACTTGACCCTTGGCGGTAGCGGCACTTCTGATGGGGGCGTAGGCTTTTTACTTGCGTTAGGAGCAACCATTCAAAGAAACGAGCGAATGGAAAACAATCCTTTGCTGCAGGCAGAATCTCTGGAGCTCAGCCAGTTGAACCCTCTGCTTGCACAAATTGACCTGTTTGCTTTAGCCGATGTAACAAATCCTTATTCAGGTGAACAAGGATTTGCGTCAGTTTTTGGTTCACAGAAAGGGGCAACCAAAGAAACGATCCAGCAGTTGGATCAACAAGCAAATCGTTTAGCTGAACACATCAAGCGGACCACGGGGATCGATTTGGAAGTCCCTGGTTCTGGTGCAGCTGGGGGCCTTGGTGGTGCGGTTTATTTGGCAGGTGGTCAGTTGGTTCCGGGATTTTCGACGATTGCTTCCTTGATTGGATTTGAGGAAAAAATCAAAGGAGCAGACTTATTGATCACCGGTGAAGGTCGTATCGATGGCCAAACAGCTAGGGGGAAAGTACCCTATGGTGTCGCTTTGCTCGCTCAAAAACGCCAACTCCCAATTGTTGCAATCTGTGGCTCCCGAACCGAACGTCTCGGTGAACTGTCGCAATTGCTTCCAACAGTCTTCAGTATCCAACAAGGACCAGTTTCCTTGGCAGAAGCGATGGGAAAAAAGCGAACCTTGATTAATGCTCAACAGACTGCTCAAGCCATCGCCGGCTTTGTGGAGCAGTGGCAAAAAAAGACCGGATCAGCTCCTTCAGAAGGCACTGATTTTCCAACCAAATAAGAAGCAAACACCAAAAAACTTCGTAGGGAAGGCAATAGCCAGTACGAAGTTTTTTGGTGTTGCGCCTTTTTAAGCCAAGGTGGCTTGTGCTTCAATCTCCACTTTAAATTCAGGGGCAACCAAGCCGGCAACGATGACGAGACTCATGGCCGGTTTGTTTTCTGCCAAAATGGTTGTGAATGCCGTACGGACAGCAGCTAAGTAAGCAGCATCCGTTAAAAAGACGGTCATTTTGACCACTGATGACCAAGACAGTTGATTGGCTGATAAATGCTCTTCGATTTTCTTCAAAACGATGGCTGTTTGCTCTTGCGGGTCCTCAGGTGTGGCTCCGTCTTGTGACGGCGTTTGACCAGAAATGAAAAGAAAAGGTCCCTGCGCGATTTTTGTATCGGTATAGATTGCCATTTATTTGGCTCCTTTCTTCTATCTTACCTTTGGATGATGGGGACAGATAGCAATTGATTGGGTGTGTCTTAGTTTACTTGATTACACCTGCAAAAACAATCAACAAACGTTTTCTGTTGGTTTTGTGAAACCACGGGACGAAGCCGCCCTTCCCCTTTAATAAAAACACTCATTTTTTTCAGGCTCCACTGAAATTATCGCCAGAATTTTATGGTTTTAATGTCTTATACTATGTTCAGATCAAATAAATAAACAAGGAGGAAAAAAATATGAATTGGTACAAAAACACAACAGAAGAACTATTACATACGTTGCAAACAACACGGCAGGGCCTTTCCTCCGAAGAACGCAACCAGCGTTTAGCAAAGCAAGGTGAAAATAAAATTACTGAGGCAGCGCAGATCCCTACATGGAAGAAAGTCGGCAAGCATTTTACAGACTTACTGATGTTGGTCTTAATCGTCGCAGCCGTCTTAAAAGGGGTTTCGGGTGATTATATCGAAAGCGGCATTATTATGGCGGTCGTCGTCATCAATGGATTAGTCGGCTACTGGCAAGAGCGTAAAGCCCAAGAGTCACTGGATGGGTTGAAGCAATTCATGGGGCAAGAAGCAACAATTTATGTTCATGGCCGCAAGAAGAAAATTGCTGTTTCTTCCTTAGTAAACGGAGATTTAGTCGTTTTAGGACCAGGAGATGTCGTACCAGCAGATATGCGCTTGATCGAAACCCATGATCTTGTGATTGAAGAGTCTATCTTAACCGGCGAATCTGAGCCAGTTCAAAAAATGACCGAACCCATTACTCAAGAAAGTACGATTGGTGACCAGCGGAACATGGCGTTTTCTGGTACCCATGTAGAAAGCGGAACTGCCAGCGGGATCGTCGTTGAAACAGGAGACGATACACAAATCGGCCAGATCAATCAAGCAATTCAGTCTGTGAAAGCGCAAGAAACCCCGTTGATCAAAAAAATGAAGCAATTGAATCACCAAATCTTTAAAGGCATTATCGGATTAGTGATTTTCTTGATCTTCTTTACTACCTTCCGCTACGGCTTTGATCTTGATCTCTTGTTCTCATCAGGTATCGCATTAGTTGTAGCAATGATTCCTGAGGGCTTGCCAGCCGTGCTGACCATGATTTTATCGATGGGTGTCAAGGAAATGTCTGAGGAGCAAGCAATCATCAAAACGATGCCATCAGTGGAGACACTAGGTGCCATGACGGTGATTTGTTCAGACAAAACAGGAACCTTGACCAAAAATGAAATGACGGTCGTCGATGTCTTAGTTGAGTCAAACGTGGATAAAGCAACGGTGCTTGATATCATGGCAAATTGTCAAGATTTGAAGCAAGACGAAGGACAAAAGGCGGCTGAACTCGTTGGAAACCCAACCGAAAAAGCCTTGTTACAATACGCAGAATTATCGCAGCAACCATTGCGTAAAACAGTCGATAAAATTCCTTTTAGTTCCTCTTACAAGTACATGGCAACACGCCATCAAAATCAAGAAGAGCCGAATGACTCGGTAGTGTTTGTCAAAGGTGCGCCCGAAGTGTTGCTTGAGAAAAGCCAACTGACTTCAGATCAAAAGCAATGGTGGTTTGATGAAAGTGCAAAATTAGCAGCGAAAGGGCAGCGACTGATCGGCTTTGCGCATCTGACGCTGTCGGCACAGGAGTCCTTGTCCCACGAAGCACTCATCAATTTAACCTTTGTTGGGATCGCTGGCATCATTGATCCTCCGAAAGACAGTGCCATCAAAGCAGTAAAAGAGTGCTTGCAAGCGGGCATCCAAGTCAAAATGATCACAGGAGATCATGGCAAGACCGCTCAAGCTATCGGCAAGCAAATTGGATTGAAGCACACGAATCACGTGTTGGAAGGGCTGGAAATCGATCTGCTGTCTGAGGAGGAGTTGCAGCAAGCAGTCCAAAAGACAGATATCTTTGCTCGAACGACCCCAGAGCATAAATTACGGATCGTTAGTGCTTTGCAGGCGAATGAAGAGATTGTCGGAATGACCGGCGATGGTGTAAACGATGCACCAGCGCTGAAAAAAGCCGACATTGGGATCGCTATGGGGATCAAAGGCAGTGAAGTAACCAAGCAAGCAGCCGATATGGTTTTGGCAGACGATAATTTTCATACGATCGCCAATGCCGTCCGAGTGGGTCGACGGATCTACGATAATTTGAAGAAAACCATCAACTTCTTCTTACCAACGGCTGTTGCACAAGGATTGATCGTTATTGCGGCTCTCTTGTTGAACCGACCACTGCCACTGACACCTGTACAAATTTTATGGGTAAATATGGTGACAACCATCACGCTTTCTTACGCACTCGGTTTTGAGAAGGCAAGTGCGGATGTCATGAATCGACCACCACGGCCAATCAAAGAAGGTATCTTATCTTGGTACAGTCTGTTCCGCATCTTCTATGTCTCGCTGTTAATCATGATTCCTTCCTACGTCTTAGCGATTCAGTTTGAAGGAACGGTCCTTCAACAAAGCATGCTACTGCAAAGTATCGTCTTTGCTCAAGCAGTCTACTTACTGAACTGTCGTGAGCTGGTAAAGCCGGCGTTGAATCGCCAACTCTTTGCCAATAAAGCACTCTTAGTCTCCCTGGCACTACTGATTGTATTGCAGGCAGCGATTTTCCTAACACCTATCGGACACCAGCTTTTAGGGATCGGTTCTTTGACGCTGATGCAGCAGTTGAGTATTGCAGCCAACGGGGCACTTCTTTTCACAGTCGTCGAAGGTGAGAAATTTATTACAAACAAGCTGCAAGGACGTCAAAAAGCTGCCCCAGTGAAACAATAAAGGCAGCTTGATGATTCTAGTGATAACTTAAATAATAGGTTTGAATGAGCTCAGTCACTTGATTGAGCTCATTTTTGGTCGGTACCATCGATAAATAAAAGACTGGGACAGGGGCATCATCTAATGGGAAGTTTGACAAAACAAAATCAACGTCGGTTGCCGATAGCCCTTCTAGTTGACCTGGTTCGATCGCCGATAGCAGAATACGTGCTCCGAGAAAGTCATTCAATTCTTGCATAAGGTAAGCTTTCCATGCTGGCTCCCCTTGAAAGATAAAGTATCCCTTTGCCCGGATAGGGTTGATTTGTAAAATAGCCTGTTGGATCAACAAGGTGGTGGTTGACCATAAAGGAAAACTCGTTTCCCTTTGACTGTTTGTCTGTTCTTCTAAAAAGTCATGGATCGTTGCTTCTATCGGTAGCGAATAGGGCTGATTCAAGCGCTGGATCTCGTGAAATTCTAACCCAAACCATTCTGAGAGTTTGGCAGACTCTTGCGTTTTGATCAAGAGCAGCAACAGATTCTCAATCAGCTGCGTCCCGCTAGCGAGAGGTAGCTGCAACGAGCGGGCTAATTGTTCGACAAAATGGGTCGTTTTATCGTGAATGGTTTGATACGTTTCAAGAGTCGCTTGAATCGTTTGGGACCAATCGTTATTGTAGTTCCAGCTTTCTAAAAAACAGTAGAAGCTAAAGAAGTGTTCGCTGCATTCTAAATATACGCCTTCTTTTTGGTAGAGATAACTTAATGGCTGTTGGAAAAGACCGTAGAGGGGATCATCCCCATTAAATTCGAAGGAATCCATGCGGCAATTGGCCTTGATACGGATTGTATTGATAAAAAACCAGCAAGTACCGAAGATTTGTTCTACGTCGATTTGGAGTTTATCTTTGCCCAGACGCTGTAAAAAATGTTGATAGTGGGACTCATGAATTGTATATTCCTCAAAAAAGTAATTGTTATGGGTATAAGGCAGTAAAAGTCGATGGAAAAAGACCCGAATATTGATCTCACTTCCTTCAAAGCGGATCACGCGATTTGTGATGCGAATCCGTAAGGAAAAATCCGTCAAACTTTTATTTAATTTTGTAATATGCCGCCGCAAAGTTTCATAGGAAGTTCCCGCTTGGCCAAGAATTTCTTGCGTGCTAAGTTCGCTGGAAAAAAGCAATGCTTTCATTAAAGAAACACCGATTGATTGAGGGAAAAACGTTTCCCATAGCTGACTCATCAACAATGGCCCATCATGGGTCAAAGCAAAGCCATTACTGGCGGCTTCAATCTGCCAACCTTCGGGTAATTGTTGACGAATATAGGTTATATCAGAAAAAACCGTTCGTTCCGTCGTATCGATCAATTTTGCTAGTTGCTTGGCAGTGATCATTTTGTGATTCGCCAGTTGTTCCAAGAGAAGGATCTGACGTAATAAATCCTTCTCGGTAATGATTTTTTTCATCATCCCATCCATGACAAAAACTTCCTTTCTGAGTCTTTCGTGTTCTTTTTGATTTTATACGAAAAAGGCAAGTTTTGCTATTTCCAATTCACCGAATGATGTTTTTCTATTAAAAAAGATGGAATGGGTATCCTTCTGAGTAACTGTCTAAAGGAATGAGGTTTTTTATGTGTTTTAACGGTTAGAGGTCTATCATATGTTCGTATTTCTTCATTCGCAAATACAAAGAATAACTTTCTTTCGATAATTTTATTTTTGAGGAAAAAAGACTCTTTTTGCGAGAGGCGTAGAGTTTTCGATGGAGAGCAGAGTCGATGATCCATTCAATTTCTGCTTGTTCTTCCTCTGATAAATCGGCATTTTTCTCATTGGATTGAATGAGAGAGTAAGTAAATTCTAAGCAGCTCATTTTATAAATAAAGGTGGAGAAATATAATTTGTCTATGTGCATTTAATCACCCTTTCTTATATCCGGTTCAATCATATAGAATAATATTTTGACTAACAATTCTGTTTTTTCATGATGTCATGAAAATTTTGGGTAAATGTCGATTTTTTGGTAAAAGATAGCGAATATTTCGTAGCTTGATCTTCACGTAAGGGTTATAAAAAAACAAATATTATTTAAATGGATCAGCAACTATAATTAAGTAATCTGAAAGAAGTGAAGGGCATTTTTGGCCTAAAGAGTGTGTCGTCATTTTGGTTAAGACAAACCGTTGCAGGATGTTTTCTTGTTTTGTCAAAAGGAGCCAAAAAAATAAAATTCGCTTTTTCCTGTTGACAGATCAACAAAAGCCGCGTAATATAGCTACCAATAACTCATTAAGACTAAACAAAAGAGAAGTATGAGGACGTTCGTCTTGCAGAGAGCTGATGGTGGTGCAAATCAGCAGATTGACGCTTCAGAAATGGACTTTTGTGTCGAAAGGCTGAAATCAGTAGGCTTTTTCCGGGAACTCCCGTTACAGAGAACGATCGTTGATAGACGATCTAGAGAACCAATTGAGGTGGCACCGTGAGTAATCGCCCTCAGGCAGACAAGTTTGTTTGCCTGAGGGCTTTTTTGTTTTTCTTGCCCTTCAAACAATAAAAAAATAAACGTAAAATCAAACTAAGAGAAGTACTTGAGTCTTTTTTGGTTACAGAAAGTCGGCGGTGATGAGAGTCCGGCACCAAGAAATCAAGGAAATGGCCTTAGCCGATCATTTTTTGAACCCTTTTTTGGCAGTAGGAAAATGCGGGAACTCCCGTTATAGAGGAAGACCGTTGTTAGACGGTTGATAGAGAAGAAGTTGTTTATTTGGGCAACTTCAATTGAGGTGGTACCGCGATCATTCGCCCTCAAGCAGACGTTTTTATGGCGTTTGCTTGAGGGCTTTTTGTTTACAAAGAAAGGAGCAGCTTATGTATCGAATGGAACGAATCAACAGCGATTGTTTGACACCTGTCTCAGTTTTTTTACGGATTCAAGGGGCGCATAAATGTTTATTGGAAAGTATTCCCAGAGAAGAAGATACCGGACGCTATTCGATCCTTACCTTTGATCCCGTTCAGAAAATGACCTTTAAGGATGGTGTTTTTCAAGTGGAGGATCTTTTGAAAAAAACGGTCAACAAGTACCCGTGTCAGGACCCTTTAAAAGAAATGGAAGGGTATGTAGTCAAAAAGGAAATTAGCGCTTTACCGAATCTACCGCTGCAAAGTGGGGCTATCGGGTATGCGGGCTATGATATCGCCGCTTGCTATGAAGACATCGGACAACTGCCCGCAGATGAATTGCAAGTGCCTGATATGGCCTTTTGGCTTTTCGAAACTTTTCTCGTTTTGGACCATCAGACGGAAACTTTAACGATCATTCTTGAAAATTGCTATAGCCAAAGAGGAACCGTCGAGATGGAGCAGGTAATGCAAGCAGTGAAGCAGCAGTTAAGGACACCAGTCGCCGCTGAGACCCGTGTATTGTCAAATGAAAAACTGCATTTTACCAGCAATGTTACTCAACATGCCTATGAAGCGATCGTTCAAGAGGCGAAAGCCCGAATTACGGCGGGAGACATGTTCCAAGTCGTTCCTTCGCAACGTCTGAAAGCGTCATTTAAACAAGAGCCCTTTGACTATTACCGCAAACTACGAGTGACAAATCCTTCCGCGTATCTCTATTATCTTGATTTCGATCACGGATTTAAAGTGATTGGTAGCTCACCTGAAAGCCTGATTCGCGTTCAAGGCGACGAAATCACCACGAATCCGATCGCTGGTACCCGCAAACGAGGTGCAACCAAAGCAGAAGACGAAGCTTTGGCAAATGAACTATTGGCAGATGAAAAAGAACGTGCAGAGCATCAGATGCTGATCGATCTTGGGCGCAATGATTTAGGGCGGATCGCTGAACATGGGACGGTTCATGTTCCTTTATACATGGTGATCGAGAAATACCGCTATGTCATGCACATCGTTTCGGTAGTGGCTGCCAAGCGCAGAGCAGGTGTGACGGCAATGGATGCCTTGAAAGCAACCCTGCCAGCAGGCACGGTCAGCGGGGCACCAAAGATTCGTGCCATGACTCGCATCTATCAGTGGGAAGCTGTTCGAAGAGGGGTCTATGCTGGTGCAGTTGGTTATTTTTCACGAAATGATCAAGCGGATTTTGCCATCGGGATTCGGACATTGGTATTGAAAGACGAGATCGCATATGTCCAAGCAGGGGCGGGGATCGTTTATGATTCTGATCCTTCATCTGAATACCAAGAAACATTACACAAAGCCAAAGCACTATTGGAGGTGTCAGCCAATGATTTTACTAGTCGATAATTATGATTCCTTTACGTATAACTTAGTCCAGCAATGTCCAGCGGATACGATCGTCTTGCGAAATGACGATCCAGAGCTTTTTATTGTTGCTAAAGAAGCAGATGCCATCATTTTTTCCCCGGGACCAGGCCGTCCCGAAGAGGCAGGATTCATGATTTCTTTGATCAAAACATACCATGATAGCAAGCCGCTTTTAGGCATCTGCTTAGGTCATCAAGCCATTGGTGAAGCGTTTGGTGCCAAAGTGGTCCAAGCACCAGCTATTATGCACGGCAAGCAATCGACCCTTACGTATCAGAAAAAAGGCGTATTCGAAACCTACCTAGGAGACATGACTGTAATGCGCTATCACTCGCTTGTCATTGAGCCAGCGACACTTTCAGCGGAATTTGAGGTGTTGGCTGAAACAGAAGGGATCATCATGGCGATTCAGCATCGCGAAAAACCAATCGTAGGACTCCAATTCCATCCAGAATCAATGGGAACAAACGAGGGGGCATTTTTCATAGAACAGTTTCTTAAACTCGTCTCGGATAATACAGAAAAAACACAAGATGAAAAAAGGAGGAATCTTTAATGCAAGCACTAAAAAAGCAGCCGCCGCAACAAATCACTCAGCAATTATTTAATGGCCGTCATTTAAGTTATCAGGAGATGCGTCACTTTGCTCAAGGAATTTTAAGCGGGGTGTTTTCAGAAAGTCAATTGGGCGCAGCATTAGTTGCGATGAAGATCAACGGCATCACAGCTGCCGAATTGACTGCTTTAGCAGAAATTATGTTAGAGCATGCCGTGACCATTCCTTATGAAGGAGGAGACACCATGGACAATTGCGGCACTGGTGGCGACCACGCCAATAGTTTTAATGTCTCCACTACGGCTGCCTTCGTTTTAGCAGCTGGGGGAATCACGATGGCAAAACACGGCAATCGCAGTATCTCTAGTCGTTCAGGCAGTGCTGATGTCTTAGCATGCTTGGGGGTGGCAATTCAAGCATCACCAGAAAAAATCGCCGATCTATTAGCGACAGTCGGCATCGCTTTTCTCTTCGCCCCGTCGTTGCATCCGGGCATGAAAGCAGTGATGAAAATACGGCAAGAATTAGCGACACCAACGATTTTTAATCTATTAGGCCCTTTGATCAATCCTGTGCCATTGACTACGCAACTGATCGGTACTTACGCTGGCGAGAGCTTGGTAGACACCGCTCAGGCGTTAGGCAGTCTTGGTCGGCAACGAGCAATGGTGATCCATGGATGTAATGGGATGGATGAAGCCAATTTGGCTGGTGAAACGGCGATCAGTTTTTATCACGAAGGAAAGGTGACGAATTTTTCTTTGGATCCGCAAGCGTATGGCTTTACGCCAGCACCGATCGAGGCGATCGTCGGCGGAGATGCGGCTCAAAACGCCGCGATCTTAACAGCAGTTTTGAAAAATCACCCTTCCGTTTATCTAGAGACAGTGGTCTTAAATGCAGGGTTAGGCTTTTATACCAACGGCAAAGCCGCCACCCTAGCGGAAGGCTTTGAGATGGCACGAGCGTGTATCGCTTCGGGCGCGGCCTACGACAAACTGCAGATGCTGATTCGTCAGTCAAATAGCCATTAACTACGAGAGCTGTAAGGAGGAGAATCATGGATTTTTTAGAAACGATCATCCAGAAAAAAGTTGAAGAAGTTGCCGCGATGCCACAAGAAATCGAAAAGGTCGTAGCGAAACGTCCATCATTTTATCAGCAAGTCAAGGACCAACCACAAAAGATGCACCTCATTGCTGAAATCAAGCGTGCTTCACCCTCAAAAGGAGATATCAACCAAGGGATTGACCCAGTCACACAAGCGCAAGCTTATGAAGCCGCGGGTGTCAGCGGGATTTCCGTTTTGACCGACCAGCAGTTTTTTAAAGGCTCGCTGGCAGATCTTGAAGCAGTCAGTAATGCCGTTTCGGTGCCTATACTATGCAAAGACTTTATTATCGACAGAAAACAATTGATTCGCGCCAAGAATGCGGGTGCCAGTATTGTTTTATTGATCGTGGCCGCTTTAAAACCAGAACGCTTAGCCATACTTCATCAAGAGGCAATAGCACTAGGGTTGGAAGTACTCGTTGAGACTCATAATGCGGCTGAATTTCAACAAGCCCAAGCCTTAGGGGCCAAAATCATCGGCGTCAACAATCGTGACCTAAAAACCTTTGACGTTTCCTTGGATGTCAGTGTTGCTTTAGCACCTCAGCCGTCAGAGGCGGTTTACATCAGTGAATCTGGTATTCGAACTTCCTCCGATGTGCTGCAGCTTGCACCGTTTTATCATGGAGTCCTCGTTGGAGAAACGTTGATGAGAAGCAATCGAATTGCTGAAACAGCTGCAGATTTGCAGGTGAGCCGCCGATGACCAAAGTGAAAATTTGTGGACTCACCGAACGGCTGCATGTCGAAACTGCCATCAGTGCAGGAGCAGATTACCTTGGCTTTGTTTTTGCCGAAAGCCGTCGGAGAATCGATCCGACACAAGTCCGCAAGATAACGGAGCAAGTACCCCAAAATGTAGGGAAAGTCGGGGTTTTCGTTTCTCCAAGTTTTGAAGAAGTGCAAGCGGCAATTCAAGCCGCCCAGCTGACAGCGATTCAGCTCCATGGAAAGGTTCTGCCATCTTTGCAAACAGCCATCCAGACAGGCATTTTTGCGCATCAAAAGATCGCAGTGATCCAAGCCTTTGATGGAGAAGCAGAGACTTTAGAACAAGATTTCCTAAGCTGCGATGCAGATTTTGGGTTATTGGACGCTCCAGTAAGAGATCACCCTTATGCTGGCGGCAACGGCCAATCCTTTGATTGGCAAAAAGCGGCGAGAAAACCGTTACCGTTGTCTGAGCGATTTTTTATTGCTGGCGGTTTGCACGCGGAAAATGTAGAAGAGGCGATCCAACTTTTTAGGCCTTATGCTGTCGATGTTTCTTCAGGCGTTGAAACCCAGGGAAAGAAAGACAGTCGGAAAATCGAACAATTTATTTACTTAGTAAAGGAGAAGATAAAATGACCCAATACCCCACAGAAGCAGGTTTTTATGGTTCTTTTGGCGGGCAGTTTGTGCCAGAGACATTGATGTATGCAGTCAAGCAATTGGAAACTGTCTATCGTGAAGCACAAGCGGACGCAATTTTTCAAGCAGAATTACAGGAATATTTGCAAGAGTATGTAGGAAGAGAGACCCCCCTTTATCATGCACAGCGCTTGTCACAACACTTAGGCGGTGCCAAAATTTATCTGAAGCGAGAAGATTTGAATCATACGGGCGCCCATAAAATCAATAATGCGCTAGGGCAAGTGTTATTAGCAAAGCGGATGGGGAAAAAGAAAGTGGTAGCGGAGACCGGTGCTGGACAGCATGGCGTCGCCACAGCGACTGCGGCCGCGTTGTTCGGTATGGAATGCACGATTTTTATGGGTGCGGTAGATGTTCAGCGGCAAGCACTAAACGTCTTTCGAATGGAATTGTTGGGAGCAAAAGTGGTTTCAGTCACTTCAGGCAATCAGACATTGAAAGATGCTGTCAATGAAGCGCTGCGTTACTGGGTCGCAACCGTCGAGGACACCCATTACGTGATGGGTTCCGTACTCGGTCCGCATCCTTTTCCAGAGATCGTTCGAGATTTTCAAAGTGTGATTGGCAGTGAGACACGACGGCAACTATTAGAAAAAGAAGGACGACTACCGACGACAGTCGTTGCTTGTGTTGGCGGCGGCAGCAATGCGATGGGAATGTTTTACCCTTTTATCGATGATCAGACCGTTCGTTTGATTGGCGTTGAAGCAGCTGGGAAAGGTGTGGATACTACTGAGCATGCGGCGACCTTGACGAAAGGCAGTATCGGTATTTTACATGGTACCAAAATGCATCTGCTGCAAGACGATGATGGGCAAGTGATCGAACCTTATTCGATTTCAGCTGGTTTGGATTATCCAGGGGTCGGTCCCGAGCATTCTTACTTGAAGGAGATTGAGCGAGCGGAGTATTTCGCTGTCACTGATGAAGAAGCCGTTGACGCCTTTTATCTCTTGTCTCAAATCGAAGGCATTATTCCTGCTTTGGAAAGTGCTCATGCCGTTGCCTATGCCCTAAAGCTAGCCCCAATCATGACACCCGAAGAACGCTTAGTGATCTGCTTGTCTGGGCGAGGGGACAAAGATGTTCAACAAATCAAAGACCGGAAAGGAGCAGCGAAATGACCAGCAAAACATTGACGATGAAACTAAAGGAGCGCCAAAAACAAGGCAAGCCACTATTTGTTCCTTATATTATGGCGGGTGCCAACGGACTGGAACGCCTGCCAGCAGAAATCGAACTGTTGACGACACATGGCGCAGCCGCCATTGAAATCGGCGTGCCCTTTTCAGACCCAGTCGCAGATGGAGCGGTCATCCAAGCAGCTGGAATGCAGGCATTAGCCAATGGGACCACTTTAAAAAAGATCATTGCTTTGCTGCAAACCATCCATTCCGAGGTTCCACTGGTATTGATGGGGTATGCCAATTCATTCTTTCATTATGGGATTGAACAGTTAGCAAATGAGTTAAAAGCGACAAATGTGAAAGGGTTGATTATTCCAGATTTACCTTTTGAACATCGATCACTAGTAACCCCTACTTTTGATGCGGCGGATCTCGCGCTGATCACACTGGTCTCTTTGACCAGTCCTCCAGACAGAATTCAGACGCTGATCGAAGACGCGGAAGGATTCGTTTATGCTGTGACAGTGAACGGTGTCACTGGAGAAGATCGCCAATACAACGAACAGCTGGATCAGCATTTGCAAGCCATTTCGGAAAAAAGTCCGATTCCAGTATTAGCTGGTTTCGGGGTCTCGACCCACGCAGATGTGCAGCGCTTTGCCAGTGTGTGTGAGGGGGTAGTGATCGGTTCAAAAATCGTAGCAGCGCTACAAAACGAGCCACTGCCTAAAGTCAGTGAGCTGTTAGCAAAACTTGTTGGTAAGCCATAGAAAACAATGTGAAGGAAAGAACCCGAATTGGGTTCTTTTTTTATGAGAAAACTAGTATTCGAGGTACTGATGGGCTGCTATGGAAAAAAGAACGTGATGTGTGAAGAGGAAAAGAAAAAAGGCTGATTGAAGATCAGCCCCAAATTGTCGTGATTATGCCAGTGTATCCGTGTCGATGGTTACTGTCTCGCAAAAATGCCCTCTGCCCCCAACGTAAACATGTTGGATTACCTTTCGCGAAGTCGTAGCTAGTTTGACAAAGATTTCAGAAGGTTCACCTAAATTGCTGCCTTGTTCAAAGCGATACACTTCTTTTTCGAGGGCACACTTTTGATACAAGAAGCAAGCCAAAGCGGCATTGGAAGTGCCTGTGGCAGATTCTTCATTGATGTCAAACAATGGGGCAAAGTTACGGCAAACGATTCGTTCTTTTTCCATTGCATATAAGTGCATGCCAACTACTTGTTGAAGCGCACTTACTTTTTTTATTTCCTCAAAATCAGGTGCAACTTGCTGCAACTGGGCCGTTGTTTTGATTGGGATAAGGATATCCTTTAATCCAGTAGAAACGATTTGAATAGGAATTTGATCATTGATAGCATTGGTATCAAAACAGTCAGTTAATTGTTCTAGTGAAAGCACATCTGAAAACAGTGGTTTGTTCTGTTCCATGAAAATGACACCGTCTTTGATGGTGATCGACAAACGTCCGGCGTTGGTGTCGATGCGATACTGTTGCTTGGAAAGTTTGTTTAGATACGATAATAGTGCAAAGGAGGCAATTGTTGCATGTCCGCATAAGTCAACTTCTTCTTTTGGCGTAAAATAGTCAAATCGGAAATCGGCCTGCGGGCATTTCGATAAAAAAGCTGTTTCTGAAAAGCCTAACTCTTTTGCGACGGCTAACTTTTGTTGTGGCGTAAGAGGCTGTTCCAACAAGACGACTCCAGCCTTGTTGCCACCCGTTTGATTTTTACTAAACCCACTTGCGATATGTACCGTTATCTCCATAGGACACCTGCTTTCTTTGTTCTTGTTAAGCATAGCATAATTTTTGCAGGAGGAGGATATGAAAACGGATTGGGTAAGCGTGTTATACTGAAGGTACGATAAAATGAAAAAAATGAGTGATCGAAGAGTGCGGTATGTAAGCATACTATAGCAAAAACGTTCCTTTGAGCATGCCAACCTTTCTCGTCAACTATTATCTTATAGGTACCAGTAAATATTTTAGCTATCAAAAAAGCAAATGAGAACGCAGCATCCCTGTTGCTTTCTCATTTACTTAAATCGTTTGGTAAAAAGCGTTGAGGTTATGCTAAAATCATTGCTGCATAAAAAAATGATAACCTTACTGCGAGGCTGAAATAGTTTAACTTTGATTGTAAACTTTCAATGCTTGTTTGAGACCAGCGTAAAAAAATCCGACTGTAACTATCAACATAGGGGTCACAGAAAACAGTTGACGATAATAACGATTTTTATCTAAGTAGCTTCCATCAATGGGAAAAATCAAGGAAGAGAGGTATTGCCAGAAGGAATTGAAGTTGAACAGAAAGACAATGAAAGAAATAAGTGTAAGAATCAGCCAAAAAACAACAACGAAATTCGTTTTTTTCATAGTTCGTCTCCTTTAATAAATTAGATTATTAGCTAATAAGTATAGCATGACGGCATCGAGTTAAGTAAATCAGATATTTCTTGGAATTGTGAAATTGAAGAAACTAAGCTGTTTAAATGGAACGATTTATAGATCTCATCGATCATACAGGCAAAGCCAAGTCTTCGTTTGTTAGAACAGTGTCTACTAAATAAAACGGCGAGGTATCATTTAACTAGAGAATGAGTATTTTACGGAGAGAAATTGCTGACAATTAGAATAAATACGGAAACGATGATGCCAATGAAAGAAATTTGCTGAAGATTGAAGCGGATGGGAAGCGATCGTTTAATTGCTTTGTGATGAGGAAGGGAACAGGCTGTTGATTAGTCACCAAATTGCTATGGCAAAAAAATTAGATCAATTTGGCACACATTTGGCACAAGAACAAACAAAAACCGCCAAGAACAAGGGTTCTCGACGGTTAAATAACGTTCCAGGAGGGATTCGAACCCCCGACCGTTCGCTTAGAAGGCGAATGCTCTATCCGGCTGAGCTACTGGAACAAATAATTTTCAGCGAATGCTCACTTCGCCTAAGCTGTTGAAATCAATCAGCAACAAATAACATTATAGAAAAAGGGCGCAGCAATGTCAATCGCTTTTCGCCCTTTTCTTATTTTTTCTTTGAAAAAAGGAAGCGCAGCTGCCCTCAACCTTTCTCAGGTTCCTCAAGAATTACGCTATCTGCTTCTTTCGTAATGAGAATCACGCCATCTCCCAAAGGGACAAGCGTGGAGGTCAGCTGAGGATGGTTCATCACAGTATCCAAGAAAAGATTCAATTTGCGATGGATTGCTCGCTGGTTGCGAGGAATTTCTTCGATGGGTTGTAGAATCGTTCCAGCTTGAAATACGTCATCCACCATCAGCACACCGCCTTTGCGTAATAGACGCAGACATTCTGGTAAAAATTCAATGTATTTTGATTTGGCGCTGTCCATGAAGATAAAATCATAGGGGCCACTCAATGTAGGTAGAACGTCTGCCGCTTGTCCTTCTAATAGCGTGATTTTTTCTTCATTTCCTAAGCGAGCGTAAGTTTCTTTGGCTTTGCGGATCATGACGTCAAAGCGATCGATCGTTGTGACATGACCATCTTTCACACATTGCGCCATCAAGCTTGAAGAAAAACCGATCGCTGTGCCGATCTCAAGGATTTCTTTTGGCTGGAGTTGTCCTAATAAAAACTGCAAAAAGACCACTGTTTCATGTGGGATGATTGGCACTTCTTTTTTATGAGCGGCTTGCTCGATTTCACCAAGTTCGCCGGGTAATTGTTTTTGTTTTTCACGCATAAACGCCACTAGTTCTGGTTTGACTACTGGACGATGCATCATTTCGTTGCGCATCTTCATCCTCCTAATTTATCGCTGTCCCCTATTATACGAATAACTCACCTTAAGTTCAATCTTTTCGAGTCTTTGGAACAACAAAAAAACCAGTCATAAGACTGGCAGGATAAAGGGGTGAAAAATATTTTTGGGATATTTCTATCATAACGGTGTTATGTGGAGGTTTGGTTAAAATCCTGTGAAGATCTCGTCAGGTTCTGCTTAAATTTTCATCAAGGAAGAAAAGCAACCCATCAACAGGGTAAAAACGAACTTTTTATCGAAATATTCAGAAAATTCAGGGAAAAGTGTTGACAGAGGAACCTGCTGTTTGGTATCTTCATAACAAGATAAAAAAAGTGATAGGTGACGACGATGGATAAACGATTGAAACAAACAGCTGCATTTTTATTATTATTATCGTAAGGACTCTTTTTCTATGACCCGCCTTTTTTAAGGCATCATTTGAAGAGTCCTATTCGCATTGCATGAAGGAAACCCTTTATGGAGTGCTTTTTTTATACCATTTTTTCAATTGTGTTTGAATGAGGTCGCGCCAAGCGTGCTCCTACCACTGCTAAGGAGGAAATAGTGATGAGAAAAATCCAGTTTTTTGATACGACATTGCGAGACGGTGAACAGACCCCGGGAGTCAACTTTAATACGAAAGAGAAGGTTCAACTGGCGCTGCAATTAGAAAAATGGGGCATCGATACGATCGAAGCAGGTTTTCCGATTGCATCAGAAGGAGATTTTCAAGCAGTCAAAGCGATTGCTGGGGCGGTGACGAAAATGACCGTTGCAGGACTTGCCCGTTGTCAGAAAAAAGACATTGATCGTGCCTATGAAGCTCTTTATCAAGCCGTCGATCCACAGATCCATGTCTTTCTAGCAACGAGTAAGGTGCATCGCCAGTACAAGCTGAATATGACGAAAGCAGAAGTACTCGCTTCCATCAAAGAACATGTGGCTTATGCGCGTGAACGCTTTGAAAAAGTTCAATTCTCGCCAGAAGATGCCACCCGCACCGATAAAGCCTTCTTGCTTGAGGCGGTTCAAACAGCGATTGATGCCGGCGCGACGATCATCAATGTGCCCGATACAGTAGGGTTTACCAATCCTACGGAATATGGAGCGCTTTTTGCCTATTTGATCGCCAATATCAAAAGCGAGCAGCAGATCACTTTTTCTTCCCATTGTCATGATGACTTGGGAATGGCGACAGCCAATGCGCTGGCGGCTATTGAAAATGGTGCTGATCGGGTGGAAGGAACTATCAACGGGATCGGCGAACGAGCTGGCAATACTGCATTAGAAGAAGTGGCCTTGGCGTTGCATATTCGCAATGATTTCTATCAGGCTACCTCCAACATCAAATTAAACGAAACAAAACGAACCAGCGATCTGGTGGCACGTTTGTCAGGAATCACGGTACCGAAAAACAAAGCGATCGTCGGAGGCAATGCTTATGCCCATGAATCAGGGATTCATCAAGATGGCGTCTTGAAAAATCCTGAGACCTACGAAATTATTACCCCACAGTTGGTGGGGGTAGAAACCAACTCGTTGCCTTTAGGCAAACTTTCTGGCCGCCATGCGTTTGTCGATAAAATGCAGCAACTGGGCTACCAGTTTGACCAAGAAGAAACCAACGAATTGTTTAAACGCTTCAAAGAATTGGCAGATAAAAAGAAGCAAGTGACCGAACAAGATTTGCTGGCTTTGGTGGCCGATCAAGGCCGCAGCCAAGAAGGCGGCTGCGAGTTGGACGCCGTTCAGCTACAATACGTGTCCAATGGCCATCAAGGAGCAGTGGTTTCTATCATCAAAGACGAGGAAAAACAAGTGGCATCAGCCATCGGTGCCGGCAGTATCCAAGCTATCTACAACTCGATCGATCAGATTTTCCAGCAGCAGCCGAAGTTGTTGAATTATGAGATCACTGCCTTGACCAGTGGGGAAGATGCGCAAGCGGAAGTGCACGTGGTCATTGAATGCCAGGAAACCAATGAAAAAATCAGCGGGATCGGCTTAGACTTTGATGTCTTGCAGGCGTCAGCCAAAGCATATGTACAGGCTAGCGCAGCTCTAAAGAATCGAGGTGTCCTTGTTTGAAAAAGATCGTGGTTTTAGCAGGAGATGGCATCGGACCAGAAATTATGGACAGTGCCCTTGCGGTATTGAAAGCGGCTTGTCCTGACCATCTCCAGCACTTTCATTTTGACCAGCGGCCATTTGGTGGAGCGGCGCTGGCACTTACTGGAGAGCCATTGCCGCAAGAAACACTACAAGCTTGCCAGCAGGCGGATGCGGTCCTTTTAGGAGCCATTGGTGATCCAGCTTGGGAAAACGCACCGACAACACCCGAGAAAGGACTTTTGAATCTGCGTCAAGCGTTAGGTCTATACGCCAATATTCGACCCATCAAAGTAGTTGATGCGGTGATTGCTTTGTCTCCCATCAAAGAAACGATCCTTCGAGGGACAGATTTTGTCATCGTTCGTGAGTTGACTGGCGGTATCTATTTTGGCGAAAAAGCAGAAAAACCTGAAGAAGCCTACGACATCAATCATTATCACCAAGCAGAGATTCGACGGATTTTGCGTAAAGCCTTTGAGATCGCCCGTACGCGGAAGAAGCGGGTTCTCTCTGTCGATAAAGCAAATGTGTTGGCGACTAGCCGGCTTTGGCGCCGATTAGCGGAAGAAACGGCACAGGAATTCCCGGATTGTCAGTTGACTCATCAATATGTTGATTCCGCCGCTATGAAAATCATCCAAAATCCCAAAGACTTTGATGTAATCGTGACCGAAAATCTCTTTGGCGACATTTTAAGTGATGAAGCCTCGGTTTTGCCGGGGTCATTAGGGGTGCTACCAAGCGCAAGCCATGGCGCAGAAGGGGTTTCTTTATATGAACCGATCCATGGCTCGGCACCGGATATTGCTAGGCAAAATTGTGCCAATCCGGTTTCCATGATTTTGTCTGTCGTGATGATGCTAAGAGAGTCCTTTCAAGAGGAACAGCTGGCAGATACCATCGAAAGTGCGTGTTATGAGGTAATGAATGCGGGGATCTTGACGCGTGATTTAGGTGGGACGGCAACGACAACTGCCTTTACAGAAGCGGTTATTGCACAGTTAGGAGTGAGCAATTATGGGGAAAACGCTGTTTGATAAACTATGGGATCGGCATGTGATCACAGGAGAAGAAGGGCAGGCGCAGCTGCTTTATGTCGATCTGCATATGATCCATGAAGTGACGACGCCGCAAGCCTTCGAAGGCTTGCGGCAAGCGGGACGGACAGTTCGCTGTCCCGAAAAAACCTTCGCAACAATGGATCATAATGTGCCTACCAAAGATATTTTTACCATCACCGATCTGGTTGCAAAAAAGCAAATGGATACGTTACGTAAAAACTGTCATGATTTTGGGATCGAATTGTGTGACAATGGCTCTGCCAACCAAGGAATTGTCCATATGGTTGGCCCAGAAGTAGGCTTGACCCAACCAGGAAAAACGATCGTTTGCGGTGATTCCCATACTGCCACCCATGGTGCTTTCGGCGCGATCGCATTTGGGATCGGTACGAGTGAAGTGGAGCATGTCTTTGCGACACAGACGATTTGGCAGACAAAACCGAAACGCATGGGAGTTGAGATCACCGGTCATCTGCAGCCGGGGGTGTACGCCAAAGATATTATTTTGGCATTGATCGCGACGCATGGCACAGATTTTGGTGGTGGCTATGCCGTAGAATTCTTTGGCGAAACGATCCGCAACCTGACGATGGAAGAGCGCATGACCATTTGCAATATGTCGATCGAAGGTGGGGCGAAAATGGGCTTGATCGCACCTGATGAAACGACCTTTGCTTATGTCAAGGATCGACGCTTTGCGCCACAAGCGTTTGCCAGTGCGGTGACGGATTGGGAAACCCTGTATACCGATGAAGGTGCCAACTATGATGCCCTGATCACCTTAGACGCAGCAACCTTAGAACCTTACATCACTTGGGGCACCAATCCAGAAATGGGAGTACCGGTCAGCGAAACGTTTCCTGAAGTGCGAGATCACAATGATCAGCAAGCCTATGAATATATGGCACTGCACCCCGGACAGACGGCTGCCGATATCCCCATCGAATACATCTTTATCGGATCGTGTACCAATGGTCGTTTGTCTGATCTGCAAGAAGCAGCGGCGATTTTGAAAGGTCAGACCATCAAAGAAGGGGTCACTGGCATTATCGTTCCTGGTTCACGCCCTGTTCGTAAAGCAGCGGAAGCTATCGGTTTAGACAAAGTCTTTATTGAGGCTGGTTTTGAATGGCGGGAGCCTGGCTGTTCCATGTGCCTAGGAATGAATCCTGATAAAGTACCAGAAGGCGTCCACTGTGCCTCCACGTCAAACCGCAATTTTGTTGGACGGCAAGGGAAAAACGCTCGGACGCACCTTTGTAGTCCAGCAATGGCGGCAGCAGCTGCGATCCATGGGCGTTTTGTCGATGTACGAGAAGTGGTTGGAGGTGTTGGTTAATGGAAGCTTTTACGCAATTTGAAGGTACGACGCTGCCTTTGATGAATGACAATATCGATACCGATCAAATCCTACCGAAAAATTATTTGAAGCGCGTTGAAAAAACGGGGTTTGGCGAATTTTTATTTGACGATTGGCGCTATTTGCCGCAACGCAAGCCTAATCCAGCATTTATCTTGAATGATCCAGCATATCAGACCGCTCAAGTCCTCGTCACTGGTGATAATTTTGGTTCTGGCTCTTCTCGAGAGCATGCGGCATGGGCGCTGTTGGATTACGGCTTTAAAGCCGTGATTGCTGGCAGCTTCGGTGATATTTTCTATATGAATGCCACCAAAAACGGGCTGCTACCCATCGAGCTGCCTTTGACTGTTCGCCAAAGGATCGCCTCGCTGCCTGCTTCTGAAAAAATCAGCATCGACTTGCCGAGGCAATGTGTGATCGTTGCCGGGGAGGAGCATTTCTTTGCAATCGATGCTACCTGGAAACACAAATTGATCCACGGTCTCGATGAGATCAGTATCACCTTGCAGGAAGAGGCGAAAATCACCGCCTATGAGCAGACGATTCCAGCGTATTGGCAGTAGGGCTAGGGGACTGGTCGTTATTCGTCGGCTGGTATTTGTGAAAGAATGTTTCTTAACCCTCGCCAATCAGCTTCGATTTGCGGAGTCAACGTCCGATTATAAAAGATCGCAGCGGGATGATACATCGGCACGATCAGATATTCTTTTTCCGACCATTGATAGCCATCCTTTGTCGGATTGCTTTCTTGAATTTTGGAACGGATCACTTCGCCATGGTGGTCTTTGATATAATAGGCGTTGCCTAATAATCGCTGTAGTCCGATATTGCCAACAGTTGCAATGACGGGCGGATCCACGATGGACAACTCGTAGTCAAGCAGTGGTGCGTGTAGCAAGACTTCCTTTTTGGTAGGTGTCCGATTGGGATGGACGATCTCATGGGCACCGCTGCGCTTGTTGATTCGCTCTTTGACGGAATATGGACGGCTGCGGACAGCGCTGGTGATGTAGACATCCTCACGGGTCAAACCGGCTAAAGCCAACGATTTCATCAATTCTTTTCCTGCTTGTCCGCTAAAAGGAATAAAATTCTCGATTTCGGTTCGACCAGGGGCTTCACCAACGATCATCAATTTGGGCTGCAGCGGTCCTTGACCTGGAACAAATCCTTCCAACGGATAACTGCGGGATGCCTGTTGAACGGCAGTGGCTAATTCTTTGGGGTATTGCATGAAAACTCCTCCCATTCTGTTTCGCTTGTGCTCTTTCTTCTATAGTAATAGAAAATAAAAAATGCACAAAAGGAAATGACTAGTAGCAAAAGAATTCTGTCTTTTCCTTAATTAGTGATTGACTTTAGGAAAACATTTTGATAAAGTTAATCTGTTGTAATTGTGGACTCCACAGCTACAACCGCACAGAACAAGTAGTAAGTACGAAAGTCACTTGGGATGGCGAGTCTAAGTATATTATAAGGAGGTGCTGTAGAGCATGTACGCAATTATCAAAACTGGTGGGAAACAAGTAAAAGTTGAAGTGGGTCAAGCAATCTACGTTGAAAAATTAGACGTTGAAGCTGGACAAAAGGTTACTTTTGATGAAGTTATCTTAGTAGGTGGCGAATCAACAAAAGTGGGTGCCCCAATCGTTGCAGGAGCAACTGTTGAAGGAACTGTTGAAAAACACGGCAAACAAAAGAAAGTCGTAACTTTCAAATACAAACCTAAAAAACATTCACACCGTAAACAAGGTCACCGTCAACCTTACACAAAAGTTGTTATTGACGCGATCAACGCTTAATTCTTACGAAAAGCAGGGTAACGAATATGATCAAAGGGACATTCAAACGAAATGACTCTGGTCGGATTGTTTCTTTTGAACTAGCTGGACACGCACAAGCAGGAGAATACGGCAAAGACATCGTCTGTGCTGCAGCATCCGCTTTAGCGATCAGTGCAGTCAATGGGATCGATGCTTTGGCTGGCGTTGCGCCAAAAGTTGAAGCAGATAACGAAAATGGTGGGTACTTATTAGTCACGCTGCCTTCTCGTTTGACCCAAGAGCAGTCGAATATCGCACAAATTCTTTTAGAAAATTTGTTGATCGGCTTGCAATCAGTTCAAGAAGAGTACAACGATTATATCCAAATCAAAACTACTAAAGAAAACTAGGAGGTGCATCTCATGTTGATGAAAATGAATTTGCAATTCTTCGCTCACAAAAAAGGTGGGGGTTCTACTTCTAACGGACGTGACTCTCAATCAAAACGTTTAGGTGCGAAACGTGCTGACGGTCAAACCGTTTCAGGCGGATCAATCCTTTATCGCCAACGCGGTACTAAAATTTACCCAGGGGTAAACGTAGGTATCGGTGGAGATGATACATTGTTTGCAAAAGTTGACGGCGTTGTTCGTTTCGAACGTAAAGGCCGCGACAAAAAACAAGTATCTGTTTATCCAGTAGCGCAAGAAGCATAAGAAAATGACATCCAGATTACGTAAAAGTAACCTGGGTGTTTTTTTATACACCAATGAAACCGTTTTAACGAAATAGTTATTTATAATGGCTTAGATAAGGAGTGAAGCAATGATTCAATTAAAAGAAATCACGAAGGGAAACTATCGTGCGTGCATGAATTTGAAGACAACGAAGGAGCAAGAAGATTTTGTTGCGCCCAATTGGTACTCAATGTTAGAGGCGATCTATGAGGAACCACGTCAGGCATTTGCCCTCTACAATGGTGAGGATATGGTCGGCTTTCTCTTATTTAGTTTTTACGAAGCGGATGAGGATTATCCAAAAGCTTCGTGGTGGATCGAGCGGTTTATGATCGCAGAAAAATTCCAAAATCAAGGGTTAGGCAGTCAGGCGTTTCTTGCTGGGTTAGATTGGTTCAAAACCCATATCCAAGCGCAAGAATTAAGGATCTCCGCTGTAGATGGCAACGAGATCGCAACAAAGCTTTACGAACGAAACGGCTTTGTCTTGACAGGTGAAATGATTGATAACGAGCATGTACTCTTGTTGCAGCTGCCAACGGATCAAGGGTAAATGACTCTTTCTACTGTAAAAAATGAGGTCAAAAGCAGAGGTTCTTAAGGGGATTCTCTGCTTTTTTTATTGGTGTTTTTCCGGTCAAAAAAGTGTGCCGTCATTTTCTGGCTAGATTTTTCAAGAAATTTTGTGCACTTAGGGTAAGAATTACGAGTATATCCATGCTTTGTTGTTCACAAAGTTCCTTTTGCTATTAACGGAATCTTTACACGTTGACAACACAAACCTTATATTCATTTGATACTCTGAGGAAGTAGAACAAATGGAAAGAAACTTTCGAAAAACGTTGATTATTGAGAATGTGCTCACGAATGATTTTGGTCGAAACACGAACATTATCAAAAAAGAAAACGTTCGTAATTCGAAAAAGATTGTTTTTGATTCGTTGGTTTTTTATAATCAAAAAGGAAAGTTCGGAATTCCGTGAGTTCGATTTTTTTAATGAAAAGGAGAAAAAGTGATGAAAGTTTGGAAGAAAACGGCAATGTTTGGTTTAGGTTTGGTGGCAGCAGTTACGCTGGCGGCATGTGGCTCAGGTGGAGCAAGTACTGACTCGGCGGCTGAAGAAGCAGGATATGTACCAGAAAAGTTGACCGTTCAATTTGTTCCATCACAAGCAGCAGAAACATTAGAAGCAAAAGCAAAACCACTTGAGCAATTATTAAGTGATGAATTGGGGATTCCAGTCACTGTGAGTGTTTCCACTGACTACAATACAATCGTCGAAGCAATGGCTTCGAAACAAGTAGATGTAGGCTTTTTACCGCCGAATGCCTATGTTTTAGCAAATGAACAAAGCAATGTTAAGGTGCTATTACAAGCACAGCGTTATGGCATCAAGCAGCCTGGTGGGGAATCAACGGATGAATTGGTTGATAGCTATCGCTCAATGATCGTCGTAAAAAGCGGCAGCGATATCAAAGAGTTGGAAGATTTAAAAGGCAAAACGATTGCCACGCAAGATGTTACTTCTTCTGCCGGTTATGTTTGGCCAGTAGCAGAAATGAAAAAAGCAGGCATCGATATCAATACGGATGTGACGACTGTTCAAGTCAAAGGCCATGACCAAGCGGTCTTATCTGTCTTGAATGGCGACGTTGACGCAGCGTTCGTTTTTGAAGATGCCCGCAACACGGTCAAAAATGATTACCCAGAAATCATGGATGAGGTAGAACCAATGTACTTTACCGAACCGATCCCGAACGATACGATCAGTGTCCGCAGCGACATGAGTGAAGAGTGGGACAAAAAAATCCAAGATGCCTTTATCGCGATCGGTAAAGATGAAGAAGGAAAACAAATCATCTCTGATATTTACTCTCATGAAGGATACGTTGTTTCACAAGACAGCAATTTCGACATCGTAAGAGAGTATGCGGAACAAGTCGGACAATAACTAATAGATGAATAGATCGGGAGGGTACCGGTAGTTGAGGTACCCTTTTCGAATGGAAAGCAATTTTTACCTAATGGAAAGAAAGTAGGAGAATCATGTCTCTAGAGAACGAAACGATTATTTCATTTCAGAATGTGACCAAGCAATACCCAAATGGGGTATTAGGTTTGAAGGACTTAAACATCGATATCAAAAAAGGGGAATTTGTCATCGTAGTGGGTTTATCAGGAGCAGGAAAATCAACGATGCTGCGCTCCATCAATCGACTGCACGAGATCACGAGTGGCGAGATTTTAATCGATAGCAAGTCGATCACAAAAGCAAAAGGAAGAGAGTTGCGCTTGATTCGTCGAGACATTGGCATGATTTTCCAAAGCTTTAATTTGGTGAAACGTTCGAGTGTCTTGCGAAATGTCTTAACTGGGCGAGTAGCTTATCACCCAACGATCAAAATGTTGCTTGGTTTGTTCCCGCAAGCGGATAAAGAGCTGGCTTATCAATCGCTGCAGCGGGTCAATTTAGCAGAAAAAGTCTATACTCGAGCCGATGAATTGTCTGGCGGTCAGCAGCAGCGGGTTTCGATTGCCCGTGCTTTGACGCAAGAGCCGAAGATTATTTTAGCGGATGAACCGGTTGCTTCCTTAGATCCTTTAACCACTGAAAAAGTCATGAATGACTTAAAACGGATCAATCAAGATCTGGGCATCACTATCGTAGTCAATTTACATTCTGTCCAATTGGCAAGAGAATACGGCACACGGATCATCGGGTTACGAGATGGGGGCTTGGTTTTTGATGGCCCTGTCAGTGAAGCGACCGATCAGCGATTGAAACAGATTTATGGTAGCGAGATCATGGAAGAGCAGGAAGGGGCAGGACAATGACGACAAATACGTTGCCGAAACGCAGCGGACTATGGAAAAATGTTCTGTGGCTCGTCATTTTTTTAGTGGTATTGTTCGTTAGCGGCTCTATTTCTGGCGTTGATTTGGCACGGTTCTTTAGCAACAGCAGTCAAATGAATGTCATTTTACAAAAGATGGCTCATCCTGATTGGGCATATGCCAAAATCATTGTTGAGCCGATTTTGCAAACCATCCAAATGGCGATCATCGGCACAACCTTTGGTGCACTGGCGGCCTTTCCGTTTTCACTTTTAGCAGCACGAAATATCATGACGAATCATTGGATCAGCGGTTGTTTCCGTTTTGTTTTAAATATCATTCGGACAGTACCTGATTTGATGCTGGCGGCTTTATTTGTTGCCATTGTCGGAATCGGTCCCGTTGCCGGGGTGATCTCCATCTCTGTGTTTTCTTTTGGGATGATCACCAAATTGTTTTATGAATCGATTGAAACGATTGATGAAGGTCCGATCGAAGCAATCACGGCTTCTGGAGGATCGAAGTTTGACATCATCCGCTATGCAGTCGTACCGCAAGTCATGAGCCATTTTCTTAGTTACTTGCTTTATGCCTTTGAGATCAATGTGCGGGCATCGACGATTCTTGGGTATATCGGCGCAGGCGGAATCGGTGTTTTCTTACAACGATCTTTAAGCCAATTTCGATATGACCAGACGTCGATTATCGTCTTAGTGATTTTTGCAGTTGTTTTGGTGATTGATACCATCAGTAATAGATTAAGGGAGCGATTGTTATGATGTTGCCAGCAGAACCGAAAAAGAAAAAAATACGGAATTGGCTGATCGCAGTAGTCGTTATCCTCCTTTATATTTGGGCTTTTGCTGGCGTGCCTTTTGCGGGTGTTAAAGAAAATGTCGGTCAAATTGTCGGCTCAATCTTTTATGGCCTGATCCATCCTGATTGGGGCTATGTTTATACCGGTGATGGCGAAGATTTGATCAGTTTGATGATCGAAACCGTTGCGATCGCCTTTGTGGGTACGTTTTTATCCTCAATATTAAGTATTCCTTTTGCCTTTTGGGCGGCGCGCAGCAAAAACAGCCCTCGCTGGCTATCAGGTTTCGGTAAAATCGTGCTGACGGCGATTCGAACGTTTCCAGAAATCGTCTTAGCGATCATGTTCATCAAAACAGTGGGTCCCGGATCCTTTGCTGGTGTTTTGGCAGTTAGTGTCCATTCCATTGGGATGTTGGCGAAACTCTATAGCGAAGCGATCGAGAACATGGATCACGGTCCTTCAGAATCGGTCGTTAGTGCGGGAGGAAATCGTTGGGATGTGTTAGGCTTTGCGACATTGCCACAATTGATTCCAGAATTTCTTTCTTTTACCTTGTATCGTTTTGAACTGGCTGTCCGTTCAGCTTCGATCTTAGGGATCGTAGGGGCAGGTGGGATCGGTACGCCGATGATCTTTGCCATCAATGCGCGATCATGGAGCCGTGTAGGAATCATTTTATTAGGGATCGTTGTGACGGTCACGATCATTGATTTTATTTCTGGGCGCTTGCGTAAACGATTGGTTTAATAAAATGAGGTGCGTACTCGAAAAAACACAGTCTGCATAGGCTGTGTTTTTTTGCAGCGGATAGGCGGATGTCGTTTAAGACAGGTTTCGTGAAACTTGTTATACTGGATTCATAGAAAATGAACCCAAACAAGGAGGCTGTTTTATGAAAGCATTATTGATCGTCAATCCAAGTTCTGGTGGGGAACAAGCGAAAGAATTTGAGGAGATGGCAGAAGAAAAGCTGCGGGAAGCTTTTTCAGAAGTCGTTGTCAAACATACCGAAAAAGAAGGAGATGCTACACGTTTTGCCTCTGAGGCAGCAGCAGAATTTGACAGTGTCTTCGCAATGGGCGGTGATGGTACCGTCAATGAAGCGGTCAATGGCTTAGCTCCTCATGACAAACGACCAAATTTCGGTTTCTTCCCGCTGGGCACAGTAAATGATTTAGCCAGAGCATTAGCGATTCCACTAGATCCCAAGGAAGCCATCGAATCATTTGCAGTGGATCACACCCGCAAAATCGATATTGGGCAGGTTAATCAAGACTATTTTACCAATGTAGTGGCGATTGGTATGATTCCAGCGGCGATCAACAATGTGGAAGTTGAAGAAAAAACCAAGCTGGGAAAAATGGCCTATTTTGTTTCTGGTCTACGGGAAGTGCGGAAAAATGAAAGTCATCCGTTTGAAGTGACCGCCGAAAATAATGGCGAAAAAACGACGATCGCTGTGGAAAGCAGTACGATGATCGTTGGTTCATCCAATACGATCGGCGGTTTCGAATCTCTTTTGCCTAAAGCGAGTACCGATGACGGCAAATTACATCTGATCTACTTAAAGGATACGAATCTTTGGGAAACTGTCAAAAGCGTGCCTGAGCTTCTCAAAGGAGTTACGGAATCAAATGATGTTCTTGGTTATCAAACTTTTGATAAAGCAACGATTCGTTTGACGGATGGGGCAACGATCGAAACGAATGTCGATGGTGATCCAGGGCCGGAATTGCCAATCACAGTAGCGGTGCTGCCGCAACATCTTACCGTGTATTGCGGAGTTGAAAAAGCCCGTTAAATCATTCATAACTAGGAAACGATCCGTCAAAAGCGGATTGTTTTTTTTATTCAGAAAGAGTATACTGGGAAAAAATTTACTGAAAGAAGGGGTTCTATGACGATACGTTCTGCCACGATTGCAGATGCCCAAGCCTTGACAGCAATCTATGCTTATTATGTAGAAAATACACCGATTACCTTTGAAACGGAGGTGCCATCGGTTCAAGAATTCGCGGAACGCATCGCCAAGACCTTGAAACGCTACCCGTATCTCGTTGCAGAAGAGGCTGGTGAAATTGTCGGTTATGCCTATGCGTCAGCCTATAAAGAACGGGCGGCGTATGATTGGACCGTTGAAGTAACCGTTTATTTAGCGCCGGATGCCAAAGCAAAAGGGCTCGGCACCGCTCTTTATCAAGGGCTTGAAGAAAAACTAAAAGCGCAAAACGTGGTCAATCTGACTGCGTGTATTACAGGAGGCAATCAACAAAGCGAGGCTTTTCATGAGAAGCTTGGGTATCGGAAAGTTGCTGATTTTTCGCATGTCGGCTATAAGTTCAATCAATGGCACGATGTGATTTGGATGCAAAAAGAACTGCAACGATTTCCAGACCAGGTGCCAACGTTCATTCCCAATGAAAAAGCCTAACACATCCTGACTTTTGAATATCTTTTTTTGGCAAAATGCTTTATGCTGAGAGTAGCATGTGAAAGGACGTTCTATTGTTCTTTCGAACAAAGTATTTTGCTTTTTCTGTGTGGAAAAAAAGTTGCTTTTTTATAGAAAAATGAGTAAAGTATTCAAGTGGAAAAAACAAGGAGGCGAAGCTGTTGGGCAAGCGAATCGAACGGATTTATCAATATATCGTCGAAAATACGATGAGCGGCTTAGGGGAAAAGAAGGGGTTGTCTACTTCAGAAGTTGCCGATCATTTAGCCATTCAGCGCAGTAATGCCAGTAAGGATTTAAATAAGCTTGTTAAAGAAGGGCGCGTCGAAAAAAGCGACTCGCGGCCTGTTCGTTATTGGGCGGCAGGGGTCGATCCCAGCAGTAAGGAAAAGTATGTCCCAAGCTACAAAGAAAGTCGCCCGCAAAGAGAAAAAGCCTTCCCTCAACGAGTACAAGGAAAACCCTCTGACCGAGATATTTTTGCGACGATCATCGGTGCCAACGGAAGTATGAAAAACGCTGTTGAGCAGGCGAAAGCAGCGATCTTGTATCCGCCGAAAGGGCTAAACTGCTTGATCACAGGGCCTACTGGTTCTGGGAAAACGTACTTTGCCCATGCGATGTTCCAGTTTGCCAAAAGCAATCAAGTAATTGCCGATGACAAAGAATTGATCGTCTTTAACTGTGCGGACTATGCAAATAACCCAGAGCTTTTGATGAGCCATTTGTTTGGTTATGTACGGGGGGCATTTACGGGTGCCGATCAAGAGAAGATTGGTATTATTGATCAAGCGGATGAGAGTATGTTGTTTCTCGATGAGATCCATCGATTACCGCCAGAAGGGCAAGAAATGATTTTTTACTTTATGGATCATGGAACCTTTAGCCGTCTAGGAGAGACGGGCAAAAATCATCAAGCGAATGTCCGAATCGTTGGTGCTACTACCGAAGACCCCAACTCAACGCTATTAGATACCTTTACCCGACGCATTCCCATCAATATTCAACTGCCCTTTTTTGAGAAACGACCCGCATCAGAAAAAGTCGATCTCGTTCGGGTATTAGTCGGGCAAGAGGCGACCCGTATTCAGCGGACGATCTCCTTGACAGAAGATGTGGTCAAAGCGTTGATCGGCAGTGTCAGTTTTGGGAATATCGGTCAATTGAAATCCAATGTCCAGCTAGTCTGTGCACGGGGCTTTTTGAATCATATGCAACAAGATGAGATTGAAATCGATTTGATCGATTTGCCAGAAGGGATTCGTTCAGGATTGATCGTTTTGGGGAATCGCCGCAATGAGCTGGCAGAGCTCTCTAAGATCCTTGAACCGAAGATCAGCATTCAACCGAATCAAAACTTAAACAATATTCAATCAGATTCCTATGAATTGCCTTATAATCTTTACGATATTATCGGCGACAAGGCTGCTCTGCTAAAAGCAGATGGGTTAGATCAAGAAGCGATCAATCATTTTATCTCAACAGATATCAATGTTCACTTAAAGTCTTTTTATAAAGATCACGGGTTTTCCTTTAACTCGGTCAATAAACTAAGTGAATTTGTCGATCAGAAAGTGATCAGTGTAACAAATCAAATCTATGAGCTGGTTCGACAACGCTTAAATTATGATTTTCAGCAAAATTTCATCTATGCCATGAGCTTACACATCAGCTCGTTTTTGAAAAAAATCCATTTGGGAGAAGAACGACAAACCAACGACAATATTCGTCAGATGGTAGCTGATTATCCTCAAGAGTTTGAAGTCGCCAAAGAAGTCCGCGATTTTATTGGTGATAGTTTCCAAGTGGCGATTCCTGAGAGCGAATCTTATTATTTAGCGGTTCTTCTGGTTTCTCTTAGAACCTCTCATTCCTCTGGGAAAATCGGCGTCGTCGTTGCAGCCCACGGCAACAGCACAGCCAGTAGCATGGTACAAGTGGTCAAACAATTGCTGGAAGTCGATCAAGTGACAGCGGTGGACATGCCGTTAGATATGCCCCCGGCTGTGGCGTTGAAAAAAATCGTGGATAGTGTACGGGCAGTCAATGATGGCAGTGGGGTGATCCTTTTAGTCGATATGGGGTCCTTAGCGACCTTTAATAATGAAATCCAACGAGAAACGGGTGTGGCTGTTCGAACAGTCGATATGGTGACCACCTCCATCGTCCTAGAGACGGTCCGTAAAGCGTCAGTGATCGGCACGGACCTCGATCAGCTCTATGATTCATTACGGAAGTTCCGCGGGTATGGAGCGGTCACTGTGGAAGAACCAGTGACACAAAACCACCATCCTAAAGCGATTCTAGCGGTCTGCGCTTCGGGAAAGGGAACGGCGCAGCGCATCAAAGAATTGATCCAAAGCTCATTGTCAAAACGTCAAAACCAAAATGTCGAAGTGGTGACGTTATCGGTGGCGGATCTGAGGACGGACTTGGATCAGATTCAACAGCGCTACCGTCTGATTGCCGCAACAGGGATCATCGATCCCCATATCGACGCACCGTTTATTTCATTAGAACGTTTTATTGATCAAGATGTTGATCTACTGTTGGATGATATCCTATTAGAGAATGATTTGAGTTTTGAAGATGAAGTACAGCTAGATGATCGGCAGGCGAAAGAAATCTGTGTCCGGTATTTAGAGGAAAACTTTACCTATGTCAATGCGAAAAAAGTAGTAGAGCCGTTGTGGAAATTTGGCGAAGAGATCATTCACGATTTGGATTTGGTAGGGGCGCAGCAAGGCTTTCAGATCAATTTTGTGATGCATGGCGCAGGTATGCTGGAGCGGATCTTACTGCGGCAGCCATTGACTGTTTCTGAAATTGATTTAACAGCGATGGAGGAGAATCCGCTTTATGGCCAATTGCATGTGCATGTCCAATCGTTTTCACGCTTGATGAATATCGAAGTGCCTAAGACTGAAGAGTACTATCTGCTAGAGCTGATCAAAAACCATCACGAAAAAGAAATGTATTTTTAAATCTTACAAATAATACAGATACACTAAAAAAGATACAGTATTTTTTAGTGTATCTTTTTTAGTGTATTATCTGAATGCTGATTCTTAAGGTTTTTTCAAGAATAGTGTATCGGAAAAACTTGGCACGCTTCTTGCTTCTATATAAGTGGATACAGGAGGTGATTGAAAAAAGAACAGATCCTCAATATGAAAAGCGGATCGATGGATGTAGGAGGCTTGCACAATGGGAATGGATATACGTCTTGCCCGAATCGACGATCGGTTGATTCATGGTCAGGTCGCCACAGCTTGGTCGAAAATGACTGGTATCAATCGAATCATCGTGGTCAGTGATGAAGTCGCAAATGACCAATTACGAAAGTTTCTCTTGAAAGAAGCTGCTCCACCAGGGATCAAATCCAATGTGGTGACAGTAGCGAAAATGCTTGAGGTGGCGCATAACACATTATTTAATACGCAAAAAGTCATGTTATTATTTACCAACCCTCAAGATGTCGTGACTCTGGTTAAAGGAGGCATTGACATTCGTTCCGTCAATATCGGCGGTATGAGTTTTTCAATGGGAAAACGAATGATCACTAATTTCGTGTCAGTCAATGATCAAGATCTTGCTTCATTGCTTTACTTGCAAAACCAAGGCATTGAAGTGGAGATACGCAAAGTTCCAGCTGATCGTAAAATCTTTTTGAAGGATATTTTGGAAAAAGAAGGTAGTCACCCTTAGTTTTTCGATGTTGTTTTTTCTTTCGTATTCGTGTCACATTTTTCAATTTTGATATAGGAGGTAAAAAGATGGTAGGAATTATCCTAGCAAGTCATGGAGAATTTGCTAACGGCATTTTGCAATCTGGTTCAATGATCTTCGGCGAACAAGAAAATGTTAAAGCTGTTACATTGATGCCAAGTGAAGGTCCAGATGACATCAAGGCAAAAATGCAAGAAGCAATTGCTACATTTGACGATCAAGAAGAAGTATTATTCTTAGTTGATCTTTGGGGTGGTACTCCTTTCAACCAAGCGAACAGCTTGTTTGAAGATCACAAAGACAAATGGGCAATCGTTGCTGGTATGAATTTACCAATGGTGATCGAAGCCTATGCTTCACGTTTTTCAATGAATACAGCGCATGAAATTGCTGCGCATATCGTTGAAACAGCTAAAGAAGGGGTCAAGGTCAAACCAGAAGAACTTGAACCAGAAGAAGCTTCAGCACCAAAAGCAGTGCAAGACGATCAACCTAAAGGATCACTTCCTCCGGGAACTGTTCTAGGCGATGGCAAAATCAAAATCGTACTTGCTCGTGTCGATTCACGTTTGTTGCATGGTCAAGTTGCTACAGCTTGGACAAAATCAGTGAATCCATCTCGGATCATCGTTGTTTCTGACGCGGTGGCAAAAGATGACTTGCGTAAAAAACTGATCGAACAAGCAGCTCCTCCAGGAGTAAAAGCGAACGTCATTCCAGTGGACAAAATGATTGAAGTTTCTAAAGACCCTCGTTTCGGGAATACGAAAGCTTTACTATTATTTGAAAACCCACAAGATGTATTACGTGCTGTTGAAGGTGGCGTTGATATTACTGAAGTGAACGTTGGTTCAATGGCTCACTCTGTTGGGAAAGTTGTTGTAAGTAAAGTATTGTCGATGGGTACAGATGATGTGAATACATTTGAAGATTTGAAAGAACGCGGCATCAAATTCGATGTGCGTAAAGTACCAAATGACTCTCGAGACAACATGGACGAAATCTTACGCAAAGCCAAAAATGAATTGGCAAATAAATAGAAACGTATTCAACTAAATAGGAGGTCTATCATGACTATTATATCTATGGTATTAGTAGTACTCGTTGCCTTTTTAGCTGGTATGGAAGGGATCTTGGATGAATTCCAATTCCATCAACCGCTAATCGCGTGTACTTTGATCGGTTTAGTGACCGGTAATTTGGAAGCATGTATCATTTTGGGCGGATCATTACAAATGATCGCACTTGGATGGGCAAATATCGGTGCCGCTGTTGCACCTGATGCTGCATTGGCGTCTGTCGCATCTGCAATTATTTTAGTTTTAGGTGGACAAGGAACTGCTGGTGTTGATACAGCGATTGCCGTTGCGATCCCTCTAGCTGTTGCTGGGTTGTTCTTGACAATGATCGTTCGTACATTGGCTGTGCCAATCGTTCACTTTATGGATGCTGCTGCTGAAGAAGGCAACATTCGTAAAATCGAAATGTGGCACGTGATCGCTGTATGTATGCAAGGGGTTCGTATTGCGATTCCTGCAGCTGCATTGTTGGCTATCCCTGCTGCAACTGTTCAAAACTTCTTAGAATCAATGCCTGCATGGTTAACTGATGGTATGGCTATCGGTGGTGGTATGGTTGTTGCCGTTGGTTACGCAATGGTTATCAACATGATGGCAACTCGCGAAGTATGGCCATTCTTTATTATCGGTTTCGTAATCGCAGCTATCTCTCAATTGACATTGATCGCTATCGGTGCCTTGGCAGTAGCAATCGCATTGATCTACTTGAACCTAACTAAAATGGGCGGATCATCAAATGGAGGCGGCGGCAGCAACACTGGCGACCCTCTAGGCGATATCTTGAATGACTATTAGAATCGAAGGAGGAGAAAAAAATGGCAGAAAAAATTCAATTAAATAAAAAAGATCGTTTAGCCGTAGCATGGCGCTCTACCTTCATTCAAGGTTCATGGAACTATGAACGTATGCAAAATGGTGGTTGGGCATTCTCAATGATTCCAGCAATCAAAAAATTATACAAAACAAAAGAAGACCGTGCCGCTGCTTTGAAGCGTCACTTAGAATTCTTTAATACTCACCCATATATCGCATCACCAATCTTAGGTGTAACTTTAGCGTTAGAAGAAGAACGTGCCAATGGTGCGCCTGTCGATGACGTAGCGATCCAAGGGGTAAAAGTTGGGATGATGGGTCCTTTAGCCGGTGTCGGTGACCCTGTGTTCTGGTTTACTGTACGTCCGATGTTAGGTGCATTAGGTGCTTCTCTTGCTTTAGGCGGAAACATCTTAGGCCCAATCATCTTCTTCGTTGCTTGGAACATCATCCGTTGGGCATTTATGTGGTACACACAAGAATTCGGCTACCGTGCTGGTTCTAAAATCACAGATGACCTTTCAGGTGGTTTGCTACAAGATGTAACAAAAGGTGCTTCTATTTTAGGGATGTTCGTATTAGGGTCACTTGTTCAACGTTGGGTATCGATTTCCTTTGCACCAGTTGTCTCAAGCGTACCGCTTGATGAAGGTGCTTATGTCGACTGGGCGAACTTGCCTTCTGGTTCAGCTGGTTTGCAACAAGCCTTCCAACAAGTAGCTGAAGGCCGTGCATTGACTGATACAAAAGTAACAACATTGCAAAACAACTTGGATCAATTGATTCCTGGTTTAGCTGCACTATTGCTTACTTTGTTATGTATGTGGTTATTGAAGAAAAAAGTTTCTCCAATCGTCATTATTATCGGTCTATTCTTAGTCGGTATCGGTGGACACTTGATCGGATTGTTATAATCTTTTCAATGATAGGTGCTTGGGGAGACCCAAGCATCTTTTTATTTATTCGCCAAACATGCCGCAAACACGTATAATAGGTAACGATAAGACGATATAGAATGGAGTAAGCGCAAATGGTACAATCCCTTAATACAAAAGTTGATTTGACGATCGATGCTACGTCTTTTTTAGGTATCAATGAATACGGCAAAATAATGATCGGCGATAATGCCTTTGAGTTTTATAATGATCGTGACAAACGCAAGTTTATTCAAATTCCTTGGGAAGATGTCGACTATGTGATCGCTTCGGTCTTGTTCAAAGGACGCTGGATCCCACGGTATGCGATTCGGACCAAAAAGAATGGGACATATACCTTCTCATCAAAAGAACCAAAAAAAGTTCTGCGGGCAATTCGCGAATACGTTGACCCAGATCATATGGTCCATTCTCTTGGCTTTTTCGATATCTTGAAACGGGCAATTACCCGTAGAAAATAACAAGAGAGCATATGTTTTTCCAATTGATTCTCAATATGTTACCCTTTTTATAAGAAAGTTTAGGAGGGGTTATTATGCACTTTTTATGGACATTGATCGTGGGAGCGGTCATCGGTTCAATCGGTGGCGCCATCGCAGGAGAAAAACGCGGTTGCATTTTTGATATCGTGGCAGGACTTGTGGGCGCATCAATCGGACAAGGCTTATTCGGCACTTGGGGACCGCAAGTGGCAGGAATGGCAATCGTGCCAGCAATCATTGGGGCAGTCATTTTCGTGGCTGTCGTATCATTCTTTTTGGGACGTAAAAGATAATTATCAAAGAAGCAATCCGTTGATTGGGTTGCTTTTTTTGTGGATTAAAGTTATCTAGAAAAGAACAACGAGAGAGCCAACTAGAGTCTTTTTAAAACACCATTCTTTAGGTTCGTATTGTTTGATTTTTTAGAAAACTTTTCGCTTACTTTCCGCTTTTTCTGGAAGTTTGTTATAATACTATCGTATAGAACAAGAAAGTAGGGAACGATACATGTTAAGAGTTGAAAAATTACGTGAAGCAATGAGAAAAGATTCGATTGATGGGTTCTTGATCACCAGCCCATACAATTTGCGTTACTTGACAAACTTTACTGGTACAACTGGTTTAGCAGTCATTACGTTGGACAAAGCTTTTTTTGTAACAGATTTCCGATATACAGAGCAAGCAGCTGCCCAAGCCCAAGGATTTGAGATCGTAAAAAATAGTGGACCGATTTTTGAAGAAGTTGCAACTATCTGCCAAAAGGAAGAAATCAATGTCTTAGCATTTGAAGAAAGTTTCGTCAGCTTTGCTGAATACTCCGTCTTAGAAGACTTGATTGAGGAATCCTCATTAGCTCCTGTATCTGGTATGATCGAGGCATTGCGGGAAGTCAAAGATGAGGAAGAAATCGCATTGATCCAACAAGCCTGCCATATCGCCGATCAAGGGTTCGAACATATTTTGAAAATGATCCGCCCAGGGATGACCGAAATCGAAGTGGCGAATCAGTTAGATTTCTTTATGCGTTCATTAGGTGCCACAAGCGTATCTTTTGAAACGATCGTGGCCAGTGGTCTTCGTTCAGCAATGCCCCATGGGGTTGCCAGTGAAAAAGTGATTGAACAAGGCGATCTGATCACGTTAGACTTTGGCTGTTACTATCAAGGCTATGTGTCTGATATGACCAGAACTTTTGCTGTGGGGGATCCTGGCGATAAATTGAAAGAAATCTATCAAATCGTGCTAGAAGCACAAGAAAAAGTCTTGGCAGCAGCAAAACCTGGAATGACCGGAATTGAGCTAGATGCGATCGCCCGGGATCACATAGCTTCCTTTGGCTACGGGGATGCTTTTGGTCATTCAACAGGCCATGGGATTGGTTTAGAAATCCACGAAGGACCAAATGTCTCCTTCCGTGCTGATAAAGCATTTGTTGTCGGAAACGTCATTACAGATGAACCAGGCATCTATCTTCCAGGAATTGGCGGCGTTCGTATCGAGGATGATCTTTTGATCACTGAAACTGGTAATAAAGTGTTGACACATTCACCGAAAGAATTGATCATTCTCTGATTCATCGACCTTGTTTTTCAGAAAATTCATTGAGAATAGTGGGTTATTATAGATTCTCAGTGCAGAAAATGATAAACTTAGAGCGAGAAGAAACACTGTGCCATGGATGTTATTGATTGAATCAAGCGCTGGCTTGCTTCAAACGGAAAAAACGAGCGATTTTTTTACAAACAATACGGTACAGCTGTTTAGAATGGAGGCAAAAACGTATGAATGAAGATAAAAACCTTGTATTAAATGCAAGTCCTGAATTAGGCGAAATCGTCATCGCGCCAGAAGTGATCGAGATCATTATTGGGATCGCTGCTTCTAAAGTGGAAGGTGTCTATGGGATGCGAGGAACACTGGCAAACAGTGTCACTGAATTACTAGGCCGCGCAGCTCATGGCAAAGGAGTCTACTTAACGATCGATGAAACAGGGATCAAAGTGGATATCTACTGCTATATCACTTATGGGATGTCAGTGCCTAAAGTGGCAATGGAGATCCAAGAACGGGTCAAACAGCAAGTCTTATTTATGACAGATGTGCAACTGGCTGAAGTAAATGTTCATGTTGTGGCAGTCGTGCCAGAAAAAGTAGATTTACCAGACATCGAAGAATTATTTGGAAACGACGAGGAAGAAAATGAGTAAAGAATTATCACGGCATGAAATACGGAAAATGGCGTTACAAGCTTTATTTCCACTAGACTTTAACAAAGATTTAACGAAACAAGATGCCATCATGCATGCCATCGAGTTGGAACACCATGAATTGATTGATGAAGAACAAGAGCATTTTGTCCCTGTTTATTTAGATCAATTAGTGGCAGGTGTCTGTCATTACAAAGAAGCCTTGGATGAAGTCATTCAAAGTCATCTAAAAGCCGGTTGGAAAATCCAGCGTTTATCAAAAATGGACGTGACGATTTTACGAATCGCTTTGTATGAAATGATCTATGTGGATAATGTGCCGAATCGTGTGGCTTTGAATGAAGCGATCGAATTAGCGAAAACCTTTAGTGACGATCAGTCAAGAAAGTTTGTCAACGGTATTTTATCGACAGTCAATCAAGAGCTAGAAACAAAAAACAACCAAGTAAGTGAGTAGTTTTCAGCCTTAACACTATCGAACAAAAGAAAACAGCCTTTATTCGATCGAGGCAGAAACCGAACGATTTATGAGCAACCGCCTTGTTTTGACGGTCCTGCTTGATCGTTCGGTTTTTTTGCATACACTTTGTCGGTTTGACCTCGTTTTTTCCGAAAAAAGGGAGCCTTAGACGGTGTTTTTCTTTTCAGAAAATGCTATGATAGAAAACATGAAGAAGCAGATCGACAAACGATTGTTGCGTTTCTTTTTACAAAATAAGTCAGTATAATCAGGTTGGAGGAGTTGTCAGAATGGGTACATTGATCAATGGAAAAGAATTGGCTGAAAAAATGCAAGCGGCGTTTCTTTCAGAGACAGCAACACTAAAAGAGCAGGGTGTGACACCGGGATTAGTTGTTTTACTTGTTGGAGAAGACAAAGCAAGCCAGACTTATGTGAAAAATAAAGAACTAGCTGCGGCGAAAATCGGCATCAATTCCCGTGTTGCCCGCTATCCTGAATCCATTACTGAGGCAGAATTATTAGCAGAAATCGAACAGTTCAATAACGATGATGCCTTTCACGGCATTTTGGTTCAACTTCCTTTGCCAAAACATATCAATGAAGAAAAAGTGCTGTTAGCCATCAAACCGGAAAAAGATGTCGACGGTTTTCATCCAATCAATTTAGGAAAATTATTTGCCGGTGTACCTGACCGAATTCCTTGTACCCCTTATGGCATCATGAAAATGTTTGCTGCGTATGGGATCGAATTGGAAGGGAAAAATGCTTTAGTTATCGGCCGCAGCAACATTGTCGGAAAACCGATGGCGCACTTGCTCTTAGGGGCAAATGCCACCGTGACTATTGCTCATTCAAAAACCAAAAATCTGCCTGAGTTAGCGAAGCAAGCGGACATTTTAGTCGTGGCGATCGGCCGCGGTCATTTTGTCACAAAAGACTTCGTAAAAGAAGGGGCCGTGGTGATCGATGTAGGAATGAATCGGGATGCCAATGGCAAGTTGATCGGCGATGTGAAATTTGATGAAGTCGAACCGATCGCTAGCTATATCACCCCGGTACCTAGAGGTGTAGGACCAATGACGATCACGATGTTGATGGCCCAAACGATCGAGGCAGCAAAGGAGACAATGAAAAACTAAATGGCGCAAGAATATTTAACGGTGACCGCATTAACAAAATATATCAAGCGTAAGTTTGACGTCGATCCGTATTTAGAGCGGGTTTATTTGACGGGGGAGATCTCTAATTTTCGTCGTCGCCCCAATCACCAATACTTTAGTTTAAAGGATGATGGTGCAAAAATTTCGACCGTCATGTTCAAGGGCGCTTTTGACAAGCTGCGCTTTCAACCAGAAGAGGGCATGAAAGTCATGGCGGTTGGACGTATCACCTTGTATGAGGCAAGCGGAAATTACCAGATGGTGATCGATCACATGGAACCAGACGGTGTCGGTGCCCTTTATCAAGCCTATGAACAATTAAAGCAGAAATTGGCAGCGGAAGGATTATTTTCTGCACCGAAGCAGTCGTTGCCGAAATACCCGAAACGCATCGCAGTCTTGACCAGTCCTAGTGGGGCGGTGATCAGAGATATCATCACGACGACCCAGCGGCGTTATCCCATTGCTCAGATCGTTTTGTATCCAACCGTGGTACAAGGCAACAAAGCCGCGGATGATGTGGTGAAAAATATCCAACGAGTCGAAGCCGATGGTACCTTTGATACTATGATCATCGGACGTGGGGGTGGGTCGATTGAGGACCTCTGGCCTTTCAATGAAGAACGAGTGGCAAGAGCCATTTTTGACGCAAAAACCCCCGTTATTTCTTCAGTGGGGCATGAAACTGATACGACAATTGCCGATTTAGTGGCGGATGTGCGGGCGGCAACTCCGACCGCAGCTGCCGAATTAGCAGTGCCCGTCCTATCAGAAGAGATTTTGCGGATCGAAGAAAGACAAGCCCGATTAGAGCAAGCTTTTATGCACCAGATCCAGTACAAACAAGAACGCTATCAGCGAGTGATTGGATCATATGTTTTTCGACAACCAGAGCGCTTGTATGAGGCACAGTCCATCAAACTCGATCAGTTGCAGCAGCGGATGCAGCAAGGTCTGCAAACCTTGCTTTATGACAAGGATCGCCATGCACAGCAATTGATTTCACGTTTAGCACAACAACAACCAAAAGCGCGATTGCAAGCTAGTAACCAAGAGGTCAGTTATCTTTCCCAACGCTTAATGAAAGCTATGAAAGATATTTATGCAGCAAAAGAAAATCAATTTGCAAATGCAGTCCAATCTCTTGATTTGCTAAGCCCACTGAAAATCATGGGTCGGGGCTACAGCTATACCACGAAAAATGAGCAGGTGATCAAATCGATTGATACGATCGAGCCAGAAGACCAGCTGACGATCCATTACCAAGATGGCCAAGCACTTGTCGAAGTTATTAGTACAGAAGGAGTTAATCATGGCAAATCCAATATTTGAAGAATCATTACAAGAATTAGAACAAATTGTAACCCGTTTGGAACAAGGGGATGTTCCCTTAGAAGAGGCACTAGATGCTTTTCAAAAAGGGATGGTTTTGAGTAAGCAATGCAAGGACACTTTGAGTAAAGCAGAAAAGTCCTTAACAAAAATGATGACAGAATCTAACGAAGAAGTGCCTTTTGAAGAGGAAAACCAATGAGTGCTTTAACAGAATTCACAAAAGAACACGCCCCATTGATTGAAGAAGTCATGGAGCGCTTTGTCAAAGAACACACCTCTGATCAACGATTGTTTAAAAGCATGCAGTATTCGATCCAAGCTGGCGGCAAACGTATTCGCCCGCTTTTATTGGCAGCAACAGTCGCCGCTTTTCACAAACCCGTCAATACCGCGGTGTACCAGTGTGCGGCAGCCCTAGAAATGGTGCATACGTATTCGCTGATCCATGATGATCTTCCAGCAATGGACAACGATGATCTGCGTCGAGGCAAACCTACCAACCATAAGGTTTTTGGTGAAGCTTTAGCGATTTTAGCTGGAGATGGTCTTTTGACGGCTGCATTTCAATTAGTCGCTATGGCGGAGATCGAAGCCAATCAAAAAGTCTTGCTGCTGCAGCAATTGAGTAAAGCGGCGGGAACACAAGGCATGGTCGCCGGCCAAGCAGCTGATATTCAAGGAGAAAACCAAGCCCTTAGTCTTGAGGAACTGATGTCCATTCATGAACGGAAAACTGGAGAATTGATCCGCTTTGCGGTGATTGCTGGAGGTGTCTTAGCCGACCAGACGGAAGAAGTTCTGCATGAATTGGATCGCTTTGCCCAGCATATTGGGTTAGCCTTTCAAATTCGCGACGATCTGCTGGATGCCACTAGTACGACCGAAGAGCTAGGCAAAGTTGTCCGTCGAGATGACGAATTGGCGAAAAGTACCTATCCTGCTTTACTTGGCTTAGCAGGCGCGCAGCAAGCCTTGACAGAAGAATTAGGCAAGGCCAAAGAAATTCTGGCGCAATTAAGTCAATACGGTCAATTTACGCCGGATGTTTTATTGGCATTTGTGGAACGATTTGAGATTCGAGGGAACGCATGAAGAAAGAACGAGTAGATGTTTTAGCTGTCCAGCAAGGCCTGTTTGAGACCCGAGAGCAAGCCAAACGGGGAGTGATGGCTGGATTGGTGTACAAAGAAAAAAATAATGAGCGCCTAGATAAGCCGGGAGAAAAAATTGCCGCAGATACACTGCTGCAGATCAAAGGCAAAAAGCTGCCTTATGTTTCTCGTGGTGGTCTCAAGTTAGAAAAAGCACTCAAAGTCTTTGATTTTGACGTAACCGATAAAATCATGTTAGACATCGGCGCATCCACCGGTGGTTTTACTGATGCGGCATTGCAAAATGGTGCCAAAAAAAGCTATGCATTGGATGTCGGTTACAATCAGTTAGCCTGGAAGCTGCGGCAAGATGAGCGAGTGATCGTAATGGAGCGGGTCAACTTCCGTTATGCAAAACCAACTGATTTTTTAGACGGTCTTCCAGATGCCGCTACGATCGATGTTTCTTTTATTTCACTTAAACTGATTTTACCCCCGCTGTATGATATTTTGGTAGCGGATGGCGAAGTGATGGCGCTGATTAAACCGCAATTTGAAGCGGGCAAAGAAGCAGTCGGGAAAAATGGGATCGTTCGTGATCCCAGAACCCATGAACGAGTTTTGGAGGAAGTACTAGCATTTGCTAAGAAAACAAATTTCGATGTCTTAAACCTAAGTTTTTCACCAATCACTGGTGGCGAAGGGAATATCGAGTTTATCGTACATTTAAAGAAAAGCCTGCAAGAAGGTACCGCAGCAGGGATCGATATCCCGAAAGTTGTTGCATCAGCACATGAGACCTTTCATCAACCAAAATAAAGAATGGAAGAGAGTGGACATTTTACTTGTCGGCTCTCTTTCTTTCTTGCGCAAAATAGGATAAAATTAGTAGGAATTCATTCAGGAGGAACAAGAGATGAGAAAAAAAGAACGGCATCGCTTGATTACACGATTGTTAAGTGAACAAGATATTCAGAAACAAGAAGATTTTGTCGAGTTGTTAAAAGATCGCGGCGTCTCAGTCACACAAGCAACAATATCAAGAGATATCAAGGAATTGAAGTTAGTAAAAGTTCCTTCCCAAAAAGGTGGCTATCGCTACAGTATCCCACAAGAGACAACGGAAGACGTGAGTGGTAAACTAGATAAAATCCTAAAAACGGCTTTTGTTTCTGTCGATCGAATGGACAAATTTGTGATCCTGCGCACACTGCCAGGTAATGCCTCGGCTTTGGCGAATTTAATCGATAAACGTTATGCCAAGGAATTATTTGGCACGTTAAACGATGATGACAACGTCTTGATGATCACTAGAACAGAAGCAGATACCGAGAACCTATTCAGGGATTTCCAACGTTACGTTTAGAAGAGGAGGCAAGGGATGCTTTTAGAATTGTCGATCCAAAATTTTGCGATTATTTCCAACTTGCACTTATCTTTCCATGAGGGAATGACGGCACTGACAGGTGAGACAGGTGCCGGGAAATCAATTATTATCGATGCGATGGGTTTGCTAGCAGGCGGTAGAGGTTCCAGCGACTATTTGCGTCAAGGAGCAGAGAAATGCCGTTTAGAAGGGATCTTCGAATGGCCGAATCAGCAGGAGTTCAAAGACTTGACCGCAGATTTAGGTATTGATGAAGAAGAAGTTTTGATCGTACAACGAGATATCTCTCAATCGGGGAAAAATATTTGTCGTGTCAATGGTCGAACCGTTACCTTGTCGGTTTTGCGTCAAATCGGTTTATTCTTGGTCGATATCCAAGGACAAAATGAGCATCAAGAGCTGCTGCAGCCAGAAAAACATTTGACCTTGATGGATGGGTTTGGGGATGATAGCTTTAAAGCGGAGCTTGCGGATTACCGTCAAGCCTATCAAAGCTATCGCTCTTTAGAAAAACACGTCAGGACCATTCAAGAAAATGAACAGCTGTATGTCCAGCGAATGGACATGTTGCGTTTTCAACAAGAAGAAATCGCCCAAGCAGAATTGATGGAAAATGAAGAAGAACTGCTGATCGATGAACGAGAAAAACTGACCAATTATCAAAAAATCGTGGATGCTCTAGGGCAAAGCTATGGTGCCTTATCTGCCGAAGAAGTCAATAGCCTAGATGGAGTCAGTGTAGCTTTATCCGAGATCCAGTCAATCGCCCATCTTGATCCGGCTTACGAAAAAATCAGTGAAGTGATCCAAAGTGCGTATTACTTGTTGCAAGATGCAGCTACTGATATTTCGCGGCAAGTCGACAATCTTGAATTAGATGAAGGCCGACTGGAAGAAGTCATTTCGCGGCTGGAAACGATTCGTCAATTGAAGCGCAAATACGGGGAGTCGATTCCTGTGATTCTTGCTTACTATGATGAGATCAGTAAAGAAATCAGCGAGTCTGCCTATACAGAAGGTCAGTTGGAGCAATTAGAAGAAGAGCTTGCCCAAAAAGCTGAAGCAGTTTGGCAGCTGGCGGAAGCCTTGCACGTCAAACGACGTGAACTGGCTCATCGTTTAGAAAAAGAAATCGTTCAAGAGTTAAAAGAGCTGTATATGGAGCACGCACAATTTGAAGTACGGTTTGCACCTGGCTCAAAACAATTGAGTAGCAGCGGATTTGACACCGTAGAATTTTATTTGACCACAAATCCTGGTGAAGGCATGAAGCCGTTGGTGCGGGTTGCTTCTGGGGGAGAACTTTCACGGATCTTACTGGCCCTCAAATCAATTTTCTCTCGGAAACAAGGAATCACCAGTATTGTTTTTGACGAAGTTGATACTGGGGTTAGTGGCCGAGTAGCCCAAGCAATTGCTGAAAAAATCGCCAAGATCGCAGCCAATTCGCAAGTTTTGTGTATCACTCACTTGCCGCAAGTAGCTGCTGTAGCGGATAATCAATATTTTATTGAAAAAGCAATCCAAGAAGGACGGACAGAAACCCACGTCCGTAAACTATCTAAAGAAGAACGGGTGGCAGAGATCGCCCGTATGCTCTCAGGTGCAGAAATCACCGATTTAACGATCGAACATGCACGAGAACTATTGGCACTTGCACACCGATAAAAATTGGGAAACATTCGTAGAAAGATTCAGGAGATGATGGACCAGCAAGTTTCGTCTGCCATCCTTTCCTGATCTTCTTTTTTGCAGGAGGATATGATGAGAAAAAGAACAAAAGTTTTGATTGGTGTATTGGTCACCGTTGTTATTTTAACTATTGCCGGTTGGATCGGTTGGCAACAACTACACTACCCAGCAGTTGATGCTGCAGTCACAGCTGCGAAAGAGGCAGAAGATGAGGGGAATGCCCTTTATTTTGTTGGAGATGAAGAAAAGCCATTGGTTATTTTCTATCCCGGCGCCCTTGTCGATGCGGAAAGCTATAGTGTATGGGCAGCAGGTTTAGCGGAAAAAGGCTATCCTGTCGCGATCGTTAAAATGCCCTTTAACATGGCTGTTTTATCAGGCAATCGTGCAGAAGAGGTCTTGAAAGAAATTCCCCATAACTCCTATGTCATTGGTGGTCATTCATTAGGTGGGGTAATGGCGAGCCGTTTTGCAGCGAATCAATTGGCTGCAAACGACAAGGATTTAAAAGGGGTCTTTTTCTTCGCAAGCTATCCCGATGAAAAAGGGTCTTTGGCTGATCAGTCGATTTCTGTGCTATCGTTGACAGGGAGTCAAGATCAGGTGGTCAATCAAGAAAATTGGCAAGCTGCCCGCAGCTTCCTTCCAGAATCTACCACGTTCCAAACGATCGAAGGCGGCAATCATGCTGGCTTTGGTACCTATGGGTTACAAAAAGGAGAAGCCGCCGCTGATTTATCAAATGAAGCGCAGCAAAAAGCCATCGTTGTGCAGATGGCTGCGTGGCTAAGTGAATTAGAGTAAAAAAAGACGGCAGAAGATGCATAGAAATGCTTCTTTCTGCCGTTTCGATTCAACAGACATTTTGGGGAAATGTTGATGAAATCGTGAAAACGCTGAACATAACAACATATTGTACTTGATTGGGGAAGCAAGATTAATAATTATGTTCTTTTAAAATACGTTTCCTCTCACAGTATAGCATAGCATACCTTCTGGATGCACGTAATTTAATTAAGAAATTCTGTCATTTTTTTTACGAAACAGTTATTTTGAAAAAGAAAAAAAGCGTTTTAAATAAACGAACGGACGCTGTTCCAGAAAAAAAAGCAAATAATAATTTTCATTAAATTCAACTAATGGTAAAATGAAAATAATTGATTTTTAAGATCAATGACTTACGAAAGTACAAGGAGCGTTATGATGAAAAAATTTAAACTTCTAAGTCCTATTATCGGATTGGTTATTTTACTCTCAGGATGTGCAAGCTGGGCAGATAGAGGAGAATCGATCACCGCAGTCGGTTCCTCTGCTTTGCAGCCGCTAGTAGAAACAGTTGCAGAAGAATTTCAAAACTCAAATCCAGGACGGTTCATCAATGTCCAAGGAGGCGGAAGCGGAACCGGACTAAGTCAAGTCCAAGCCGGTGCAGTCGATATCGGAAATTCTGATTTGTTTGCGGAAGAAAAGCCAGGAATCGATGCTGATGCCCTTGTTGATCATCGGGTGGCAACGGTGGGAATCACACCAATCGTTAACAAAGGAGTTGGTATCACAGACATTTCCACAGAAGATCTAAAAAATATCTTCTTAGGAAAGATCACCAATTGGAGCGAAGTCGGTGGAAATGATCTGCCGATCGTTTTATTGAACCGGGCGACAGGTAGTGGTACGAGAAGCACGTTTGAAAAATGGATCATGGATGGCGAAACCGCTATTCCTTCTCAAGAGCAAGATTCTAGTGGGATGGTACGCTCGATCGTTTCTGATACACCAGGGGCTATTAGCTACGTTGCATTTTCTTATGTGACTGATGAAGTCAATGTCCTTTCAATTGATGGCGTTGAACCTACGATTGAAAATGTGACGACGAATGATTGGAAAGTTTGGGCGTATGAGCATATGTATACAAAAGGAGAACCAACCGGATTAACTGCTGAGTTTTTAGAATATATGCTTTCTGACGAAGTCCAAGAGCATATCGTTGGGGATCTAGGCTATATTCCAATTTCCATCATGCAGGTGGAAAGAGACTGGGAAGGCAACATTGTTGAATAATCTTTACACAAAATTTACACAAGCTTTAACAGAAATTGATGTTGAACCGATAAACTAATGGTTATGAGTTTAGTTTGATTTTTGAGGAGGAACCCTCGTGGAAAATGTAAAAGAAGTGTTAACAAAAAAATCTAAGCGCGCAAGAATGGAACAAAGAGGAAAACTAATCAGTTTTCTTTGTATCGCGTTGATTGTTTTGGTTGTGATCTCCATTTTTTATTTCGTTGCTAGCCGAGGATTAGCGACATTCTTTGTAGACAAAGTCAATGTGTTTGACTTTTTGTTTGGTACCCAATGGAATCCGAGTGCTGTGGGACCTGATGGACAACCGTTAGTTGGTGCCTTGCCGATGATTCTAGGATCGTTCTTCGTAACGTTCTTATCAGCGATCGTGGCAACACCTTTTGCCATCGGTGCAGCCGTCTTTATGGTAGAAATCTCACCTCGTAATGGAGAGAAGATCTTGCAGCCGGTCATCGAACTTTTAGTCGGTATCCCTTCAGTTGTTTATGGATTCATCGGTTTGTCTGTCGTTGTACCAGCAGTCCGCTCCGTTTTTGGCGGTACTGGTTTTGGGATCTTGGCAGGGACGTTTGTCCTGTTTATCATGATCTTACCGACAGTGACTACGATGACTGTCGACGCTTTGCGGGCAGTTCCACGGCATTATCGTGAAGCTTCGTTAGCTTTAGGTGCGACTCGCTGGCAAACGATTTACAAAGTTGTTTTACGAGCAGCTGTTCCTGGTATTTTAACAGCGGTTGTTTTTGGAATGGCGCGGGCGTTTGGTGAAGCATTGGCGATTCAAATGGTTATTGGTAATGCGGCATTGATGCCAACTAGCTTAGTGACACCAGCTTCAACATTGACTTCTATCCTAACGATGGGTATCGGAAATACGATCATGGGGACAGTCCAAAATAATGTTTTATGGTCATTAGCCTTGATCTTGTTATTGATGTCCTTACTATTTAACATTGTTATTCGCTTTATTGGGAAGAAAGGAGCCTTGAAATAATGAATGCAAAACGTTCAGATAAAATTGCTACCGGCGTCTTGTATGCCGTTGCTGGAATCATTGTTTTGATTTTGGCTTCCTTATTACTGTACATTTTGGTTCGGGGGGTTCCTCACATTAGCTGGGAATTTCTGACCTCTTCTTCAAAAGCGTATCAAGAAGGCGGCGGGATCGGCATCCAATTGTTCAATTCCCTTTACTTGCTTTTAGTAACAATGATCATTAGCTTCCCGATTTCTTTAGGAGCGGGGATCTACTTATCAGAGTATGCAAAGAAAAACTGGTTAACGGATATCATTCGGACATCGATCGAGATTTTGAGCTCACTGCCTTCAGTGGTTGTCGGTCTCTTTGGTTTCTTAGTCTTTGTTATTCAGTTTGGTTATGGCTTTTCAATTATTTCTGGTGCCTTGGCATTGACCTTCTTCAATTTGCCACTATTGACGAGAAATGTAGAAGAATCACTTCAAGCGATTCATTACACGCAACGTGAAGCAGGCTTGTCTCTTGGGTTGTCACGTTGGGAAACGGTCACACGCATCATTGTTCCAGAAGCAACACCAGGGATTTTGACTGGGGTCATTCTAAGTTCTGGTCGGATTTTTGGTGAAGCGGCAGCGCTGATCTATACTGCAGGACAAAGTGCACCGGCCCTTGATTTTACAAACTGGAATCCATTGAGTGTTTCCAGCCCGATCGGTCTTTTCCGACAAGCGGAGACGCTGGCAGTCCATATTTGGAAAATCAATACAGAGGGCACGATGCCTGATGGCGCACAAGTTTCAGCTGGAGCTTCGGCAGTATTGATCATTGCCGTCTTGCTATTTAACTTTGGCGCCCGTGCAGCTGGCAAACGGTTGTACAAGAAAATGACGTCAGCATAAGGAGAATGACAGTATGAACGATTACAATTGGGATGATCGAAATATCATTACCTTCGATAAACCAGAAGATGTGGCGCTTTATACCACTGACTTGCATGTATGGTATGGATCAAATGAAGCCATCAAAGGCATTGATCTACAATTTGAAAAGAATAAAATCACCGCATTGATCGGTCCCTCTGGTTGCGGAAAATCAACGTATCTGCGTTCCTTGAATCGAATGAATGACGGAATCGCAAATACGAGAGTCACAGGAAACATCATGTACAAAGGGGTCGACGTGAACACGAAAGAAGTCGATGTCTTCGAAATGCGTAAGCGGATCGGCATGGTTTTCCAACGACCAAACCCTTTCAGTAAATCGATCTATGACAACATCGCCTTTGCTTTGCGACGTCATGGAGAAAGAAACAAAAAGAAATTGGATGAAGCAGTCGAAACCAGCTTGAAACAAGCCGCACTTTGGGATCAAGTAAAGGACAGCTTAGACAAAAGTGCTTTGGCATTGTCCGGTGGACAGCAGCAACGTCTGTGTATCGCTCGAGCAATTGCGATGAAACCAGATATTTTGCTTCTAGATGAACCAGCTAGTGCCCTTGACCCCATCTCAACCGGGACAGTGGAAGAAACTCTTATCAACTTGAAAAACGACTATTCAATCATCATCGTGACCCACAACATGCAGCAAGCTGCTCGGATCAGCGATTATACCGCCTTTTTCTACTTAGGAAATGCGATCGAGTACGATGAGACCCGTAAGATATTTACTCGTCCAAAAATTAAAGCAACAGAAGATTACGTATCCGGTCATTTTGGCTGAGCCGATTCGATCAGTAAACGGAGGCAAAACAATGGCAGAAGAAATTATTACATCGAAAGATCTGCATTTATACTACGGAAAAAAAGAAGCATTAAAAGGAATCGACCTTTCCATCAAAAAAGGCGAGATCACTGCGATGATCGGTCCTTCAGGTTGTGGGAAATCGACCTACTTGCGTTCTCTTAATCGAATGAATGATTTGATCCCTGGTGTGACAATTACAGGAAGTGTTGTCTATAAAGGGAAAGACATTTATAGTCCGAAGCAAGACATCGTTGATTTGCGTAAAGAAATCGGAATGGTTTTTCAGCAACCGAATCCATTTCCCTTTTCAATTTACGAAAATGTGATTTATGGGTTAAAATTAAAAGGAGTCACGGACAAGGCGATTCTTGATAAGACGGTAGAGGAAAGCTTGAAAGCAGCGTCTGTCTGGGAAGATGTCAAAGATAAGCTTCACCAAAGTGCGCTATCTTTATCCGGTGGACAACAGCAGCGGGTATGCATCGCTCGGGTATTGGCTGTCGATCCAGAAATCATTTTGCTGGATGAACCAACCAGTGCGTTAGACCCAATTTCATCTGGGAAAATCGAGAATACCCTTTTGGCACTGAAAGAACGCTATACCATGATCATCGTGACTCACAACATGTCACAAGCTTCAAGAATCTCAGATAAAACCGCGTTCTTTTTGGACGGCAACTTGATCGAGTTTAATGACACGAAAAAAGTGTTCCTAAGTCCAAGCAAAAAAGAAACAGAAGATTATATCTCAGGAAGATTTGGTTAGGAGGAAAAGGGATGTTGCGTACACAGTTTGAAGAAGAATTATTAAATCTACACAATCAATTTTATGAGATGGGGATGCTAGTCAGCAGCGCGATCCACAAATCCGTACGAGCATATGTCAGACATGATAAAGCAATTGCTCAAGAAGTGATTGAAAATGATTTGGCGATCAACAATATGGAAGTTCGTTTGGAGAAAAAGAGCTTTGAAATGATTGCTTTGCAACAACCAGTAACCACCGATCTACGAATGATCATTACTGTAATGAAAGCCAGCTCTGACTTGGAACGAATGGGAGACCATGCAGTATCGATCGCGAAGTCAACGATTCGGGTCAAAGGTGAAACACGGATCGCCGAAATCGAAAAAGAAATTTCTGATATGTCGGATTATGTGAAGAAAATGGTCGATAATGTTTTAGTTGCCTATGTAAAAACTGACCAAGAAGATGCCCGTATGATCGCCCAAATGGATGATCGGGTCAATGAGTATTACAAAGACATCTATTACAAAACGATCGAGAGTATGAAAGAAAATCCGGAAACCGTTGTTAGTGGAACCGATTATTTATCTGTTGCACAGTACTTAGAACGTATCGGTGACTACGTAACGAATATTTGTGAATGGATCGTGTATCTTGCTACTGGGAAAATCAGTGAATTGAATACAAACCGTACGGAAATGATTTAAGAAACCAGCTTAGGTTCTTGATCACTTATCTCTTTTAAAAGAGATGGGACAGACCGCCGAAAGAAGTTGACCTTTAAGGAGTAACTTCTCTCGGCGGTCTTTTTGATTTGGAAGAATCACTGAAATAGATGACGTGAACAAGATAGACAAATTATAAAATGGCTTCCCTAAAGATGGACAATGGAAATCGATTCTATCGTACCCGAATTTTTCAAGTTGAACCTTCGGCTCTTTTCATCCCCGACCCGCAGTGAAATGAACAATAGATCATTTACTCTAGCAGGCCTATTCCTCAAGGCCGCTATTAGCTGAAACTTTTGTTTCCAATGGTTTTTCGTGGTACTGTTAAGATAAGGAAGATCGTTTTGTGCCTAAAGTAATGAAGAAAAGTGCCGGTTCTGCTTGCCAATCTGCAGATTGAGAAAAACTTGGTACTTAAGACCTATGACACTTTTGCAAAAACAAGGCATAATAGGTTCGTAAGCTAAACTTGCAATCACACATTTGCTGAAGGAGGCAATTTCCATGAACGAAAGAGAACGTATATTGGATCTAGTAAAAAAAGGTGTGCTTTCTACAGAAGAAGCCTTAGATTTACTAGAAGGTATGGCAAAAGCCAAAGACGAAAAACAAATTAACAAAGCTGCTGCTGAGGTAACCGCGGATAAGAATGCGACAAGCCCATTTGATGATACTGAAAATGACGATGAGATGTTCACGTTTGACGGCGAAGAAAAACTTCGTCAAAACGAAGCGCAAGACAAAGAAAATCTTGAAAAGATTCTTGATGGCTTAGCAACGGAAGCCAACCAAGCATCTGCTGAGTTGGACGAAATCAATGCTGAAATTCTTGGCGTCAAAGAAGAATTAAAAGAAGCGCAAGAAACTCTGATGCAATTGAATACCAAAGAAGAATTGGATCAATTGTCAGAAGAGGAATTGGCAACACGTCATGAAACAGAAGCGACCATTACTGGCTTAGAAGAAACGTTAGATGGCTTAACCGAAGAAAAAGCAGAATTGGAAGCAAAACTAAAAAATATTCGCAAAGACCAATGGTCTCAAACGAAAGAGAAAATCTCTCAAAAATTAGATATTCCAGAAGATTGGAAAGAGCAAGCGACCGATACTATCAATCAAGTAAGTGAAAAAATGGTCGATGCCAGCACCCACTTCGGACACTTCTTGAAGAAAACGGTTCGAGCAGTAACGGATTCTGTTAACGACAACATGGAATGGAAAGATATCAACTTGAAAGTTCCCGGTGTTGCAGCGACGAAATTTGAACACACATTCAGCTATGACGAAACGGCAGCGACATTGATCGATGTGAAGTTAGCCAACGGCAATGTTTCCTTCCAATTATGGGATGAACCAGGTGTCAAAGTAGATGCCAAAATCAAACTATATGGTAAAATGGATGCGGCGGAGCCTTTCGATGCTTTTGAAGCAAGAAGCCAAATCAATGTTGATGATGAACGCATCTCCTTCCAAATTCCAAACAAACGCATTCGTGCCGATCTGGTTTTCTATTTACCAAAACGTACCTATGATCATGTGGCAGTAAAACTATTGAACGGAAATGTTACATTCAATGAATTGGATGCAAAAGATGTTTATACAAAATCAACAAATGGCAATATCGATTTCCGCAAAGTAAACGCATCGATGTTAGAGATTGAAGGCGTGAATGGAACGATCACTGTTCAAGAGGGTGAGATTTTAGATGCCATCATCGAAACAGTGAATGGCGACGTGACGTTGACAGCCACACCACAAAACACCGGTATTTCTTTAGTAAACGGCAATATCCGTGTGACCTACAAAGAAGAAACGGTCCAAAAATTAAACGCCAGCTCTGTAAATGGCAATGTTAAAGTAGCATTACCTGCAGGGATCGGTTTTGAAGGGATCGCCAAAACAAGTTTAGGTAGCATTAACAATCGCTTAAGTGAAATGGAAGTTGTACGGGAGAAAAAAGAACGCCTAAACCAACTATTGCAATTCCGTCGGGTTGCCGATAAAGTCGCACAAATCGATCTATCCACAACAACAGGAAATGTCTTTATCAAAGATACAGATAAATAAGAATAGTTGAGTATACACTCATTAAAGAAAAGAAGGAAGGTGTAGATAAATGAACAAAAAATTAACAAAATCAGCCAATAACGTCGTCATTACAGGGACTCTAGGGGGTCTGGCAGAATACTTGCGAATCGATCCAACTATCGTTCGCGTGATCTATGTCTTTCTATCTTTAGTGACTGCTGGGTTCCCTGGAATCACTTTATATATCATCATGGCGGTCTTGATTCCTTCAGGACGCAAGAGCACCTCAGGATATGGTCATGACAATCGATATTACAAACAAAACAAATACAATGAAGCAAATCGTCCCCGTAAAGAAGCGGAAAAGGTAGAGGATGAGGACTGGAGTGACTTCTAGTGTCTTATTTTCAACGGCTTATCATGAATACACTGACGTTTGTCACATTGGCGGTTCTATTACCAAATATGATCCACGTTCAAAGCATTATGACTGCAGTGATCGCCAGTTTTGTACTGTCGATCCTGAATGCTTTGATTAAACCAATTCTGATCGTCATTTCATTTCCATTGACTTTACTGACGCTTGGGTTTTTCACCTTTGTGATCAATGCGCTCATGCTGAATTTGACTTCGTATTTTGTTGGGTCAGCCAACTTCGGCTTTTCCTCGTTTGGGGCTGCTTTATTAGTGGCACTGATCATGTCAGTGATCAATATGATCGTGACCGAACACCATATCGAAAAATATTCACGTTAAAAAGACGTTTCACGTTTTCTCCTACTAGCTACGAAGCTAGTGGAGAAACGGAAACGTCTTTTTTTAGTTTAACTGTTCTTCTTTGATGGCTGACAGATACGTATCTACTGCCTGTAACGTTTCATCAAGCGCTCCTTTTTCAAAAGGTGAACGTAGATGAGCCAGAGCCAGGATCTCAAGAAATGTTTTCGTGCCGCCGACTTCGCAAATGGCCAAATAATCTTGCCAAGCGGTTTCGTCTTTTGCCACGATGAATCGATACCAAAATTGAAACGCACACACTTGTGCCAATGTGTAATCGATATAGTAGAAAGGTGATTCAAAAATATGCCCCTGTCTGAACCAATACAAGCCACGATCAAGGTCAGGATATTCTGAATAATCCCGTTCTGGGCAATACTGGCGCTCTAATTCCCGCCAACGGGCTTTGCGCTGTGCTGGTGACCACTCAGGATGCTCATAAACCTCTTGTTGGAAGTGATCCACTAAAACGCCATAAGGCAGAAATTGCAGGCTGCTAGCAAGATGCGCAAATTTGTATTTTTCTGTTTCTTCTTCGAAAAAGGCATCCATCCATGGCCAGGCGATAAACTCCATCGACATTGAATGGATCTCGCAAGATTCATAATTGGGAAAGAGAATTTCCGGTTCTTTGATCCAACGAGAGCGAAAGGCTTGAAAGGCGTGGCCAGCTTCGTGGGTCAAAACATCGACATCGCCCGAAGTACCGTTAAAGTTGGCAAAGATAAATGGCGCTTGATAGTCTTGGATAAACGTACAGTAGCCGCCAGATTGTTTGCCTTTTTTGCTTAGTAGATCAAGTAGGTCATGCTCGACCATAAAATCAAAAAATTCGCCAGTTTCAGGGGATAGTTCCTGATACATCACACGGGCTTTTTCTACTAGTTCTTCAGGAGTTCCTTTAGGCTCTGCGTTACCACTAGGATAAACAAGTGGCAAGTCGGTAAAGGTTGCCTGAGTCAATTGATTACGCTGCGCCTGTCTTTGGTACAGCTTTTGGGTAATTGGGACGACTTTTTCTAAAATTTCCCGACGATAGGTCTCGATCATTGAACGATCATAGTCCCAACGATTCATTTGGGTATCCGCAAAGGCAACATAATTTTCAAAGCCGAGCTTGTGGGCGATCTCGGTACGAACCTTGACCATCTCGTCATAAATTTGATCAAAACGGTCTTCATTTTCCGTGAAGAAAGCCGTTTGTTTTTCAAACGCTTCTTTTCGAACACCGCGATCTTTGTTTTCGGTAAATGGTCGCAGTTGTGCGAGGGTATAGGTTTCTCCTTGGAAGTCGATTTGGGCAGAAGCGACCAATTTGCTGTAATCAGAAGCCAATTGGTTTTCTTTTTGAAACAATTCGATCAAGGCCTCATCAAAAAGCTTCACACGGCTTTCGGCATATAAAAAAAGTGTTTCTGGATATTCGGCTTTTAATTCATCTAAGACCGGTGAAGCCAAGAGTGCTTGATAGAATTGAAAATCCAGAGCTTCAAAATGAGGCTGGTATTCATTCCAGAAAGTGTCTTCTGTTTCATAAAAGGCATCGTTGGTATCGATCGAATAACGGATCGAAGCCAAGTTCATTGCGGTATCGATCGTTCCTCTTAGTTCGTTCAAAGCATCAAGAGCTTGCTTCGCCTCCGAGAAGGTATCGGCTGACTGAAGGTTTGCTAATGCTTTTTTGAATGTTTCTTGATAAACTGGAAAATCAGGGCGTTGATACGTGTATGCTGAAAATTTCATTAAAAATCCCTCCTTAGTAAAATAATAACACAAACGAAAAAGAATGAGGACTTCTATTGGCGAAGGTAGTAACTTTACTGATAGAATGATAAAATAGAACCAGAGTGTCGTTTACAAGAAGCAGCGGCAAGAATCATTGAGAAAAGAGGGAAAACCTATGGCAGAAACCGTCAAAGTCAGCGAGCTGGCGGAGGCTTTAAATTTAGAGATAGTTGAAGGAACTGAAAACAGTTTAGAAAGAGAAATCATTACCGGTGATATTTCCCGACCTGGTTTGGAATTGACGGGTTATTTTAATTACTATTCCCATGATCGTCTGCAATTATTCGGCAGCAAAGAGATCACCTTTGCGGAACGAATGATGCCAGAAGAACGCTTGATGGTGATGCGCAAAATGTGTGCCGATGATACACCGGGATTTATTGTTTCTCGCGGCTTGGAAGTACCAGCAGAAATGATTCAAGCCTGCAAAGAACATGAGATTACGATTCTACGTTCGCCCATCTCAACGTCACGTCTGCAAGGAGAGCTTTCTAGTTTTCTCGATGGGCGTTTAGCAACAAGAACCAGTGTCCATGGGGTATTAGTGGATGTCTATGGCTTGGGCGTTTTGATCCAAGGCGATAGCGGAATTGGTAAAAGCGAAACAGCATTAGAGTTGATCAAACGTGGGCATCGGTTGATCGCTGATGACCGTGTGGATGTGTATAAGCAAGATGAGTTGACTTTGGTGGGGGAACCGCCGAAAATCTTGCAACACTTGATCGAGATCCGGGGAATCGGGATCATCGATGTCATGAATCTTTTTGGTGCCAGTGCCGTACGAGGGTATATGCAGGTTCAAGTAGCGGTGTATTTAGAAGCTTGGGCGAAAGACAAAAAGTATGATCGACTAGGAACCGATGATACGACGGTTGAAATTGGTGGCGTTGATGTACCACAAATCAAAATCCCCGTGAAAACTGGTCGAAATGTTGCGATCATTATCGAAGTTGCTGCCATGAATTTCCGGGCGAAAACGATGGGTTATGATGCAACGAAGACCTTTGAAAATCGATTGACGCAATTGATCGAAGAAAATTCTGGAAACTAGAGAGGATAAGATAGATGTTAGGTTTAGTAAATCGAGTCGCATTTGAACTATTTGGTTTGCCGATTTATTGGTATGCGATCATTATCGTATCAGGCGTGATCATTGCTATGTGGTTAAGTACGAGAGAGGCGGTTCGTGTCGGGCTCAAGCCAGATGATGTGACTGATTTTATGTTGATTGGATTGCCAGTATCGATCATTGGTGCGCGGCTTTATTATATTCTATTTGACTTGCAATACTACATTGATGACCCGAGTCAAATTTTCAATATTCGGTCTGGTGGGATCGCTATCTACGGTGCATTGATTGCCGGGGGGATTTGGCTGTACTTTTTCTGCCAACGAAATTTTATTTCTCCCTGGACCTTTTTAGATATCGCTGCACCAAGTGTCCTATTGGCACAAGGCATCGGGCGTTGGGGCAACTTCATGAATCATGAAGCATTTGGAGCCGAAGTCAGCCGCTCCTTCTTAGAAAGTTTGTATATACCGAAATTTATTATCGATAATATGTATATCGACGAAGCGTATCGGCAGCCGACGTTTCTTTATGAATCGGTTTGGAATGTGATCGGATTTATCGTTTTGATTTTCTTGCGCAAGAAAACTGGGTTATTAAAAGAAGGCGAAGTTTTCTTGAGCTACTTAATTTGGTATGGGTTCGGACGCTTCTTTATTGAAGGAATGCGCACCGATAGTTTATACTTATTTGGGGATATCCGTGTGTCACAAGCACTTTCCGCTTTATTATTCTTTGGAGCGATTGGGCTATTGATCTGGCGTCGGAAAAACCAAACTTTAAAAGACTACAATCGCAGCTTTGGCAAAAACCAAACGATTATCTAAACAGTTATTTTATCGAAATTATGGTAAAATGATAAAGTGCATGAATTTGCGAAAAGGATAGAGGAGGTTTCCATAGTGAAACAGAAAATCGCCGTTTTAGGTCCCGGATCATGGGGGACTGCTTTGGCACAAGTCTTGTCTGAAAACGGACATGAAGTGACTATTTGGGGCAACAATCCCGCCCAAATCGATGAAATCAATACGTATCATACCAATCGGCATTATTTGCCTGATTTGAAATTACCTGAAAATATTTTAGGCTGCAAAAATCTAGAAGAGGCGATCCAAGGGGCAGATGCTGTCTTGTTTGTAGTACCAACCAAAGCGATTCGTGCCGTGGCACAAGAATTCACTAAGAAGACAACCGGTAAACCAGTCATCATCCATGCCTCAAAAGGATTAGAACAAGGCAGTCATAAACGAATCTCAGAAGTACTTGCCGAAGAGATCCCAGCCGATAAACGGCAAGAAATCGTTGTCCTGTCAGGACCATCACATGCCGAAGAAGTCGCTGTCCATGATATTACCACGATCACGGCAGCTTCAGAAAATGAATCGGCTGCTAAATATGTACAAGAGCTATTTATGAATGATTACTTTAGAATCTACACCAATAACGATGTGATCGGTGTCGAAACTGGCGCCGCGCTGAAAAACATCATCGCTATTGGTGCCGGAGCGATTGCTGGACTGGGCTTTGGGGATGATGCGAAGGCTGCGATCATGACCCGTGGGTTAGCAGAAATCAGTCGTCTCGGTGTGGCAATGGGTGCAAATCCATTAACCTTTATCGGATTGAGTGGTGTTGGCGATTTGATCGTCACGTGTACCAGTGTCCATTCGCGGAATTGGCGTGCCGGAAACCTATTAGGAAAAGGCCATAGCTTAGACGAAGTGTTAGACAATATGGGCATGATCGTTGAAGGAGTTTCAACCACCAAAGCTGCCCGCGAATTAGCAGAAGCTTTGTCAGTGGAAATGCCAATCACAGAAACGATTTATTCGGTCTTGTATGAAGGCAAAGACATCAAGCAAGCAGCTAAAGATATTATGCTGCGAGACGGCAAAGAAGAAAACGAATTTACGGTAGATCAATCATTATGATTAAAGGAGCGAGTCACATGAATGTCAAAAAAGCAGTTATCCCAGCAGCCGGTCTAGGTACCCGATTTTTACCAGCTACAAAGGCAATGGCAAAGGAAATGTTGCCGATCGTTGACAAACCAACGATCCAATTTATCGTGGAAGAAGCTTTACAATCAGGGATCGAAGATATTTTGATCGTAACAGGAAAAGCAAAGCGTCCGATCGAAGACCATTTCGATGCCAATTTAGAATTAGAGATGAATCTAAAAGAAAAAGGCAAGACAGAGCTTTTGAAATTAGTGGAAGAAACAACTGACGTAAATCTGCATTTCATTCGCCAATCTCATCCGAAAGGATTAGGCCATGCCGTATTACAGGCGCGGGCATTTGTCGGAAATGAACCGTTTGTAGTCATGCTAGGTGATGACTTGATGGAAGATCAAGTGCCATTGACGAAACAGCTGATCGATAATTATGAAAAAACGCATGCATCAACGATCGCTGTCATGGATGTTCCTCATGAAGATACATCAAAATACGGAATCATTGATCCTGGTATGGAAGTTGAAAAAGGCTTGTTCAATGTCAAAAACTTTGTTGAAAAACCAGCGCCAGAAAATGCGCCAAGTGATTTAGCAATTATTGGTCGCTACTTGCTGACCCCTGAAATTTTTGATATTTTAGCCAATCAGGAACCTGGTGCTGGCGGCGAGATCCAATTGACGGATGCCATCGACACATTAAACAAAACCCAACGCGTGTTTGCTCATCAATTTACCGGCAAGCGTTACGATGTAGGAGACAAATTTGGTTTCTTAAAAACAAGTATTGAGTATGGTTTAGTACACCCTGAAGTCAAGGACAACTTGAAAGAGTATTTGATCGAGTTAGGAAAAGAACTAGCTCCGGCTCAAAAAGAAGTCAAAGAAGCACCGAAAGAGTCAAAAAAATAACAAAAACTCCTAAACAAGGCAATTTCTGATGAAATTGCTTTGTTTTTTTATTATTTCCTGTTGAAAGCGGATAATTTTCTTAAAAATGCAGTCTTTTATTTGTAGAAAGTGCAGTGAAATGCTATTCTTAATATAAGTAAATGGGGAAAGGAGCCATTCTATGTCAGGAGGAGAACTAGCTGCATTGATTGCTGCGATCGCATTTGTCGTATTGGTCATTTTCGTCGTTCGTTTGTTGATGCAAGTCAGCAAGACAATGACCAAAGTAGACAAAACGGTCGAAGAAGCAAACACAACCATCCGTGTCATTACCAATGACGTTGATATTCTTTCAAAAGAGGTTGAAGGTCTTTTGGTAAAAACGAATGAGCTTTTACAAGATGTGAACGGAAAAGTCGCAACCATCGATCCTTTGTTCACAGCAGTTGCAGATCTAAGTACCAGTGTTTCAGAACTAAATGTTTCTGGAAAAAATTTAATTACGCGCGTGGGTAGTCTTGGCCGGACCACTGCCAAAGCAACGGTAGCTGGAAAAGTCGGTCAAACAGCCATGAAATTTTTCAAAGACAAAAATAACCAAAAATAAAAGGAGGACTTTCAATGAGTAAAAAAGGCGGATTTTTATTAGGAGCAATCATCGGAGGAACAGCGGCAGCAGCAGCAGCACTTTTGTTGGCGCCAGAATCTGGTAAAACATTAAGAAATAAATTAGCAAAACAAGCAGACGATTTATTAGATAAAGCATCTGATTATGGTGATTTAGCCAAAGAAAGAAGTACGGATCTTGTCGATATCGCTAAAGATAAAGCAGCAAAATTAAGCGAGCAAGCATCTGACTTTACCGGTTCTTTAACAGCGAAAGTCGATGACTTAAAAGAAACAGCAGCTGGTTCATCAGAAGAAACCGTTGAAGAGTTAAAGAAACAAGCAGGTGATCTATCAGAACGCTTCAAAAAATCAGCAAGCGATGTGAAAGAAACAGCGAAAGATGCCAAAGAAGATGCAGATGATACAGTCCAAGATATCATCATTGATGCAAAATCTTCTGCAGCGGATATGAAACAAACCGTCAAAGAAGGGGCACAAGAAGCAAAACCTGTAGTTGAAGAAGCCAAAAAAGACGGTCAAGCAGCCGCAGCTGATTTGAAAAAAGAAGCTGGAAAAGCAGCGGATGATGCCAAAAAAACAGCGAAAGCAGAAACAAAAGAAGCTAAAGCTGACTTGGAAGATGCAAAAGAAGAATTAAAAGATACATTAGAAAAAAACAATCCTGAAGCATAAGCAAGGATACAAAATTTGATTACTTTAAAAGTTAAAAACGTTCGCCAGTTAAATCGGCGAACGTTTTTCGTGACTTCAGTAGCTATTCGTTTGATGCTTGGGTGATTTCCCAATCGCAAAGTTGATAGATCCAATCCCGCAGTTGACTGAATGGAAACCCAATTCCCTCAGCGAGAGCAACATTGATCGAATAAACAGGTGTACCATTGTAAGGGCCTTGATCACCTGTTTCTGAAAAGAGAGGGGAAAGACCGGTTTTTTCCGTTACGTATTGCAGCACTTCTTCTAAAGAAATCGTGCCTTTTGACGCACCGTTGATGGGTCCTGTGAAAGAGCTGGTACCTAAAAACGCTAAAAATTGGCCAGCTTCTTCAGCATCGACAAAGCCCATTTGATGCGTTAGATTATCGACAGCCATTGGCTTTTGCTTTATCAGATGGTCGATGTAAAAGGCAAAACGTTTTGTATAATCATCTGCACCGATCACGTAAGGAAAGCGGACAAAAACGGACGGAATCTGACTGTAGTTTTGGGTAAGAATCTCTTCAACGGTTCGTTTGCCTTCAGCATAATTGACTTCCTCAGAGCAGACAATTTTGACCGCTTCTTTGGCAGGGTCAAAATCCGTTTCTTTCAAATCGAAGTGCAGTTCATGATAGGCAGACATCGAACTAGTGACAATGTAGCGTTTGGGTGTGACATGACGCAGTAGAATCTCAATGTCGTTGGAAGTATAAGCAATATTGTCGTAAATAACATCATAGGTTTCTTGTGTCAACGTCGTTTTGATACTTTCTTCATCCGTGCGATCAAAGACAAGTCGGTTGACTTGATCGCCAAAAGAATCAGTCGTCTTCCCTCTGGTAGCGATCGTGACATCACAGCCTTGATCCACTAAAGATTGGACCAAATATTTACCGAAAAAACGCGTGCCGCCTAAAACTAACACTTTTTTACTCATAAGAACACTCCTTTTCATGTAATTACAACATATTGCGCCGTTTCATTAAAAGAATCAAGATAAAATCAACAATTCTTTTTTTGTTTTGGTAAATGGTACACAGCCATCTGCAGTGACATAGATGCAATCTTCAATACGAACACCGACTTGATCTGGCAAATAAATCCCTGGTTCGATAGAGAAGCACATGCCTTCTTCAATCACTAAATCATTGCCAGTGATCAAAGAGGGGAACTCATGAACCGTGGTCCCGATGCCATGACCTAAACGATGGTTGAAGTAGTCGCCATAGCCATAACCCGTAATCACATCACGAGCGATCTTGTCTAATTCTCCAGCGGTGATCCCAGGTTTGACCGCTGCTTGAGCCGCTAGTTCTGCTTCAAGAACGATGTCATAAATTTTTCTTTGTAATGCAGTCGGTTCTTTATAGGCAACCGTTCTGGTTGCATCGCTGCAATACCCTTTCCAGATGACTCCTAAATCAAATAAGACGAGTTCATTAGCAGTCACTTTGCGATCCCCAGGTACGCCATGAGGACTTGCTGCATTGGCACCAGCTAATACGGTCGTATCGAAGGACATATGGGAAACCCCACGTTTTTTCAACTCGTACTCAATTTCTGCTACGATTTCCATTTCGCTAACGCCTTCTTTGATGGCAGCAAACCCAACCTCAAAAGCAACATCTGCCCAGTTGCCAGCTTCTAGTAAGGTGTCAATCTCAGACGCGGTTTTTGTTAATTGCATTTTTTGAATCACCGGGGTCACATCTAAAGAAAAATCGGTTTTTGGCAAGAACCGTTTCAATGCTTCATAGCGCTCGACGGAAAGGTCATTTTTTTCTAATGCCAAGGAAGAAACCTCGTAACGAGAGGTCAATTCTTGGCAGATTTTCGCCCAAGGGTCTTCACTATCGAGATAACCGATAATGTCAAAGGGCCAGCCGCTATTTTTTGCTTCTTCTACTTCCAGAGCTGGTGTGAAAAGAAAGGGATCTTTTCCAGGTGCGACGAACAAAGCAAGGACCCGTTCATGAGGTTCACTTTTAAAACCGGAAAAATAAGCGATCGTTGCTGGATTAGAAATATAGGCAACATCGGCGCCATTGGTTTTCAACCAGGCATTTAACTCATTGATTTTTTTATCATTCATTTGATAAAACCTTCTTTCAAGTATTCTTTTTCTATTTTATCATGCTTTCGAAGAGAATAGGGGAGGGGAAAGTAGGAAATTGCTAAGTTTTCATGAAAACAAAATTAAAACGGTTGCAAATCCAGAAAAAATTTGCTATCCTAACAAAGAAATGTAAATAAGATTTTCTGAAAATAGAATAAGGGAGATATATCATGGAAAAACAAACAATTACGATTTATGATGTTGCACGGGAAGCGAATGTATCGATGGCAACTGTTTCACGGGTAGTCAACGGAAATCCAAATGTAAAACCAGCAACTCGTAAGAAAGTGCTGGAAGTGATCGACCGCTTGGATTATCGTCCAAACGCAGTTGCTCGAGGGTTGGCAAGTAAAAAGACCACAACTGTTGGTGTTATCATTCCTGATGTCAGCAATATGTTCTTCTCATCACTTGCTCGTGGGATCGATGATGTAGCGACCATGTATAAATACAATATCATCTTAGCCAACTCTGATGGCGATACGATGAAAGAAGTCAACGTATTGAACAACTTGTTAGCAAAACAAGTAGACGGCGTTATCTTCATGGGTCATCGCATCACGGATGAAATTCGCGGGGAATTCTCTCGCTCAAAAACTCCAGTCGTTTTAGCTGGTTCGATCGATCCTGATGAACAAGTAGGAAGTGTCAATATCGATTACACAGCAGCTGCCAAAGATGCTGTTTCGTTATTGGCGAAAAACAATCAAAAAATCGCTTTTGTCAGCGGTGCTTTGATCGATCCAATCAATGGCCAAAACCGCTTGAAAGGCTATAAAGAAGCCTTGAAAGAAAACAACCTTGACTATTCTGAAGGGTTGATCTTTGAATCACCATACAGCTTTAAAGAAGGCTTAGCATTAGTTGATCGCATCATCAACAGTGGTGCAACAGCAGCTTATGTTACAGACGATGAGTTAGCCATCGGCGTCTTAGATGGTTTGTTAGACAAAGGCGTTAAAGTTCCTGAGGATTTCGAGATCATCACCAGCAACAACTCATTATTGGCTGAAGCAGCTCGTCCACGCTTATCAAGTGTGACGCAACCATTGTATGATATGGGTGCCGTTGCGATGCGTCTATTAACTAAAATGATGAACAAAGAAGATGTAGAACAAAAAACGATCGTCTTGCCTTACGGTATTTCAGAAAAAAGCTCTACGAAATAAGCAGCGATTTAATAAAAAGACTAGTGGAGCAACGCTTTGCTGTTCCACTTTTTGCTTCAACGATCGTTCGTGTGGGTAGAAAATCTATGGATTTTCTACCCACACTTTTTTTGTATAAAAAAACTGATCAGCACAAGGCTGATCAGTCATCATCATCATTTGTATTAGGTTGGTTATTTTCTTGCTCGTCCTCGTCGTCATCATTTGCAGTAGGTGTAACATTGTTGGATGCGTTATTCGATGATGTATTCGACGAACGATTTGTTGAACGGCTAGAAGATGCTTTTTTCCAATAGTCAGCATAGTTTGCATCTGAACCACCGAGTCCAAATTTGAAATCGACCGTATCTGGTCCGCCAGTTGCCCAATAAGAAGTAACGGTACTACTTGGATTCGTATAGGTTCGATTATCGACTCGCACGGTTCCGCCTGGTTGGGTACCAGTAAACTTGGAAACTTGAGCTTTTTTGACATCACTAGAAAGTTCAAACTTCTGATTTACACCAAAGACTTCTTGGTTTGTTTGATAGATACGATTGATCAAGTAAGCCATGTAATTGGCTGTCCGAGTTCCTGCTGCACTATCGGTAGCTTTATTGTCATCCCGCCCTGACCAGCTGCTGATGGTGATCGATGGGGTGGAAACGACTAGCCAAGAGTCAGACCAATTATTGGTAGACCCAGTTTTACCGACCCAATCGGCATTCCCGAGGTTCCAATCTAATCCGCTGATAACCGATTTAAAGGAACTGGTTTTTTGCTCATCGATAACACTACGCATCATGTCGGTCATGATGGACGCTGTCGCTTCAGAAAAGACTTGGACCGGTTTGGCTTCATGCTGATAAAGCACTTCGCCTTCATTATCCTTGATTGATTCGATGATGTAGCCTTGCTGATAGACACCGTTATTGGCAAATGTTTGGAAGCCATTTGTTTGATTCAACACTGTGACATCGGTAACCCCTAATGGCGCTGATTCATATGCCCAGCTGTTATCTTCAGGATAGCCCATTTTGCTCAAATAATTTGAATAGGCATAAAAATGATCGCCTTCTTTTTCCCACAGATCTTGGAAAATATTTGTCGCTGCGATATTACTGGAAACTTCCAATGATTCGCGAATCGACATAAAAGTATTGGTTCCACGGTTTGTGGCATTGACGATCGGCTCACCGGCGTTTTCTCCTGTCCGCCATTTTGCGGCATAATCAGAAACCATTGATTCAGAGCCCATCAAGCCACTTTCGATCGCCGGTCCGTAAACCAGCATTGGTTTGATACTTGAACCTGCTTGGCGTTTAGCATCAAAGGCATGGTTGAATTGATTGTCAGCATAGTTACGACCACCAATAAAGCCTAATACTTTCCCGGTGGCATTGTCCATCATGACGTTGCCGACTTCGATGGTGGAGTCGCCCCAGTTGTCTAACATATAGCCGTATTTATCGACGGCATCTTGCATTGCATTATAAATATCTTTATCGATCGTTGATGTGACGGTATAGCCACCATTAACCAGTTTTTGCTGCGCCAATTCGAAGTATTTTTGGTAGGTTTCGTCTTTGGCATATTCTTCGTCACTGACATCATCTTCATCTGCCAGCTGTTTGGCAATAATGTCTTTTGCTTCATTTAACACAGTGTAATAAAGGAAGCTTTGATCCGTTTGTTCAATGGCTTCTTGTTTTTTGAAGTCTTGCTTCAAGTCATAATTAAGCGCCTCTTCGTATTCTTCTTTCGTAATATCGTGGTTACGATACATACTGAAGAGCACGAAGTCTTTCCGCTCTAAGCCAGCGGTCAAGTTTTCCTTGATCTCGCCCGTATTTGTATAAGGGCTGTAGACGATCGGGCTTTGTGGCAGACCCGCAATAAAGGCTGCTTGCGGTAAAGACAGGTCAGCTGCGTTAACGCCAAAAATTCCTTGCGCCGCTTCTTGCACACCTGCGATATTTTGCCCTTTATTGTTCCGGCCAAAAGGGGAGATGTTTAGATACATGGTGACGATCTCATCTTTATCGAAAAATTTCTCCACTTCCATGGCTAATAAAATCTCATTGGCTTTGCGTTTGAAGGTCGTTTCACTGGAAAGGATTTGTTGTTTCACCAGCTGCTGGGTCAAAGTGGAACCCCCGCTGCCGCCAAAGCCTGTCGCTTCGGATAATAACGCCCGCACGACTGCTTTTGGTACGACGCCATTATGAATATTAAAATATTCGTCCTCTGTTGCGATGATCGCTTTTTTCAAGTAGTCTGAAATTTGATCGGAATTAACCGACGTTCGCATCAGATCTGAGCGAATCGTTGCGATTTTACTGCCATCAGCGTATGCGAGTTGAGAAGTCTCTGTGATGTCGGTCAGTTCTTTCTGCAACTCATCTTTAGAAGGAGCTGCGGTATCTTCCACAAGAAAAGCAAAGTAGCCGGCACCGATCCCTAAAGCTAAAGAACCGCCTAGCACCAGTAAAGAAATAGCCACTAAGAACAAGGCATGTAAAACCCTAAGACTGATATTGAAATAGAACCAGCCTCTATTTTTGTTTTCTGTATTCTTTTGATTTTTCGTTTTCTGGGACAAAAAGAGTCACCTCAATAAATTAGAATAGATTCCGTGTAATTATAGCAAAAAACAAGGCGCTTGGGTAGCACCCTATCTGTTATCGAAAGAAGTGTGCGAGAAAATGCCAGTTGGTATTTGTATTGAACCAGCGATAATAAGGGAAAACGAACTGATTTGCCTAAAAGTTTCTTTTTTGGTAAAGGACTTTGAGAGAAAGACTTTTCATTGCCCTCTTTTTCAGTTAAGATGAACAATGAAGCAATTATTAGGAGGAGAAAGAATGAGTACAGACTTTTTTGAAGAACTAAAGCAACGCGGATTAGTTCATCAGACCACAGACGAAGCAGCCTTGACCAAACAATTAAATGAAGAGTCTGTGAAACTATATATCGGCTTTGATCCTACCGCAGATAGCCTGCATATTGGTCATTTATTGCCTATTTTGATGTTGCGCCGTTTCCAACAAAACGGACATGTGCCAATCGCATTAGTTGGTGGCGGTACAGGAATGATCGGTGACCCATCCTTTAAAGATCAAGAACGTCAATTAAACACATTAGATACCGTTTTGGAATGGTCACAAAGTATCAAGAGCCAATTATCTCGCTTTATTGATTTTGATGACCAAGAAAATCCTGCCATCATTGCCAATAACTATGAATGGTTAGGGGAATTGAAACTGATCGATTTCTTACGGGACACTGGGAAAAACTTTACCATCAACTACATGATGAGCAAAGAAAGTGTCAAACGTCGGATCGAAACAGGAATTTCCTACACCGAATTTGCATACCAGCTTTTACAAGCCTATGACTTTTTGAACCTTTACGACAACCACGGTTGCTTGTTGCAATTAGGTGGTAGCGATCAATGGGGGAATATCACCTCTGGAATCGAATTATTGCGTCGTGAGCGTGAAGTCCAAGGGTTCGGTTTGACTATGCCATTGATCACAAAAGCAGATGGAACGAAATTTGGGAAAACAGAAGGCAATGCGGTTTGGCTAGATGCCAAGAAAACAACGCCTTACGAGTTCTACCAATTCTGGATCAATACGGATGATCGTGATGCAGTCAAATTCTTGAAATATTTCACCTTCTTATCATTAGAAGAAATCGCTGCGATCGAAGCTGAATTTAACGCTGCACCAGAATCTCGAGCAGCACAAAAAGCTTTGGCAAAAGAAGTCACTACTTTGGTTCATGGGGCAGAGGCTTATGAACAAGCCGTACGCATCTCAGCAAGTTTATTCAGCGGCAATATCAAAGAATTGAACGCTGAAGAGATCGAACAAGGCTTTAAAGGGGTTCCTAGTCATCAGGTAACAGCGGATGATTCTTTGAACATCGTTGAAGTGTTGACGACTGCTAAAATCGAACCATCAAAACGTCAAGCAAGAGAAGACGTACAAAATGGGGCCATCTACATCAATGGGGAACGCGTCCAAGACCTAACGTACGAGATCCAAGCAAGTGATCGGATCGGTGGAAAATACGTCGTGATTCGTCGTGGCAAGAAAAAATATTTCTTATTAACATTTTAATCGCAAAAAGCGAACCGACCTGTTGGTTCGCTTTTTTTCAAATTTTTGTAGAGGAAGGGTCTTTGTTGGAATGGGAAATATAGTGTTGAATGCCGCCGGTTTATTTGCCATGATCTTCTTAGGGTATTTTCTTAAACGGCTAAATGTCCTTTCAAAAGCGGATGGCTCGATCTTATCCAAAATTATTTTGAATGTGACGTTACCGGCAGCAATCATTTTGAATTTAGCTTCAATGCAAGTACAAGTCAGTGCGCTTAGTTTGATTGTGATCGCTTTGATCATTACGGTCGTCCAGATCCTCTTCGCATTTTTCTTGACCAAAAAAGAATCGAACACGCTGCAACAGTTTGCTATGTACTGCGGGTCAGGCTTTAATATCGGCAATTTTGCAATTCCTTTTGCCCAAAGTTTTTATCCTTTAGGGATTCCACTGATTTCGCTGTTTGATATGGGGAACAGTATCATGTTGGCAGGGGGAACGACGATTTTCATCGAGTTCTTGATTGGAAAGCGGACGACGTTTGAACCAGGAAAAATCTTTTTGAATCTCCTGCGCTCGCCAACATTTACCATTTATCTAGTGATGCTGATTATCCGCAGTGCGGATTGGAGGATTCCCGAGTCAGCCTTGGCGCTCGTTCAGCCAATCGGGATCGCAAATACGTTTCTGTCCATGTTTATGATTGGCTTATTTTTGGATTTCCGCTTACCGAAGCACACTACGCCAACGGTAATCAAAATTTTAAGCTTACGCTACGGACTGGCTTTCGTGCTGTTCGCGGCTTTCTATGTTTTACCGATCCCAGTTTTATTAAAACCAGTACTTTGTTTGTTAGTGTTTGCTCCGATCCCTTTATTTGGGGTCATTAATTCCGTGATTGCTGGGATGGAGGAAGAGGCGGTGGGATTTGTTTCTTCCATTAGCTTTTTGATAAGTATGCCGCTAATGACGGGTGTCCTGATGTTATTTGGACTCGCTTGATAAAAAAATACGGCAATGAGCAAAATAATCGCTTTACAAGGTGCTTTTATCGATAATAGAGAAGACTAGATTTAGGAGGAAAAGAAAAATGTTGATTGGTTCACACGTTTCAATGAGCGGCAAAAAAATGCTTTTAGGAGCAGCAGAAGAGGCGGCTAGCTATCAAGCTACTACGTTTATGATCTATACCGGAGCTCCGCAAAACACGCGGCGCAAACCGATCGAAGAGATGCAGATCGCAGCTGGACAAGATTTTATGACGGAAAAGGGAATTTCGAATATCGTTGTCCATGCCCCTTACATCATTAATTTAGGTAATACCATCAAACCAGAAAACTTTGGCTTTGCCGTTTCGTTCTTACAAGAAGAAATCCAACGAGCCCAAGCTTTAGGTGCAACTCAAATCACGTTGCACCCCGGTGCCCATGTCGGTGCAGGACCCGAAGCTGGGATCAAGCAGATCATTAAAGGCTTGAACGAGGTCCTTGAAAAAAATCAAACCGCCCAGATCGCATTAGAAACAATGGCAGGTAAAGGCACCGAGATTGGTCGCAGCTTTGAAGAATTGGCAGCAATTATCGATGGCGTTACCTTAAATGAAAAATTATCCGTTACACTAGATACTTGTCACACGAATGATGCCGGCTACAATGTCAAAGAAGACTTTGACGGCGTCTTAAACGAGTTTGACAAAATCATCGGATTGGATCGCTTGAAGGTCATCCATGTCAATGATTCAAAAAATCCACAGGGCAGCCACAAAGACCGACATGCGAACATTGGTTTTGGCACGATCGGCTTTGAAGCCTTGAATAAGATCGTTCATCATGAGCAATTATCAGCGTTACCAAAAATTTTGGAAACACCGTATGTCGGCGAAGACAAAAAGAACAAAAAAGCCCCTTATGGCTATGAAATCGCGATGCTGCGGGAAAAGAACTTTGATCCTGAGCTATTAACAAAAATCATGGCGGGTGCTTAAACGGTTCATTTAACTATGAACCAGCTTATTTTGGAGGAAGAAAAATGGACTTTCAGTTGCTGATCGATGCCGCGAAACAAAAACTGGGATTCAGACAGCTCTCTCAATTTGCAGAAGCAGGGAGTGTCGCGGCAGCTCTGGCTACTGCAAATGGACAGATTTATACAGGGATCTGTATCGATACCAGCTGTTCCATGGGTTTTTGCGCCGAACAAGCTGCGGCTGCGCAAATGATCACCGATGGGCAGCAGCGGGTGTTACAGATGGTTGCAATCAATTCGGCAGGTGAGCCGATCCCACCTTGTGGTCGTTGCCGTGAATTCATCAGCCAGCTGGATCCTGCCAACCACAACACGCAGGTCATGATCGCAGCAGGAAAAATCATGACGATAGAAGAGCTGTTGCCTTTTGATTGGAAAGCATCAAAATAAAAAGAGATTTAGCCCCTTAGACCGCTCTGTTCTAAGGGGCATCTTTGTTTTATCGATCCAATGGACGATCAACATGTTTAGATAAAAAAACTCCTCAACCAGCAATAGTGCTTTGTTGAGGAGTTGATCGATAGCAATGATTAGAATTTTTTCGCAGCTGCTGCTACGCGTTCTAAACCTTCAGCAATGATTTCTGCTGTTTTAGAAGGATCTGCATTGTGACCTTCGATGATTACTTCTTCTGTGATGTTCATGCCGAACATACCACCGAAAACTTTTTCCATAAAGGTTACAGCGTTTTCCATTGCGCTCATTTCGCCTGAGTAAACACCACCACGGGCATTCAGTAGAACGATTTCTTTGTCTTTCAACAATTGGTTCATTGAACCATCTTCGTTATAAGAGAAAGTAAAGCCAGCTTGGAAGATATAGTCGATGAATGTGTGCAAAGCTGCTGGGATCGTTAGGTTCCACATTGGGAAAGCGAAAACGATGGTATCTGCTGCTGCGAATTTGTTCATCACATCTTGACGGACAGTCATCAATTCTTGTTCTTCTTGGTTTAATTCTTGTTCTTGTGAAAGTTTGCCAAATGCTTCAAATAACGTTTGACCGATATAAGGCATTGGTTGTGCGTACACATCAAAGGTTACAACGTCCACATTGTTCGTATCAAGATTTTCAACGAACGTATCAAACATTTTTGCAGATACTCCATCAGGACGGTTATTGGCTTTAATAACTAAAATATTTTTCATTTTTTTCCACCTTTACTTTAAGTAAGTTTTAATCACAAAACGTAGTATACTATAAAATAATTTTGCTTACAATAAATAAGTGTACTTTTTTTAAAAAAGCTGGAATTTTGCAGTATTTTTCACGTAGTTTTGGTAAACTTTAGAGAAAACAGGAGGGGTTCTATGAAAATATTCGTGGTCGAAGATGACAAATCGTTAGTCAAAATGATGGAAAATCAATTATCCCGCTATGCGTATCAAACCTTTGCTCCGGAAAATTTCGCTGCGGTTTTAGCTGAATTCTTGCTGATCCAACCTGATTTGGTTTTGTTAGATGTCAATCTGCCTTATTATGATGGGTTTTATTGGTGCCAAAAAATCAGGGAACATTCATTGGTTCCAATTCTCTTCATCTCCGCACGTGACGGCAATATGGACCAAGTGATGGCATTAGAATACGGTGCTGATGATTATCTGGTCAAGCCTTTTTCTTATGACTTGCTGCTAGCTAAAGTGAAGAGCCATATTCGCAGAGTTTATGGGGATTATGCGCAGTCGGATCGGGCGAGAAGCTTGAAAGCTGGCGAATTGACCTATTATCCGGAAGCGTTGAAGATGGTCTATCGTGAAGCCAGTGAATGGCTGACTGTTCGAGAAGGAGAATTATTGACTCTTTTAATGTCAGCACACCCAGAGATGGTCAAACGAGAACGGATCTTAAATCTATTATGGGATGATGAGCGTTTCGTTGATGACAATACACTTTCTGTCAATGTTGGCCGTTTGCGAAAAAAATTGGCGGCAATGGGCATCAATGATCCAATCCAAACGATTCGCGGCAAGGGTTACGCCTTATCGGTAGTAGGTACAGAAGAATGAGAGCATATGTAAGTGTTCATTTACCTAAACTACTCGTTACCTTCCTAGCCATTTCATTTTTCGTTTTAGTGATTTGGTTGGATGGCTATCGAAATAACCTCGTGATTGGTTATGGTCTGCTTCTATTCGGGCTATTCATTGTTCTTGTTTATTTGGCAGATTACCTTTCCAATACTGCGTTTTATCATTATATCAAGCATGGAAGAGCGACACACCGAAGCAATGGCTACCTTTCCAGGCAATGGCGCAAGCAGTTCGATGCACAAGAGCAGCATGAGCAAGAGCGGCTGACAGAATTAGATCAGCACCATCAAAATCATATTCGTTTCATGAATATCTGGGTTCATCAAATGAAAACACCTGTCTCAGTGTTGGCGCTAATGGCTGAAAGTGAAGAAGTCGATAGCTATGATCTTTTGGCTGAAACAGATCGCTTAAAAAGTGGCTTGGCGACTGCGCTGAATTTTGTGCGCTTGGAAGATTTCACAGAGGACTTCGTTATCGAGTCAGCCTCACTGTTGGAATTGTTAAAACACAGTATCGGTGACCAGAAGCGGAATTTTATTCGCAGTGAAGTCTATCCGAAGCTGATGAGTGAAGCGGATATCACGGTGACAACAGATAAAAAATGGCTAGGTATTTTGCTCTTTCAGCTCATCAGCAACGCCGTCAAGTACTCAAAGCCAGACAGTAAGGTCTATTTTGAGATCGATCCTTTTTCTAGAAAATTGACGATCTCAGATGAAGGGTGCGGAATTGCAGAAGCGGATCTGCCAAGGGTTTTTCGCCCCTTTTATACAGGTCAGAATGGTCGGCAAACAGGCGAGGCAACTGGAATCGGACTTTACTTAGTCGAAACGATCAGCAAGCAATTGGATATCGATATCGCTTTGGTCTCTAAGGAGAATCTAGGCACGACGGTTACATTAACGTTTCGGACGTAAAGACTTTCTTACAATTTTGTAAGCTTTCTATCATGAAATCGATAACTGATTGCGGTGCCGCCTGCTAAACTGGTAGCAAAGGAGTGAAGATGATGGCTTTACTAGAATTGAAAAATGTATCGAAAACCTATACAGGGGAAGTGTCTGTTGAGGTTTTACAGCAAATCGATCTCAAAGTGCCAGAAGGAGAATTTATCAGCATTATGGGTCCATCTGGCAGTGGCAAGACCACCATGCTGAATTTGGTGGCAACATTGGATAAACCGACTTCAGGTTCGGTGATCATCAAGGGCGAGCAGCCCCTAGAATTATCTAAGCAAAAACTCGCGGAGTTTCGTCGTCGGCAACTAGGTTTTGTTTTTCAAAACTACAATTTACTTTCGCCATTGAGCGTGCTTGAGAATGTGATTTTACCACTGACATTGGATCGGGTGCCGGTTCTTGAGATGAAAGAACGTTCGGAACAGCTATTACGTGAGCTTGGGATCTATGAGAAAAAAGACAAACGCATCTATCAGCTTTCCGGTGGAGAGCAGCAGAGAGTTGCGATTGCTAGAGCTTTGATCCATCAACCGGAATTGCTTTTAGCAGATGAACCGACGGGCAATCTTGATTCAAAGGCAGCACGAGATGTCATGGAAATACTAAGTCAGATGAACAAGCAACTTAAGGTCACCACCATGATGGTCACCCATGATCCTTATTCTGCCAGCTTTTCTGATCGGGTCGTTTTCATCAAAGATGGAAAGCTGTATAACGAAGTCTATCGCGGGGCTGATCAACAGCAATTTTATCAAAAAATTCTTGAAGTCCTAGCACATTTAGGAGGTCGCCGTCATGAATTTCAGACAGTTGATCATTCGTAATCTGCGGGGGAATTTTCGAACCTATGCGGCCTACTTCGTCAGTAGCGCCTTTGCGGCGATGGTGTTTTATATCTTTAGTCTTTTGCTCTTTCATCCGCAATTGGAAGAAAATTTGTCCAATAGCGGTACACTTTCAGAATTGGCGAAGGTCGGTCTATCCGTCGCACTTGTGGTGATCGCTTTACTGTCGCTGTTGTTTTTATGGTATACATTTGTGGTCTTTTTAAAACGACGCAAACGTGATCTGGCAATCTACTTGATTTTGGGGATCGAAGAAAAAGATCTGCGAAAGATTTTGTTTGTCGAAAATGCCCTTTTAGGAACCTGTGCCACAGTGACCGGTATTGGGTTAGGGATTTTATTGACGAAATTATTGCTGCTGATTGCGCAAAATGTCATGTATCTAACAGAAGGACTGAAATTTATGGTTCCTATGGAAGGTTTAGGATTGACCTTTGGGATTTATGTTTTTATTTTTCTCTTGATCTCCTTTTTCAGTACTCGGGCTTTGCAAGGAGAGCAGATCATCTCCTTGATCAAGGAAAATGAAAAACCGCGTCCTGAGCCAAAAAGTCATTGGGCATTGGCATTTTCAGGAATTGTGCTGTTGCTAGTTGGCTATGGATTGGTCTTTTATTTTAGCTACCAAACGTACTCAATGCTGCCACTTATGCTAGGGGTCTTGTTGACTGTTGCAGGCACGATTTTGTCATTCCATCAGTTCAGCGTATTTCTGTTGAAACGATTAAAGAAACGGTCGACCTTCTTACGGGGCACTCGGATGCTGACTATCAGCGAATGGATCTTTCGCATGCGAGATAATGCGGCGATGTATAGTCTGATCGCTATTAGTACCTCCGTGGCATTCGTTGGGATTTCCGTGATGTTGGCAATCGGCAGCTCTTCTTTTTCTTCGATCCAAGGAATCAGTGTAGCCTATGTGTTTCCGTGGTCTGGGCCAGAAGACCTCGATCATACCGAGGGAAAAGTAAACGAAATTAAAACTGCTATAGAAGAAAAAGGGTATGCGCCTGTAACGGATAGTGTTTCCTTACTATGGGCATATGCGAATCTTGATGAATCTGCAGTTACGAATGATTCATTCTATACGACGAATGGCTTTTCAATTATGCGAGAAAGCGACTATCAGAAAATGATGAAACAAATCGGTGAGGAAGCTGATTCTGTTGCAGATAATCAAATAATGACACTTAGTGCTAATTATTCACGTCGAAAACAGCTTCTAGAAGTCCCTGAGAACGAACGTACAAGTATCTATCCAATCGAATTGGGATCAGAGACCGGTATAAAAAAAGATGTTACGATTGTCCACAGTCCCTCAATGCTTTCTCTGAATCACTTTGGACTGTCTGTTGTGACAGATAAAACCTTTGAGGAGTGGCAAGCCCTCTTGCAAAAATCCACCGACGATATGGAATCTGGTTTTATTTGGTTAGACTATCCAGAATGGGCTGAAACACCTGAATTGGTATCTGATTTCAATGGGAATTTAGATAAAGAAAATGCCTTGATCGATCAGCAATACGAAGAGCTCAGTCAGGAGTTTGAAGCCAAAGGTGACTATACGGATGAAGAGTGGGCAGAAGCAGCAAAAGACATTCCGATGCGTACGTCTTATACCTCGAAATACCAAGTTTTCCAAGAAAATCGTCAAGGAAATGGCATCATCTTAATGATCACGGTATTACTGGGTTCGGTTTTCTTTATTTTCTCCGCTTCAATTATCTATTTCCGTTTATTTGCAGATTTAGATAAAGATGGGGCGTACCACCGTTCCTTGCATATCTTAGGTGTGTCGCCGAAGGAGCGTCACAAAGTTCTGCGACGCCAACTGCAAGTGATGTACTTCTTGCCAACAGTCGTGGCAATGATCCATTTTGCGGTGGCAATGACCGCTTTGCGTATTTTAGTAGAATTGCCTGTATGGCAATACTATGGTGTGATTGTTAGTCTCTTTTTGATTTTCCAAATCGTTTTTTACTTTGTTTGTCAGTATCGGTACTTGCAGCAAATTGATAGGATCGCCGATCCTACAGAGTAATTTATTCTTCAAGCCAAATCTCTTTCAGTCTGTACTGATTGGGATTTGGCTTTTTATTAGCTAGTTTGTCTAAATTTCTATCCATGAAGCCTTTTAATTGTGCAAATCATTGAAAAGCAGATAAAATTAAGTAACGCTCATTTTGTCAAACAAACGAAGAGACACTGTTAGAACACGACAACTGTCAGATGCAAAATTCATTTCGAGTACAGTGAAGGCTGCGGTCGATGGATTTAGGGAAGCACTTATTTGAGGGAGGAGACCAATGATCACACGACTTGGAAAAGCATTTGCAGTCTTACTGTTGCTGATTCCTTTATTTGCTGGTATCCGGATTGTTTATGGGGAAACCGATGTGGGTGCCAACCTGATCACAAATGTATCGATCGTTAATAGCCGCAACGAGGTCATCACAAGTATTGAAAAGGATGATTCCTTCAAAATAGATATGACCTGGAGTTTGGAGGATTTAGGAGATTTAAAAGCCGGTGACAAAGCGACTGTCACCTTGCCAGTTGAGATTGAAGGCGTCAATAATACGTATGCTTTATACGATGAAAATAACAACTTAGTGGTCAATGTTACCCAAGTTGGCAATCAGTTGACCTTTGTTTTCACGGAATTTGTCGAACAAAATACCAATGTACACGGGGACTTTTATTTTTGGACAAAGTTCAGCGATGAAGTGACAGAGAACCAAATCAACAACATCAACTTCGAAACAGTAAATGGAACGCAATCGGTACCTATCTTTATTCAAGCAGTGGATGATACAGGGGAGGGAGCCTTACTCACCAAACAAGGACTGTATTTAGGTACGCAAGAACCCAAACGGATTATTGATTGGCGTGTGTACATCAACTCGTTTGATACAAATCAAGTGACGATCAAAGATGGAACGTTTATTGATATTTTAGGTCCCCATCAGACACTCATCAGTACGACTGCCCGAGTGGTTTACGGACCCAGCGTTTCCAACCCAACGTATGTTGAGCAAGTACCGATCGTTTTAAATAGTGATGGCTCCTTTGAAATTCCTTTGCGGGATACGGAGGAACGGATCTACATTACCTACAAAACAGAAACGGATGGTTCATTGGAACAATATACCAATCGGGGCATCCTTGATGCCGTGGTCAATGATGTGCCAAGAACAAGCAGTATTACTGGCTATACGCCACGCTATGGTGGCGGTGGTGGCGGAACCGGTGAACCAGGGGAGTCCAGCAGCACGGAACCAAGTAGTGAAAGCAGCACCAGTAGTACAACCGAACCAAGTAGTGGAAGCAGTACTAGTAGTACAACCGAACCAAGTAGTGAAAGCAGCACCAGCAGTAGCACAGAACCAAGTAGTGAAAGCAGCACCAGCAGTAGCACAGAACCAAGTAGTGAAAGCAGCACTAGTAGTACTACCGAACCAAGTAGTGAAGGTAGTACAAGTAGTACCACCGAACCAAGTAGTGAAAGCAGTACAAGTAGTAACACGGAACCAAGTAGTGAAAGCAGCACCAGCAGTAGCACAGAACCAAGTAGTGACAGTAGCACTAGTAGTAGCACGGAACCAAGTAGCGACAGTAGCACCAGTGAATCCACCGAATCAACTAACAGGAGTAGTTCTAGTAATACTGGGGCGGTGTCACCTGAAAATTCATCCTCTGGGATCAATAAGTCATCCAAAACAAATAATTTGCATAATCAATCAGAAAAACAGCACTTTCCTCAAACGAATGAAGTGTCTAATCATTTATGGATTGCAATAGGAATGGTTTTAGCAGGATGCGCATTGAAGTTAGGTTGGAGTAAATTTATCAGGTAGATAGAAACTGAAATTTTGGAGGCAGTTTTATTACTTGGAAGAAAAATTAATAAAGACTTATTTAAAGGAAAGATGCCATTTTATGGCCACTTTCCTTTTTTTTTCGGCGCATGTTTTCTCTGAGAATTTATTATAATTTCCTTATCAAGTTATCTTGAAATATTCATTTAGGAAGTGAGGAAATGAGAAAGCTGGTTGGAATCGTGTTGATTTTGCTGTTAGCGGGATTATTGCTGCTGGTGTTTGGTTTCGATCATACTTCAGCAAAAGAACGTTCCAGAGGAAATCTGTCGTTTTCTGTACAAACGAACCGAGTGATTTATGACGAAGCCTTGAAAATGATCACGGTTCCGGTACGTCCGAACAAAACACTGACTTCACAAAAGGTTCGTGTCTTACTAACTTATGGTTGGGATGGGAACGGACACAGTGAAAAAGTGATCGGCGAAACAGTTTTAACGAAAGTCGATTGGTTTTCAGGTGTTGAAAACTACTTAAGGATCCATGCGGAGATGGCTATTGATGAGATAAAAAGTATGGATAAAGTTGATTTAGTTGTTATATATGATGGTGAAACAACAATAACTGAAAACCTGAAGCCCGGTCATTGGCAAGTAACCGCGCCGCCAAGCAGTAATGAGAGTACGACAGCTGAGACAAGTAAAAGCTCAAACGAAACGGTAGCAACAAGCGCTTCCTCTAGTAGTATCGAGCCGAAATTTAGCGAGTCTCAATCGACGAGTCCAACGACTTCTGAGGCTGAAATTACCAGTGAAGACATCCAAAGCACACAAAGCACTATCGATATCAGTGATTCGGAAACCGTCAGCACCCAACCAGTCACTAAAAGCGAGCCAAGTCAGACAGAGAGCTGTCAAGAAAACGCAGCGACAGCCATAACGTCTACCGAGAAGGAATCTGCTTCGTCAAAGCATTCAGATTCACAAAAGAAAACCAAAGGATTGCCAGCCAATCAATCCCAGAAAAGTCAGGCGAGCGTTTCATCTAGTGTCCGTACAGAAGAGCACCAAGCGACAACATCTTCTCAAGACAAAAAGGAACAACTTCAACCCACGGAGATAAGCAGTGGCAAGGAGGTCAATGCAGCCGTACTACCGAAAACCGGCAGCAAAACTACCAATCTTCGCTATCTACTCTTTGGTCTAGTAGTGGTTCTGACTGTGTTTCTTTACTGGCTGAAGCGAAAGTTATTTTATGATGAGAAGCTGTAACGAACATACCCAAAAATCATGAGAAAATTGATAACCCACGATTGGAAATTTCTTCCCCAGAATGCACAATCACGTGTTGTTTTGCCGTAATTCATAATTAGTCTGACGATCGTTTTGAGGCGTCAGACTTTTTTTATGAAAATATACAGATAACAAAAGGAAAATTTGTTAAAAGTAATTTGACAGAAAAGAGGGCACAGTGGTACGATCACCAAACATTCACAGCTTACAATTTTGTAAGGTGATAGATTCAAAGCAAAAAACAGCTTTGGCTGACCATACAAGCGAGGGAATTTTCATGTTACACGCACTTTTGGATACCACAGAAAAACAAATTTTTCAGTTTCTAAGTTATTGTTACGAAACGAACAAACCAAAATATACAATTAAAGAGCTTTCTGATGTTTTCAATAGGAGAACGAATAAAATGCAGTCGATCGTGCAACAAGTCGAATGGTTTTGTGCCCGCTATCCTCAGTTTACGTTGATTTATGATGAACAAGAAAAAGAAGTGGTGATTGCTTTTTCTCCACGATTTTTATTGAGTCAAGCATATAATGTATTGTTACAGGGAACCGTTGGGTTTATCTTACTCGATGCACTCTTTCATGGGGACTATCACTCCCTTGAACAACTCAGCCTCAAAACCTTCAGCAGTCTCCGAACGGTCCAACGAAAATTGAAAGAACTAAATCACATTTTGGCGAACTATCATTTGTCCTATAGTCTGAAGAAAGGAGATCCCTTGACAGGTGAGGAATACGCAATCCGCTATTTTTATCATTTAACCTATTGGCAGATTTTCGATGAGAAGCACTCACAGGTCGTGGCATCGATCAAGGATAAAGAAAGCGTTATGGCTTTGTTTGAAACTCATGCTTCTTATATGAGAAAAATCGATATCGATAAGTTTCTTAATCTATTCGCTATCTCCCTGCAAAGAATTCATCAAAAGCATCCAATCACTTTTTTACCAGAGGAAGTAAGTACCTTTGAACATCCACTGATTGAAAGGAATCAGTTTTTTGAGGTCTTTTTAAAGCCATTATTCAACGGCAATCACCTTTCTCTATCTGAAATCTCGGAGCCTGAATGCAGCTTCTTGTATTTTATGTTTGGCGTAATGAACACCTATCTTGAAGAGGATCTTTGCGAGGCGGAACTCTCGTGGTTGACCCAACCCAAGTATCAGCCAGAAGTATTACTTGTTGAACAACTAGCCCAGTGTTTTCGTCTGAGGTTTACCGATGCTGAAAAAAACTATTTACTAGTTAATTTCGTAATGATCCATTCTGCTTCCAACCTTTTTGGTACCCGACAAAAAAGTGATAGTTTTGGTAAACCGACCGACAAGCAAGAGCTACAAGCGGCTTTCCCAGTGCTTTATCCGACCGTGAAACGATTTTTTGAGGAAGCGACTGTTTCTTTACCTGATTTGCGTGCATTGCTGCAAAAGAATGACCGATTGATTTTCCAATACTGTATGTTATTGAGAGTTATTTTTATCAAATATGAACAGCCAGTCACTTTCTCGATCCATTCGAAATACGGAAAAACGCAAGAACTTTGGATGAAGAACCGACTATTGAATGCAACGCATCGAGCGATGGCGCATCTTTCACTTACTCAAAAACCAGATTTGGTCATCAGTGATTATCCGATTCATCAAGAATTTTCTGAGGAAGAACAGCCCTATATCTTTTATTGGAACGGTCAACCAAGCGCAAAGGAGTGGAAACAACTTAAACAAACGATCAAACAGATCAGAAGTGCCAAGAACAAGGCAGCTTTTGAAAAGCTCGTTTTTGCCCAATCGATTTGATCGTACCATGTAAATAATCAGCCGCGTGGGTTGGCTGAGCAGACAGAACTTATAATTTCGTAAGTTTCGGCAGTAAGGCGAAAGTGAAAAGCGACTTTGATAAACACAGGTGTCAAGAAGCAAAAACAGGAACATCGTCGTTCCTTTTTCGCTTCTTGACTTTTTTTTACAGAGATGGCATGGTATACATATTATCATAACGTTTTTTATTTAAAATCGTTGCAGAAAAGGTGTTAGGAAGAAGGGGTAACTTTGACAGAAGTATTAGCACTGCAAAATGTTTCCAAATTGATTGGAACCAAACGAATCATTGAGGATGTTTCCTTTGTGGTGGACCAAGGACAAGTCGTTGGTTTATTAGGGCCTAATGGGGCTGGGAAGACGACGATCATTCGGATGATTGTTGGGTTGATGAAGCACAACACAGGATCGATTGCCATTATGGGGAATTTACTGGATTCTTCTTTTAAAACCGCGATTGCCTCAGTCGGTGCGATCGTTGAAAATCCTGAGTTTTATAATTATATGACAGGCTATGAAAATTTGATGCAGTATCAGCGCATGGCGAAGAAAAAAAGTACGACAGCAGAATTAGAAGCTCTTATTCGTCAGGTACATTTAGAAGGACACATCCATCAAAAAGTCAAAACCTATTCATTAGGGATGCGTCAGCGTTTAGGTGTTGCCCAGGCATTGGTCCATCAACCAGACTTATTAGTTTTAGATGAACCGATGAATGGCCTGGATCCTAAAGGCATGCGGGAGTTTCGAGAAATGATTCTTTCTTTGAGAGAAAAAGGCGTTTCTGTCTTAGTTTCCAGTCATCAATTAAGCGATATCGAACAAATTGCCGATCATTTGATCGTGGTGCAAAAAGGAAAAGTCACTCATCAAGTAGCAATGGCAGAGTTGAAAGCAGAGAAAAATGTACTGATTATTAAAACTGATGATAATGCGGAAACGGAAGCACTGTTAAAAGCTTCCTTTGAGGTCGAGGTCTTGCAGGTTGCAGATGAATTGCAAGTCACTCTAGCAACAGATCAGCGTTCGGCAATCGCTGCAGCGATCGTGACGGCTGGGATCGGCTTGAAAGAACTACGGACAAAGCAATCTTCTCTAGAAGATACATTCTTGGCTTGGACCGAAGAAGGAGGTTTGTAAGCATGCTGACATTGATTAAAAATGAATGGATCAAATTAACCAAAAAGCGTTCTACTTGGATCATGTTGCTTTTATTGGTTTTAATGACGTTTGGCTTGACCTATGTTGTACGCTTAGGTAGTCCAGAAATTGGTGCCAATGATTTGTTTGCTTCTTTGAGCGACATGACTTCCTTTTTAAACTTATTTGTAGTGATTGTGGCAGCTTCTTCAGTGGCGGAAGAGTTCAGTCGTGGAACGATCAAGTTCTTATTGATTCGGCCTTTTTCCAGAAGCCAAATCTTAGCAGCAAAAGCCATCAACACGTTTTTATTTGCGCTTTTAGGGACTGCTGTTTTACTAATCAGTAGTTTAGCAGCCGCCAATTTATTTTTAGCAGCTGAATCACCTTTTGCTGCTACTGGCTACAACGGGCTAGCGGCGATTTTCGTTGCCCTTGTTTTTGCGGGAACCAACTTGCTATTGATTGTCTTTTATATTGCATTGACCATCTTTATCTCAGCCGTCATTCGCTCTCAAAGCCTGGCGGTTGGCTTAGGCTTGGGTATGTTGTTTGGAAGCAGCATCATCAACTCGATCATGCTTTTTGCGCAAGAAAAATACCCATGGCTGAAGTGGAACCCGTTTAATTTTATGAATATCAAAGAGCAGATACCGAGTTTATTAAATAGTCCTGACATGCAGATGACTGGCTTTGATCCGGGATTGGGCTATTGGGAAATGGCGATCGGGATCCTTGTTTATAGTGTTTTAATCTACCTTTTAACAAATTGGTTATTCAATAAAAGAGATGTCGCATTAAGTTGAGGAAACGAGTGAAAGTTTTTGGATAAATCCAGCTTTCACTCTTTCTTTTTGTGTTTTTTTCTAGTAAAATGATTCATTGAGAGTACAAGAGAAAGGAGAGTTTTCAAATGGTTAGTGTAGGAATCGTAATCGTGATCGCTGTTGTTGCAGCATTACTAGGCGCTGTCGGCGGCTTCTTTTTGGCGCGTAAATATATGCAAGATTATCTAAAGAAAAATCCTCCCGTTAATGAGGATATGCTTCGCTCGATGATGATGTCAATGGGTCAAAAACCTTCTGAGAAAAAGATTCGTCAGATGATGCAGCAAATGAAAAACCAAAAGTAGGTTTTTTTCTAAGAAGCGGGCTGATTTTATCAGCTCGCTTTTTATTGCGGCAAAATGCAGAAACCAATAGAATGTCCCCAGGCTGCTTTTTCTATTTACGTTCTGTGAATAGCGGGGTAGCAATCGAATCTGAATCTAATAAATATTCGGAAAAATCGCAAAATTTAGGCAACAGGTCACAAAGAAATGGAGAGTGTTATGTCAATATTTAGGAAGTTAGGTTGGTTTTTTAAACAAGAAAAGAAACATTATTTGTTAGGCGTAGGCTCTTTAGTCCTAGTCGCCTTGGTACAGTTGGCCCCTCCCAAAGTTATCGGGATCATCATCGATGAAATTGCGGAAAAAGAGATCTCGATGCAGACGATCTTTTTTTGGGTTATGATCTTGATTGCTTCAGCTATCGCTCAATATGTGTTTCGTTTTGTCTGGCGAACGCATATCTGGGGCAGTGCCGCTCGGCTAGAAAAAACGTTACGCAGACAGCTATTTGCACATTTTACAAGGATGGATCAGTTGTTTTATCAAAAGCATCGGACAGGTGATTTGATGGCCCATGCCACCAATGACTTGAATGCCATCCAAAATGTGGCAGGGGCGGGGATCTTAACCTTTGCCGATTCCTTCATCTCGGGAGGGGCAACCATCATTGCGATGGTTCTCTTTATCGACTGGCGGTTAACGATCATTGCTCTATTGCCGCTGCCTTTCTTAGCAGTCATGGCACGGGTTCTTGGTAGCAAATTGCATGATGCGTTTCGTGACTCGCAAGAAGCATTTTCTTCCATCAACGACAAAGCCCAAGAAAGTATTACTGGGATGAAAGTCATCAAAACTTTTGGACAGGAAAAAGAGGACATCGCTGATTTTCAAACCAAAATTGACCATGCCATTATCAAAAACCGTAAAGTCAATTTTCTGGATGCCTTGTTTGATCCGTTTATTACGATCATCATCGGAATCTCCTATGTGCTGACGATCATCGTTGGCGGCAATTATGTTATGGACGGTACCATCTCGATCGGTCAATTGGTATCCTTCATCAGTTATATCGGTATGTTAGTTTGGCCGATGTTTGCCATCGGACGTCTGTTTAATGTGCTGGAACGAGGCAATGCTAGTTATGATCGGGTTGCCGAATTGTTGGCGGCAAAGACCCATATCATTGAAGCCAAAGATGCGGTCGATGCCCCAGCTCAAGGAACGGTGAACGTTCAAATCAATGAGTTTCACTATCAAGGAGATGATTTTGCCCTGCAAGACATCCACTTTACTTTGCCTGCCGGGCAAACACTTGGTGTCGTCGGGAAAACCGGTGCTGGAAAAACCTCTTTGATGAAGCTTTTGTTGCGAGAGTATGATTCATTTGATGGGGCGATCACCTTCGGGGGCATCGATAGCAAGCAATACTCTTTGAATGCTCTTTTGGGATCGATCGGTTATGTTCCGCAAGATCATTTCTTATTTTCCATGACGATTCGAGACAATATCCGCTTCGCGCAACCACGGGCTTCTCAAGCAGAAGTTGAAGCGGCTGCTGGATTGGCAGTGATCCACGAGGATATCAGTCAGTTTCCGGAAGGGTATGAAACGATGGTGGGGGAACGTGGTGTTTCTCTTTCCGGCGGACAAAAACAGCGTTTATCCATTGCCCGTGCTTTGATCACTGACCCAGAATTATTGATTTTAGATGACGCCCTTTCAGCAGTAGATGCCAAAACGGAAGAAGCTATTTTACAACAATTACGGACGTTCCGTCAGAATAAAACAACGATCATTGCTGCCCACCGCCTAAGCAGTGTCAAGCATGCAGAAGAAATTCTCGTGATCGACAATGGGAAAATCAGTGAACGTGGGACCCATGAACAATTATTGGCTGCAAATGGCTGGTATAAAAAAATGTGGGACAAGCAGCAACTAGAAGCCAAAATCGAAGGGAGTGAAGCCTAATGCAAGAATCAGAATGGAGCAAATCGATTCCCTTTAAAGAGCAAAAAAGCATCATCAAACGAATGTTTCTTTTTGCCAAACCGTTTCGAAAAACCTTCTATGCAGCGATCTTTTTTGCTTTTGTGCTATCGATCATCAATATCTTGTTGCCTTTGATCATTCAAACCTTTATGGATAATTATTTGACCAATCAGACGGCGACCCAGCAAGTCATTTATTTCTTTGCTGCGTTGTATTTCTTTGGGGTGTTGGTAAAAGCTGTGATTTGGTTTTTCCAATGGTTCCTTTATTCAATGGGTTCTTTAAAAACCTATCAATATATTCGAGCAAAATTATTTGAAAAATTGCATAGTCTTGGGATGCGCTATTTCGATCAGACGCCAGCGGGTTCGATCGTTTCACGGGTCAGCAACGACACAGAAACATTGTATGAATTTTGGTATGTCTTCTTGATGGTATTGACAGGGATTTTTGCGGTGGTTTCTTCTTTTGCCGCCATGTTCCGCATCAACGTCAAAATTGCCTTACTAAACTTGATTTTTCTGCCAATCCTAATGGTAGTCATCTGGTATTATCAAAAATTCAGCTCTCGTATCTATCGTCAAATGCGGGAAAAACTGAGTCAGCTGAATACGAAATTGAATGAATCGATTTCTGGTATGCAGATCATTCAACAATTCCGCCAAGAGGCGCGGCTGAATGAAGAATTCGAAGCGACCAACGATGATTATTTGAAAACCAGATACGCTATGATCCGCACGAATGCGCTGCTACTATCACCAATCATTAGTTTGTTGTATGCCTTAGCGATCGCCTTGTCATTGACGCTCTTTGGGTTTGATGCTTTAGAATCGCCGATTGAAGTTGGGTTAATTTTCGCCTTTACGACCTATATTCAAGGATTCTTTAATCCAATGACACAGATGATGGATTTTCTCAGCGTCTTTACTGATGGGATGGTAGCCGGCAGCCGGATTTTGAAGATTATGGATAACGAAGAATATACGCCGCAGCAAAATTCCGATGCCAGTCAAACCATCACCAAAGGAAAAATTGAATTTCGCGATGTCAGTTTTTCCTATGATGGAAAAAACAACGTATTGAATCATATTTCTTTCATCGCCTATCCAGGTGAGACCGTGGCTCTAGTCGGTCACACAGGAAGTGGCAAGAGCTCGATCATCAATGTGTTGATGCGTTTTTACGAATTTGGGGAAGGGCAAATTTTGATCGATGATCAAGATATCCGCGACTTCACGATGGAAGAGCTTCGGAAAAAAGTTGGACTCGTATTGCAAGATGCTTTCATGTTTTATGGGGACATCGCTGACAATATCCGCTTATTGAATCAGGACATTCGTGAAGAACAGATCGAAGCAGCAGCAAAATTTGTTCAAGCAGATGCCTTTATTCAAAAACTACCTGGTAAATACCACGCCAAAGTGATTGAACGGGGTGCCAGTTATTCAAGCGGGCAACGGCAATTGATTTCCTTTGCCCGAACGATGGTGACCGATCCGAAAGTGCTGGTCTTGGATGAGGCGACTGCCAATATCGATACTGAAACAGAAGGACTGATCCAAGAAGGCTTGGCAAATATGCGTCAAGGGCGAACCACGATCGCGATCGCCCATCGATTGTCTACCATTCGCGATGCTGAGTTGATTTTGGTGCTTGATAAAGGCTCGATCGTCGAACGAGGCACCCATGATGAACTTTTGGCTCAAAAAGGGTTGTATGCCGATATGTACCGTTTGCAGGCAAGTGAAGTTTAAACGGCCAATAGACCTTAAAATACCACGTAGGTATTTTAAGGTCTATTTTGTATAAATTGAACAAATGAAGCAAAAATTTCTATTTGTGATTGACAGCGTTTTCACCCTTTGCTATCATGTAGACATTAAAACAACTAGCACCTAGTCAAACAAATGATTAATCGGTTAGGATCCTTTTCGGTTTAGACTAGTAATTACGCTCGGTCAGGCGAGTGTCAGAGGAGCCTTATGTGAAATGTTGTGCAAACAAGAGGATCGAATCATAGAGGAGAAACAGGAGGGAAGCGGCTCTAATCAAAAGGCAAGCATCCTGAGCCTATCTTTTACGAAGAGCCCAACCGACGAGAGTGGAATATGGAGGTTGATTTGAATAGTGGCAGCTCCCCATCGAGAAGGGATCGAAGGAGAATCGAGTGGAAGCTTAAAGATAGTGGATAAACACGAGATATTATTCGTTGTTTTATTTTTTTAAAATTTTTGTTAACCGGTTAACTAAAACGGTTAACAAAAAAGAGGAGGGAAGCAAACGTGGGAAATGGTCACAAGTCTAGCCGATTATTTCATGATAAAGGTCGCATTCAGCGAGAATAGGGGAAGTAGCAAACGTAGAAACTTGCAACACGATGTATGAACAAAAAAAGTTCAAATGGAAAGATGAGGGAAAATTTATGGTAGAAATTATAATTGGTATTTTAATGATCGTTTCTTTCTTAGGAATGGTTTGGTACTGCGTCAAAGGGTTCAACCTGATGGTGGGTTTCTTCGTTATGGCAACACTTTGGACCGTTTTAGCTTTTATTGGCAATGCGTTGAGTCCGGATTTAACAGCTTTGAATTTTGTCGATACGATCACAAATATTTATCAAACAGGACCCGCCGGTTTTGCTAGTTCGATTCTGGTCAATATTTTCTTCGGTTCCTTCTTTGGTCGGATTTTGATGGATACAGGGATCGCAGCAACGCTGATTCGCAAGGTTGTTGAGCTTGGTGGGGATAAACCACGGATCACCATGACCCTTTTATGTACTGTTACTGCTTTATGTTTCACATCCATGACGGGCATTGGTCCTGTAATCTCTATCGCAGTGATCGTTATGCCAATTTTGCAAGCGTTGGGTATTCCAACAGCGATCGCTTTATTCGCTTTTATGGGTTCCATCATGGCGGGAATTTTTGCCAATGTAACAAATTTTGTGCAATACCAAGGTATTTTAGCGGCATTACAACCTGACGGAAGTCAATCCATGATGGAATATGGGTTTTCCGATTATTTCACATTCGGCATGATTGCACTAGTCGTTTCCTTACTTGTGACATTGGTTTTTGCCAATATTGCTTTAAGTCGTGCGAAATCATCAAAAGTCAAAGCGTGGGCTTCCACACCTGGCGCAACTTCAGGCGATGCTCCTTGGTATTCTTGGGTAGCTGTGATCGCACCAGTCTTACTCGTTGTGTTTGCTGAATTTCCTATTATTCCAGCATTTATTCTCGCAGCTTTGTACGCCTTACTGACTTGCGGAAAATTAAAAGGTGGTTTCGTGAATATTTGCCGCATGTTAGCTAAACAATTTGCAGATGGTGCTGTCGATGTTGCGCCCCTGGTAGGTTTCTTATTAGTACTGGCTATGTTTAATTCAGCTGCAAGTCTAGCGGTTCCTTTCTTTGAACCAATCGTTGGCGGTCTAGTTCCTCATAGTACCGTGGCTCTTGCGATCTTATTTGCCATCTTAGCGCCCCTTGGTTTCTTCCGCGGTCCTTTGAACTTAGTCGGATCAGGAGGCGCAGTAGCGGCAGTGATCTTAGCTGCCACAAATTGGGATCTGGCATTCATTTTTCCACTTTTCGCTGTGGTCACGATCGCTCCTCAGCATTTGGATATTACTCAGTCATGGGTAGCATGGGGTCTAGGACATCATAAAGTTGGTTCTAAAGATTTCATGAAGTTTTCGATACCAGCTGGGTGGCTTTCTAGTGCGATCCTGTGTATCATTGCGCTCATTTTGTTCGGTTTGAATAACTAGTCGATGAAAGAACGTAGCTAATCAATAAATCATGCAACTATGGATGTAGGAGGAAAGTGGAAATGTGTGAATTAAGAAAAGTTAGAATGGGGATCGATGTAGGCGGTACCCATACAAAAGCTGTCGCTATCGATAATCTGACTCACGAGATCATAGGAAAATCCAGCGTGAAGACCACTCATGATCATGAACGGGGGGTAGCTGCTGGCGTTGTCGAGAGTTTTCAAAATTGTATGAAAGAAAATGATATTGACCCAAAAAGTGTGATTTTTGTTGCTCATTCAACCACCCAAGCCACGAACGCTTTGATTGAAGGGGATGTGGCTGACATTGGTGTTTTCGGTATGGCTCGTGGTGGTTTCGAAGGATTTCTGGCAAAGCGTCAATTAAAAATTGCCGATATCGTTCTAGGGAATCAGCGATCCATTAAGATCATCAATGCCTTCTCAAAACTCAAAGGAATGAATAAAGCGAGTGTTGAAGAAATGATCGATGATCTAGTGAGGCAAGGATCAGAAGTGATCGTCGCTAGTATGGCTTTTGGTGTAGATAATAATGATGCTGAGAATCTAGTGATGGAAGTTTGTACAGAAAAAGGAATTCCATGTACTGTTGCTTCAGATATCACGAAACTTTATGGATTGACCAGAAGGACACGAACTGCCACTATCAATGCAAGTATTTTACCTAAAATGTTATCTGTCGCAAATTCCACGGAAGTCTCTGTGAAGGAGTCTGGTGTAGATGTACCCTTAATGATCATGAGAGGCGATGGTGGGGTTATGGAGATTGCTGAGATGAAAAAGCGGCCAGTTCTGACCATGCTCTCGGGTCCGGCAGCTTCAGTAATGGGTTCACTGATGTATTTACGAGCATCAAATGGCGTGTATTTTGAAGTAGGCGGCACAACCACCAATATCGGTGTCATTAAAAACGGACGGCCAGCGATCGACTATTCTGTCGTTGGCGGACATGAAACATACATTTCCAGTTTGGATGTACGAATCACGGGCTGTGCAGGGGGGTCCATGATTCGCGCAACTGCTAATGGAGTGGTAGATGTAGGACCTCGTTCTGCACATATTGCCGGTCTTGACTACGCAGTTTACTCTGATCCAATCAACTGGACAGGAGGAACGGTGGAATTCTTTAGTCCGAAAGAAGGCGATCCTGCAGATTATGTTGCAATCAAATTTGATAATGGTGATCGGGTAACCATCACCAACTCATGTGCAGCAAACGTGTTGGGCTTGATCAAACCGGAACATTTCTCTTATGGGAATATCGAAGCGGCTCGAAAAGCGATGGGCGTATTAGCGGATTATTGTGGCACGACGATCGAAGATATCGCGACTCAAATCATGGAGCGTTCTTACGCAAAATTAGAGCCAGTCATTTTGGCTTTAGCAGAAAAATACAAACTAGAAAAAAGCCAGATTTCATTAGTAGGAGTTGGTGGCGGCGCTTCGTCATTAATTATCTACTTGTCAGAAAAAATGGGCGTAAAATATTCGATTCCGGAGAATGCTGAAGTGATTTCCTCTATTGGCGTCGCCCTAGCGATGGTACGAGATGTCGTTGAACGGATTATTCCTTCACCTTCGAAAGAAGACTTGCTATCAATCAAAACAGAGGCTATCAATAAAGCCATTGAGAGTGGGGCTACCCCAGAAAGTGTGGAAGTCTTTATCGAAATCGATCCTCAAACGTCTAAAGTCACAGCCATTGCAACTGGTTCCACCGAAGTCAAGACGACGGATCTTTTAGCAGAGGCAACCGTCGAGGAAGCCCAAGAATTAGCAGCGGGCGATTTAGGGCTACCTACTAACGAAATTGATCTTTTAGAGAAAAGCTCGCATTTTTATGTGTTTGGAACCCGTGTTTCTACAGGAGACAATCCGGCAATTCGAATCCTTGATAAAAAAGGCTTTATTAAAGTACAACGAGCTTCAGGGAAGGTCATCAAAACCACCGCGGAGAATTATGTGCAAGCAGTCGAGCAACTATGGGATGATTTGGCGATCTATCAGACAGAAGTGATTTTGCGTCCAGATTTCTATATTTGTGCCGGACCTCGGGTGATGGATTTTTCAGTAAACGATTTGGAGGCATTGATGTTGTTGATCGATATCGAAATGTCGACTTTAGATTCTAATGAAGAAGTGATGATTCTGGCGGCGAACTCCCTATGATCAAGCAGAGGTTTTTCTTAAAACAGCAAAATACGGTTGATCTGGCATTATTAGAAAAGTGGTATGAACAGCTCATGCCCATCAGCGAATTCAGTTGGGGAGTATTTGAGTTTACCCGCGAGATGCTACGTAATAAAGTGAGGGAAGAGGAAAAAAACGAAATCATTGAAGAAGCCATCTTATGTGGTAGAACATGGGCGCAAAAAATGCTCGACCAGTTTGATTTGAAAAAACAGGAAAAGGCAGATCGTGCCTGGTACTTGGCGAATAAGCTTGGTTTATCAATTACGGAAAGATCTGGAAAACCGACGAAGTTTCGCATGGTCTTTGCGCAGTTTGTCATGGAGCGCTCCATTGAATTGATCACTGAACCCATTGCTGCCTACACTGTGCTGACTCAATCTTCGCAAATATTGCCTAAACCAGAAGTTGTCCGAGGGATCTTGATCGCCCATGAAATTTTTCACTATTTAGAAGAGCAACATGGTGCCACGATGTACCATATCACCAAAACGATCCCACTGTGGCGCTTTTTTTCCTACGAGCACCGGTCAACGGTTGGTTGTGCTTCGGAAATTGCTGCGATGGCTTTTGCAAAAGAACTGTGTGAGGCAGACTTTGTGCCTCAAATATTAGATATTTTGCTTTCCTATCCGTTGGAAGTGGACTTTTCAAAAAGTATATATGAAGTCGTGCAGCAAGAAATGCGCCACATTGAAGCAATGGGCTAGTTCTTTGAAAATAGCTCACTTAGCGGCTTCTTTACGATCTGTCACTATTGAGATAGGACAGTCCGTGTCGAACGAAATCGGTCCTTGTTCATTTTTCAAGGGTTCCATGATATAATTGACCAACAGCAAAAAGCAAGGCGTGGATTGAATGGCAAATGAGAAAATCACCATTAAGATGGTGTCAGAAAAAGCAAATGTTTCAAAAACCACCGTTTCTAGATATTTGAATGGCAAATATGAATTTATGTCAGCAGAGACAAAAAAGCGCATCGAAGAAGTGATCGCAGAGCTTGAATACCGTCCAAATGCGCTAGCACAGGGGTTGAAAAACAATAAAACGGGATTGATCGGCATCGTTGTCAGCAATATCATGATCCCGGAAGTAGCAGCTTTAGTTCGAGGCGTCAATGATTATTGTATACGAAAATCTTTTCAGGTGATTCTTGTTGAAACCGATCAAAAAAATATTTCTCAGCAGGATCAAATCCAAGCGTTGATCGACCGTCAAGTGGAAGGGCTTATTCTATCGTCGAATCAGGACGAAGCATTCGTGAAAAGCTTGACTGAGCAAAAGGTCAAAATCGTGCTGGCTGATTGCACGATCGAAGAATTGATGATTGATACAGTCATCGTTGATAATGAAAAAGCGACGGCCGAGATGATTCAACGTATTTATTCAGAAGGCTTTGATCGAGTCGCTTACTTTACACCACCGCTCACAACGCCTAGTCGGAAGAAAAAACTTGCTCTTTTTCTGGAAAGTTCTAAAATCGCAGTCAGAAATCCTGAGCAACTAGCATTTGAGATCGAAGAAACACAAGTGGCATTTGACGCGTGTAAGGAATCACTAAACGAATTGTTGAAAAAAAATCAAGGCTATCGTTTAGCAATATTAGCTGAAAACAGTGAGTTGATGTTTGCATTGATCCATGTGATCTATAGCTTGGGCTTGCGGATTCCAGAAGACGTTGCGATCGGGGGCTATGATGATTTAGGCTGGAACAAACTTTATCATCATGAAATGTCTGTGATTGAAAAACCGTCGTATGAAATTGGTTCGCAAGCTGCTGAACTTTTAGTCAAGCGGATCTCAAAAGGGAAAATGCAGTATAAACCAAAAGTGATCGAAGTACAGCCAAAAATCAAAATGAGTGGTTCGACACAAGTGAGTGACAATAGTTTTGATAAAATCGTTATCCGTATGAACCAAGAAAACCAGCCTTACATCAAAAAAAATTATCGTAAACAAGATGATTAGCTTTTTTTGAAAAAACAAGAAGCAAATGACATAATAGCCGACTCCCCATCATTAGACTGATCAGTCAAGTCTTTGGGGAGCGGTTTTTTATCGTTCGTTAAGGTTTTGTCTTTATCTAAGATAAGAACGAATAAAAATTGATCCCTCGTGTTTTCAACAAACGATCAATAGATTCGTATTAGGTGTCAGTAAAAATAACGAACAACGATTGACAGCGCTTTCTACCTTTGCTATGATAAAGATAATAGAACTGGTTCTAATGGATAGTGATTGTTGATTTTTAACAAGCTAAACCTGATGAAGCTGCGGTATTTGCGCTGCTTTCATGAGGTTTTTTCTGTGTTGACTGTTGGCTAAACAATAAAGACAAGCAATGAACCATATCCGCAATGATAAAGTAAGTGGGGGTAGGACATGAAAATCAGTAAAGTGTTAAACAATAATGTTGTGATCACTACCGATCAAAGTCAAAACGAGATTATTGTTATGGGGCGGGGGATTGCCTTTAAGAAAAAAGTGGGAGATGACATTTCTTCAGAAACGGTCGATAAAGTATATCGCTTAGAAAATCAGACGATCTTATCTCAATTTCAAGAGCTGCTTGCTGACTTACCACTGGAATATCTTGAATTATCCAATGAGATCATTGAGTATGCTCGGCGAGAATTGTCATCCCCCATCAATGATTCCATCTACATCTCGCTGACAGATCATATGCACTGTGCCATTGAACGATCGAAAAAAGGAATGACGGTCAAAAATGTCTTATTGTGGGATATCAAGCGTTTTTTCCCCGATGAGTACCAAATAGGCTGCAAAACAGTAGAAAAAATCAAAGAACATTACGGGATTCAGCTGCCAGATGATGAAGCTGGCTTTATTGCTCTGCATCTGGTCAATGCGCAAACCGAAAATGGTGACCAAGGCAATATTGCTGAGCTAACCCAAACGATGCAAGACATCATTAACATTGTTAAATATTTTTTCAAAACCACCTTTGATGAAGAGTCCGTTTATTTTTATCGCTTCACTACGCATTTGAAATTTTTTGTCTCAAGAATGCAAAACCATACCCCTCATACGGATGAAACCGATGAAGATCTTTTGGCTATGGTCAAAGTGAAGTACCGAAATGCGTATCAATGCGTACAAAAAATCGCTGAACTATTAGAAAATCAATATCAGTATCAAATGTCCAGTGACGAAAGTTTGTATTTAACGATTCATATTGCCAGACTTGTGCAAAAAAATCGTTGATTGAAATAAAGAAGAAAGGAGAAGGAGTTTTACTCAGTGCAAGATATAGAAGAAAGAATAATTTTTTGGCAATGATTTTTATTAAAACGTATTTTTAGGACCGCTAGTTAAGAAGCAGCATATCAAAGACGAAACATTTTGGATAGTGACATTCAGTTGGCTAAACCTTCAATACAAAAAAATTGGAGGAATCAAAAATGGGTAAATATCGTGAATTAGCAGAAAAAATTGTCGCAAATGTCGGTGGGAAAGAGAACATCAATAGCTTGACGCATTGTATCACACGCCTGCGTTTTAAATTAAAGGATGAAGGCGTCGCAAATGATGAAGTCTTAAAGAACATGGAAGGTGTCGTGACGGTCATGAAGAGTGGCGGTCAATACCAGGTGGTTATCGGAAACCATGTGCCAGATGTCTATGCAGAAGTGATCGATGTTGCAGGAATCAGTGGTGATGCTGAAGAAACAGCCTCAGGTGGCAACTTGTTTGATCGTTTGATCGATATTTTGAGCGGCTGCTTCCAACCCTTCTTAGGTGCTTTGTGTGCGGCTGGGATGATCAAAGGACTAAACGCACTGTTGCTTTTTATTGGTACAACAGGTTTGATCGATTATACAACAACGACTGGTACCTATGTGATGTTCAATGCGATCGGTGATTCGATCTTCATGTTTATGCCGGTGATTTTAGGGTATACGTCAGCAAAAAAATTCCGCTTAAATCCAATGGTGGGAATCGTGATCGGGTCGGCGCTTTGCTATCCGACGATTCAAGGATCAGCCTTGCAAGCGGCATTTGTTGCCGGAGCTGGCGAGGGAGCTGCTGCACCTTATAGCTTATTAGGCTTGCCAGCGTATGAAACCTTCTTAGGGATTCCGTGGGTTGGTGCGACATATACTAGTAGTGTGGTTCCAGTAATCTTTATCATCGCATTCGCTGCACAAGTTCAAAAATTGGCGAAGAAAATCATTCCGTCTGTTGTCCAAACATTTTTAGTGCCTTTCTTGGTTTTATTGATTGCATTGCCAATTGGCTTTTTGGTGATTGGACCTGTGATCAGTATGTTGACGGATCTTTTAAGCTCAGGATTTGAAGCATTGATGGACTTCTCTCCAGCGATTTATGGTTTGTTATTAGGCTTCTTCTGGCAAGTCTTGGTTATTTTCGGCTTGCATTGGTCAGTTGTGCCACTACACATTATGCAAGTGACACAGCTCGGCTACAGTCAAATTTTGGTAGCATCATTTGGTGCCAGCTTTGCCCAAACAGCGGTAGTGATGGCTATGTACTTTAAACTTAAAGACAAAAAACTAAAAGCTCTATGTCCACCAGCCATTATCTCAGGACTTTTCGGTGTAACAGAACCAGCAATTTATGGGATCACGTTACCGAAAAAAATGCCGTTTTTCTTCTCAATGATTGGTGGGGCGGTCGCAGGTGCCTTCTTAATGATCAATGGCACAACGAGCTATACCTCTGGTGGTTTAGGCGTCTTTGGAATCTTTAACTATATCACTCCAGAAGGCGATGCCAGTGGCATGTGGTTCTCGGTCATCGGGATCTTGATCGCTGCAGCGATTGGTTTTGGTTTGACGATGGCTTTCTGGAAAGATGATGCGGTGGAAGAAGAAATCGCAGAAGGACAACCAGCGATGACTGTTCGGAAAGAAGTAATCACTTCCCCTGTTGAAGGAACGATCGCACCACTAAGCAGTGCAAAAGATGAAGCCTTCGCACAAGGGATTCTAGGAAAAGGCATCTTGATCCATCCCTCAAAAGGCGAAGTTGTGGCTCCTTTTGACGGAACAGTAATGACCTTGTTCCCAACCAAACATGCCATTGGGTTGATCTCTGAGAACGGCTTAGAGCTTTTGATCCATATTGGTTTAGATACTGTTCAATTAAACGGTGAATACTTTGAAGCCCATGTGAAGCAAGGAGACACGGTGACTCGCGGACAAAAATTGATCACCTTTGATAAGGATGCATTGATCAAAGCTGGATTTAATATTGAGACCCCAGTGTTAGTCACCAACTCCGCCGATTATTTGGATATCATCGAGTCAGACAAACGTGAGGTAGGCTGTTCCGATGATTTGATCACGGCTTTAGTTTAGCCAAAAACTTTCTAACAAGTTCTACGTAAGGTTAAAAGCGATCGCCCATGTGAAGCAATCGCTTTTTGTCAGTCATTTAATTGGGAAACAGTGAGTCTTTATAATGAAGATTTTTATCGTAGGTTGGCTCAGCGATTATCGTCGATGATGTAGGGCGCTTGTCATAAGCCATGCCAATATCGATCAAATGCTGCAAGTTTTTTTCATAATGCTCCGAAAAGACGACTGCGTACAACAAATCCAGCAAGTAGCAAACGGACGTATTGATCGTAAAGTTGGCGATCTTTGAGTAGAGCCGTTCTCTTGTCGTGATATTCAAAACACAATTACTTAATTTCGCCAAGGAGTTCTCCCCGATACTCGTCATGCCAATGATGGAAACCTGCCGCTCGGCAAGGATCTTACCGATTTCTTTGACCATTTTGTTTTCACCGGTGTAAGAAATCAAGATCGCGGTCGTATCGGAGGTACAGTTAGATGCCTCGTAAGCACTCTCGCCGAAGGTGTCGCAGACGTGAATGTTTTTTCCTAAACGCCGCATCTTCAAAACAAAGTCTTGAGAAATCAAGGTATTGGCATTACTGGCGAAGATCTTGATATGGTTGGCGTTGAGCAACGATTGTTTCGCTTTTTGTAATTCATCATGATGGATCAAGGAAAGCGTATCTTCAATCGTTGTTTGTTCAAGCTTTGCCAACTTTTTGGCGATGGTCATAATGCCGTCATGGGAGGAAAAAGGGAAGTTCGCATCTACATCAGTAAAATGGCTGCTCATATAAGTTTGCTCTTCCACAAAGGCCGTTTTTAAGTCGAGCCAACCATTGAAGCCTAATTTTTTGGCAATCCGAATAAAAGTAGAAGGATGAACGTAGGTCTTTTCTGACAATTCCTTAATGGTTTGATCCGCCATCGCAGTCGGGTTGGCTAATAAATAATCGATCAACGATCGTTCCGCTGGTGCTAGTTTGATTTGGCGCATTTTTTCTTGTAACAACATGGTATATATGCTCCTTTTTACATTTTTTTATGATTATTTGTAAATGGTTTTTACAAAAATTCGTTTTTATTCAGTACCTAGCGAATCGTTTACATCCTAATTATTCCTTATTTGATGCTCTTTGTAAATCTTTTTTACAAAACATCTGCAAGAAGAAGCGAGATTTGCAAACGCTTTTTCTAAATATGCTATTTACATTGAATCAAATGTTTTTATGAATGATAATAAGAATGTAAATAAAATAGCAAAGGAGCAATACAATGACAAAAGGAATTAAAATTGCAACCATTGGTGGCGGCAGCAGCTATACCCCGGAGTTAATGGAAGGCTTTATCAAACGCTATGAAGAATTGCCGATTCGTGAGATTTGGCTAGTAGATATCGAAGCAGGAAAAGAAAAATTAGCAATCGTTGGTGCGATGGCACAACGGATGTGGGATGCGTCACCCTACGATGTAAAAATCCACATGACATTGGATCGAGAAGAAGCGTTAAAAGATGCTGATTTCGTTACGACTCAATTCCGAGTAGGATTGCTGAATGCCCGTATCAAAGATGAACGAATTCCTGCCTATTACGGCATGATTGGTCAAGAAACCAACGGCCCTGGTGGTATGTTCAAAGCGTTTCGTACGGTTCCAATCATTCTTGAAATCGTTGAAGACATGAAACGCTTGTGTCCCGATGCCTGGTTGATCAACTTTGCGAATCCAAGCGGTATGGTGACTGAAGCAATCGTGCGTTACGGAAAATGGGACAAAGTCATCGGGTTGTGTAATGTGCCAGTCATGGCAACCATGATTGAGCCAGCCTTGATCGGTAAAGAACCGGACGAATTGATCTACAAATTTGCAGGATTGAACCACTTCCATTGGCACAAAGTTGCTGATTCACACGGCAACGATGTAACGATGGATATTATTGATAAAATGTATGAAGAAGACAATGGCTTACCGAAGAATATCTTTGATGTACCATTTTACAAAGAACAGCTGGAACAAATGAAGATGATTCCTTGCGGGTATCACCGTTATTACTATCGTCAAGAAGAAATGTTGAATCATGCGATCGAAGAGTACAAGACTGTCGGTACACGCGCACAACAAGTGAAACAAACCGAAGCCGAATTGTTTGAGTTGTACAAAGATCCTGAATTGGATCATAAACCAGAACAGCTGCAAAAACGTGGTGGTGCTTACTACTCAGATGCAGCGTGTGAAACGATTGCTTCCATTTATGCTAATAAAAATACCCAAATCGTCGTTTCAACCAAAAATGAAGGCGCCGTTCCAGATCTTCCTGCCGATTGCGTAGTCGAAGTAACAGCTTACGTTGGCGGACAAGGGGCTAGAAATGTTGCCTTTGGTGAGTTACCGACAGCTGAAAAAGGTTGGTTACAGGTAATGAAAGCAATGGAATTATTAACGATCGAAGCAGCTGTGACGGGGGATTACAATATCGCATTACAAGCCTTCACCATCAACCCATTGGTTCCATCAGGTGATACGGCAAAACGTGTCATGGACGAACTGTTTATTGCCCACAAAGATCACTTGCCTAAATTTAAGGAAACGATCGCACGTCTTGAAAAAGAAGGCGTAGAAGTACAAGATGAAGTAGCCCGCGAACTTGATCGCGAACTAGTTAAATAAAGAGAAAGTAGGAAAGAAACATGGCATTTAGAAAAGACTTTTTATGGGGCGGCGCAACAGCTGCCAATCAATGTGAAGGAGGCTACCAAGAAGGCGGACGCGGCTTGGCAAACGTTGACGTGGTACCGATCGGCAAAGATCGTTTTCCAGTCATTACTGGTCAAATGAAAATGTTCGATTTTGATGACGAACATTTCTATCCAGCAAAAGAAGCGATCGATATGTATCATCGCTACAAAGAAGACATCGCGCTATTTGGCGAAATGGGCTTTAAAACCTACCGTTTGTCGATCGCTTGGAGTCGGATTTTCCCTAAAGGGGATGAAACAGAACCAAATGAAGACGGCTTGAAGTTCTATGAAGATCTTTTCAAAGAATGCCACAAATATGGGATCGAACCATTAGTAACGATCACTCACTTTGATTGCCCAATGCATTTAGTTGAAAAATACGGAGCATGGCGTTCTCGTGAATTAGTCGGATTCTATGAAAACTTGTGTAACGTGATTTTCAACCGCTACAAAGGATTAGTAAAATACTGGTTGACCTTCAACGAAATCAACATGATTCTACATGCGCCATTTATGGGAGCGGGACTTTATTTTGAAGAAGGCGATAACGTTGAGCAAGTGAAATATCAAGCGGCTCACCACGAGTTGTTGGCATCCGCAATCGCAACGAAAATCGCTCACGAAGTTGATCCTGAAAACAAAGTAGGTTGTATGCTGGCTGCTGGCGCGTACTATCCATATACAAGCAAACCAGAAGATGTCTGGGAATCACGCAAAGCAGATCGCGAAAACTATTTCTTTATTGATGTTCAATCACGTGGGGAATATCCACAATATGCGCTGAAAGAAATGGAACGCAATGGGATCGAAATCAAAATGGAAGAAGGCGACCTTGAGCTGTTGAAAGCTCACACCGTAGACTTTATTTCTTTCTCTTACTATTCTTCACGCGTATCAACAACGGACGCTGAATTGTTAGAACAAACGGCTGGCAATATTTTTGCCTCTGTGAAAAACCCATACTTGGAAGCAAGTGAGTGGGGTTGGCAAATTGATCCACTTGGTTTGCGGATTACAATGAATGACATTTATGACCGTTACCAAAAACCATTGTTTATCGTTGAAAATGGTCTAGGCGCTGTGGATACACCAGATGCAGATGGCTATGTGGAAGATGATTACCGCATCCAATATTTGGCAGAGCATATCCAAGCAATGAAAGATGCGGTTGAACAAGATGGTGTCGACTTATTGGGTTACACGACTTGGGGTTGTATCGATTTAGTTTCAGCTGGAACAGGTGAAATGAAAAAACGCTATGGTTTCATTTATGTGGACCGTGACAATGAAGGAAACGGCACCTTGAAACGAACCAAGAAAAAATCATTTGATTGGTACAAACAAGTGATTGCTTCAAATGGTGAAGATTTATCGAATAACTAATCAAAAGAAGCTGCAGTTGATCCCGTTGAGAAATCAAAGGGGATCCACTGCAGTTTTTTTAAAGTCTTTTTGAAATCTTTGTAACGAATGGTTTCTTTAAGAAGAAATAGACATTCAGATATTTTGACAAGCGCCAATGTGATTGTTGTATAATGTTTATGTTGCAGCAATCACAAAAAGGTGACCTTAAGGATGACATGTTTTGTCCTCAAAATCGCCTTTCTCTGTTTTTTAAAGAACTTTTTCAATTTCTGGAATCATTTTTTGAGGATTTGTCTGGGGAGCAAAACGCTCAACGACTTTACCTTGGCGATCCACCAAGAATTTCGTGAAATTCCATTTAATGGCTTTTCCTAGCGTGCCAGGTGCTTCTTCTTCCAAATAGCGAAACAAGGGATCCGCGTCTTTTCCATTGATCACTGTTAACTTGTGCATCGGAAAGTCGACACCATAGGTGGTTCGGCAAGCGGCTGCGGCTTCTTCGGCTGACCCGACTTCTTGTTTGAACTGATCAGAAGGAAACCCTAAAACGACCAATCCTTGGTCTTTATAAGTTTCATAAAGACCTTGTAGTTCTTTGAACTGCGGGCTCAAACCACACTTCGTAGCTGTATTGACGATCACTAGCGGTTGACCTTCGTATTTTGCTAGCGAATAAGTTTCGCCATTTTCCAATGTTGCTTGGTAGTCATAGATTGACATAGCAAACGCTCCTTTTAATGTAAATCGTAGTCGATAGCTTCTGAGACAAGTATAGAGCAAAGTCTTCAAAAAAACCAAGCAAACTTCTTGGCGCATTTTATTTTTTATGGAAAACAAAAAAGTCCAGCAGTCACCGAGACCGCTGGACTTTAATTATGCTTCTGGCAATACTTCGGGTTCTGTTTCTTGTGGATGAACGACAGATTTAGTTTTCCATACACCGGAGTGCCAACGATAAATCATTAAGACGCTGCGCAATGCTTCGTCAATGGCATAAGCGATCCAAACGCCGATCAAGCCGAATTTAAAGACGATCGCCAGTGAATAGGAAAACGGTAAGCTGATGACCCATAGAACAACTAGACTACAGATCAATGGGAACTTCACATCGCCACTTGCATTTAAGGAACCCACAAGGATCATATTGACTGCACGCGCCGTTTCTAAAACGATCTCTACCAAAAAGACACCTTTGGCAATCTCGATCACTTCCGCGTTGGTGGTAAAGATTCCCATGATTGGCTCAATAAACAAGTAAGTCAATAAACAGATCGTTACCGAGGCAATGATCCCGATCACCATCGTGCGCATGCCTCGCTGATGCGCGCGATCGTATTCTCCAGCACCGACATTGCGGCCAATCATGATTTGATTCCCTTGACTCAATGCGGAGGCAATCAAATAAACAAATTGGGTGATAGCTGTTACGTAAGATTTTGCAATCAAGACGCTGGCACCAAGTTGAGCCACGATCATCGTCACTACGACTTGCGCTCCTTGATAGGAAAGAGACTCGCCAGAAGAAGGCAATCCGTAAGTCAAAATGTTTTTCATCACACCCCAAGAGACATTCGAGAAACGGGCAGATAAAACAGAAAAATTCACATGCTTCTTCAGCAACATTGCGGCAATTATTAAACCAATCGAATTACCAAAGACGCTAGAAAATGCCAATCCGGTCACACCAAAATTCGGTAAACCAAAGGGGCTATATAAGACAAAGTAATTCCCAATGACGGCTAGGATACTAGCAAACATCGGCACCAATAACGCAGGTTTTGTGAAACTGTGGCTACGCATGACAGCAATTATGACCGCCGTGATCGATGAAAGGAACAGACTTCCCCCATACACTTGTAAGTATCCATGACCTAAAGCAACTAATTCAGCATCCAATCCCATGAAACGAAGGAGATAGGTTGAGCCGAAAAGGAACATTAAGCTGATCAAAATCCCGATGAACAATGAGCCAAAAAGAGCGGTATTGATGACTTTCGGTATCTGGTCGCGTTTTTTCGCACCAATCAATTGTGCGATAATGATCTGAGTACCCACGGTGATGAAACCGTAAATAAAGACCGTTAAATTCAATAGTTGATTGGCAGCACTGACGGCCGCTACTGCTGGCTCGGAGTAATGAGAAATCATCCAAACGTTGACATTCCCAATAACGACCCGCAAAAATAGCTCAACAAAAATCGGCCAGCTGAGGAAAAGCAGTTCACGGTCTGATTTTCCTAAAAGTTTTTTCTTATTCAATTGTAAGGACTCCTTATTTTCTATATAATAGACGTATCGTGAAAATTTTACAAAAATTGAAAAGAAAGTCAATGTAATTTTCAAAAGTAAAAGCAGGAATATCTTATTATTTTTTGTAAGCAGATGAGTTGAAAGAATTTGCTTTTGAAAGTAAAGTATGGGTAGTCCAAATTGGAGGGAAATATATGTATGATGTAATTATCATCGGCGCAGGCCCTGCGGGGATGACAGCAGCGCTTTATGCGTCAAGATCGAATTTATCAGTACTAATGATTGAACGAGGCGCACCTGGCGGTCAAATGAACAATACGGCTGAAGTTGAAAACTACCCAGGATACGAATCAATCTTAGGCCCTGAATTAGCATTTAAAATGTATGAAGGTGCCATTAAATTTGGTGTTGAAAATGCCTATGGGATCGTTCAGAGCATCACGGATCAAGGTGAATTCAAAGAAGTTGCCACCGAAGACAAAACCTATCAAGGGAAAACAATCATCATTGCCACAGGATGCGTACATAGAAAGTTAGGCGTCAAAGGCGAAGAAGAATTCGCGGGACGCGGTGTTTCATACTGTGCGGTTTGTGACGGTGCCTTTTTCCGTAACAAACGCTTGATTGTTGTTGGCGGAGGCGACTCGGCAGTCGAAGAAGCTATCTACTTAACACAATTTGCTTCCGAAGTAACGATCGTTCACCGTCGTGACGAATTACGAGCACAAAAAATCATTCAAGACCGCGCATTTGCCAACGAGAAAATCTCTTTTATTTGGGATTCTGTTGTTGAAGAAATCAAAGGCAATGAGATGGTCGTGACTGGCGTGCAAATCAGAAACGTAAAAACGGATGAAGTGACAGAAGAAGCTGCTGGCGGTGTCTTTATCTATGTTGGTTTAGATCCGTTGACAGAACCATTCAAAGCCAGCGGTATCACGAATGATGCTGGCTGGATTTTAACCAATGAGCAGATGGAAACTTCAATTCCTGGTGTTTACGCGGTTGGCGATGTTCGTGAAAAAGGCTTGCGTCAAATCACGACGGCAGTCGGCGATGGCAGTATTGCTGGTCAACAAGTGTTTGATTTCATTGAAACACAAAAGGATGCTCAATTAACGAAATAGTTTAATGGAATCAGCTGTTATTTTTAAAGTGTCAATCACTTTTGATAGCAGCTGTTTTTATTTTTCGTTTGGTTATTCTTTGAGAAATCTGTAAGTAGTGTTATACTAATTTTAGAGCATTTTAACGGAAAAAGGAGAGGTTATTTTATGGCATGGGAACAAACATTTAATCAATGGAAAAACAGTGAACACTTAGATCCACAATTAAAAGAACAATTGACCGCATTAGAAGCAGATCCTGCGATGTTAGAAGACGCTTTTTATATGCCTTTGGAATTTGGGACTGCCGGTATGCGAGGAATTTTAGGACCTGGTATCAATCGGATGAACATTTATACGATTCGTCAAGCAACCGAAGGATTGGCTCGCTTTATGGATACACAAGATCCTGAAACAAGACGTCGTGGCGTAGCGATCGCCTATGATTCCCGTCATTTTTCACCTGAGTTCGCGATGGAAGCGGCAAAAACATTGGCAAAACACGATATTCCAGCCTTCGTCTTTGAAAGCTTACGTCCGACGCCAGAATTATCTTTTGCTGTGCGTTACTTAAAAACCTTTACTGGAATCATGATCACAGCTTCTCACAATCCAGCCGAATACAATGGCTACAAAGTATATGGGGAAGATGGTGGACAAATGCCACCAGCAGATGCGGATGCATTGACAAAATTCGTTCGGGAAATTGAAAATCCGTTAGAGATCCCTGTATTAAGTGAAGAAGAAGCCAAAAACAGCGGCTTGATCTCTATTATTGGTGAAGAAATCGATACTGCCTATCTGAAAGAGATCAAAGAAGTCACGATCGATCAAGAATTGATCGATACGGTGGGCAAAGATTTGAAACTTGTCTATACACCACTTCACGGAACAGGGCGGATGCTTGGGGAGAAAGCGTTGAAACAAGCTGGTTTCCAACAATTCATTATTGAACCTTCTCAAGCGGTTGCTGATCCAAATTTCAGTACAGTAAAATCACCGAATCCAGAAGAGCACTCTGCCTTTGAATATGCGATTGCTTTAGGAGAAAAAGAAGGTGCTGACCTGTTGATCGCAACAGATCCAGATGCCGATCGCTTAGGAGCTGCAGTAAGAATGCCAGATGGCAACTACCAAGTGTTGACAGGTAATCAGTTAGGCGCATTGATGATCCGTTACATTTTAGAAGCCCATAAAACAGCTGGGACATTGCCAGAAAATGCAGCAGTCTTAAAATCGATCGTTTCTAGTGAATTGCCAACAGCGATCGCTAAATCCTACGATGTGGATATGATCAACGTATTGACCGGCTTTAAATTTATTGCCGAAAAAATCCAACAATTTGAAAAAGACCATTCTCAAACCTTTATGTTTGGCTTTGAAGAAAGCTATGGCTACTTAGTAAAACCATTCGTACGGGACAAGGACGCGATCCAAGCGCTCGTTTTATTAGCAGAAGTGGCTGCTTTTTACAAACAATCAAACAAAACATTGTATGACGGTCTGCAAGATATTTTTGAAGAGTACGGTTATTATGCAGAAAAAACGATTTCTGTAACGATGAGCGGCATGGAAGGGGCAACTAAGATTGCTGCCTTGATGAAGACTTTCCGTGAAAAAGCACCTTCTGTCTTCGCAGGAACCCCTGTCGTACAAACAGAAGACTTTAAACTGTTGACTCGTGTGGGCTTAGATGGTCACCAACAAAAAATGACCACACCGCCTTCTGATGTTTTGAAATACACCTTGGAAGATGAAAGCTGGATTGCGGTTCGTCCTTCTGGGACCGAACCGAAAATCAAGTTTTATATTGGTGTAAAAGGCGAAACGGCAGAAGCAGCAGAACAAAAAATTGCTGATCTGCAAGCAGCGATTGAAGAAATCACAGGTGAATAAAGTCATCTGCTGCCTTCATAATCAAAAAATTGCAATTTGACTGAATGATCCGAGTGATAGAAAAAGAAGCATTTGTTTCCCCAACGAACAGTTGTTGAGGGACCTAAGCTTCTAAAGGGAATTTTCTGACACTTGGATCTATTCTTGTCTTTTATCTAATTACTTCTCCTTGTTTGGCGGCCGCTGATTGACAAGCCGTCTATCAGGGGCTAAAATGCAAAAGGAAATAAGAGAGGATGTGGCGCGATGACTCCGCCTAAATTAGAGGAAATTCAGCAAGTAACGCAGATTTTTAAGATGCTTAGTGATCCGACCAGATTAAAAATTTTGTTGTCCCTTCAAGAGGGTGAACGCAATGTCACTTCAATCGCGGAACAAGTACATATGGAACAATCAGCAGTCTCTCATCAGTTGAAACTATTGAAAGATAATCGGATCGTAAAGTCGGAAAGACAAGGAAAAACCATCCTTTATAGTCTTGATGACAAACATGTTGTGGATATTTTGCAAAAAACATTCGAACATATCCATCACCGTTAAAACTAGGGCGAGAATTTCTCAAAAGTCCTAGTTTTTTCTTATTGTTTTTGGTATGCTAGTGGAAATATTAAAATTAGATGAACGGTTTTTAATAACGTTTTCAGTTAGGGGGCTTTATGGGTAAGCAATTGAACATTGGATTATTAGGAATGGGTGTTGTCGGCAGCGGGGTATGCCAAGTGTTGGCAGAGCAAAAAGAAGCCATTCTGGCACGCACAGGAGTCAGTGTGCAAATCACGAAAGCATTAGCTTCGCCTTATGAGGATAAGTCTGCGTTAGCAGCTAAGTATGGGTTTGCTTTGACGAATGAGGCAAATGAGTTGTTTGAAGATGAGACCATCGACGTAATTGTGGAATTGATCGGGAAGATCGATCCGGCAAAAGCGTTTATTTCAGCTGCTTTAGAAAATAAAAAGCATGTTGTGACGGCAAATAAAGATTTGATTGCCACCCATGGACCTGAACTGCTGGCAATTGCTGAAAAAGCCGGTGTTTCTCTTTATTATGAAGCCAGTGTGGGGGGAGGAATTCCGATTTTGCGCACATTGAGCACCCACTATCTACCTGATACGATCACAGGGATTTTTGGCATCGTCAATGGGACGACCAATTATATGCTGACGAAAATGACGGAAGATGGCATGACCTATGAAGATGCGTTGTCACAAGCTCAAGTAAAAGGTTTTGCCGAATCAGATCCTTCCAATGATGTTGACGGTATCGATGCGGCTTATAAAATGGTGATCCTGACCAAATTTGCTTTTGGGAAAACAATCGACGTTGCTGATGTTGCAACAAAAGGTATTCGCGGATTAGCTGTAGAAGATATTAAGCAGGTACAAGCTTTTGGCTATGAAGTGAAATTGATTGGCGCAGCTCAAAAGACTGATGACGGTTCCCTTACTGTATCGGTTGGGCCGGTGTTAGTGCCAAAAAACCACGCCTTGGCGACGATCCAAAATGAGTTCAATGGTATTTTTATCAAAAGCGACGGAATTGATCAGTCGATGGTTTATGGACCAGGGGCTGGATCGCGTCCGACAGCCACTAGTGTGGTTGCCGATTTGACGGTATTGGCTAAAAACAAAACATTCGGGATCGTTGAACCTTTTTTAACCTTTGAAAAAGAAACAGCATTGGCTTCGGTACAAGAAGTTCCTGTGCAACACTATGTTTCCTTTTCAAGTAAAGACCTTAATGCAGCTTCTTTCCCAGAATGGTTTGAATCAAAGCACACAGCATTTGATGAAGCAAGCCAACGAATAGCTGGAATCACGAAGCCAATCAGTGAAAAGGAACTAACAGTAGCACTCAAGGCATACGCGAATACGCAAAACGTGCAAATAATGAAAGTGATGGAGGAATAAACATGTATCAAGGATTATTGCATCAATATAAAGAATATCTCCCAGTTAATGAAAATACCCCAGCATTGTCGCTGGCTGAAGGAAATACACCTCTGATTCCATTACCAAGTCTTTCAAATGAATTAGGGATCCAATTGTATGGAAAATACGAAGGCCTGAATCCGACAGGCTCATTTAAAGACCGCGGCATGGTGATGGCGGTGGCAAAAGCGGTAGAAGAAGGCGCGAAAGCGATCGTTTGTGCCTCGACAGGAAATACTAGTGCAGCCGCAGCCGCTTATGCGACCAGAGCAGGAATCAAAGCTTATGTCGTCATTCCAGAAGGCAAGATCGCTATGGGGAAACTGGCGCAAGCGATCGTTTATGGAGCGGACATCATTTCGATTCCAGGAAACTTTGATGAAGCGTTAAAAGCAGTCCGGGATATTGCGAAAACAGAAGCTGTGGCATTAGTGAACTCTGTCAATCCTTATCGTTTAGAAGGACAAAAAACAGCTGCCTTTGAAGTATGCGAACAGCTAGGACAGGCGCCTGATGTTCTTGCAATTCCAGTTGGTAATGCTGGGAATATCTCGGCTTATTGGAAAGGATTCAAAGAATGGCATGAGAAAAAAGGCACCACGTTGCCAAGAATGCATGGGTTTGAGGCAGAAGGTGCGGCTGCCATCGTTCGTGGGGAAGTCATTGAACAGCCGGAAACCATCGCTACAGCGATTCGTATCGGCAATCCAGCCAGCTGGCAGTTGGCAGAAGCCGCTCGTGATGAATCAAAAGGATACATCGATGCAGTAACCGATGAGGAAATTTTGAATGCGTATCGTAAAATTGCTGCGCAAGATGGTGTGTTTATTGAACCAGGCTCAGCTGCCTCGCTGGCTGGTGTCATCCAGCACGTGAAAGCAGGGAAAATCAAACCAGGTGAGACTGTCGTTGCCGTCTTTACTGGAAATGGTCTGAAGGATCCTGATACAGCTATCAAAGCGACAGAAGTAACCATCAATAAGATGAGTGATTTAGAAGAAATGCGTCAGCATCTTCGTGAAGGAGTTGCCAAGTTATGAAGATCCGCGTTCCTGCAACCAGTGCGAATTTAGGGCCTGGTTTTGATTCCTGCGGGATTGCCCTGTCAAAGTATTTGTTCATCGAAGTTTTAAAAGAAAACGATACATGGGAGATCATCCATGAGCTAGGCTCAGAGATCCCAAACGATGAAACTAACTTACTTTTGCGTGTGGCACTAAAATTAGCACCAGACATGAAACCCCTGAAGATCCGTATGAGTTCGGATATTCCTTTGGCACGAGGCTTAGGCAGTAGTTCCTCGGTGATCGTCGCTGGTATTGAACTAGCCAACCGAATGGCACACATGAATCTGAGTGCAGCACAAAAGCTTGAGATCGCAACTGCCATTGAAGGGCATCCTGACAATGTTGGACCAGCGATCTATGGAGATTTTGCAGTTGCTGCTTATGACCATCAGCACAAGCATACGTATTTAGTAAAGCATCATTTTCCAGAGTGCGAAATCATTGCCTATATTCCTCATGAAGAACTGTTGACTGAAGCAAGTCGTCAAGTCTTGCCGCAAACACTTTCTCACGAGCAAGCAGTCGAGGCCAGTGCGATCGCCAATGTTATGATCGCAGCGGTCATCAATGGCAATCTGCCTCTTGCAGGGAAATTAATGCAGCAGGATCGTTTTCATGAAGCTTATCGGGAAAAGCTTGTGCCACACTTGTCGACCATTCGCCAGATTTGCGAAGAAGAAGGCGGCTATGGCTGTTTCTTAAGCGGCGCTGGACCAACGGTCTTAGCGATCGTCCCAGAGGAACGGGCAGAACGAATCTCAAAACTTTTACATGCCTTGGAGAGCAATGCGTATATCGAACAATTACAAATCGATCGTGAAGGGCTGCAAGTTTTTTAAAAAACTTTGAAATGATAGATATTCTAAAAAAGATGAGCAGACGGCAGTCTGTTCATCTTTTTTTATTGCGTTATCGTTATCAGTCTTTTGTCTCTGAAGTGTAATAGCTATGGTCTTCTAAGTTTAATGCATTTAAAATCATTGAGGCGGTTTCTTCGATGGAAAGGGAAGCGACATTGATCACGACACAACCTAATTTGTCATAAAGATCATTAGCAAACGTCAGCTCCGCTTTGATTTTTTCAATATCGGAATATGCAGAGTCAGGGTTCAGGCCGTAAGAACGCATCCGTTCTTTGCGGATACTGTTTAACACATTCGGATCGTTTGTTAACCCGACGATTTTTTTCGGATCGATTTCCCAGAGCTGTTTCGGGATGTGGGCTTGTGGAACCAAAGGCAAATTAGCGACTTTTAAGTTTTTGTTCGCTAAAAATAGACTCAACGGTGTTTTTGAGGTTCGAGAAACCCCTAGTAACACGACATCTGCTTCCAAGAAGCCACGAGGGTCTTTTCCGTCATCGTACATGACCGCAAATTCCATGGCTTTGATGCGTTTGAAATAATTTTCGTTCAGGTGGTGCAAAGCCCCTGGCTCTCGTGAAGGTGCTACTCCAGTGCGGCGTGCCACTTCACTGACAGGCGGTGTTAATACGTCGAAATGATAGAGATCCGCTTCTTCACAAAAATGATTCGTCAAATCCACGAGTTCTTCTTTGATCAAAGTGTGAAGAATAATGGCATTGTGTTTCTTAGCATCTGATAATGCTTTGATCAAGTGCTCTTTCGTGTGGATAAATGTGCGTCTAAAAAGGTTAAATTCGACGCTGGGGTACTGTGCCATTGTCGCTTGGGCAAGCTTCGATGCTGTTTCACCGGCAGAGTCCGACAAAACGAACATCGTCACTGCAGCACTGGTTTGCAATTTTTCTTGCAAGTCTAGTTGTTCTGGTTCATTTGGCTTCATAAGAAAAATCCTCTCTTGCTTTTTTATTGATTTCATTATACCATACTTAAGATTGATAGAATCGGAATGATTTTGATTTATCAGGAGGGTCTACGATGAAAAATCAAACGCTCATAGAGCATGCCATGACAACGTTGAAAGAAAATGGCTTTAAAAATACGAAAAAAAGAGAAGCGATCATTACCTATTTAGTGAAACGCAATCGCTATTTACCGGCAAAAGAAATTCACGAATACATGTCGGAAAAGTACCCTGGCTTGAGTTATGATACGATCTACCGGAATTTGCACGATTTTTCTGAGATCGGTATTTTAGAAGAAACAGAACTGAACGGTGAGATGAAGTTTCGCTATAACTGTTGTGCAGAATTAGAAGACCATCATCACCATCACTTTATTTGCACGGTTTGTGGCAAAACAAAAGAACTGCATATTTGCCCAATGGACTTCTTTCAAGAACAGCTTCCCGGTTGTTTGATCGAGGGTCATCGCTTCGAGATTTTGGGTCGTTGTGAAGAATGTCAATGAAAACCCAAACAAACTTGACAGTATCGAAGACTTTTTTAACAGAATGCCTTGACACTTTTTCAGGGGTTAGCTATAATTTTTAAAGGACAGTCGTGTTTTTTGGGATTTTATTTCAATAACAACTACGGTTACTTTTTAAGCTCGGAGGGAGGGAATTTACATGTCAAAAACAGTCGTTCGCAAAAACGAATCACTTGACGATGCTCTTCGTCGCTTCAAACGTTCCGTGTCAAAAGCGGGTACTTTACAGGAATCTCGTAAACGTGAATTTTACGAAAAACCTAGCGTAAAGCGTAAGAAAAAATCTGAAGCAGCTAGAAAACGCAAAAAATTCTAATTTTCTACTGTTTTGAGAATTGGAGCTGGTAGTGTGACACTACTAAGTACACTGAATGATGACATGAAGACAGCGATGAAAGCCAAAGACAAGGAAACCTTGCAGGTGATCCGCATGTTGAAAGCATCAATTCAAAATGAGCAGATCAAAAAAGGTTCTGACTTGAATGAAGAAGAAGAGTTGACCGTTTTATCTCGTGAGATGAAGCAACGTCGGGACTCTTTACATGAGTTTGAGAAAGCTGACCGAAATGATCTAGCTGAGAAAGTCAAAGTTGAAATTGCAGTTGTTGAAAAATATTTGCCAGCACAACTTGATGAAGCGGAAATCCGCCAAATCGTTGCTGGAGCGATTGAAAAGACTGGTGCTTCTTCTTCCAAAGAATTTGGAAAAGTGATGGGTGCTGTAATGCCGCAAGTCAAAGGCAAAGCAGACGGCAATCAAGTCAATGCGATCGTTAAAGAATTATTGGATCAAATGTAAGCTCACGCCGCGAGTATGGATGACATGCTCGCGGCTTTTTTTCTGATTTCAAAAACTTAAAAAAAGCATAAGGACAAAAAGGAAACTACCCTTGGACTTTATAAGTAATTTTTCTTTTTTCCATCTTATGTTATTATTAATAAGAACGCCAAAAAAGGAGCTGTAACATATTTGACAGACAAAACTATGACGATCGAGATAACACTTAGTGAGAACGATGACGTTCGTTTACTCTTAGGTGCTCACGATAAGAACATTAAAATCATTGAAGACTCGACGGGGACAGTCATTCACACTCGTGGGGAGCTGATCCAAATCGTCGGCGAAGCGGAAGCTACAGAAAAAGCACAATCCGTGATCCGAGCGTTGCAAGAGTTGATCAAACGAGGCATCAATATCAGTACTCCTGATGTGATCACAGCTTTGAACATGGTAAACAAAGGCAGTCTTGATTATTTCAAAGATATGTATGAAGAAGAAATCATCAAGGACCGTAATGGGAAACCGATTCGGGCAAAAAATGCCGGTCAAAAGAAATATATCGAAGCTGTCCGTAAACATGATGTGGTCTTTGGGGTCGGACCAGCCGGAACCGGAAAAACCTTTCTGGCCGTCGTAATGGCGATCGCTGCTTTAAAGAAAGGTCAAGTGCAAAAGATTATTTTGACACGGCCCGCGGTTGAAGCAGGAGAGAACCTTGGCTTTCTGCCAGGCGATTTGAAAGAAAAAGTCGATCCTTACTTGCGACCGGTTTATGATGCGTTGTATCAAATTTTCGGGATGGATCATACGAACCGTCTGATGGAACGAGGCGTCATTGAGATCGCACCATTGGCATATATGCGTGGACGTACGCTAGAAGATGCCTTTGTCATTTTAGATGAAGCGCAAAATACGACGATCGCTCAAATGAAAATGTTTCTGACGCGTTTAGGATTCAACTCCAAAATGATCGTCAATGGCGATACGAGTCAGATCGACTTGCCAAAAGGGACTTTAAGCGGTTTGATCCATGCGGAGCGAACGTTGCAGGAGATCCCTAAAATTGCTTTTGCTAATTTTGAAGCAGGAGATGTGGTGCGGCACCCAGTTGTGGCCGATATCATTCGAGCTTATGAAGAAGCAGATCTTAAAGACAAGCGCTGATCGTCTTTCAGGAGGAGAACTATGATCATTCAACCACTACGGAAACTTAGAGAAAGACTCGGGAAGTTTTATTTACCAGTTTTGATGTTTCTCTTCTTTCTTTTTTCGATTGGTATCATGTACACCAGTGTCAAACAGAATAATGTCGATTATAGCGAAGGCCAGGTGGCGGAAGAAAACATTCGTGCCAATAAAACGATCGAAAACACTACTGCAACGGAACAAAAACGCAAATTGGCAGCAGAAGCGGTTCCGCCAGAGTACACCTATCAGGATACTCTAGCGCAGACACAGCACGATCGCATCGACCACCTTTTTGACTTAGTTGATTCAGTCAAAAAATCAACGGATGAGACACATGCAAAAGAAGTTGCTGAGGCGGATGAGGATGAAAATATCCCTAAACCGAGTACGGATGAATACATCGCAGCCTTAAAAAAAGAGTTTGAAAAAATGAGTGATGATGAACTTGATTTCTATCAGTCATTGACGAATAATTTTTTGTCGACATTGTTTTCATTAAGTACCGATGAATTGAATACGGTACGAACCTATGCGTTGCAGCTAGTAGACGAGCAAATGGCCAAACAGATCCGTCAAACAGAACTCAGTACTTTCCGCTCAGAGGCGGAAGACAAGATCCAATTTCTAGATGTTACTTCGGATATGGCGTCCGTTTTACGCTTCATTGTCAATCAAGGAATCGTCGTCAATGATATTCCCAATGAAAAGCGGACGGAAGAAGCGAGACAAACCGCCATGGATGCTGTTCCACCGGTAATGATCTATCAAGGGGAGATCATTGTTCGTGAAGGATCACAGATCGATGCCAACGCATTGGAAAAGCTGCAGCTTTTAGGAATGACCAATCAGACCTTCTCAGTTTTTCCATTAATCGCCTTAGTTTTAGCGACCTGCTTACAAATGCTCATGCTGTTTTATTATACAAGACAGACAAAAGATGTTGAAAAGCGAATGAACGCCGTCACTTTTTATATTTTGGCGATGGCATTCAGTATCTTGATCATGAAATTTTTCCAACTGTTCCAATCAGAATTAGTGACCTTTATCCCGCTCTTTTTCCCAGCAGCCTTTACACCGCTGATTCTAAGCATTTTCTCCAGCAGACGTTTAGGGATATTAGCCGCGATTTTCCAAGTGGTCAGTGCACTCTTCATTTACTTTGATTCCAGTGGGACCAACTTGTTGACGACTGTTTTAGTGACCTATCTCTTCTCTGGGTTGATGGGGACGATGATCAAACGAGCACGTATCGCCAGTCAAGGGAAAATCGCAGTCATGTGGGTGATCGTTTTCCCATTACTCTTAAGCATCATGTTGGTCATTTTCCAAGGAATGGATTTGGCCCGCGGCAATACGTGGACAACACTCGTCTGTGGATTGGCCGGCTCGCTTCTTAGCTATTTGCTGACGATGGGGCTGCATCCATATATCGAATTATTGGTAACGGATGAAAGTATGATCGTGTTGAATGAATTGAGTAACCCGAACCACCCGTTATTGAAGCAGTTGCTGGAAGAAGCACCAGGGACCTATCATCACAGTATGATGGTTGCTAATCTTAGCGCCAATGCCGTCGCCGAGATCGGTGGGCAAAGCTTACTGACCCGCGTGGCTTGTTATTACCATGATATTGGCAAAGTCAAACATGCCAATTTCTTCGTAGAAAATTTACCTGCTGGTGCCGAAAACCCGCATAATTTTTTGCTGCCGGAAGACAGCAAACAAATCATCTTCGGTCACGTGATCGACGGAGCGGAAATTCTCGAAGAAGCCAAAATGCCGCGGATGGTGATCGATATTTGCCGTCAACACCATGGCACAACTCTGATGCGTTATTTCTATGTAAAAGCTCAAGAGCGTAATCCCGAGGTGACAGAAGAAGATTTCCGTTATCCTGGGCCAAAACCGCAGACACGAGAAGCGGGTGTCGTGAGTATCGCTGACAGTTGTGAAGCAGCTGTTCGAGCGATGGAAAATCCGACCAATCAAAAAATTCAAGAATTTGTTGCGAATCTCATCAATGATCGGATCTTAGACGGTCAATTAGATGAAACGGGACTAACGTTGAAAGAAATCCGGATGATTGAAAAATCACTGGTCAACGGACTATGCAGTACCTTCCATTCACGGATCAAATACCCAAAAATGAAATCGGAAGCAGAGAAAATGAAAGAAGAACAAGAAAGAAGAGAGCGCTAATGGAGATTACCTTTTTAGATGAGACAAATTCAGTGGGGGAAACGAAGATCAAAGAGATCGAAGGACTTCTGCAATTTGCTGCAGGACATTTAGACCTTCCAGAGGATACGGAAATGTCCGTCACGTTTATGGACAATGCAGCCATCCAAGAAATCAATCGGGAGTATCGCGGCAAAGATATGCCGACAGATGTCATCAGTTTTGCCTTCGAAGAAGAAACGGCGGAGGAGATGCCGATTATTTTTGACGAAGCCCTTGAAGAGATGCCTCGTGATCTAGGAGACATTATGATCTCCATAGAACGGGCAAAGGAACAAGCTGCTGAATATGGGCATACCTATGATCGGGAACTTGGTTTCTTGGCGCTGCATGGTTTCTTGCATATCAATGGCTATGATCATATGACACCAGAAGATGAAAAGGAAATGTTTGGATTGCAAAAGGAAATACTGGATGCCTATGGACTCAAAAGATAAGAATATTGGGAAAAATAAACAGTTTATCTCGTCAATCGAATTTGCTTTCACCGGTATAAAAACCGTTTTTAAAGAGGAACGTAATATGCGTAAACATGTTGGGTTAGGCATCGTTGCGATCATTGCAGGTTTTATTTTCCGTTTGAATCAAATGGAATGGCTTTGGCTGCTGTTAGCCGTTTTCTTGGTCTGGATCGTGGAGATCATCAATACAGTCTTTGAGAATGTCGTTGACATGTTTACGGACTTTCATTTCCATCCAATCGGGAAAAAAATCAAAGATATGGCAGCTGGTGCTGTGCTGATGACCGCAGTTTTTGCATTAGTGGTCGCAGCGATCATCTTCTTGCCAAAATTACTGCAGCTCTTCTGATACGCACTAAAACCACAAGATAAAGGGGAACAACAATGACAACACACAAATCAGGCTTCGTTGCGATCGTCGGACGGCCAAATGTTGGGAAATCCACACTACTAAATCGAGTTGTAGGACAAAAAATCGCTATCATGAGTGACAAGGCGCAAACGACTCGTAATAAAATCCAAGGGGTCTATACGACAGATGACGCACAGCTGATCTTTATCGATACACCAGGGATCCATAAACCCAAACACCGTCTAGGCGATTTTATGGTGGAAACCGCCTATAGCGCACTTCGTGAAGTTGACGTGACACTATTTATGATCAGTGCCGATCAAAAGCGCGGCAAGGGTGATGATTTTATCATCGAACGGTTGCGTCAAAGCCAGACGCCGGTTTTCCTAGTGATCAATAAAATTGATAAAGTCCATCCGGATGCTTTATTGGCAATCATTGAAGATTACTCCTCACAAATGGACTTTGCCGAGATCGTACCGATTTCTGCAACGGAAGGCAATAATTTCGAAACGCTAATGAAACTATTGGTCGATGAAATGCCTGAAGGTCCTCAGTATTTCCCAGAAGATCAAATCACTGACCATCCGGAATACTTTATCGTTTCCGAGCTGGTACGGGAAAAAGTCTTGCTGCTGACCAGAGATGAAGTGCCTCACTCGGTAGCGGTCGTCGTTGACTCCATGAAACGAGATCATAATGATAAGGTGCATATTCAAGCGACGATCATTGTCGAACGTGACAGCCAAAAAGGCATTATCATCGGTAAAGGCGGTAAAATGCTGAAGCAGATCGGGACGAAAGCCCGTCTAGATATTGAACACTTACTAGATGACAAAGTCTTCTTGGAATTATGGGTGAAAGTTCAAAAAGATTGGCGCGACAAGCAAACCTTCTTAACGGATTACGGCTATCGTAAAGATGAGTATTAAGGAAAGGCAGATCCATCACGGTCTGCTTTAAAGAGGAAAAACTGATGCAGTTAGCGAACTGGATCAGTTTTTTTCAAGAAATGAGGTGCGACGATGAATCTTGTTGAAACAAAAGGAATTTTGCTTTTTTCAAAGGACCATAAAGAAAAAGACAAGCTAGTCAAAATCTTTACGGAATCTGCCGGGAAGCAAATGTTTTATGTCAAGGGTGCTCATCGGAAAAATAACCCCTTGGCACCAGCGTTGCTCTCCTATACTGAAGCCACCTACATGGGAACCATCAAAACGGAAGGCTTGTCCTTTTTAAACAATGCCAAAGACATCCATCCTTTTCGTACGATCCAAAGTGATATTTTTATTGCTGGTTATGCGACCTACTTGTTGAATTTGGCTGATTCTGCTATCGATGATCGGGTCTATGACCCACATCTATACCAATTTTTACATGAGGCATTGCACTTAATGGATCAAGGGAACGACGCAGAGATCATCACCAATATCTTTGAGATCCAGATTTTGCACCGTTTCGGGATCACTCCGAATTGGACCCATTGTGCCATCTGCGGAAAAACCGACGGTCGGTTTGACTATTCCTCAAAGTATAGCGGTATTTTATGCGAACAACACTGGGGGATGGACGAACGTCGCTATCATGCGGATTCTCGTGCGATCCATTTTATTCGCTTATTTTCGCAAATATCCTACGAGCAGATTGCTTCGATCAAATTAAAGCCAGAAACGAAAGCAGCGATTCGACAAGTGATCGATCTATTGTATGATGAATATGTGGGCATTCATTTAAAAAGTAAGAAGTTTATCGATCAGATGGGGCAATGGCAAGACGTCTTAAAACCGAAAAATCAATGATAGAGTTGGCGAAACTTCAATGGAGTTAAGCCGACTCTTTTTTTGAATAATGCGGTAAAGTGACTCGCATCCTGAAACCCTACAGCAAAAGCGGCTTGCTGAATGGGCAGATCCGGCTGTGCCACCAAAAGCTCTTTGGCACGGGTCATGCGATAGTTTAATAAGTATTGGGCGGTGGATTGTCCTAGAAAACGCTGGAACAACCGAGAGAGATATTGAGGCGAAACATAGACTAAACCAGCCAATTTTTTGATCGTGATCGCCTGATCATAATTGGTTTCGATTTCTTGTATAACAGGGACCAGATATTGTTGAAACAAGGGGTGTTTTTCGGTTGGATTCCCAGAGCGCTCTTGCATGATCGCCAGCAAAAAACGATAACACTCACTAGAAGCCCGTAACGGATCCCAGCTTATTTTTTGGTCTTCTTTAATGCGTTGTTTGATCCAAGTCATATAGGAAAAAGTTTTAGACTCTTCAACTAAAAGATAAGGTTGACTTGTAAATTGTTTTAATATCTCAGCTGCCAAAGGTCCTTGAAAGGTAGCGAAGGAGGTTTTCCAATCTGATAAGGGATAGTAGCGATGAGGAGTGAAAGGGAAAATCAAGATGCCTTCACTGGGACGTAAAATAAAGGATTCTTGACCAAAGGTGACGCGACCTTCTCCTTGTTCTGTCTGCAGCCAATGAAAGTAAGGGTAGCCATCGAGACGAACAACGTCATCTTGTGGCCAATCGTTTCCGATACTTTCAAGCGACAAAGGCAACTGCTGGTTTGTTTGATAAAAATAAATAGGCATGTTCAACCTCCATGTTTCGAAAAGTTATAAAATAGTGTTTCATGTATTATACTACAACAAAATGAAAAGCCTTACAATAAGAGAGTAGAAATCATTTTATTTTAAAGGAGCGTTCACTTATATGACAAAATTTTTTGATCGAATTCTATTCGGCGGCGATTATAATCCAAATCAGTGGCCGAAAGAGATTTGGGAAGAAGACATTCGGATCTTTAAAAAAGCAAGTATCAATAGCGCGACCGTCAATGTTTTTTCATGGGCAAAGATCCAACCCTCTGAAAATTGTTATGATTTTGAGGAATTGGATCAAATCATCGAAAAATTAAGTACGGAAGGCTTCGACATCGTCTTAGCCACTTCCACAGCCGCTTTGCCAGCTTGGATGTTTAAGAAGTATCCGGAAGTCGCTCGCACCGATTATGATGGACGCCATCATAAGTTTGGGCAACGGCATAATGCCTGTCCCAATAGTTTGGTTTATCAAAAATACGCAGAACGTCTGGCAACGAAATTAGCCGAACGTTACGGCGAAAATCCACAAGTGACTTGTTGGCACATCAATAATGAATACGGCGGCGAATGTTATTGCGACAACTGTGAAAAAGCGTTTCGTGTTTGGCTAAAGGATAAATATCAAACGATCGAAGCACTGAATAAAGCCTGGAATATGGAATTTTGGGGTCATACTGTATATGAATGGGATGAAATCGTTCTGCCAAATGCGCTGTCAGAAGGAATCGGCTATGACAAGACGGCATTTGCAGGAATTTCTATTGACTACCGACGCTTCAACTCGGATAGCCTTTTAAAAAACTATATGATGGAGCGGGACGCTATTCGGAAAATCGATCCCACGACACCGATTACAACGAATTTGATGGGAACCTTTAAAGGACTGGATTATTTCAAGTGGGCGAAGGAAATGGACCTTATTTCGTGGGATAATTATCCAGCGTATAATACGCCATGGAGTTTAGTAGCCATGACACATGATCTAATGCGCGGCTTGAAACAACAGCCCTTTATGCTGATGGAACAAACACCCTCTCAACAAAACTGGCAACCCTATAACTCATTAAAAAAACCGGGACAAATGCGGGCGCAAAGCTACCAAACGATCGCTCATGGGGCGGACACGATCCAATATTTCCAATTGCGACGTTCCATCGGTGCTTGTGAGAAATTCCATGGAGCTGTTATCGAACATGTCGGTCATGAAGACACGCGAGTTTTCCGAGAAACGGCAGCTCTTGGTGCTGAATTAGCGCAGCTTTCAGACATTATTGGGACGCAAACTCAAGCACAGGTTGCCGTGATTTTCGATTGGGACAATTATTGGGCATTAGAATATACGAGTGGTCCGACCGTTGATCTGAAGTATGTAGAACAGATCCATCGCTACTATCGTTATTTTCATGAACAAAATATTGCCGTCGACTTGGTTCCCGTGGATGCTGACTTATCAAAATACAAATTAGTCGCAGCACCTGTTCTCTACATGATCAAAGAAGGAATGCAAGAGCGGCTCACTGATTTCGTCAAACAAGGTGGTTCTTTACTTACCACGTATATGAGCGGTATCGTTGATCAATCTGACAACGTTCACTTAGGGGGCTATCCTGGGCCATTGCGGGAGTTAGCTGGCATCTGGGTGGAAGAAATCGATGCATTAGCCCCAGAACAATCAAACGGCGTTTCCTTAGTCAATGAAGAACTGACAGGAACCAGTAATTTAGTCAGCGATTTGATCCATTTAGAAACCGCCGAAGCGCTAGCGCATTACACAAGCAATTTCTATGCAGGAATGCCGGCAGTGACGAAAAATATGTTTGGCGATGGCACCGTCTATTACTTTGGTGGACAGTTGGAAGATCAGCTGCAAGATCAGCTTTTCAAAACGATTGTCGAAGAAAACGATATCACCCCAGTGATCGAGGAAGCAACAAAACTAGAAGTTGCCTGTCGTGAAAATGCAGAGGCGAAATTCTTCGTTATCATCAATTTCCACGAAGAAGCACAACCGTTGCCAGCAATGTTTGTTGGAAAGACGGATCTTCTGACGGGTGAGGTTCTTTCTTCAGAAACGAAACTGGCACAGTACACCACCTATATCGTCAAAGAGGAGCGTAACTGATGCGAACTTTTGCTATTGAAGATGACTTTTATTTAGACAACAAGCCGTTTAAAGTGATCTCTGGAGCGATCCACTATTTTCGTGTCGTTCCTGAATATTGGCAAGATCGTTTAGAGAAGCTGCGCTTGATGGGCTGTAATACAGTGGAAACCTATGTTCCTTGGAATCTCCATGAAGCACAAGAAGGTGTCTATCAGTTTGAGGGGATCCTTGATTTGCGGCGATTTATCCAAACGGCACAAGAAGTAGGGCTTTATGTGATTTTGCGACCAGCACCTTATATTTGTGCGGAGTGGGAATTTGGTGGGTTGCCTTATTGGCTATTGCAAGATCCTATGATGAAGCTTCGGTTTGATTATCCACCATTTATGGAAAAAATCACTCGTTATTTCGCCCATTTGTTTCCACAAGTGCGGGATCTGCAGATCACCCAAGGCGGTCCGATTTTAATGATGCAAGTAGAAAATGAATACGGCAGCTACGCCAATGATAAAGAGTATTTGCGGAAAATGGTGGCTGCGATGCGGCAACAGGGTGTAGAAACGCCGTTAGTGACCTCTGACGGACCTTGGCACGATATGTTAGAAAACGGCAGTATCAAAGACTTGGCATTGCCAACGATCAACTGCGGCTCCAACATCAAGGAAAACTTTGAAAAACTTCGAAGATTTCACGGAGAAAAACGGCCACTGATGGTCATGGAATTTTGGATCGGCTGGTTTGATGCTTGGGGTGATGACCATCATCATACAACATCAACGGCTGATGCAGTAAAGGAACTTCAGGATTGCTTGGCAGAAGGTTCTGTCAATATTTATATGTTCCATGGCGGGACCAATTTTGGCTTTATGAACGGGTCAAACTATTACGAGCGTTTAGCGCCGGATGTCACTAGCTATGATTATGATGCCTTGTTGACAGAATGGGGAGAACCTACTGCCAAATACCAAGCCTTCAAAAAAGTGATCGCTGACTATGCGGAAATTCCTGAGTTTCCCTTGAGTATGAAACTTGAGCGAAAAGCTTATGGAACATTCTCAGTGAAAGAACGAGTCTCCTTGTTTTCGACGATCGACACGATCAGTCAACCGATCATAAGGAATTACCCTTTATCGATGGAAGCCTGCAATCAAGCGACAGGTTATATCTATTATCGCTCACTGATTGGGCCTGCTCGGAAGATTGCCGACTACCGTCTGATCAATACGATGGATCGTGCCCATACGTTTATCAACCAGGAACTTTTGCGCATCGATTACGATCGAGAAATCGGTCAATCCTATAGTTTCGATCTATCAGAATCAGAAAACGAGTTGGGGATCTTGGTGGAGAATATGGGGCGGGTCAATTATTCCGTTAAAATGAACCATCAGCACAAAGGCATTAAAGACGGTGTGATCATTAATGGCGCATTCCAAAGCAACTGGGAAATCTATCCCTTGCCGATGGATAATTTGCATGCCATTGATTTCCAAGGGAAATGGCAAAAAGGCCAACCAAGTTTCTCACGCTTTGAATGTGTTTTTGATGAATGTGCAGATACCTTTATCGAATTGCCGGGCTGGGGCAAAGGGTTTGTCCAAGTCAATGGTCATATGATCGGCCGTTTCTGGGAAAAAGGACCGCAGCAGCGCTTGTACGTCCCGGCGCCGTTTTTAAAAACTGGAATGAATGAGATCATTGTTTTTGAAAGTGATGGGAAAATCGCTGATGAGATCGTCTTTCATGATCAGGCGGATTTAGGTCCAGAAGGATAAAAGTTCAAATTAATCATTGACAAACCCTAGCTTCAACTACTATCATAAGGGTAATCGAATCCGTGCTATGACCGGAAGAAAGAAAGAAGACCATTCCATGAAGCGAACTTGGGAGAGTGAAAGCCAAGTTGGAACCTTATTTCGCAGGCGTCCGTGAGCATGATCAATGAAGCTGCCGACTTGTCGGAAGTAGGGTGGAACCGCGAATGTATCGTCCCTATATCTATACACTTTGTATAGATATAGGGACTTTTTTATGTTTCACACTAAGAATAGCCAAAAATAAAGGAGGGTTTTTATGTTATTTGATATGACGATTCCAGCAAGTGCGTTTACCGAAAAAAAGCTCAAAGTATTAGCAAGTATTCCACTGCAGGTTCGCCTTTTAAAGGATGAACAGCTTTTACATGAATTTACAACGAGTCCAGACCAAATGCTTTACGACTTATCTGATATTTTAGAAGCAGATGCCGTGGTCGAAGTGAAATTGATCCCCGGATCAGTTGTCGAGTTTTATCCTGTCGTCAATGCGTTATAAGAAAGGAAGAAAAAGATGAGTAAACTAACTGTGCAAGAGATGATTTTGACTTTGCAAAAATTCTGGTCTGAAAACGGCTGTATGCTGATGCAGGCCTATGATACAGAAAAAGGGGCTGGAACCATGAGCCCATACACATTTTTACGTGCAATCGGTCCAGAACCATGGAACGCCGCTTACGTAGAACCTTCTCGCCGTCCAGCTGATGGCCGCTACGGGGAAAACCCAAATCGTTTGTATCAGCACCACCAGTTCCAAGTCGTGATGAAGCCCTCTCCTGAAAATATCCAAGAGCTTTATTTAGAAAGCTTGCGTCTTTTAGGGATCGTTCCATTAGAACATGATATTCGTTTCGTCGAAGATAACTGGGAAAACCCCTCAATGGGTTGTGCAGGTCTTGGTTGGGAAGTTTGGTTAGATGGGATGGAGATCACCCAGTTTACTTACTTCCAACAAGTTGGTGGCTTAGCGTGTAAGCCAGTGACATCAGAGATCACTTACGGCTTAGAACGTCTAGCATCTTATATTCAAGAAGTTGAAAGTGTCTACGATCTTGAATGGTCTGCAGGTGTCAAATATGGTGAGATTTTCCGCCAACCTGAGTATGAACATTCAAAATACTCCTTTGAAGTCAGTGACCAAGACTTGCTTTTAGGGAACTTCGATCGTTTTGAAAAAGAAGCAAAACGCTGTATCGATGAACGCTTAGTTCATCCAGCTTACGACTATATCTTAAAATGCAGCCATACCTTCAACCTGTTGGATGCTCGTGGCGCAGTCTCCGTCACTGAACGTGCTGGGTACCTCGCACGTATCCGTAATATGGCCCGTCAAGTAGCAAAACTATTTGTAGCAGAACGGGAAAACCTCGGTTATCCATTGCTTGATCCAGAAGTGGCGCAAAAACTGATTGAGGAGGGAAAATAAGATGGCACAAAACCTATTATTAGAAATCGGCTTAGAGGAATTACCTGCGCATGTCGTAACCCCAAGTATGAAACAATTACAAGAAAAAACGGCAGCTTTCTTAGATGCTCATGCATTACCCTATACAGCGATTGAAGCTTATTCGACACCTCGTCGTTTGGCAGTCTATGTCACTGGTCTTCCTGAAAAACAAGCCGATACACAAGAAGAGGTCAAAGGGCCAGCGAAAAAAATCGCCTTAGACGAAGCAGGCAATTGGTCGAAAGCAGCTCAAGGATTTGTTCGGGGGCAAGGCTTGACAACTGATGACATCACCTTCCGTGAATTAAAAGGTGTTGAGTATGTCTATGTAACGAAACATACCCAAGGTCAACCAACCGTTGAGGTATTGAAAGGATTGCAGGAAGTAATCACGAGTTTGACTTTCCCAGTAACGATGCACTGGGCAGACTACGATTTTGAATATATCCGACCAATTCATTGGATCGTCGCACTCTTTGGTGAGCAAGTCATTCCTTTCCAAATCCTTGATATTGTTACCGGACGCGAGTCAAAAGGTCATCGTTTCTTAGGTGAGGCAGTCACGTTTGATCATGCGGACGACTATTTGGAGAAAATGAAGCATCAGTTTGTCATTGCTGATCCTAGCGAACGTCAACAAATGATCACCGCACAAATCAATGCGATCGCTCAAGAAAACAACTGGCGGATCGATTTAGATGAAGACCTACTCGAAGAAGTGACAAATCTGGTTGAATACCCAACAGCTTTTGTAGGGGACTTTGAAGAAAAATATCTTTCTGTACCTGAAGAAGTGTTAGTTACTTCTATGAAAGAACATCAACGCTACTTCGATGTCCGCACCCTTGATGGAGAATTGCTGCCGCATTTCATCTCTGCCCGCAACGGGGATGCCGTGAAAATTGATAATGTCATCAAAGGAAACCAAAAAGTACTGACCGCCCGTCTAGAAGATGCTGAGTTTTTCTATAATGAGGACAAAAAATTGACCATCGACCATTGCGTGGAAAAGCTTAAGCAAGTCACCTTCCACGAAAAAATTGGAAGTTTGTATGAAAAAATGCAGCGTGTTGGATTAGCTGCACAAATCATCGGGAATACTGTTGGTTTAACACAAGAAGAACTGACTGATCTCCAACGGGCAGCTCAAATCTATAAATTTGATTTAGTGACAAATATGGTGGGAGAATTCCCTGAATTGCAAGGAATCATGGGGGAAAAGTATGCCTTGATCCAAGGAGAAAAACCAACAGTTGCCCAAGCGATTCGTGAACACTACATGCCAATCTCAGCAGAAGGTGAACTGCCGCAATCGAAAATCGGGGCTGTTTTAGCCATTGCGGATAAATTGGACAGCTTGCTTGCGTTCTTCGCTGTCGATATGGTTCCGAGTGGTTCAAACGATCCTTACGCACTCCGCCGGCAAACTTACGGAATTATCCGCATCCTAGCTGAAAAACGCTGGTATTTCCCATTTGCTCAGTTACAAGAAGAGATTCGTGAAGCTATTAATGCCCAACCGGAAATTTTTGGTATTCAACTTGCCGCAGGTCAAGAACAAGTGACTGATTTTGTGAAAGGCCGTCTGCGTCAATTCTTACTCAGCAAAAATACGCGTCATGATGTCATTGAAGCTGTTTTAGGCGCACGCCAAGCAGATATCAGTACGCTATTTGAAACGGCTCAGATGTTAAGAGAACATCTGCAAGACACCGACTTTAAACCATCGATGGAAGCCTTGACCCGAGTAATCAATTTAGCGAAAAAAGCCGAATTGGAACAAGCAGCAATTGATCCTGCCTTGTTTGAAAACGACTCTGAAACTGCCTTGTATGAAGCGGTCTTAACAGTAGAGAACAAGTTCCCACATCAAACGATGGAAGAAAACTACCAAAGCTTAGTGGCACTGCGCCCATTGATTGAAGCTTATTTTGATCAAACAATGGTCATGGTGGAAGATGAACAGATTCGCCGCAACCGTTTTGCCTTGTTGGATAAAATCGCGAAGATGAGTCTGGCAGTGGCTAGTTTAGATGCTTTGATTACAAAATAGAAGAAGCTTGCAGTTGCACATTTCTAAATAAAAAAGCTGGAACTGAAAGAATCAGTTCTGGCTTTTTTTCTATGTTTCTCGATTTTTTTTGTACTTAGAATTGCTTTCTTGCAGTGTTAAATATTATATAATAAAAAACATTTTGACCCATTACTTTTCAAGGGATCGAACGATTCTTCGGCTTTAATGATTGGGGATTTGATGATGCTTATAATGATACAAAGATTCTCATCATACAGACCGATTCATTTTTCCATTGAAAATACGCTGAAACGATAGGTGCAATAAAATAGCCTGACAGATCACAAAATGATTTGTCAGGCGAATGTTTATTTGCGGGTCAATTTTACCACCACTTCGCAGCGTGCGGTTTGTGGAAACATATCTACTGATTGCAGATATTCTACGTGAAACACTTTGGCTAATTGGACTAAGTCTCTTGCTAAAGTAGAAACATTACAAGATATATAGACCATCTTCTTCGGTGGTTGTTTCAGCAAAGCTTGCAATAATCGTTCATCCAAGCCTGTCCTTGGCGGATCAACAATGATGCTATCAGGTTTGAAGCCTTCATTGAACCATTTTGGTAAGAGCTCCTCAGCAGTTCCCGTTTCATAATGGGTATTTTGGGCACCAATACGGTGGGCATTTTCTTGGGCATTTTCGATCGCTTGAGGAATAATGTCCATGCCGCGGACTTCTTTGGCATAAGGTGCCACACTCAACCCAATCGTCCCCACACCACAGTAAGCATCAACAACTGTTTCATTTTTGCTCAAGTCAAGGGCTTTTAACCCTTCTTGATACAAGACGCTGGTTTGCTGCGGATTCAGCTGGAAGAATGCGCGGGCGGACAAATCGAAGGTCAGTTCATTCAACCGTTCTTCGATTGCTTCTTTGCCCCAAAGATGAATCGTTTCCTCTCCCATGACGACGGACGTTTTTTTGTTTTGCACATTTTGCATGATGGAAACGACTTGCGGCAAGCGCTGATTGATCTCGCGAATCAGCGCATTTTTTTGCGGCAGTTTGACAGAATTGGTAATGAAAACAACTTGGACTTCGCCAGTGGCGATCCCGATGCGAACCATCAATGTTCGTAAAATCCCGCTATTTTTTCGTTCATCGTAAATCGGGATCTGGTATTTGTTCAACAATTGGACGATGCCGTTGATCACTTTTTGCGTATCTTGTTCTTGTACGAGGCAATCATCAATGGCGACTAAGCGATGAGACTCCATTTCGTATAAACCCGCTTCGATTCGTTTGGTTTGACTGTTGTAACGCAATTGAAATTGTGCTTTGTTGCGGTAATGCCAAGGAACATCCATGCCTAAAGTATCCCTTAGTTCAAACTGTTGGTAACCTTTTGGCTTAAATTTTTCAAGTGCTTGTTTCAATAGGTCTTTTTTGAAGTCTAATTGTTTGTCGTAGACTAAGTGCTGCAATTGGCAGCCGCCGCACCGGTCGTAAAACTTGCAGGGTGGTTGGATGCGATCGCTGCTTGGCTTGATGATTTTGGTCATCTTAGCTTCAGCAAAGCGGGGAGAGGCTTTGGTGACTTCGGCAATGACCTGTTCCCCCGGTAGAACACGGGGAACAAAGATGATCAGCTTTTTGTAATACCCGATGCCTTCTCCGTTGATCCCCAAGCGTTTGATCGTTAGTTGTAGTTTTTGTCCAAGCTGGACTTGTGTATTTGCCATGTGAACTCCTTAAATAAAATAGTCAGTTCATTTTACCACATTTTTTCAGCTTGATTAGAAGGAATTTCATCGTAGTTGTGGTAAAATAGAATGTACGTTCGCGAGGTGAAGAAGATGAATACAATTATTCGTATCAATAAAGGAAAAGGACCATTTTATGAAGTGGCGACATCAGAAGGTGAAACGCTGCGGGTCTCAGAAGATCTTTTGGTCCGTTTTCGGCTATTAAAAGGCAAGGAACTGAGTGAAGAAGAATTAAAAGAAATCAAAAAAAGTGCGGGGTTTGATTTAGGATTGCAGCAAGCCATGAACTATATCAGCTATCAGCTGCGTTCTGAAATGGAAGTCCGTACCTATTTGAAAGACAAAGAAATCGAAAAACAAGACCGAGACTTAGTCGTTAAACGTCTGAAAGAGTTGAATTTGATCGATGACAAAAACTACGGAGAAAGCTACATTCGCACCCAAGTCCGCATGAGTGATAAAGGACCCGTGGTCATCAGTCAGCAATTGAGAAAAAAAGGATTAAAAGATCCCGTGATTCAGGAAGTATTGCCTTTGTATACCGAGGAAATGCAGTTTGAAGTCGGGTATCATACGGCTGAAAAAGCGATGCGTCGTTTTCACAACAAAAGCCATAAAGAAATGATCCAAAAGATAAAAATGCATTTGATGCAAAAAGGTTTTCATCAAGGAGTCATTCAGATGATTTTGGATGAATTACCGATGGAAAAAGATGAGGACCAAGAAAATGAAGCGCTCCAAAGAGAAGGGGCCCGACTTATGCGGCGGCATCAGCGGTTACCATTGATGAAACGAAAAATGAAAATCAAGCAAGGCCTTTATCAAAAAGGGTTTGCCATCGATGATATACAACGATTCTTAGATGAGGAAGTAATGGATGAGTAAGCAATGGGAAACTTGGGATGAAGAAAAAATCAAGACGTTCCAAGAAACATTTTTAACTTGGTATCATAAAGAAAAACGCAATCTGCCTTGGCGGGCGACCAACGATCCGTATGCAATCTGGATCTCAGAGATCATGCTTCAACAAACACGAGTGGAAACAGTGATTGGCTATTTCTATCGTTTTATGGAACAATTCCCGACGATCCAAGACTTGGCGGCAGCCGAAGAACAAAAGCTTTTAAAGGTTTGGGAAGGTTTAGGTTATTACTCTCGTGCCCGTAACCTTAAGGCTGCTGCACAGCAAATCGTTGCCGAATTCGACGGAGAAATGCCCCAATCAATTGAAGAGATTCGCTCATTAAAAGGAATTGGTCCCTACACAGCTGGAGCCATTGGCAGTATTGCTTTTGGCTTGCCAGAACCGGCAATCGATGGAAATGTGATGCGGGTCGTCAGTCGGTTATTTTGTATCGAAGCAGATATTGCGAAAGCCAGCAGCCGAAGACCATTTGACGAGGCGATGAGAACAATCATTTCCCCCGATGAACCTGGTGAGTTTAATCAAGCCTTGATGGATCTTGGCTCACGAATCTGTACACCCACTACACCGAAATGTGAAGAGTGTCCCATCAGTCAGTATTGTCTTGCTTATGCGGAGAATCGACAAACAGACTTTCCAGTGAAATCGAAAAAAGCAAAGCCAAAAGATGTCTATTACATCGCAGGCGCCATCGAAGATCAAGGCTCGTTTTTACTCGTGCAGCGACCTGAAACAGGCTTATTAGCTTCTATGTGGCATTTTCCTTTGGTAGAAGTGACGAAAGAACAGTACGAGGCTCTGCAGCGAACATGGGCAAAAGAGGAGCAGCTGCAGTTGGATTTGATTGCCGAAGATGATGCGCTCGAAATTTTTCCTGATCTGCCTGTCGTTTGGCAAAAACGACATTTTGGCGAGATCACTCATATCTTTAGTCATTTGAAATGGCACGTCCTTTTATTTTACGGCAGAAAACGTGGAGAGCTCACGTTACAAGACAGCGAATGGGCAGCAAAAGAATCCTTTCAAAACTATGTTTTCCCAAAACCCCAGCAGAAATTGGTGGATCAATTAAAGAAATATCAGAAACTCGATAAAGATTTCTAGGCAAAGCTTTCTTTTATTGCTATAATATTAACGATGTCGGTGTAATGAACACCCAAACAAAACGCAAGTTTTCTTGCTGAGGGAAGGGTTGCTATGCGAGTTCCAAAAGAAGGAGAGTTTGTCAGCATTCAAAGCTACAAACATGACGGCAATTTGCATCGAACGTGGCGGGATACGATGGTCTTAAAGACCAGTGAATTCTCAGTGATAGGGGTCAACGATCATACATTAGTGACCGAATCAGATGGAAGACGCTGGGTTACCCGTGAACCAGCAATTGTATATTTTCATAAAAAATACTGGTTTAATGTTATTGCAATGATTCGAGAAAAGGGGGTTTCCTATTATTGTAATCTTGCTTCACCGTATTTACTTGATGAAGAGGCATTGAAATATATCGATTATGACCTTGATATCAAAGTATTTCCTGATGGCGAGAAACGTTTACTAGATGTGGATGAGTATGAATTGCACAGTAAGATTATGCAATATCCGCAAGACATTGATTTTATCTTAAAAGAAAATGTCAAAATTTTAGTAGATTGGATCAATAATGGCAAAGGACCCTTTTCGCAAGGGTATGTGGACATTTGGTATGATCGCTACAAGCAGTTGTCTCAAAAATAAGTAAAATGGGTCGAATCGCTCATTTTCCCTAAGAAACTTCAACCAAGTTGGTTGGAGTTTTTTTGTGTTTCTAATGGAATGCTTCAATCAGCAGGTTTTAAGTTCTGTTTAAGCTGACAGTCCCATGATAGAGAGACCAAGAAAATTAGTGGGGGAAGCACATGAAGAAAAAAGGGAAGCTTGTTATCGGGACCACCATGATTCTGCTTTTTGCAGCGGGGTTTGCTGTGTTGAGAAACGACCAATCCGCTCGTGAGGAGAGTCAAGAAAGTACTTCTCAAACTGAGCTTAACGCTCAAACTGAAGAGACCGCTCAGACTGCCAGTATGGTTCAAATTTATGTAGATCCCTCAGAATACGATGCAGCGATTGAAAGTGAGAACGATTATGTACCGATTTATCAGTCAACAAGTCAAGAGACAGTCATTGGGAAAATCCATCGGGGAAGTTGGGCAACCTTCATCAGTCAAACAGAAGACATGGTTGAAATTCAAACAGACGATGGGGTAACTGGTTATATTGAAAAACAATCAGCATCGATTCAAGAAGTCGCGCTTTCGGCAATCCCAAAAGATCTATCGAACTTCAAAGTCGTCCTTGATGCAGGTCACGGCGGCGAAGATTCTGGGGCACTGTCAACGGATCAAACGATCATGGAAAAAGACTTGACGCTAACAACGGTCCAAACGATCGGCGAAGTGTTGACAGAAGCAGGTATTCAAGTCAGTTATACACGCACTGAAGATCGTTATCTCTCGCTGTCTGATATCACCGCTGCTTCGCTTTCAGAAGAACCAGATTTATTTATTAGCATTCATTACGATAATTCAGAAATACCAAACAGTAATCAAGGACTGACAACTTACTATTACTATACTGGGTCAAAAGAGATGGCAGAAACGATCACTGCCAATTTGAGTTCTTCGGTGGCATTGAGTTCCAACGGCACTCGTTTTGGTAACTATTATGTGTTGCGAGAACAATATCTTCCAGCAGTATTATTGGAGTTAGGCTATTTGAACAGTGACAATGATTTGGCAATGATTACAAGTGAAGGGTATGATCAAAGGGTGGCGCAAGCGTTGCTGACAGCGATTGAAGAGATCGTTGAAGCAGAGGAATAAAAAACGGCGACTACAAAACAGAGGAAGGATCTGTTTTGTGGTCGCTATTTTAAGGAATCACTTCTCGTTAAAGGTTTTGCTCATTTTGATATGGGGCATATCTGCGTCTAAAAAGACATCGCCTTCAGGCTGATAGCCTAACTTCAAGTAAAACTCTTTTGCGGTTATTTGTGCCCCTAAAGTGACTTTTTTGATTCCTTGTTTTTGAATGAAGGCTTCCGCACCTTCGATCAGTTGTCTGCCATAACCTGAACCTCGATGAGCAGCGGGGACCGCCATTCGCTGCAACTTCACTTCATGATCAGAGATAGGTAAGAAACGCAAGGTTGCGACTGCTTCATTATCGTCGTCATATAAGACAAAGTGGACTGCCAATGCTTCATTTTCATCTACTTCCAATGCTAATGGAACACCTTGCTCTTTCACGAATACTTGATTTCGTATTTTCAATGACGCCAAATAAATGTCACTCAGCGTATCTTTTGTTTGTGCAATATGCATAAAAAACTCACCTCAGCTAAGATTTCTCCGTTATTTTTAATAGTATACCACTTTTTTTACAAATTTTTTTTGTTTGCGGCTAAAGTCGCAAGCTTTTTTTTTCAAAATCATCTATAATGTTATAAAAAAGGGAGGGAATCTTTTGTTCGACAAATTCAAACAATCAAAACTGTTCTTTTGGTCATTGGAAGCATTGGTTTTAGTGACACTCGTGTTTGTGTTAAGTAAAGTCAATTTTCTATTTGCACCGATCGGCACGTTTTTTTCTACTTTATTTGCACCAGTATTGATTGCTGGCTTTCTGTATTACCTGCTAAATCCAATCGTCTTATTTTTGATGAAAACCACAAAAATAAAACGACTGTTTGCAGTCATATTGGTTCTGTTGTTATTAGTAGCAGCAATCATCTTGATTTTCGTCAGCGTTATTCCTAATCTAGTGAGTCAGATTACTTCATTGGCGGAAAATATTCCAACATTTGCCAAAAATATGGAAAGTTGGATCTCAAGAATCGCAGATGATCCATTTTTCAAACAAATCGATATCGCGCAGCAGTTAGAAAACCTAAATCTTTCTTATGGTTCTTTGCTGCAGCAGTTTCTTAGTGGGTTATCCACTAGCTTAGGATCGATCGTCAGTACGATTGCTTCCGCGACGATGATCATCGTTACAGTACCATTCATCCTTTTTTACATGTTGAAGGATGGAGAAAAGCTAGTTCCTAATCTGAAAACTGTCTTTCCAGAAAGAAGACGAGATCAGATTGTTGGGTTGCTAGGTGACTTAAACAAGACATTATCCAATTACATTAGTGGGCAAGCGATCGAATGTATTTTTGTCGCTACCTTCACGTTTATTGGTTACTGGATGATCGGCGTTAACTATGCCTTTCTTTTTGGGGTAATTGCAGGCGTCACAAACTTGATCCCTTATTTAGGCCCATATCTTGGTTTGATTCCGGCGGTGTTAGTGACGGTCTTTGATGAACCATTTCGCGCATTATTATGCTGTATCGTGGTTCTGGTCGTCCAACAATTAGACGGAAATGTTATTTACCCGAATGTAATCGGAAAATCATTGGCGATCCATCCGTTAACGATCATTTTGGTCTTATTAGTTGCTGGAAATCTAGCTGGCTTGCTGGGGATTTTCCTAGGTGTGCCATTTTATGCGATTTGCCGAACGATCGTCGTCTTTATTGTTCGCCTGATCAAAGACGACAAAATTAAGAAAAATCAGGAACGGTTGATCGAATAATCAATGACTGGTGTTTTTTATTGCAAAGAAAAAAACTTTGTGATAGGATTTTATCGTGGGCTAAGCCCACGATTTTTTTTAGAAAATGAAAAAATAAGGAGAGAATGCTATTATGAATGCTGACCCCGAGAGTCAGTCGCTTCTAGCGCAAATTTTATTATTGATCGTTTTGACATTGATCAACGCTTTTCTAGCGGCCTCTGAGATCGCAGTTGTCTCAGTTAACAAAAACCGTGTGGAGCAAAAAGCGGAAGAAGGAAATGTCAAATCACAAAAATTATTGAAAATCATTGATAATCCAACAAATTTCTTGTCAACGATCCAAGTTGGGATTACCTTGGTGAATATTTTATCTGGGGCATCTCTGGCAGATACCTTGTCGACCCGTTTGGCACCTTTATTAGGTGGAGGGACGGCGGCTAAAAGCTTAGCGAACATTATTGTTTTAGCGATCTTGACGTATGTGTCGATCGTTTTCGGTGAGTTGTATCCAAAACGGATTGCCATGAACAAATCAGAAGAAGTTGCCCAGTTCACTTCTGGTGTCATTCGAACGATCGGGATTATTGCAAAACCTTTCGTCTGGTTCTTATCTGCTTCGACAAGTTTATTGGCGCGCATCACTCCAATGGAATTTGACGATGAAGACACGAAGATGACCCGTGATGAAATGCGGTATATGTTGGAAACAGAAGGGGTCTTTGAAGAAGATGAATTAGAGATGCTGCAAGGGATCTTTTCATTAGACACGAAAGTCGCCCGGGAAGTCATGGTTCCTAGAACCTCAGCCTTTATGGTGGACATCAATGACTCAGTAGAAGAAATTTTGACTGAAATTTTAGCAGAAAATTATTCTCGTATTCCTGTATATAATGAAGATAAAGACAAAGTCGTAGGGATTCTACATACCAAAAATCTTTTGAAATGTGCGTACAAATACGGCTTTGATACGATGGACATCAAACAAATCCTGCAGGAACCATTGTTTGTGCCAGAAACGGTCTTTATCGATGATTTGCTTTATGAATTAAAGAAAACCCAAAACCAAATGGCGATTTTGCTTGATGAATATGGCGGCGTCGTTGGATTGGTTACACTAGAAGACTTGCTAGAAGAAATCGTCGGCGAGATCGATGATGAATCAGATGAAGTCGAAGAGCTTTATGAAAAAATCTCTGATAAAGAATATGTCATCCAAGGACGCATGTTGATCGATGATTTTAATGAAGCCTTCAACATGAGCTTGCATATGAGTGATGTGGATACGATGGCAGGATATTTGATCACTGCTTTAGGATTAATCCCCGATGAAGGAGAAAAACTATCCTTCGAAGTGGACAATGTGAAGCTGATCTCTGAAGAAATGGAAGGATCACGCGTCTTGAAGATCCGGGTGATTTTCCACGACCCGGAAGAAGGGGAAGTGGAACCAGAGGAAGAGCGGCGCTATTTCCGTAAAGATTTTGAGGAAGATGAGCCTCGCCGTTAAAGTTCCGTATAAATGAAATGAGAAAGACCAAGGCAGTTGCTTTGGTCTTTTTTGTTCGTTTTTTTACGTATTCCCCTTGATTTGTATGGAAGAAACGGTTACGATAAATTTATTGAATAATACAGTTTAAAAACAGATAAAAAAACACGTGTATCTTATCGTTAAGCAGTTTGATTGCAATTTTCCGTAAGAAAAGCGAGAATATCCATAGAAATATAATGAGAATGAGGGGCTTGAAATGAAATTTTACCGTATGCTTAGTGAAGATATCCGTTACAATTTGGCGACTGAAGAGTATTTGATGAATAACGTAGATGTTTCGGAGCCTTGTCTTCTGTTATACATACAAAAACCATGTGTTATAATCGGCAGAAATCAAAATGCGTATCAAGAGATTGATTTTGACTATCTAAGAAGCCGTAAGATCGTTTTGACTCGCAGAACGTCTGGTGGTGGAGCGGTTTATGACGATCTAGGCAATATGAGTTTTAGTTTTGTCACCAAAAAAGATGCCACGAGCTTTGGTGACTATCAAAGTGCAACACAACCTATCATGAAAGGCTTAGCGGCAATGGGAGCCAAGGATGTTGAAGTACATGGCCGTAATGATCTGTTCATTGATGGGAAAAAGTTTTCTGGCAATGCGATGTATACAAAAAAAGGCCGGACGTATTCCCATGGCACATTGATGTATGATGTGGATCTAGAAGAATTGACGAAAGTTCTACATGTTGCCCAAGAAAAAATTGCTTCTAAAGCCACGAAATCAGTTCGGAAAAGTGTGACGAATATCAAGCCCTTTTTGGCAGAGCAATACCAATCAATGGATACCAAGGAATTTCGAGATACACTGCTTTGCCGAATCTATGAAGTAGAATCGATTGATGAAATCAGTGAGCAAGAGATCGTCTTAACGGAAACCGATCGACAAGCGATCCAAACACTGTTTGAAGAACGATATGCCAATAATGAGTGGATTTTTAATGAAGCGCCTGCTTTCGAATGGCAAAAAAGAAAGCGGTTTGAGCAGGTTGGGATTGTTGAAGTCGATTTTACTGTCAACAAAGGCAAGATTGCAGCGATTCAAATTACCGGTGATTTTTTTGGACAAAAAGAGATCAGTGAACTTGAAGCGATGTTGCAAGGTATTGATTTTGAAAAAAGCACCATTAGCCGCTTGCTAGAGGGAATCGCCATCGATCAGTTTATCCATCAGATGACCGCTTCTGAATTTTTAGCATTGCTGTTTGATTAGGAGGAAAAAGATGTTAGAAGCGATCAATCTCACAAAGCGTTACGATCGAAAGGTTCTCGGTGGTTTGTCTTTTTCTGTTCAGGCAGGAGAAATCGTTGGGGTCGTCGGCAAAAGCGGCTCAGGAAAATCGACGTTGTTGCGGCTTTTAAACTTGATTGAAACCCCTGACAGCGGGGAATTACTTTTTGATGGCAAAAAAATCGATACATCGAATAAAAAGCATCTGCTACGTGCACAACAAGAAATCGGCATGATTTTTCAAAATTACAATCTGTTACACAATCGAACCGTTTTCGAAAATGTCTATTTGCCCTTGAAGTTAATGGGAAAGTCAGCAGATATGGTACTTGAGATGCTTTCGTTTGTTGGCATGGAAGATAAAGCCCACATCTATCCGGCCAAGTTAAGCGGCGGAGAGAAACAACGAGTGGCTATTGCACGGGCTTTGATCCGTGAGCCCAAAATCTTGCTGTGTGACGAGCCCACTAGTGCGCTGGACGAAGATACGAAAGCCGATGTTCTTGCTTTGCTCCAAAAAGTTCAACAGACGTTTCAACCAGCTGTCGTCTTTGTCAGTCATGAGCTATCGGCCGTCCGACAAATTTGTCAACGTGTGTTTGTATTGGAGGATGCCGTCTTTGAGGCGGAGTTTGCCAATCAGCCACAACCAATCGTCCGCATTGAAAGCTCTTATGTGAACAAAGTGGAGAGGAGTCTGCTGCATGACGATCAGTGAGAGTATTTTGTATTATCTGCCTGAATTGCTGCAATCTTTGAAAGAAACAGCGATCATGATGGGCATTTCGATGCTCGCAGCCATTGTCTTAGGTCTACCGTTAGGTGTCTGGCTTTTTCTCAGTCGCAGCCGAGGGAAAAAAATCTCATTTCTTTATGAGTGTTTGAATCTCGTTGTGACGATCATCCGCTCGTTTCCTTTTTTATTATTTGTTGTAGCGTTGATCCCGTTGACGCGGATGCTTTTAGGCAGCTCATTTGGACCGATTCCCGCCAGTTTTCCTTTGAGCATCGTTGCTATGAGTATTTTTGCTCGTTTGACGGAGCAAGTGCTGTTGGATGTTCCAGAAGAAGTTTCTTATTTGGCGAAATCTCTTGGTGTCAGTCAATGGCAGTATGTTTGGTCGTTTTTACTAGTGGAAGCTAGAAGCGGCTTGATTTTATCTTTAACGACGACAGCAGTCAGCATGGTTTCTTATTCGACGGTGATGGGGATCGTTGGTGGCGGCGGTATCGGCGATTTTGCGATCCGTTATGGGTACCAGCGTTATGAGTATGGCGTGATGTATTTTGCAATTATCATCATGATTCTTTTGGTCTTTATCCTGCAAGGGATTGGCAATCAAGCAGCAAGAAAACTTGATAAACGAAAATAGGAGGAATGAAAGTGAAAAAAGGATTTGTTTTAGGATTGAGTGTATTGGCATTAGGTGTATTGGGGGCTTGCGGTACAGGTTCTGATGAGGCGAGCGAAGAGAAAATCATCAAGGTCGCTTCGCAAACGACGCCAATGACCGATGTCGTAAAGGTTGCAGCTGAAGCAGTGGAAGATGGCTGGGAAATCCAATTGGTCCAAGTCAATGACAATATCCAGTACAATGAGTTGCTGAATAATGACGAGGTTGATGCTAACTTTGCGCAACATGAACCATATATGCAAATGTATAATGAAGAAAAAGATGCAAACCTAGTGGCACTAGATAAAATCTACAACGCAAAAGTCGGTTTTTATTCCAAAGAGTATACGGATATCAATGATATTCCAGAAGGAACGAAAGTCGCATTGCCAAATGATGTGTCCAATGAAGGTCGAGCGTTAGCGATTTTAGCAGAAGAAGGATTGATTACCCTTAAAGAAGGCGTTGGTGTCAATGGGACATTAAAAGACATTACCGAAAATCCGAAAAATTTTGAGTGGTTATCTGTCGATTTACTGAATCTTGCGGAAGCCTATGATGAACCAAACGTATCTTTGGTATATAATTACCCAACCTATATCGCGAAAATCGGTTTGAAACCAGCAGATGCCCTTTTCTTAGAAAAAACCATCGATGATCGCTTTGCTATCTCATTGGTTGCTCGAGAAGACAATCAAGATTCTGAAAAAATCGCTGTATTGCGCCGTGCCATGACTAGCGATAAAGTTCGTGAGTTTTTAGAAAACGAGCATAGCGATACCTTATTGCCAGCATTTTAATTTATTTCTATCAAAATGGAAGGAGCGCCCTTTGCCTAACTCTCTAAAAGAGAGTAGTCAAAGGGGTTTCTTGTCTTTTTTTGCTTTTTTATCACCCTTATCCATGATATACTGATTTGGTCAGAAAACTAGCGACAGTCTAAAATAGACACTGTTCGCATTGTAAATACAAGAAATGGAGCAATAGAATCAATGGATAATCCAAAATTAAAACAACAAGTCGATAGTCGCCGTACCTTTGCGATTATTTCCCATCCGGATGCGGGGAAAACAACCATTACAGAACAATTATTATTATTCGGTGGCGCGATTCGCCAAGCTGGTACGGTCAAAGGGAAAAAGACTGGTAATTTCGCAAAGTCCGACTGGATGGAAATCGAAAAACAACGGGGGATCTCCGTTACCAGTTCCGTTATGCAGTTTGATTACCAAGGCAAACGGGTCAATATTTTAGATACCCCTGGGCATGAGGACTTTTCTGAAGATACCTACCGTACCTTGATGGCGGTGGATAGTGCTGTCATGGTGATCGATAGCGCAAAAGGGATCGAAGCACAAACGAAAAAACTCTTCCAGGTCGTTAAAAAACGTGGTATTCCGATTTTTACTTTTATCAATAAACTCGACCGTGATGGCCGCGAACCATTAGAATTATTAGAAGAACTAGAAGATCTTTTAGAGATCGAATCATTTCCAATGAATTGGCCGATCGGCATGGGGAAAGGCTTGGAAGGACTGTATGATATCCACAACCAACGGGTCGAATTTTACCGTCCTGACAATCACGGTGGGGAACGTTTAGTTGCCCTAGATGAAAATGGTCAATTCCCAGCAGATCATCCATTTGCCGAAGATGGGCTGTTCCAACAAGTTTTAGAAGAAGTGGAATTGCTGCAAGAAGCTGGCGACGCCTTTGATACAGAAAAAATCGCTCGGGGCGATCAAACCCCTGTATTCTTTGGTTCTGCTCTCACAAATTTTGGCGTACAGACCTTTTTAGAAACCTTCTTGACTTTTGCACCAGCACCTTACGGACATAAAACACTAGCTGGTGAGGAAGTCAGTCCTTATGAACCAGAAATGTCTGGGTTTGTATTCAAGATCCAAGCAAACATGAATCCTGCCCATCGTGACCGGATCGCCTTTGTCCGCATTTGTTCAGGAACCTTTGAACGAGGCATGGACGTTACTTTAGAACGTACTGGCAAAAAAATGAAACTCAGTAATGTGACTCAATTTATGGCTGATACCCGTGAAAATATTGAAGAAGCTGTCGCCGGAGATATCATTGGTGTCTATGACACGGGGAATTATCAAATCGGTGACACGATTTATGAAGGAAAACTAAAAGTTGCTTACGAAGAGCTGCCATCGTTTACTCCGGAACTCTTTATGAAAGTTACTGCGAAAAATGTGATGAAGCAAAAATCTTTCCATAAAGGAATCTATCAGTTGGTCCAAGAAGGGGCTATCCAGTTGTACAAGACGTATCTTAGTGATGAGTATATCATCGGTGCTGTCGGGCAACTGCAATTTGAAGTTTTCCAATATCGCATGATGAATGAGTACAATGCGGAAGTCATCATGACCCCAATGGGCCACAAGATCGCCCGTTGGATCGATCCGAAAGACTTGGATGAGCGTATGAGCTCCAGTCGTAACATTTTAGCGAAAGACCGTTTCGACCAGCCATTGTTCTTGTTTGAGAATCAATTTGCGATGCGTTGGTTCGCAGATAAGTACCCAGATGTCGAATTGAAGAGCTTGATGTAAGAGCCGTTTCCCGCGAGCCTGTCTAGGTATGCGCAACTCTGTACGTAAGGCTGATCTTTTTGAATTGAACGATCGTAGAAAGTCCTTTCTTATCAAAATGGATAAGAAGGGGCTTTTTTTGCTGAAAACGTGCTTTTGATACAGAAGGAAGGCTGTGTGATTGGGGCAATGGTCCAATGATCAGACAATTATCCTAATTTATAAGCATTCTTTTAAAAGAAGATAAAAAGAGTTGGAAAAAGAGCGTAGTATTAAAGATGACCGCAAGGAAGTGCACTTGAAATGAATAGAAAAATATCATAGGCACATTTGGTGATTCAGGAAATTTTCACTTGTTTGAAAGTAGAGGGAAAGCAGAGAATAGATTGCCAGTGATAGAGGTCATTTAATCATTTGATCGAGGGATAAGTTCTTTTTGTCAGATGCTACTAGTGAAGACTAAACTTTCTTTATCTGAGCATGATTCGGTTATAGCCCTTAAAACTTCATTTGAAGCACTGCTAACAGATGGCTTAAGTTTTCCGTTGGTGAACCATGGCTTCATAAATCCAAAATGAATTAGTCTCATTGCTAGTCTACTAGTTATCTATAGATCGATTTTGCTAAAGCGAATGATTATTTGTTAAATAAAAGTGATTTCTGAAAGAAGAAAGGGGACCATGTAGTGCTAAAAAGTTTGTTATTCATATTTTCGGCGATATTTTTCTTTCCAACAGTAGAGGCTGCGGCTGATGAGGTTTCCGAAACGTTGATTTTTGATTTGAACACGATTGACTTTAATGACGAACACTATTATTTGTTGAAAACCACACAAGATCTTCAGTTGACCGTCGATAGCAACGGCAGTGAAGGTGCTTTTGGCGTAGAGATCACAGCTGTCGGGAAGGCATTTTCAGCAGAACTAAACAGCGTGAACGGTTCGGAAGAGAAAATCATTCAGATTGAGGATACTGATGAAGCATCAATGATTCTTAACGTAGCTGCAACATTGAACATAAAGGAATATCTTGATTCCAACTCTGAGTACTACCTATCAGTCACTTTTACAGCAATTGATGATTCAGAGACCTTTACGAAAGATATAAAAATGAATCAGACGGATGAGGAAAAAGAAGAGATATCGGATGAGAATTTAATGACTGAAGACCAAGACGATGAAAAGCAAGAAGACAATGGCATCGAAGATGATTCTGAGAGCCAAAAGGAAGAAGCAGAATCTATTTACGACGAGCAAGCAAACTTGGAAGAAGACTCGCTTGATAAGGATTCTACCAAACTAGAAGATTCAATCAGTGATGTTGAGGATGAGGCTGGTACTGAGTTTTTTTTAGGGAAGAAAAGCCAATGTGAGACAGCAACATTTTTTTCAAAAGAAATGATCATTGAAACAAATATGTTTAGATTTATATTAGGAAAAACCGCTTATTTGATATGAGCAGTTTTTCTTGTCTCACTTCTTCTATTTCTTCCTAAAGAGGAAACCATGGAGAGAAGATACGCAACATTTCTTTAAAAAGGAATCTCTCAATAATTGATGACCAATGGAATAAGTAGAAGCAGAACAAAAGAGAGGAACTAGCCCTCTCTTTTTCTTTTTGATTTTAAAATGTAGATGACTGCAGTTGCTAGCGCTGCAATGAGAACAAAGATGATCCAGATAAGGATTTGATTATTTGTCTGAACGTTGGCAGCGTTCGTTGGACGGTTCTCTTTTTTGAAGTTATCCAAGTCCTCTTTCTCATAAGAAAAAGTAGTGGTGATCGCTTTTCTAGTTGTTTCTATTGTTAAACGGTATTCGCCTTCAATAAGCTCACTATCGTCTATTAAAGGAATCTGCATTCTTGATTTGGTTAACGGCGTTAAAAGAACGGAATCTGCTAACTCTCCAGAGGCAATTGTTTCTCCATTTGGGTTTATTAGTTCGTAGAGCGCATTGTTTAAGTTGCCTAAAATAGGATTATAGTTGAGGGCATAAAATTGTAGGTTTATCGTGTCCTGAAGAGCAACAAATGAGAAATCTTGATAAATAATATCTTGAATATCCTCATATTTGCTAAAAATTAAGTTGATAAAAATGATAGACTCGTAGGCAGACGCAATACTAATAGAATCTTCAGCTGTTTGAACACCTAATATTTGCTTAAAATTAATTCCACCCATTACAGTACCTTCAAGCTCTATGTCGTCTGGAACATTTATGGTAATGCTGACACCAACAGATTCATTAGGAGCAATTTCTATTTGATTCTCTTCGTCTATAGCTTCTGAAGCGATAGTAACATAATTTGAAAAGTCGTATTTATCATCGAGAAGGTTCTCTGTATTCGAAGTGTACAAAATAGAGGATTCTCTTGAAATAGCAGTTGAAGCAAAGGGAGTGACCACTATTGATGAATCACCAGCTCCGATGTTTTCCAATTTAATGTCAAATGTATACTTTTTATCAACATCAGAAGGAAGAGTAATAGTATTTCTTGATGTCTCATATTCGGTATCGCTAAGCGATAGTTTTAAAGTATTCGTTGTCTCATTCGCTGTTGCAATACTTATATTTATATTTGCGATTATTGTCAATATGAGGAAGAACACAGAAACTCTTAGAAAGGAGTCTCTGTGTTTTGATATTTTATCCATATGTTATCCTTTTTAAGAATTAAAGGTCTTGGCCATTGTCTAAGTCAGTAGTATCTGATGCAGTAACTGTGATAGTGGGTGTGCCATCTAGCAAAGCAGTTTGACGATTGAATGTGAAAGTTGTATCTACGCTGGTAGCTACTGATTGGGAAATAGCTTCTGCTTCAACGGCAACATCACCATTTTCGGTGATAACGATTCCTTCAGAATCAGAAGAAACTGTAATTGTAACTTTATTAACTGAACGAGTTAAGTTTGTTAATGTTCCGCCAACGTTTTCAATAGTTCCTGTCATTGTTCCGTTGACAAATAATGCTGGACTTATTTCGAACGTTTCGTTTAAATTCATATCATTAAATGCAAAACTAGATGTTCCTTCTGTTATAGTAACAGCAAATGGAACAGAGGGAACCTCTGGCATAGCAACATCTGCTGACGCAGTGATTCCTCCTACTAGTAGTAAAGATGTTGCCAATGTAGTACCCAAAATAACTTTTTTCATAATAAAACCTCACTTTAATTTTTGCAGATGATTTACTGCTTAAATAAAGTATACAATGATGATGTATTAAGTTATTATCCGTTTTTGCGCTATTTTTAATGAAAAAGTAGAAAGTATTTTATTAATCTGATTTTTTATAAAATAATTTAATCAAATTTTCTAGTAGTCAAGTGATGTTGATTATCAAGTCCACATATTTTTCTGTGTAGCAATTGTCCGTGCGGTAATGATTTATATGAAAATAATTTTGTTGCAATGTTACAATTTGGCTAATATTTTAAGTCAAGATCTTCTCAGAGTTGAAAGAATTGTCGTTCCAACTACGATTCGACCTAGCAAAGTAATTATATTGTTATTCGTAGTCTCTGAGAATTTGCTCTGAATCAGTCGCTATCAGGGGAATCAGTTCTGAAGATTCATATCTGTTATTTCTTTCGTGAACATCTGCAATTCAGTAGAATACAATCTTCTATCATTTTTAAGATACTATTTATAGAAGTAGTTTTACGAGTATGAACTATTGCATAGGTGGGGATTGAACGTATTGTTCTATTTATGCATTTCTATTGAATGGGCAATCAAAGTCATAGATTTGAAAATTATCAATTAATGTTTTTATTCAATTTGTAATCTGTACCTATAAATCTTCTACCTTAACGGGACAGAGATATTAAAGGTTGCTTCAAGCTTAAAATTATAAATCCGTACTTGTTTCATTTTAAAAATATCTCAAAAAAATTAGCTGTTTAGAATTACTATCTCATTAATACTAGATTTTAGTAGGATTCATAATATTAGGAGAATATACAATAAGACTCTTTGAAGAAACCTTAGAGTTTTTTTGTCTCTTTTATTTTTATGAAGTTGCTACTCGTTTCTAATTAACAGGTCTTTTAGTCAGTAGAAAGAAAAATGAGGAACAATGATTATTTTATTTGTAGTTTTTTTGAAAAAAAGACGATAAAAATCGGCTGGTTCTTACTATATCCTTAATAGCAGAGGATCAAAGTTCTTTTAAGGAGTGAATCAAAATGCTGCAAACCAGAATAAATTTCAGTCGACAAAAGAATGCTACCATGTTGACTGTGCGCTTTTTCAGCAACAAGACGAATACGATTTTAGAGAGAAATTTAATTGTGGATCAAGAAGATGATCGCCAATCGGTTCTTGACTACTTAGCACAATCACTAGGGGAAATCAACATCTTGCAATACTCTTCGAAAAACGTTTTGTGTATCGCTGAACGTTCAAGGTTAGAAAAAGCAGGCGGCAGTCATCGATTGGAACATTTTTGGGGAGATGTGATCAGCTATATCGTTGAGTGCGTGGATAAATCTGGTGTTCATTATGATTTGCATGTCATTGGCAATGTTGATTCGGATGATGAAGAAATCATGCGGTCAATCAATCAAATGAGTGATGAATTGTCGATCATCAACATTTATGAATACAAAGATTGCTGGCTAAAAAGAGAAGATATTTTATTACAAGCTCTTTGAAATGAACTTGATTCCTCAAAGAAGTTTGTCCAGCTAGAAAATGATTTTACTCTCCAAGTCACTTACCAATCAATGAAAGAATACGAATTTTTTCTAAGTTTATGGAAACAGCTAATTCACAGGTTCTTTTTCATGGTTTCCAACACTTTTATGTTACAAAAAATAAGAATCGTTTCACAAGTTTTTCTCACCCGTACTGTTTTAAAGAAGAGGGGATTTTTCTGAAGTTTTTATTAAAATTGTCCGTTTAATGAAAAAAGAGGCTTGAATTTAAGTTTATTTTACTATAATTGGATACTGGGATACTTTTTAAATAAGGCGGGTAAAAAATTTTGGAGTATATAGAAAAATTGTATAGGTTTTATTTAACCAAAAAACAGGTAGATAAATTAACTGTTGTTAGAAATATCATTTTGGAGAAGCAGCTGTCTCTCGATAAAATTTGTGAAACGACAAACAAATCTTTGTATCAGGTGAAAATATTGATCAATGAAATCGCCGAAGATATGAGAGAGTTTACGACTTTTGACGAGTCAATTTTTTTGCTGAAAAAGAGAACTGTTTATTTGTCACGAGAATTAAATGAAGAACAAAGCCTGCATATTTTTGTGAATCTAAAGAAAAAATATTTCTTAGAATCTCCTTATTATCGTCTATTATCCTATTTGTTAAGAAAAAGAAAGACCCGTATGGTGGACATCTCGGAAGAATTGATTTTTAGTATTTCTTATTGTTATAAATTGATCAGCTATCTTAAGAAAATGCTGGTTATCCAAAATGTTCCGATTACTATCAATAACAATACAGATTCCATTGATTTGACAGGGGCAGAGCCGTGTGTGAGGATGTACCATTATTTAGTTGAGATCATGGCTTGTAATGTATACATCAATCAGCGAACCCGTGCCAGCGTTGAATTAGCAGCTAAAGAATATGAGCCGTTAAAAACCACGAAAGTGAAGCACGACATTATGTTTTCAATCATTGAAAATGCGGTGTTGAGAGGCTATATTGTCAACGAGTTAGACGATGCTTCCATCACTATTTATGAGCAAATCAAGCAACTAGATGGGGAAAAGCAAGTGATCAAGCTGCTGCCGATCAGAAGTCAGCAAGATATTGAGAAAGAACAGATTTTTTATCATTTCTGGGTTTTTCTTTTCATACCTGAAACGATCTCGGATCAAGAAAAACTACTTTTGGGCCAAAAGCTGAGAAATCTTTTAGGAAATCCGCTGGTCGAATTTTCTGCCGATGTTGTAGCTGTCTTGTCGCAAAAGTATAATCTTTCTAAAGAGATCGAAGAATTCATTACCTATGAATTAGTGATGAATACATGGGGCTGTCTTCATCTCTTTTTGGATAGTTTTGTGTCTACTGAAGATTTGTCCTCTACGAACGAACGAGTATTAGAGGTGGAAGAGCTGATTGCAGCTGCCTTGCAGCGCCATTCGTTTGTAATAGAAAAAGAAGCCCTCTTCTTAAGGAAAATCGCTCAGATCACAGCGTCTTATTTACCTATCCAGGAAGAGGAACCGATTCGCATTGGTATTTCTCTTTTGAACCATCCAGAATATATTCCGGTCATTAAAAACAAACTGTTGAAAATTTACAATGAAAATGTGATTCACTTTAGTTCGAATTTAGGAGACTCAGATATATTGGTTTCTGATGGCGTGCTAATCCATAATGAGTCGCAGAAATTCACATTTTTTGGCAATGTTCATAGTACCAAGGATTGGCACAATCTAAATGTGATGATCCAGTCGATGATTTCTAATAAATATACTTGAAAAGAGAGCGTATGGCTCTCTTTTTTTACTTGAACATCAGGTATCGTTGATCGAAGTACTAACCAAAAGAAGGAAGAGAGAAGACAAAAAAAGATATCTATAAAAGAGGGCTGCGACAGTCACCTTTTATAGATATTTTTTAAACCCATGATCAGGCAAAGCTAACGTGATGAGGATAGCGTTTTTTTGATGGAGATTTCCACCACTTCGGGCATTTGGATCACAGAGATCGTTGCAGGATCATAAGAGCCATCAGGTAATTTTTTCAAGAAGTAATTTTTGATTTCTTCAACTTCCGTCGGGCGAATAGTTCTTTTTTTATTGATCAGCAAAATTTCATTGTGGTTCGGCGCTGAGGTAAAGATCACGGTTGTATCTCCGGCTGTGTAAACCTTTACAAGTTCCGCGTCGGTATTTTCAAGTTGATTCAATACTAGTCGAGAATGGCTGTTCGTAACATTGATTAATTTCACCAGACTCACCTCACATTCTATGTATTTATTAATAACATTATAGGGCGTTTTTTTTCAAAAGAAAAGCCAGACAACTCGGAATTACCCAATTTTTTGGCAAAACATGGTTGTCTGGCAAAGGAAACGTTTCGTTACACGTTTTGGCAGCTTGTTACTCGTTTGTTTCCGATGCTTCTTCTTCAGAAGCCGGATTGGCTTCTTCAAGAGGTGCAGGGGACTCAGCGGAGGTCACAATGATTTTATCTGCATCTTCTAATTGTGCTTTTAGTTGATGTACTTGTGGATGCTCAAGATAAAATTCTGCAATGCCGTCTTCGATTTGATCTTGGATGGTTCTACGCAATGGGCGAGCCCCCATCGTTGCACTGTAACCAAGATCCACCAATTTTTCTTGCACGTCTTGTGGAACGTCGATATGCAATTTTTGTTGGTTAAGGGTTTGATTGACTTCATGCAGCATGAGAGACACGATCGATAACAAGTTTTCCTTGCTTAAAGCTTTAAATTCGATGATGCCGTCAAAGCGGTTGAGAAACTCTGGTGTAAAGTAATTATTCAATTGATTCAAAACGGAACGAGTGATACCTTCACGCGCCGCACCGAAGCCAACGTTAGCTTCAACTTTGCCGGTTCCGGCATTACTTGTCATGATGATCAAGGTGTCCTTAAAGCTGACGGTACGTCCTTGAGCATCGGTCAAGCGACCATCATCGAGAATTTGCAAGAACATATGCAATACATCAGGATGGGCTTTTTCTACTTCATCTAATAGAATCAAGCTGTAAGGATTCCGACGAACTTTTTCAGTCAATTGACCTGCTTCTTCATAGCCAACATAGCCTGGAGGAGAACCAATCAATTTGGATACACTGTGTTTCTCCATGTATTCTGACATGTCGAAACGAATCATTGATTCTTCAGAACCAAACATTTCATAAGCTAATTGTTTTGCTAATTCGGTTTTCCCGACACCGGTTGGACCGACGAATAGGAAAGAGCCGATCGGACGGTTTTGTTTGCCTAAACCGACCCGATTTCTGCGGATCGCTTTTGCAACTTTGTCGATTGCTTCGTCTTGACCAATAACTTTAGCTTTCAAGTCATCCGCAAGATTCCTCAACTGGGTTTGTTCTTTTTCTTTTAATTCCCCAACAGGGATATTTGTCCGTTCTTCAACAATTTGTTCCATGTCTTTTTCGGTGATGACAGGCGTTTCTTCTTCGCTGATTTGACGTTCTTTCATTTTTTGAAGCTTGTTGATTTGATCGCGATAGTAAGCAGCTTTTTCAAAATCTTCTTCTCGAGAGGCAGCTTGTTTTTGTTCTTCCGCTTCTTGTAATTTCTTTTCGATCGTTTTTGGATCAACGATTTGGATCGTCAAGTTTTTCTTCGAACCTGTTTCATCTAGCAGATCGATCGCTTTATCAGGCAAGAATCGATCTTGAATGTAACGGTTAGAAAGGGTAGCGGCAGCTGCGATCGCTTCATCCGTATATTTCACATGATGGTAATCTTCATAACGCGGTTGTAGGCCTTTTAAAATACGAATGGTTTCTTCCACAGAAGGTTCATCCACACGTACTGGTTGCAAACGCCGTTCTAAAGCGGCGTCTTTTTCGATGATGCGGTATTCATTTAACGTCGTTGCTCCGACCATTTGTAGTTCTCCACGGGCAAGAGCTGGTTTTAAGATGTTTCCAGCATCCATATTTCCGTCGCCGGCTGCACCAGCGCCAACGATTTCATGGACTTCATCGATAAACAAGATCACATTTTCCGCTTGCTTGATTTCTTCGATCAATTTTTGGATGCGTTCTTCAAATTGGCCACGAATACCTGTGCCTTGAACAAGCGACGCAACGTCCAAACGAATAACTTCTTTTTCCATCAATTTTTGTGGCACATCACCATCAACGATTTTTTGGGCTAACCCTTCAACAACGGCAGTTTTCCCAACCCCAGGTTCACCAATCAATACAGGATTATTCTTGGTTCGGCGATTAAGGATCTCGATCACGCGTTTGATTTCTGAATCACGACCGACCACTGGATCGACTTCACCATCACGAGCCATTTGAGTGATATTGATGCCATATTCTCCCAGCAGACCCGCAGGCGCTTGGTTATTGCGTGGTGGTTGCCCGCCAACAAAACCGTTACCGCCAGTTTGTGTCGGTGGGGTTTGTTCATAAGGGGGATTTCCTTGCTGCATTTGACGAGACATTTGACGGAATAAATCATCAAGATTGCCAAATCCAAAAGGATCTTGCGCCATTGCAGCTGCAGCATTCCCAGATTGTGCTTTTATTTTTTGGTAACAACTTTGACAATAATCGAGTTGTTTTCTTTGACCATTGACATTGGCATATAAATGAATTGAAGCTTCATTTTTGCCGCAATTTTGACAAAGCATAGATTCACGACCTTTCATATTTGTTCCAACAACCCTATTTTACGGCGCATTTGATTGCTTGTAAAAGAAAAGGGGCTGTGGGCAAAGTAACGGTCACCTTCAAGGTAATGTGTTATTGACCTTTACTGACCATAATTCTATTATACTAACTTTTTGTCAGACTGCAAGAATTTTACCTTTAAAAATTTTACCTTCGATTTCACTTATAGAAGCGGTCTTTTAAATAAAAAGTAATTCCTATATAATAGAAAGAAAGAGGTGAGAATAGACGTTGGAGAACAGAGATTTTGCTGCAGAAGTAGTACGTTTACGTAATGGAGAGATCCAAGAATTGATTGTCCAACAGCCGGAATTTCTGGCGTTTAGAGATGTCTGGCTCCAGTTGGAAGACCGGTCTTCTTTTGTCGGAGAAGCGGGGTTAAATGGGAAGATCATCTACCGTTACGTGCAAGAAAATAAATAGGACATTTATTTCAATCGTTTATTTAAGAGAAAACGGTTGTCTATCGAGGAAAAAAATGGTAATCTTAACAGTTGAAAGGGCGATTTTTTTCGGGTATCATTGCATGCATGGAAATTTTGCCTTCACACAAAAAAACGTATCATAAAGGAGATTGATCAATATGGAAAAGAAAGATTTTCACGTAGTTGCTGAGACAGGGATTCACGCACGTCCAGCTACATTATTGGTTCAAACAGCAAGCAAATTCAACTCTGATATCAACTTAGAGTACAAAGGTAAATCAGTAAACCTTAAATCAATCATGGGCGTAATGTCATTAGGTGTTGGCCAAGGTTCTGATGTAACTATCACTGCTGAAGGTGCTGACGAAGCAGATGCAATCGCTGCAATCGTAGAAACAATGAAAAAAGAAGGTTTGTCTGAATAATGGTTGAGATGCTAAAAGGAATTGCTGCTAGTGATGGTGTAGCCGTTGCGAAAGCCTACCTGTTAGTACAACCTGATTTATCTTTTTCAAAAGTATCAGTTGAAGATACTGCAGCAGAGGAAGCACGCTTAGATGATGCGTTAGCGAAGTCAACAGCGGAATTACAACAAATCCGCGACAAAGCAGCGCAAACTTTAGGTGAAGCAGAAGCACAAGTATTTGATGCTCATTTAATGGTTCTTTCAGATCCTGAGATGATCGGTCAAATCAAACAAAACGTGACAGATAACAAAGTCAATGCAGAAGCTGCATTGAAAGAAGTTACTGACATGTATATTGGTATGTTTGAAGCAATGGATGACAATGCTTACATGCAAGAACGGGCAGCTGACATCAAAGATGTTGCTAAACGTATCTTGGCGCATTTGTTGAATGTGACTTTGCCTAATCCTTCAATGATCAACGAAGAAGTAGTCGTTGTTGCGCATGACTTGACACCAAGTGATACCGCACAATTAGACCGCAACTTTGTTAAAGCTTTTGTAACAGATATCGGTGGACGTACTTCTCATTCCGCAATCATGGCACGTTCTCTTGAAATCCCAGCAATCGTTGGAACGATGGAGATCACTGCAAAAGTGAAAGCGGGCGACATCTTAGCTGTTAACGGCATTATCGGTGACGTTATCGTCAACCCGACAGATGACCAAGCGGCTGAATTTGTTGAAGCTGGGAAAGCCTACGCAGATCAAAAAGCAGAGTGGGAAAAATTAAAAGATGCTGAAACAGTTACGGCTGATGGTAAGCACTTTGAATTAGCTGCGAACATTGGTACACCAAAAGATTTAGAAGGTGTCCACAACAATGGTGCAGAAGCAGTCGGTTTATACCGTACTGAATTCTTGTACATGGATTCTCCTGATTTCCCAACAGAAGAAGACCAATATAAAGCGTATAAAGCAGTTCTAGAAGGAATGGCTGGAAAACCAGTGGTTGTCCGCACAATGGATATCGGTGGCGATAAAGAACTTCCTTACTTAAAATTGCCTCATGAAATGAATCCTTTCTTAGGCTATCGTGCATTGCGTATCAGCTTGTCTGAACTTGGGGACGACATGTTCCGTACCCAACTTCGTGCGTTGTTACGTGCTTCTGCTCATGGTAACTTACGTATTATGTTCCCAATGGTGGCAACATTGAAAGAGTTCCGTACAGCGAAGAAAATGTATGAAGAAGAGCGTCAAAAATTGATTGACGAAGGCGTTGAGATTTCTAACGAGATCCAAGTCGGAATCATGATCGAAATTCCAGCAGCAGCTGTCTTAGCAGACAAGTTTGCGAAGGAAGTTGACTTCTTCAGTATTGGTACCAATGACTTGATCCAATACACAATGGCTGCAGACCGCATGAATGAACGCGTGTCTTACTTGTACCAACCATACAACCCATCCATCTTACGCTTGATCAAAAACGTGATCGATTCAGCGCATGCTGAAGGCAAATGGGCTGGTATGTGTGGAGAAATGGCCGGCGATCAAACTGCTGTGCCACTTCTTGTAGGTATGGGCTTAGATGAGTTCTCAATGAGTGCAACATCTGTTCTGAAAACACGTAGCTTAATGAAACGTTTGTCAACCACTGACATGCAAGAATTAGCAAAACGTGCTTTAGAAGATTGCGATACAATGGAAGAAGTTGTAGAGTTAATCGAACAGTATGTAAAATAATCATTTCTAGGCAACAAGCAATTTTTGCTTGTTGCCTTTTTTTGTTTTAAGAAGACATTTTGTTTGATTTGACTTGCAACAACTTACTACTTTTTTCAGAAAACGAACAGTTTTGTCATATCTTGGAATTAAGCTATGATTCCCTGAGTTTTTCCCGTATCATGGTTAAATGGGGAACAAAATCTAGGACCATGGTAGGAGTATCTCTGCGATCGCCTATGGTATACTAATATCAGATATAAGCATTTCCAAGGAGGAATCATCTTTGAAAGTACTTCTTTATTTTGAAGGAGAAAAATTATTAGCTAAATCAGGTATCGGTCGCGCATTGGCCCATCAGCAACGAGCGCTGACATCTGTCGGGATTCCTTTTACTCTCGATAAAAATGATGAGGATTATGACATTCTTCACATCAACACGTATGGAATCAATAGTATGTATATGGTCAATAAAGCCAAAAGACAAGGAAAAAAAGTGATTTACCATGCCCATTCTACAGAAGAGGATTTTCGGAATTCATTTATCGGTTCAAATCAGCTTTCGCCATTATATAAAAAATATTTGATCAATCTTTATTCCAGAGCCGATCAATTGATCACCCCGACCCCTTATTCGAAAGAACTTTTGGAAGGGTATGGTATCCAAGTGCCGATCGAAGCGATCTCAAACGGGATCGATCTTGACAAATATCAGCCGGATCATGAGAAAGAAAAAGCCTTTCGTGAGTATTTTCAGCTTTTACCTGATCAAAAAGTCATTATATCGGTCGGCTTGTTTTTTGAACGAAAAGGCATTCTTGATTTTGTAGAGATAGCTAGACAATTGCCTGAATATACGTTTATCTGGTTTGGTCATACACCAATGATGACGATTCCTAAGCAGATCCGCGACCTTGTCAATGAAGACCATCCAGAAAATGTGCTGTTTCCCGGCTATATCAAAGGAGACATCATCGAAGGGGCATATTCAGCGGCTGATCTGTTCTTCTTTCCTTCCTATGAAGAAACAGAAGGGATCGTGGTCCTTGAGGCGTTAGCCAGCCACCAAAATGTGCTTGTTCGGGATATTCCAGTATATAAAGGGTGGCTAAGCAATGGGCACAATGCATACATGGAGAAAACCAATCAAGGGTTTATCGAGAAAATCAAAGGAATCGTAGATGGCACGTTGCCACAGTTAAGTGAAGCGGGTTATGAAACGGCCAAGCAAAAGAGTATTGATGAAATCGGATATGAGCTAAAAGAAGTTTATACAAAAGTGATGAATACGGAATAAAGAAACTAATGTAAAGTTTGGAGGTACCGTTTTGAAAATCGGATTTTTTACAGACACCTACTTCCCCCAGGTAAGTGGTGTGGCGACATCGATCAAGACATTGAAAGAAGAGCTTGAGAAAAAAGGCCATAAAGTGTATATCTTTACTACGACCGATCCCAATGCTGATCTAGACGAAGAAGATATCATTCGCATGCCAAGTGTCCCGTTTGTGTCCTTCAAAGATCGGCGAATCGTAGTGCGCGGCATGTTGTATGCCTATTTGATCGCCAAAGAGTTAGAGTTGGAATTGATCCATACCCATACCGAGTTTGGCTCTGGGATGTTAGGGAAAATGGTGGGGCGCAAATTGCAAATTCCTGTGATCCATACCTACCATACGATGTATGAAGACTACTTGCACTACATCGCCAATGGGAAGGTCTTACGGCCGTCTCACGTGAAATATCTTTCGCGGCTATTTGCCAACCACTCGACAGGTGTTGTTTGTCCAAGTGAACGAGTCATCGATACGCTGAGGGGGTATGGTGTGGTTTCACCGATGCGGATCATCCCCACAGGGATCGAAGTCGAGAAGTTTCGTCGACCGGACATTACATCTGAAATGAAAAAAGAATTGCGGGAGAAATTAGGTATCACTGAGGATCAACCCATGCTGCTTTCCCTCAGTCGTATTTCTTATGAAAAGAATATCCAAGCGATCATCGATGGGATGCCGGAAATTCTAACCAAGATTCCTGATGCGCAATTAGTGATCGTTGGGAAAGGTCCGCATAAAGAAAAATTAGAAGAAAAAGTGGTGGATATGGCGCTAACTGACCATGTTCAATTTGTCGGCGAAGTGGCGAATGATAAAGTGGCGATCTATTACCACGCTGCCGATTACTTCGTCAGTGCCTCCACTTCAGAAACACAAGGACTGACATACACGGAAGCAATGGCTGCTGGGACCCCATTAGTCGTTGAAGGCAATGATTACTTAAACACCTTGATCGATGATCCATCGTTAGGCGTCACCTATGAGAATGATCGGGATTTCGCAAAAGCATTTATTGATTATTATGAACAAAAGATTCCTGCTGATCCCGAAGTTCTTTCTAGGAAGATGTACGAGATCTCGGCATTACGCTTTGGTGAGTCGATGCTGTCTTTCTACCATGATATGGTTGCCTATTATGAAACCGAACGCATCGAGAAAGAAACCGAGCAGACGTTAGAAAAATTCAAAGTAAAATTAAAGGCATTTCGCCGAACGATCGATTAAACAGAAAATTTTCGCAAGTTCATGTTTTTAGCGTATACTAAAGACATGAACTTTTTTATTTTGGAGGGATCTGCATGAAATTAGGATTTATCGGTACTGGTGTCATGGGTCAAGCGATGGTTGGTCATCTCTTAGCTGCAGGACATACAGTGAATGTTTACAATCGGACGAAAGCAAAAACAGATGAACTCGTTGCGAATGGAGCAATTTGGTGTGACACCCCAACAGAAGTTGCATCAGAAAGTGAAATCATCTTTACAATGGTTGGTTATCCATCCGACGTTGAAGAAGTTTACTATGGGCCTCAAGGGATTTTTCAAACGGCTGTGACGGGCAAAACATTGGTGGATTTTACCACCAGTACACCTGATTTGGCAGAACGAATCTACCAGACAGCGAAGGAAAAAGGAGCAGCGAGTATTGATGCGCCAGTTTCTGGTGGTGATCTTGGTGCGAGAAACGCCACGCTAACGATTATGGTTGGTGGCGATGAAGAAGCTTACCAACAAGTAAAACCACTTTTTGAAGTATTAGGAAAGACGTTTCAACTTCAAGGAGGGGCAGGAAAGGGTCAGCATACGAAAATGGCCAATCAGATCATGATTGCCGGAACCATGACGGGGATGACAGAAATGCTGGTCTATGCGAACCAAGCCGGTCTTGATTTACCACGAGTGATTGACACGCTTTCTGGCGGTGGGGCAGCCAATTGGTCCATGACGAATTACAGTCCTCGTATCCTAAAAGAGGATTATTCACCAGGCTTTTTTGTCAAACATTTCATCAAAGATTTGGGAATCGCTTTGGATGAAGCCAAGAAGATGGGATTGGATTTGCCGAGCACCACTTTAGCTAAAAAATTGTATGATCAGTTGGCTGAAAAAGGCTATGAAAATGACGGAACGCAGGCGCTGATTAAACTTTGGTGGCAAGATGGAAAAAAATCTTAAAATGACAAAAAAAATACGAAAAATCAATGCAAGATAGAGGATGTTTTGATACAATATAACGGACAGAAAAAGGAGGCTTACGAATGAAAAGTTCGCAATTAGTCGCTATCATCAAACGTTTAGAAGCGATGGTCGAAGCGCAAGACAATGAAGTTCAAGTACGTCGTTTTGAAAAAGAAGGCGTCGAAAAATGTACCGTTACTTATGACAATTCGACAGAAACGTTTGAATTAACGGAAGCAGAATCAAGTCAATCTTATCAATTTGATAATGTTGATATTGTAGCCATGGAAATCTATGATTTGATCCAATAAGAATGAGTGGGACGTTCGTCGTCGCTTTCTCATTTCTATACAGCAAGCCTACTTGGGCTTGCTGTTTTTTATTTTTCTGCTGCTTTTTCTTGGCGATACAGGTGATTAAGGATGATCCCTAATGGATCGAGATCTTCCGGGGCTAAAGGAAGCGCAGCGCTTGCTGGCGGATGTGGCTGGAATGTTTCTTCGGGAGAAAGAATGTTTGTTTGGATCAACTTACCAAAGCTGACTTGATAGTATTTGAGTTGAGTCGTCTGTGATACTGGCTCCTCTAAGTCAAAGGGAATCGAAAAAATCACTTCCGGTTCTTGAATGAACTGATTGACCCTCACGATTTCTTGGTAAAAGCTTTCTGCTAAATGGATCTCTCGCTGCAGTACACTAGCTTGTTCAAACAATAAGTGATCAATCAGGTATGCCAAGCGTTTTTTAAGGAGTGAAAAACAGTCTGTCTTCTTTCCTGCAAAAAAACAGCCGATCTCTCGCCACTTCTCTTCCAAGGGATACGCCTCCATTTGAGGGAGTTGTTTACGTAAGGTTAATAGCGTCAGTTCGTTGACAGTCGGCAATTGAAACGTTTCTGACAATAATTGAAACAACACAGGCAATTTTTTTGTTTGCCGAAAGGGGCCATAACTGCCAATTTGTGGTGTTTGAGTGATCGTGAAGCTATGATTCGTCAAATCAACAAAGCAATAGTTCGCTGAATGGTTCATTTGGCGGTTGTAGATAGGATGAAAAGCTTGGATCAAACGACATTCAAGTAATAGTGCATCCAATTCGGTATCTGTTTCGATGGTTTCAAAATCAACGACATTATAAACAAGTCGAAGTACCTTATTGGCATGCTGCTGGTTTTTTCGGAAGTAGGAAACGACACGCTGCTTCAATGATTTGGCTTTTCCCACATACAAGACTTCGTTGTGTTGATCTTTCATTAGATAAACGCCAGGCTTTTCAGGCAGTGCATTTGCTTTGTTTTTTAGAAACTCTTTGTTCGGATTCATCGATCTTTCCTCTCCTTCCTTCAAAGAGTAGCAGATGAGAGCGGAGAGAGCAACGTTTGCTGACCGTTGACAAGAAAAAAATAGGAATAGAGTGGAAACAATGCAATGATAAACTTTGATATTCAAAGGAAATTTCTCTATAACGGAAACGGATTATTTTGTCAACTCGCAGCTTTTAGAATCTTAGAAAATCAATTCTTAAATAAAAATGTGCTTAAAAATAAAAAAAGTTCGAAAAAATTCTTGCATTTCTCAATAACTTCCGATATAGTTTGACTATCAAATGATTTGATTATCAAAGTATTCGGATGGTGAAGGTTATGGAACCCAATTTAGAAACAGTTAATGACTACTTAGTCAGCGTCTTTAATGACATCTTAGTGATTGAAGAATCTGAATTGAAAAAATCTCAATTCAAAGACCTTTCAATTACCGAAATGCATACCATCGAAGCCATCGGGATGTACAAAAAAAAGACCACGACTGAAGTTGCCAAAGAGCTTTCGATCACTGTTGGGACTTTGACCATCGCGATCAATCGTTTGGTGAAAAAAGAATATGTAGAACGGATTCGCAGTGAAGATGATCGGCGAGTCGTCAAACTAGGTTTGACGAAAAAAGGAAAACTCCTTTATCGTGTTCATCAGCATTTTCATCGTGAGATGGTGAAGGGTGTCTTGAGTCAGATGTCTCCTGAAGAGGAACAGGCACTGTTGAAAGCACTGAAAAATCTGCATGACTTTTTACAAGATTATAAGTGAGAATAATGGATGAATATGTTTGGAAAAATTACCGCGACTGCAAGTTATGTTCCAGAAAAAATCGTAACAAATGATGATCTATCAAATTTGATGGATACTTCAGATGAATGGATTCATTCTCGCACGGGAATCAAACAAAGAAGAGTCGCTGTTGGCGAAAACACTTCTGACCTTTGTATTCGCGTCGCTCAAACGCTCTTGCAAGATGCTCAGCTTTCAGCAGAAAGTCTGGATTTTATCTTGGTAGCGACGATCACACCGGATTTCAATACACCGGCGGTTGCTTGCCAAGTCCAAGGGGCAATTGGGGCAGTCAATGCCTTTGCTTTTGATATCAGTGCAGCATGTGCTGGTTTCGTGTATGCATTGTCTATGGCTGAAAAACTGATTCGAACAGGCGCTAAAAAAGGATTGGTCATCGGTGGAGAAGTACTTTCAAAGGTCTTGGATTGGAACGACCGTTCGACGGCTGTTTTATTCGGAGATGGTGCCGGTGGTCTATTGCTGGAAGCATCTTCAGAGCAGCATTTGCTCAAAGAGTCTTTAAAAGCAGATGGGACGCGAGGCATGTCCTTAACATCTGGGTTTCGGACGAATGAGAATCCTTTTTCACAAAACGTTCCGGCGTATAGTGCTTGTATGCAAATGATTGGACGAGAAATCTTTGATTTTGCGACGCGTGATGTGGTCGCCTCGATCAATGATCTGATACAAGATGAAGCAATTGATTATTTTTTGCTTCACCAAGCAAATTCACGAATTTTAGACAAAGTTGCTCGCAAGCTGAAGCAACCCCGTGAGAAATTTTTGCAAAATATGCAAGATTATGGCAATACTTCGGCAGCCTCGATTCCGTTATTGCTAGATGAAGAAATCAAACGAGGTACACTGTCCCTTGGCAGTGGTCAAAAAGTGGTGTTCTCAGGTTTTGGCGGCGGATTGACATGGGGAACTATGTTAGCCACCTTATAACTTGTTCACGAAACAAAATTACTATTGAAAAACACATTGGAGGAATATACACATGGTATTCGAAAAAATTCAAGAAATCGTAGCAGAAGAATTAGGAAAAGAAAAAGAAGAAATCAAATTGAACACGAACATCCAAGAAGATTTAGAAGCAGACAGCTTGGATCTTTTCCAAATCATTAACGAGATCGAAGATGAATTCGATGTGAAGATCGAAACAGAAGATGGTATCACAACCGTTGAAGATCTAGTTAAATATGTAGAAAAACAACAAGCATAAAACAAAGGCTAGGCAGACAGCCTAGCCTTTCCTTTTTAAGAACGTGTTTTTGCTGATTCATAGACGAACTGCAAGAAGCCATGTTCTCCAACGACAACGATCAAAGTAATGAAGGAGTACAAGATGAAGACAGCCTTTTTATTTAGCGGTCAAGGCGCACAGTACCCCAAAATGGGAGAAGAGCTCTATCACCAAGAAGCCATCGTTCGTGAGACGTTTGAACAAGCCAGCACCATTCTAGGATATGATATGGCGGAGCTATGCTTTACTGAAAACGAACGTTTAAACCAGACGGAATATACGCAGCCTGCCATCTTAACGGTAAGTACGGCTTTTTGGCGTCTTTTGGATGCGCAAGGAATCAAAGCAGATGCTGTTGCTGGCTTGAGTTTAGGCGAATATACAGCCTTAGTCGCTAGTGGTGCGCTTGATTTCCAGACAGCAGTCGCATTGGTACAAAAGCGCGGTCGGTATATGGCAAGTGCGGCGCCAGCAGGTGTTGGGAAAATGGTTGCTGTGATGAACACACCCGCTGAAACGATTGAAGAAATCTGTAAAGAAGCAAGTCAAGTGGGGATCGTGACACCAGCGAATTACAATACGCCGCAGCAGATCGTCATTGGCGGTGAAGCGCCGGCAGTGGATAAAGCGGTGGAATTGTTACAAGCTGCTGGAACCAAACGGGTGATTCTTTTAAATGTCAGCGGTCCTTTCCATACCGCTTTGTTGGAACCCGCATCGCAGCAATTAGCACAGGAATTAGCTCAAATCACCTTTGATGAGTTGCAAGTACCTGTCATCAGCAATACGACCGCGCAGCCAATGCAGCAAGACCAAATCAAGGAACTGTTGACGCTGCAAGTGAAATCGCCAGTGCGTTTTTACGAAAGCATTGCGACACTGAAGCAGCTTGGCATCCAACAAGTCATCGAGATCGGACCAGGAAAAGTATTGAGCGGTTTTATGAAGAAAATAGACAAAGAAATCCAGACTGCGCGTGTAGAAGATAGCCAAACGTTGGCAGATACACTAGCCCGATTCAACTAGGAGGAATTTATGGATCTGCAAAATAGAAACGTCTTTGTAACTGGTAGCTCGCGAGGGATCGGTTTTACCATCGCGGAAGCCTTTGCCAAAGAAGGAGCGAATATCGTTTTAAATGGACGAAAAGAAATTCCCCAGTCACTGATCGATCGCATCACCAGCTACGGCGTGAAATGTGTAGCGATCAATGGGGACATTTCTGATTTTGATCAAGCGGCAGCCATGCTTTTGGAAGCAGAAGCGGCAGTCGGACCGATCCACATTTTAGTCAATAATGCCGGAATCACGAATGACAAATTATTGTTGAGAATGAAACCCGAAGATTTTGATTCAGTGATCAAAATCAATTTGACTGGTACCTTCAATATGACGCAGCACGCGTTGAAAAAAATGATGAAGTTGCGAGAAGGCCGCATCATCAATTTGACGAGTGTGGTCGGCTTGACGGGAAATATCGGGCAAGCCAACTATGCGGCAAGTAAAGCTGGCGTGATCGGTTTTACGAAATCTGCCGCTCGTGAAGGTGCCGCTCGGGGGATCACCTGCAATGCGATCGCCCCAGGATTTATCGAAACAGAGATGACTGAAGTGCTGTCGGATAAAGTCAAAGAACAATCATTGGCAAATATTCCATTACAGCGTTTTGGTTCCACACAGGATGTTGCGCAAACAGCAGTCTTTTTAGCAAAAAGCCCCTACATCACTGGTCAGGTGATCAGTGTAGACGGCGGGATGGCAATGCAAGGGTAGGAGGAAGAAAAGATGAATCGAGTAGTAGTTACAGGATACGGCGTCACTTCTCCAATCGGAAATGACCCAGAAACTTTTTTAGCAAGTTTACAAAACGGGACCAACGGCATCGGCCCGATTACAAAATTTGACGCAGAAGCAACAGGGATCTCAGTTGCTGCTGAAGTCAAAGATTTTCCGTTAGAAAAGTACTTCGTTAAAAAAGATACGAAGCGGATGGATCTTTTTTCCATTTATGGAATTTATGCGGCCTTAGAAGCGATGGAAATGGCGAAGTTAGATACAGAAACCATTGATGTGGATCGTTTTGGCGTGATGGTTGGTTCGGGGATCGGCGGCTTGCCAACGATTCAAGACCAAGTGATTCGAATGCATGACAAAGGAGCAAATCGGGTATCACCAATGTTCGTACCGATGTCGATCGTAAATATGGTTGCCGGCAACATTGCGTTACGGGTAGGTGCGAAAGGCATTTGTACGACGACTGTTTCCGCCTGTGCTTCTGGTACCCATTCAATCGGTGAAGCTTTCCGAAACATCAAGCATGGCTATGCAGATGTCATGATCGCTGGTGGTTCAGAAGCGACGATCTGTGAAATCGGTATTGCTGGTTTTGCTTCGCTGACGGCGTTAACCACTGAATCAGACCCTGACAAAGCTTCCGTTCCGTTTGATAAAAATCGTAGTGGATTTGTCATGGGTGAAGGCGCTGGCGTCTTCATTTTAGAATCATTGGCGCATGCACAAAAACGTGGGGCAACGATTTTAGGTGAAGTCGTAGGGTACGGTGCGAACTGTGATGCCTACCATATGACTGCGCCAAACCCTGATGGATCAGGGGCTGGAAAAGCAATGAAATTAGCGATGCAAGAAGCGGCGATTACCCCAGCTGAAGTTGGTTACATCAATGCCCACGGTACAAGCACGCCCGCCAATGACAGTGCAGAAGCGACATCGATCCAATACGGATTGGGCGAAGACTATAAAAAACCATATGTCAGCAGTACAAAGTCAATGACTGGTCATTTGCTTGGGGCGGCTGGTGGAATCGAAGCCATTGCTTCACTATTAGCATTACAACATCAATTTATTCCACCAACCATCAACGTGACAGAACAAGATCCTGAGATCGACTTGAACGTTGTTATCAATCAAAGCCAACCAGCAGAATTGACCTATGCCATGAGTAATTCACTTGGGTTTGGCGGTCATAATGCAGTGATCTTGCTGAAACGTTGGGAGGAAGCGTAATTGGAAACACATGAGATAAAAGAGCTGCTCAGCCAATTCGATCAATCGACGTTAACTGAGCTTCAATTAAAAAAAGAGACGTTTGAACTTTATTTTAATAAAAATACGACAAGTGGGCTACAAAATGCACAATCTACACCTGCGCCTGCTCCTGCAGCGAATGCTGCGCCAACTCCTGTTGTACCAACGCCTGCTGTCTCAGCGACACCTGACACAGTAGAAGCGGCGAAACCTGTCTTAGAGGGCAAAGAAGTTGTCTCGCCATTAGTGGGTGTCGTTTATTTGAAACCAAGTCCTGACAAAGACAACTTTAAGCAAATCGGCGATCACGTGAAAAAAGGCGATATTCTTTGTATCGTTGAAGCGATGAAAGTCATGAATGAAATCGTCAGCGACGTCGATGGCGAATTGGTTGAAGTCTTGGTTGAAAGCGAACAAATCGTTGAATTCAATCAACCATTATTCCGTGTGAAAGAAGGGTAAAGCAATGAGCGCATTAACGATTCAAGAAATCAAAGAAATCATCCCTCATCGTTATCCGATGCTTTTAGTGGATCGCGTTGAGGAGTTAGAAGAAGGCAAACGGGTCGTTGCGAAGAAAAACGTTACCATTAATGAGCCGTTTTTCCAAGGCCATTTTCCCCATGAACCAGTGATGCCTGGAGTATTGATCGTGGAAGCAATGGCGCAAGCAGGTGCTGTGGCATTATTGTCATTGGAAGACTTTCGTGGGAAAACTGCCTACTTTGGCGGTTTAGACAAAGCGAAATTCAGAAAAAAAGTAACACCAGGCGATACCTTGATCTTAGAAGTAGAAATAATCAAAGTGAAATCTGCAGCTGGCATCGGCAAAGGAATTGCCTATGTTGATGGGAAAAAAGTGGCGGAAGCAGAATTGACTTTCATGATTGGATAGGTGAGACATGTTTTCTAAAGTATTGATCGCAAACCGTGGCGAAATCGCCGTACGTATCATTCGCGCTTGTCGCGAATTAGGTATTCAAACGGTCGCCGTTTATTCAGAAGCAGATAAAGAAGCGTTGCATACAGAGCTTGCCGATGAAGCGATTTGTATCGGACCTGCCAAAGCAGCCGACTCTTATTTGAATGTACAGCAGATCCTAAGCGCTGCGATCGTCACAAAGGCTGAGGCGATCCATCCTGGATTTGGCTTTCTTTCAGAGAATAGCCGCTTTGCTGCGATGTGCGAGGAATGCAATATCGTCTTTATTGGGCCAAAGAGTGAGACTATCGATGCAATGGGAAACAAAATCAATGCAAGACGCTTGATGATCGAAGCAGAAGTACCGGTCATTCCCGGAAGCAAAGGCGCGATTTCTGATGTGGAAGAAGCTTTAACGATCGCTGAAGAGATTGGTTACCCGGTCATGCTCAAAGCAGCAGCCGGCGGTGGCGGTAAAGGGATACGGAAAGTCGCCGATAAAGAAGCGTTGCCACATCATTTTGCTTCGGCACAGCAAGAGGCGAAAGCGGCATTTGGCAACGATGAAATGTACATTGAAAAAATCATTTATCCTGCTCGACACATAGAAGTGCAAGTGTTAGGTGATTCTTTTGGTAATATTATCCACCTTGGTGAACGCGATTGCTCGCTGCAACGCAACAACCAAAAAGTGTTGGAAGAATCTCCTTCTGTGGTGATTTCTGAAAGCAAACGAGCAGAGCTAGGAGAAGCAGCGGTACGTGCCGCACAAGCGGTAGGGTATCGCAATGCCGGTACGATCGAGTTTTTAATGGCAGACACTGGGGCGTTTTATTTCATGGAAATGAACACTCGAATCCAAGTGGAACACCCCATCACTGAAATGGTGACTAACATTGATCTAGTCAAAAAACAACTCGAAGTTGCTAGTGGTGAACCGCTAGGCTTGACACAAGCAGACATCAAGATGACAGGTGCGGCAATCGAATGTCGGATCAATGCAGAAAATCCAGCCTTCAATTTTGCACCGTCACCAGGAAAGATCAACAATTTATTTCTGCCTGGTGGAGGCTTGGGTGTACGGGTAGACAGTGCCATGTATTCCGGCTATACGATCCCGCCTTATTATGATTCCATGATCGCTAAAGTGATCGTTCACGGCGAGAACCGTTTTGAAGCATTGATGAAAATGCAGCGGGCGTTAGCTGAATTAGTGACCGATGGTGTCATTACGAATGCAGAATTCCAAATGGACTTGATCAGTCACCCGAAAGTGATTGCGGGAGACTATACAACCGCCTTTTTACAAGAGGAATTTTTGCCAAATTGGACACCTGAACAATAGGAGGGAAGTTGAGTGGCTTTATTTAAGAAAAAAAACTACATTCGCATCAATCCTAATCGAGGTCAGCTGCCAACGAACGAACCAGTCGTCCCAGATAATCTTTGGGCGAAATGTCCTAGTTGCAAACGAACGCTTTATACGAAGGAGATGGGGGCAGAAAAAGTCTGTCCCCACTGCGGGTATAATTTCCGGATCAGCGCCTGGGAACGGATCGCTATCACGATTGATGAAAAAAGTTTTGAAGAATGGGACACAGATGTTACCACAAAAGATCCCCTTGATTTCCCAGGGTACCTGGATAAAGTCGCACAAATGCAAGAAAAAACTGGTTTGCATGAGGCTGTTCTAACGGGAGAAGCCAAAGTTCGAGGATTGCCGTTAGCAATCGGTGTCATGGATGCGAATTTCATCATGGGCAGTATGGGAACGGTCGTGGGGGAGAAAATCACCCGTTTGTTTGAACGTGCGATCGAAAAACAGCTACCAGTTGTTCTTTTTACCGCTTCAGGTGGTGCGCGGATGCAAGAAGGAATTTTGTCACTGATGCAAATGGCAAAAATCTCTGCGGCGGTAAAACGCCACAGTAAAGCTGGCTTGTTTTATCTAACGGTTTTAACGGACCCGACAACCGGTGGCGTCACCGCTAGTTTTGCGATGGAAGGGGATATCATCCTGGCAGAACCGCAAGCCTTGATCGGTTTTGCTGGACGACGTGTGATTGAACAAACCATTCGTCAGGAACTACCTGAAGACTTTCAAAAGGCAGAGTTTCTGTTAGATCATGGCTTTGTCGATCAAATCGTTCCACGGACGAACTTGCGGGAGAAAATCTACCATTTGATTTCTTTGCATACGCGGAAAGGATGGAATCGCAATGACTAGAGCAGCCCACGAAATCGTTGAACTCGCTCGCAGCAAAGACCGCTTGACGGCACTGGATTACTTTGAAGGCATTTTTTCTGAGTTTGAAGAGTTTCATGGAGACCGTCTGTTTGGCGAAGATGAAGCCGTTGTTGGCGGGATTGCTTGTTTAGATGGCAAGCCCGTGACCGTGATCGGTATTCAAAAAGGCCGTAATCTGCCTGAAAATTTACGCAGAAACTTTGGCTCGCCACATCCTGAAGGCTATCGCAAAGCGTTACGCTTAATGAAGCAAGCAGAAAAATTTCAGCGACCTGTGGTCACATTGATCAATACAGCAGGGGCGTTTTGCGGTATTGGCGCGGAAGAGCGCGGAGAAGGCGAAGCGATTGCCCGTAACTTGATGGAAATGTCCGATTTAACGGTACCGATCTTGGCAATCATCATTGGTGAAGGCGGCAGCGGCGGTGCATTAGCACTGGCATTAGGCGATGAGGTTTGGATGATGGAACATTCGATCTATGCCATTTTATCTCCCGAAGGCTTTGCTTCGATCCTATGGAAAGATGGCAGCCGTGCCAAAGAAGCTGCTGGCTTGATGAAGATCACAGCTCAAGAATTATATGAACTCGGTGTTATTGAAAAAGTGATTGCTGAAACCCATGAAGAGGCCTTTTTACCGAAAGAGCAATTGATGGAACAGATGAAAGCGGCAATTTCAACGAAACTCGCTGAACTTTCTACGTTGCAAACAGAAGAATTGCTTGAGGCAAGGTATCAGCGTTTTCGCCGATTTTAACAACTAGGATATCCACTCTGATTAGAGAGAGGGTATCCTAGTATTTTTTTATTAAAAGTGTTATTGAATAAATCGTGCAAATGACGAAGTTTTTAGTTTAAAATTTAATTATTCTGTGCTATTATGTATATATTCTGAATATAAGAAGATTATATTGCATAAATATTTGTTTTGAAGAGGAGCGTTTTTAATGAAAAAATTATTTGGAGCACTTGTTGTATTGACGGGGATTTTGGTTTTAGGAGCTTGTGGAAATGGCGGCTCATCGAGTACTGGCAGTTCTAGTGCCAGCGGTTCGGCGGATAACCAATTGGAAGCCATCAAAGCAGCCGGTGTGTTAAATGTGGCAACTTCTGCTGACTTTGCCCCCTTTGAATTTCATGCCTTGATTGATGGCAAAGATACGATCGTGGGCGCAGATATCGATATGGTCAATGAGATCGCTGATCGTCTTGGTGTCGAAGTGAATATTTTGGACCTTGATTTCAATGCTGTCTTGACTGCTTTGCAACAAGGAAAAGCCGATATAGCTGTTTCAGGCATCTCAGCAACTGACGAACGTAAACAGACTTTTGATTTCACCGATAACTATTTTACACCAGAACAAAAAGTAGTTGTTAATAAAAACAATGAGTCGGCATTTGATTCAATCGAAAGCTTGTCTGGCAAAAAGGTGGGCGCTCAAAAAGGCTCGATCCAAGAAATGATCGTTCAAGACCAATTAGCGGATTCGCAATTGGTTTCCATCGCCAAAGTTCCGAATCTAGTCAATGAATTGAAACAAGGATCGATCGACGGTTTGGTGCTTGAAAGTGCGGTGGCTGAATCGTATGTTGCACAAAATGATGACCTCGTGATCACTGATGTAGCATTAGAAGCGTCTGAAGGCGATTCTTATGCAATTGCTTTACCTAAAGGGAGTACCGAACTACAAGAAGAGCTAAACAGTATTTTGAAAGAATTGATTGAAGATGGTACAATCGATGAGTATGTACAAAAGAACACAGATCTAGCCAACGAAAATGCGGCGCAATAGATAGAACGGAGTAGACACAATTATGGATTTATCCTTTTTAGCGATATATTACCCTTATTTTCTTTCTGGTGTGGTGATCACCATCGTGATCTCTATCATCACCGTGATCTTTGGAACGATTCTAGGGGTGATTTTTGCCCTAATGAAATTATCAAAAGTGACGCCTTTGCGCTGGTTTGCTAATGCGTATATTGAAGTCATCCGCGGCACACCAATGTTGGTGCAGATATTGATCGCTTTTGGTCTTTTGCAAGGCATGTTTGCCTTGCCGACAGTCTCGATCGGTGTGTTGAGTCTTGATTTTGGGCGGTTATTTCCTGGGATCATTGCGCTCTCGCTTAATTCTGGGGCATATGTTGCTGAGATCGTCCGAGGGGGAATCAATGCCGTTGATTACGGTCAAACAGAAGCGGCTGGTTCTTTAGGGCTGCGGCCTTTTCAAACGATGCGTTATGTCGTATTGCCACAAGCACTACGCAACATCTTGCCGCCACTAGGCAATGAATTTATCGTTTTGATCAAGGATTCCTCTTTGCTTTCAACGATCGGCATCTACGAGCTGATGAACAGTGCGCAGATCGTTGTCACCAGTTCTTTCCAACCATTAACGCCTTTCTATGTGGCGGCGGTCATTTATTTCATCTTGACGTTTACGACTTCGCGACTATTGAGTTTATGGGAAAAGAAACTAGGAAAAGGCTATCGTCGTTAAAAGGAGAAGACAAGCTATGATGTTAGATATTCAAGAGTTACACAAAACCTTTGGCAGCAATCAAGTGCTAAAAGGGATCACAACGACGATCGAGCAAGGAGAAGTCGTTGTGGTGATTGGACCATCTGGTTCAGGAAAAAGCACGTTCTTACGCTGTTTAAACTTACTAGAAGTACCGACAAGCGGAAAAATCTTTTTTGAAGGAACCGATATTACCGATCCAAAGAATGATTTGTATAAGATGCGGGAAAAAATGGGCATGGTTTTTCAAAATTTCAATCTTTTTCCGAATATGACGGTTTTAGAAAACATTACTTTGTCCCCGACGAAAGTCAAAAAGGTAGCAAAACCAGCTGCTGAAACACTAGCAAAGCAACTATTGAATGATGTAGGTCTGCCTGATAAGGCAAACTCCTATCCACAAAGTCTATCTGGTGGACAAATGCAACGGATCGCTATTGCACGTGCCTTGGCGATGGAACCGGATGTGATGCTCTTTGATGAACCGACTTCTGCGTTAGACCCTGAAATGGTTGGCGAAGTATTGTCTGTCATGCAGCGTTTGGCTCAGCAAGGAATGACGATGGTCATCGTCACTCATGAAATGGGCTTTGCGAAGGAAGTCGCGGATCGGATTTTATTTATGGATCAGGGAATCATTATGGAGGAAGGAACGCCAGAACAGCTCTTTGATCATCCGAAAAACCCGAGAACCATTGATTTTTTAAGTAAAGTATTGTAAAATGCGAGAAGCTCGCAGTTGCAAATGACAATTTTGGACTTTTTCTAAGCATCCTTTCAGTAAAAGGATGCTTTTTTGACGAAAAAAAAGACTACTTTAAAGAAGTGATGGAACAAACTGTTGTTTCGACACCTTCGTTTTTCAGTTCTTTTACAAGAAACCTGCAGAAACTAGCGCACTTGCTAGTATTCAAAAAGATTCTATTGTATAATTACAGGTTGAAGAGGTCTGATCCTTTTAGAAACTGCCTGCTTGCTTGTCAACAGCTAGTACGGTTTCTTTTTAAAGATCGACTATGTGGATCGATGACTAGTCGCCGACTTTTAACATGCGAAGAAATCAGATAGTAAAGGAGATTCTATGTTTTCAAATTATAAACCGACTTGGATGGTCGATGCGATTTATAAAATCACCCCTAGCCAACTAAAGGCACAGGGGATCAAAGGGATTTTGACCGATCTTGATAATACCTTGATTGCTTGGAATAATCCTGATGGAACCGAAGAATTAAAAAACTGGTTATTGGAAATGAAAAACGCTGGCATACCGGTGATTGTCGTTTCAAACAACAATAGTGAACGCGTGGCACGGGCTGTTGCGCCTTTTGGTTTAAAGTACGTACACCGCGCATTAAAACCTTTTTCAAGAGGGATCAAACAAGGGTATCAGCAATTAGGCTTGAAAAAAGAAGAGGTTGTCATGATCGGCGATCAGATTATGACGGATGTACGAGGTGCCAATCGTGCTGGTGTTCGCAGCATTCTAGTGAAACCAGTGATCCCAACGGATTCTTGGAAAACCCAGTTTAATCGAGCAGCAGAAAGAAAAATCATGAACTATTTATTGAAACACAACCCAGAGTTAAAATGGCGTGGAGGAATTTAATATGACAGAAGGAATCGAAGAAATTCACTGTATCGGCTGCGGGGCATTGATTCAAACAACAAATCCTAACGAATTGGGGTACACCCCGCAATCTGCATTAGAAAAAGGACTTGAATCAGGAGAAGTCTATTGTCAACGCTGCTTCCGCTTGCGCCATTACAATGAGATCCAAGATGTCGCGCTGACAGACGATGATTTCCTACGTTTGCTGAATGAAATCGGGGAAAAAGACGCCTTGATCGTTAATGTCGTAGATATTTTTGACTTTAATGGTTCATTGATCCCAGGACTACACCGCTTTGTTGGTGATAATCCTGTTTTATTAGTGGGCAACAAGGTGGATATTTTACCGAAATCTTTGAAAAAATCGAAAATGACCCAATGGATGAAGGAACGGGCTCACGAAGTCGGTTTAAGACCCGTCGATGTATTGTTGACGAGTGCCAAGAAACCGGGTGAAACCCAAGCGTTGCTACAAGCGATCGAAACGTATCGTGAAGGTCGTGATGTGTATGTGGTTGGTGTGACGAATGTTGGAAAATCAACATTGATCAATCAAATCATCAAACAAATAGCAGGGATCAACGAGCTGATCACCACTTCGCGATTTCCTGGAACTACATTGGATAAAATTGAGATTCCATTGGACGACGGGCACTTTTTGATCGACACACCAGGAATCATTCATCGTCATCAAATGGCACACTATTTAGGTAAAAAAGATCTGAAAATCGTGGCACCAGCCAAAGAAATTAAACCGAAAGTGTATCAATTGAACCCTGAACAAACCTTGTTCTTAGGGGGACTTGCCCGTTTTGATTTCCTACAAGGAGAACGCAGTTCATTTATTGCTTATGTAGCAAATGATGTAGCGATCCATCGGACCAAATTAAGTAAAGCCGATGAATTTTATGAGAAACATGTTGGTGGGCTGCTGCAGCCGCCACGAGCAGATGAAGTGGCGGATTTTCCTGAACTCGTCCGTTTCGAATTTTCAATCAAAGAAAAAACCGATATCGTTTTTGCTGGACTTGGCTGGATCACGATCACCAAACCATGTGTCATCGCCGGGTGGGCGCCAAAAGGTGTCGATGTGCTTAGACGTAAAGCATTAGTATAAGGAAGAAGGAAGATTATGGACTTACGAGGAAAACAAAAAAGATTTTTACGAAGTGAAGCGCACCATCTAAACCCGATTTTTCAAATCGGCAAAGGCGGCTTGAATGACGCGATGATGGCGCAAATTGAAGAAGCACTAGAAAAACGAGAATTAATCAAAGTCTCATTGCTCCAAAATACCGATGAGGTTGCTGACGAAGCAGCTGAAACGATCCGGGAGAAAGTCGGCTGTGAAGTAGTTCAGATCATCGGACGAGTGATCGTTTTATTCAAACCGTCTAGTAAAGAAAAATACCAAACGATTTCAAGCAAAGTTCGTTCAATTTAGGAGGGAGAAGGCATGCAAGGACAAACATTTGGAAAGGTACAAACGGTTTTAGAGACACAAACACAAGAACTTGTACCGAAAAAGCAAGTGGGCATTCTTGGTGGAAATTTTAATCCAGTACACTACGCACATCTGGTCATGGGTGAGCAAGTAGGGCAAGCATTAGGGCTGGATAAAGTTTATTTCATGCCTGAGTATTTACCGCCTCATGTTGATGAGAAAAAGACAATCCCCGCTGAGCATCGTTTAGCGATGTTGAAGTTGGCGATCGCCGATAATCCGCGATTTGCTGTAGAGACCATTGAGTTGGAACGAAAAGGTAAGAGTTATACGGTTGATACGATGCGGGAATTGACAGCTAAGAATCCAGATACTAATTATTATTTTATCATTGGCGGGGATATGGTGAACTATTTACCAAAATGGCATCAAATCGATGAGCTGATGGAATTGGTAACTTTTGTGGGGGTTCGCCGCCCGGAAGTGCCGATCGATAGCCCATACCCGATTATTTGGATCGATATTCCTCTAATGGATGTCAGCTCAACAACAATTCGTAAAAAAGTGCAACAAGGTTGTTCGGTTCGCTACTTATTGCCTGATAATGTGTTACACTATATTCAAGAAAAGGGGTTGTACTTGGATGAAGAGTGAACACTACACACAAGCAGAACGGGAACTTTTGATGCAAAAGGTCCAAATGCAGATGAGTCAAAAGCGCTTTGAGCATGTGTTAGGTGTCGAAAAAACGGCCGTTGCCCTTGCGGAAAAATATGGCGCTTCACCGGTCAAAGCCAGCATCGCTGCTTTGACTCATGATTATGCCAAAGAACGCAGCGATGAAGAATTTCGATTAGTCATTCGTAGAGATGGATTTGAATTGGATCTCTTGAACTGGAACAATGCTATCTGGCATGGACTCGTCGGTGCTGATTTCGTTCAACGAGAATTAGAAATCGATGACGAAGAAATCTTACAAGCGATCCGTTTGCACACAACCGGAGCTGCCAAGATGAGCCTACTAGATAAAATCATCTATGTAGCAGATTATATCGAACCCGGGCGTACGTTTCCTGGAGTCGTTGAAGCCAGAGAAATCGCAATGATCGACTTAGATGCCGCTGTTGCTTACGAAACGAAACATACCTTGCTTCATTTGATCGAAACAGAAGCAGTTATCTACCCAAAAACGATCGAAACCTACAATTTTTGGGTAGCCAAATATAGGAGGGAATTACCATAGATAGTCAGAAAATATTAGAAATTGCTGTAAAAGCCGCCGATTCAAAACATGCCGAAGATATTATGGCATTAGATGTGCGGGAAATCTCTTTGCTAGCAGATTACTTTGTGATCTGTTCAGGAAATAGCGAACGTCAAATCAATGCGATCATTGATGAAGTCATCGATAAAGAAGAAGAAAATCAAGTATCTGTTCGCCGTGTCGAAGGAAAAGATGGTGGAAAATGGGTCTTGATCGACTTAGGTGACGTGATCGTTCACGTATTCAGTGCCTCAGAACGTGCTTTTTACAACCTAGAAAAATTATGGTCTGATGCGCCGCTTGTGGATCTTAATGAATGGGTCGTGGCGTAATGGCTTACGAAACCTTCGCATTTGTCTATGACGAAGTAATGGATTCCAGTCTCTATAAAAAGTGGCTGGATTTTTCTTGTCGTCATTTAGGAAAAAGAAAACAGCTGTTAGAATTGGCTTGTGGAACTGGTGCGTTAGCCGTTGAGTTTGCCAAGGCTGGTTTTGACGTGACTGGGTTAGATCTTTCAGAAGAGATGCTGATAATCGCTAGTCAACGGGCTGAAAAAGAAGAGGCGGCTGTGCAATTTGTTGCGGGTGACATGCTGGATCTCGTAGATGTTGGCACCTATCAAGCAATTACCTGCTATTCTGACTCCCTTTGCTACATGGAAGACGAGCAGAGTGTGCAGCAAGTGTTTGATGGTGTTTACAGTTGTTTAGAAGAAGATGGCGTCTTTTTATTTGATGTGCATTCCTTATATCAAATCAATGAAGTGTTTCCTGATTATAGCTACCATTACCAGACGGATGAATTTGCCTTTCTTTGGGAAAGCTATCAAGGAGAAAAAGACCATAGCATTGAACATTTCTTGACCTTTTTTGTTGCACAAGAGAGTGGGTTGTTTGAACGCTTAGATGAGCTTCATCAAGAAAGAACCTATCCTCTCGAAAGCTATTTAAGAATGTTAGAAAATGCTGGTTTTGCTAATGTTGAATGCTACGCTGATTTTATCGATACAAAACCAAATGAAAAAAGCCGTCGCTGGTTTTTTGTCTGCCATAAGTAACCGTTATGTAAAACAGGAGGGATGTCGATGAAGGCTTGCGGACTAGTCGTAGAATATAATCCTTTTCACCATGGCCACCAATACCACGTGGACAAAGCCAGGCAAGAAAGCAACGCCGATGTCATTGTAGCCGTGATGAGTGGAAATTTTTTACAGCGTGGTGAACCGGCGATCATCGATAAATGGCAACGAGCCCAAGCGGCATTGCAAAATGGCGTCGATTTGGTCGTTGAACTGCCATCCGCTTGGGCCGTTCAGTCTGCTGATTTTTTTGCAGCGGGAGCGATTAGGATCTTACAAAATCTGCAATGTGATTCTTTGTGTTTTGGTACAGATGCGAAACAACCCTTTGACTATGCAAAGTTCGCTCAGTTTGAAAAAGAAAATCAGCGGATGATCGATGACGCATTTCAACGCATAGCTAGGCAAAATGCTACCTATAGTCAAAAAATGAGTATGGTCCTCAGTGAGCTTTATCCTGAGTACCATGCAGAAAAAGACCAGCCGAATCATCTGTTGGGTATGGGGTATGCACGGGAAGTGTTGTGTTATGAAAAACCAATGAGGCTTGTTCCCATCCAACGAATTGCGGCCTCTTATCATTCAGAACAATTTGAGCATCCAACGATCGCTAGTGCCACAGCCATTCGTCAAGGACTCAAACAAGGTGAAGCTGTTGTGGATTTTGTTCCTGAAGCAACACAAAAATTTCTTTCGCAAACAACAGTCGACTGGGAAACCTTTTGGCCGTATCTTCAATACCAGATCATTTCTGCCCCCCTCGAAAAATTAGCTGCTATTTACCAGATGGAAGAAGGACTAGAATATCGACTAAAACAATATGTGACTGCGGCGGATTCGTTTGCAGATTTTATCAAGTTGTTAAAGACAAAACGCTATACCCAAACGAGACTGCAGCGTCTTGCTTGTTATGTATTGTTCCAAGTGACAAAAGCTGAAATGAAGGAAGCCCAAGCACATCCCTTTATTCGAGTCTTAGGCTATACAAAGCAAGGGCAGCAATATTTAAAAGAAGTCAAAAAAGAGCTGACCCTTCCGCTGATCGCTAAATTCGGTAAGAAAGAAGCACAGCGCTACGGCTTGTCATTGCGGATCGACCAGATCTATCAGCAAGGGAATCCTCAAATCACAGAACAAAATTTTCGAAGAATTCCGCTTTTTATTGATAAATAAGTGAAAATTACTTCACAGAACGCCATTTGACAAGTATAATGAATAAGGATTTTTAAAAACAAGAAAGCGAAGTGAAATCATGGGTCGTAAATGGGCAAATATCGTAGCGAAAAAAACTGCTAAAGATGCAAACAATAGCCGAGTTTATGCAAAATTTGGAATCGAAATCTACGCAGCAGCAAAATCGGGTGATCCTGATCCTCACGCGAACCAAAAATTACGCTTTGTTATCGAACGTGCGAAAACCTACAATGTGCCAAAACACATTATTGACCGTGCGATTGAAAAAGCCAAAGGTTCTGGCGATGAACAATACTCAGAACTTCGATATGAAGGATTTGGACCAAATGGATCAATGGTGATCGTCGATACTTTGACAAACAACGTCAACCGTACCGCAGCCGATGTTCGGGCCGCTTTTGGTAAAAACGGCGGGAATATGGGTGTTTCTGGGGCAGTTGCTTATATGTTTGATAACACAGCATTATTTGGCTTTGCTGGTGACGATGCCGATGAGATCTTAGAATACTTGATGGACAAAGAGATCGATGTTCGTGATGTCGTTGAAGAAGATGGACAAATCATCGTTCACGGTGAACCAAGTGACTTCCATGCCATTCAAGAAGCCTTGAAAGAAAAAGGAATCACTGAATTCTCAATTGCAGAAATGCAAATGATTCCTCAAAATGAAGTAACCTTGACGGGTGACGATCTAGAAAAATTCGAAAAAATGATCGATGTGTTAGAAGATCTTGAAGACGTACAAAACGTCTATCACAATGTGGCAGATGCGGAAGAATAAGTGTCACTTGGCAGCCTAGAGACAATCTGGCTGCCATTTTTTTAGTATGTTTTTTTATGTAGAGGCTTTGTCGCTTATGCAAGAGAAATAATGAAGCGGTAGCGTTGCTCATTTACTGAAAATTCTTCTGTGTTGATCATCTTTTCAGTTGGTTTCTATACATTTTATGTGTTATGATTTACTACATAAGCAAACAACTCGTTAGGGGGGCAGACATGGAAGAAAAAATCGTTTTAGAGCCATTTAATCGAATCTTAAGTGGTTTTGAAAAGCTAGCAGAAGTGTCTGTATCGATTTCTGACTGCTCGGCTCTTTGTCGGAAATATCAAAAGTATGGGGTGGAAGGGTATCGTCTAGGCGATTATCGTGGTTCTTCTTATTTGAATCGTTATTTAAATGTCGTCGTTGATCGCGCACCCTTGTTAATTTATAAAGAGCGATTCTTGATTCCTTTGGTCTTTCGCATGTCGGAATACTCTGAACGGCTCTTTATCGATGATTATCGAATGGAAGGGTTCTTCATGCTGTTGGATTGGCTTTTGGAACACCGACCAGAAAAAGCAATTATTGATTATAAGCGAACGCGTGCTTTACCTCACAGAAAAGAATTGGTGATCGATAGTTCTTATGTGCTTTTTCGATTGACGGAAATTCTCGACGGTGCTGGTTTTCCTCTTAGTCGCTTTACAACGATCGAGGAATTTAGTCAATGGAATCGTACCCATCGTTTGATCGATAATGGCAGTATCGGACGTCATACAAAATTATTTGTTCCAGAAGATCCGGAACACGTTTCTGAGCTGCAGATGATTTTAACAATCGTTGGGATGCGTTATCCAGAAACCCGCTTATTTATTGGCGAATTAAAAGGCTAAAAAACATCACAATCGGCTGGTTTCATTTGAGAATCAGTCGAAAGTGATGTTTTTTTGTTAGGTTATTCGTCAATCCGTGATGCTTCTTGAAACTGATAAGTGGCAGGATCAGCTTTCACTAGAAGCGGCAATTCTTCTTGGGTAAGGACGGTCAACTGATGCATCGCCCGTGTCGCCATTGTATAAAAAATCAATTGGTCTTGTTCAGTCGCGAAAGTGGCACCTGGTGTCCAGACAAATACTTGGTCAAACTCTAGCCCTTTTGCTAAAAAGGCCGGGAAGATCATGACATTGCGTTTCATGAAGTCTTCTTCAGAGGTGATCAGCTGCACTTGTTCCTGCATTGTTTCTGTCAGCTGGGCATATAACTGCTGGCAATCCTTTGCGGTTTTACAAATGATCGCGGTGCGCCAACGCTGATTCTCCGCTGCCTTTCGAATACTGGTTTCTAGGAAAGCCAGATTTTCAGATTCAGTTCCTTTAACAATTGTTGGTACCGCACCTTTACGAGCCGTCAATTCCACTTGATCACTGCCAACTAAAAATTGATTGGCGAAATCTGTGATTTCCTTAGTCGAACGATAGCTGGTTTTCAATTGATAACGTTTCACGCTTTCGTGGGGGAATAATTCTGCTAATGCTCCGACGATCGTTTCATTGCCATAAACTTTTTGGTTCAAATCGCCGCACAGGGTGATACCAGCCTTTGGATAAAGCTGACGCAGCAGAGCCACTTGTGCTGGTGGAAAATCCTGCATTTCATCGATAAAGATAAACCGAGCTTTTTCTTCGACGTGAACAGGATAAAGCTGTTTGATCAGTAAGAAAAACAAAACGGCGTCTTCTTGTTTGATCTGTCTTTGGCGCATGCCTTGTCGAATATCGGCAATACTTTGCTGCCAAGTCGCAGCCTCGATGCCAGTTTCTTTGACTGCAGCAGACTCAACCGATTGTAAAAAGTGTAAGTATTGCTTGGCTTGGTTGATAAACTGAAAGTTTTTCACTCCCCGCGTCAAGGAACGGAACTTCTTGCGGACGATCTGCTGTCTAAGTTTCTTCCGCAAACGGCGTTCGTTTTCTTCGCTGTATTCTTGATGAGGATCATTGGCAAATACTTGTTGCAATTGTTCTTCGGTCGCTTCTTTGACCCAGTCTTTTTTGGCTTCATCTTTTTCCAAGCCGCCGATTTTTTTTAATAATTTCGTTTGAAGCAGTTGGGTTCTTTGGTAAATCGGCAGTTCGTTATTGGTTTCTTGATACCAGCGGCGAATCTGTTCTTTCGTCAAATAGGTTTGCCCTTGGATTTTTAGATCACGGAACAAGGGACCGATCGGTGCAATCGAACGGACATAACGGTTGATTTTTTCCACCAAAAAAAGACTACTTTTGATTTTTTCAATGGCATCATCGTCGCCGCTTAAAAAGTTCTCTTCTTGTTGGGTTTCTTTTGTTACTTCATAGCCAGTCAGAATCAATTGGATAAAGTGGTGGAAGGTTCTTGTGGGCACTTCACTTTCCCCTAATGAAGGCAGGACCATGGATATATAGTCAGAAAACAAATGATTGGGTGAAAACAGCAAGACTTGTTTTTCGTCCAGCCATTTGCGATTACGGTAAAGTAAAAAGGCGACCCGTTGCAATAAAGCAGAGGTTTTCCCACTTCCAGCAATCCCTTCGATCAGTAAAAATTTATTGGTGGTATCACGAATAATTTGGTTCTGTGCTTTTTGGATCGTTGAAACGATGTTACGCATTTGAGAAGAAGAGGCCTCATCCAAGATTTCCAATAAAAATTCGTCATTGATGATCTCCGAAGTATCGACCATCGATAAGATCTCACCATTTTGAATTTTAAACTGGCGTTTTAAGAGCAGCTCTACCGTAAAACGGTCGGTGTCTGTTTCGTAGAATGTTTCACCAAGTTCTCCTTCATAGTAAAGATTAGCGATCGGTGCGCGCCAGTCAATGACGATCGTTTCTTCCTCTTTGTCTCGTAAAGAAGCGATCCCTAAATAGAGGGTCTCGGTTTCTTGCTCTTCTTTGAAATCGATTCGAGCAAAGTAGGGATTGCCTGCCATCGTTGTTAGGGTTTTGACGCGTTTTTCTTGTGATTCTGCGGTTTGATACTTGATCAGCAGTTCTTGTTCATGCTGCTGGTACTCGATCACTGATTCATAAAAGGCTTCACTGTCGCCTCCGCGAATTTTCTTATCGGCGATTTCTTTTAATTGATCATCCATTTTAGCGGCTAATTCTTGTTTTTGCTGCGAAAGGATCGCTTGTTCTCTGTGGATCAGAGCAATGGTTTCATTGACATGTTGTTGTTCTTTTTGACGTTCGTTCACGAAGGATCCTCCTTAAAAAAATTGCGACATAAAATTATAGCATATTTTCCCTGTGAATGTCGTGGAAAAAAAGAAACTATGCTAATATTTATAAAAAGAGCTTAGGTGTTCAAAAACGAAACGAAATAGAGGTGGAAAAGGTGAGAGAAGAAGCAGAATTGCGCCAATTGATCCTGTCTGTTGGGAAACGTGTTGGGGCACGTGCCATCGGTTTATCTGGTTCACGGACCGATCCACAGGCGCCAAAAGATATTTTGCAGGATTTTGACGTGGTCTTCGTGATGGAGGATATTCAGCCTTTGGTCGATGATTCTTCATGGTTAGAAGCCTTTGGATCAATCATGATCAGGCAAACACCGGAAGCTAGCACGATTTATCCGCCGAGTTTGGGCGGGTGTTTTACGTACTTGATGCATTTTTTAGACGGAGTAAGAATCGATCTCATGCTATGTCCACTTGCACTGGTCGATCGTCTTGCTAAAGAACCAGGCTTGCAGCCGCTGCTTGATCCAGACCAATTACTAAGTTTTGCTAATCAAGCAAATCATTCGCATTACTGGATCAAGCGCCCGACCCAAGCCGCTTTTCAAGAACACTGCAACGAATTTTGGTGGGTAAGCACGTATGTCGTGAAAGGGCTGCTTCGAAAGCAACTAATTTATGCTACGGATCATTTATACACCATTTGTTGGCAAGAATTGTTATGGATAGAAGATTTGTTTGTTGCCCATGCTCAGCAATTTCAGGTGAGTACTGGGAAAAATCATAAATACCTGCAGTCGTTTCTAACGGAAAAGGAGTGGCGGGAATTGACCTCATTGCTTGATTTTTCCACGATCACTGCTTGCGGTCAGTCCCTTTTGAAGATGCAAAAACGATTTGATAAGCAAGCAAAGAAAATCAGCGAGAAATTAGGGTTGGCCTATGATTGGCAAGAAGCTGAGAATGTCCAAACATATACGAAGTATTGGAGTGAAAAAAATTGGCAGATGAGACCAGAGAACCAAAAATAAAAGACAGTCAGATTCAAGCGTTTTGGCAGCGGTTTTTAAAAGCAAATCCAAGAAATCAATCTTCTCTGACCTATGAAGATGCTTGGTCCTTTGGTGATACTTCAGAAATGGCGGATGAACTGGCAGCACTTGTTTTAGCTGGCAAAAAGACAGCGACGACCTCCGCCGCTGCGCTCTATGAAATCGAGCAAGAAGCATTGCCACAATCAGAAACGTATAGTGTCCTTTTAGATGGTTCGGATGTACCAAGAGCTGTTCTTTATTTAGAGTCAGTGTCGATCGTGCCATTTGATGAAGTGACAGCAGCGTTTGCCTTTTTAGAAGGGGAAGGAGATCGCACTTTGGCTTATTGGCGCCGTGTTCATGAAGCTTTTTTTCGACGAGCTTATGCCTCAGCGGGGGTGTCTTTTCACGATCAAATGCTATGCGTTTGTGAAAAGTTTTCTGTCGTGTATCAGGAGGAATAAAGACACGTTTTTCTTTGGAAATCATGGGAATAGCTTTTGTCTTTTTGAAAAAGGTGTATAATCAAAAGCAAACAAAGGAGGAAATCGTATGCCATTTATTCATGTCGAACTAGTTGAAGGGCGTTCGCAAGAACAACTGACGAATATGATGAAAGAAATCACTGAGGCGGTCCATAAAAATACGGGTGCCCCTAAGGAGCATATCCATGTCATCATCAATGAAATGAAGCAAGGAACCTATGCTGTGAATGGCGATTGGAAATAATTCTCTTGCTTTTTCTTGTAGGTAGTGGTTTAATTGAGCCATAATCGATCAATAAAAAAGACACCTGAGTTTGAGAGTCTTCGATAAGAGAGGGAAATCTTGGCTGAAAATTTCCTGGAAGAAAACCAAAGGATGACCACTTTTTTAGACCTCTGTCGAAACGGAGGCGGTTGAACCGTTATCTCATGAAGAGGAAAACAGACTTTTTCTGTTTTCGAACAATAGGTGGAACCACGAGTGATCGTCCTAGTATCGTAACCGATACTAGGACTTTTTTATTGATTGAAATCATTCAAAGGAGGACATTCATATGTCATTATTTATTACATTTCCTGATGGCGCAAAAAAAGAATTTGCTGTTGGGGTAACAACTAAAGAGATTGCTGAAAGTATCTCGAAAAGTCTTGCAAAAAAAGCCTTAGCTGGAAAAGTCAATGGACAACTGATCGATCTTTCACGTCCGATCGAAGAAGATGCAACGATTGAGATCGTGACACCCGATCATGAAGACGCCTTAGGTTTACTTCGTCATTCGACAGCTCATTTAATGGCTCAAGCCATGCGCAGACTCTATCCATCGATCCATTTTGGAGTAGGACCTGCAATTGATTCTGGTTTTTACTATGACACAGACAATGGGGAAAACCCAGTAACTGCGGAAGATCTACCAGCAATCGAAGCAGAAATGATGAAAATCATTAAAGAAAATCTGCCAATTGAACGACGTGTATTAACAAAAGAGGAAGCTTTGGCTCTTTTTGCTGAAGATCCATACAAAGTTGAGTTGATCACAGAATTACCAGATGACGAAACGATTACTGCCTATCAGCAAGGAGAATTTGTTGACTTATGCCGCGGCCCTCATGTCCCATCGACAGGTCGTATCCAAGTGTACAAATTGTTATCAGTAGCCGGAGCCTATTGGCGTGGAAGTTCTGATAATCAAATGATGCAAAGGGTATATGGAACAGCCTTTTTCGATAAGAAAGACTTGAAGGAATTTATTCGTTTACGAGAAGAAGCAAAAGAACGCGATCATCGTAAATTAGGGAAAGAATTAGAATTGTTTATGTTGTCCCCTGAAGTCGGCGCGGGTTTGCCTTTCTGGTTGCCAAAAGGAGCAACGATCCGTCGTACGATCGAGCGTTATATCGTGGATAAAGAAGTTAGCCTTGGGTACCAACACGTTTACACACCAATCATGGCAAACGTGGATTTATACAAAACATCAGGGCACTGGGATCATTACCACGAGGACATGTTCCCACCAATGGATATGGGGGATGGCGAAATGCTGGTTCTACGACCAATGAATTGCCCGCATCACATGATGGTTTACAAAAATGACATCCATTCGTATCGTGAACTACCAATTCGGATCGCTGAATTAGGAATGATGCACCGCTATGAAAAATCAGGGGCACTATCAGGGTTGCAACGGGTTCGGGAAATGACCTTAAATGATGGTCATACATTTGTTCGTCCTGATCAAATCAAAGAAGAATTCAAACGGACACTGGATCTTATGGTGGGCGTTTACGAAGACTTTAATATTACTGACTATCGTTTCCGTTTAAGTTATCGCGATCCACAAAACAAAGACAAATATTTTGATGACGATGCGATGTGGGAAAATGCGCAAACAATGCTAAAAGCGGCCATGGATGAATTAGAATTGGATTATTTTGAAGCTGACGGTGAAGCAGCTTTCTACGGACCTAAACTAGATGTCCAAGTGAAAACAGCTTTAGGTATGGAAGAAACCTTGTCAACGATCCAATTGGATTTCTTATTGCCTGAACGGTTTGATCTAACATATGTTGGTGAAGATGGCGAAAACAATCACCGTCCAGTGGTGATCCACCGCGGAATCGTTTCAACGATGGAACGTTTTGTGGCTTACCTGACAGAAGTCTATAAAGGGGCATTCCCGACTTGGTTGGCACCAATCCAAGCATCGATCATTCCGGTCTCAGTCGAAGCCCACAGCGACTATGCTTACGAAATCAAAGAACGCCTGCAAGCGCAAGGACTGCGAGTGGAAGTGGATGACCGCAACGAAAAAATGGGGTATAAGATCCGTGCATCACAAACCCAAAAAATTCCTTACCAAATTGTTGTTGGGGATCAAGAAGTCAATGATGCGACAGTCAATATCCGTCGCTACGGCAGCAAGGAGACCCAAGTCGAAGAATTGAATCTGTTTGTTGATGCAATGGCTGCTGAAGTGAAAAATTATAGCCGAGCATAGCTTTTGGTTCAAAGAAAACGAATGATTTTATAGTATAGGCACCTGCTTTCAGCAGGTGCTATTTACCTTTTTTAATCTATATAAAATAAAATGATTAGATTTTTTTTGTTTTTGTGAATAAAATCGTGTATAATTAGTATGTGATAAAAAGGAATAAACTAGAAGGAGTTTGTGATGAATTATAATTACGGAGTTAGAAAGAAATCGGTTGTATCGGTCATTTTATTAACATTTATTACTTGTGGCATTTATACATTCTTTTGGATGTACCAAACAACCAAAGAGCTGGCAGAATACAGCGGGGATAATCGTCTTTCGCCAGAGACGTCGATTTTACTCACGATCCTTACTTGTGGATTGTATCAAATTTATTGGTGGTACCGAATTGCGGATATCTTTATGAGTGCACAACAGCGAGCGAATATGCCTCGTCTGAGTGACAACAAAATTCTTTTTGTCGTCTTGAGCCTGTTTGCTTTTGATTTCATCAACATGGCGATTTTACAAGGTGATATGAACCAAATGTGGGAAGCGGCTGATCAAAATGCCATGACCTCATCTAACAATACAAACGATTCGTCTGATTCAGATGATTGGGTAGATTATTGATTTGTCCGTTTAAATGGTTAACGGGGTTTCCTTGTCCAGGTTGTGGCATGACGCGCGCCTACTTGCACTTATTTCAGGGTGATCTTGAAGGTGCGCTGCATTTTCATCCCTTGTTTTGGTTAGTGCCGATCGTATTCGGAATCGTTTTATTCAAAAAAAATCCGAAAATCAGCAAACTTTACTACAGTCACAACCTGTGGGTGACATTGACACTTTTGGTACTAGTGGTTTATGGTGGTCGGCTCTGGCTTCATTTTCCACATGACGCGCCAATGGACTTTGATCCAGAGAGCATTTTCCCACAACTACTACGTCGGATTGGTCAAGTGATTCACTAACAGCCATTCACCCAAGCATTAAAAATCTTTAAGAAAATGCTTTGTTTTTTTCTGAAAGCGAAGGGAACATGCGACAGTAGTTGAATCTTTATGAAAATTGTGTTATATTTACAATGTAATGATACTTAGAGTGAGTGAGCGGTTTTTTCGCTCACTCTTTTTAATGGAATGAAGTTCGTTTCGTTGAGAAATAAAGGAGGCGATGTTGTGAGTACGGTAGTGGAAACTGTTACAGATATAGTGACCCCTATTCTGGATGCGCAAAAATTTGAATTAGTTGAAGTAGAATTCGTGAAGGAAGGGAAAAATTGGTTTCTTCGTGTGTTCATTGATAAAGAAGGCGGAATCGATATCGAGGAATGTGCCTTTGTCAGTGAACAACTTAGTGAACAATTAGACCAATGCGAACCTGATCCTATTCCACAGGCCTATTTCTTGGAAGTTTCTTCCCCTGGCGCCGAGCGTCCATTGAAGAAAGAAGCAGATTATCAACGGGCAGTCGGCGAGTACATTCATGTTTCTTTATATCAACCGATTGATGGAGAAAAACAGTTCGAAGGCTTTTTACAGTCATTCGATGAAAATCAGCTAGTTATGAAGACCCGAATCAAAACCAGAGAAAAAGAACGAACGATCGACCGGAAAAATATTGCCAAAGCTCGTTTAGCCATTCAATTTTAAACACGGAGGAATGAAAGAATCATGAGTAAAGAAATGTTGAATGCATTGGATGCATTAGAAGCAGAGAAAGGCATTTCAAAAGAGATTGTCATCGATGCCTTGGAAGCGGCATTGGTTTCAGCGTACAAACGTCATTACGGGCAAGCACAAAATGTGGAAGTAGAATTTGATCAGAAAAAAGGCAATATCCACGTCTATGCAGTCAAAGAAGTGACAGAAGAAGTCATGGACTCGCAACTAGAGGTTTCATTAAAAGAAGCGATGACAATCAACCCCGCTTATGAAATCGGCGACAAAATCCGCTTTGAAGTAACGCCTAAAGATTTTGGTCGTATTGCGGCGCAAACGGCAAAACAAGTCATTTTGCAACGGGTCCGTGAAGCGGAAAGAAACATTATCTATAACGAATTTAGTGCGTACGAAAAAGACATTTTGCAAGGAATCGTTGAACGACAAGACAATCGTTATATCTATGTAAACTTAGGCAAAATTGAAGCCGTGCTTTCAAAACAAGACCAAATGCCAAATGAGTTTTATCAACCCCATGATCGGATCAAAGTATTCGTTTCTCGTGTTGAAAATACTTCAAAAGGACCTCAAGTATTCGTTAGCCGCAGCCATCCAGATTTGCTGCGCCGATTATTTGAACAAGAAGTGCCAGAAGTATATGATGGTACTGTAGAGATCGCAAGTATTGCTCGTGAAGCAGGGGATCGTGCCAAAGTTGCTGTTCGTTCCTTTGATGCCAACGTCGATCCAGTCGGCACTTGTGTTGGCCCTAAAGGTCAACGGGTTCAAGCGATCGTCAATGAACTAAAAGGCGAAAACATGGACATCGTGGAATGGAATGAAGATCCAGCGATCTTCATCGCCAATGCGTTGAATCCAGCAGAAGTCAGCGACGTTATTTTTGATGTTGATAATCCGAAGGCTTGTACTGTTGTCGTGCCTGATTACCAACTATCATTAGCGATCGGTAAACGCGGACAAAATGCTCGCCTAGCAGCCAAATTGACTGGCTTCAAAATCGATATCAAATCAGAAACAGACATGGAAGAATTTTATGCGAAGCTGGATGAAGGCGACTATATCGATGAGTATGATGCCAATGCTTCAGAAGCTGCTGAAGAAATCAGTACAGAAGCAACAGAATCTGCAGAAACAGTTGATGAAGCGATCCTTCCATCAGACATGACTGCGGATGATTATGAAAATGTTGAGTTTGACGAAAAATAGTTGAGGTGAGATCGTGATGAAAAAACGAAAAATTCCTTTACGAAAATCAGTGATTTCAGGCGAAATGCTACCTAAGAAAGAAATGCTTCGTATCACTCGTTCAAAAGAAGGCGTTGTTTCCATCGATCCGACAGGAAAAATGCCAGGTCGGGGAGCTTATATAGCGATCGAACCGGCTGAAGCCCAGAAAGCATGGGATAAGCGTATCTTGGATCGAGTGCTGGAAACGAAATTGACAGATGAATTTTACCAAGAACTATTGGACTATGTAACGCACCAAAAAGCGCGAAAAGAGTTATTTGCAAATGAATAAAACCAAAGCATTAAATATGTTAGGACTAGCCATGCGTGCTGGGAAATTAGTAACTGGTGAAGAAATGACTTTAAAAGAGATTCGCAATGAGAAAGCTGCTTTAGTCATTATCGCCAGTGATGCTGGTAAAAATACACAAAAGAAAATTAAGGACAAAAGTTCTTATTACGAAATTCCGCTCCTAGATGCATTTTCTGCTGATGAAATCAGTGCGGCCATTGGGAAACCAAGAATGGTCATTGGCATCTTAGATCAAGGATTTGCAAGGAAGGTGCAGGAATTAATATTAGGTTAGGAAGGTGATTGCATGGGAAAAAAAAGAATTTATGAACTTGCAAAAGAATGGAATAAGTCGAGCAAAGAGGTTGTTGAAAAAGCACAATCTTTAGGCTTTGATGTCAAAAATCATATGGGCGCGATCTCAGATGGAGAGGCGCAAAAATTGCAGCAGTCATTAGGCGGCAATCCAAATGGTAAAACATCTGCAAACTCAAATCCCGCAAATCAGAAACCAGCCAACCAGCCGGAAAAACAAGAACAAAAGAAATTTAAAACGCAAAGAAATAATCCTAACTTCCAAAACCGTCATAACAATCAAAGTCAACAGCGAACTACGCAAAGCAATAACCGTCCTGCTGGTCAAGGACAAGTAGATCGCACGAACAGTCAAGGAAGTAACAGACCAAATAACCAAGGAAGTCATAATCGAGTGAATAACCAAGAGAATCGTAACAATCAAGGGCAACAAAACCGCCCAACAAACCAAGGACAACAAAACCGCCCAACAAACCAAGGACAACAAAACCGTCCGAATAATCAAGGGCAACAAAATCGCCCAACAAACCAAGGACAGCAAAACCGTCCAAACAACCAAGGGCAACAAAATCGTCCGAACAATCAAGGACAGCAAAACCGTCAAAACAACCAAGGGCAACAAAATCGTCCGAACAATCAAGGACAGCAAAACCGTCCGAATAATCAAGGGCAACAAAATCGCCCAACAAACCAAGGACAGCAAAACCGTCCAAATAACCAAGGGCAACAAAACCGTCCGGCCGCTCAATCTGCAGGAAATACGCAAGGGGCAGACCGTAACAATAACCGTCCGCAAGGATCGAATGATTCTCGTGGAGGAAATCAAAACCGCGGCAAGTCAAACTACGGTGGACGCAACAATAATTTCAACAATAACAATCGCAACAAATTCAATAAAAAAGGCAAAAAAGGCCGTCAGCAGACGGAAAAGAAACCGCCAGTTCCAGCACGTAAATTCCGTGAGCTACCAGAAGTATTGGAATATTCAGAAGGCATGAACGTAGCGGATATCGCGAAAAAAATCTACCGTGAACCAGCAGAGATCATCAAGAAACTCTTTATGATGGGGGTTATGGTCAATCAAAACCAACCTTTAGATAAAGATACGATTGAACTGCTTGCTACCGATTACGGAATCGAACCACAAGAAAAAGTTCAAGTGGATATCGCAGACATCGATAAATTCTTCGAAGCAGAAGAACAAATTGAAGAGAATTTAGTATCACGACCACCTGTTGTGACGATCATGGGTCACGTTGACCACGGGAAAACAACATTGCTTGATACTTTACGTCATTCACGCGTAACAAGTGGTGAAGCTGGGGGAATTACGCAGCATATTGGCGCTTACCAAATCGACATCAATGGCAAACCAATTACTTTCTTAGATACTCCTGGACACGCGGCCTTCACTAGTATGCGTGCACGGGGAGCAAGTATCACCGATATCACGATTCTTGTTGTCGCAGCTGATGATGGAGTGATGCCACAAACAGTAGAAGCGATCAACCATGCGAAAGCAGCAAAAGTGCCGATCATCGTTGCAGTAAACAAAATCGATAAACCAGGTGCTAACCCACAACATGTGATGCAAGAATTAAGTGAACATGAGTTGATCCCAGAAGCTTGGGGTGGCGATACGATCTTCGTTGAAATCTCAGCGAAATTTGGGCAAAACATTGAAGAATTGCTTGAAATGATCCTCTTAGTAGCAGAAGTCGAAGATTTGAAAGCTGATCCTACCCAACGGGCGATCGGTACAGTCATTGAAGCGCGCCTTGATAAAGGAAAAGGTCCTGTAGCAACACTATTGGTTCAACAAGGGACTCTTCATGTAGGTGATCCAATTGTTGTAGGGAATACTTTCGGTCGTGTTCGCGTAATGACGAATGATTTAGGTCGTCGTGATAAAGCAGCTGGACCTGCTACACCAGTCGAAATCACAGGATTGAATGATGTGCCTCAAGCAGGTGATCGTTTCGTTACTTTTGAAGACGAGAAAACAGCTCGAGCAGCGGGTGAAGAACGTGCAAAACGTGCTTTGATGGAGCAACGCGCATCAAGCAGTCGTGTGACATTGGATAACTTGTTTGAAAGTCTAAAAGAAGGCGAACTGAAAGAAGTAAATGTCATCATCAAAGCAGACGTACAAGGTTCAGCTGAAGCATTAGCTGCTTCATTGAAGAAAATCGATGTTGAAGGTGTGCGAGTGAACATCGTCCATTCAGCCGTTGGTGCAATCAATGAAAGTGATGTAACGCTAGCAGCAGCAAGTAATGCCATCATCATCGGATTCAACGTCCGTCCAACACCGCAAGCCAAACAGCAAGCGGAAGCGGAAAAAGTCGATATTCGTTTGCATCGCATCATCTACAAAGCGATCGAAGAAATCGAAACTGCGATGAAAGGGATGCTTGATCCTGAATTCGAAGAAAAAATCACTGGTCAAATGATCGTTCGTGAAACATACAAAGTATCTAAAGTGGGCACGATCGCAGGTTGCTACGTAACGGAAGGCAGTATTCGCCGTGACAGTGGCGTCCGCGTGATCCGTGACGGCATCGTTATCTATGAAGGCAAACTTGCCAGCTTGAAACGCTTCAAAGATGATGTCAAAGAAGTGAAGCTAGGGTTTGAATGTGGCGCGATGATCGAGAAATTCAACGATCTTAAAGTTGATGACGTGATCGAAGGCTATGTCATGGAAGAAGTACCGACAAAATAACGGAATGACAACTATACAAGGAGGCTTTTTGAATGGCTAACTATCGAGATCGCCGAGTGGCACAAGAAATCTTAAAAGAAGTCAATCAAATTCTTCGTAAAAAAGTTCGTGATCCTCGCGTGCAAGATGTGACGATCACAGATGTACGAGTAACTGGAGATTTACAGCAAGCAACGATCTTTTACAGCACCCTAACGGACTTAGCTTCAGATAAGCAAAAAGCCCAAGCAGGACTGGAAAAAGCAACTGGCTTGGTTCGTCGTGAATTAGGTCAAGCGTTAACGCTCTATAAAGTTCCAGAAATCCAATTCGAATTGGATGAATCAGTACAATACGGGAATAAAATTGATGAAATGATTCGCGCATTGCACTCAGAAGAATAAAAAAAAGAGCAGCTTCCAATCGAAGCTGTTCTTTTTTATTTGAAAAGAGCATCAGGTATTCATCAGTAAAGTTACCAGTCCAGCAACACCTGTCCCCAAGAGCCAGCCTCCGATCACATCTGTTAAAAAATGGATCCCTAAGTAGACTCTGCTAAAGCCGATCATAAAGCTTAACAAAACTGCCAGCAGAGTCATCGGAAGGACTGCTGAGGGAACCAATTGTCCAAGATTCAAGGCGATCGTTCCGTACATGGCAGCGGATGTGGCAGCATGGGCACTAGGAAAGCTGTGATCTTTTTCTTCAACTAAACGATGATCGATCGGACGATCTCGTCGGACGATCCGTTTGATCAGGTAAGCAGCTGCTGATACTATGAAGATACTGACTGCTGTTTTTGGTGCAAGATCCGCCCGCGATGATGGAAAGACAAACAATAGTAAAGCGATCGCAACTGTCGGAAAGGCTTTTCCTAAATTGGTAAAAAAGTGCATCATGCGCGTCAAAGAAGGCGTACGGCTCTGGATGATCTGCAAAGCAAACGCTTCTTCCCAACGCTGCATCGTGCCGAGCTGAATCATGATCAAAAAGATGGCAAATCCAATAAATGACCCTATCGTTAAAACAACCATTTTAGGACCTCCTTATATGCTTAGTTTATCATGTAATGAGAAGGAGCGAAAAGGATTTTGTCGTGCAATGAATTTTTTTTATATGTTATAATAAGCAAGTTGAAGTGAAATGGAGGAATACGATGGACGGGATTTTACCATTATGGAAAGAGCGTGGACAAACAAGTCACGACTGCGTGTTTAAATTACGAAAAATATTAAAGACAAAAAAAATCGGACACAGCGGCACACTAGATCCTGACGTGGATGGTGTCTTGCCCATTTGTATCGGAAAAGGAACGAAGATCGTCGAATACTTGGTTGATTCTGGAAAAGTCTACACCGGGGAAATCACCTTGGGCTTCAGTACCACTACAGAAGATCGGTCGGGGGATATCGTTGAACAACAAGCACTAACTCGTCCGTTTACGAAGACAGAAATCGATCAGGCAATGAAACAGTTGACGGGGACGATTACCCAGATCCCGCCGATGTATTCGGCGGTCAAAGTCAATGGCAAACGACTTTACGAATATGCTCGCAACAATGAAACTGTCGAGCGACCACAGCGCAAAGCAGAAATTTATTCCTTCAAACGAATTTCAGAGCCGGTTTTTCATGAGGACAATACGCAAAGCTGGCGTTTTGAAGTTTCTTGTGGAAAAGGGACTTATGTTCGCACGTTAGCGGTCGACACAGGAAAATTGCTGGGTGTACCCGCGCATATGTCTGATTTGACTCGCTTAAAAAGCGGTGGTTTTTCTAAAGAACAATCTTACACGATTGCAGAGGTGCAAAAGGCAGTCGATGAACAACGTGTTTCGGAACTACTGCTACCGGTGGAATATGGGGTATCGGAGTTTGTTCAAGTGACGATCGATGCGGACCTCTGGCAGAAAGTAAAAAATGGCATGCGCTTGCCTTTCAGCGTGTTTGGATTACAAGAGCGCCCAGAGGAATTAGTGGCGATTTTTTATCGAGAACAATTGATCAGTATCTATAAAGCTCATGACAAATACCAAGATATGATGAAACCGGTAAAAGTCATCCGTACAGAAATAGGAGAATGAACATGGAAATCATTGAAATGAGACACCCTTATGATCACGAAACGATTCCTGATGAGGAGATCGTCTTAGTGTTAGGCTTTTTCGATGGCGTACATCTAGGTCATCAGAAAGTCATTGAAACAGGACGAAAGATCGCAGAAGAAAAAGGGTTAAAATTGGCATTAATGACCTTTAATCAACATCCCTCGATCGTTTTTCAAAAAGTCGATCCTGAAAAAATGCAATACCTGACCAGCTTGGCTCAAAAGGAAGCGCATATGGAAAAGCTTGGAGTAGATATTCTTTATATCATTGAGTTTACTTCTGCTTTTGCAAATCTGGCACCACAGGTGTTTGTGGATGAATACATGATCGGTCTGCATGCAAAAGTTGTTGTTGCTGGATTCGACTATACCTACGGCAAGAAAGAGATAGCCAACATGGCGCTGTTACCAACATATGCAGAAAATCGTTTTGAAGTTGTGACTGTCGCGCAAGAATCGTTTGATGAAGAAAAGGTTAGCTCCACACGCATTCGCTCTGCCCTACAAAATGGCGATATGGCACAAGTCAATCGCTTGTTAAGGTATATTTATGAATTTGAAGGAACCGTCGTTCACGGTGATGCTAGAGGACGAGAACTTGGGTTTCCAACCGCGAATATCAAAGTAAAGAGCACCGTTCGGTTGCCAAAAGAAGGCGTCTATGTGACGGAAATCAAAGTCGGTGACAAGTGGTATCCATCGATGGGATCGATTGGTCACAATGATACGTTTGGTCAGGGGCGCCAGTTAACAGTTGAAATCTATATTCTCGATTTTCACCAAGATATCTATGGTGAAACCGTGGCGATCCGCTGGCATCATTTCTTACGTGATCAAGTCGCTTTCAATGGCGCACAAGCGTTGATCGAACAATTAAAGCAAGATGAACGAGACACTGAAACTTATTTTGATGGGCTTTCTGAAGAAAACTAAGCATTCGTAGTGAAAAGAAGCGTTTCTGGCTTCTTTTCACTTTTTCTTTTTCTTTCTTTTTATAAAGTAGTTTATTTGAATTCTAATGCTTTCCCCATGAGGAAAAAACGTTTTTTCGATATACTAAAAAATAGGCAAAAATGATAATTTATGCAGAACGCTGCAAAGGGAAAGGGAGAGAAAAAGTGACAATTGGAAAAAAAGCGAAAAAGGGGAAAGAAAAGAAAGATTTAACTAAAATGAAAACGCCTCATACGTATGTCATCATCTTTGGGGTCGTATTGTTGGCGTGGTTGCTGACTTTCTTAGTTCCCGCTGGAAAATTCAGTACACAAGAAATCGAGTATACCGATGCAAATGGGGAAATAAGTACCAGAACGGTCTTGATGCAAGATTCGTTTCGTTATGCCTACCCGTTAGATAACGAATACGTCTATCAACAGTTGAATCAATTGGAAGACGATCCACAAGAGTTGGAAGAATTAGATGTCGATCCTGAGGCTTTAGCAGCTGTTCTAGCTGAAGGGCCTAAAGAGTTGTCCCAGAGTCAATTAGATGAGGTGGGACTGACCGATGACACGCTTTACAGTCTTTACGGCGAAAAAATTTATGATACTTCTGAAAAACTGCACAAAACAGCCAAGGTTTGGGGAACTGATGACTTTAACGGTTTCGGCTTCTTAAATTTTGTTTTTGAAGGATTGGTTTCTGGTGATAAATACGGCTCAGCAGTTGGGATCGCAGCACTGATCCTAGTGGTCGGTGGTGCGTTTGGTATTATCATGCAAACCGGAGCGATTGATGCGGGGATCTTTGCATTTATCAGCAAAACTCGTGGATTAGAACGCTTGGCATTGCCGCTGTTGTTCTTTGCTTTTTCATTTGGGGGCGCTACCTTTGGGATGGCAGAAGAAGTCATTCCGTTTTCGATGGTCATGGTGCCTTTCGTGATCGCATTGGGGTATGATTCGATCGTGGCGGTCACCGTCACCTATGTCGCCTCCCAGATTGGAAATGCCACCTCGTGGATGAGTCCGTTTAGTGTGGCAGTAGCTCAAGGGATCGCAGGTATTCCCGTTCTTTCAGGCGCAACGTTCCGAATCATCATGTGGGTCGTGGTTACCGCACTATCCGCAGGGTACCTCATGATCTATGCCGAAAGAATTCGCAAGAATCCTGAGAAATCGCTAACGTATCAATCGGATGCGTATTTTAGAAATCATCTTGAAAAAACCTCCAGTGAGCAAAAACCATTTTTATTAGGTCATAAATTGATCTTGGTTGAAATGCTGGCGGTTTTGATCTGGATCGTATGGGGTGTGACGCAGAAAGGCTACTATATTCCCGAGATTGCTTCTCAATTCTTTGTTATGGGCTTAGGGGCAGGAATCATAGCGGTTCTTTTCAAATTAGAAAATATGGGCTTGAATGATGTGGCGAGTGCCTTTCAATCTGGTGCCTCAGAATTGGCAGGAACTGCAATCGTTGTAGGGATGGCCAAAGGGATTCTTCTGGTTCTCGGCGGTTCTGATGCCAATGTGCCGTCAGCGTTGAATACGATTTTGCACAGCATCGGCGGATTGTTAAGCAATGTTCCAGCTTTTATTGGTGCCTGGTTCATGTACATTTTCCAAAGCTTCTTCAATTTGATCGTGACTTCAAATTCAGGTCAAGCTGCATTAACCATGCCGATCATGGCGCCATTAGCCGATCTTTTAGGTGTCTCTAGACAGATCGCTGTCTTGGCTTATCAATTAGGCTCGGGCTTTATGGATGCCTTCACTCCAGTATCGGCAAGTCTGATCGGTGTCTTAGGTGTTGCAAGAATCGAATGGGTGAAATGGGCGAAATTCCAGATCAAAATGCAAGGTTTCTTATTTGTATTAGGAACGATTTTTATCTTTATTGCGGTCGCAATCGGCTTGCAATAAGAAGTAATCAGCCACAAGGAGGAAGCACTTATGAAGGTGATACGACAAGCAGAGGTTTACGCTCCTGACTATTTAGGAAAAAAAGATATTTTATTAAATGAAGACAAGATCATTGCTATTCAAGATTCGATTGAAGGAGGATTCTCAGGTGTTCCTCTTGAAGAAATCGATGGCACAGGGTTACTCGCTGTGCCCGGCTTTATTGATTGCCACTTTCATATCTTAGGAGGTGGCGGGGAAGGCGGCTTTCAAAACCGGACACCAGAAGTGAAATTGAGTCAATTGACCTCTGCAGGAGTAACGACAGTGGTTGGCTGTTTAGGTACTGACGGAGTAGGCAGAGATATGACTGCCTTGATCAGTAAGGCGCGTGGACTAGAGGCGGAAGGCATCACGACTTATCTTTATGACGGTTCGTATCGATTGCCTTTGGCGCCCGTCACGGATTCCATCATCCAAGATTTTTTGACTATCGATAAAATTATTGGTATCGGTGAAATTGCCGTTTCTGACCATCGTTCTTCACAACCAAGTTTCGAAGAATTTACCCGCGCGGTTGCGGATGCTCGTGTTGGTGGGATGCTTTCTGGAAAAGCAGGTATCGTAAACGTCCACTTAGGTGGAGGAAAGAAAAAATATGAGCTGCTTTTACGAACCATCGAAGAGACAGAGATTCCAATCAGCCAATTTTTACCGACACATGCCAATCGGACCAGCGAGCTTTTCGAAGCAAGTATTGCTTTTGCAAAAATGGGTGGAACGATTGATTTTACGGCGAGTGAAGATCCTGATTTCTGGGAAAAAGAAGACGATGAGGTTCGCTTCAGTAAAGGATTGAAACGTTTGTTAGCAGAAGGGATCGGCCTGGATCAATTTACCATGACCTCTGATGGGCAAGGCAGCCTCCCGTACTTTGATGAAAACAATCAATTCATAGGTCTGGGTGTCGGCAGTTCGCGAGCGCTGATGGTAGGCATTAAAGAAGCAGTCCAAAAAGAGCAGATTCCATTGGAGATCGCCATTCGAGCAATCACTTCCAATCCAGCGAAAGTATTGAAGCTTGATCAAAAGGGACGTCTTGCAGCAGGGATGGATGCTGATATTTGCTTGCTGAACAAAGACTCATTAGCAGTAGAAACGGTTCTAGCAAAAGGCAGAACAATGGTAGAAGAACAAGAAGTAAAAGTGTGGGGTACCTTTGAACAACTAACATAAGAAGAATTCAGTTTTAACAGACTAAGAAACGGTTGTTTTTCTAAACAGAGTTGTAGAAGAAAATAAGCAGCCCGATCCATGACCAGCATTTACTGGACTTGATCGGACTGCTTTTTTCAATTAAACGCAAGTATTCTTAAGCTTGCAACTCATCCAATTTCTTCATGTCTTCTTCAGAAATTTCAAAGTCAACTTTGGCATTGTCAGCAATGTATTCTTCATGAACGGATTTTGGCAATGGCAGAATGTCTTTTTGTAGCAAGTAACGAATTGAAAGTTGTGGAATAGATTTTCCATAGGCTTCAGCAATCGTCTTCACTGCATCGTTATCGAGTAAACGACCAGTAGCGATTGGTGAATAGCCTTCCACTAAAATTTCGTGCGCTTTGCAAAATGTCAATAGTTCTTCATTTGTGCGGCCAATATGGTAAATAAACTGGTTGACCATCGGTTTCACATCGCAATGATCAAAAATATTTTGCAAATCTTTTTGATCGAAGTTGGAAACACCAATCGATTTTACTTTTCCACTTAAGTAGGCTTCTTCTAATGCTTTCCAAACATCGATGTTTTCAAGATAAAAATCTTTGTTTTCTGGATTGTTTCCCATGATTTTCCAAGGACGAGGGGCATGGATCAAAATCAAATCGATATACCCTAAGTCAAGTTTTTTTAGAGAAGCATCAATGCTATCAACCGCTTCTTGGTAGGTCTTTAACTCAGCAGGTACTTTCGTGGTAACAAAAATTTCATCGCGGGCAACGCCTGAATCGCGCACAGCTTTCCCAACCGCTTCTTCGTTTTTGTAAGCTGCCGCTGTATCGACATGTCGATAACCATTTTGAATGGCAAATTTTGTTGCGTTGTAAGCATCTTCTGGAGAAGATTGCCAGGTTCCAAGGCCAATCTTAGGAATTGCCAGTTTGTTCTGCAAGGTAAATGTTTCTTGTAATATCACGTATCTCAACCTACTTTCATCGCTTTTTTTTGTTACATCTTCCATTATAAAACGTTTTCTTGTTTGAAACAAATCAGACGCTGAAACTTTTGAGGGAAATTGACTTTCAAAAGGATCTTTGATACATTATCAGCAACCTAAACACAGAAAGATGTGGAAAAAATGGATTTTGTTAAAGAAGATTTTGCCTATTATCGGCGCTCTTTTGAATTGATGTATCGCAGTTATTTCCGTAGAAGAATGATTGCCCTTGGTGTGGCGATTTTGATTATCTTAGGTTATTTACTTTTGTTACAAGAAAGTTTGCTTTTAAATATCATTTTGCTAGTTATATTGCTAGGCATAATGGCGTGGTTGGTTTCACTTTATCAGCGAGCGAGTGAGGTCGTACTTGCTTTCGAAGAAGAAAATCAGGTGCCGCAAATTCATCAACTGACAGAATTTGAGGATCATTATGCGTTCCAAATGAATGATGGAACAACGATGCGCGTGAAGAAAAACGGAAATCGCAACTTTCCTTCCAATAATAAGCAGTACACGTTGATGGCAGGCTATAAAAAAGTTTTCTTTGTGCAACAACCCTTGATGATTTTTTATTATGACCTCTTGGAGATGAAGTATGATGAAGCGTATCGTTTGAAACGAAACCGCCAAAACGGGTTCAATCGTTGGTCGCGTTATTTCAGTTTTCGCTCCTTTAAGGGATCGATTGGCAATGTCTTTCAATTCTTGCTGGGAAATATTTTCTTCTTATTTATTGCGTATCGGTTGATCCGCTATCTGATCGATATTTTGCTGCACATTTTATAACTGTTACCAAGGTGAAGATTCTCATCGTTTTCATAGACTGGTGAAAAAGATGATAGGACTTAATTTTTTTAAAAAGGTATACTTAAGTCAGATAAGACAAGCAATTGTCTTTCATGAATAAGAGTCCTGCTCTTGTTAAGTAAGCCGTCAACAACAGCTTATCTATTGTGGCGCTAACAGTTTGGGGGAAGTGTTAGTTCTTGTAACAAACAGATTTTTTTCTGGGCGGGATAAGAACAAAAGCGGTATTTTACCGTACTTAATAAGAGTAGTGCTCTTTATTTTTTCTATGAATATTTGAAGACATCACTTCTTGGAAGTGGTGTTTTTTCTTGCTTAAAAATAGTCCAAGTGATAGGAGAATTCTAAGAACTATGCTACAATGAGTGCCGGTGCTCTCAGCGGTGGGAGCAAAAAAGAAGGTAGAGGAGAATTACTTAGGAATGCCTGAAGGTCAAACAATAAACGATCTATCTACAAAAAGCGCGCAAAATATTTCTGCGTATATACATATACCTTTCTGTGAACATATCTGCTACTACTGTGACTTCAACAAAGTGTTTTTAGAAGGGCAGCCAGTGGATGAGTACATCGAAGCGTTACTAAAAGAAATTGAGCTGACCCTCTTGCGTCAGCCTCTCAATGAGGCGAAAACGATTTATATCGGCGGCGGGACGCCAACGTCGCTTTCGGCGAACCAACTGGATCGATTGCTTTCAGGTGTGCATGAATTGCTGCCAACACACACAACCAAAGAGTTTACTGTGGAAGCAAATCCTGGTGATTTGAGTGAAGGAAAAATGCTGGTTTTGAAAAATCATCAAGTCAATCGCTTGTCGATGGGGGTCCAGACCTTTGATAATCGCTTGCTTAAAAAAATTGGCCGCAAGCATACCGCTGAAGATGTTTATTCAACTATTCAGCTGCTGGAAAAACATGATTTTCAGAATGTGACGATCGATTTGATTTATGCACTTCCGGGACAAAGCATAGAAAGCTTCCGTGATACACTGACGCGAGCGATTGATCTCGGGTTGCCTCACTATGCGATGTATTCTTTGATTTTAGAAAACAAAACCATGTTTATGAACTGGGTTCGCCAAGGGAGAATGGCACTGCCTTCTCAAGAAGCTGAAACGCAGATGTTTGATGAGGCGATCGCCGCGATGACAAAAGCTGGATTGAACCAATATGAAATCAGTAATTTTGCACGACCAGGGTATGAGTCCTTACATAATCTAGTGTATTGGAACAATGAACATTATTTTGGCTTTGGGGCAGGCGCCAGCGGGTATCTTGGACAGACTCGCTACAAGAACAAAGGTCCAATCCAGCATTATTTGAAACCATTACAGGAAAATCAGTTGCCAATCCACGAAATCGAAGAATTGACAACCAGCAATCAAATGGAAGAGGAACTGTTTTTAGGCCTTCGTAAAAAGGTCGGCATTTCAAAAATACAGTTTGCAGAAAAATTCGGGAAGTCTTTTCAGGAAATCTATGGTTCAACGAGCGAACAGTTGATTCAAAAAGGCTGGTTGGCTAGTCAAGGTGACCGTGTCTTTTTAACGAAAGCTGGGATGTTTATTGGCAACGAAGTGTTTGAAGCATTTCTCTTGGATGGAGAAAAATAAGAAAGAACGAGTAAGAGAAGTAGCCATTTCGTGCTGCTTCTTTTTTTGATTTCTTTTTTAGCACTCTCTTAGAAAGAGTGCTAAAAAAGTGATGCAAATACTTGACATTCCTAGCAAATATGGTATATTTATAATCGTGTTAGCACTTAATAGGAATGAGTGCTAACGGAGGAGTGGATAAAATGTTGACACCTAGACAACAAATGATTTTACACCTCATCATCCAAAATTATACGAATACTGGTCAGCCCACGGGCTCGAAGCGATTGATGGAAGATGGGGTTGAAGCTAGCTCTGCCACCATTCGTAATGAGATGAAGGCGCTGGAAGAAGCTGGACTTCTGTTAAAGACACATTCATCTTCAGGGCGTGTGCCGTCAATAAAAGGGTATCGCTATTACGTTGATCACTTATTGAAGCCATCGGAAGTTGACCAAAACGAAATTCAAACCATTCGTCATTCTTTTGGAAAAGATTTTCATGAAATCAATGAAATCATCCAGCAGTCTGCCACGATCTTGTCCAACTTGACTAGCTATACAGCGTTGTCTCTCGGTCCAGATATGAAGGAAAGGAAATTGACCGGTTTTCGAATCGTCCCATTGAATGCACGACAGATCATCGCGATCATCGTGACGGATAAAGGGAATGTCGAAAATCAAGTCTTTACTCTTCCTGAATCGATGAGCAGCGAAGATTTGGAAAAAATGGTAAGGATCATCAACGACAAATTGATCGGTGAGCCTCTAATGACGGTCTACCATCGTTTAAGAACAGAGATTCCTATGATTCTGCATAAGTATTTTCAAACGACTGACGGAATCGTTGATCTCTTTGATACGATGCTGAGCCACATTTTTGAAGAAAAAATCTTCGTCGGCGGGCGAATGAATCTTCTGGATTTTGAACTGACGCAAGATGTTAGTCAGTTCAAATCGATGTATTCATTTATGAAAAATGCAGATCAGCTGACACAGCTGCTGGCGCCAAGAGATTCTGCGATTCAAATCAGAATCGGCTCTGAGCTTGGCAATGACTTGTTACAAAATATGAGTCTGATCCAAGCTAGCTATGAAATCGAAGGTCATGGACAAGGAACGATCGCTTTATTAGGTCCATCAAGTATGCCGTATTCACGGATGTTTGGTTTGATGGAAGTTTTTCGAGGCGAGTTAGCAAAAAAATTGGCCGATTATTATCGCGCATTAGACGCTGCCAATGAATAAGCGGCAATGAAACAAATCGTAGAAGGGATGGTTGAAACGTGACGGAAAAAGAAGAGCGTTTAGATGAAGAATTAGATAATACTGCTGAAGAAACCGCAGAAACAACTGAATCTTCAAATGAATCAACTGAAACTGAAGCACAGACTCCTCAACCAGAGGAAGAAACAGTGGAAAAAAGCGAATTGGAACTTTTGCAAGAAAAGAATAATGAATTGGAAGATCAATTCCTGCGTGCTCGTGCAGAGATCGCAAATATCACTTCACGTAACCGCAACGAGCGGGAACTTTTACAAAAATACCGCTCGCAAGATCTTGGCAAAAAACTGTTGCCAGCAATCGACAATTTGGAACGAGCGATGGCAGCAGATGTCGATCAAGACCAAGCGGCGAATTTGAAAAAAGGCGTTGAAATGGTTCTTGAAAGTCTGCGTCAAGCCTTAAAAGAAGAGGGAATCGAAGAGATTCCTGCTGAAGGTGCAATGTTCGATCCGAACTTGCATCAAGCGGTGCAGACTGTACCTGCCTCTGATGAAACACCGGCAGACACAATCGTTACTGTCTTGCAAAAAGGGTATAAATTGCATGATCGTGTCTTGCGTGCAAGCATGGTCATCGTTGCACAATAGTTCTTTCTATCTAGTAAGTAGATGTTTAAATTAAAAAAGGGAGTGTATTACTTATGAGTAAAATTATCGGTATCGACTTAGGAACAACAAACTCAGCTGTTGCTGTCCTTGAAGGCGGCGAAGCAAAAATCATTACGAATCCAGAAGGAAACCGTACCACACCTTCTGTTGTCTCATTCAAAAATGGTGAGATCCAAGTAGGGGAAGTTGCAAAACGCCAAGCAGTGACAAATCCTAATACGATTTCTTCTATTAAACGCCATATGGGTGAAGCTGGATACAAAGTAGAAGTTGAAGGCAAATCGTATACACCACAAGAAGTTTCCGCAATGGTTCTTCAATACATCAAAGGATTTGCTGAAGACTATTTAGGGGAAAAAGTTGAAAAAGCAGTCATCACTGTTCCTGCATACTTCAACGATGCACAACGTCAAGCAACCAAAGATGCTGGTAAAATTGCCGGTCTTGAAGTAGAACGGATCGTCAATGAACCAACTGCCGCAGCTTTAGCTTATGGGTTAGATAAAACAGATAAAGATGAAAAAATCTTGGTCTTTGACTTAGGTGGCGGTACTTTCGACGTATCGATCCTTGAATTAGGTGATGGCGTCTTTGACGTATTATCAACTGCTGGGGACAACAACCTAGGTGGGGATGACTTTGATAACAAAATCATCGATCACATGGTAGCAGAATTCAAAAAAGAAAACGGCATTGATCTTGGAAAAGACAAAATGGCTTTGCAACGTTTGAAAGATGCTGCTGAAAAAGCGAAAAAAGACTTGTCAGGTGTAACAAGTACACAAATCAGCTTACCGTTTATCACAGCTGGCGATGCTGGTCCATTGCACTTGGAAATGACCTTGACTCGTGCGAAATTTGATGAATTAACAGCAGACTTAGTAGAACGTACAAAAATTCCAGTACGTCAAGCTTTGAAAGATGCTGGTCTATCACAATCAGAAATCGACGAAGTGATCTTAGTTGGTGGTTCAACTCGTATTCCGGCAGTAGTTGATGCTGTACGTAAAGAAACCAATAAAGAACCAAACAAATCAGTAAACCCAGATGAAGTGGTAGCGATGGGGGCTGCGATCCAAGGTGGCGTGATCACTGGGGATGTGAAAGATGTTGTCTTACTAGACGTTACACCATTATCATTAGGTATCGAAACGATGGGTGCTGTCTTCACAAAACTGATCGATCGTAACACAACGATCCCTACAAGTAAATCACAAGTCTTCTCAACTGCAGCAGACAATCAACCAGCCGTTGATATCCATGTCTTGCAAGGGGAACGTCCAATGGCTGCTGATAACAAAACATTAGGAAGATTCCAATTGACGGATATTCCACCAGCACCTCGTGGCATCCCTCAAATCGAAGTAACATTTGATATCGATAAAAATGGGATCGTTAATGTTTCTGCAAAAGATTTAGGTACACAAAAAGAACAAAAAATCACGATCAAATCATCTTCAGGTTTATCAGATGAAGAAATCGAACGCATGGTAAAAGATGCTGAAGCAAATGCTGAAGCCGACAAACAGCGCAAAGAAGAAGTTGATCTACGCAATGACGTCGATGCATTGTTGTTCACTGTTGATAAAACATTGAAAGAGCTTGAAGGCAAAGTGGATGCAGACGAAGTCAAAAAAGCGGAAGAAGCTCGTGATGAGTTGAAAGCTGCGGTTGAAGCAAACAACTTAGAAGAAATGAAAACGAAACGTGATGCTTTGAATGAAATCGTACAAAACTTAACCGTTAAATTATACGAACAAGCAGCACAACAACAAGCACAAGAAAATCCAGAAGCTGCACAAGGCGGCGCAGACGATGTGGTTGACGCCGACTTTGAAGAAGTAGACGGTGACGATAAATAATCGCTGTTTGTGAAAAAGCCAAAGTCACCGCTTTGGCTTTTTCTTATGAATTTGCGAAACGTATTTTTCTAGAGCGAATTATATGCTAAAATACGAGAGACGCAAGAATAGAGTGGAGGGAAGCCAATGGCAGACAAAAGAGATTATTATGAGGTCTTAGGTCTACAAAAAGGGGCTTCGGATGACGAAATCAAAAAAGCTTATCGTAAGCTTTCAAAACAATATCATCCAGACATCAATAAAGAACCTGATGCAGAAGCAAAGTTTAAAGAGATTTCTGAGGCCTATGAAATATTAAGTGATTCCCAAAAAAGAGCTGCTTATGACCAGTATGGTCATGCTGGTACCGATCCGAACTACGGAGGCGGTTATGGCGGTGGATTCGGCGGCTTTAACAGTGGCGGATTCTCCGGTGGCGGTTTTGGTGGATTTGAAGACATTTTCGAATCATTTTTTGGTGGTGGAGGCGGCAGAGCAGCCAATCCTAATGCACCTCGACAAGGAGCAGACTTGCAATATGCGGTTGATCTTTCCTTTGAAGAAGCGATTTTCGGAGTGGAAAAAACTGTTCAATACAATCGTGAAGAAACCTGTCATACCTGCGGCGGGAACGGGGCAAAACCAGGTACTTCACCAGAAACCTGTCATAAATGTCATGGTGCAGGTACTATCAATGTTGAACGTCAAACACCGCTTGGTCGTGTAATGAGCCGTCAAACCTGTGATGTTTGTCATGGAACTGGGAAAGAAATCAAAGAACCATGTACAACCTGTCATGGTACTGGCCATGAAAAGAAAAAACATAATGTAAAAGTCAACGTGCCTGCAGGTGTCGAAGATGGACAACAAATGCGTTTATCTGGCCAAGGGGAAGCTGGAACCAATGGTGGTCCTTATGGGGACCTATACGTTGTTTTCCGTGTAGAAGAAAGTGATATTTTTGATCGTGACGGTTCAGAGATTTATTACGAGTTGCCGTTGAACTTTGTCCAAGCAGCTTTAGGAGATGAGGTCAATGTGCCAACCGTTCACGGGAATGTGAAGTTAAAAATCCCAGCTGGGACCCAAACAGGCACAAACTTCCGCTTACGCGGTAAAGGAGCACCTCGCTTACGGGGAGGCGGCAATGGCGATCAACAAGTCAAAGTGAAGCTGATCACACCTAAGAACTTAAATGAGGAACAAAAAGAAGCATTGCGGGCTTATGCAAAAGCTAGTGGTCATGAAACCACCGAACAACAACCAGAAGGATTTTTTGATAAAATGAAAGATGCTTTTGGTGGGAAAAAGAAATAACAAGTAAATAATCCAATTCATGCCCTTATAAAACCATCAGTTTTATAAGGGCATGAGTGTTTGTATGGCTATAAATGTGCAGTATGGGCGAGAATCGAATCTTCTTGGCCATCTTTTTTTCTTTTCCTTTGAAATCGCTTGCTTAGTGTGTCACAATAAAAGTAGACCAATTGAAGGAGGAGATACAATGGAAAGAATATTTGCGAGTCCGTCACGATACGTTCAAGGAAAAGGAGTATTGAAGGATGGTTTATCTCACATTAAAGATCTAGGAAAGAAAGTGCTGCTTTTGACCGATGAAACAGTTTGGAAAATTGCCGGGGAAGATTTATTTGAAAATCTCAAAGCGGCTGATTTAGGTCCGGTAAAAGAAATTTTTGGTGGAGAAGCTTCTGCAAATGAAATCGATCGTATCGTCTCTAAAGCCAAAAGCGAATCCATTGAAGTAATTGCTGCATTAGGTGGCGGGAAAGCCATCGATACTGGGAAAGCTGTTGCGGATGAATTAAACATACCGATTGCTGTTTTGCCAACGATCGCTTCTACTGATGCACCAACTTCGGCACTTTCTGTTATTTATACAGATGAAGGTCGCTTTGAAAAATATCGTTTTTACAACAAAAACCCTGAACTTGTCTTAGTGGATACAGCCGTTATTGCGAAAGCGCCTGCCAAATTACTTGCAGCGGGTATTGCGGATGCACTAGCAACCTATGTCGAAGCACGCGCCGTTGCCCGAAGCCATAGTAAGAATATGGTGGGTGGTATTCAACCAATTGCCGGCATGGCAATCGCTGAAAAATGCGAAGAGATTCTTTTTGAGAATGCACTGAAAGCCTATCAAGCAAATAAAAAACAAGTCGTTACCGAAGCTTTTGAACAAATCGTGGAAGCCAACACTCTGTTAAGTGGTTTAGGCTTTGAAAGTGCTGGTTTGGCAGCAGCTCATGCGATCCATAATGGCTTGACAGCCCTTGAAGGAGACGTCCATGATTTGACTCATGGGGAGAAAGTTGCTTACGGGACACTTACACAATTGATGCTGGAAAACGCGGATCCTGATGAAATTGACCAATATATTGAGTTGTATCAGGCGTTGGAATTACCAACGACATTAGCTGAAATGCATCTTTCTGATGTTAGCGATGCAGAGCTTATGAAAGTCGGTAAACAAGCAACCATCGAAGGGGAGACGATTCACAATATGCCGTTCACGGTATCCGCAGAAGATGTTGTAGCCGCGATCAAAGCCGTGGATGCCTATGTGACTGCTTATTATCCTCTTTAATGTTATTTTATAAACGTTCATTGATCGATACTTGTTGATTAAAAAAAATATTTGACAAAAAAAAAGAGTCGTGCTATTTTGATAACAAGCAAATTAAAGGAGGGAACAAGACATGACGAACTTCAACACACAAACTACCTGTTGTTGTTGTATGGTGCAAAAAGCAGCATACCCATTTGTCATGCCTATTATTAGTTCCTTTGTCGCAGCAGATCGCTGATTTTTTTAGTGATTCGCTTCTATCCGGATAAGACGACATTTTTTTGGGGTACTGATGTAATAGTCAGTACCCCTTTTTGTTTGCTTTTTTTTACCGCTTTCAATGGCGACGGCTGATGATTGCAAGCCAAAATATGTATATGAAGCTTACAAGTTTTGCCTAAAAATCTGAATAAGGAGTCAAACGATGATCGTTAAAAATGTAAAAGAATTGATAGGGCATACCCCGCTCTTTGAATTTGATACCGCAGCTTTAGGCGGAAAAAAGGGAAGTAAAATCTATGCGAAACTTGAATATTTAAATCCTGGTGGCAGCATTAAGGACCGCTTAGGAAAGTACTTGATCGATGAGGCATTTCGAGAGCGTACAATCAATCATGAGACAACAGTAATTGAACCGACAGCCGGAAATACCGGGATTGGCTTAGCTATTGCCGGGATCGAGCATGGACTAAAAATGATTTTTGTTATTCCGGAGAAATTCAGCATTGAAAAGCAGCAATTGATTGAGGCATTAGGCGCAACTATCGTTCATACACCAACGGAAGCTGGCATTCAAGGGGCAATCGAAAAAGCAAAGGAATTAGCAAAAGGACAGCCGAATAGTTTTATGCCATTGCAGTTTCATAATCAGAACAATCCTGCAGCCTATCAAGCAACATTGGGGCCTGAGATCTATCAGGAATTACATGGAAAAATTGACAGCTTTGTTGCAGGCGCTGGCAGTGGTGGTACTTTTGCGGGTGTCGCGACGTACTTAAAGAAGCAAAAATCAAGCACTCGTCTTGCTGTTGTTGAGCCGGAAGGATCAATCTTGAACGGCGGTCCTGCCCATGGCCACGAGATTGAAGGGATCGGTGTTGAGTTCATTCCACAATTTTTTGACGATTTGCTTATTGATAACATTTATACGATAAGTGATGCCGAAGGCTTTGCCTTTACTCGTTACTTGGCAAGAAACTATGGTCTGCTTGTTGGAAGTTCAAGTGGAGCCGTGATGGCAGCAGCAGTAAAAGAAAGCCTCGAATTACCAACCGGAAGCTCGATCGCCACAGTCTTTCCCGATGGTGGCGACCGCTATCTATCAAAAAAGATTTATGCTGGCGAATCAGCAATCACACCATTCATAGGAGGAACAAACAATGCATTTTAATACAAAAGTAATTCACGGCGGTATCAGCGAAGACGAACTCACCGGTGCAGTCAGTGTGCCAATCTACCAAACATCTACCTATCGGCAAAATGCTCTAGGTCAGCCAAAGCAATATGAATACAGTCGTTCAGGCAACCCAACTCGTTTTGCCTTAGAAGAATTGATTGCGGATCTTGAAGAAGGCGCTCAAGGGTTTGCTTTTGCCTCTGGATTAGCAGCCACCCATGCGATCTTCACGCTTTTTCAGACAGGAGATCATGTCATTTTAGGAGATGACGTTTATGGGGGGACATTTCGTTTGCTTCATCAAGTATTAGAAAAAAGCGGGTTGACTTATTCACTTGTCAAAACCGATGATTTAGTTGCTATTGAAACAGCAATTCTTCCGGAGACCAAAGCGATTTTTCTGGAAACACCGACGAACCCGCTGTTAAAAATCACGGATATCAAATCGGTTGCGAGACTAGCTGCCCAGCACGATCTCTTGACGATCGTGGATAATACCTTTGCGACGCCATATTTTCAAAAGCCGCTACAATTAGGCGCAGATATTGTGATTCACAGTGCTACCAAGTACCTCGGTGGACACAGTGATGTAGTAGCTGGATTAGCGGTTGCCAAAGAGCCGCTAATCGCCGAAAGAATTGCCTTTTTACAAAACGCTATTGGCGGTGTATTGGGGCCTCATGATAGCTGGTTGATCCAACGAAGCATCAAAACACTTGCTTTGCGGATGAAAGCACATCAAAACAATGCGATGAAAATTGCCCACTACTTACAAGCACATCAAGCTGTTGCAAAGGTCTATTATCCAGGATTGATTGACCATGAAGGTCATGAGATCGCCAAATCACAGATGTCTGGGTATAGCGGTATGATATCTTTTGAACTAAACGATGAATCGAAAACAGCAGAATTTGTTGAATCATTAAAGATTTTTACTTTAGCAGAAAGCTTAGGTGGCGTGGAAAGCTTGGTAGAAGTGCCAGCCGTGATGACCCATGCCTCGATCCCTAAAGAAATTCGTGAGCAATCTGGGATCAAAGATGGCTTGATTCGGTTGTCGGTGGGCATCGAAGACGGTGAGGATCTGCAGGCAGATTTAGAGCAAGCGTTTGAAAAGGCAGGTAGCTAGTGATGGGGAGAGAGTTTATTCCAATTTTTTCTGACTGGGCAGCTGAGTACGATGAAACAGTTGCAGGTAAGGATGAAGAATATCGAGCGGTTTTTTTCAAATATGAACAGTTACTCGCTGAAATAGCTGAAAAAGCAGGGCAGTCTGTGGTAGAATTTGGTAGTGGAACTGGAAATCTAACACAAGCTCTGCTTGATCAAGGAAAAAACGTGCTGGCAATCGAGCCATCGCCAGAGATGCGGCGGATCGCCAAGTCAAAACCCAGTCTTTCTAAAGTGACTTTTGTAGATGGTGATATGGAGATTTTTCCTGAAATCACGGATGTAACCGATACGATCGTTTCTACCTATGTTTTTCATCATCTTACGGAGGACGAAAAACAACGGGCAATCGGCAAATATGCGGCGATGCTGCCAAAAGGCGGGAAAGTGCTTTTCGGGGATACGATGTTTCTTTCCTTAGCCCGAAAAATGGAGCTAATCGATGAAGCGCGGCAAGCTGGACACCAGCGACTAGCCGCTGATCTGCAACGGGAGTACTATCCAGTTACTGCGGATATCGAACGATATTTTCGCCAACATGGGTTTACCAGTCGTTTTAAGCAAATCAATGAGTATGTTTGGCTTGTGGAAGCACAAAAAGAGTAGGAGAGATGTACAATGAAAATGAATGTTGAAAGCTTTAATTTGGATCATACGAAAGTCAAAGCACCTTATGTACGGGTTGCCGATAAAAAACAAGGAACAAATGATACCATCATCAAATATGATGTTCGTTTGAAGCAGCCGAACCAAGCACATATGGATATGGCAAGTCTGCATTCTTTAGAACATTTGACGGCAGAGTTGATTCGTAATCATGCAGATTATATCGTGGATTGGTCACCCATGGGATGCCAAACCGGCTTCTATCTGACTGTCTTGAATCATGACGATTATGAAGAGATTTTGACAGTCCTAGAAAAAACCATGAAGGATGTTTTGCAAGCAAATGAAGTACCTGCCAGCAATGAAGTGCAATGCGGTTGGGCGGCGAACCATACCTTAGAAGGTGCGCAAAAATTAGCGCAAGAATTTCTTGATGAACGTGACAATTGGTCGACCGTTTTTGCCTAAACAAAATAGAAGTAGAAAAAAGGTGCCTGCGTTTGTATTCGCGGACGCTTTTTTTGTTAATCCCGCAAAGAGAGGGGGGATTCACTATTTTTCGTTTATGGTTCTACCGCTTGGACCGTGATGCGGTGATGCCGACTCCATTCGGATTGTAGGTATGACTAATGTAAAACTCAAATCCTTCATGAACAAAGAAAAGTCTCCGAATGGCGCTAACGTCCCTGATGTGAGCATCTAAACCATACTGTACGATCAATGTCTCTTTGATCTCCTCAACATCAGCCTCTTTCTCGAATTGTGAGAAATCAATACCGAAAAATTCTGGGACATCAACCAATGTGATTTTCGCTAATCTTTCATCACCAGAATCATCAAATTCAAAATCAAAGCTGATTTTGGACAGTTTGTCCCGTGAACCTAAAGGCACTCTTTTTGTCTCGAGAGCGCTGCTATCAACCATCATTGATAACAAATCAATGGCTGAATCAGGTAAGCGAGTGGTTACTTTTCTTACTTCATCAACCATTACTCCTTGATCGGGAGAAAAAACTTTTCTAGTCTCTTCTGTGACGATCACATTTTCGCGGCGCCGCTTTCGGTTGATGGCACTGCGCTCTTGGTTTACCCGATCACTACGTTTGATAAGATCGAGGCCAAGATCGCTGATGGACTCAGGGGAAGGTCTTTCTTCCAGTAAAGCAGTTAAGTAATCGATCTCTAAAAACTGCTCGTAGGCAGCTGCCGGCTGGTTTTCGCTGTAGAAGAGGGCAGCGCCAAGCAAAAAACAACTGATACCCAAAGAAAGCAAAAGGCTTCTTCTGCTATGCTCCCGGATTTTTTTTCTAAGTCGACTCAGTTTCATTTGATCCTTCAACTCCCAAGTTTTTTTAGATGACTTCTGATAAAAGTGGTGATTGAATTTCATCCTGCGTTTTACCAATATCAGTCACGTGAGATCGCTTAATGGATTACTTAATTTCTGTTTCAGAAAACTGATCATGCCAGGCCACATCAGAAACGGTTCGGTTAATAAGAGTGACAATGATTGCTTCACCATCGGAATTGATCCAGGCATTGGATTCCACACCTACGACTGCTAGTCGCCAAGAAGGAAGGCCACCCATGATTTCAAGAACTTGATCGCAAGACATTCCTATTTGCAGTTGATGGAGCAAGTCTTTGTTGACTGTTCGATTCCACCGTCGCGGCAGCCAGATCTGCAATTGTTCACAATACGAAAATTGAGGGGCAACTGTTTCGGTACTGCTCTGAGTTTGTGCAACGTCATCAGAAGAATGAGTTGTTTCTGATGCGGGTTCTGATGCATGGTTCTCAGTTCTGGAAGAAGAAGCTCTGGTTTCTGAATCAACTGACAAAGATTGAGAAGACGACGTTGCTTCTGGTGAAAAACTGCTTTTGGTGTTGTCATCCATGATTTCGTCAATCAAGGTACAGCCAGTGAGAAAGAGGGAGAGTATCATTAGTGGGAAAAATAAAATGATGGTTTTCATAAGATAGGTTCCTCCAAAATGATTTTCTTTGCCTTACTTTGTTATTTTAATGTTGGTTTTTTATTAGGAAAACCCCGTCATTTGCTATAAAATAAAAAGAAAAATGTTTGTATACCTATTTTGGTTTGGAGGGAGTGTTGTTTAATAAGTGTAACATGTTGCTTCTGATCTGGCTGCTTGATTTCAAATGTCCTTTCATGGTTTTAGTAAAATTAGTATCTGCAGCTTACGATGGTGAAAAGGAAATGTTATAATAGATTTAACTACTCAATAAAAATTTGCTATTTTAAAGGTGAACCCTGTTTACTCTTACCAGGTCAACAGGAATCAGCATACCGTTTGCTAAGAATTTATGTAAGGATTCATAACAAGGAGAGGAGGGAATGAAGATGAGCATCTTAAAGCAGTGGCAAGCAAAACATCAAGCGAAAAAAGAAGCAAAAAAACAAGCGTTACGTTTAAAAAATGCGCAACTTCGTGCAGCAGGGAAAGAGCCATTGAAGGGTTGGGGAAAGATGGTTGATACTGGCGTCGGAGGGGCGAACAAAGCCAACCCTATCGATACAAAAGTATTTTTAGGTGAAAATCAAAAGCGGATTTCAGAAGAAACCAAACGAAAAAATCAATAAAAAAAAGACCTCTGCAACAGTCCGAGAAAAGATCTGTTGCAGAGGATTTTTTTAGATATTCAATACTTTGTCTAAGAAATCTTTCGTACGATCGTGCTTAGGGTTGGAAAAGATTTGCTCAGGTGTACCGTCTTCCAAGAAATTACCGCCATCAATAAACATCACACGGTTTGCTACTTCTTTGGCAAAGCCCATCTCATGAGTAACGATTACCATGGTCATTCCTTGTTTTGCCAAATCCTTCATAACATTGAGTACATCTCCAACCATTTCTGGATCGAGGGCGGAGGTTGGTTCATCGAACAACATCACATCGGGATTCATTGCTAAGGCTCTAGCGATTGCCACCCGTTGTTTTTGTCCTCCAGACAGATTGTCAGGGTACATGTCTTTTTTATCTGCCAAACCCACCGTCTCTAATAAACGAATCGCGTTTTGTTCCGCTTCTTGCCGAGAAGCATTTTTTAGATCCATCGGAGCTAAAATAATATTTTCTAAAACCGACAAGTGAGGGAAGAGATTGAAATGCTGAAACACCATGCCGATATGTTGACGAACAGCATTGATATTGGTGTTTTTATCCATCAGATGTGCGCCGTCAACGATAATATCGCCGCTGGTTGGTTCTTCTAAGCGGTTCAAACAGCGTAAGAACGTCGATTTCCCAGATCCTGAAGGGCCGATCACACAAACGACTTCTCCTTCAGCGATTGAAACATTGATATTGTTCAATACGGTATTGTCGCCGTATTTTTTTACAAGATTTTCAACTAAGATTTTTTCTTTCATGCTATTTCACCTTCTTTTCTAAAACTTTTGCAAGTTTCGTTAAAGCTGTGATCACGACTAAGTAAATAATCGCGATGATCAAGTAGACATAGGTACTTTGTGTGGTTCGTGCAACGATGATTTTCCCAGTTTGCAATAATTCTACGACTCCAATAACCGAGATGATCGTTGTATCTTTCAACGAGATAACGAATTGGTTAACGAAAGATGGAATCATGATTTTGATCGCTTGCGGTAAAATGATTTTCTGCATTGTCCGAGTGTAGGTCATCCCCAAACTACGAGAGGCTTCCATCTGACCTTTTGGCACCGCGTTGATCCCACCACGGACGATCTCAGCGATATAGGCACTGGCATTTAAGGTCAATGTAATGACCCCGGCTGCAAAGTCCGGAATCGTGATACCAATCGCATCGGAAAGACCGAAGAAGATGAAGAAAGCCAATACCATCATAGGAATACCACGAATGATATCAACATAGATCCCTGCAAAAACCCGCAATGCTTTGATTGGAGCAACACTGAATAGTCCAAAAATGATTCCGATCACTAATGCTAAGGCAAAAGAAATCAATGCTAGTAAAAGGGTATTCCATAATCCTTTTAATAAGACGTTATAGTTGTTGCTGATCAAACCAGTGATCGTTGATTCATCCACTCGTTTTTCTGTGGCAGATCCATCTTCAATGTATTTATTGATGATTTGATCGTACTCCCCAGTCCGTTTCATTTCTTTCAATGCTTCATTGAACATTTGGATCAGTTCAGGATTTTGGCCTTTTTTCACCGCAAATCCGTACTGACCACCAGATTCTTTTTCAATCGGTGTCACTAGTTTTTGACCTTGGCTGATGGCATAACCAATCACTGGATAATCATCCATCATGGCATCGATTTGCCCACCGTTAACAGCCGCATATAATTGATCGGCAGCATCATAATATTTGATGGAATAGCCATATTTCTCTTCGTTGGCGATCAAGAAGTCTGCACTTTCTGTCCCAACTTTTGCACCGACGGTTTTTCCATCTAGATCTTCATAGGATTTGATGGAATCATTGCCTTCTTTTACAGCGAGCTGAATGCCGCTTTCAAAGTAAGAATCAGAGAAGTCGTAGGATTGACGACGCTCATCAGTGATTGTCATCCCAGCGATCATCCCATCTGCTTGGTTACCATCCAAGGCTTGCAAAGCTCCGGAAAAACCGATGAAATTGAATTCGATGTTGAACCCTTGCAATTCTGCCGCTCGGTTCATTAAATCAACATCGATCCCTACATACTCATTGTCTTCATTTTGGAATTCAAATGGAGCGAAGGCGGAGTCACTAGCAATTCGGTAAACATCTTTCTTTGGTTCGACTTTCACCATTTCACTAGTGTCTGCATCTGTATCAGACGTTGTGATGTAAGTATTGACGATTTCGTCGTATTTGCCGGAAGCTTTCATATTGGCTAAACCAGCATTGAATTTTTCTAGGAGTTCTTGGTTTTGGCCTTTTCTGACGGCAAATCCGTAAGAAGCACCTTTTTCAGGTTCGCCGACAAGTTTCATCGGTTCGCCATTGTTGATAGCATAGCCAAGCACTGGATAATCATCAAAAGCGGCTGCCACAGTACCATTGCGTACAGCGCCATATAGTCCAGTAGCGTCATCATATAATTTGATGTCGTAGCCATATTGGTCTTTATTGCTTTCTAGAAAGCGAGCACTTTCGGTACCAACCTTTGCACCGACCGTTTCGCCTTCAAGATCCTCGTAGCTAGTAATACTGTCATTGTCAGCAGCTACTGCCATTTGAATCCCACTATCGAAATAAGGATCAGAGAAATCAAAGGTCTCTTTACGTTCATCTGTGATACTCATCCCAGCGATCATGCCATCTAACTGATTTGATTGCACGCCTTGAATGGAGGCGTCAAAACCTAAAGGACGTAAATCAACTGCAAAACCTTGATCTTCTGCGATCGCATTTAATAAATCTATATCGATCCCAACGTATTCATTATTTTCATTTTGGAATTCGAAAGGAGCAAATGTTAAATCTGTTCCTATCTTATACGTAGTTTCCTCCGCACTTGCTGACTTTACTGATAGCGTAAAAATGCTGATAATCAGCGCGATTAAAGCGAAGGACATGTGTTTTCTTTTCAAGAAAATTCCCCCTTTAGATATAACGTATTTATAGATTATATGGATTTTTTCTTCAACACACAAGTCTTTCTCTTTAAAAATATGACAAAATCGTTTAAACCTCACATCAGATGTTAGAAAATCAAACATGTTAAGTTATGCTTAATCGCATGAAACTTTCATAGCAAATGATGGCGAAAGTATGTTCGCTATGATATACTTATTTATGGAAAAGCGGCAGCGAGTTTTTCTTTTTTTGTTGTCGTTTAGAATAATCGAGGGGGAATGAAGATGATCGAAAGAACAACTTCCCATGAATTTGACTTAGTATCAAAATATCAACCAGCTGGGGATCAACCAGAAGCGATCCATCAATTGGTTGACGGGGTGGTCGGTGGAAAAAAAGCACAGATTTTGTTAGGAGCCACTGGGACCGGTAAGACTTATACGATTTCTAATCTAATCAAGGAAGTCAATAAACCGACATTGATCATTGCCCATAATAAAACACTGGCTGGACAATTATATGGCGAGTTCAAGGACTTCTTCCCAAATAATGCAGTCGAGTACTTTGTCAGTTACTATGATTACTATCAACCAGAAGCGTATGTTCCTTCCAGTGATACATACATCGAAAAAGACTCCAGTGTCAACGATGAAATCGATAAGCTCCGTCACTCGGCGACAAGTTCTTTATTAGAGAGAAACGATGTGATTGTTGTAGCTTCTGTCTCTTGTATTTTCGGTTTAGGTTCGCCGATCGAGTATGCAAGACAAGTTGTTTCTTTACGAGTAGGGATGGAAAAGTCTCGGGATCAACTATTAAAAGAATTAATCGAGATCCAATTTGAACGAAACGACATCGATTTTCAACGGGGGCGTTTTCGCGTGCGCGGCGATGTTGTGGAGATTTTCCCAGCTTCTCGTGATGAGCGAGCGTTGCGCATTGAGTTTTTTGGCGATGAAATCGATCGGATTCGTGAAGTTGATGCCTTGACGGGCGAGATCATGAGTGACACCGAACATGTGTCGATCTTTCCGGCAACCCACTTTGTGACCAATGAAGACCATATGGAACATGCGATCGCTTCAATCCAAAGTGAACTCGATGAACGACTGAAAGTTTTGCGAGCAGAAAATAAGCTGCTGGAAGCACAGCGTTTAGAGCAGCGAACCAACTATGATATTGAAATGATGCGAGAAATGGGGTATACCTCAGGGATCGAAAACTACTCTCGCCACATGGATGGACGAAAAGAAGGGGAACCGCCTTATACGTTATTGGATTTCTTCCCAGATGATTTTCTATTAGTAATCGATGAATCACACGTAACGATGCCCCAAGTTCGTGGGATGTATAATGGTGACCGTGCTAGAAAACAAATGTTAGTGGATTATGGCTTCCGTTTGCCTTCTGCACTGGACAACCGTCCGTTACGCTTGGAAGAATTTGAGAAACATGTCAATCAAATCGTCTATGTGTCAGCAACACCTGGACCCTATGAATACGATCAAACCGATACCGTCGTTCAACAAATCATTCGACCAACTGGTCTGTTAGATCCGGTGATCGAAGTACGACCGATCATGGGTCAAATTGACGACCTCGTGGGAGAAATCAATGAGCGAGTCGAGCGAAATGAACGGGTCTTTGTGACGACCTTGACGAAAAAAATGTCTGAAGATTTGACGGATTACTTCAAAGAATTAGGGATCAAAGTCAAATACTTGCACAGTGACATCAAAACATTGGAACGAACAGAGATCATTCGAGACCTGCGCCTCGGTGAATTTGATGTACTGGTCGGAATCAACTTACTGCGAGAAGGGTTAGACGTGCCGGAAGTTTCTCTGGTTGCGATTCTTGATGCCGATAAGGAAGGCTTCCTGCGCAGCGAACGCTCATTAGTCCAAACCATTGGACGGGCAGCCCGAAACTCTGAAGGAAAAGTAATCATGTACGCTGATAAAATGACTGATTCGATGCAGCGAGCGATCGATGAAACGGCGCGACGCCGAAGTATCCAAGAAGCCTACAACGAAGAACATGGGATCGTACCGAAAACCATTATTAAAGAAATTCGCGATCTGATCGCGATCACAAAAGTGGCAGAAGAGACCGGTGAATACACCACGACTTCTTATGAAGAACTGAGTCGTGAGGAAAAAGCAACCTTGTTGTTGAAGCTAGAAAAAGAGATGAAAGATGCTGCGAAAGCATTGGATTTTGAAACGGCTGCTACCTTAAGAGATACTATTTTTGAGCTAAAAGCTGCTGATTAGAAGGAGAAACACTATGGCAAATGATAAAATCGTGATCCATGGGGCACGGGCCCATAATTTAAAAAATATCGATGTGACAATTCCCAGAGACCAACTCGTTGTTGTTACTGGTCTTTCGGGTTCAGGGAAAAGTTCCTTAGCTTTTGATACGTTGTATGCCGAAGGACAACGCCGATATGTAGAAAGTCTATCGGCGTATGCCCGTCAGTTTTTAGGTCAAATGGATAAACCAGACGTAGATAGCATTGATGGACTTAGTCCAGCGATTTCTATCGATCAAAAAACCACCAGCAAGAACCCGCGATCAACAGTAGGGACGGTTACTGAAATCAATGATTATCTGCGGCTTCTTTACGCTAGAATCGGTCACCCGATTTGTCCAAATGATCACATCGAGATCACTAGTCAGTCGGTTGAGCAGATGGTGGATGAAGTTTTGGCATTACCAGAACGCACCAAGATCCAATTGTTGGCACCGATCGTTTACCAAAAGAAAGGGCAGCACAAAAAAGTCTTCGAACGTATCCAAAGAGAAGGCTATGTAAGGATGCGCGTAGACGGTGAAGTCTATGATGTTTCTGAAGCGCCTGAATTAGAAAAAAATAAAAAGCACGATATTGCCATCATCATCGACCGGATTGTTGTGAAGGAAGGCATACGTTCACGCCTGTTTGATTCTTTTGAAGCGGCATTACGGTTAGCGGACGGCTATGCGGTAGTCGATGTGATCGGCCAAAAAGAAATGCTCTTCAGTGAACATTATTCTTGTCCTTATTGCGGTTTTACGGTTGGAGAATTAGAACCACGCCTATTTTCATTCAATGCGCCTTTTGGTGCTTGTCCAGACTGTGATGGTCTTGGCGTGAAGCTAGAAGTCGATGTCGACTTAGTGATTCCCGATCAAAGCAAAACGTTGCGTGAAGGCGCACTATTGCCATGGAATCCAATCAGTTCACAATATTATCCGCAAATGCTGGAACAAGCCTGTCAAGAATTCAATATCGATATGGACACACCATTTGAAGAATTGCCAGAAGAACACAGAGATATTATCCTGAATGGTTCGAATGGGGAGATGTTCCATTTCCATTATGAGAATGATTTTGGTGGGGTGCGTGATGTTGAGGTCGCTTTTGAAGGGATCTTACCAAATATCAAACGCCGTTATCATGAAACCAACTCTGATTTTACCCGTGATCAAATGCGTTTGTATATGACAGAGTTGACTTGTAAAACCTGTCATGGCTATCGCTTGAACCCTCAAGCGCTGTGCGTGCAAGTCAATGGGAAGCATATTGGTGAAATGAGTGAGATGGCGATCAACAATGCCTTGAACTTTGTCGAAGAATTGAAACTAACGGAACAAGAGCAAATGATTGCACGTCCGATCGTGAAAGAAGTCGATGATCGTTTAAGCTTCTTAAAAAATGTCGGATTGGACTATTTGACCTTGAGTCGTGCGTCAGGCACACTCTCTGGTGGGGAAGCGCAACGAATTCGCTTGGCAACACAAATCGGCTCCAATTTGTCTGGGGTGCTTTACATTCTTGATGAGCCATCGATCGGTCTTCACCAACGAGACAATGATCGCTTGCTAGATTCATTGCGGAAAATGCGTGATCTCGGGAATACCCTGATTGTCGTTGAGCATGACGAAGACACGATGCGGGCAGCAGACTACTTGATCGATGTCGGTCCGGGTGCAGGACATGCAGGTGGCGAGATCGTCGCTGCAGGCACTCCCGATGAAGTCGCTGTCAATGAGTCTTCTTTAACAGGTCAATACTTATCTGGAAAACGAGAAATCCCAACACCGACGGAACGCCGCAAAGGCAATGGTGAAAAGATTCGTGTGACCGGTGCTTCTGAGAATAACTTGAAAAACATTTCGGTCGATTTTCCATTAGGAAAGTTCGTCGCAGTTACAGGGGTCTCTGGCTCTGGTAAATCAACATTAGTCAATGAAATTTTGAAAAAATCCTTGGCGCAAAAAATCAATCGGAATTCGAACAAACCTGGCCGCTTTAAAACCATTACTGGTTATGAAGCTATTGAGAAATTGATCGATATCGATCAGAGCCCGATTGGTCGGACACCTCGAAGCAATCCGGCAACGTATACCAGTGTCTTTGATGACATTCGTGATTTATTTGCTAAAACCAATGAGGCGAAAGTCCGTGGTTATAAAAAAGGCCGCTTTAGTTTTAATGTAAAAGGTGGACGCTGTGAAGCATGTAAAGGGGACGGAATCATCAAGATCGAGATGCACTTCTTACCTGATGTCTACGTACCTTGTGAGGTTTGTCATGGCAAACGTTATAACTCAGAAACGTTAGAAGTTCATTACAAAGGAAAAAATATTTCGGAAATCTTAGATATGACCGTGGAAGATGCAGTGGAATTTTTCCAACATATTCCCAAAATCCATCGAAAATTGCAAACGATCGTCGATGTCGGTTTAGGTTATGTCACTATGGGACAACCAGCGACTACTTTGTCTGGTGGGGAAGCGCAACGGATGAAGCTTGCCAGTGAACTGCACAAAAATTCCAATGGCAAGAGTTTTTATATCTTAGATGAACCGACGACTGGTCTGCATACGGATGATATTGCCCGTTTGTTGAAAGTTTTGGAACGATTTGTCGACGCTGGCAACACCGTTTTAGTGATCGAACACAACTTGGATGTCATCAAATCAGCGGACCATGTGATTGACCTAGGTCCAGAAGGTGGCGAAGGCGGTGGCACGATCATTGCAACTGGTACACCAGAAGAAATTGCTGCGGTTTCAGACAGCTACACCGGTCATTATTTGAAAAAAGTCCTTTAAGCAGATGAAAAAGCACTCACTTTTTCACTTGTCTGTCAATAGGTTTCGCTAAAGTTTAAGGAAGCGTGAAATATCTGCAAATTTCATGATAAGGGCTTGAAATCAAAATTTTATTTGATAGAATAGCAATAGGTATACGTATATTCGCATTGAATAAACTGCCTATAAGTTCTATCCGTTCAAAGTGGGAGAAAGCAATCAAAGATAGATACTTTGATTGCTTTTTTCTTTGTGGTATTATAATGCTATTGTAATCAAACGAAACGAGAGAGGTCGTTTTTCGTATTCAAAAGAGAGAGTGATTTTTGATGAGTCAGGAAAATTTTCTTCCCATATTATTAGGAAGTGATATGAATGTTTATGGTATGGCCAGAGCGTTCCACGAAGCATATGGTATTCAATCAGTTGCCTATGCAGGCGCCGAACTTGCACCAACCCGCTTTAGTAAAATTGTAAAAATCAATCAAGTGGAAGGTTTTGACCATGATCCCGGATTCACTGAGACGTTGATCAAGTTAGGAAAAAATACTTACAATGATCCTGCAATGAAATATTTGTTGATTCCTTGCGGCGATGGTTATGCGGAACTGTTGGCGAAGCATAAAGAAGAATTGGCGCCCTATTATACCTTTATCGCTAACGATTATTCTTTACTAAAAAGGTTGATCAACAAAGTAAGCTTTTACGAAGTCTGCGAGGAATATGGCTTGCCTTATCCTAAGACCTTCATTTTAACGCCTGAACTGTTGACGGAAGGAACGTTCAAAGGAGAGCTGCCTTTTGATTTTCCTGTGGCATTGAAACCGGCAAATAGTGTAGCATGGCTGTCAGTTGATTTTGAAGGACGCAAAAAAGCCTTTATTATTGATAATCGAATAGAATTTGAAGAAATCGTTTCTCGCATTTATCAAGCGGGTTATCAATATGAAATGATCGTCCAAGATTTTATTCCCGGTGATGACAGCAACATGCGGGTTTTAAATGCCTATGTTGATGAGAATCACGAAGTTCGCGTGATGGGCTTAGGTCATCCTTTACTAGAAGACCCAACCCCTGGCGCTGTCGGGAATTACGTAGTGATCATTCCAGACGAAAATGATCAAATTTATCAAATGATCCGTAAGTTTTTAAAAGAGATCGAGTATGTTGGATTTGCCAATTTTGACTTGAAATATGATGCGCGAGACGGGCAATATAAACTATTTGAAATCAACTTGCGCCAAGGAAGAAGCAGTTTCTTTATTACCTTAAGCGGATTGAATTTGGCAAAGTTTATCACTGAAGATTTAGTCTTCGAAAAACCTTATACAGAAACGGTTTATGGCAAAGCTGACGCGCCAGAAGCGAAATTATGGCTAGGGGTACCAAAAAACATCTTCTTGACTTATGCAAAAGAAAATCCTGCGAAAGAACGAGCAAAAAAATTATTAGCAGAAAATCGCTGGGGAACGACCGTCTTTTATAAAGAAGACTTATCTCTGAAGCGTTGGATTCTGTTAAAGAGAATGTTCCATCTATACAACAAACGATTCAAAACGTATTTCCATACGAAAGAAGGCTAGAAGATGGAGAATTTTTTTAGTATTTTAGGCGGCATGGGAACGTTAGCGACGGAAAGTTTCGTCCGCATTTTAAATCGACGGACACAGACCCATAAAGACCAAGATTACTTGAACTATGTTTTATTCAATCATGCGACAGTACCGGATCGGACGGCATATATTTTAGACAATACGTTAGAAAACCCTGTTCCTTATTTAATGGACGACATCGAAAAACAAAATTTATTAAAGCCAAATTTTATTGTGTTGACTTGTAACACAGCGCATTATTTTTTTGATGAGTTGCAAGCGGCTACTGAGATTGAGATTTTGCATATGCCTCGTGAGGCAGCGAAAGTCGTTTTTGAAAAAGGCGTCACTGGAAAAGTGGCCTTTCTTGGGACAGAAGGCAGTGTCAAAGCCGGCATCTATGAGAAAGAATTGCGCCAGTTGGGACTTGATGTCTATCTCCCAGAGCCAGCGATCCAAAAAAAGGTCAATACATTGATCTATGATCGAATCAAAGAAAATGATCATCTGGATCAAGAACTTTACTTTGAGATACTGGAAGAAGTCACCGAACGCATCGGCTGTGAAAGCGTAGTACTTGGATGTACCGAGTTATCCTTGATGGATGAATTTGTGACTGACAATCCTTATCCAGTCGTGGATGCCCAATCCATTTTAGTTGATCGGACGATTGAAAAAGCATTGGCAAATCGCCAAGCAATCTAAAGCTGATAGCGACGTTAGCGGCATTTTTTGAGCTAACGTCTTTTTTTATGCCGGTGTTCCAATGATACGCCCGGCATGATATAATAGAGTTGTTTCAGAAAGGAGTTTTACCTATGACTGAAGTGGATCATTTAGAATTGGTCATTATTACTGGGATGAGCGGAGCCGGCAAAACGGTCGCTATCCAGAGTTTTGAAGATATGGGGTACTTTTGTATCGACAATATGCCCCCAAGCTTGATCCCTAAATTTTGGGAACTGATCAAAGAATCAGGAAAAGTGACAAAAATTGCCTTAGTTGTCGATCTGCGTTCAAGATCGTTTTTTGAAGAAATCCAAAGTATGCTGATCGATATTGAAAACACGAATTTTATCGACACACGGATGCTCTTTTTAGATGCATCGGACAATGAATTGGTGTCAAGATACAAAGAAACGAGAAGAGCACATCCTTTGGCGATGGATGGCTTAGTTACGGAAGGCATTCGCAAAGAGCGAGCGATCTTAAACGATTTGAAGACGCGTGCCAGTATTGTTATCGACACAACGTCGTTGACCCCACGGCAACTGAGAGAAAAAATCAATCAAGAATTTCGTGCTTCTCATGAGACAGGGTTTCGTATTGAAATACTTTCGTTTGGCTTCAAGTATGGCTTGCCGATCGATGCTGATATCGTGATGGATGTTCGTTTCTTACCGAATCCCCATTACATTCCAGAGTTGCGTCCTTTAACGGGTAAAGATGAACCCGTGTATGATTACGTCATGTCTTTTCCAGAAACGGAAGAATTCTATCAGCAATTTAGTACACTGTTGCAAACGATCATGCCAGGCTATGTCAAGGAAGGCAAAAGCAGCTTGACGGTGGCTATCGGCTGTACTGGGGGTCAACACCGTTCGGTTGCATTATCGGAGCGCATCGGTGCGGTTTTGGCAGAAGACTATCGCGTCAATATTACTCATCGCGACAAAGATAAGCGCAAAGAGACGGTGAATCGTTCATGAAAATGAAAACGTACCGGATCAGAAAGCCGAAGATCGTTGTGGTAGGTGGCGGAACTGGGTTACCAGTCATCCTGAAGAGCTTGCGGAATCAAGGTGTCGACATCACAGCGATCGTTACGGTCGCTGATGATGGCGGTAGCAGCGGCGAGATCCGCAATTTGGTTTCCTCTATTTCACCACCGGGGGATCTGCGCAATGTTCTGGCGGCTCTATCTGATATGCCGCAATTGTATAATGATATTTTTCAATACCGTTTTAAAGCGGAAGACAAATTTTTAGCCAATCATGCCCTTGGGAACTTGATTATTGCGGCGATTGCTGAAATGCGTAGCAGTACCTATGAAGCCATTCAAATTTTGTCGAAAATCATGCATATCGATGGACGAGTATATCCTTCCTCAGATCTGCCATTGGTGTTGCACGCTGTTTTTAAAGACGGCACCGAAGCGGTAGGCGAGTCCAAAATCGCGGTTGATCGCAAAACGATCGAACGGGTCTTTGTTCGTAATCAAGAAAATAATGATGAGCCGAAAGCAGCTCGTAAAGTTGTTTCATCAATTATGGAGGCAGATATGATCGTCTTGGGTCCTGGTAGTCTCTTTACTAGTATTTTGCCCAATCTCATGATCAGCGAGATCGGCCAAGCAATGTTGGAAACACAAGCTGAAACGGTTTATATTTGTAATATCATGACCCAAAAAGGTGAAACCGAACACTTTAGTGATGCCGACCATGTGAGAGTCTTGCATAAGCATTTAGGCAAACCCTTTATTGATACGGTGTTAGTCAACACCGAGAAAGTTCCAGAAGGATATATGGACCCAGAGATTTATGATGAATATCTTGTACAAGTGAAACACGATTTCCAAGGACTGCGAGAAGAAGCCAGCCGTGTCATTTCAGCTGACTTTCTGGAGCTTAGAGATGGCGGAGTTTTTCATGACGGAGATAAAGTGATTGAAGAACTTCTACGTATCGTTTACGGGGCCAAAATCTAAGAAAGGAGGGATTTTTTTATGTCCTTTGCAGCAGAAGTAAAAAAAGAATTGACTGCATTAGAAGTTCATCGCGAACATGCCAAGGCAGAACTGGCAGCTTTGATTCGGATGAATGGGTCATTAAGTATCAACAACCAGCAATTTGTTTTAAACGTTCAAACAGAAAACGCGGCGATTGCCAGACGTATTTACTCTTTACTAAAAGATCATTACGACGTGCGCAGCGAGTTGCTGGTCCGTCGCAAAATGAAATTAAAAAAGAACAACGTCTACATCGTTCGTTTGAAGCAAGAGACAAAGCGCGTGCTTTTGGACTTAGATATCATGGACGGGCTGATGTTTCAAAGCCATGTTTCTGATGAGATCATGGGCAATACTCAAAAAATGCGTTCCTATTTACGAGGGGCTTTCATGGCATCAGGATCGATCAACAATCCAGAAACTAGCCGCTATCACTTAGAGATTTATTCCATCTACGAGGAGCATAACCAAGATATTTGCGATATGCTAAACGCATATGGTTTGAATGCCCGTGCATTAGAACGTAGAAATGGGTATATTTCTTACTTGAAAGGCGCTGAGAAAATCGCTGATTTTTTGACACTGATCGGCGCCACCAATTCCATGTTGAAATTCGAGGACGTGCGGATCGTGCGAGACATGCGTAACTCAGTCAACCGTTTGGTGAATTGTGAAACCGCCAATATGAACAAAACGATCGATGCTGCTTCGAAGCAGATCGACAATATCGAGTTTATTCAAGATCGAGTTGGCTTGCAAGCTCTACCTGAAAAGCTACAAGAAATCGCCGAATTACGTTTGGAACATCCCGAGGTCAGCTTGAAAGAGCTAGGAGAAATGATTCCATCAGGAGCGATCTCGAAATCAGGGATCAATCATCGCATTCGAAAAATCAACGAATTTGCCGATCATCTTCGTGAACAAGTCAGCTAGTCGAATGGAATAAAAATGAATCAAAAGAGCAGGAGCAGATTTGACGTGGATGTTCGCGTCAAATCTGCTCCTGCCCTTTTATTTGTGGTTACTCATTGATCAATGCAGTTAATTCCTCAGCAGTGATCGATTCATCAAAAATGTGCCCATTTAAGATAATCGTTGGCACAAATTGAATGTTGGCGTTTTTCGCTTCTTCCACAATTTCTCCGGCGATCGCAGGATGATTTTGTTCAGATAGCCCTAAGGTATTTTTCGCATATTCTGCCACTTCATTTAAAGATAGACGACCCCATTCGTCTTGTGTTTGATAAATTTTTGTAATCTCAGCGATCGTTGCCTGAGGATCTGTACTGGAAACAAACCGATGCATCACATTGCCTCGTTGCAATGATTCTTTTTCTTTGTCGAATAATTTGATGACACGGCGTAGTTTCCCAGCTGTGACAGCTTCACTTAAGGTCGGTAACGATTCCTCAAACCATTGCCGACAATAAGGACAACGCAAATTCATAAATTCGACGATCGGTTTAGCGGAAGGGTCTCCGATATGTATCCCTGTTACCGCATTTGTTTCTTGTGCTTTGATGATTGAAATATCCATTAAGATTCCTCCTTTTTCTTTTAGTTTACCGAAGTTTCTACTGAAAGAAAAGCCTCAGGTATTTTGATCCGAGTCTGTGAAATGAGGAGGGAAATTAGCTAAATACTATGTATTTCGTTTCACGAAATAAAGAAAATTACCCAGCCGGTGCTTTTATATTCCTTGATTTTCAGCTATAATGAATTGTGTTTTATTGTGCAAAATGATGATTAAAGGAAGTTATATAGATGAGAAAAAGAAAAACAATGGATGGCAATACGGCAGCTGCCTATATTTCCTATGCCTTTACGGAACTTGCGGCGATCTATCCGATAACCCCTAGTTCAACCATGGCTGAATTAGTGGATCAGTGGTCTGCTCAGGGAAAGCATAATCTTTTTGGGCAGCCGGTGAAAGTGGTTGAAATGCAATCTGAAGCAGGGGCGGCGGGTGTGGTTCACGGCTCATTAAAAACCGGCGCCTTAACGACGACCTATACGGCATCTCAGGGACTTTTGTTAATGGTACCAAATATGTACAAGATTGCTGGGGAAATGCTGCCAGGCGTCTTTCATGTCGCCAGCCGAGCAGTAACAACCAATGCCTTGAATATTTTCGGAGATCATACCGACGTAATGGCCACTCGACAAACAGGCTTTGCTATGCTAGCGGAAAGCAGTGTTCAAGAAGTAATGGATTTAGCGCCAGTCGCTCATTTAGCAGCAATTGAAGCCAACATTCCATTTTTAAACTTTTTTGATGGTTTCCGAACCAGTCACGAGATTCAAAAAATCGAGGTGCTGGACTATGAAGAACTCGCACAACTGGTTAATCATGAAAAGTTGGCTGCTTTTCGTCAAAAAGCGATGAATCCGAATCACCCAACAACGAGTGGGACGAATCAAAATCCTGATATCCATTTTCAACAGCGGGAAACGATCAATCAGCACTATCAAACATTGCCTGAGATCGTTCGTTTTTACATGAAGAAAATCAATGCTTTAAGAGGAACCAACTATGATTTAGTGGATTATTATGGTGCTGCGGACGCCGAAGAAGTTATCGTTTCGATGGGGTCCTCGACGCAAACGATCCAGCAAACGGTGGATCATTTGTGCGCTTCTGGACGCAAGGTGGGAGTCTTGTCGATCCATCTGTATCGACCATTCCCATTAGAAGTCTTCTTAGAAAAAATGCCTGCTACCGTCAAAAGTATCGCTGTATTGGATCGCAGCAAAGAACCTGGTGCCAACGGAGAGTCTTTGCTTTTGGATGTGCAAAGTGCCATGTATGATGCAGCGATTCGGCCGACGATCATTGGTGGACGCTATGGTCTTGGGTCAAAAGATGTAACGCCTGATCAAATCGTTGCCGTTTATGACGAATTGATTAAGCCAAAAGCGAGCCAAAAGAAACGCTTCACCATTGGGATCACGGATGATGTGACGCAATTGTCGTTGCCCTCAAAAGGCACGCTAGATCTAACTGATCCATCCACCTTCCAAGCGAAATTCTGGGGATTCGGCTCTGATGGGACCGTTGGGGCGAATAAGTCAGCAATCAAAATCATCGGTGATCATACCGAAAAATATGTGCAAGGCTATTTCCACTATGATTCGAAAAAATCTGGTGGTCTAACGGTTTCCCATCTGCGATTTGGGGATACCCCCATTCGTTCTACCTATCTGATCGAACACGCGGATTTCGTTGCATGTCATACGCCTGCGTATTTGCATACGTATGATTTGCTGAAAGGACTCAAAAAAGGCGGAACCTTTTTATTAAATACGACCTGGTCACAAGAGCAAATTTTAAATAATCTACCGAAGAAGATGAAACGTTATCTTGCTGAAAACGAGATCCGTTTTTATACCATCAACGCCATGCAGTTGGCAATGGAAGTTGGCTTAGGTGGGCGGATCAATACCGCGATGGAAACAGCCTTCTTTTACTTGGCAAACATCATTCCGACCGAGGAAATCTTGCCGATTTTAAAAGAAGAGGCGCTGAAAAGTTATCGGCACAAATCGATGGCGATCGTTGAAAAGAACCAAGCAGCCATTGATCGCACCATCGAATTATTACAAGAAATCCCTGTTCCAAGCGAGTGGGCAACAATCGAAGTGCCGGAAAGGACATCCACTGCTATGACACAATTTGTGCGGGAAATTGTGGAACCCATCAACCGTCAAGAAGGCAATCAACTATCCGTCGGCACCCTCGTAAGGAACCAAATGACTGAAGGGGTGATCCCTGTCGGGACAACAGCGGTTGAGAAGCGGGGCATCGCTGTTGAAGTGCCCGAGTGGCTATCAGATCGCTGTACCATGTGCAATGAGTGTGCCTTCGTCTGTCCTCATGCGGCGATCCGCCCGTTTTTGGCAGATGAAGATGAATTAACCGAAGCACCGGAAGGCTTTATCGTCAGAGAGATGCGAGGAGCGAACGGCCAAAAATATCGAATTCAAGTTTCCGTTGAAGATTGTACAGGTTGCGGCCTTTGTGTGGAGGCATGTCCCGCCAAAGGGAAAGCCTTGACGATGCGTCCTTACGAAGAACAAAAAGAGCAAGCTTTAAATTGGGCTTTTGCGATGACTTTACGCCAAAAGGAAAATCCAGCAAAACCAGGAACTGTTTTGGGCTCCCAATTCAATAAGCCCTTATTGGAGTTCTCTGGTGCTTGTGCGGGCTGTGGGGAAACCCCTTATGTCAAACTTCTGACCCAAATGTTTGGTGATCGCATGATGATCGCCAATGCGACCGGTTGCTCTTCGATTTGGGGTGGAACCTCACCAGTATCCCCTTATACAACCAATCACTTAGGACAGGGTCCAGCTTGGTCAAACTCGCTGTTTGAAGACAATGCCGAATATGGCTATGGCATGTTCTTAGCCAACCAAACCCGACGGGAGAAATTAGCAGCCCAGTTGCAGTCATTGAAAGCCGCTGTATCAGAAGAATTGCAGGCTTTGATTGATGATTGGGACCTTCATCGAGAAGAAAGTGCTGGGACACAGCAGCGAGCAGCAAAATTGATCGCCGCCTTAGAAGCTGAGGCTTCCACGACACCTCAGCTGAACAAAATCCTGCAGGAAAAAGATTTGTTTGTTAAGCCAAGCCAATGGATGATAGGTGGCGATGGCTGGGCATATGATATTGGGTTTGGCGGTATCGATCATGTTCTCGCTTCTGGTGCAGATGTCAATATTCTTGTGTTAGATAATGAAGTTTATTCCAATACGGGGGGGCAAGTCTCCAAAGCGACACCAACTTCGGCTATTGCTAAATTCGCTGCTAGTGGCAAGTTTGTTTCCAAAAAAGATTTAGGAATGATGGCGATGACCTACGGACATGTCTACGTCGCACAAATCGCATCTGGTGCTAATCAAATGCAAACGATCAAAGCCTTTGAAGAAGCCGAGCGGTTCCCGGGACCGTCAATCATCATTGCCTATACGCCATGTATCACTCACGGTCTTGCTGGCGGAATGCGTCAATCCTTGAAAGAAGCGCAAGAAGCAGTTGCATCAGGGTATTGGAGTCTCTACCGCTATAACCCGCTGTTGGCAGAAAATGGGAAACAGCCAATGACGCTCGATTTCAAAAAGCCAGCATTTGATCAAATGCCTGCCTTTATGCAGACCCAAGTCCGATTTGCTTCCTTGCAGTCTGCCAATCCCAATGCGGCGCAAGCCTTGTTTGAAAAAACCGTTTCAGATGCGAAAACTCGTTTCTATAACTATGCCCGCTTAGCAGGTCAAGAAGAAAAAATTCGAGCAAAGCTTGAAAAAAATGTAAGTACTGATACAGAACAACCAATGGCAGTAAAAACGGAGCGTGTGCGAAGAGAAAAACAGCCGTTAAGCGAAGAACAGCTCGCTGAAAGAGCAGCACGGCGTGCAGCGCGCGCAAAACGTCGTCAGCAAGAATAATCGCTAGCTGAGGAACGACCCTGGAAAAACGCTTTATCACGTTTTTTCAGGGTCGTTTGTTGTTTTTCCTATGAAATGCGTGCAAGAAGCTCTTTTAGATGAAATCTTCTAAGACCTTTGACAAACAATGATTTCATGATAATGGTAAACTAAATAAAAGAGCTGTTTATTTTTTCAAAACTTTTTCATAAATTTGTTTTTTTTCAAATCTTTGAAGAGGTCCTATGTTATACTATTATCTGAAGTCTTAAGAATAAAGGAAGGCTGTTTATGTTGATAAATTTCAGGGATTTTTTTAATTTAGATTATTGGAGAGAATTGCTCTCATTTGATATATTTTCTTGGTCTTTTTTAGTAAATGTTTTAGATGTGATCGTTGTTTGGTACTTGGTTTATAAGCTTATCCAGCTTGTGCGAGGGACAAAAGCGATCCAGTTGTTCAAAGGAGTCGGACTGTTCATTGTTCTAAGGTTTTTGGCTGGTATCGTAGGATTAAAGACGCTATCTTGGTTGATGGATCAAGTCATTACTTATGGGGTGATCGCCGCAATTGTTATTTTCCAACCAGAAATTCGACGGGGGCTAGAGCATCTTGGACGCAGCTCTTTCTTCAAGACTTCTAAAAACGAAAAACGGCGGGATGAAGTTTTGGTCCAAGCACTGGACAAAGCTGTTCAATATATGGCAAAACGAAAGATCGGTGCATTGATCACGATCGAGCGGACGACTGGTTTAGAAGAATACATCGAAACTGGGATTCCCTTAGATGCGGATGTGACGGGCGAACTACTGATCAATATTTTTATTCCTAATACACCGCTGCATGATGGTGCAGTCATTTTAAGAGATGATAAGATCGCTGTTGCTAGTGCCTACTTGCCATTGTCAGAAAGTCCACTGATTCCGAAAGAATTCGGGACACGTCATAGAGCAGCTGTTGGGATATCAGAAGTCAGTGACGCATTGACCATTATCGTCTCAGAAGAAACCGGCGACGTTAGTATTACGCTAAATAATCGCATGCTGACTGAACTTTCTCGCCAAGAGTATCTCGACGTGTTGAATCGCGAATTAGTTCCGGAAGAAAAACCTGGCAAACGCAACTTGCTGCAATCTTTCTTTGAAGGGGTCAACAAAGGAGGAAGAAAATGATCAAGAAAGAGCGTCGTCAAAACGTATTTTATGGTATACTAGCGCTGTTCTTTAGTCTGGTTTTGTTTTTCATCGCCAGCGGATCAAGCCTGCAAGTCAATCTTGCGGGAACATCAAATCCTTATGAGGAAGAGATCGAAAATGTACCGATTCAGACCACCTACGACACGGATGAATACTTCATCCAAGGATTTGAAACAACAGTGGATGTGACTTTATCTAGTCGAAATCGGGTACAATTGAATGCAGAACGTAGTGAGGAAACACGGAGCTTTCGAGTCGTAGCTGATTTGACTGGGCTCGATGAAGGAACCCATGAGGTCCCTTTAGAAGTAAAAAATCTTAGTTCAAGCGTCACAGCTGAAATCGAACCAAAAACAGTCACTGTGACGATCGAGAAAAAAGTGACCCAAACGTTTACCGTTGAACCCGTCATCTCCACTGACGGAGCAACGAGTGGTTACGGCGTCGATTCAATGAGTGTCGATCCGCAGAAAGTAGAAATCACAACTGGCGATCAAACATTAGCTGAAATCGACCGAGTGGTAGCGATCGTAAATCCAGATGATATCACTGGGGATTCGATCACTGTCAATGGAACCATCGAAGCCTGGGATAGCGACAACAATCCATTAGCGATCATCGCGGATCCTGATTCGGTAGATGTTGCATTGGTGATGGAGGCTCCAAGCAAAGAAATTGAATTGTTTGTTACACAACAAGGGACAACTCCAGACGGGATCTCCCATTACATTTATCGCATGAGTAGTATCAGTGCCGTTCTGACAGGACCACAAAGTATCTTGGATGAAACCCAACAGATCGGTGTGCCGGTGGACGTTAGTGAGATCACGACAACGACGGAACGGACAGTAACCATTCCAGTGCCTGAGGGGACAACAATCAATCCAACGGTCGTGACGATCCAAATCACACCGGTTGCAGAAGCTACTACGGAGAATCAATCAAACAATGATAGCAATGAAGCAGTGAATAGTGAGAATTCTCAAGACAACTCTTCAACAGACGACACGACGAACGAACAAACAGAGAATTCCGCAAGCAGCACGACGACAAGTAGTTCTTAGTCGTTTGACTGTAGAGAATGAATAAGAGAGGTTATTAAAATGGGAAAATATTTTGGTACTGATGGTGTTAGAGGAGAAGCTAACAAGGAATTGACACCTGAGTTAGCATTTAAATTGGGGCGTTACGGCGGCTATGTACTAAGTCAACATGAAACCGGAGACCGTCGTCCTCGCGTATTGGTTGGGCGAGACACACGAATTTCTGGACAAATGCTAGAAAGCGCATTGATTGCTGGTTTGTTATCCGTTGGGATCGAGGTATTTCAATTAGGCGTTATTTCCACACCAGGAGTGGCATACTTGACGAAAGTACAAAAAGCAAGCGCAGGTGTGATGATCTCTGCCTCTCACAATCCTGCACAAGACAATGGGATCAAGTTCTTCGGAAATGATGGCTTTAAATTAGTCGATGAACAAGAAGCTGAAATTGAAGCATTGCTTGATGCGCCGGAAGATACACTTCCTCGACCTTCTGCCGATGGCTTAGGAACGGTGGATGAGTTCCCAGAAGGGTTATTGAAATACTCTCAATTTCTACGTCAAACAATTCCTGACGATTTAGAAGGGATCACGGTTTGTGTCGATGCAGCAAATGGCGCAACAGCTACAAGCGTTAATCGTTTGTTTGCCGATCTAGAAACAGAATTCTTCACAATGGGAACTTCCCCAGATGGGTTGAACATCAATGATGGTGTTGGTTCGACTCACCCCGAACCATTAGCCGAATTCGTCGTTGAAAAAGGGGCCGATGCTGGTCTTGCATTTGATGGAGATGGCGATCGGGTCATCGCAGTTGATGAACTAGGAAATATCGTTGATGGCGATAAGATCATGTATATCTGTGCAAAATATTTAGCAGAACAAAAACGCTTGAACCAAGGAACGATCGTTACAACAGTCATGAGCAATTTAGGGTTCCACAAAGCAGTGGAAGCAATTGGTCTGAAAGATGTGATCACACAAGTCGGTGACCGTTATGTCGTAGAAGAAATGCGTAAAAACGATTATAATTTCGGTGGCGAGCAATCAGGGCATATGATTTTCTTGGATTTCAATACGACAGGTGACGGTTTACTATCAGGAATTCAACTATTGAATATCATGAAACAAACGGGCAAGAAACTGTCGGAATTAGCAGGAGAGGTAACGATCTATCCACAAAAACTTGTCAACATTCGAGTGACAGATAAAAATGGTGCGATGGATGTTCCAGCTATCCGTAAAATCGTGGAAGAGACAGAAGCAGAAATGAACGGTGAAGGCCGGATCTTGGTTCGTCCTTCAGGAACAGAACCATTGCTTCGGGTGATGGCAGAAGCACCAACCATTGAAAAAGTCGATTACTATGTTGAAAAAATCGCAGCGGTCGTTCGAGAAGAAATCGGTGCGGAATAAATGAAGAAGTAAGACGATCAAAGATATTCTTTGGTCGTCTTTTTTGTCTACTTACCAGCAAGAAGCCAACTTGCGAACTAGAGAAACTTGTCAACGAATTTGTCGACAACGCTTAAAAGGGAACACGCCGTGGGCAAGCCTTGCGAAGTATAGTTGCTTTTAAAAGTCTTTTCGGATTTGTTGGGCAGAAAACAAGAAAAAAGAACCCCTATGAACGATCGAGTCATCGAACGAGGAGTTCTTTTTATTAAACAGAAGATAACCAATTCGGTTTCAGTTTTTTAAAAAACTATTCAACGGTAACGGATTTTGCTAAGTTTCTTGGTTTATCAACATCGAATCCGCGTTGTAAAGTGGCAAAGTAAGCCAGCAGCTGTGTTGGAACGACTGCCACTAAGCTGGTTACCAATGGATGAACATTTGGCAAAATGATTTGATCAGTCGCTTTTGCTAACTCTTGACTAACGATCACAAGGGTGTGAGCCCCACGAGATTCGACTTCTTTCAAATTGCCTCGCGTATGAGAGCCAGTCACTTCTTCCGTGATCACACCGATCACTGGTGTACCTTCTTCGATCAACGCGATGGTGCCGTGTTTTAATTCACCAGCCGCAAAGCCTTCCGCTTGGATATAAGAAATTTCTTTTAATTTCAATGCCGCTTCCATTGATACATAGTAATCATTCCCACGACCAATGTAAAATGCATTACGGGTTTCGGAAAGAAAATCTTCAGCAAATTGACTGATAACAGCTTTTTCATCCACTAAAGCCTCCATTGCAGAAGCAACGATGCTTAGTTCATGGAACACGTCAAAATCCAATGCTTCAGGGACAGCTTTTTCATCACCAATGGCTTTTGCTAATAAGGTCATGACAGCGATCTGTCCGGTATATGCTTTTGTAGAGGCAACGGCGATTTCTGGACCAGCATGAAGCAATAAGGTATGGTTCGCTTCTCGAGAAAGAGTAGAACCAGCAACATTGGTAATCGTGAGACTAGGAAGACCTAACTGGTTGATCGTCACTAATACTTGACGGCTATCTGCCGTTTCACCACTTTGTGATAAGAACAAGAAGAAGGGTTTTGCTGACAACAATGGCATGTTGTAGCCAAACTCACTAGATAAGTGAACCTCAACAGGGATCTGTGTTAGCTTTTCTAAAATGGATTTTGCTGCCCAACCAGCATGATTACTGGTACCACATGCGATGATGTAGATTCGATCGCTCGCTAAAAGTTCGTTTTTTAACGCTGGATCGATTACTACTTCACCGGATTCTCCTTGATATTCTTGGATCAAGCGGCGCATCACGGTTGGTTGATCATCGATTTCTTTTAACATGTAGTAAGGGTACGTTCCTTTTTCGATGTCAGTCAGATCTAGTTGTGCTTCATAAGATTCACGGTACACAAGGTTTCCTTTTGGATCTTCGATTTCGATCGCATCGGCTGTTACGGTCACCATTTCGCCATCTTCGATCTCAACAAAATGAGTCGTTTGATCGAGCATTGCTAAGGCATCGCTGCAAATGACATTAAATCCATCTCCCAAACCGATCAATAAGGGACTTTTATTTTTAGCAACATAAATGGTTTCTGGATCTTTTTTTTCTACTAAAGCAAAGGCATAAGAGCCGCGAATCAAGGACAAAGCTTTTTTAAAGGCCGCTTTGGTCGTGCTGTTGTCTTGCTCTTTCAACACTTCAATCAAATGAACAACGATTTCGGTATCTGTTTGACCTTCAAACTGGTGGTTGCTTAAATATTCTTGATGAAGCTCTTCAAAGTTTTCGATCACACCATTATGAACCAAAACGAGTGCTTGGTTTGCCGAAGTGTGAGGATGAGCATTCATTTCTGATGGCTTGCCATGGGTCGCCCAACGGGTATGTCCGATACCGATCGTTCCTGTTACTTCAGAAGTCACTTTTTCTTCCAAGTTTTTGATTCTTCCTTGGGCTTTCACTAAATGATCCGAAGTCCGATCAGCGACATAAAGGCCTGCTGAGTCATAGCCCCGATACTCTAAGCGTTCCAATCCGTTTAAAATAATTCGTTCTGCATTTGATTTTCCTACGATTCCTACAATTCCACACATAATGATAATCCTACTTTCAAAAAATTTAGTTTGGCATTATGTATTTCTATCTGCGCAGCAAGTCTTTGTCATCATCTTACGATGAGATTTGTTCTTGCCTGTAGAGTGCAGTCCCTAGAGTCATCCGCCGAATGTTTCGATAAACTCTTTCCTCGTCATCTGTTTCCAGATCAGGCGCTATCCATATTGGTCTATCTATCCTCCTTGTGAAATATTTTATAGAAATACAAGCAATATCATAATATTTATTCCTGTTTCTGTCAACTGTAAGTTATATGAAAATAATTGGTATAGTTATTGGTAAGGTTGATTTGAACCAGTCTAAAGGGAATCAAAATAGCTGACATAGCTTTGTCGAATAAGATTCCCAAGAAATTTCCTCATAAAGCTATGCTTTTTTTTTTAAGTTCGCTACAATAAAAAAGTAAGAAAGTGAGGGAATGAAATGCCAGAATTTGTAAATTGTATGACTTTTTCAGAGCTAAAGAAAATAGTAGCTGCGATAGAAAAAGATCCTAATGTCACAGATGAAACAAAGGTCATGTTGGATACGGGCTGGGACAGCTTGCAAGAAATTTTACCCGGATCAGTCACCGTGGAAACCGCGCAAACATTCAAAGTCCAGGATGAACTAACAAAGGAATTTTTTGGCGGCTACGTCTTAGCTGAAAAAAGCGAGAAATTTGATGCGGTTGGTGACGAAGAAGCAGTGATCGTCATCAAAAATCTATACTAAATTATGGGAAAGGCGAAAAGTTAGGTGGGAAAATGAATAAAAGAAGATGGATCGCAGCGGCGATCGCAGCAGGGTTATTTATCTGCTCGGGGGTTTTTTCAGTAATCACAAATCGTTCAGAGCAAGAGGAAACTCAAACGCTGCAAGGTTTAAATGCTTTGTTCTACGGAAGTAATGCGATCGAAGAGACAACGTTAGTTGCCGGAGATCAAGACAATCGCATTGTTCGCTTATCTTTAGAAGGAACGATCGCCAGCAGCTCCAGTGGCGGCTTATTCACAACAGAATCTTATGATCATCAGCGATTTTTAGAAGAACTACGGATGATCCAAGAAGATCCAACTATTGGGGGCATCTTGATGGAAGTCAATACCCCAGGAGGCGGCGTCTATGAAAGTGCCGAGATTGCTCGTGAATTAGCAAAAATCAAAGAGTTAGGGATTCCGATGTATGTCAGTATGAAAAACATGGCAGCCAGTGGCGGTTATTATATTTCGGCAGGTGCTGATAAAATTTTCGCAACGGATGAAACGATTACCGGTTCGATCGGAGTGATCATGTCGGGGCTCAACTATGCCGGCTTATTCGAAAAGCTAGGGATCGAAGACAATACGTATAAAAGTGGTGCACTAAAAGATGTAGGTTCAGCAACGAGAGAGCCAACAGAAGCCGATAAAGAAGTCTTGCAGACCTATGTCGACAATGCTTATGGTCGGTTCGTTAAAATTGTGGCTGAAGGACGCGGCATGACAGAAGAAGCCGTTAGAAAGATCGCTGATGGCCGCATCTATGATGGTCAGCAAGCAGTGTCTGTTGGCTTAGTGGATGAAATCGGTTTTCCTGAAGATACATTAGCAGCAATGCAAGCAGATCTAGGCTTGGAAGATGCAGAGATTTTCAGCTATGACGTTTCATCTACTGGATTTGCTTCTACTTGGTTAGGTTCAAGTTTAGCCGAACTGCAAGGACTAAAAGAATCAAATACAGAACGAGTGATCCAATTGATGGAAAGCCTAGGAACAAGCGATGCCCCTAAACCTCTTTATTACTATGGAGGTGAATAACTATGACAGATAAAAACAAGTATTCCGCTGCCGCATCGTCAACAGATGACAATCACACAAGTACATCAATCGATCAAAGGGAACAGCGCGAAACCTCCACACCGTCAACCGGTCATACGGATGTACGAACTGAAGCGCAGGTTTCAGAAACAGCCGAACCAGTAAACGCCAGCAAAGCGATGAAGAACGCACAAGTAAACCATCCCGATGATTTTTATCAACAAGTCTTGACGTCTTTTCAAGAAGAAGAGTATAACCAAAGTGAAATCGAAGAAAGACAAAAAGCGTGGCAACATTTTGAAGAACCTGAAAAACAGACCGAAGACAAACGGTTCTTTAATGACTTTCCTAGCTACTTTTTTGCCGGTTTTTGGATACGTCTGTTTGCTTTTTTAGTGGATCTTCTAGTGATCCGGGCAATCACGCAAATAACGATCGGCAGTATCTATAATCTAGCGAATCTAACGGCAACTAACCAGCGGTTTGGACTTTACAACGTCTGTGCCTTAGCGATCTATCTGGGCTATTTTGTTCTGATGACGAAGCTGAATCATGGCCAAACAATTGGGAAAATGCTCTTTGGCATTCGCGTTATTTCTTTTGTAGAAGAAGAACTCAGTTGGCAAACGGTCTTGATCCGCGAACTTTGCGGGCGCTATGTGCTGCAATTCAATGTTTTCTTTTATCTCGGTTATTTACCAATCGTCTTTAATAAAAATAAGCAGCAGGCTGCGGATTATTTTGCAGAAACAAGTGTGGTAACCATCAATTTGATCAAGGCCTTTAATAAACAGGTGGATGCCAATCACGTAATGATTGGTGCACAAAACTAACTAGCAGATCAAGCAATTAGTAAAGGAGGGGTCGTGAATGGGTGAGACGATTGATTTCCCGGGACCAAATGAGCGGCTTCGTCTGGCGGCAGAAAAAGCCTACCAGTCAAAAGAGTTTTTGCAGGCTTTTCGTTTGTACAATGAACTTTATCAAAAAAACGCCAGTTTTGAGATCAATCAATGGCTCGTGGAATGCTTGCAACAGCTGAATGATTTTGCCAAAGCGTTAGATCTTGCGGAAGACTATCTAGATGATTATTTGAAACAAACTGATGGTTTTTTACAAATTGGTCATCTGCTGATCTTGGATGGTCAATACTTAAAAACTCGGCGCTGGCTTACATTAGGTCAGAAAACAAAAATTCCAAAACGCTATCAGGAACAGTTGGCTAGTGAACTAGCTAAAGTAGAAGAAGTACAACAAATTTTAGGATTGGAAGATTTTCATGGGAAACGCAAGCATTTACGCGCATTAGATGAAGCCAATCAACCGGTGAGTGCAACAGAGTGGCACATTTTTACCCAAGCTATTACCAAATCACAATTTATCTCGCTGATGCATGACACGTTGGCTTCCATCAAAAATCCGTATTTGCTACCTAAATTAGTGGATGAGCTCGTGCGTCTTGAAGTGGACGAACCTTTTGACCTAATCGATTACCTTGGGAATATGCAGCAAATCGTTCCGAAAGAATTGAAACTTTTACAGGAGGATGACGCTGTTAAAGCGATCCATAAAGCGATCGAAGAAACGATCGCCCAAGAGGACCCGATTTTAGCGGAAAGTGTCTCAGCAGAAATCGATGATCATTTAGCGATAAGTTACCCGTTTTTACCGGCAAAAGAAGAGGCAAACGCATGGGTGGCAAGCTACATTGAAGATTATCGCGGGTTATTTGAAGAAAAAGAACAGCCAAAAGCAGACAATGAAATAGAAGAACGCAAACGACACTTGCGCAATATCCTACGTTTGAGCATTCGCTGAAAGAAAAATTCGCAACTTTCATGGTAAAATGTTTACAATTAAACAACGTTAGTGTACTATTTAAAGGTATGCATGAAGCTATTTCATATGTAAATCAATTAATATTCGGAGGGAAATAAATGACTGCAAAATGGGAAAAAACAGGCACCAATGATGGTGTTTTGACATTTACGATCGCTCAAGCGGAAATCCAAAAAGGCTTGACGACTGCATTCAATAAAGTGAAAGGCAATCTTAACGTACCTGGCTTCCGTAAAGGGAAAGTTTCACGCCAAGTATTTAACCGTATGTACGGCGAAGAAGCGTTGTATGAAGATGCATTGAACGCTGTTCTTCCAGAAGCTTATGAAGCTGCTGTAAAAGAAGCAGGGATCGATCCGGTTTCGCAACCAAAAATCGACGTTGACAGCATGGAAAAAGGTCAAGACTGGGTAATCAAAGCAGAAGTTACTGTAAAACCTGAAGTAAAACTTGGTGATTACAAAGATTTAACTGTTGAAAAACAAGACCGTGAAGTAACAGAAGAAGACGTTGATGCACGCATCAAACGCGAACAAGAAGCACAAGCTGAATTAGTTATCAAAGAAGACGAAGCAGCTGAAAATGGCGACACAGTCGTTATCGACTTTGAAGGCTTCTTAGGAGAAGAAACATTTGAAGGCGGCAAAGGTGAAAACTACTCACTTGAACTTGGCTCAAACTCATTCATCCCTGGTTTTGAAGAACAATTAGTAGGAACAAAAGCTGGCGATAGCAAAGACGTTACCGTGACTTTCCCAGAAGATTATCAAGCAGAAGATTTAGCTGGTAAAGAAGCAGTCTTCAAAGTAACGGTTCACGAAGTAAAAGCAAAAGAACTTCCTGAATTAGATGATGAATTCGCAAAAGACGTTGATGACAGCGTTGAATCATTAGCTGAATTAAAAGAAAAATATCGTGCTGAATTGACTGAAACAAAAGAAAAAGCAGCAGAAGATGCAAAAGATGAAGCTGCGATCCGTCAAGCAGTTGAAAACGCAGAAATCGTTGAATTACCACATTCAATGGTACATGATGAAGTACACCGTTCAATGGATGAGTTCTTGAACAATATGCAACGTCAAGGAATCTCACCAGAAATGTATTATCAATTAACTGGTTCAACTGAAGCAGATCTTCACACACAATTTGAAGGCGAAGCAGAAACACGCGTGAAAACAAACCTTGTCATTGAAGCGATCGCTAAAGAAGAAGGTTTGGAAGCAACAGAAGAAGATATCGAAAAAGAAATCAAAGAACTTTCTGAAGCTTACAATATGCCAGTAGATCAAATCAAACGCGTCTTAACAGAAGACATGTTGAAACATGATATTACAATGAAAAAAGCAGTTGAACTTGTAACAGGTACTGCAAAAGAAGCGTAGGCAAAACTCTAAAAACGGCGAACATCTAGTGGTGTTGGCCGTTTTTTCATGGGAGTAAATAGGGGGTATTTCGGAATTACTAACAAATGATAAGAAAACGTTAGGCAAAGTAAAAATGACTTTTTCTTTCAAAAAAGTTATGATATGATTGTTTAAGACTGCAAAGTTAGTAAACCAAATTCCACTCCTTTAAATAGGTTGGAAAATTTTCAAGGGGTGAACAGTATGTACGATAATACAAACGGTAATGAAGCTGTTCGTTGTTCTTTTTGCGGAAAAACGCAAGAAGAGGTGAAAAAGATCGTTGCAGGGCCTGGGGTCTATATCTGTAATGAGTGCATTGATTTGTGCAAAGAAATCATTGATGAAGAGTTTTACGAAGAAGCAGTTCGGGAGTTTACCGAAGTGCCGAAACCGCAAGAACTATTGAATGTCCTCAATGAATATGTGATTGGACAAGATCGTGCCAAACGAACATTGGCTGTAGCGGTTTATAATCACTACAAACGCGTCAATGTAGAAACGACAGCTGAAGATGTGGAGTTACAGAAAAGCAATATTTGCTTGATCGGACCAACAGGTTCAGGTAAAACATTTTTGGCACAAACGCTAGCACGTTCACTGAATGTGCCTTTTGCAATCGCTGATGCAACCAGTTTAACAGAAGCCGGCTATGTCGGTGAAGATGTGGAAAATATTCTTTTGAAGCTTTTACAAGCTGCTGATTATAATGTAGAAATGGCTGAAAAAGGGATTATCTATATTGATGAGATCGATAAAATCGCCCGTAAGAGTGAAAATGTATCGATTACTCGTGATGTCTCCGGTGAAGGTGTTCAGCAAGCTTTGCTGAAAATCCTAGAAGGAACCACTGCTAGTGTGCCGCCTCAAGGGGGACGGAAACATCCGCATCAAGAGATGATCCAAATCGATACGACCAATATTCTCTTTATCGTTGGTGGGGCGTTTGACGGGATCGAAACAATTGTTAAAAACCGCTTAGGTGAAAAAACCATTGGGTTTGGTACAAACAACAAACGTCTTGAAGAAGGCGAGAGCGTGATGCAACAGATCATTCCTGAAGATTTGCTTAAATTCGGTTTGATCCCTGAATTTATCGGCCGTTTGCCAGTGATGGCTGCTTTAGAGAAATTGACGGTAGATGATTTAGTGCATATTTTGACTGAACCAAAAAATGCCCTTGTCAAACAATATCAAAAATTGATGGCATTAGATGACACAGAACTCGAATTTGAGCCAGAGGCTTTACGTGCGATTGCTGCGCAAGCAATTGAGCGAAACACCGGTGCTCGTGGATTACGTTCGATCATCGAAAATATCATGATGGAAGTCATGTTCAATGTTCCTTCTGATGAGTCGATTCAAAAAGTCACTATTACGGAAGAAGCTGCGAAAGGACTTGGCGAACCAAAAATCATTTACAATGAAGAGACAAAAAAAGCAGTCTAATCGAGACCAAGTCGGATAGTTTCATTGCTATCCGGCTTTCTTTTTGAAAAAAATGAAAAGGAGCGATCCAATGAAAGTACATGAAGCTGAGATCGTCATTAGTGCTGTTTCACCAGCACAATACCCAGATACACCCTTACCGGAGATTGCCTTAGCAGGGCGCTCCAATGTCGGTAAATCTTCCTTTATCAATACATTGATTAACCGTAAAAACTTAGCCCGAACCTCGTCAAAACCGGGGAAAACCCAAACATTGAATTTTTATTTGGTTGAAAATACGCTGCATTTTGTCGATGTCCCTGGCTATGGCTATGCAAAAGTATCAAAAACCGAGCGAGCAAAATGGGGAAAAATGATTGAAACGTACCTCGAACAAAGAGAGCAGCTGCGAGCAGTAGTATCTTTGGTAGATTTGCGCCATGCACCTTCCCAAGAAGATGTTCAGATGTATGAATTTTTAAAGTATTATGAGATCCCTGTGATCGTTGTTGCCACCAAAGCAGACAAAATCCCTCGTGGGAAATGGAATAAGCATGAAAGTATGATCAAAAAAGCGTTGTCCTTTGATCCAGCTGATACGTTCATTCTTTTTTCTTCCATTACCAAACAAGGAAAAGAAGAAGCATGGAAAGCCATCGAAGCAGCAATCAAATAATTTTGAATAAAGAAACGAAGCGAGCAAGTCGCTCCCTTCGTTTTTTTGCTTTTTAAAAGTAAAAATTGGGGATTTAGGCTATTCTACGGAGCGTAGAGTGCCAAATTTGCCCAATTTCAGCGAAAATCTCCTTAATATTTGTTAAACTTGTAACAAGGAGGTGTGGTCGAATGCATGAAACATTAAGTAAAAAATTAAAAGACTATCGATCAAGACATAACTTAACCCAGAAGGAATTAGCTGCGAGGTTATTTGTTTCTGATAAGGCCATTTCAAAATGGGAACGAGGAAATGGGTTGCCAGACATCGAGACATTGGTTCGTCTCGCCGATTTATTAGGCACTCCAGTGGAAGAGCTATTAAAAGAAAAGAAAGAAACCTACTATTATGAATACAAAAGTGAACGGAGGGTTCTACGGCTTCCGTTAATGCACATTTTGATTCCCAATTTATTCTTATTACTGAATCAAGTGACGAGCGTTCGAGAGTTTTTTGTTCTGATGAAAGAGGTACCCACTGCGTCTGGCTGGTTCTGTCTTGGCGTTAAAGCCAAAGGGGTCATTGCTATGGGGCTTATCAGTTTGGGACTGCTATCGATCGGTGTTATGTCCTTTGGCGCGTTGGCAATCGGGACCATCAGCATCGGCGCGTTCGCTTTTGGTCATTTCTGTTTTGCCTTGCTCGTTGGTATAGGAAATATCGCCGTTGGATCGGTTGTTGTTGGAAATGTTGGTATCGGATTACTTGCATTAGGAAATGTTGCTGTTGCATGGATTGGAGTTGCAAATTATGGTGTAGGGAGTTTTATGGCTGTTTTGCCATCGAGTGCAACGGCAAAGGATTTCAATCATGCGATTCAGCAACTGCTAGCGACAGACATCCCGGATTTGATCAAAACCACTTTTTTTGAACCAATGATTCGCTTTACTCAATCCCCAATCGTGGTAGCTGGCTTTGTGGTCACGATCCTAGCAGGCGTCGTTTTCATTCTTTGTCTGGTGATTATCGGCTTGATTCGCTTACGGCAAAGTGTTTTATATGAAAAGTTGTAATGTGAGAAGGAGGATCAGATTCTAATTCTCCCAGATAAGTTGATTTGGTCGCTCATTTCTTAGCTAAAAAGGTAAAAAAGGCAAGGACCTCGCAGTCCTGTGCCTTTTTTGTTAGTCTGCTTTTTTTATATTATTTGCTTTTTTTTGCTCTTTTTCATCATCAGGTTCGTTTTTTAAGAAACGCTCAATGTCCTTTTCCTGCTTTTTATTGTCTTTGTCGTTATCGGGAAGAAAGGCAAAATCATCAAACATTTTATCTAGCGAGTCTTCTCGTTGGAATTTTAAGCCCATAAGGTTCACCTCCAAGCGCCTTTAGTTTACCACGAACGGTCGTAGATTTCACCAAAAAAAAGCGAAATAGTGTTCAATCGTTTCTCCCTTTACTATAATTAAAGAAAGGGGATAGAAAAGAGGGATAGCGATGATCAAAACTGAAAAAATTTACGGCTTTCTACAATCGACACAAATGGAAGCATCACAGTTACGTTTGTTGATTGAAAATTGGTTCGCTTTGGTTCGTCTTAGCTATCAGCCGACGGAATACTATTACAATCAGCAAGAAAAGAAACCTTATGATTTTGATGAGGTCAGTCAACTGCTGCATAGCGCCCCTGAAGAAATCAATACTGAATTGATTGTGACGGACGGCCAAAATGAGTCCAGTATCCATATCATTCAAGAGGCTGTTTTACAACGGCACCTGTTTACGAAAGACGTATTTTCCACACAGAAAACAGTGATTTTAAGTTACTTCGATGAAACGATGCAAAGAGATGGATTGTTTGGCTATTTGCGTTCATATGATGAGTACCTGATGCATAACGTCGAGCGAATCGAGAAAAGACAAAATTTTCAATCGATTGCTGAAATCAACGCGTTACCGAAGCGGAAAAATTTTGAACAAGAGATCGTTATTGATTGCAATCAATTTGCTGGGTACGATGTTTTTTACAATGGCTACACACTGACCTCTTGTTGGCGAATGTACTTTTCGGTATTCTATGCCCGTATTATTCCTCAGGTGATCATTACGGATGCCCAACAAGTCGAGCAGGTCCAAGTTAGAGATCAGGGAATCGTGATGGTGGAATTGTATCGCGATCCGTTTCAGTGGGATCACGAGTTGAATCTTTCATACCAGCGTTTGTTTCGCGATCAAACTGGGATCGATCAATTGACATGGGATAATGGCGTCGGTATTTTGAGGGAACCATATATTGAGTACGCCTTTGGCGACCAATTGATCCAAACCATCCAGTACCAAAATGATCGGCTGCAGCCGACGACTAAGCGTAACGCGACACATTTCGTCACTCGAAGCTTCGATTTGGTGAACGAAGAGTACCAGGAGCGACGGGTGAAAGGTTACTTGAATGCACAAGCGTATTTTCCTTGGATCGACCAAGACCGGTTGCGCATGATGGATTATATTGTATTAAAACCGGAATTGACTATAGATGATGGAATTGAGGCATATGCCTTTTATATTCGGAATCACCTCGAAATTGATTACTCAGAGGATCGCTTTAAAGACTATACAGCTTGCTTACAATTTTATTTACCAGAAACAGCCTTGAAGGAGCTGCCGATAGACGGATTGAAAGCAGCGATGCCGGATGTTCATTTTGGCTATTTGCACCGCACGCGCAAATATACGTGGGTTAACCTAAAGAAGGATGGGAAAAAACTACGAGTGTATTTTATGAATACCCAAAAGCTAGTCGAACAGCAGCTCTTTACCAATCAAGAATGAAAAAGACCCGCAAGATCACGAGGATCTTGCGGGTCTTTTCAATTAGGCAGCTTGTTCAGGCGCTTTTTTCAACAAACCGAATACAACGCCAGAAACGATCGCACCGATTAAGATGAATAGCAAGAACAAAATTGGTTTAGATAATAATAGAACAACGAAGATCCCACCATGTGGTGCCATTAATTGGATATCAAAGGCACCGACAAGCGCACCAGTCAGTGCAGAACCAACGATAAAGCTTGGGATCGCCCGCAATGGATCTGCTGCTGCAAATGGGATCGCACCTTCTGTGACGAAGGATAGCCCCATGACGATGTTTGTTAAACCAGCTTCTTTTTGGTCTTTGGTGAATTTATTTTTAAACAATAACGTTGCGACAAAGATTGCCAATGGAGGAACCATTCCGCCCGCCATTACAGATGCCATCACGACGCTACCACCTTCAGCAACGGTCGTTGCCAATGTTGCAGTACCGAAAACATAAGCGGCTTTGTTGATTGGGCCACCTAGATCGGCTGCCATCATTGCTGCTAACAAAGCACCAAGTAAAGCGGCGTTGGTACCACTTAAGCCAGTCAAGAAGCTATTCAAACCGTCATTGATGGCTTTCATTGGCACGTTGATCAGTAACATCAAGAAGCCAGTGATCAATAGGCCGAAAACAGGGTAGAAAAGGATCGTTTTGATTCCTTCTAATGATTTTGGTAAACCTTTGAATAATGAACGCAAGAACTTGATGACATAACCAGCTAAGAAACCGCCAATCAATGCTCCTAAGAATCCAGCACCACCCGTATTTGCTAGGGCACCTGCTGCGAAACCGACGATCAATCCAGGTCGGTCACTGATACTTGAAGCGATGAAACCAGCTAAGACAGGTAACATAAAACCAAATGCCGCGCTACCGATTTGATTGAACCAAGAAGCGGCTTGGTTGTAGTTTCCTAATTGACTCAAGGCATCTTGAGGGACACCCATGAACTGGTCCACCATGAAGGAAATAGCGATCATGATTCCACCGGCAATAACAAATGGTAACATGTGAGAAACACCATTCATCAAATCTTTATAGATTCGTTGACCGACTGAACCATCAGCAGAAGCGTCCTCTTTATCAGAAGCTTGGCCACTACCGTGAAAAACAGGAGCAGTTCCGCTCAATGCTTCATTGATTAATTGCTCGGTTTTACGGATACCATCGCTCACAGGACGGTTTACTAAATGTTTGCCGTCAAAGCGATCCATTTCAACTTTTTTATCGGCAGCTACGATCACACCAGCAGCTCGGGCGATATCAGCTTCTGTTAAACGATTTTTGATTCCTTCTGAACCATTTGTTTCGACTTTGATGTCAACACCAAGTTCTTTGGCTTTCTTTTTCAAAGCATCTTCTGCCATGTAGGTGTGGGCGATCCCTGTCGGGCAAGCTGTAACTGCGACGATATAGGGACGTTCGCTAGCAGGTGCTGCTTCTTGGTTTGCCGCTTCTTCTGCTAAAGCATCGGCTTCTTGCTGTGCCTCAGCTTCTGAGAAAAGTTGTTGTACTTGATCAGCAGTTGTCGCTGTTTTTAGTTTAGCAACGAAATCTGGATCGATCAATAAGCGAGATAGAGCTGCTAACGCTTGTAAATGAGTATCATTTGCTCCTTCTGGTGCTGCGATCATAAAGAAGAGGTACGTTGGTTGTCCATCTAACGCCTCATAGTCGACACCCGCATTACTCTTTGCGAATAAAACCGTCGCTTCTTTGACTGCACTGTTTTTGGCATGGGGCATTGCGATGCCGTCACCTAACCCTGTTGAGGTTTGGGCTTCTCGGGCAAGAATTCCTTCTTTGTAGATTTCGACATCTGAAATCCGTCCGACAGCATATAATTTTGCTACCATTTCATCAATGGCACCTTTTTTGTCTGTTGCTTGCAAGTCCATGATCATGGCATCTTTCAGCATCAACTCATTGATTTTCATTTTTCCATCCTCCTATAGATTCACTTGTTTAATAATGACTTCCGGTAGTAATTCTTCGATAAATGACGCCTCAGCTAAATCATCTGAGAACGCAGTGGCACTGCCACAAGCGACCCCCCATTTGAATGCTTCAACCACATCTTTGGTCTTTGCGTAACGCCCAATGAATCCAGCAATCATGGAATCTCCAGCGCCAACTGAATTTTTCAAAGGTCGTTTCAACACATTGGAGCGATAGATCTCATTGCCAGTAAAGAGCAGGGCACCATCACCACCTAGAGAGACGATGACATTTTTAGCGCCATCCTTTAGCATTCTTTGGCCATAAGGCAAGATATCTTCGATCGTTGAAAAAGAAGTCTCATAAAGTTCCGCTAATTCATGATTATTTGGTTTGATCAGCAAAGGCTGATCGGATAAGGCATCAAATAGTTCCGCACCAGTCGTATCAATGACAAATTCTGCACCAGCTTCTTTAACGATTTTGATCAATTCTTTATAAAAGTCGGCTGGAAGACCAGCTGGTTTACTTCCTGATAGGATGACGATGTCTTTGGCAGAAAGAGCGGCTAATTGGTGTTTCAATTCAGCGATTTCTTGCTCTTGAATGACTGGACCAAGGCCGTTGATTTCTGTTTCTTCGCCGGATTTTAATTTGATATTGATCCGGGTATCGGCAGCGACTTGCGTAAAATTGCTGTTGATTTCCTCTTTGGTCAGCCACTCTTCAATAAAACGACCAGTAAATCCGCCAACAAAACCAAGGGTAGTCGAGGAGATGCCAATTCGCTTCAAAATCCGTGAGACATTGATTCCTTTGCCACCAGGTAGTTTAAAGTCTTGTTTCATTCGATTAAGGGTACCGATCTCCAAATGATCGACGTGGACGATAAAGTCGATCGATGGATTGAGTGTTACTGTGTAAATCATTGTATTACCTCCATAATGGTTGTTTTTGCTCTGAATTTCGCTAAATAGTTTTTTGGGCAATAATCGGTGATGATCGTTGCACCTTCAATAAAAGCAACTTGAGCAAAAGTTGTTTGCTGAAACTTGGAATGGTCTAGCAAGACATAGGCTTGTTGACTGTGCTCTAGTGCAATCTGCTTGATCAGGGCTTCTTCAGGATCGGGTGTGGTGAAACCAGCTTCCGAATGAGCACCGTTCATGCCCATAAAACAGCGGTTAAAGCGCAATTTACGCAACTGTTCACCGGCATTGATTCCTAAAACAGCGTTCGTAGCTATCTTAATGGTTCCCCCTAAAATCATGGTGTCGATCCCGTGATCAATCAGTAGGGAAGCGTGCTTGACGGAGTTCGTGACAACTTTCAGCGCTGTGATGGACGATAAGAAAGGAATCATTTCAAGGGTCGTTGTTCCTGCGTCTAGATAAATGACTTCACCATTTTTGATCGTTTGTGCGGCTGCGCGAGCAATTTTTTGTTTTTCTGTTTGAAATTTCGCTTTTTTTTCAGACATGTTGGGTTCAAAACCTAATTGCTGGCTTTTTTTGGCCCCGCCGTGAATTCTAACTAGAAACCCTTTATCTTCCAGTTCTTGGAGATCTCTGCGGATCGTTGATTCTGAAGCATCCAGCAGTTGGATCAGTTCACTGACTTTGACGATCTCCTCTTGCTCTAATCGTGCCAAAATCGCTTGATGCCGCTCCTCTGTAAGCATTTACATCACCTCTTCACCTGCCATAGTAACATATGATTCATTCAAAATCAATCATAAACAGTAAAAAACATTCAAAATGAAAGCGCGAATAATAGAAATCGGTCACAAACGGTCATGCTAACCTTCATTTTCCTGAGATTGCTGTCCTTATATTTGACAATTTTTACTATTATTTGGCTTAATTGAATTAAGGGGGGATAAATAAATGAATAACAAAGTCATTTTACAAGGGTTCGAATGGGACCTGCCGGCAGATAGCCAACACTGGAACAAATTGAAAGAAATGAGTAAAGAAATCAAAGAGTATGGATTTACCGCAATTTGGCTGCCGCCTGCCTATAAAGGGACAGCTGGGTCCGAAGACGTTGGATATGGTGTCTATGATTATTATGATCTAGGCGAATTCGATCAAAAGGGGTCGGTGCCAACAAAATATGGGACAAAGGATGAATACTTAGAAGCCATCAAAGCACTGCAAGAACAAGGAATAGAGGTTTATGCCGACATCGTTTTCAATCACTTGATTGGTGCCGATGAAAAAGAAGTCGTTCCAGCGGTTAAATACAATACCGAAAACCGTAATGAACCGATCAGTGATGAGGAAGAAATCGAAGCCTGGACCAAGTTCACATTCCCAGGACGTCAAGGGACGTACAATGATTACGTTTGGACGTGGCATAATTTTTCTGGTGTTGATTATGATGACCGTAACAAAGACCACGGGATTTTTAACTTCGCTGATAAGGGCTGGGAAAGCCAAGTGGATGATGAGATGGGCAATTATGACTACTTAATGGGTTGTGATCTGGACATGGAAAACCCTGAGACGGTGGAACAGCTCAATAAATGGGGGCAATGGTACCAAGAGCTGACTGGTGTTGATGGCTATCGCTTAGATGCGGTCAAACACATTGAGTTCAATTATTATGCGGACTGGATCTTGAACCGTCGGGAAGAAAAAGGCAAACCGCTATTCGTTGTGGGAGAATATTGGTCAGGGGATCTGCCAAAATTAGAAGAGTATTTAGATTCTTCAGGAAATCTGATTTATTTATTCGATGTGCCTTTGCACTATAATTTATATGAAGCATCTCACTCAAATGGCGAATATGATATGAGTCAAATTTTTGCCGGTACACTGACTGCCGCGCGCGAAGATTATGCCGTGACTTTTGTGGACAATCATGATACACAGGTTGGTCAAAGTTTACAATCTTGGATAGACGGTTGGTTTAAAGTCCATGCTTATTCATTGATCCTTTTACGAAAAGCGGGTGTACCGGTTGTTTTCTGGGGTGACTTATTCGGAATCCCAGCGCAAGAAATCGCTCCTGTTGGTGATGCTTTGATCCATATGTTAAAACTTCGAGAGAAGCTTGCATTTGGGAATCAAGTGGACTATTTTGATGATTCTAATTGTATTGGTTGGGTATTAACGGGGGATTATGAACACGAACTTTCTGGATTGGCGGTCGTGATGACCAATGCTCAAGGTGCGGAAAAAGAAATGACCATCAGCGCGATCCATGGTGGAGAGACCTTCGTGGATATATTGAGAAATAATGAAGCGAAAGTTGTTTTAGATGATACCGGAAAAGGTGTTTTCCCGGTCAATGATGGGCAAGTGTCAATCTATGTGAATGAAAAGCTAGTAGAGAAATACTTTAGCTGATCTCTTTCAATAGTCATAATAAGAGGCTGGTAAGTTTACAGCCTTTTTATTATGCAAACAAACAACGGACTGACTTTTATCTTTCAAAACTGATGGCATCGTGAGTACTAAAATCAAAGCGCTTTTAATTAAAAGTTTTCAAAGCGTTCGGTTTTCCCCATTCACGGATAATGCTATAATTGAGAAGATTGAGAAAGAAAGGATGTTTAAAAGCATGTCATCCAAAAGTGAATTACTTAAACGCATGAATCCACGGCAAAAAGAAGCCGTTATGCATACGGAAGGGCCGTTGCTGCTGATGGCAGGGGCAGGAAGCGGGAAGACCCGTGTCCTAACCCACCGAATCGCCTATTTAATAGAAGAAAAAAATGTAAATCCATGGAATATTTTAGCCATCACATTTACGAATAAAGCGGCACGTGAAATGAAAGAACGGGTCAGTCAACTATTAGGATCGGGTGGTGAAGACGTTTGGGTTTCAACCTTCCACTCGATGTGTGTCAGAATTTTGCGCAGGGATGTTGATCGAATCGGGTATTCGAAGAATTTTACTATCATTGATTCTTCTGAGCAAAATACGCTGATGAAACGAGTATTAAAAGAATTGAATATCGATCCCAAAAAATATGATCCTCGTTCTATTTTGGGAACGATCTCTCATGCAAAGAATGAGCTGTTGACACCTGAAGCTTACCAAGCCATGGAAGGTAGTCTCTTTGAGCAAATCGTAGGTCGTTGTTATGAAAAATATCAAAAAGAGCTGCGTAATAATCAATGCATGGACTTCGATGATTTAATCATGAATACGATCCGCCTCTTCCAAGACAATGAAGATGCGCTGCAATTTTATCAACGGAAATTCCACTATATCCATGTCGATGAATACCAAGATACCAACCATGCCCAATACACGCTAGTCAATTTATTGGCCGCTCGTTTTCGAAATCTTTGTGTCGTTGGGGATGCGGACCAAAGTATTTACGGTTGGCGTGGCGCCAACATGCAAAATATTTTAGACTTTGAAAAAGACTATCCGGATGCCGCAACGATATTGTTAGAGCAAAACTATCGTTCAACGCAAACGATTTTAAATGCGGCAAACCAAGTAATCAAAAATAACCGCAACCGCCCAGACAAAAATCTGTGGACAGAAAATCGTGATGGGGAAAAAATCACTTATTATCGCGGGGATAGTGAACGAGATGAGGCGCGATTTATCGTCAGTGAAATGCAGAAACAAATTGCAGAAAAGAACCGTAAATTCGGTGATTTTGCGATTTTGTATCGGACCAACGCCCAGTCACGGATCATTGAAGAAATGCTTTTAAAAGCCAACGTTCCTTATACGATGGTCGGCGGCAGAAAGTTCTATGACCGCAAAGAAATCCGTGATATTTTGGCTTATTTATCGGCGATCGCCAATCCTCGTGATTCCATCAGCTTGGAACGAATCATCAATGTACCAAAACGTGGGATCGGTGCGACATCCGTCGAAAAACTACGAGATTTTGCGAATCTTCATGAGTGGTCATTGCTAGAAGCAGCCATGAACGTCGAGTTGGCGAATATTTCTGGAAAGGCCGGCAAAGAATTAGGAAGCTTTGGGATGATGATGGATGGCTTCGCCCAAATGGTTCCTTACCTCTCAGTAACTGAACTGACGAAAGAAATATTAGAAAAGACGGGTTATCGTCAAGAGTTAGTCAACCAGAATAATTTAGAAGCACAAGCTAGACTTGAAAACCTGGAAGAATTTTTATCGGTTACCCAAGAATTCGATAAACGATTTGAGGCGCAAAACGAAGACGATGCAGATGCACCAGATGAGAAGTTGAGTGTTTTCTTAAATGACTTAGCTTTATTGTCAGACGTCGATAGTTATGAAGAAGAAAGTAGTCAAGTGACGTTGATGACCTTGCATGCTGCAAAAGGACTGGAGTTTCCAGTGGTATTCTTGATTGGTTTGGAAGAAAATATCTTCCCGCTTTCTCGGGCTTTAATGGAAGAAAGCGAACTCGAAGAAGAACGGCGCCTTGCTTATGTGGGAATCACTCGTGCTGAGGAAGAGCTCTTTATGACCAACGCTTTTTCCAGAACATTATACGGCCGTACCCAATACAATCGCCCGTCACGGTTTATCGAAGAAATCGAACAAGATCTGCTGCAATCATTAGGCGAGCGTTCACAGCCGAAAGCTGCTGCACCGTTTCAACCAAAAGTCTTTAAACCGAGCTATACACAGCCGCGTCAAACGACCGTCACTTCTAAGCAACAGACCTCTGCAGCGGGGAATACATGGCAAGTTGGCGAGAAAGTTCAACATAAAAAATGGGGAATCGGTACGGTCGTTCGGACGACTGGCAGCGCGCAAGACATCGAATTAGATGTGGCATTCCCACAACAAGGCGTCAAACGACTGTTGGCGGCCTTTGCGCCGATTGAAAAAGTTGAAAAATAAGGAGGATATTAGGATGGATGTTCCTTCAAAAGAAATCCAATCACGAGCAGAAGAGCTACGTACGCAATTAAATCAGTACGCGTACGAATACTATGTAAAAGATCAACCTTCTGTTGAAGATTATCTCTATGATCAGCTGTATGCAGAACTGGTTGAAATTGAAACCAACTACCCGCAGCTAGTAACCGAAGACTCGCCCACCCAACGAGTAGGTGGCATCATTTTACCTGGCTTTGAAAAAGTCACCCATGATATCCCACTTTATAGTTTGAACGATGTGTTTGATAAAGAAGGAATCGTGGCTTTTGATGCCCGTGTTCAAAAAGCATTGGGGAAAGCGGTAGATTATGTCTGCGAGTTAAAAATCGATGGATTGTCTATCTCATTAAAATATGAAGAAGGGCGCTTTGTTCGGGGAGCAACTCGAGGGGATGGTACGGTAGGTGAAAACATTACAGAAAACCTAAAGACCGTCAAATCGATCCCACTAAAATTAAAAGAACCAATCTCGTTGGAAGTTCGTGGCGAATGCTATATGCCAAAGGCTTCGTTTTTGAAGTTGAATCAACAGCGAGAAGAAGAAGGGGTGGAAGTTTTCGCCAATCCGAGAAACGCAGCTGCTGGAAGCTTGCGACAATTAGACACACGGATCGCAGCCCAAAGAAACTTAAGCACCTTCTTGTACACACTGGCTGATTTTGGTCCGATTGAAGCCAATGATCAATTTTCGGCATTGAATGAATTAGATCAATTAGGCTTTCGTACAAATCACGAACGCAGAGTGTGCCACACCATCGATGAGGTGTGGGCATATATCGAAGAGTTTCATGACAAGCGCAGTGAGCTTCCTTACGAGATTGATGGTGTTGTCATCAAAGTCAATAATTTTAAAGATCAAGATGCGCTAGGCTTTACCGTAAAAGCACCCCGATGGGCGGCGGCATATAAATTTCCACCGGAAGAAGCGGAAACAGTGATCGAAACGATCGAATGGACCGTGGGACGAACGGGTGTTGTGACACCGACCGCTGTTATGACCCCTGTCCGGGTTGCCGGAACGACGGTCAGCCGCGCCAGTTTGCATAATGTAGATTTCATTAAAATGAAGGACATTCGCATTGGCGATTCGGTCATCATCTATAAGGCGGGGGACATTATTCCAGAGGTTGCGAAAGTCTTGGAAGAAAAACGCACGGAAACAAGTGAACCCTTTGAAGCGCCTACACATTGTCCCGAATGTGGGAGTGAGCTGATCCATTTAGATGAAGAAGTTGCCTTGCGTTGTATCAATCCGAAGTGTCCAGCGCAGATTAAAGAGGGCTTAAGCCACTTTGTTTCCCGAAATGCTATGAATATTGATGGTTTAGGGCCACGTGTTTTAGAGCAAATGTTCGATAAATCCTTAGTCAAAGATGTGGCCGACTTGTACTTTTTAACAGAAGAACAATTGCTGACCCTCGATAAAATCAAAGAGAAATCAGCTAATAACCTTTTGCGTGCCATCCATCAAAGCAAAGAAAATTCAGTTGAGCGCTTGATTTTCGGGCTAGGCATCCGTCATGTTGGTGCCAAAGCGGCTCGGATTTTAGCGGAACATTTTGGTGACCTTCGGACCCTTAGCAAAGCCAAAGAAGAAGAGATCATTTCGTTGGAAACCATTGGTGCTACAATTGCAGAAAGTGTCGTTACGTATTTTGACAATCAAGAAGTTCACGACCTTTTAGATGAACTTGAAAAAGCGGGTGTTAACTTTGCTTATCTAGGGCTGAGAACGGATCAATTGGAAGAAGTGGAGTCGCCATTTAAAGAGAAAACAGTCGTTTTGACAGGGAAATTGAGTCATTTCACCCGCGAAGAAGCCAAAGAAAGAATCGAAAACCTTGGTGGAAAAGTCACCGGAAGTGTGTCGAAAAAGACTGATATCGTTGTTGCCGGGGAAGAGGCTGGCAGTAAACTGACCAAAGCCCAGTCCCTAGGCGTTACCGTTTGGGATGAAGCTCAAATGGTGGCTGCGATCGAAGGCAGTCATTCGGCAGAACAATAACTGTTAAGTATTGTCACAGACGAGAAGCAGTTGTTTCTTCTTGTCTAATTGAAATCATTTCTTCCCTGCAATACGAGGAAAGAAATGATTTCTGCTTTTATTTGCAATTATATTTGATAATTTTCAAATTCTATTTCATGATTTGTTAAAAAAATGATACAATACATTGGAAAAACGTAAACGTAGATTACGGATACGAGAAAGAGGAGGATTTTATGGCGATCAGCGAAGAACAAGTCAAACACGTTGCCAAACTAGCAAAACTTTCATTCTCAGACGATGAATTACATGAGTTTACCTCTCAGCTAGGAAAAATTATTGATATGGTTGAAACACTTGAAGAAGTGGACACCACAGGAGTACCATTCACATCGAATGTCGCAGAAACGATCAATGTGATGCGTGAAGATGTAACGACCGGTGGCTGGGACCGTGATGAATTAATGAAAAATGTTCCAGAATCTGAAGAAGGCTTTATTAAAGTGCCTGCAATCATTGACAATGGGGAGGCGGGTGCCTAATGACTGAACTATATAATAAAAGCTTAGAAGAATTGCATAGCTTATTAGTATTAAAAGAAATCACTGCGACAGATCTAACGAGCGAAACCTTTGCTCGCATTAAAGAAACAGAGCCAAAAGTCGATGCGTTTCTTGCATTGAACGAAGAAAAAGCCCATGCGTTAGCGCAAGCTATCGATCAAAAAGGTATCACTGAAAGCAATGTGTTGGCAGGGATTCCCATTGGGATCAAAGATAACATTGTTACCAAAGATCTACGCACAACAGCTGCTTCTAAAATTTTAGGCAACTTTGACCCAATCTACGATGCAACCGTCATGGACAAAGTTTACCAAGCAGACATGATTCCAGTAGGTAAGTTAAACATGGATGAATTTGCGATGGGGGCGAGTACGGAAACGTCGTTCTTTAAGAAAACAAAAAACGCTTGGGACGAGACAAAAGTACCTGGTGGTTCATCAGGTGGCTCGGCGGCTGCCGTTGCAGCGGGACAAATCCCCTTATCATTAGGTAGCGATACGGGTGGTTCGATTCGCCAACCAGCAGCTTTCAATGGAATCGTCGGGTTGAAGCCAACATACGGACGGGTTTCTCGTTTTGGTTTGATCGCGTTTGCATCTTCGTTAGATCAAATTGGTCCAATGACCCGTGGTGTGAAAGACAATGCCATCGCATTAAATGCCATCAGTGGGTTTGATGCAAAAGATAGTACGTCAGCCGGGGCAGCTGTTCCTGATTTTACAGCAGGTCTGACTGGTGATATCAAAGGCATGAAAGTTGCTTTGCCAAAAGAATACTTAGGCGAAGGAATTCAAGCGGGCGTCCGAGAAGCGATCTTAAAAGCTGCAGACACTTTCCGTGCGTTAGGAGCGACCGTGGAAGAAGTCAGCTTGCCACATTCAAAGTATGGGGTAGCTGTTTACTATATCATCGCTTCTTCAGAAGCAAGTTCTAATTTGCAACGTTTTGACGGCATCCGTTACGGTTTCCGTTCAGAAAATGTCAGCAATTTAGAAGATGTCTATGTTAATTCGCGCAGTGAAGGATTCGGGGAAGAAGTAAAACGTCGGATCATGTTAGGTACGTTTTCACTAAGTGCTGGCTACTACGATGCCTACTTCAAAAAAGCCGGTCAAGTACGAACGTTGATCAAACAAGATTTCGATAAGGTCTTCAGCCAATACGACTTGATCATTGGCCCAGCTTCCCCAACGGTAGCATTTGGTATTGGAGAAAATATCAATGATCCGATCACTATGTACTTGAATGATATTTTAACCATTCCTGTGAACTTAGCAGGACTGCCAGGGATGTCGATTCCAGCAGGTTTTTCTGAAGGACTGCCTGTCGGCTTGCAGATCATTGGGAAACATTTTGATGAAGCAACCATGTATAAAGCGGCTTATGCCTTTGAACAAGCAACTGATTTCCACACGAAAAAACCAGTGATTTTAGGAGGGGATAAGGCATGAACTTCGAAACAGTCATTGGGCTTGAAGTCCACGTAGAATTAAAAACAGAATCAAAGATTTTTTCTCCAGCACCTGCTCACTTTGGCGCTGAACCAAATAGCAACACGAATGTGATCGACTGGGGCTATCCAGGTGTTTTACCAGTAATGAACAAAGCGGCTATCGAATTTGGGATGAAAGCTGCGCTTGCGTTGAATTGTGAAATCTCAAAAGAAACACATTTCGACCGCAAAAACTATTTCTATCCTGATAATCCAAAAGCCTATCAAATTTCACAATTCGATCAACCGATAGGTCATGATGGGTGGATTGAAATCGAAGTGGAAGGTAAAAAGAAAAAAATCCGCATTGAGCGAGTTCATTTGGAAGAAGATGCCGGGAAAAACATGCACGGCAAAGGCGGTTATTCTTATGTTGATCTAAATCGTCAAGGAACCCCTTTGATCGAGATCGTTTCCGAAGCAGATATGCGTTCACCAGAAGAAGCATATGCGTATCTAGAAGCATTGCGCTCAATCATCTTGTTTACAGAAGTATCTGATGTGAAGATGGAAGAAGGTTCCATGCGTTGCGACGCCAATATTTCGTTGCGACCTTACGGCCAAGAACAATTCGGAACAAAAACAGAATTGAAAAACTTAAACTCTATGTCCTTCGTGAAAAAAGGTTTAGCATTTGAAGAAAAACGCCAAGCCAAAGTATTGCTTTCTGGAGGCGAGATCCAACAAGAAACTCGTCGTTTTGATGAAGCAACCAGCAAAACTTTATTGATGCGTGTCAAAGAAGGTTCTTCTGATTATCGTTACTTCCCAGAACCAGATATCCCACGATTTGTGATCGATGATGAATGGATCGAACGGGTACGTCAAAGCTTGCCAGAAATGCCGCAAAAACGTCGTGCCCGTTACATCTCTGAATTGGGCTTACCAGAATACGATGCAATGGTCTTGACTTTATCAAAAGAAATGTCCGATTTCTTTGAAAAAACCATTGATGCCGGTGCTGATCCCAAACAAGCTTCTAACTGGTTGATGGGGGAAGTTTCAGCGTATCTGAACAGTGAAAAATTGGAACTGCCAGAAACAAAATTAACCCCAGACAATTTAGCGGGAATGATTCGTTTGATCGCCGATGGCACCATCAGTTCGAAGATTGCGAAAAAAGTCTTCAAAGAATTGATCACAAACGGCGGCGACGCTGAAGAAGTCGTAAAAGCCAAAGGATTGATCCAATTATCAGATCCTGCGCAATTACTACCAATGATCAATGAAGTATTAGATAACAACCAACAATCCGTCGATGACTTCAAAAACGGAAAAGACCGCGCAGTTGGTTTCTTAGTTGGTCAAATCATGAAAGCAACCAAAGGACAAGCGAATCCAGGCGTTGTGAACAAGCTGTTGCAAGAAGAACTAGCAAAGCGATAAGAGGCAAGCGATGAAAAGAGCAAGAGTAATCTATAACCCGACATCTGGGAAAGAATTGATTCGAAAAAATTTAGCAGATATTTTAGATGTTTTGGAAAGAGGCGGTTATGAGGCGAGTGCGTTTGCCACGACCGCTGCACCATTTTCCGCCCGTGATGAAGCAAGAAGAGCTGGCGAAGCTGGTTTTGATTTGGTGGTAGCTGCCGGTGGTGATGGCACGATCAATGAAGTCGTCAATGGGATCGCTCCTTTAGAAAAGCGACCAAAAATGGCGATCATTCCTGGAGGAACCACCAATGACTACGCACGTGCACTAAAGATTCCTCGGACCGATATCAAAGCAGCTGCGGAAGTGATTTTGAAGCAGCAAACGGTGAAGATGGATGTTGGAAAAACACCTAACACGTATTTTATCAACATCGCTGCTGGCGGACACTTAACAGAACTGACCTATGATGTTCCTTCTGAGTTGAAAAGTGTTTTTGGCTACTTAGCTTATCTAGCAAAAGGAGCGGAATTACTCCCTCGTGTCAAACCGATCAAAATGCATCTAAAGTATGAAGACGGAGAATACATTGGCGGAGCGTCGATGTTCTTTTTAGGGCTGACGAATTCAGTGGGAGGCTTTGAACAGATCGCGCCTGATGCAAAGCTTGACGATGGGAAATTTTCGTTGATCATTGTCAAAACGGCCAATATTTTTGAGATTGTCCACTTAGTTGCTTTAATGATGAATGGTGGCAAGCACATCAACGATCGTCGTCTGATTTATACGAAAACATCTTTTCTTGAAGTAGACGCGCCAGAGCAGGTCAATCGATTAATGATCAACCTTGATGGTGAATACGGCGGAGATGCTCCTATGCGCTTTGAAAATCTACACAATCATATTGAGTTTTTTGCGAATGTCGATCAAATTCCTGATGATGCGGTCGTTGGTGAGCAGAACTATCAAGAGATGAGCGAAGGTTTTATTAAAGAAGTCGAACGTCTTTCCGATGAGGACATCAATGGCGATGGCAAGATCGGCGACGAAACAAGGTAAACGATTTTTCTTTTCATGCAAAGTGAAAGAACAGGGACTTTTGGACCTGTTCTTTTTTTAAAAAATAAATTGTGGAAAAAGTAACAGGAATATTTTTAAGAAAAGTTGATAGAACAGCTTTTCTTAAATTTTAGTAAAGGACGTTTTTTGCGTTATGTTCCACAGCGGACGTTTGTTTCACGGATGTTAGCGTGATTCATGAAGATAAAACGAATGAAAAATTGGAAAAACGAACGATCTTCGCTAAAAAACGAACTTTTTGAAAATATACTCGTTAAAGTTCGTCATTTACGTATTTCTATGCAATCTAATGATGCAAAAGCCAGAGAGAATATGCTATAATGGTGAAACGAAGAAATGGGGGGACCGGAATGGAGCACATCGATTCTACAAAAGCGCTAGATCTGCTTAGAGATGACGCAGAACGAATCAAAAAGCTGATCCGAAACCAAGAAAATAGTTTATGTATCGCACAATGCAAAGCATTTGAAGAAGTGGTTGATACCCAAATGTATGGTCTATCACGGCAAGTGGCATTTGCGATCCGCTTGGGGATCGTCGATAATCAAACAGGACAACAATTGATGGCGGATCTCGAAAAAGATCTGAACCAATTGTACAGCGAGGTCTATGAAGACCAGCGGACACCTGAAATCGGCAAGGAGGCATAAACTTGCCAGAAAAAGTAAAGAAAAGACATTTATTAGATTATAGTATTTTGTTACCATATATTGTTATGTGTGTCACAGGCTTGATGATGGTTTATAGTTCCACATCTTATGTGGCGATGACCGCCACACAACCGACCACAGCTGCTTCTTACGTCATCAATCAAACATTATTTTGGTTGGTGAGCCTAGTAGCGATCACTGTCATGTATAAAATGAAAACGGATGTTTTTCGGAATAAAAAATTTGTCCAGATCGCCATGATCGTCATCTTGTTTTTATTGATCGCTGCTTTCTTTTTCCCAAGAAGAAACGGGGCCCATGGTTGGTTAACGATTGCGAGCTTTTCTATTCAACCAGCTGAGTACTTGAAATTTATTGTCATCTGGTTTTTATCGGTGACGCTATCTTATCGTCAAAAAGGCATCCAACAAGAGTTTTGGAAAACGGTTTGGCGTCCAATCGGAATCGTTTTCGTCTACACCGGGATCATGGCCTTTTATCCCGACTTAGGGAATGCTGTGATCGTCATGCTACTGGCTTTTGTCGTTTTATTATCTAGTGGATTGAATTACTTGTACACTTTGATATTGGGGTTGGCAGGTATCGTTGGGAGTATGTTGATTGTCCTATTTGTGAATCTAACTGGCGGTAAGCTTTTACCAGCTTATGTTTATAGTCGCTTTTCATCCTTTTTGAACCCGTTTGCTGATGAATACAATACAGGTCATCAAATGGTCAATGGGTATTACGCAATGTTCAACGGTGGACTTTTCGGGCGCGGGCTTGGAAATAGTATCCAAAAACGTGGCTTCTTAAACGAAGCGCACACCGATTATATATTTTCGATCGTTATGGAAGAATTAGGCTTGATCCCATCGATCATCATTTTAGGCGTTTTGTTCTATATGGTGGGACGGATCTTTCTTGTCGGTATCCGTTCAAGAGATCCCTTTAATTCCATGATGTGTATCGGCATAGGGACATTATTTATGTCTCAGATTTTCATCAACTTAGGGGGGATCACTGGTTTGATCCCATTGACGGGAATCACTTTTCCGTTTTTAAGTCAGGGTGGGTCAAGTTTGCTGATGCTGTCGATTTGTATTGGTTTTGTATTAAATATCAGTGCCGAAGAAAAGAGGAAACAATATTATTTGAATTATTGATCAATTGAATGGAGTGGATTAGATGAAGAAAATTCTTGTTGCCAATCGTGGAGAAATCGCGATTCGTGTCTTCCGCGCATGTGCGGAGTTAGGAATCAAAACAGTCGGTATTTATGCTGCGGAGGATGAATACTCCGTCCATCGTTTTAAAGCAGACGAAGCGTATTTAGTGGGGAAAGGCAAACGGCCGATTGATGCGTATTTAGACATTGAAGATATTATTCGCACAGCGAAAAAAGCCGGGGCTGAAGGGATTCATCCAGGGTATGGTTTTTTATCAGAAAACCTGGGCTTTGCTCAGCGCTGTGAAGAAGAAGGTTTGATTTTCATCGGACCATCCACTCACCACTTAGATATTTTTGGCGACAAGATCAAAGCAAAAGCAGCAGCGATCGAGGCGGGGATTCAATCCATTCCCGGATCTGACGGTCCAGTGGCATCGATTGACGACGTTTTAGCATTCGCTGACGAACATGACTATCCAATCATGATCAAAGCAGCTCTTGGCGGCGGTGGTCGAGGCATGCGTGTCGCTCATGATGAAAAAGAAGCACGTGATGGCTACGAACGTGCCAAAAGTGAAGCGAAAGCGGCATTTGGTAGTGACGAAGTTTACGTTGAAAAATATATTAGTAATCCAAAACATATTGAAGTCCAAATTCTAGGGGATACGCACGGAAATGTCGTCCATCTATTTGAACGTGACTGCTCTGTTCAGCGCCGTCACCAAAAAGTAGTCGAAGTGGCACCTTGTGTGTCAATGACGACTGAACAACGGGAAAAAATTTGTCAAGCTGCCGTTCAATTGATGAAGCATGTTGGCTATATCAATGCCGGAACAGTGGAATTTTTAGTTGAAGGCGATAAATTTTACTTCATCGAAGTAAACCCTCGGGTCCAAGTGGAACATACAATCACTGAAATGATCACCAATTTAGATATCGTGACGACACAAATACTAATTGCACAAGGCAAGGATCTGCATAAAGAAATTGGGATTCCTGAACAAAAAGATATTCGCTTCGAAGGGGTTGCGATTCAATGTCGCGTGACAACGGAAGATCCAGCGAATAATTTTATGCCAGATACTGGTAAGATTGATACCTACCGTTCTCCAGGTGGATTTGGGGTTCGTTTGGATGTCGGAAATGCTTACGCAGGTGCGGTGGTAACCCCGTATTTTGACTCACTGCTTGTAAAAGTCTGTACACATGCGGCAACCTTTGATCAAGCGATTCAGAAAATGATGCGCTGTTTGAAAGAATTTCGTGTACGTGGGGTAAAAACAAACATTCTCTTCATGCGAAATGTCGTTTCTCATCCAGCCTTTCGTTCGGGTGAAGCCAAAACCACCTTTATCGACAATACGCCGGAACTATTCAATTTCCCTCGGATTCGTGATCGTGGAAACAAAACCATGAAGTATATCGGGGAAATTACCATCAATGGATTTCCGGGGATCGAAAAACAAAAGAAACCATTTTATAATGAGCCACGGATGCCACAACACATCCAAGCAACGCCTGATTTTGTCAGCGCCAAAAATATTTTAGATACGAAAGGTGCCGAGGGTGTCGTTGAATGGATCGGTCAACAAAACAATGTCTTACTGACGGATACAACCTTCCGAGATGCCCATCAAAGTTTGTTGGCAACTCGTGTAAGAACCCATGACTTTAAGAAAATTGCCGCGATGACGGAAGCTGGCCTGCCACAATTGTTCTCAAGTGAAATGTGGGGTGGAGCAACGTTCGACGTTGCCTACCGTTTCTTAACAGAAGATCCATGGGAAAGATTGCGGATGTTCCGGAAAAAAATGCCGAATACCTTGTTGCAAATGTTGTTTAGAGGCTCCAATGCTGTGGGATATTCCAATTATCCAGACAATGTATTGGAAGAATTCATCAAAGAATCTGCAGCGCAAGGAATTGATGTGTTCCGAATCTTTGATAGTTTAAACTGGGTTCCACAAATGGAGAAAAGTATTCAAGCCGTTCGCGATACAGGAAAAATTGCAGAAGCAACGATTTGTTATACCGGGGATATCAATGATCCGACCCGTCAAAAATATTCAGTACAATACTACAAAGATATGGCGAAAGAATTGCAAAACCTTGGTGCCCATATCATTGCTATCAAGGATATGGCTGGATTATTAAAACCGCAAGCGGCTTATCGTTTGATCAGTGAGCTAAAGGATACGATCGATGTGCCGATTCATCTGCATACCCATGATACGAGTGGAAATGGGATCATTACTTACTCAGCAGCTACTAAAGCCGGTGTTGACATCGTGGATGTCGCTATGTCAGCGGTCAGTGGCGCAACGAGTCAACCAAGTATGAGTAGTTTGTATTATGCACTATTGAACGGCGAACGCTGCCCAGAAATCAATGTAGACAATATCCAACAGTTGAACCACTACTGGGAAGATGTCCGCATGTACTACCATTCCTTTGAAAATGGCTTGAACGCACCTCAAACGGAAGTGTACAAGCATGAAATGCCGGGGGGACAATATACCAATCTCCAGCAGCAAGCCAAAGCCGTTGGTTTAGGCGAAAAATGGGATGAAATCAAAGAAATGTATCATGAAGTCAATATGATGTTTGGAGACATCGTGAAAGTGACGCCTTCTTCGAAAGTCGTTGGGGACATGGCACTCTTTATGGTTCAAAATGGCTTGTCTGAGAAAGATGTTTTTGAAAAAGGCGATACATTAAGCTTCCCTGAGTCAGTAATCACATTCTTCCAAGGTGAGTTAGGTCAGCCAGTTGGTGGCTTCCCGAAAGAATTACAGCGCATTATCTTGAAAGGACGCCCAGCCTTTACCGAACGTCCTGGAACATTCGCGAAGCCAGTTGATTTTGCTGATGTGAAGCAAGAACTAGCGGAGAAAATCGGCTATGAACCAAAACATGAAGAAGTCTTGAGCTACTTGATGTATCCGCAAGTCTTCCTTGATTATCGAAAAGCTTATGAACAGTTTGCAGATGTGAAAGTTCTTGATACTCCAACTTTCTTTAACGGCATGCGCTTAGGTGAAACGATCAATGTTGAATTAGAAAAAGGCAAAATCTTGATCATTCGTCTCGATGAGATCGGTGAGCCAGATATTGAAGGCAACCGAACACTCTTCTTTAACTTGAACGGACAACGCCGAGAAATCGTCGTTAAGGACAACTCAATCATCAGCTCTGTTCAAACGAAACGTAAAGCAGAGCCAACGAACAAAGAACAGATCGGTGCTTCGATGAGTGGCTCAGTTTTAGAAGTATTAGTCAAAAAAGGCGACCGGGTGGCACGTGGACAAACCTTGATGGTCACGGAAGCGATGAAAATGGAAACTTCGGTTGAAGCCCGCTTCTCAGGCGTAGTTGAACATGTGTATGTAACCGATGGGGAACCAATTCAGTCAGGAGATCTTTTGATTGAAGTCAAAGAGAAGTAAGGAGTCGATCCACAGATGAAGCGAAGAGGATTATTGTTTTGCGGCTTATTTGTCCTAGCCCTAATAATCGTGTATTTGCAGCCAGTTTTCATGCAAAACGCTTCAGATTCAAGAGTGACGATCGAAAACCCAATCAAAGCACCAACAAACATGAATTACGAACCAATCGCAGCTCAAGGATTAGCTGAATTGATCGGGGAACCTGTTTCGGATTTCGAAGAAGTCTATGGTCTTCCAGTTCAAACATATCGATCAGGTTACGAGTTTGAAATTCGGGTCTACAATCAATTAGACGATCAACAGTATGTTGAGATCAATACCGATGGTGAAAGTGTGCAAGCAATCAAAGTAATCGGCGCCGGGGGCTCTTCCCTGGCACCTTTTACGATGGGCATGACCTTGACTGACTTGACGGAGTTGACCATGATCTATCCTAACTTTACCTTGACACAAAATGATCGTGCGATCAGTTTCGAATTGATGGAAGAAGATATGAACTACCGTCCATTAGTGGCTTTTGACAACGGGACATTTGCTGTTTTGTTCTTTGATCAGGAGACTGCCCAACTGCAAGCCGTCACTTACTTGGATCAGACCACATTACTTAAACTGGCAGCTTATCCCTTGACGGAAGGGCAGCGACCGCTGTTTCAAGTTTCGCAAACAATTGACCAAGCCCAAGCCAACCTTGAAAAAGAGACCCTGGCGTTTGTTATCATCGATAAAATTCGCCAGCAAATCGGCTTAGACAGCTTCTCACAGGATACTCAAACACATCAAGAGGCAGCTGGTCTTTTATCTGATTTGATCAATAATCTATCAGATCATTTGACTTCTCAACGAATCCATTCTTATCAGCGAGCACTTTCTTCGGAAAAGACAAGTAATTTTGTCTTATCGAATGACGAATGGCGAGAGTTGTTAGCGGAAAAGGAATTGGAAGCATCTGCTTCGATCTTTGAAGCGCCTGTTTATGATCCAACTTTTACGATTTTATCTTGGTTCAGTAATCCAAGATTTACTGAGCGCCTGACCCATGAACAATCAGAAAAGATAGGAATTGCTTTTTCTGAAGCAAATATGGTAGTCTTAGTGCAAGAAGATGTGGAAGGGACCGAGGATAGTACGTCAGATGATTTACGATGAAGCCTTTTTTGAGATTGAAGATCAAATCGAAGCACTTGTGAAGGCAATCAAAGCAAGTGAAACGTGTAAAACCTATCAAAAAGCGAAACAGGTCATGCATCAAGACCCTGATGTTCAGACATTGATGCAATCGTTTTTAGAAAAAAAACTAGATTTTGAAAGAATTGAAGCTTACGGTGAGTATGCGCCTGATTTCAAAGAAAAAAAACGGGCGTTGCGCACAGCCAAGCGGCAGTTGGATCTTAATGAACAAGTAAGTGAGTATCGCTGGAGTGAAACACAACTGCAGCGTTTGCTGGATGAACTGACTGTGGCGATCTCTACTTGTTTTTCTCCCTCTGTCAAAGTGGACGCTGGGAGTCCCTTTTTTCAATCAAAATCAAGTTGTGGAGGAAATTGTCATGCACGAGGATAAAGAGCCTTTTACGATGCAAAAGCGTCGAGGATTGATCGTATGGGTTTACAGCCTACGTCAACTAAAGAATTTGCGCCGTTTTGGTTTTGTTCATTATGTGTCACGCAAGATGAAATACGTGGTCATGTATTTGAACGAAGAAGAATACGAAAGCAAAAAAACAAAAATCGAGCAGTTTCACTTTGTTCGACAAGTTGAAGCTTCCTATCGACCAGATGTCGAAATGGATTTTGCTGAAAAAATTGGTACGTCAGCAGCCTATCCAGTGAAAGATGAAGGGTTTGATATCGAAGAAAAAAATACGATGATTCGATTGGCAGAAAACGTGTAATAAAAAAGTGGGGGTGCCTTGAGTCACCGCCATTTTTTTATTGCTATTTATAGAAACAGTGCTATATTTGTATTTACGAAGATCTTGGAGGGAAAAAAGCATGCGTGTAGTAGCCGGAGAATATGGTGGCCGCAGATTAAAAAGTCTCGCTGGAGACAACACTCGCCCCACGACAGACAAAGTAAAAGGGGCGATTTTTAACATGTTAGGGCAATATTTAGATGGAGGTGTTGTACTGGATTTATTCAGCGGAAGCGGGGGCTTAGCTATCGAAGCGGTCTCTCGGGGAGCTGATCATGCGGTTTGTGTCGACCGTAGTTTTCCAGCAACCAAAGTGATCCGCGAAAATATTGCTATAACCAAAGAACCCGAAAAGTTCACGGTGCTAAAAATGGATGCGAATCAAGCTTTACGGCAGTTTGCAGCTGAGGGACAAAGCTTTGACTATCTCTTTTTAGATCCACCTTACGCAAAGCAAGAGATTGTGCAACAAGTGGAATCAATGTTGATAGACGGATTGATCCGCCCCTTTGCTTACGTAGTTTGCGAAACAGACAAGTCCATCGTCTTACCAGAACAAATCGGCTCGTTGCATTTGGTCCGTGCCCAAACCTATGGCATATCGGCAGTGACGATCTATAGAAATGAGGGATAACGTGAAAAAGATTGCTTTATTTCCAGGGAGTTTTGACCCATTGACATCCGGTCATGTTGATCTGATCGAGCGAGGAGCCACGCTTTTCGATGAATTGATCGTCGGCGTTTTTACAAACACCAATAAAAAAAGTTTTTTTACTAGTGAAGAAAAAGTTCATTTGATCGAAGAAGCCCTCGCCCATATTCCTAACGTCAAAATTCTGGCACAAGAAACAGAGCTAACAGTCACGATTGCGAAAAAATTAGGTGCTCAGTTTCTGCTTAGAGGCATTCGCAGTGTGAAAGACTATGAATATGAGCGGGACATTATGGAAATGAACCATCACCTAGAACCCTCATTAGAGACCGTCTTTCTTTTAGCAGACGCAAAACATAGTTTCATCAGTTCCAGTTTGTTGAAAGAGATCTTAACCTTTAACGGCGATGTTGCCGAATATTTACCTCAAAATATCTACGATGCTATAGTAAAGAAGCGTGATACCAATGAATCTTAAATCAACGATCAAATATGTTCTCTTGTTTGTTTTAGCGCTGATCATCGCCGCTTGTGCCTTTTTGCCGATTCCCTATTATATCGAGCAACCAGGAGCAACGATCGATTTAAAAGAGCTGATTACCGTCAATCAAAAAGAAGACACATCAGCCGGCTCCTTTTCTTTGACCAGTGTTGGGATTCGACAAGCTACCGTGTTCACAGCGATTGGAACGAAATTCAATGAATTCCAAGACTTGATCAGTGAGGAAGAACTTTTAGGCGGTGCGACAGATGAGGAGTACAACCGCATTCAACGCTACTATATGGAATCCTCGCAAAATAGTGCGATTGAGCAAGCATTAAAGCTGGCAGACTTACCTTATGAAATGACCTATAAAGGGGTCTATGTCATGGGGATCGATCCAAATTCTAGCTTTGCTGGGAAAATATCCGTTGGAGATACCGTCACCGCAGTCAATGGTAAAGAATTTAAAAGCAGTCAAGATTTTATCGACTACGTCCAAAGTCAAACCATTGGTGATGAAATCACCGTGACTTACTTGCAAGATGGCGAAGAAAAAGAAGCAACGGGCAAACTAATTGAACTGGAGAGCAATCAAAAAGCCGGTATCGGCATCTCCCTCGTCGATCATACAGAGATCACTTCTGATGAAGAGATCGTGATCGATTCTGGCAATATCGGAGGACCTTCCGCTGGTTTGATGTTCACCCTTGAAATCTATGAACAGTTGACCGGAGATAACCTACGTAAAGGTCACAACATAGCTGGGACAGGAACGATCTCAGCTGACGGAAACGTTGGTCGAATCGGTGGGATCGATAAAAAAGTAGCGAGTGCCAGTGAAAGTGGTGCAGAAATCTTCTTTGCCCCAGATGATGAAATCACTGACGAAGAGCGTGAAATAGATCCTTCCATCAAAACAAATTATGAAGAGGCAGTGGCAGCAGCGAAAAAGTTAGACACGGATATGAAAATCGTTCCGATCGCCAATGTCCAAGATGCCTTGGATTATCTAGCAACACTAAAAGAAGCAAATTAAAACGGCGCTCGCCGTTTTTTTTATTGTCTAAAGAATACAGTAGGCTCAAAGAAAAGGTTATGCTATACTTTTAGATAAGGAGTGTGAATCTAGTGGAATTAAAAAGACAACAACCGATCGTTGAAGCATATCATTTCGATATGAAACCGAAAGACAAAGAAATGGAAACCAAATTGAATGTAGGCTTTGCGCCGTTAAAAGTCAAAGATGAAGAATATATGGAAAAAAACAGTATTATTGGCGCCCGGCTAGAATTTCAATTAGTGTTCCCTGATTATGTTTTGTCAGGACGTGTCGGACAGGTCAATCATATTTTGAATCGTAAAGTCAATTCTGGAGAAGATCTAACAAAAGCTGAAACTGATCGTTTGGTTGAGCCATTGTTTGATATCGTCAAACGCCTGACGTATGAGGTGACAGAAATCGTGACCGACAAACCAGGACTCCAACTGAACTTCAATACCAACTCGAACCCCACACAAGAATCGACCGAAGAAGAAAAATAAGTTGAAATAGGAGGGATTTCCATTGTTTTCCAACCAAATGCAAGTGATGCTCTACGTTGATGATGTGACGAAAGCTGTCGAATTTTGGCAAGAATTAGGCTTTGTGATCATTGAACAGCAAACGATCGATGGAACATCCGTCGTCGAAATCGCTCCTTCAAAAGAGGCAGAGGTTCATTTTGTCTTATATGACCGTGAGTTCATCGAAACGCACTCACCTGAAGTCGCATTGAATTCTCCATCGATCATGTTTTTTGCTGAGGATATTACAGCTCTCTATAAAAAACTTTTAGAGATGGAAGCAGAAGTGGGTGAATTGATTCAGATGGAAGAACAACTGGTTTTCAATTTTGCCGATCCAGATGGCAATTATTTTGCTGTATCAGGAAAATAGGTTTTGCCGATCGTAACCAATCATTCGTCTTTATGAACCCGACTCTATGCTGTCGAACCGTTCAAGGCGAATGATTGTTTTTTGTTTTAATGCAAGACATTTTGCAACTAAAGGACTAGAATTGATAATAAAAGAATCAAATGCCTTTAAGGAGGGAATGACAATGCAAAAATATCTTTATGCAATCAGTGATATTCATGGAATGGCCGATCTTTTTAAAAGGCTTCTTACGGAATATGATCCTAAAATCCATCAGTTGCTTTTGATTGGTGATCTAAATGACCGAGGACCAAAGTCCAAAGAGTGTTTATTGCTTGGAAAGAAATTAGTCGAAGAACATCAAGCGATTTATTTACGTGGCAATCACGAAGAGTATTTTCTGCAATTTCTAAATGCCCCTGAGGATTGGTTCGCCGCCTACGTACGCAATGGTGGCAAAGAAACGCTTGAAAGTCTTTTGCATACAGGCGCCACTGAGGAGTATTCGCCGACGGAAATCGCCTTAATGATCCGAAGTAGGTATGGAGACTTAATAGAGTTTTTAATGGAGCGGCCACTTTATTACGAGTGGGGAAAGTACCTCTTTGTCCATGCGGGCGTGGATTTAAGTAAAAAAGATTGGCGGAAGACCACCGACCACGATTTTATCTGGATTCGCGAACCTTTTCATAAAGGGAAAAACCGTACAGGAAAAACGATCGTTTTTGGCCATACCATCACGCCCATGCTGCATGGAGATATGCAGACAACGGATCTTTGGCAACAAGACGACAAAATCGGCATCGATGGTGGGGCAGTATTTGGTGGATCGGTGCATGGCGTGATTTTTGATGACAAAGGGGTCCTTCAGGATATCGAATATCAAAATTTAGCAGGACCTTGGCAACCAGACTTTTAAAAGTCTTTTCTGAAAAGAGAAAAGCAGCCATTACAAGAGTCGCGAAAGCAACGTTGTTTTCGTGCAATCTTGTTCGCTCAATGGCTGTCTTTTTTATGTTAAAATAGCAAAAGCAACAAAGGAAAGGTGAGAACGAATGGCAGAAATGAATCAAGAGGTACTTGATTTAGTGAAACAAGAACTAACCTCTTTTACCCAAAAACAAATCAGTACGGTGTTACAATTATTGCAAGAAGGAAATACCGTTCCGTTTATTGCCCGCTACCGTAAAGAAATGACGAATGGACTTGACGAAGTTCAGATTCGAGAAATCGAAGAGCGGTATCAGTACTTAGAAAACCTAGAGAAACGCAAGCAAGAAGTTTTACGCTTGATAGAAGAACAAGAAAAGCTAACGCCTGAACTATCACAGGCGATTTTAGCTGCGACAAAAATGCAGGCCGTCGAAGACCTGTATCGTCCTTATAAACAAAAACGACGCACCAAAGCGACGATCGCCAAAGAAAATGGCTTGGAACCATTTGCTCAGTGGCTGTTAAGCTTCTCAAAAATAGGTGACGTACAAGAAAAAGCGACCGAATTTATGAGTGATGCTGTTCCTACTGTAGAAGATGTCTTGGCTGGCGCCCATGAGATCATTGCAGAAGTCGTTGGTGATACTGCAGAATTTCGAAGTTGGATTCGGAGCTATTATTCTAACAAAGGACTGTATAAGAGCACGGTCAAAAATGCTGAAAAAGATGAAAAAGGCGTTTATGAAATGTATTACGATTTCCAACATCCTATCAATAAGATGGTTTCCCACCGGGTTTTAGCCACCAATCGTGGAGAAAAAGAAGACATTTTGAAGGTAACGCTTGTGGCAGATGAAGAAAAAATCATGGAGTACCTACGTCGGAAATTGATCACAAATAGTGATTCACCCGCAGCCAGTTTTGTCCAAACTGCTGCTGCTGACGCCTTGAAACGTTTTATCTTACCAGCGATCGAACGAGAGATCCGCAATGAGTTGACAGAAAAAGCCGACGAACAAGCAATTGCGATTTTTGGAGAAAATCTTCGCAATCTGTTGCTGCAGCCGCCATTGAAGGGCAAAGTCGTTTTAGGGTTTGATCCAGCGTATCGAACGGGCTGTAAATTGGCCGTCGTTGATGAGACAGGAAAAGTACTAGCGATCGAAGTGATCTATCCCCATAAACCGGCGCCGATGAACAAACGAGAAGCGGCTGGACCAGCGTTTCGTCGCTTATTGCAAACCTATAAAGTTGAAATGGTCGCAATCGGTAATGGAACGGCGAGTCGAGAGTCAGAGCAATTCGTCGCTGAACAATTAAAATTGATCGATCAAGAAGTATATTATGTGATCGTGAATGAGGCAGGCGCTTCTGTTTATTCGGCCAGTCCGATCGCCCGGCAAGAATTCCCTGATCTGCAAGTGGAAGAACGCAGTGCCATCAGTATTGGTCGCCGTCTCCAAGATCCCTTGGCAGAATTAGTCAAAATCGATCCACAATCGGTGGGCGTCGGGCAATACCAGCATGACGTTTCGCAAAAGCGCTTAGCCGAACAATTGGATTTTGTCGTGGAAACGGTCGTCAACCAAGTAGGCGTTGATGTCAACACCGCAAGTGCGGCACTTTTACAGCACGTGGCTGGCTTAAATAAAACGACTGCCCAAAATATCGTGACCTATCGAGAAGAAAACGGGGTATTTACGCAGCGCAATCAACTAAAAAAAGTCCCTCGCTTAGGGCCAAAGGCCTATGAACAGGCGATCGGTTTTATGCGGATTCCTGGCGGAAAAGTCATTTTGGATAATACCGGGATCCATCCAGAAAGTTATGACACTGCTAAAGAAATTTTGGCGATCGCCGGCATTTCTTTAGCGAAACTAGGGAAAGAACAAATGGAAGAAAATAAAGCGAAGCTTGCCCAACTGCGCCCAGCAGAGCTTTCTGCAAAATTGTCAGTCGGGAAAGAAACCATCACGGATATCTTAAAGGCATTAATGCAGCCAGGACGTGATATGCGGGATGAAATGCCAGCCCCATTATTGCGCAAAGATGTGTTGAGTATGGAGGATCTAAAACCGGGAATGGAATTGAAAGGAACTGTTCGAAATGTGATCGACTTTGGTGCTTTCGTCGATATCGGTGTCAAACAAGATGGACTGGTTCATTTGTCGAAGCTGAGCCGTTCGTTTGTAAAACATCCGAAAGACGTTGTTTCCGTTGGTGACGTCGTAACCGTTTGGATCGAGCAAGTAGATGTCAAAAAAGGCCGTATCAGTTTAACAATGGTCGATCCAGGAAATGCTAAATGACCCAACAAGAATTGCAGCGTTTGGTGGAAGAGCTTTCGCTGTCTGTTTTCAATAAACCATTTACGCATCGAGCGGTATTTAATTCTCGCTTAAAAACAACCGGTGGCCGTTACCATCTAAGTGATCACCACTTGGATTTCAATCCAGTGATGCTTACTGAACACGGGATGGAGGTTTTTATCGGCATTATCAAGCATGAATTATGTCACTATCATTTGCATTTAGCAGGTCTTGGTCATCGTCACCAAGATCCTGCTTTTAAAGCATTGCTGGCAAAAACGGGAGGCCTGCGGTATGCACCTCCTGCCAAAAGGACAGCTAAACATCGCTATCGATGTCAAAATTGCGGCTGCGAGATTCGGCGGCAGCGGCGTGTGGATATCAAAAAATATGTTTGTGGAAAATGTCGTGGACGTTTGCTAGAAATAGGAAATGATGAGAAAAGTCAAGTCGAAAAATAAAACTCGTTGCTATTTTTTTCATTTTGTATGATAATGTAGGTCGTGTGACAACCTGATATTTGTCAATACACGCGTTTTTTTACGACGCGGATTTGAGAAAAGAGGATTATAATAATGGAAAATCAAAACAAAATACATCATTTTGTTGGAATCAAAGGTTCCGGTATGAGTTCATTGGCTTTGATTCTGCACGAAAAAGGCTACCAAGTACAAGGCTCTGATGTGGAAGAATATTTCTTCACTCAACGTGATCTAGAAAAAGCAGCAATCAAATTGTTGCCTTTCGATAAAGCAAACATTCAACCAGAAATGGTCATTATCCAAGGGAATGCTTTCCCTGACACCCACGAAGAAATCATACGGGCCAAAGAACTTGGTTTAGAAGTCACTCGTTATCATGACTTTATTGGCCAATTCATTCAGCCCTATACGAGTATTGCTGTGACTGGTTCTCACGGAAAAACCAGTACGACAGGATTGCTTTCTCATGTTTTAAGCGGCATCCGGCCAACAAGTTTCTTGATTGGCGATGGTACCGGTCATGGAGAGCCCGATGCGGAATTCTTCTCGTTTGAAGCTTGTGAATACCGCCGTCATTTCTTAGCTTATTCACCGGACTATGCAATTATGACCAACATCGATTTTGATCATCCGGACTATTTCCACTCGATTGACGATGTCTTCTCAGCCTTTCAATCGATGGCAAGTCAAGTAAAAAAAGGCATTTTTGCTTTTGGTGATGACGAGTACCTGCGTAAACTTGAAGCAGATGTCCCGATCTACTATTACGGCGTCAACGATAACGACGATGTTCAAGCAAAAAACATTGAACGCACCACCCAAGGTTCAGAGTTCGACGTCTTTATCCATGGTGAAAACATTGGCCATTTTGTCTTGCCAGCGTTTGGTCAACACAACATCAACAACGCACTCAGTGTGATCGCTGTGGCTTACAAAGAAGGATTGGACATGAAAGAAGTTGCCGCTGAGATGCTCTCATTCCCTGGAGTGAAACGTCGCTTCAGCGAAAAAATCGTAGCGGATATGACGATCGTAGACGATTACGCCCATCATCCTGCAGAAATCAAAGCAACGATTGATGGCGCTCGTCAAAAATATCCGGATAAAGAGATTATTGCTGTCTTCCAACCTCATACCTTTACCCGTACGATCGCTTTAATGGATGAATTTGCGGAAGCGTTAGATCTTGCAGACCATGTGTATCTATGTGATATTTTTGGATCTGCTCGTGAATCCCGAGGGGATGTTAAAATTGAAGATCTGGGCAATAAAATTCAAAGAGGCGGAACTGTGATCAAAGAAGAGAACGTTTCTCCGCTACTAGATCATCAAAATGCTGTCGTGATTTTTATGGGAGCAGGCGATGTGCAAAAATTTGAAACAGCCTATGAAAAACTACTAAGCAATACAACTCGTAACGTATTGTAATCAAAGACTCTTGTGGCGTGTTTGCTGCAAGAGTTTTTTACATCTGAAGTTTTTGCAAAAGCAGCACCGCGAACTTGCACTTTTGTCGGCATCTGATAGAATATACTCAGATGAAACTATTCTTTTTGGAGGAATTAAATTTTGAATATAGGAAAACCGCGAAAAATAGGGAAAAGTATTGAAGATATCGAGGAAGGCGATTCGTTATCCTTAACAGAATCGATCGAAGACAATCAACTGTTGTTATATTTAGGACTTACTAATGATGCAAACCCTTTGTATATTCAACATGACTACACGCAAAATACTGAGTATCAGCGTCCCATCGTACCATCCATCATGTTGATGGGGATCATCACCAGTGCCGTATCGAAACATTTGCCTGGTCCTGGCTCTCATGTAGTCAATTTTTCGGTGAACTTTATTGAACCTGTATATCATTATGAAACATTGACCTTTGAATTCGAAGTGATCAAAGTGGATAAAATGAAAGACGTGGTAACTATTTCGGTTGAAGCGATCAACACAGAAGATCATCGTATTTTAGATGCTGTGGTCATGGTCCAGCCGCCAAAAGCAGTAGCAGTAAATGAGGAGGAACAACAAGATGAATAATTTAAACAATGAAACCGTCCAAGCCCAAGGCTTAAATCGCTTTTATTCAAAAGTGTATTTATTCTTCGGCGTTGGGCTTGCGATCAGTGCGATTTCAGCCTATATTTTTGGGGAAGTCTTCCAAGCGCAAACCCTGCAATTTATCGACAATTTTCCGCTAGGATTTACCGGTCTTTGGATCTTACAGATCATTCTAGTTATTGTATTAGGGGTGAAGGCGCAGAAAAATCCGTCCTTGACCGTTGCTGGCTTTTTAGTCTATTCGCTCTTGAATGGATTGACCTTGTCTGTGACATTGATGATCTATGACTTTGGATCGATCGTGGGAGCATTTGTTTCAGCAGCCGTCACTTTTGGTGTCATGTCAGCATTTGGGATCATGACCAAACGTGATCTAAGTGTGGTTGGTCGTATCGGCTATGGTCTGTTGATCGGGATCATCATCTCAACGCTCTTGAATGTATTTATTTTACGCAGTCAACCGGTTGACTTTTTCTTATCGATCGTGACCGTCTTTGTCTTTATGGGAATCACCGCTTATGACAATCAGCAAATCCGCAATGTATACTTCGCAACGAATGGTGGCGCAAATACAGGAGTGGCCGTTTTCATGGCATTACAACTGTATTTAGACTTCATCAACTTATTCCTAGCGTTATTGCGAATCTTTGGCAAAAACAACTAAAAAAAGTGCGAGGAAACTCGCCTTTTTTTTTGTATAAAATGAGAGAGAAAACAAAGCAATTCATCGCTTTTGTGCCCGTTCTTTGATAGAATAAAGAGGAACTTTTTGAGAAAAGGAGTAATCAAATGCCAAAAAATAAATTACTACTCGTTGATGGGAATAGTGTGGCTTTTCGCGCGTTTTTTGCGTTGCATAATTCATTAGAACGGTTTAAAAATGCCAACGGGCTGCACACAAATGCCATCTATGCGTTTCATACTATGTTTGAAAATGTGATGGAAAAAGAACAGCCAACACATGTTTTAGTGGCTTTTGATGCTGGAAAAACCACCTTCAGGACAGCGATGTATGAAGATTATAAAGGTGGGCGTTCAAAAACCCCTGGGGAATTTAAAGAACAAATGCCTTACATTCGCGAATTGATCAACGCGTTAGGTGTTCAATACTACGAATTAGATAACTATGAAGCCGATGATATCATTGGCACATTGGCAAATAAAGTCGATAAAGAGCTATTTGATGTCGTCGTTTTATCTGGCGATCGCGATTTGACCCAGCTGGCAACGGAGCACGTGAAAGTTGACATTACGGTCAAAGGCGTTAGCGAAATTGAAAGTTATACGCCCGCTCATGTGGCTGAAAAATATGACGGCCTAACACCCTTACAAATCATCGACATGAAAGGGCTAGCTGGCGATGCTTCCGATAATATTCCCGGCGTCACCAAAATTGGTGAGAAGACAGCCATTAAGCTTTTAAAGGAATATGGCTCCGTTGAGGGAATCTATGAACACATCGATGAAATGAAAAAAAGCAAGATGAAAGAAAACTTGATCAATGACCGTGAGATCGCCTTTCTTTCAAAACAATTAGCAACCATCGATGTGGATGCGCCCGTTGAGGTCGATGTCGACAAACTGAAATATGAAGGCAAAGATTTAGAGAAATTGGTGCCATTCTACCAAGAAATGAACTTTAATAGCTTCTTAGATAAGCTGCAAATTACAGCTGAACCAGTTGAGATGGAAGACATTTTGTTTTCGGTCGTTGAAGAAGTAACGGAAGATATGTTCCAGGGAGACACAGCATTGTATGTCGAGATGATGGGGGATAACTATCATTTGGAAGACATTGTCGGTGTTGCTTGGGGCAATCAAGAAAAAATTTATGTCAGCAATCGTGAAGAATTGTTTGAAAGTCCAGCCTTTACCGATTGGTTAAAAGACGAGAAACGTAAAAAATTCGTCTATGATGCCAAACGCACGTACGTGGCGTTAAACCGGTACACGACAGCACCAAAGGGAATCGCTTTTGATGTTTTATTGGCAGCTTATCTTTTAGACACGAATGATACGAATAATGACATCGCAGGTGTTGCCGCTCACTATGGCTATGATGCGATCCAATCGGATGAAGCGATTTATGGAAAAGGAGCGAAAAAAGGGCTGCCGGCGGATGAGGAAGACTTCTTTGCTCATTTAGCCCGTAAAGTAGCGGCGATTACAAACCTAACACCAAAACTTACGGAAGAATTGGCAGCGAAAAATCAAACAGCGCTCTTTGAAGAAATGGAACTGCCTTTATCAATGATTTTAGCTGAGATGGAGATTACCGGCATCAAAGTTGATGCGTCTCGCTTGCATCAGATGAAGGGCGAATTTGCACAACGGTTGCATGAAATTGAAGAAAAAATCTACGCCGAAGCTGGAGAAACCTTCAACTTAAACTCGCCGAAACAACTGGGTGTGATTTTATTTGAAAAAATGGGCTTACCAGTTATCAAAAAAACCAAAACTGGCTATTCGACCGCAGTCGATGTGTTAGAACAACTAAAAGAGCAAGCACCAATCGTTGAAGACATTTTGACTTATCGTCAAATCGCTAAGATCCAATCAACCTATGTAGAAGGCTTATTAAAAGTGATCCAAGGAGATGGCAAAGTCCATACGCGATATGTACAAACCTTGACCCAAACTGGTCGTTTAAGTTCTGTCGATCCAAACTTACAAAACATTCCGATTCGTTTAGAAGAAGGTCGAAAGATCCGCGAAGCCTTTGTGCCACGAGAAGCTGATTGGGTTATCTATTCTTCTGACTACTCTCAAATCGAATTGCGGGTGTTGGCACATATTTCAGATGATACCCATTTGAAAGAAGCCTTTATCGAAGGTCAAGATATCCATTCAAGCACAGCGATGCGAGTCTTTGGTATCGAAAAAGCAGAAGATGTGACACCAAATATGCGTCGTCAAGCCAAAGCGGTCAACTTCGGTATCGTTTATGGGATTTCTGATTATGGATTATCACAGAATCTAGGAATCACCAGAAAAGCCGCCCAACAATACATCGATACGTATTTTGAAAAATATCCTGGTGTGAAAACGTATATGGAGGATGTGGTTCGTGAGGCGAAGGACAAAGGGTACGTTGAAACCTTGTATCATCGCCGTCGTTACCTACCTGATATCAATTCTCGCAATTTCAATATTCGAACTTTTGCCGAAAGAACCGCCATCAATACACCGATTCAAGGCAGTGCGGCGGATATCTTAAAAATTGCCATGATCGATTTGGCGAAACGTTTGAAAGAAGAAAAATTAGCAGCAACGATGCTGCTGCAAGTACACGATGAACTAGTCTTTGAAGTACCTGAATCTGAATTGCCTCGTCTTGACGCTTTAGTGAAAGAAGTGATGGAGCAAGCCGTTGCATTGCATGTCCCTTTACTGACAGACAGCAATTGGGGCAAAACATGGTACGATGCAAAATAAATGAGGTGAACAGAGGTGCCGGAATTACCAGAAGTTGAAACGGTCCGCAAAGGACTTGAAAAACTTGTTTTAAATAAAACGATCGAATCGGTCGAGATCCTTTGGCCGCGAATCATCGAAAGTCCTGAAGTGCCGATCTTTTCGGCACTGTTGAAAGGGCAACGTTTTGAAAAATTTGAACGACGTGGAAAATTTTTGATTTTTAAATTGACAGATTATGATCTGATCTCTCATCTACGAATGGAAGGCAAGTACGAGTATTTTGAGTCAGACCCGATTGTCGATAAACATACACATGTCATTTTCCATTTTACAGATGGCAGTCAGTTAAATTACCATGATGTAAGAAAATTTGGTCGTATGACCTTAGTGGATAAAGACCAAAGCGCAGCCTATAAAGGGATCATGCAATTAGGTCCTGAACCTAAGCCTGAATTGTTTTTATTAGAAGCATTTGAACAAGGATTGAAGCGTTCGAAAAAAGCCATCAAACCGTTATTGCTTGACCAAAAGCTCGTTACTGGTTTGGGCAATATTTATGTAGATGAGGCGCTGTGGCAAGCAAAAATCCATCCAGAGCAACCAGCGGATTCATTAATGCCAACTGAAGTAGATGTGCTGCATGAAGCAATCATCGATGTCTTAGAGCGAGCTGTTGAAGCAGGCGGAACTACCATTCGGACCTATCTCAATGCACTAGGAGAAGCCGGGAAATTCCAAATGTCATTAAATGTCTATGGCCAGACAGGCAATCCTTGTGGCCGATGTGGCACACCAATCGTCAAGATCAAAGTTGCCCAACGGGGGACGCATTTTTGTCCTCAGTGTCAAAAACTGCATGTGAGGTCCAACAAATGAGTTTTGTTTTAGGCGTCACTGGGGGAATCGCCACTGGAAAAAGTACTGCAGTCGCGCATTTTCGATCACTGGGTTTACCGATTATTGATGCCGATATCATCGCAAGAGAAGTCGTTGAACCGAATACGGAGGGCTTGCAGGCGGTGACGCAAGCCTTTGGTCCGCAGATTTTGACCGATGATGGGCACCTAGATCGACAAACCCTCGGTGCTTTGATTTTTAACGATCCAGAAAAACGCCGCATGCTGAATCAGACGTTATCTCCTTTTATTCGACAAGAGATTTTGTCTCAGATCGAAGAAAAAAAACAGGAAGTGCCCTTGTTGATCGTTGACATTCCTTTGCTTTATGAAGCCGACTACGACCAATACATGGATCAAACCGCAGTCGTTTATGTGCCAGAAGCGATTCAAAAAGAGCGGTTGATGGCACGTAATCAATTGAATGAGCAAGACGCGCAACAACGAATCGACAGTCAGCTTTCAATTGAGAAAAAGAAACAACGGGCCGATATTGTCTTTGATAATCAAGGAACGATCGCCCAACTCAATCAGCAGATCGATGATTGGTTAGCATCCTTAAACAAATAGATAAGACAGCAGGTTCCCTTCAGTAAAAGGGAACCTGCTATTTTATCTTTCAATAGCAAACCTAGCCCTATCATTTCTAAAAACAACTGGCGCTGAAACATGTCGGAAACTGTTTGGTTTGGAAAGTAAGACGATCGTTTATGAATGGTTAAATATCAAAGTACCAGCCCTGATTTATTTTGGGGTCACGATCACGCGATTGCTGGAAAAGGGGTGAAGAACGATCGGCTGATCATAAAAAGAGGTGAGAACCTCCTCAGTAAAAATCGTCTCTCGTTGACCAGCGGCGTGGACTTTGCCGTTTTTTAACATCAGCAAATGAGTGAAAATCGGTAGTAGCTCTTCTGTATGATGGGTAACGTAAAGAAGAGTCGGCGTATTCGGCAGTTGTGAAAAAGCCTCCAGACGGGTTAGCAGTTCTTCTCGCGCAAATAGATCAAGGCCCGTACAAGGTTCGTCCAAAATCAGGATCTCTGGTTGTGCCATCATGGCCCGTGCGATCATGACAAATTGTTTTTCCCCTTGAGAAAGGACGTGATAGGAACGATGGATCAAATGCGACAAACCTAAGTCAGTCAAAAGCGCTTTTGCTTGGATCAGCTGCTCTTCTTCATAGGACTCATAAAGACCAATACTGGAATAAAGCCCCGAAAGAACGATCTCTTCGGCAAGATCGCGACCATAAAACTTGCTTTGCAGCGCTGAACTGACCCAACCAATGCGCCGTTGAAGATCGGGCACAGACGTTTTTCCGTAACGCTCACCTAAGACCGTTCGTTGACCAGAAGAAGGCCATAAACTTCCCGTGATCATTTGGAGTAATAAACTTTTGCCAGCACCATTCAGACCTAAAATCACCCAATGCTCATTTTTTTTCACTTGCCAATTGATCGCTTTTAATAAATAGTTCTTGTCGCGAACGAATGAAACCTGTTGGAAATCGAGGATTGTCATCTATTGTCGAACCTTAAACAGGTTCTTCACCTCCAGTTGTAAGAATATTCAGAAAATAATCGCTCATATTATAGCATAAAGAAAAACATTTTGCTGACTGTTTGGTATCGCATTCATATCTTTTGTCAGAATTCAGAATGCTTGTTATGATGAAACTATACAGGAGGGATGATAACTATGGGTACTTTTAAAGACGAAAAAGATGTGATCGTTGGCAAGGCTAAAGAAAAAATCGGTGAGTGGACCAATAAAGAAGAACTTGCCCATTCTGGGAAAGAACAAGCACACGAAGGTCAGATCAAGAAAGAGCACGATCAAAAAAGAGTCAATGAATTAGAAGATCAAAATGACGAGCGCGATGCCCGCAATGATCGAACTACCCCAGAAAATGTCAGCAGTGAAGAATTGTTGCGAGCTGAAAATCCTGATGCCAATAAAATTTCTTCTGCCGATCGTCGAGATGCAGACCAGCTGAAGCATTATACTGGAATTGAAGATAAATTATAACTGAACACGGATGCCTTCGTCTTCTAGACGAGGCATTTTTTTGTTAACCAGAGTGGATGAAGAGTCAAGAGACTACTGCTCAGTTGACAATTGCTCAACATCTCATTATAATCCATTAAGATCGCATAGAGAGAAGCAAAGAAATTGGGAGGTGGTCATCAAATGCTTATTTATGCATTGTGTACGACTGTCAAGAAAGTAGAACAGCCGCAATAGGAAACGGAAAATTAGAAAGAAGGCTTTTTTATGATCGAACCTTACCAATTTCATTCAATTAAACATCAAGTATACCAATTAGTTCGAACCTATCAATCGGTGAATGATCCTCGAACGATCAAAACGGTTGAAACGATGACCAAAGACGCCATAGAACATTTTTTTCCTGAAGAAGAAACAGCACCACGTGAAATTTTAGCTGCTTTCTTTCAACACGGGATGACGATCAGTCGCAGCAATGAGCTGTTAACAGAACTCAAAGAGTACGTCCGACCCTTTCAGGTGCCGACAACAAAACAAATTGAAAAAATGTTTCGGAAAGTAAAAAAACTGAAAATACCTGATTTTGCTTCCGTTGATTTAAAAGAGACCACTTATCTTGCTTGGGATGATATTGGTAGTCAAAGCAAGTTTATGATCATAGCCACTGAGCAGGGATTTACAGGACTTCACGGTCATGTGTCAACCGAGGTCAAAAAAGGGATCTGTCCCTTGTGCCAGCATGAAGGAAATGTGTCAATGTTTCTTTCTTTGACTAAGAGCAACGGCGATGGGACGTATACGAAACGCGGAAATTATATTTGCCGTGATAGCCAACGGTGTAATCAGCAGTTGGAACAGCCAGCAAATTTGCATGATTTTGTTTCTTTGCTGCAAATGAAAGATAAATAACGAATTGAAACGGCAGAAAGATTTCTGTCGTTTTTTTTAATTGAAAAAAACAACAGTTATAACATTATTTAAATTTTGTATTAAATGAACAGAATAAACCACTTTGGCTATTGTACCAATGGATTTCATGTTATAATTAATCATAGAAACCGATGACTTTACGTGAAAACGTAAGCGCATAAGAGAGAAAATGAGGTGGAACTATGCAATGTCCAAAATGTCATCATAACAATTCGAGGGTAGTTGATAGTCGACAAGCCGATGATGGACGTGTGATTCGCCGTCGTCGTGAGTGCGAAAATTGCGGCTATCGCTTTACAACATTTGAACGTATTGAAGAGGCACCCTTGCTTGTGATCAAGAAAAATGGTGCCCGTGAAGAATTCAACCGAGAAAAAATTTTACGGGGCTTGATTCGTTCTGCTGAAAAACGACCAGTGACAATGGATCAGATGGAAACAATCGTCGATCATGTGGAAAGTCGTGTCCGTGCTCTTGGTGAAAATGAAATATCTACGACACAAATTGGTGAGTATGTGATGGAAGATCTAGTTGATTTAGACGAGATCGCTTATATCCGTTTTGCCAGTGTATACCGCCAGTTTAAAGACATGTCAGTTTTCTTAAAAGAACTACAAGACATCGTCGAAAAAGCGAAAGAACCACAAGAATAGAGGGGGACAACAAGTGGGCAATAGTTTACCGAATCAATCGTACAAAGTGTTCAAAAGCCGTCCACTTACAACGGAAGGGAAAGACGCCCTCATTTATTTGTATCAACCAATTATTGAAAGTGATGCTTTAGCGTTGTATTTGACACTAGCAAGCGATGTCCAAGCCCAAAGCATTTCTGGCGAGGAGTCGATGACGACCGTGCATCTAGATATCTTGAATGCCATGAATGTCGGAATGCCTCGCTTCATAAAAGCCAAGCAAAACCTAGAAGGTATCGGCTTGCTGAAATCATATGAAAAAGCAGATTTGCAAAACGGATCCTCCTATCTGTATTGGTTGCAAGAACCGGTCCATCCAGCAGTTTTTTTTCAAGATGAATTGTATGCCTATCTGTTGTTGGAAAGAGTCGGAGAGCGTAAATTTAATCAGCTGGTCAAGCTGTATCAGCCAAAGCAGTGTTCCTTGACCGATTATCAGGAAGTGACTCAATCCTTCTCAGCCGCCTATGGGTTAAATACCGCACGTTTTGCTTCCCATGAAGAAACGTTACAGGCAGTCAGTGATTCTTTTCAAGAAACCAATGCGAACTTGGTGCTTGACGAAAAGCAGTTGGATTGGGACTTTCTTTTATATGAAGCGCAGCGTCGGTATATCCGTGCCGCTAATTTCACGCCAAGTTTTCGACAAAAGTTAGTTCTATACCATTCTTTATATGGCTATGATGTGTTGGAATTGTTGGATTTGATGGCGGACAATGTTTCTTTGACAACAGGCGAGGTCGACCAGAAAAAGCTGGAACAAGCCATCATGAAGAAATCACGACAAACATTCACGAAAACATCAAAAAGAGAAGATCCCCAAGCGGAAAGTCAGTTGCGCCGCTTCAATACCTTAAAACAGAATGGTTTTTCAGAAAATGATGTATTATTGATTCAAGAAAGTGAGAACAATGCACCGATCGCTTTTCTAAAGGCGATCAAAGCGGAGAAAAACAGTTTCATGACGGATTCAGAACAATGGCTGATCAAGAGCCTTGTCGAACGGTCACCATTGCCGAATAGTGTGATCAATGTTCTGGTTCATTATGTCTTGGTGGTCCAAAACAATGCCGCTTTGTCAGGGAATTATGTGAACAATATCGCCGCCCAATGGTCAGAATTAAAAATCGGCACGGCAGAAGATGCCATCAAACATGTTCGGAGCCTTGTTCGAAGTGCCAAGGAAAAACGCAGCCGACCACAAACTAGCGGCAAAAAAATCATTCGCGAAGAAAAGCTGCCTTCTTGGGCTGAAAAACCAGTGGAAGAGACAGCCTTAACACCAGAGCGACAAGCAGAATTAGATAAAAAACTGCAAAACTACTTGCATAAGAAAGCTGGTGACAAGTAATGGAAGATGTAGGGAAAAACTTAGGAAAACTATTGGATAAACGCAATTACCGTGATCAGTTTTCAGCAATGATGGCAGAGGTTTTACAAGATCCTGATGTCAAAGCGTTTATTGCCGAAAATGAAGAGGTATTGACCGAAGCAGATATTCAAAAAAGCTATGCGAAACTGTATGAGTTCGTCCAAGAAAAGCGGAAATTCCGCATCAATGATCCATCCATGATCGCACCGGGCTATGAGCCGCGCTTAGCATTAAATTTTCATTTTATTGACGTCACCTATGTACCAACGAAAGAACTACTGGCATATCAAAAACAAGAAGAAATTCGCAGTCGCATCAAAGCGATGGATATGCCTAAAGATATACAAGAAGCAAGTTTTGCAGATTATCAGCAAACGCCTGGCCGAATGGAGGCCATCGCAGCTGCCGTTGATTTTATTAGTGAGTTGACAGCCAATCCACAGGAGTTTCATAAAGGCCTTTACTTTGTGGGAAGTTTTGGGATCGGAAAAACCTATCTGCTTGGCGCGATCGCCAGAGATTTAGCGGAGGCAGGCTACACGACGACATTGGTTCACTTCCCGACATTTGCAGTAGAGATGAAGCAAGCAATCGGCAAAGATCAGGTGGGGGATAAGCTGAACGCAGTGAAAAAAGCCCCAATCTTAATGATGGACGATATCGGTGCTGATGCGATGAGCAGCTGGATTCGCGACGAAGTCTTCGGTGTCATATTGCAATACCGCATGCAAGAACAACTGCCGACCTTCTTTACTTCGAATTTTACTATGCATGAGTTGGAACAGCATCTTTCGGTGACGCAACGAGGTGAATCCGAACCATTAAAAGCCAAGCGCATTATGGAACGTATCCGTTATTTGACACAAGAAATTCAAATGACTGGTAAAAACCGACGAAATGATGGCCAATAACTGACTATTACTGGAGGAAGAAGATGATGACAAAACAGGTAATAATAGGATTATCCTTTGCAGCAATGCTGCTTTTAACAGCTTGCGGCAATCAGGGAAACAGCGCTGCAAATGGGGAGACTGGAACTTCTGAAACTAGCGAGCAGACCAGTTCCGTATCAAATAGTACATCAGAAACGGAAACAGCCGCAATTTTTACTGGTGTTATCCAAGAAGATGCGATAGCAGGATCGGATGATACCTTTTCACTCTTTTTGAAAGAGGTGGCGGCAGTGGAAGATGACGATCAAGTCGTCCAAAGTTTTCAAAATGATGGGGTCATCCTACATGTCCCAGTCGAGGCTTATTCAGGAGATCTGGAGGAATTGACGGAAGGTGCTACCGTCCAGGTGACGTTGCAAGGCATACCGATCATGACGATGTCGATCCCACCGCAAATTCCCGGTAACTCGATTCAAAAGGTTGAATTAGTGAACGATTAATGCAATGTGCGCCTTGGCAATGGCACCACAGTCAAGACGCACATTTTTTTCTATTTATGGAAAGCGTGTTATACTACAAAAGAAGGAGTGACAATATGAACGAACATGCATTATCGGATCGTTTGGCTTGCGTGGGCGAACAAATTCCCGACCAAGCACGTTTCGCCGACATCGGTTCCGACCATGCTTACTTGCCTGTTGCATTGATGCTGCAGAACAAAATCTCTTATGCTGTAGCTGGAGAAGTTGTTCAAGGACCTTATGATTCTGCCAGCAAACAAGTGCGTAAGAACGGGTTAGCTGATAAAATCGTGGTTCGCTTGGCAGATGGACTGGACGCGATTCAACCTGAAGACAACATCGACACCGTTGTCATTGCTGGAATGGGCGGCACACTGATACGTTCGATTTTAGAAGAAGGTAGCCGGAAAAATCGCTTAGCGGGAGTCAAACGCTTGGTCTTACAACCGAATGTTGGGGAACGGACTTTGCGAGAATGGCTCGTTAGCAACAACTTTATAATCATTCATGAAGTACTTTTAGAAGAAAACGACAAAAACTATGAAATTATCGTTGCGGAAACTGGAAAAACGACGTATACGTCCCAGCAATTATTTTTTGGTCCTTTTTTATTAAAAGAAAAAAATCCAGTTTTCCTTAAAAAATGGCAACATGAATTAAAGCAACGACAACGCGTCATTAAAGAGTTAGAGAAAGCCAAAGAACCACCTGCTGAAAAAATCAATGAATTAAAGGATCAGATCGAATGGATCAAGGAGGTGTTGGCATGATTTCTGGTCAAGAATTTATCAAACGCTTTGAAGCATACTGCCCTTTGTGGTTGGCAGAAGAAGGCGATCCTGTTGGTCTACATGTTGGCACATTAAACAAACCGCTCGAGCGAGTCATGATGACTCTTGATGTACGTCCAGAAGTGGTTGCAGAAGCCATCGAGAAAAAGATCGACTTGATCATTGCCAAACACCCACCGATCTTTCGGCCTTTGAACCGCTTGCTGACAGATGATCCACAACAAAAGATGCTAATGGATCTCGTCAAGCATGATATTGCCGTTTACGCCGCCCACACCAATATGGATATTATTGAAGATGGTTTGAACGATTGGTTTTGTGAACTATTAGAAGTTGAACCCGACACGTATTTGAAGCAAACCCATCAAGTAAAAATGAAGAAGCTAGCTGTTTTTACCCCTGTTGAATCGGCACCAGCGTTACGAAAGGCATTAGGTAAAGCAGGTGCTGGTCAGCAAGGTAATTACCAAAATACCAGCTATTCCTTGATTGGTACCGGTCGCTTTACGCCACTGCAAGCGGCACATCCTGCCATTGGTGAGATTGGAAAAGAAGAACAGGTGCAAGAAGCGAAGATCGAAGTCATTTTTCCAGAAACGATCGAGAATAAAGTGCTTTCGGCAATGATCGCTGCTCATCCTTACGAAGAGCCAGCTTATGATCTGTATGCCTTAGACAATTTGCCGAAAACCTATGGAATCGGACGGGTTGGCAACCTCGCTGAGCCTCTTTCCCTTGATCAGTTTGTCGAACGTGTCAAAGAGCGCTTTGGTTTGACTGCTTTACGCCTCGTCAGCTTTCCTGGTGCACCTGAAAAAATTCAGCGAATCGCCATTTGCGGCGGCAGTGGCCAATCGTTTTATTCGGATGCCTTACGCCATCAAGCGGATGTGTACATCACTGGCGATATCAGTTACCATTTCGCCCATGACATGCAAGCCAATGGGTTGATTGGGATCGATCCAGGGCACAACATCGAAAAGGAATGTATTCCTCGGTTTATTGAGAAATTCAACCAGTGGAAAGCAGAAGAGAACTGGGCTGTGACCTTTGTTCCTTCCACCACTTCAACAAATCCATTTGACTATAGATAGGAGAATCTTTTATGTACGAAAATTTATTGCCTCGCTTTTTGAATTATGTAAAAACAGAAACTCGCTCTGATGCGACAAGCACGACAACACCTTCTACCCAAACACAGGTCGCGTTTGCCAAAGAACTGCAAAAAGAACTTGAAGAATTAGGATTAAGCGATGTTCATTACAATGAATCAAATGGTTTTGTGATCGCAACATTACCAAGTAACGTGGATCATGACGTACGCTCCATCGGTTTTATCGCCCATATGGATACCGCCGATTTTAATGCAGAGAATGTTGATCCGCAGATCATCGAAAATTACGATGGCGAATCAACCATTAAATTAGATAAAGAAGGAAAATACACATTAAACACAAAAGATTTTCCGAATTTAAAAAATTATGCTGGGGAAACCTTGATCACTACTGATGGTACTACTTTATTAGGTTCTGATGATAAGTCAGGTATTGCAGAAATCATGACAGCCATGGAAATTTTACTTAAAAACCCAACGATCAAACATGGGGAAATCAAAGTCGCATTTGGCCCTGATGAAGAAATTGGGGTTGGTGCAGATAAATTCGATGTTGAAGATTTCAATGTTGATTTTGCGTATACAATGGATGGCGGTCCAGTAGGAGAATTGCAATACGAGACCTTTAATGCGGCGCAAGCTGAAATTACGATCCAAGGAAAAAATGTCCACCCAGGAACTGCTAAAGACACCATGATCAACGCTTTGCAACTAGCAGTCGATTTTCAAAATGCGCTACCGGCTGATGAAGTTCCTGAGAAAACCGAAGGGACAGAAGGGTTCTTCCATTTGATGAGTCTCAGCGGCTCAGTAGAAGAAGCGAAAATGGCATACATTATTCGAGACCATGACCGGACCCGTTTTGAAGAAAGAAAAGCACAATTATTAGTGGTTCAAGAAAGCTTGAATGCCCGCTTTGATGAACCGAGAGTACACGTTCATCTATATGATCAATACTACAACATGAAAGAAATCATCGAAAAAGATATGAGTATCATTGATCTAGCAAAAGATGCGATGGAAGCAGTGGGAATCACTCCGATCACAGAACCTGTTCGTGGTGGAACCGATGGCTCGAAAATCTCCTATTTAGGGATTCCAACACCGAATATCTTTGCTGGTGGAGAAAATATGCACGGACGTTATGAGTTCGTCTCACTACAATCAATGATGAAAGCGACCGATGTGATTGTGAAAATCGCCGAACTGAATGCTCAAGCATAAACGTTGATTTTTGATTTGTTGGAATAAATGAAAAACTCTTGGGCTGGGAACTCTTCACGCAGGTCTTGCGTAAGACCCGGCCTTTTTAGGATGTGAATAGGATGAAAATTCTCGTTTTATACAATGATACAGCGGGGAAAAGTGAAGCAAAAGAAACAGCAGAAAAATTCCAAGCCTATGTGAAAGAACAAGGCGAAGAGCATCAAGCGTTCTTGCAGGCCTCAAATCCAGACGTGGATCCCAAAGACGTTCGAGAGGCTGCCGAAAAACACGCAGTCGATACGATTGTGATCATTGGTGGAGATGGGACGATCCATCATGGATTGCAAACCTTTAAAGAAAAGTTAGATGTGTTGAAGGTCGGCATCATTCCTGGTGGAACCGTAAATAATTTTGCCAGAATGTTGGGGATACCGGTGAAGCCCGAAGAGGCCTTCGAGACGATCTTAACGGGGGTTGAGCGATCAATCGACTACGGGACGGTCAATGATCAAGTCATGATCTCGACCATGACCATTGGTCTTCTGGCAGATACCGCCGCAGCCACTTCCCAAGAAGAAAAACAGCAATATGGGCCGTTAGCGTTTATGAAACGGTTCATTCATCTGTTGATCAAAAAGAAACAATACAAATTAGAAGTCATTGCTGACGAACGGAAATGGCAGGGGAAAACTCAATTACTGACGATCGTCATGTCGAATTCAGCAGGTGGGTTTAAGAACTTCGATGAAGAAGCAAAGCCTGATGACGGATTGTTTCATATCATTCTTTTGCCAAAACTGAATATTTTACGATTTATTTTGTATTTACCAAGAATTATTCGTGGTAGAATTGCCAAAGTACCAAGTGTTGAATATTTCACTGCCGCAAAGGTCTCAATAAAGGCCAAAGAAAAAACGGTTCATACTCGAACCGATGGCGACCCAACGGATGATCTACCGATTGAGATGAAAGTTATCAAACATGGTTTGACGATGCTGGTACCTGAAGAAGCACAAGAATCAAAATAATGATCCCTACGATCAATCATATGGAGGAAATGGATGAATGCACTGATTTACAATCCATTGTGGTTTTATTTAATTGCAGTCAATCTTTATCTTTTCTGTCTGATGGGGTATGATAAATATCAGGCAGTGAAACAAGGTTGGCGGGTTCCCGAAGCAAATCTCCTTTTTATGGGGGCGATTGGCGGAGGATTAGGCGGTTTAATTGCGCAACGCGTATTTCGCCACAAAACAAGAAAGAAGAAGTTTCACCTCTTTTTTGCTTTTGGCACCGTTTTTGCTATCCTGCTGATGGTCTTTTTTGCATAAATTCGGTATAACAAGCAAGGAGTTAATATGAAAACTAAAGTGAAGTTCGCCCTTAATTTACTTTTACTAGTAGGGATTCTGGGTGTGATGTATTTTTTTGTCCGTAACTCGATGATGGATATTTTGGCGGGGCTAAGAGAGACCAGCTTTCTCGTCGTCTTACTGGTTATGGGGCTTGGCACATTGTACCTAGTGATTGAAGGACGAACAGTCAAAGAGATTGCCGTGACTTTCCAACCGGAATTCACAACCAAGGCGGGGTTTCTGACCGTCTGTTACAGTGGTTTTTATCGGATTGTGACGTTTGGGGCAGGCACCTTAATCTCAGAGGTGAATTTTTACCGTAAAAATGGCTTGCAGTTGTCACAGGGCGTTGGGGTCACCACCTTACACATGGTGATGTATAAGTTCGCCATATTGACTTATGCAATCGCTGGGTTGATCATTCAATTTTCGCTATTCTATGACAATGCACCCAATATGATTTGGGTAATTTTAGCGGGGATCGTACTCGTTTTTTTGATCATTGCCGCTTTGTTAGCACTTTCGGTCAGCATCAACATCCAAGTTTTTTTCGTGATCGTCAGCAATAAGCTGTTCAAAAGTGCGACATTAAGAGGATTGGTTGACAAATGCAACACCCAAATTTATTCTTTACGAGAAACAGTCAATGCGATTATTACCGACCGCACCGCTTTCTTGCGCATCTATTTGTGGAATCTTTTGAAGATGCTGCCTTGGTATGTGATTCCTTATGTGATTCTTGTTGTGCAGCATCCAGAGATCGATTTCTTGTTGACGTTATCCTTCATCAGTTTTGCCGTCGTCTTGTCCGGGGTGATTCCAACACCGGCAGGGATCGGATCATTTGAATTTATTTATATGCTGCTTTTTGGTCCATTAGTTGGCACGGTCGATGCTGCGTCTTCCATGCTACTGTACCGTTTAGCAACATTCATTTGGCCCTTCATAATTGGTTTTGCTTATGTAATGAAAGAAAAACGCAAAGATATTAGCCAAGAGTTGACTGAATTAAGAAAAGAAAAAGTGGAAAGTTAAAAACACGCTTATCTTCGAATTGAGGATAAGCGTGTTTTTTTCAGTCTTTCAAATCAATGATCCGATCAACAAAGGATTCATAAAACTCGCCTTCATGGGAAACGATCAAAACTGTTCCAGGAAAGGCCGCTAGGGTTTCTTCCAAATTGTTTTTCGTATCTTGATCGATATGGTTGGTCGGTTCATCAAGAATCAAGAAGTTACTTTTGATCAACATCATTTCGGCTAGTTTGACTTTTGTCTGTTCACCACCACTTAATAGCTTCAATTCTTCCTGGGCTAATTGGCTAGGTAAACCTGCCCGAGAAAGTTGCCGTCGCAATTCTTTGTTGGTGGCCTTCGGAAAAAGATCCTCAAGGTATTGAAGAGGGGTCTGCAATGGATATTCCCAGTCAAGGTCTTGAGAAAAGTAATTGAATTTTGTATGCTGTGGGTAAGAAACGGATCCCTCAATTGCTGGGATCACACCAAGAATCGTTTTGATCAATGTTGATTTACCGATCCCATTAAATCCCCGTATAGCAATTTTTTCGCCATAGCGGATCGTTAGGTTGATCGGGGAGAGTAAGGGCTTTTGGTCGTATCCAATGACTAGATTGGTGGTTTCTAAGGCCAAGGTGGTAACGATTGGTGCCAAATCAAATCCTAAATGGGGTTTAGGGACATCTTGCGGTGGGGTCAAACGATCAATTTTTGCCAACTGCTTTTCACGACTCTTTGCCATCGTTGAACGAGAACCAGCTTTGTATTTACGAATATAGCTTTCGGTTTTCTTGATATGCTCTTGTTGTGCTTCGTATTGCTTCATATAGCTTTCATTTTGCAGCGTTTTTAGTTTTAATGCTTTGTCTAAATTCCCCGTATACTTAGAAAGCTTGCCAAATTCGATATCAATGATATGGGTCGTGATTTCGTTAAGGAATTGACGATCATGAGAAACGACTAAATAGGTACCGGTAAAGTCCTGTAAAAACTCAACCAGCCATTTGATATGCTCATCATCTAAGTGGTTGGTCGGTTCATCTAAAATCAGCATGTCGGGTTTTTCTAGCAGCATTTTTGCCAAGATCAGTTTTGAGCGTTGACCACCACTTAAAGAAGCGAGGGGGGTATCCATTCCGAGAACCGAAATACCTAACCCTTCTGCTAAATCATCGATCAATGTATCCATTTGGTAGAAATTTCCTTGATCCAATTGATTTTGCAATTCGCCCGCTTTTTCTAAAAGCTTATCGTCGAGGCTTTCGCCATAAGAAGTATAAAGATCGGCAATCTGTTGCTCTTTTTCGAAGTCTTCTGCAAAGGCAGAGCGCAAAAAATCACGGATCGATTGCGTTTCATCAACATTGACGTATTGATCCAAATAGCCCATTTTCAAATTTTTCGGAAATTGGACGAAGCCATCATCGGGGAGAATTTCTCCTGTAATGATTTTGATTAAAGTACTTTTGCCAGCGCCATTCCGTCCAATCAAACCGACTTTTTCACCACGGTTGATTTGAACGGAAACGTCTTCGTAAAGCAATTTGTCGCCAAATTGTTGGCTAATATTCGTTAATGTTAACATCATTTCCTCCATATAAAAAAGCTGTAAACAGTAGACGTTACAGCTAAGTAGATAATCTTACTGAATAAAAATCGCCAAAGAGCGATCAAAACGATCAGGAAAATCGATTGTTCCTGACCAATCAGGACCTAGCATACCATTGCTGCTTCCCATCTGTCAATTTTCATGAAAGAATACTGAAAAAAATCTTGATGTTCGAGGGAAAACTTTTGACCATTACTGACCAACGTTGTATAATAGAAGAGTAGAAAAAAGGATACTGCTTGCAGCGTACTTTTTTCTGACTACCATTTTGGGAGGGAAAAGTATGAACCCAGAAAAAATGACGACTACATTACAAAGTGCTATCGCTGAAGCCCAGCAGATTGCCATGACCCGTCACCATCAAGAAATTGATATTCCGCATTTATGGAAGATTTTATTGCAAGCCAATCAATTCGGCCGCAATTTTTACACGGACACAGGTCTCGATGTCGATGCTTTTGAAAAAGAAGTCGACCGACTATTAGATGAACTGCCTTCGGTTGAAGGAGGAAATGTTCGTTATGGTCAATCTATGAGTCAAAATCTGTTTCATCTTTTGTCTGAGGCAGATCAATTAAAAAATGAATTTCAAGACGAGTATCTTTCCACAGAAATCGTCCTTTATGCGTTGATGAAATTGAAAAATCATCCATTGACGGTGTATTTAAAGAAACAAGGAATCACTGCGAAAGAAATCAAGCAAACGATCGAAACATTAAGAGGAGGGGATCGTGTGACCTCACAAAATCAAGAAGAACAATACAAAGCATTAGAAAAATACGGCGTTGACCTGGTGCAACAAGTCCGCAGCGGAAAAATGGACCCAATTATCGGACGAGACGAAGAAATTCGCGATGTGATTCGCATCCTTTCTCGGAAGACAAAAAACAATCCCGTTTTGATTGGTGAACCAGGGGTTGGTAAAACAGCCATCGTTGAAGGATTGGCACAACGGATCGTGCGAAAAGACGTCCCAGAAAACCTAAAAGACAAAACGATCTTTTCTCTGGATATGGGTGCCTTGATCGCAGGTGCTAAATTCAGAGGTGAATTTGAAGAGCGTTTGAAAGCTGTCTTACAAGAAGTGAAAAAAGCCGATGGACGCATCATTCTCTTTATTGATGAGATCCACAATATTGTAGGTGCTGGTAAGACGGAAGGCAGCATGGATGCTGGAAACTTACTAAAACCAATGCTGGCACGGGGAGAATTGCATACGATTGGCGCAACCACCCTTGATGAATACCGTCAATACATGGAAAAGGATAAAGCTTTGGAACGTCGTTTCCAAAAAGTGCTGGTACAGGAACCAACCGTTCAAGACACGATTTCGATTTTACGTGGCTTGAAAGAACGGTTCGAGATCCATCATGGCGTCAACATCCATGACAACGCGCTTGTTGCTGCGGCGACCTTATCTGATCGGTATATCACGGACCGCTTTTTACCAGATAAAGCCATTGACTTGATCGATGAGGCGAGTGCCACAATTCGGGTGGAAATGAATTCGATGCCTACTGAGCTCGACCAAGTTACCCGTCGTTTGATGCAACTTGAGATCGAAGAAGCCGCATTGAAAAAGGAATCCGATGATGCATCGAAAAAACGCTTAGGCATTTTACAAGAAGAATTGGCGGAATTGCGTGAAGAAGTCAATACCATGAAAATGCAGTGGGAAACGGAAAAAGAAGAAGTCAATGCAGTTTCCAACAAACGGGCAGAGATCGATAAAGCCAAGCATGAGTTGGAAGATGCTGAAAATAACTATGATTTGGAACGGGCAGCTGTTCTTCGTCATGGGACGATTCCACAACTGGAAAAAGAACTAGCTGAACTGGAAGAAAAAAATCAAGATGAAGGCATTCGGATGGTCCAAGAATCAGTGACCGAAAATGAGATTGCCCTAGTCGTTGGACGTTTGACAGGGATTCCTGTTGCGAAATTAGTGGAAGGCGAACGGGAAAAACTGTTGAAATTAAATGAGACCTTGCATCAACGAGTGATCGGACAAGACGAAGCCGTCGATGCCGTCAGTGATGCCGTCATTCGTTCACGAGCTGGCCTGCAAGATCCAAATCGACCATTAGGTTCCTTCTTGTTCTTAGGTCCGACCGGCGTCGGTAAGACCGAATTAGCGAAAGCGTTGGCGGTCAACCTCTTTGATTCAGAAGAGCATATGGTTCGGATCGATATGAGCGAATACATGGAAAAACATTCGGTGTCTCGCTTAGTCGGTGCCCCTCCAGGCTATGTAGGATTTGAAGAAGGTGGCCAATTGACTGAAGCTGTTCGACGCAATCCATACACGATCGTCTTATTGGATGAGATCGAAAAAGCCCATCCTGATGTTTTCAATATCTTATTACAAGTGCTTGATGATGGCCGTTTGACAGATTCAAAAGGGCGAGTCGTTGATTTCAAAAATACAGTCTTGATCATGACTAGCAATATCGGCTCTCAAGTCTTGCTAGATGGCGTGACCGCAGAAGGGACGATCCCAGAAAACGTTGCTGAAAATGTCCGTAATCTCTTGAGAGGGCATTTTAAACCAGAATTCTTAAATCGGATCGATGACACGATTTTGTTCACACCGCTTAGTCTAAACGATGTGACAGGCATCGTCGACAAGATCATCGCACAGCTGTCACAACGACTGGAAGTCCAAGATATACTGTTGACTATCACTGAAGAAGCCAAACGCTGGATCGCTGAAAATGCTTATGAGCCAGCGTATGGTGCGCGACCTCTCCGTCGGTTTATCACGAGAGAAGTCGAAACCCCGTTGGCAAAAGAAATCGTTGCTGGCAGAGTCTTACCAAAGACCCAAGTCACGATCGAATTATTGAACGAACAGCTGGTTTTTGAAAATACGCCAATTACCGAGGAATAAAAAGATAAAAAATGGATAAATGCAAAACGATGGTTGCCGTTTCATTGGTAGCCATCGTTTTTTTTGTCGCTCAACATAAGACAAAAAAGTTCCCCTTGCTTGTTGTTTGGAGGAAATTCGCACTTCGATTATACTGTTCTTATGGAGTAGGAGAGGAATGAAAAGATGAATACTTTTTTTGAAACGTTGAATGAGCGAAAAGGGGAATTGCTGACAGCTGTCTTTGAGCATTTGTCATTGTCGATCATTGCGCTGCTGGTGGCGATCGTTATTGCTGTCCCGTTAGCCATTTGGCTGGTTAATCATAAACGGGCAGCGGAAGTCGGCCTACAAATAACGAGTGTGCTACAAACGATTCCATCACTGGCACTGTTAGGTTTATTGATTCCATTTGTGGGGATCGGAACGCCGCCTGCGTTGATCGCACTAGTTATTTATGCGTTATTGCCGATCTTTCAAAATACCTATATTGGCCTTTCGGAGATCGATCCATCAATCGAAGAAGCTGCGGCGGCATTTGGTATGTCTCGGATGCGCCGATTGATCAAAGTCGAATTGCCGATTGCCTTGCCTGTCATTATTTCGGGGATTCGCACGGCGTTGGTCTTGATCATCGGAACAGCGACTTTAGCCGCTCTGATTGGCGCTGGTGGGCTAGGTTCCTTTATTTTGTTGGGGATCGATCGGAATGCCCCTGAATTAACGTTGATCGGCGCGATCGGGTCTGCTTTACTGGCTATTATTTTCAGTACGTTGATCCGTTATCTACAACACCTGAAACCGCGCTATACCTTGATTACGCTGGCAGCGATCATCTTGCTGATTGGCGGCGTTTCTTTTTCACAGAGCGGATTTTTCGCGCCGAAAACCATTACCATAGCTGGGAAGTTAGGGTCTGAACCTGATATCTTGATCAACATGTACAAAGAATTGATTGAGCAAGAAGATCCTGATGCCCAAGTTGAACTAGAGCCAAATTTTGGAAAAACCTCTTTCTTATTCAGCGCATTGGACAATGGTCAAGTTGATATATATCCAGAGTTTACTGGTACCGTGTTGGAGAGCTTAGTTGAGGTACCAGAAGAGCTTGCGAGTCAAAAACTTGACTCAGACGAAACCTATACCGAAGCAGTCAATCTGTTACAGGATCAGTTTGAGATGACCTTGCTTCAGCCGATGGCGTATCAAAATACCTATGCGTTGGCTGTGAAAAAAGAATTTGCTGAGGAAAATGGACTAACCACGATCTCTGATTTGAAGAAAATCGAAAATAAAATCAAAGCCGGCTTTACCCTCGAATTCATTGATCGGACGGACGGTTATGCGGGCATCCAAGAACTCTATGGGCTAGATTTTCCAAGTGTCCAAAGTATGGAACCAGCATTGCGTTATCAAGCCATCAATAATGGCGATATCAATCTACTGGATGCCTATTCCACGGACAGTGAATTGCGTCAATATGGCTTAGTTATTCTAGAAGACGATCAAGAACTATTTCCACCTTATCAAGGAGCGCCTTTGATGAAAGAAGCCTTTGCCAAGGAACATCCAGAAGTCGTCCGTGCATTGGAAAAGTTGGCAGGTAAAATCACCGAAGAACAAATGAGTGAAATGAATTATCAGGTCAATGTCGAAGGAAAAAATCCAGCAGAAGTCGCGCGTACCTTCCTGATAGATGAAGGATTAATTAAGGAGGGACAAGAATGACACCAATTATTGAATTTAAAAACGTCAGTAAAAAGTTTGATCAAAAAATAGTGATCGATCAATTAGATCTGAGCATCAATAAAGGGGAAATCTTTGTTTTGGTCGGTCCTTCTGGGAGTGGGAAAACGACGACTTTGAAGATGATCAACGCGTTGTCAGAACCAACGGATGGCGATATTTACTTCAAAGAAAAACGAATCAAAGAATACAATATCCAAAAAATGCGTTGGCAAATGGGGTATGTTCTCCAACAAATCGCCCTGTTTCCGACAATGGATGTGAAGCAAAATATTGAAGTAATCCCAGAGATGTTAGGGTGGTCGAAAAAAGATCGCTCAGAAGCCGTGGATCGTTTGCTGACACAGGTCAAACTTGACCCAGAGCAATACCGCCATCGAATGCCTAAAGAGTTGTCAGGAGGAGAACAGCAGCGGATCGGGATTTTAAGAGCGTTAGCTGCTAACCCAGAAATTATTCTGATGGACGAGCCCTTTAGTGCTCTTGATCCAATTTCTCGAAATTCCTTACAGGAGTTAGTCCTCGATTTGCACCAAGAGCTTGGGACGACGATTATTTTTGTCACGCATAACATGAAAGAAGCGGTAAAACTAGGTACGCGCATTGCTGTCATGAATCAAGGGAAGATCGTCCAATGTGATACACCGGAAGTGATTGTCTCGCAACCAAAAACTGCTTTTGTGAAAAGTTTTTTTGAAGAGACCGGTGAAGACGAAGCAAAACTGGTCACTGCAGGGGATTTGATGCGGATGAACTTTTTCAGCGATGAAGTCAACCCAGTGGCTCCTCAAATCGCTGCATCTACTACTTTAAATGAGTTGTATACCTTATTTGCAACTCATGACACGGTAGTGATTGAAGAAGAGCAGAAACTCGTAGGGAGTCTAAGTCGAAAAGATGTGTTTGCTTTCTTGAGTCGTGATCGAACGTAAAAGGTTCTTTATGGCCACTAGAAATGTCATATTTTTTTAAAAATCGATGATTTCTCTTGCTCAATGTAAAAATTCCACGTAAGATTGAGGAAGATATCTTTTGTCAGAATGCCAGAAACGAGCTTTGATAATGACAAAAGATGCAGTAAAGGAGCGAAAGAGCAGCTATGGTAAAAATCCTAAAAGAGAATTGGTTACTGCTTTTCTTTATCGTCGCCGTGGTTCTCATCCGTTTGTTTGTCCTGACGCCAGTTCAAGTCAGTGGCCATTCTATGGATCCAACTTTGGCCGATAAGCAGCGTTTGATTGCATCAAAAATTTCTTCATATGACCGCCAAGACATCGTGATATGTGTTGAACCAGATGATCCAAGCAAAATTGCTGTCAAGCGGCTGATTGGTTTACCCGGTGATACGATTGAGATGAAAGATGATGTCCTAACAATCAATGGAGAAGTATACGAAGAACCCTATTTAGATGAGTTTAAAGAGAAATTTGCGGACGATCAATTACAAGACGAATATTCTTATCGCGAAATGTTTCAGCAGATCGCCGCTGGTGCCGAACACTTTACCGACGATTTTACGGTAACTGTTCCTGAAGGCAGCTATTTTGTGATGGGAGACAATCGTTTGATCTCTCGGGACAGTCGTAGTTTCGGGGTCGTAACAGAAGATCAAATGGAGGGGAAAGTGCTGCTGCGTTTTTGGCCTTTGAATCAAATCAAACTTTTCTAATCACAAAAAAACATTCTTGCCAATGCAGCGAAAACGCCGCAACTGGCAAGAATGTTTTTTTAGATGACCCAAGCGACAAATGCAACCATTGAAAAGAACATCGTCCAAACCGCAATAATAGCTGATGCGATAAAAATAATTTTGATTGATAAAGGTTGGACAAATTTTCGGGCATCTTTAGAGAACGCATAGGTGATCGATGAAAAAATCAAGCAGCATAAAATAAAAAACACTGTTAGAACCATAAGCCTCTCCTTTACTGACGCAATGTCAAATGAATAATGTAATTATAACAGACCATGGTTTTTTGGGGAAATAAAAATGATTAAACGAGGGAATTTTCTTGTAGTTGTAACCGTTTTATAGGGAAGTGTAAGGAAGGTCGAACCTTGTTAGACAGCGAATCCATAAAAATAAGATGTGTTATTTAAGTATTTTTATAAATTTTTCTTTATCAATAAAAGAACAAAAGAAAAAAGCTTGTTGAAAAACGATGGTTTCAACAAGCTTTTAAAGGTTGGTTATGATAATTTTTTAATCCGATAACTTTCAAAGTAATCAGGTTTGCCTCGTCCTTGAACATACGCGATCACGCCCATCAAAGCAGCGCCAATCGTGTTGGTTAGTAAATCGCCCATCGTATCCATCAATGCTTCACGACCAATAAACGGGGTGCCATCTAAGGTTGCATAACGTTGGAGATTCATTCCACCAACAGAGTCGCAGATGAATTCCCAAAACTCCCAGAAAACACCACACAAGCCAGCAAAAGCAAAGCCCATCAGTAAAAATAACCAAGGCGAAACTTTTGAAACGGGCACTTCTTTTAGTAAGAGACAGATCAATCCATAGCCAACAGCCGTCAAGACCATAGGACTCACCGCATGTAGAATTTTATCCCAGAAAGCAATGGTTTCGATCAAATGTAAGATCGTCCCCATGAATACGGAGATCAGCAAGAAAAACCAATAAAAGTAAACGGTGGCATTTGGTAGCTGGATTTTTAAGAACTTTTTACTCATTTCCGGGACAAAGATCAATAAAATCCCAAGCAATGCTTGCCCCAAGAAAATCAGTCCTTGTGTTTGCGGATAGACGCCACGAAAAAATTCCCACAAAGAAAAACAAAACACGAGAATACCAAAAATAGTGAATACCTTTTGCAGTCGCTGATAATTTTGGGCCATATTAGTTGCCCTCCAAAAGATAGTCGGCTAAGCCAGCTACAAGTGCTACTTCAGAGGAGTAAATCTCGCCGTTTAATTTGATCAAACCCACCGTATAAAGATTGACATAGTGGAACTGATTTTCCGCAACGGTTTGTAATGCTGCCAGCTTTTGCTGATTATCGGCACCTTGTTGGCGACTATCCGTATAAAGCCCTAAAACAGGAATGCCTTTTGCATAGGCGACGCCGATCTCAGAGGCAACCCCAGCATCGATGGTCAAACCATCCAGCAAAGCGATCATCAAATCGCTTTCCAGTACTTTTTCGGTATCTGCCAACGCAATCATTTTGCTATCCGCGTAGGCGGACTTATCATTGATCGCGGCATTTTCTTGAGGTAAATAAATCTCCAGCTGCGGATACTGCTGACGAATCGACGCAACAAGTTCGGCGTTGTAGCGAAGGTCACTAGCAGCAAACAGGGGAGCAGCAAAATATAGTTTCATTCAAAAACACTCCTTAATCATTCATAGTTGTACGTTTTGTTGATTCGTTGTTTAGAAATAATCACTGAAATAGGCTTCCATATCAGGGATGATCGATTCTAGTAATGCCAGTGTTTCTGAATCGGTATTTAGCCGTTCCACACGCTCTAAGTAAGCTGGACGGCGGTAATTCATCAACAGACAAGACAATGTCTGAATATCCAGCTGGACAGCTTTTCCGATGGCTTCTCTTGAAACCACGATCTCCCCGTGATTGTATTGGACACCGAAGATTCCGTTGTTCCAATCGGCAACTGGGTCAGAAACAACAAAGTGAAAGGGTGTTTGAAAGGCTTCAAATGGGAAGTTTTTCAAAAACTGTTCAACATCGACGATCCGCGCCATGTAATAAGGCTCAATGGTTTCTTTGATTTGGCTATCATCCAGGTAGAAGGACAGGGGTTCATTTGAATAAATGTCTCCTTTGACCCAATAGACCATTGAGAAATGAGCAGAGATAAAATTCCAAAGACCATTGCGGGCTTCTTGATTTAAGTAGAACATTTCCTTTACATGGAAGACTTCTTCGGCTACCCAATAAAAAAGTACACCAGTCGGATGACCACTGGCATTGTAATAGACAGCCGCGGTGCGCTCTTCTTCATTTTCATAGCGCCAATACTCTTCCCAGTGAAAAGAGGTCCGCTGCAAGGCGCCATGGTTTTCCCGGGAGAATTGGTTATAGACAGTAAAGACATCAGGGTCATCTACTTCTTTGCGCTCTACGATCCCAGGGACTTCTTTGGTTTTCGGAAGCTGGGTATCACGAATTTTGAAGGTCAGCTTGTCGGACATGATCTCCCAGCCTTTGCGACGATAGTAGGGCACATTGTATGGATAAAGGTAGGAGATCCATTGCTGATCTTCCCGCATAGTTTCTAAGGCAAGCTTGATCAAGTCTTTCATCAGGCCATGTCCGGCATATTCAGGGTAGGTCCCAACACCGGTCACTCCGCCCATTTTGATCAATTTGCCGTGTATATTGACTTCACAAGGATAAACGGCGATTTGCGAGATCAACTTGTCTTCATTGAACCAGCCAAAGACCTTGGAAAGCTCTAAGATCGGGCGCTTAGATTTAATCATTTCCCGTTTGCTCTCATAGCCGCTTTCTTCAATATCCGATTCAGTGATCTGAAAAACGTAGCTTAACAGTTCATTGAACTGATCAACGTCTTTTTCATCCACCGCTCGAATATGTAGATTTTGATGAAAATTATTGTCCATTCTTTCAACTCCAATTTATTTGCTAGCTCTAGTATAGCAAAACCTGAATGAATATGTCTAAATAACGGTTAAGAAAAATACTTTAACTATTGGCGTTTCGTTGGTATAATAGAAAAGCTGACTAAAAGAAATGAGGAACGTATCCATGAACATAGAAGAAATGAAAAAACGACAGGAGAAGATTCGTAATTTCTCCATTATCGCCCATATCGACCATGGGAAATCAACACTGGCGGACCGTATTTTGGAACAAACCCATACGGTGACGTCTCGGGAAATGCAAAACCAATTATTAGACTCCATGGATCTTGAACGTGAACGAGGAATCACGATCAAATTAAATGCCGTGGAACTTAACTATACCGCCAAAGATGGAGAAACCTACATCTTCCATTTGATCGACACCCCAGGGCACGTCGATTTCACCTATGAAGTTTCCCGCAGTTTGGCCGCTTGTGAAGGCGCCGTACTCGTCGTTGATGCGGCTCAAGGGATCGAAGCACAGACATTGGCAAACGTCTACTTGGCGTTAGACAATGATTTAGAGATCCTACCAGTCATTAATAAAATAGACTTGCCAGCTGCCGATCCTGAGCGGGTACGAACAGAGATCGAAGATGTTATCGGAATCGATGCCAGTGAAGCTGTTTTAGCGAGTGCCAAAGCAGGTATTGGGATCGAAGACATTTTGGAACAAATCGTTGAGTATGTCCCAGCTCCAGCAGGTGATATTGAAGCACCGTTAAAAGCGTTGATCTTTGACTCCGTGTACGATTCCTATCGTGGGGTGGTCTTAAACGTCCGCATTATGGACGGGATGGTCAAACCTGGAGATAAAATCAAAATGATGAGCAATGGCAAGACCTTTGATGTCACGGAAGTCGGCGTCTTTTCACCCAAAGCCATTCAACGAGATGCGTTGATGGTGGGTGATGTTGGTTATATCACTGCTGCCATCAAGACTGTTAAAGATACGCAAGTCGGAGATACGGTGACTTTAGCCAACAATCCAGCAGCCGAAGCATTGGAAGGCTACCGCCAAATGAATCCAATGGTTTATTGCGGATTGTACCCAATCGATACCTCACGCTACAACGACCTTCGAGAAGCATTGGAAAAATTACAACTGAATGATGCAGCATTGCAATTTGAGCCAGAAACCTCTCAAGCGTTAGGATTTGGGTTCCGATGCGGCTTCTTAGGCCTATTACACATGGATGTCGTGCAAGAACGGCTAGAACGTGAATTTAACCTTGAGCTGATTACGACTGCACCATCCGTAATCTATCATGTCAACAAGACAGATGGCTCAATGGTCGTCGTTGATAACCCAGCAGAATTTCCTGAACCAGTCACGATCGACAACGTGCAAGAACCTTACGTCAAAGCACAAATCATGGTCCCTAATGATTACGTCGGTGCTGTAATGGAATTGTCCCAACGCAAACGGGGAGACTTTGTCACGATGGATTACTTGGATGATTATCGAGTAAACGTCGTTTATGAGATCCCATTATCGGAAATCGTCTTTGATTTCTTTGATAAATTGAAATCCAGCACGAAAGGGTATGCATCACTCGATTACGAAATGTCTGGTTACCGCACTAGCAAGCTAGTGAAGATGGACATCTTGCTGAATACTGAAAAAGTCGATGCGTTAAGCTTTATCGTTCACCGTGACTTTGCTTATGAACGCGGCAAAGCCATCGTTGAAAAACTGAAGAAACTGATCCCACGACAACAATTTGAAGTACCGATCCAAGCAGCCATCGGACAAAAAATCGTTGCCCGTTCAGACATTAAAGCCTTGCGTAAAAACGTATTGGCGAAATGTTATGGCGGTGACGTTTCTCGGAAACGCAAACTTCTGGAGAAACAAAAAGAAGGGAAGAAGCGGATGAAACAAATCGGCTCTGTCGAAGTACCGCAAGAAGCCTTCATGGCAGTTCTGAAGATGGATGAGGATGAACCGAAGAAATAGATTGTTTTAAATTGAAAAATCGATTAAAGGAATCTTTTCGTGTGGCAGAAAAAGTGTGACTAGTTGTTTATAACATTTGGCTCTTCGACATTTAGTGTTGGTAGAGAAAGATACAACTGAAAATTTAGTCATGACCAGTTAGGCAGAGTGCTTAACTGGTTTTTTTCGGCTCTTTGTCAACAATGAAAATGGGACTGAAGAATCAATTGTGATTCATTAGTCCCAAAAATTATAGAGCCATGATTTCTTGCGAACAAATTGGAAATAAGCAAAAGGAAACAGGATGTAGAGACTATTTAGAAACGGTCTCATTCATTCTGTTTTTGTGTGTAGTTAGAACAGGTAGGTTAGCAGCATGATATCTTCATCCGTAAAATCAATGAATGAGAGATCAACTGCTTGATCAAGTTGCTTTTTGATTCGTTGAAATTTTTGATTTGCTAGTCTTTTATATGTGGATCGATCAATGGTAACTGACGAGTCGTGATCGTTCGCCATATGCTTTTCTAAAAGACAGTTTCCTTGAAAAAGAAAGTCAAGAATGAGTTTATTTGAAAGCGTGATAGCTAAATCGCTGGCGATATGTTTTAAAAGCTTATATAAAACTTCATTGGTTTTAGCTGTATTTAGTCGTGAAAAAAGCTGATTAAAAAGTTCATAGTATTCGCTGTTTGTTCGTTCTGCACGATCATTCAAGGAATCGTCTGCCAAAAATTTCTTGTGCTCATTTTTTTTATTGATAATCGTTGAAGAAACGGAGACAACACTCATGATGTTTCCATTCAGAATACACAGAATATCATAGATATGGGCCATCGTCGGTGGGTAGGTAGTGAAGGTTAAGAGCCGGATTTCCAGGAGAATCTTATTGTCTATATCATTAGATGGGTCATAATCAGTGACTAGGACTGTTCCGCCACCGCGATCGATCGTTTTTAGATTTCTAGACATCTTTCTGACAAATGAATGAACCTCTCCCTTATCCATCGCCTCTGTTCGTCTGGAACTCATGGAAAAGATTGCTCTCTTTCCAATCAATTCGTTAAACCGCTGAGCCAAATGTTCCGCAATTCCATTGTCTCTGGCTGAAATCAGCATTGGGACTCTGACATCAGTTACTTTTTTGATCCCTAAAATAATCAGCTTCCGAATAAAAGTGATTTTTGGCTCTGATATCCCTTTATGATACTTACGCAAGAAACGCTCGATTTTCTTGAGAATGCCAGTAATTCCTTTAAAATTATCGTCCTGTTTTGGAAAAATATAGTTCTCAATAGGGAAGCTTCCTCTAATAATTTCCGCGATCGTTTTGATAATGTAATTCTGTAAAATCGGATCTTTGATTAGCGGCGTCTCTGATAAAAAGTTGAATAAGCGTTTTTCCAAGGTATGCTGGTAGTCTTGCTCGCTATAAAAAACTAAATTTGTTGGCAAGGTATTAATCAAATGTTCGATCGTCTGCTTTTCAAAGATATGTCGGTCGATTAACCAATTCTCGGCTGGTGTACTGTTTAAGATTTCTAGTGTGGACAAGTTGGATTGAGTGGAAAAGGTAAGCCTTTCTGGAAATTTATCCCAAAAATGTTTCTCATCTCGTGGGCCTTCAACGTTTTGGTCAATTTTCTCAGATAAATGCCTGGTTGATACAAGAATTGTTGTACTGGCAGCACTCTCTATATTTCGATTGAAAAAAGCTTGAGAGATCGAATATAAGATCTCTTTTTTTATATAGGCAATGTTTGAACTGGCTGAAATAGCGGCAAGCGCTTGAATCACTTTTTTGGTAACCATAATTTCTCGTGAAATTTGTCTGCATTCTGTTAAATAAATGCTTGAAATAATTTCAACTTTTTCCTTTAAAAGACGTTCGCTAAATTTAGGGAAATATCCCACATAAGGACTGATTTCATAAAACTGTTCGATATTTTGCATATGAGGTGGTATCAGTAAAGCCACCAATGGTTGAGTGCCGCCTTCATTTTTATAATAAAAAGAGAGCTCATCGAGTTTTCTTGAAACATCTGATGCTGAAATGGAAGAATCTAGCTCGATGACCAAAAAAGAAGACAGACCTTCTTTTTTCCTTTTTAACTCTGGGAGAATATCAAGCTTGTTTTGTTCGGACCAAAGAGCATAGAAGATTTTTCTTGCAGATTTGGAAGTTTCTTTCCTTTTATTTTGCTCGATCAATTTTTCTAAAAAGAATTTTCTCCCGACGCCTTTTTCGCCTCTTAAAATAATTATTTTCAGCTCATTGCTTGGATAATAAAAGATCGGTAAAACATTTTGTACTACATTGTATAACGAACTCGTTTCACCAATGTCTAAAGCATCCAACTGAAATTCAGTCGCACTAAGAATTGATGTTTCATTTAGAAAAAGGTAGTTATTCAAGTGGTCATCTTTTTGAATTGTATGAGGCAAAGATAGATAGGGAAAATTCTTTGTCAAAACTTGAGTAGAAATGAATAAAGTTGGTCGTCCTTTTAGCTTGATCAGTTGTTTTTCTTGATGCAGCTTATTCAACATACGCGAAACATTGGAGCGATCAATTACTAAATCAACTGATAGAACCAATGCGCAACAGTCTGAAAAATCATAAGTACCCTGCATGATTTGCTCTTGAGTCATCTCTTCGATGCGATGGAGTAGTTTTTCCTGCTGAGTTGCCATAATTTCCTCCTAAATTTGTTGTATTTATCCAAGAATGCGCTTACACTGTTTTTCATAGAATTATACCACAAAATAATAGTTGGTGTTTCTATAGTGTAATATATTACTTTTAATGCTTTTATAAAGGTATTTTATTGTGGTACACAAAAGGTTTTTGGGAGATTTTGACTTGTGGTTTTGGATATGTGATAGTGAGGATGTTCTTAAAGGATGTAGTCTTAAATTTACCAGAGAGGAGCCGTTATTCAAGTAAGAGATTACAAACAATGCATAGGAGGAAACAGAAATGGAAAATTTAAAATTGACACGGATCGATTTTCGTTTGATCCATGGGCAGGTAATGACCAGATGGGTTAAGGAATACAACATTAAAGATATCGTGGTGATTGACGACAAATCAGCGAAGAGTCCCATCTTGAAAAAAATACTATTAAATGCGGCACCCTCATCGGTAAATGTTTTTGTAGAATCGATTGCAAGCGCTACCGAAAAATGGAAGCAGAATGATTTCCCTAAGAATAATTTACTTATTCTCTTCAAAGATACAAAAACAGCGGCCAAAGCATGGAAAGACGGAATTAAGTATACCTCGCTACAAATTGGCGGCATTGAAGGTTCCGGAAACAAAAAAAATATCAATAAAAATATTGTCATGTCAGAAGAGGATGTTCAGGACCTGGTTCCGCTACACGAAAGTGGGGTGCGAGTTTACGGACAACCGATTCCCGAAGATACGGAGTATGCATTTAAAAATATTTTAAGTAAGTTTTAAAAAAGGATTGTCTTTTCATTCAAGAAATTTCTTGAATGAACACTTTAATGAAATGATAGTAGGCATTTGAACAAGATTCATTAGTGCGAAGGAGGAAAAGAAATGGTTCAAGCATTATTTATGGGATTGTTAGCTCTGCTAAACGGGATTCAGTGGCCGCTAAGTTGGTGGCTGATCCGCGAACCGATTATGGCCGGGTTCTGGGTTGGGTTAATCTACGGCGATCCAGTTCAGGGAGTAATAATTGGAGCAACAATCAACGTGGCCTATCTAGGGTGGATTAGTGCAGGTGGGGCGAATGCTTCAGACCTATATTGGGCGGGATTACTTGGAACATTTGTTGCGATCCAAGGGGGGATGAGTATTGAGCAATCGGCTGCTTTCGCCATTCCGATTGGATTATTAGGAAATTATGTTCATGTAGCATACATGACTCTAGCGTCATTTTGGCCGACGCGAATGGATAAATTAGCCGACAAGGGTGATTGGAAAGGCATTCGCAAAATTCAAATGTTTGGTGGTCCGTTTATTGTGCTCTTCTTAAGAGCGTTACCGGTCTTCTTTATCGCCCTTTTTGGAAGCGAGTACATTCAGATTATTATTAATAGTTTACCTGATTGGGCAATGAACGGTCTTGGAGCCGTCGGGAAAATTTTACCAGCTTTAGGGATGTCGATGTTGTTGAAATTTATGCTAAAAAAGGAACTTATCCCATTCTTTATCATTGGCTTCGCGATTGCGGCTTATACCGGCATGACAGACTTAATGATGTATGTCATCATCGCTGTGGCGATTGGTCTATTAATGTTAAAACTTGGTTTTGCGAAAGAAGAGGGGGAAACAGAGAATGGCTAAAGCATTAGAAAAAAAGGATATCAAAAAAGCAGCTGTCACTTGGTGGTTAACATCACATTTAACTTACAACTATCAACGATTACAGGCAGGCGCGATGACAACCGTTATGGGACCGCTTTTGAACAAGATGTATGAAGGAGACAAGGAAGAAATTACCGATGGATTGCAACGGCATATGCTGTATTTCAATACAGAACCTCGCTTGGGAGCCTTTCTACCAGGAATGGTGATCGCTTTGGAAGAAGGAATCGCTAATAATCCAACCGAAGAAATCGATAAATCGATGGTCACGGAAATTAAAACCGCGTTAATGGGCCCGTTAGCGGGAATCGGCGACACTGTTGTAGCCGGATTGTTGAAGCCAATCGTTCTAAGTGTGACATTAGGCTGGGCTTCACAGGGGCAGATTTGGGGAGTTTTTGCCTTTGGGATCATCTTTACGTTGATGGATTTTGCGATGACATACGGTATGTTTACACAAGGCTACAAATTAGGGATGGACTCGATTGATCGTTTCTTAGAAGGACCATTCATCAAAAAAATGACTTCCTTTTTAGGAATCGTCGGCCTGTTCTGTCTAGGTGTAATGATCGTCAAATATGTCAGTGTTCAAGCAGTGTTAGAAGTGAAACTAGAGACGACAACTTTGTCAGTTGGTGAAACCTTGAATAAGATCATTCCAAGTTTCTTACCACTTGCCTTTACTTTTTTAGCTTATTGGTTGCAGGTCAAAGGACAAAGCGTCACTCGTGTGTTGTTGGTACTCTTCGCGATCGGTTTCCTAGGCGGTGCAATCGGGGTATTAGGATAAGGAGATAAACGTATGATTAAGTTGATTATTGTTACTCACGGACCTTTAGCTGATGCCTTCAAAGAAAGCGGTGCGATGTTTTTTGGAGATCAGGTAGATCAGGTAGCTACGATCGGATTGCTTCCAACAAAAAGCCCAGAGGTGTTAGAAAAAGAAATCAAAGCAGCTGTCGTCCAATCTGGAACGAAGGAATGTCTCATATTCGTTGACATTTTAGCTGGCACGCCATTTAATGTCGTAGCTCTCATGATTGAAGAGTTAAAAGAATATCATATTGAATGTTTTGCCGGGGTAAATATGCCAATAGTGATGGAAGCATTAGCTTCAAAGGAATCAATGAATGTAGCAGAACTAACAGAGCACATTGGAGAAATATCCGCTGCTACTATTGTTAATCTTCGACAGAGATTAGAAATTTAAAAGGAGCGAATCGGAAAATGATAAAAGCAGAAAACACAATGCGAATTTTTAATACTGGTATAATGGCCGTTGTCCGCGTAGAAACGATTGAACGAGGGATCGAAGTTGCAAAAGGTTGTTTAGACGGTGGGGTTGATGTTATGGAAATCAGCTATACCAACAATAACGCTGGAGAAGTCATCCGAGCAATCAAAGCAACATTCGGTGATCAAATCTTGATCGGTGCCGGAACTGTTTTAGAAAGTACCACTGCACGCTTGGCAATCATGGATGGCGCGGAATTTGTTATTGCTCCAACTTATGATCAGGGCGTTCAAGAGCTGTGTAATTTGTATCAAATTCCTTACGCACCAGGGTGTACCTCTTATACAGAAATGATGGAGGCCTTGAAAAATGGTGCTTCATTTATTAAAGCCTTCCCAATTTCCAATTATTATGGCCCTAGTTTAGCGAAAGTAATAAAGGTTCCTGTGCCGCATACACCAATTTTAGCATCTGGCGGTGCAACTCTGGAAAACCTTCATGAATGGTTTGAAAATGGTGTGGATTGTATTGGTATTGGGGGACTCCTAACTAAAGGTACATCAGAAGAGATTGCACAAAATGCCCAGAAATTGACAGCTATAGTCAGTGAGGTTCGAGGAAAGTAAGAGGGGAATCAAATGAAAAAAACGGCGATCGTAAACGCGAATAGTTTTGGGAAATACTTTCCAGAATACATGGATCAGTTAAATAAACAAGTCGGGGAAACAAAACGTTTCAAATTTCCTTCAGACATCTCTCCTGAGGATTTAGCAGCTGAATTGAAGGGTTTTTCCTTCATCATTATCGGGACCGAACCTAGATTGCCTAAAAGTTTTTTTGAAAAAATGCCTAAACTTCAATTGGTCGTACGCTTTGGGATCGGCTATGATAACGTGGATGTTATCGCGGCTAAAGAAAACAAGGTAATGGTCTCCAATATTCCGGCGTATATGGAAAGAGACGATGTTGCCGAATATGCCGTATCTTTGATTTTGACTGCAGCGAAATTAGTTACCTACACTGCTGAAAAAGTGAAAGAAGGTGAGTGGTCCAAAGATCGTGGACGATACTTAGGTCATCGCTTGAACAAGAAAACGATCGGCATTTGTGGTTTTGGAAACATTGGTACACGAGTTGCGGAGATTATGCAGGCATTTAACTGTAAGATAATTTGTTACGATCCGTATCTTTCTGTCGAAGAAGTGGAAAAACGCGGTGGAGAAAAGGTGGACTTTGACGAATTGTTGGCACAAGCAGATATCATCTCTCTGCACATGAACTGTACGGCTGAGAACAAAGGATTATTCAATAAGTCAGCCTTCAAGAAAATGAAAGCCAGCGCGGTTCTGGTTAATACTGCTCGAGGTGCTTTAGTAAATGAAGAAGATTTAGTGTTGGCACTAACGGCTGGCAAATTTGGTAGCTATGCCACTGATGTTTTAGAAAATGAACCTCCAACAGCTGATCATCCATTTATGAACCAAGAGAAAATTGTTTTGACACCTCATATTGGGGCTTATAATCATGAATGTAATGAAATGATGTGCGAAAGTGTCGTTGATGACATTGCTAGAGTTAATGCTGGTGGAGAGCCGAAACATTTGTTGGAAGGATAAAACTTAATTATTGAGCACGGAGATCTTAACTTATCAGTAATGATGGGAATAGAATAGATTCATTTGATTAGACATACATTATGGGATTAAAACTTGACCTAGAAATAGCAAGTGGAGAAATCGGTTTTAATCGTTCTGTATTTTCGGGCATAATAATCAAAGAATAAGGCCAACGATTGAGAAATAAATAAAAATAATCACTATCAGGAATGAATTGAATGGCAGACAAAAATTGATCTGCTCAGCCTATGAGATACATCCGGTTATCTAAGAGAAATAGTCAGAGCTGCAGAAAAAGCAAGTGAATGACAACGCTATTTCTTATGAGTGGTGTCGAAAGATGTGAAGACGTAGATCAATTTCATTTGTAACGAAAAAGCCCACTGAGATGTCAGTATCTCAATGGGTTTTTTGGTTTTATAAAAATGGCTCAAGAAAAGATTTGTTTTCCGGTCGTTTGCTTTCCTCTAAACTTGCAATACTTGTTAATAGAGAGAACAGATTGATTTTCGCCATTTTTTCTTCGACAGTTACTTGCAATTCATTATACGCACCATCCAGTACTTCTTGTATATTTGCACCAACAATGCAGTCTGGATTCGTTTTAGGATCGACTTGAATGAGATTTGTGTTTCCATGAATACTTTTATATATATCAAGTAGACTAATATCTTTGGGGTCCTTTGCTAAATAGGGCTTTGGTTTCCCAGTAGTTGTTCGAATCAGTCCAGATTTTTTTAAGTTTGCCATTATTTTTCTGACATTTGCAGCATTAGTTTCTACACTTTGAGCAATCATCTCACTTGAGAGCATATTAGTATCTTTATAGATGACGATATAACACATAATATGAATTGCATCACTGAGTTGAATAGAATATTTCAAGTGAATTCAGTCCTTTTTAGATTTTCTTCTTGACTTATCTTAACATACTATTTATTATATAGGTGTATCTTATAATTGTACAGCAGAATGTGCGAACTAAAAAGGAGTGTTTTATATGACATATTTAGTAACAGGAGCTACTGGTGGTTTTGGAGGATATGCACTTGAATTCTTGAAAGATTTAGTTTCTAAAGATCAGATCTATGCTTTGGTACGATTTGAAGAAAAAGCAGCTACACTAAAAGAGAAAGGCTACAATGTAAGAGTAGGGGATTATTCTGACATCAATTCGTTGAGTAACGCTTTTGACGGCATTGACCGCTTGCTTTTTGTGTCTGGCGCACCAGGCAATCGTCAAGAAGAACATGCTAATGTGGTTAAGGCAGCCAAAGACGCTGGTGTTCAGTATATTGCTTATACAAGTTTTGCTGATGCAGATCACTCAACAAGTGCATTAGCTGCTGATCACATCTTTACTGAAAAACAAATCAAAGAAGCGGGAATTGCGCATACATTTTTACGTAATAACTGGTATTTAGAAAATGAAATGCCGATTATTGGCGGTGCGTTAGCTAGTGGGAAATTCGTTTACGCAGCTAAAGAAGGCAAAACCGGCTGGGCTTTGAAGCGCGAATATGCTGAGGTTGCTGCAAAAGCACTAGCAGGAACAGAATACCCTGAAATCCTTGAATTATCGGGCAGCCCTATTACTTATGCTGAATTAGCAGCAGCTTTAAAAGAAGCAACAAGGAAGGAAATCGAAGTAGTTTCATCTGATGATCAAACCTTTGTAGATAGTTTGACAGCAGGCGGTTTACCACAACCTGTTGCAGAAATGTTCTTGTCTTTCCAACATGATATTAAAAATAATCAATTAGATGTGACATCTAGTGACTTTGAACAAGCTTTGGGTAAGCCTTTGACGAGTCGCGTAGAAGCAATCAAAGAGTTGTTAAATTAGTCTTGCTATTTCCCGATTATCGAAAATAATCGGGAAATTTTTATAAAGAAGGTGTTGACGATGAACCATAGCGAAAAGAGGAAATGGCTGATTAACTATTTATTAGAGGAAAACAGTCACTTAAGTAAAATAGTAGATGCTAGCTCGGATGATCCGAAAGAACAAAATGATTTATTGCGATGCTTATTAAATATAAGAGAAGCGCGACCTATTCATAAGGACTTTATTGACATTCAAAATCAATTTCTTTTAGAAGAAAGAGCTGAAAATCAGATTTTTTCACTAAACGATGCGCAACAGTATACAAAAAACCTTTATCTCTGGCAAGGAGATATCACGAGGTTGGAAGTGGACGCCATCGTAAACGCTGCAAACGCACAGCTACTAGGATGTTTTGTTCCATTACACAGGTGCATCGACAATGCGATCCACTCTGCAGCAGGTATTCAATTAAGACTAGCATGCAAAGAAATCATGGACGCACAAGGGCATTTGGAAGAAACCGGCTATGCAAAAATCACCGACGGCTATAACTTGCCTGCAAAAAAAGTGATACATACTGTTGGGCCAATCATAAAAGATACCGTAACTAAAGAACACGTATCCTTATTGGCTGACTGTTATCGTCGCGTCTTGTTGCTTTGCGAAGAGTATCAATTGAAGAGCGTCGCTTTTTGTTGTATCTCAACAGGAGAATTTCGTTTTCCCAATGAGTTAGCTGCAGAGATCGCTATCAAAACAACGCAAGAATATGTAACGCGTGTTCATTCACCTATAAAAATTATTTTCAATGTGTTTAAAGACATTGATAAGGAGTTGTACCATGAAAAACTACAACAATTATCAGAAAGTTTATCAAAAGATAACTGAAGCAGAGGCAATCGTTATCGGTGCTGGATTAGGCCTTTCTGCTGCTGCCGGGTTAACCTATTCTGGTGAACGGTTCAAAAAATATTTCAGAGACTATATTGATCATTATTATTTAACCGATATGTATTCTGCCGGATTTTATCCCTTCGATTCATTAGAGACGTATTGGGGTTATTGGAGTAAACATGTTTTTCATAATCGATATCAGCCTGAGGCTTTGCCGCTATATAAAGAGCTTCTATCTTTGGTAGAAGAAAAAAATTACTTTGTCATTACTACTAATGTAGATCATCAGTTCCAAAAGACGGGCTTTGATAAGAGACGATTATTTTATACACAAGGTGATTATGGGTTATTTCAATGTTCACGTGCTTGCCATAACAAGACGTACGAGAATGAATCATTGATTATGCAAATGGTCCATCAGCAGAGTCAGTTCAAAATTCCCAAGCACCTCATACCATATTGCCCCAAATGTGGACAACCGATGCGGGTCAATTTACGGATAGATCAATTTTTTGTACAAGATGATGGTTGGGAAAGCGCAGCTAACCGATACAAAGAATTTCTAGAAAATTATTTAGGTACTAAAATCGTTTTTTGGGAGATCGGCATTGGTAACAACACGCCTTCCATTATAAAATATCCATTCCAAGAAATGACGAGGGCAACGAATCAGTCGACCTATATCGTCTGTAACCAACAAGCACAACGCATACCAGATGAACTCATGGATAAAACGATTATTCTGCAAGGAAATATAGTTGAAACGATCAGAGAAATCGATCATTTTAGATAGGAGCGCATTCATGGACCATTCAAAAATGAAGACAGAAGATTATTTGAATTATTTAAAAAATGAGATTCATTCTACTGTGTTCGCCACAGTAGACGAAAACGGAAATCCGGTCACCAGGGTAATCGATATTATGTTGGTGAAAGAAACGAAGCTGTATTTTTTGACTGCAATATCCAAGCCATTTTATAAACAGCTCAAAATGAACCCGGTCGTTTCCATTACAGGTATAGAAGGAGAAACATCAATGGAATCGTTTTCTATTACCTTACAAGGGAGAGTAAATGAAATAGGCTCTACCTATTTAGATGAAATTTTCGAGAAAAATCCTTACATGGCAAAAATATACCCCTCTGTAGAAGACCGAAATGTTTTACGAGTCTTTGAAATTTATAAAGGCGTTATGTCAATCTTTGATTTAAGCAAAAAGCCTATCTATCAAAACGTTAAATCTTTCGGATAACTCAAAGCAAAAGGAGACAATCACATGGCAAATAAAGTATCAGAAGAGGAAATGAACGAAGAAGAGTGGTTAAGCTGGTATAAGAAGCAGGAATTACCACAATATCCAAAACAGCATTTACTGTTGACAATTTGATATTCAATGTCACGTCGGATGCAGTATACATTTTACTTGTCAAAAGAAAAAATCATCCTTTCAAAGGAAGGTTCGCTTTGCCAGGTGGCTTCGTTAACGAAGGAGAAAATATCATTAAAGCCGCCATCAGAGAGTTAAAGGAAGAAACGGGCGTGGAAGTGCAGGAAGTTTCTTTATTAGGTGTATATAGAGATAAAAATCGGGATCCCCGTGGATGGACTATTTCTGCTGTCTATATAACTGTTCTACAGCAGATGAAGACTCTTTATGCAGGAGATGATGCTTCTGAGGCTTTTTGGTATAGGGTTGATAAGGATAAAGTACTCTATCAATATGTTACGTCAAAAGAACGATCCTCTACGGAGAACTGGGAATCTCTTTTTGCTTTTGATCATGCGCAAATCATCCATGATGGATTTAAGTGGTTGAACGACGAATTAAGGCAAATAGGCCTTTAACAAGTAGAAGCGATGTGGCTTAATTTTTTTCGAGTGGGGATAATTATTTATATGATACAATTGATTGATCGCCGGGCGACTTTTGCCATCTCTTTCCTGATATCCTCTAAAAACCATGGATAGTCAGTTTGGTTCCGATGTAATGAACTACATCTGAGGATTTGTCAGACTTAAAAGATGATGGCTTCAAATCCTCACTTCTTTCTCTTAGTAATAGTCAGCTTTGTTATAATCCTGTTTTACACAAAAGTAGTTGATTTATCTAGGAATAAGGTGGGTTAGACATAACCGGAATTGATAAGGAGGATCTGAACGAATAATCTACTTTGACGAATCTCATCTAGAAGAATAGAATGAAAGTACCTTCGTGAGAAGGTGCTTTTTTTATAGTAAAAAATGACCAAAAGAACTTAAATTATTTATTTTTATATGATTTCAATCTAATGATAGTTGGCTAAGTGATAGAGCTTTGGTTTCATAAAGAAAATCACACGATTTTGATTGGCAAAAGATAGGAGATGTTTTGTGCATGAAGGCATTGTACTTTAAAGAATTTGGCGATTCAGATGTGTTAACTTATGGTGAATTGCCTGATCCAGTCATTCAAGAAAATGAGCTAATGATAGAAATGATGTATATTGGGTTAAATTATGCAGATATTTATCGAAGAAAGGGCAGCTATCATATTGAATCCCGAGATCCTCTTATTAATGGCTATGAAGGTGTAGGAAGGATTGTTCAAAAAGGAAGATCAGTCTCTAAGTTTCAGCTAGGGGAAACGATTCTTTTTGTGGATGTTCCTTTTGCTAATGCAGAATTGGTGGCTGTTCCTGAGGAAAATGCCATCCATATTCCATCAGGTATACCATCTAAATTAGCAGCCAGTATTGGTCTGCAAGGGTTGACAGCTGATTTTTTAGCTCATGATCTTGGCAATAATGTGAATAATAGTAAGGTCTTCGTCCATGGGATAAGTGGTGGTGTTGGACAAATTTTATCGCAACTATTAACCGCAGATGGTCTAGAAGTTTATGGCGTCACTTCCACGGAAGAAAAGCGACAACTGGCTTTAGACCAAGGAGCAAAACAAGTCTTTTTAAGAAATACAGAATGGCAAGAAACCTATACTTCTTTCTTTGATACCGTTTATGATGGCATTGGGCATACATTAGCCGAAAGTGTCGACTTGCTCAAAAATAGAGGGAAGGTTATCTTTTTTGGCATGGCCGGCGGAAATCCGCCAGCGATCGACTTTATTCCCTTGTTATCAAAATCAAAAAGTATTTTAACAGGGGATCTGTGGGATTACTTGACAAGTTTTCAAGAGCGGGAGAGAAGAAGCACCCGACTGTTTACTTACTTTAGCAAGGATCAAATGAAAATCAGTCAACCAACCATTTTTTCCTTAGCTGACGGAAAAGCTGCCCATGATTATTTAGAATCTGGAAAAAGTGTCGGGAAAATTTTGCTGCAACCATAAGAAAGTAAAAAAGCTAAATGACTTTATTATAAAAGATACACCGAATGTTTGCTAATTCACTAAATTATCTTTTTATATAATCGATACTTTTCTTATGATAAATCATTAAGGATAAAAATAAGTATAAAATGAGTAGAATATTGCAAGAATCTAATGTTTTCTGTTTCTTCAGTGAGAATCAGATAAAACTTTGTGATAAACAGTACATTTAATTTGAAAATATTTAATTACAGCGGTAAGATAAATATATCAAATACTTAAGGAGTGATATCTATGACAAACTATGAAGAAAAGGAAGCAAAAGCATTGGTAAAGATTGCCGAGGTTCTTGATAAGTTAGATGAGAATTTAGCTGAATTAGACACACTAGATGCTGACGCAAAAAAACATAGTATGAAGAAATGGATCGTTGAGAAAAAAGCGATTCACGAAATCAAAAAGATCGCACACGAAGCCGGTAAGTATGAAAAGTACGATGAAAAAGCACTACAAAAAGAAATTGATGAAGTTGAGAAGTATATGTAATTGAAGAAAAATAAGAAATTGTCTTCATTATTCAGCAATTGAAATCTGAATTGATAAAAGCCAGATTCTAATTGAAGATTTAGAATGGACGATGATCTCACTAAGCCCATGCTCTTATGAGTGTGGGCTTGTTTGCTGTACATATGATTAAACACGACAAGCTGAATAGGCATAAAAGATCATGTTCTACAACGACAAGATAAAACCTTAGTTAAAGGGAGACGGGGAAAAATCAAAAAAAACAAAGAAAGTCTGTTTTTTCGTTTTTTTCATCGACTTTCTCCATTTTTTTAGACAAGCTTTTCGCTTATTCTAAATTTATGAGCGGTATCAAAGTAAAAAGTTAACAAAACGTTTAGACCATTTGAAAATACCTTTGCAGAAAATAGTGACGAGAGATTTATGGCTGATAAGCAATTCGATTGCCTTTTACAACATAGTAGAAAGTTCTTTATTGAAGATAAAATAATAAACTATATAGATGAAACGGGTGATTACATGGAAACAACATTTTTCATTTCTAAAAATACTTCTGTTACGTCAAAACAGTTGGAAAATGAAGTGATTGGACATGCTTGCGAGATCTTGCAACGTGACATTTTAACCGTTGTGACAGACACGAGGAAGGCAAATAAAATTGAATTGGTTTTACTTGATGAAAAAAATGAAACGGATGCTTTTCATATACTTTTCGTATCGCCAGATAAAGTAAAAGTGTGTGCTGAAACACCGTTAGGATTAATGTATGGGGTTCTTGAAATCTCTCATAAAATTTTAGGTGTTCAACCCTTTTGGTATTTCATGGAGATTCCCCCAATAAAAAAGCCATTTATTGAATGGACAGGTTTTGACTTAACATTGCCTGATTTTGCAACGGACTATCGGGGCTGGTTCGTTAATGATGAGTTGCTGCTGGATCAATGGGAAGATAATGGTTCAAATGAATATGTATGGGAACGTATTTATGAAACATTGTTACGTTTAGGCGGAAATGTCATCATCCCTGGAACAGATAAGAACAGTCATAGACATCGAGAAAGTGCGCAAGCGATGGGGTTGATCTATACACATCATCATGCCGAGCCACTAGGCGCTGAGATGTTTGCTAGAAGGTATCCCAGTTTGAAGGCTTCATACGAGGAACATTTTGTGTTGTTTCAGGAATTATGGAAAAAAGCCTTACACGAGCAAAAAGGTACCAAGGTTATTTACACACTCGGTTTTCGTGGACAAGGGGATTGTCCTTTTTGGTCAGAAGATCTTGATCGACAGTGGTCTGCAGCGGAAAAAGCAGCAGTGATCAATGAAATCGTCCATCTACAATATCATATGGTTAAAGAAGTCGATCCTCATGCAGTATGCTCGATGAACATTTATGGGGAGATGACGGAATTATTTAATCTTGGCTTACTTGAGCTTCCAGATGATGTGATTGAGATTTGGGCGGATAATGGTTATGGCAAAATGGTTTCTCGTAGACAAGGGAATCACGATCCACGAGATGAGGTGTTAACAAACACACCAAAACCAAATCAATCAAGAGGAATCTATTATCACGTTGCCTTTCATGATTTACAAGCATCTAATTTCTTGACGATCTTGCCTAATAGCCCAGAATTTGTTTCTAGAGAGTTAATGGCGGTTAGAGAAGTCAAGATGGATAAGTTTGTCTTAGTTAATACAGGTAACATAAAACCGCATATTTTGTTCTTACAAGAAATAGCGAATTTCTGGCGAGCAGATTATCAGTTACGAACCAATCAAGAGATAATTTTAGAGCATGTAACACAATACTATCAAAATCAGCAAGAAGAGATCCAAGCTGTCTATGAAGCTTGCTTTGAAGCGGTTATCCGCTATGGAACATATGAGGATCAAACCGCTGGGGATGAGTTTGCCTGTTATTTGATTCGAAAAATTATTCAATCCTGGCTCAAGCAAGAAACAAAAATTCCGAGGTTAGAATGGTTGACGGGTGATCGGAAAATCAAGGAGCAAGTCACAGAAATTTTCTCTATGGTAGGAGAAAAGATAGTAGCCTGGGAGAATCTATTGCTGAGATGCCAGCAGATTACATTATCCCTTCAGGATAAAAATCCGGAAAATGCTCGCTTTTTTAATGATATTTACCTCTCAGTAGCCGTTCAATGCAAAACATTAAAAGCACTGCTCCGTTTGTTAGACGCTTATCAGATGATTGATCGGGAAGAAATGGTTTTTGTATTTGTAAAAGTTTTCGATGCGTTAGAAGAAATCCATCAACTAATTCAAATACTGAAAGAAAATCCAAGTGATACATGGTATGATTTTTATGAAAACGATGGCTATACCAACCTAACATTGACAAAAGAGATGATTAAAAGTCTGTTGTCTTACATTCGCATCATTGGCGATGGTCCAGATCAAGACCAGTGGGAGAGAAAATATATTATGGACTCCATTGAATCAAGAGTTATGTTGCTTTCAAATACTAAAAAAGCGTTGACGGATGAAAAGTTAGCAAGAAAAATCAGAGTAAGTTTTAGAAAAGTTCGTAAATAATATTAATTTGAGATGAAACGCCATTCAAAAGTTAGACTTAATATCTTACTTTTGAATGGCGTTTCATCTAGTATGCAGTTTTTTATTAGAATTCATTAGGCGTGTTGGCCAATTCTAGCACCATATTATACCAAGCAACACCTGCATGTTGTGATTCTGACAGTCCTTCTAGTTGATAGCCATGCTTTTTGTAATATGGAACCAATGATTCTAAACAAGTTAAGGTGATTCCTTTTCTGTTTTGAAGACGACATTTTTCTTCAAGGGCTGACAGTAGTTTGTTACCAATTTGGCAGTTTCTATAATCAGGAGCGACAGCTAAGCTAAGAATACTTTGGTAGCCACCAAAAGGCTGATTAGGACGAGTACTTTCAAAAAGATCGTCAGAGAGATAACGTTTAGAAATAATGGGTCCTACAACGTAGCCGATCGGATAATCCTTTCCATTTACTGCAACAATAAAACTGTCACTTATTGTAAGTATACGATCCATCATCGCAGATTTGGATGCTGCTTCATCCGCTGTAAATCCTGCATTTTCAATCTGCATGATTTGATCAATATCATCTATTTTAGGTGGTCTGAAGAAAACGTTCATTCAATCACTCCCATCTTTATTCAAAAATAGTTTATCACATAATGATATATAACGTTTATATTTGATGACGATTAAAATTTATAGACTTAAAATTTCTAGTACAGAATTGTTGTCATACTTTTATTCAAATGAAACAAAAATAAGAATTATTAGTTGTTGACTGAATGGGTCTTATAAGAAAAAGTCAAATTAATGATAATAATCCGCAATTCTTCATTTTATTCTAACAAAATGACAATTTTCTTAGGTATTCATCACAAATCTATCACATTTCCAAGCTAAAGTTTGTTATTATCTGAAAATTTTCATCATTCAGATAAAAGCTTCTTCATTATGAGCAAATTTTTTATAGTTAGTTGATAGAAAACAGGACGAGCGTATGTGTTTTCGATCCAAGTTACACGCCAATGCGTCTAATTTCTATATTTGCTGGTATGAAGAAGAGCGCAAAAAAAAATCCTTAAGTTACAGGGGACGAAATGGAGGATAACATGAAAAAAAGGAAAACAAGCTGGGCTCTCGTATTGTTAACAAGTCTGATGGTATTAGGTGCTTGTGGTAGTGGAGGCCAAGACCCAACAGATAGTTCGGGAGGGAATGTGTCAGGGGGAGCTAGTTCTGATCCTAATGTATTAGTGGTCGCATCAGGTGCGGATCCAGTGACATTAGATATCCATCAAACGAACGACCAAGCAACTACCAGGGTAGCAAGACAGATTTACGAAACACTGATCAAACAGACCAACGATCTTGAGTTAGTGCCAGGGTTAGCAACAGAGTGGGAAGAAATTGAAGAGAACCTTTATGAGTTCAAGTTGCGAGAAGATGTTGTCTTTCATAATGGGGAAGCGATGACAGCTTCTGATGTTGCCTACACCCTTCGACGGGCGGTTGCCTCACCTTCGATCAGTCATATCATTGGTTCGATCGATCCTGATACGATCGAAGTGATCGATGATCATACGATCCATATCGGGACAAATGGTGCCTTCGGGCCTTTCTTGACTCATTTAGCACATCCTGCGGTTGGAATTTTGAGTGAGAAAGCTGTGGAAGAAGCTGGTGAAGATTATGGTATCAGCAGCGTTGTGGGAACGGGTCCCTTTGAATTTGTTGAATGGGCAACCGGTAGTCACGTGACGTTAGATCGATTTGACGATCACTGGGATGAGCCAGCGGGAATGGAAAGAATTGAGTTTCGGACAATTACAGATTCAAGTGTTCGTTTGATTGAACTAGAGTCAGGAACCGTCGATATTGTTTATGATATCGCTCCTTCTGATAATGAAAAGGTTGAAGAAAACGATGAATTGACTTTATTAGCGACAGAAAATTTAGGAACGGAATACTTAGGTTTCAACGTTCGAAATGATACACCATTGCAAGAAGTAGGGGTACGTCGTGCGATTGCCCATGCTATCGATGTCGAATCGATTATCCAAACGGTTCATATGGGGATCGGGACTAAAATGAGTGGACCGATCAACGAATTGGTTTTTGGATATAATGAAAACTTGGAAGCTACTCCTTATGACGTTGAATTAGCAAAAGAACTATTAGCAGAAGCTGGTTATCCAGATGGCGGGTTTTCCCTTTCGTTGTATGTAGGTGATAACAATCAAGAACGAATCCGTGTCTCGCAGGTTGTTTCCGCTGCTTTAGAAGAATTAGGTATCACTGTTGAGGTCAACCAAATGGAGTGGGGAGCATTTTTAGATGCTGCAGCAGCTGGTGAACCAGATATGTTCTTACTAGGTTGGACAACGATCACAACAGATGCTGACTATGGATTGTATCCACTGTTCCATTCAAGTAGCTTTGGCGAAGCTGGAAATCGTACGTTCTATCATAATGAACGGGTAGATGAATTACTTGATGCAGCTCGTAGCACTTCTGACCAAGAGGAACGCTTGGCCTATTATCACGAGGCGCAAGAGATTATCAATGATGAGATGCCATGGGTTTACTTACAAACCAGAGAAAATGTTTCAGGTATCCGCAACTGGGTGCAAGGGTTCGAACATCATCCAACTGGAAGTTACTTCTTAGATACGGTGTCAAAAAACTAAATTGGATTGAGAGTATAAAATAAAGAGCCGCAATGGCTCTTTATTTTGAGGAGATGAATAGATGTTCCAATATATTGTAAAACGAATTCTGTGGTTGTTTCCTATCCTGCTAGGCGTCTCTTTTATTGTATTTACGATTATGTATCTATCACCTGGAGACCCTGTAACGATGGTGTTGGGGGAAGGAGCGACTCCTGAACAATATGAGGCCATGCGTGTGCAAATGGGGCTTGACCGTAGTTTTATCGAACAATTTTTTCATTATATAAAAAATGTTGTCGTCGAATTTGATCTTGGGAGATCGTATGTTTCTGGCCGGGTGGTCATGGATGAAATCCTAGTCCGTTTGCCCAACACAATCAAATTATCAGTATGGAGTGTGTTATTTGCCTCGCTGATTGGGATTCCACTGGGAGTGATCTCTGCTTCGAGACCTTATTCCAAGGTTGATAATTTCGTGATGTTTCTTTCACTAGTTGGGGTTTCTATGCCAACCTTTTGGCAGGCACTCCTTTTAATTATTCTTTTTACTTCTACCCTGGGCTGGTTTCCAGCATCTGGGTTTGAAACTTGGCAGCAAATGATCATGCCAGTATTTGCATTGGCTTCCTCATCAATTGGCACGATCGCCCGGATCACAAGGTCGAGTATGATGGACGTTTTAGACCAAGATTATATTCGTACGGCAAAAGCCAAAGGAGTAAATGGTTCAAAGGTGACGTTCCATCATGCTTTAAGAAATGCCTTGATTCCCGTAGTGACAGTCATTGGTTTGCAGTTTGGGGCTTTATTAGGTGGGGCTGTATTGACCGAGACTGTTTTTAGTATCAATGGGATCGGGACATTGATGGTGAATGCGATCCGTACAAGAGACACAATGATCGTCCAAGGCGGCGTTTTATTTATTGCATTTATTTTTACGATGGTTAATCTATGTGTCGATATTCTCTATGCATATATCGATCCGCGAATTAAAACCTCATATGATTAAGGGAGGAACTCATGTTTTCTAGAAAAAAGGCCATAGCGAAAACGCAAGCACTTGCAGGCGTACCAGAAGGATCGAAACAAGAGATTTGGCTTTCCTTAAAAGCAAATCGCCGAGCAATGTTTGGGTTACTATTTATCACGTTACTGACGATTACTGCGATTTTTGCAGACTTTATAGCTCCCTATGGTATGAGGGAGCAAAATCTAGCCAATGCATTGCAATTTCCAAGTCGTTCTCATTGGTTTGGGACAGATGACTTGGGACGTGACGTATTGTCTCGTTTGATTTACGGAACGAGAATATCGCTGACTGTAGGCGTTAGTGCGGTGTTACTGGCACTCTTTTTTGGTGGCATCTTAGGTGTCTTATCCGGTTATTTCAGAGGGTGGATCGATACGCTGATTATGCGTTTTTGTGACATTTTACTATCCATCCCTTCCATTTTGTTGGCAATCGCCATCGTGGCTTCTTTGGGATCCAGTCTGCCGAACATGATCTTGGCGATCGGGTTGGCGAATATCCCCATTTTTGCTCGTATTATTCGGGCAAGTGTGATGGCGGTCAAAGAGAAGCAATTTATTGAAGCTGGAAAAGCGCTGGGCGCAAATAATGGATTGCTGATTTTCAAACACATCTTGCCAAATATCCTTTCACCAGTCATCGTGCATTCATCAATGGGCGTTGCCACAGCAATTTTATCTGCTGTTGGCTTAGGATTTATTGGCTTAGGTATGGAGGCTTCCGTTGCGGAATGGGGAACGATGTTAAATTTTGGACGAGGCTATATCCGAACACATCCCTACCTGACGATTTATCCAGGGATCGCGATCATGTTGACCATTTTATCCTTCAATTTGATCGGTGACGGAATCCGAGATGCCATCGATCCGAAGATGAGAGAGAGGTAAGCAGTTATGGACACGATCATGCGCGTCAAGAATCTACAAAAGTATTTTCCTGTGAAGAAGAAAAACTTTTTCGGTGTGGGAAAAGACTATGTGAAAGCAAATAAAGATCTTACGATCGATATATATGAAGGAGAAACATTAGGCATCGTCGGTGAAAGTGGCTGTGGAAAATCGACCTTTGGACGCACGATTATTCAGCTCCAACGACAAACCGGAGGCTCGACCCTTTACTATGGAGAGACGATCGAAGATTTCATGCCTCGTTACGTAAAAAAAGTCTATCAAGAACTGCCACAAAAGATGAAACAGTTTACTGATTCAGTCAATGAGCTTCAGTCGATCGAATCAAAACTTGCGGACGATTCAACTGCTGATATAGAAGCAACAACGGAACGGTTACGTCTAAAGAAAATCGCTTTTGAGAATGAATATGGCAATACCCTACGATTAGTCGGAGGCTTGATTTTGCATGATGATCTACAAAAGGTTAGTAAGCTTCTTTCGTCTCGTTACGAAGCTGCAGCAAAACTTGCCGCTAGCAAGCGAGCATTAACGTTTAATCAGCAAAAACAAGCGATGAATGGGGCAGTAGATCAAACAGGGCTCATGAACTTGGAAAAAACGATCGCTGAACAACAAAATGACTTAGCAGCTATTGATAAGCAAGTCACACAACTAAAAAAAGATGTCATGAACAAAAAAGATTTTTCATACTATGAAGAGCAGCTTGATTCTGGCATCGATCTAGCTGCTTTGACTCAAATGGAATCAAGAGTTTTACGAAAAGACCTGCAAATTATCTTTCAGGACCCTTACTCCTCACTAGATCCACGATTAACAGTGGGTGATATTATTGGAGAAGGTTTGTTGATACACAAATTTTTTGCTAGTAAAAAGGACCCAAACTATGAAACCTATATTCTTGATATCATGGAAAAATGTGGGTTAAAGAAAGAATTTATTCATCGCTATCCGCATCAATTTTCTGGTGGACAACGACAACGAATCGGGATTGCTCGTGCCTTAGCTTTAAAGCCCAAATTCATTGTTTGCGATGAAGCTGTTTCAGCGTTAGATGTTTCAATTCAGTCACAGATCATCAATTTGCTTCATGATTTGCGGGAAGAACTCAATTTGACATACTTGTTTATCACCCATGATCTTGGAGTTGTAAAATTTATTTCTGATCGAATCGGTGTGATGTATTTTGGGCATCTTGTAGAATTAGCTTCAGCTGAGACGATTTTTTCTAACCCGATCCATCCGTACACACGGCAATTATTAAATGCCATTCCAACACTAGACGAAGAGTATCGACCATGGGCTCTTGATGAAACCCATCCTGATTTGGCATTCAACTATTCAAAAGAAACTGATGCTGATCCAGATTGGGTAGAAGTCGAGCCGAATCATTTTGTGAAGTGTACGCGAAAATAGTTTTTTTAGAACATAGGAATTGAAACATGGTTGATGAGTCAATCACTCGAACCATAAGCATGATACGATTGGTTTAATGGGAAAAAATCAAAAGGAGGTCCAGATGGATTTACTAGAAGTTGATAATCTGCATACGTATTTTGATACGAAACGGGGCACTGTCAAAGCTGTCAAAGGCGTTACTTTTTCATTAAAAAGAGGGAAGACATTAGGAATTGTTGGAGAAAGTGGGAGTGGCAAAAGTCAAACAGCCATGTCGATCCTTCAACTTTTTCAGCGAAATCAATATATAGCGGAAGGGCAGATCCGTTTTGATGGAAAAAATATCCTCGAATTAAGCAAAAAAGAGCTTTTGAAAATTCGCGGAAATGATATTTCAATGATCTTTCAAGAGCCTATGACAAGTTTGAATCCGGTATTTACAATCAAAGCACAACTGACAGAAGCCTTGAAACTTCATCAGCACGTCGACAATAAGACGGCGACTTTACGGGCATATGAGCTGTTAGAAGCTGTCAAGATCACAGATCCTAAACGAGTAGCCAAGCAATTTCCTCATCAGTTATCTGGAGGAATGAGTCAGCGGGTAATGATCGCAATGGCATTAGCTTGCAATCCGAAGCTATTGATTGCCGATGAACCGACTACCGCACTCGATGTGATCATCCAAGCAGAAATCCTTAAGTTAATGAATGAGTTAAAAGACAAGCTGGATACAAGTATTTTGTTTATTACCCATGATTTGGGTGTCATTAGTAAAATGGCCGATGATGTGATCGTGATGCATGGGGGAAAAATCGTCGAGAGTGCCCCAATCAATGAGATAATCAAAAATGCTTACCATCCGTACACAAGGCGCTTACTTGCTGCGTTTTTAAGAACCGACATTCGAAACAAGAAAACAGCGCCTGATGACTTTTACAGTAAGGAAAACAATGTCTTTGATTTCACCACATTTAAAACAGAAGAAACAGCGGACCCGGATTGGGTTCAGGTAGGAACAAATCATTTTGTCGCTGCTAGTTTGAGAAAAATCGATAACTAAACGAAAAAGTCGTAAAACAAAGCTTTGTTTACGGCTTTTTTCAGTATGCTGGGAAGGAAGACTTTTGTGAGGAAGTTGTGAGAAAGATGTAAAAAATAGGGGAAGGTTTGCTCAAGAGCCTTGCCTTAAAGTCCACTTCAAGAATTATACTGGAACTACCATTTTTGATGGGAAAAGAAAGGAGCAATTCAATGAACAAATGGACAAAAGGACTTTTTCTGACAATGCTTTTTCTAGCAGGATGCAGCAGTGATTCAATGAATGACGAGCCAGACATTAGTACAACGGAAACAAGTACTAGTGACACCGTTACGCAACAAATGAGAGAAGCAGGGATTGATGGAGAGGCCGATATTTTGATCGCCTACTTCACAAGACCAGAAAATTTAGAGCATGAACCAGCAGTCGAAGCAGTTTCTGGAAGTAGTTTTAATGTGATCGATAACACTTTAGTAGGAGATGTCCAAGTCATAGCAGAGATGATCGCTGAACAGACCGGAGGTGCGTTGTTCTCGATTCAAACAGAAGTAGGTTACCCTAACGTTTACGATGAACATACAGCTTTTGCCACTAGAGAGGTGGAAGAAGATGCCCGACCAACATTGATGACTGACGTTGCCCAAATGACTGAAGTGGATGTTCTCTTAATCGGCTTTCCCGTTTGGTGGAACCGTGCCCCAAGAGCCGTTTTAACATTTCTTGAAGCCCATGATTTTACGGATAAACAAATCATTCCATTTGCAACCCATGGGGGAAGTGGACTGACCAATAGTCAAAACGAACTTCAAACGTTGTATCCAGCGTATGACTTTCTGGAAGGCTTTGCAGCAAGAGCGGGAAGTGTTGAAGAGGCTGAACCTGAAGTATTAGAGTGGCTAAATCAGATGGGATTATAAAAAGAGCAGCAATAAAGAATAAAAGAATTTCTTTAATTATAGAGGGGGCCTTGTTTAAAGGCTTCTTCTTTATTTTATTTTTCTATGAGCCTGTTAGACGTCTATTTGAGATATATGATATGATTAATCTAATGATTTAGCGTAAAAGCAAAGAACCTTATTTTCAGCTATAATACTCGTCGATTCAATAAAAATTTTTAATCAATTGCTGTCTTAATTTAGGTAAATTAAATATTATTCCATTTAGCTAAAATTGCGTACATAAAGATTGTTTTAGGGGGACTAAAAGTGGCTGTATTAAAATATGAAAAAATCAAACAAGATATTCTTCGAGATATTGAAGCTGGTAAATTTAAACCGGGGGACCGTATCTATTCAGAGGGAGACTTAAAAGCAAAATATGGGGTAAGTAATACAACCGTCATCAAAGTGATGAATGATCTGGTTGCACAAGGTTATCTCATTCGGAGACAAGGCGAAGGAACATTTGTACGAAAAAACATTCTAAATAAACGTGTTTTCTTTAGCGAAAATACACGCCCTTTGACTATTGATAAAAAAGAACCAATATCTGAAAAGACTGTCGTGGAAGCGGTAGATCTCATTCAACAAATAACGAATTCAGATATAGCAAAGATTTTACATGCTCCTTCGTTTGAAGAAACAAGGGTACCGTTTTTAAAACTAAGTCAAGTTGCATTTATTAATAATAAGCCGTGGAAACTTCAATTTAGATATGCACATATCACTGGACCGACTGATATTCCAATCGCTCAGCTGAAAAAAGGGTTGTCATTTACTAAAGTGCTAGAAGATTTAAACCAAATACCAGAATCAGAGAAAATGACAATCTCTGTATCTGACTTTGAATCGATCATAGATAATTTATCAGAGAAAGATCAAAAAATAATGAAAAGCTATTTTAAGAATAATCGACCAGCAGCTTTGTTTGTGAGGAATCGAATTGTTTATGATCGTTTTGAAAATGCTATTGAATATGATCAGGCATTTATTCATCCTGATTACTATAGTATTGATATTATTAATTAGTTAACAACTATATTTCAAAGCATATAACTGACGTTATGTGCTTTTTTTATTCCATTAAAGCAAAAAACTTGAAAACGCTTGCATCAGAAGCGAGAATATTATATACTGCAACCAGATAACACGTTAACGCTATAAGTTGCGAATGGAGGAAAAACATGCTTTCTAAAAGAATTGAACCTTTAAAGGATAATTATCAAAAACTAGAAGTATTAGAATTAAGTACGAAAGAAATTGATCAAGCGATTAATCAGTGTTTACAGAAAATTGATCAAAATATGGCTATATTTGGAGAGAAATTTCCTGCACCTGCCACTAAAAACCAAAATTACCAAGTTATTGATAACACAGAATGGACGACGGCTTTTTGGACAGGCATTTTATGGCTCGCATATGATATTACCAGGGAAAATAAGTATAAGGATTTAGCAGAAAAGCATATGGAAAGCTTTTCCAGAAGATTGTCTCAAAATATAGAAATCAATCATCATGATCTAGGTTTTCTTTATACTCTTTCGTGTGTCAGTTGTTACAAAATCACAGGCAATTCCCAAGCTAGAGAAATTTCCATTAGCGCAGCTGACAAACTCGTTGAGCGATTTCAAAATAAAGGGAAATTTATACAAGCTTGGGGAGATTTGGATGACTCTAATGAATATCGTTTAATTGTTGACTGTCTCTTAAATCTACCATTATTGCATTGGTCATATGAGGAGACTGGTGACGATATCTATAAAGCTGTGGCAGAGAAACATTATGAGACCACCATTAAATATGCGATTCGAGAAAATGCTTCAGCATTTCATACTTATTATTTCGATCCCACAACAGGTCAGCCCCTATATGGTAAAACGAAGCAAGGATTCTCTGACGACTCCAGTTGGGCACGCGGTCAAAGTTGGTTGATTTATGGAATAGCATTAAATCAGCATTATTGTAGAAAGGAGGAAAATATAAAACTTTATGAAGCTGTAACAAATTACTTTTTAAATCGTTTGCCTAGTGATCTAATCTGTTTTTGGGATTTGATTTTTGAAGAGGGATCTGATCAACCTCGGGATACCTCTGCTAATGCAATAACCCTTTGTGGGATGAATGAAATGGAAAAATATCTAGCGGATAACCATCCTATGAAAAAAATGTATCACAACATCCAACAAGGTATGCTAAGAAACTTAATGAACCGTTACACAGAAAAAAAGGGCACAGGAGCTGTAGCGCTCATCAATGAAGGGGTCTATTCCTGGCATTCCGGAAAGGGTGTGAATGAAGGGAATATTTGGGGGGATTACTTCTATATGGAAGCACTGGTAAGACATAAAAAAAACTGGCAATTATTTTGGTAAAAAGACTAAAGGAGGGAATCAAATGGCGAAACCAAATATTAAAATGACACGAATTGATGAACGCTTGATACATGGTCAAGGTCAAATGTGGATCAAATCATTGGGTGTCAACTTATGTATCGTAGCTAACGATCAAGCCGCAAATGATCCATTTCAACAACAATTGATGAAAGCGGTGGCACAAAATGTGAGCATGCGCTTTTTCACGATTCAACAAACATGCGAAATCATTCATAAAGCCTCGCCTAAGCAAATGATTTTTATCGTTGTGGCAAATCCGCAGGATGCACTGGCACTTGTCAAAGGAGGTGTACCAATAGAACAAATCAATGTTGGGAATATTCACAATGCAGTAGGAAAAACGAAAATATCCAACTATATTTTTATCGGTGAAGAAGATAAAAGAGCGTTAAAAGAATTAAAGGATGCATTTCACATCAAGTTTGATACTCGTACCTCACCGATGGCTCCAGACGTTGATTCATTGAAACAACTCATGTCTCATCTTGAAAACGAATAGGAGAGAATAAAATGAATATATCAATTATGCAAGCTTTTTTACTGGCACTTATGGCAGGCGTTTGTTATTCGGGTCTATTGCTAGGCATTTTTACAAATCGTTGCATTGTCCTTTCCTTTTTTGTAGGGTTGATTCTTGGTGATGTTCAAACTGGATTAATGATGGGTGCCATTGGTGAACTTGCTTTTATGGGATTTGGCGTTGGCGCTGGGGGAACGGTCCCACCTAATCCTTTAGGTCCAGGAGTGGTGGGGACCATAATGGCGATAACTTTAAAAGATCAAGGGGTCACACCTGAAAGTGCCTTGGCATTATCTTATCCATTTGCAGTATTATTTCAAATTTGCCAGACACTCATTTATACAGTATGTGCTGGTTCATCCGAAGCTGCAAGAGTTGCGGTAGAAAATGGCCGTTTCAAACGCTTTAAATGGTTTGCACATACAACTTTCATTAGTTTTTTCTTTGTGGGATTCTTTATTGCATTACTTTCTGCTTTAAGTATGGAGCCTCTTAGAAAATTTGTCGAAATGATTCCGAATGAATTGGTTCAAGCACTGACTGTTGCTGGAGGCTTACTACCCGCAATCGGTTTTGCGATGATTCTATCGGTCATGGTTTCCAAAGACGTTATTCCTTACGTGATCTTAGGCTACATTTGTATTGCGTATTTAGATTTACCTGTTATGGCGATTGCATTAGTAGGAGCAGTATTTGCAATGATCGATTACTATAATCAAGAAAAAAGACAAGAACTTTCAATGACTTTCGCTCAACAAGGAGGAATCGAAGAAGATGGAATCTAAAGAACAAAAACTAACGAAAAACGATTATTTTATAGCAACTATGCGCTCATACTTCCTCCAAAATGGCTTCAACTATAACACGTATCAAGGAACGGGTTATGCAAATATTATTTTTCCGGGATTAAAAAAGATCTACAAAGATGATCAGGAAGCATTGAAAAAAGCCACTATTGATAACTTGGAATTTTATAATGTCAATCCTCAAACAGTCCCCTTTGTTACTAGCTTACAATTAGCAATGCTTGATCACGGGGAAGATGTATCAAAAATTAGAAGTATAAAAATGGCATTAATGGGTCCATTGGCAGGAATTGGGGATGCAATATCTCAATTTGGTGTAGCACCGTTATTTTCAACGATTTTTGCTAGCATGGCGATTGCGGGTATTACTGCTAGTCCAATCATGTTTTTAGTTTGTATGATTGGCTTTAATCTGTTTCTTAAGTGTCTTTTAGGCTGGCTGGGTTATCGAATGGGCACAAGTGCGATTGAAATGCTCAGCCAAAAAATCAACCAAATCTCTCGGGCAGCGAATATTGTAGGAGTCACAGTTATCTCTGGTTTAGCGGTGAGCTTCGTAAAAGCTGAAATGGCGATCGAGTACGCAACAACAATTGAAGGCGAACAACAAGTAGTAGCGCTCCAAACTGTTTTTGATCAAATTTTGCCTCGGCTCTTGCCTGGATTAGTTACGATTATGGTTTATTATCTAATTAAAAAGAAGAATTGGAATGTTTACAAGCTGCTCATTCTATTGTTTGTTTTGGGTATTTTAGGGTCGCTGTCAGGTATCCTTGGATGACTTTTCATGTAGTTATTAGACCATAGTTCTATCAATTTAATAGTTATTCGGTTTTTATTCAACTCAATGACAGTTTCTTTATGTATATGATGACAAGAAGCCTCCGCCTAATGCAGAAAGGAAAAATATGAAAATACTTGCTTTATTTCTGTTTCTGATCCATTTGCTTATACTACCAATCAATGTTCACAGCACAACGATTGAACATAATTTATTATTGAACGGGGACTTTTCACAACAATCTGAGAATACGAATGGGTGGCATGATTCAATTGGAGCAGATCACTGGCGCCTTTGGTTCCCTTCAGATATCCGTCCAAAAGTGAGAGTAACAGAAGAAAACAGCATTGAAATTTCTTCCAATCAAGTCAGTCGTGCAGCAGTTTTTCAAGAAGGTATACCTGTTCGTCCAAATACAGAATATCGCGCAATTGTCGAGGTGAAAGCAACAGATATTTCTAATGCACTTGGTGGAAGAATAAGGGTTCAGTACATGGAAAATGGAACTCAGATATCTCTTTACTCTAGTGAAGCTGTTTCAGGAACTTCGGGATGGGAAAGCCTTGCAGTTACTTTTACGACTGGAGCAGATACGGAACAAGTAAAATTGGAGCTTTTTTTTGATAATACCTCGGGATTAATTGAATACAGAAATGCACGTTTGTATGATCGCATATATGAAGAAATTCAAGAGATTATCATTTCTCAAGAAGAGCTGCATTTGCAAATTGGTGAACGCCAGTTAATCGAGCTGGAAACTTACCCCGAAGATTTCCCTCGGAAAAACCTATCTTTTTCTTCAAGTGATCCAAAGGTAGCTCAAGTAAATGAGCGGGGGTATGTTACTGGTGTAGCAACAGGGATTAGTGAGATCATTATTAGCGATAAAAATGAGACTATTAAAGTAAGTATCCCCATTTTTGTTACAAAAGATAGACATGATAATGTACATCTTACATTAGATCAAATGCATATCATACCTCTCTTCCAACCACTTGAAGAATTAGACGTTTTTGTGGAAAACCAAGATTTATTAGAGGTCTTTGATGGGATTATTCTGCCTAAAAGAGAGGGAACAACACGAATAAAAATAACCAATACAAGTGGTGAGCTGATCGTTCTCGTTGATGTATCTATTGATAAAGGTGACCACAACAAATTTGATGACATGAGAACAAAGTGGCACGAAATGATTCTGGGAGCTAACTATTTTAATTCTGATGATCCGTTAATGATTGATAAGCAAAGATCAATGGATAGAACAGCCAACCTATTATGGGAAACATTGAATAAAGATGAAGATAAGGAAGCTTTGTGGGAAGAACAATCTGAATTGACAGCATCAGCTAATTTAACAACTAGTTTTAGAAATTTAACGACTTTAGCTCTGTCAGCAACCAATCCTTATTCAGAATATTATCTCAACAGAAATTTATTAGAGGATGTCTTTTCGGGATTAGAATGGATGTACATTTATAAGTATAATCTCTCTGTCCAAACGTATGGAAACTGGTGGGATTGGGAAATTGGCGTTCCGCGAGCAATTAATGACTTAGTTACCACTTTACATCCTTTTTTATCACAAGAACAAATTGGCGATTTTTTAAGACCGATTGAACGTTTTTTGCCAGATGTCAATTATAATAGATATAGTGTAAATCCAGAACTTGCACTTGAAGCAACTGGAGCTAATCAAGTGGATAATACCCGAATAATACTAATTAAAAGCATCTTGGAAGAAAATGATTCTGGTGTTAGTGAAGCGATAAGCGCATTAGAAAAAGTTTATCCTTTTGTAACCGAGGGTGATGGCTTTTATACTGATGGTTCGTTTTTACAACATGACAACGTTCCTTATATTGGTTCATATGGAAATGTTCTTCTTGATGGTATCTCACAGATATTCACAATGACTCAGTCAACAGACTATTTTCCAGCTGATAGTATAGTTAGAGTGATAGATTTCTGGATTCAAGAATCAATCGTCCCGTTCATGTATAAAGGAAATATGATGGATATGGTCAGAGGAAGAGCTATCTCAAGGAGCCAAATGGAGAGCAATGTTGCTGGAGCTGAAATGACAAAAGCGATGATTCGTTTTGCGAGTATTCCAGAACTATCGAACAGCGAAAGATATTTTCATTTTGCTAAGCATTGGATAGAAGCAAATAGTGCGAATTTTGACTACTTAAATAGTTTATCAAGCTTTAGAGATATTGCACTAGCAAAAACAATATTATCTAATCCTGATATAGCCTCCGATAGTCCTTACACAACAAAACTTACAAATTTTGCGAATATGGATCGAATGACCTATTTTAATAAAGATTTTGATTTTAGTTTTGGGTTAAGTATGTCCTCTAGTAGAATCAAACGATACGAAACAATGAATAATGAAAACCTTCAAGGATGGCATACGGGCGATGGAATGCTTTATCTATATAATGATGATCTAAATCAATTTAATCAAGACTTTTGGGCGACAGTTGATCCCTATAGATTGCCAGGTATTACTGTGGATAAGCAAATTCGACTTGATCAAAGCGGTTATAGTGTAGCGGAAACAGACTTCGTGGGAGGTTCCACCGTTGATGATCGTTATGGTAGTTTTGTCATGGATTTTATCAATTATGAAAGAACGTTGACAGCTCAAAAGTCATGGTTCATCCTTGGTGACGAGCTTGTTGCTATCGGAAGTAATATAAACTTTCAAATTGACCGTATCATTGAAACAGTTATAGAGAATAGAAAGCTGAATGAGACGATTAATTACAGATTTTTTGTGAATAACGAACAGATTGATTTATCAAATGGACAACAAAACTTTTCTAATGTTGAAAGTGTTTATTTGGAGGCTTCTGATCCGCAACAATCTATCGGATATAAATTTATCAACCCTCAAGAATTAACTTTGATGATTGAAGAACGTAAGGATAGTTGGAATCGGATCAATGGATCAGGGAGCATTGACCCGATTACGAGAAGCTACTTTACAATGTGGAAAACGCATATCCATCAAGAAGATGAGTACAACTATGCTATCTATCCTAATAGGGACAGAACTGAATTCGAAAAAATTGAACCCGCTAAAATATTGCGCAATGATAAAAACATTCATGCAGTACAGTCAAATAATGTAATTGGTATTAATGTCTATAATGAAACCGAAGTCGAAATCCTTGATATGAAATTTCAAGCCCCGATGGCCCTTACACGAGTGGACAGCGATGAAACGATTATACTTTCACACTCAGATCCTACAATGAAGCGTGCTCAAAAGGATTTGATTCATCTAAAAGACGATGGTTATCGTATTAAAGAAGCAGATAGTAATATTTCAGCGAAAAAAATCACTTCTTTAGATGGTCTCGATTACTGGGAAATCGAAATCGATCCAACAGGTTCAAATGGTCAAAATAGCCAGATTCTATTTAACAAAAAGTAAAGAAAACCAAATAATAGCTTAACTTGATTGGCTATCATAATAGTGGGGCAAGTCTTTTTGTCCCTCTATTATTAATGTGCGAACAATTTTTCATGTCATTCCATAAAACGATCTTCTTAAAATTCTACAGTCTTCTCCGCTTTTTTAGCATGATTCGCTGAATTAGCGATTCTTTGTTATTATTAAAAATGAATAGACCAAGAAGTAGGATGATTCTTTTCATTGCTAAGAGTTAAAATGTTGCAAAAAAGAGGAGGCGATTTAGTGGAATTTCGTTTATTAAAATATTTCTTCACGATTGCAGAGGAAGGGACAATTTCTCAAGCTGCAGAAGTGCTCCACATCACCCAACCGACATTGAGCCGTCAATTAAAAGAATTAGAAGATGAATTAGGAACGGCTCTTTTCATTCGTGATAATCGTACAATGCTCTTAACGGAAGCAGGTCGTTTTTTAAAAAGCCGTGCCGAGGAGATATTGAGTCTAACGGATCAAACCATGCAAGAGTTTGAAGATCGTAAGAAACAGTTGTTTAGTGGTCATTTCACAATTGGCTGTGTGGAAGCAGATAATTCCGACACGCTTTCCTTGATGTTGGAAGAATTTATCAGTGACTATCCAGATGTCCGCTTTCATATTCACAGTGGCACAGGAGATGATATCAACGAGCGTTTAGAGAAAGGCTTATTGGATTTGGCGATTTTGATCGAACCCATCGAAATCGAGAAATACGAAAAAGTCGTTCTACCAAGAAAAGAAACTTGGGGCATGTTGACATCGGCTGATTCTTTTCTCGCCCATAAAGAAGAGATTACACCAGAGGATATCAAAGGGGTGCCATTGCTAGTGTCAAGGCGTCCGGAAGTGCAGCAAATGTTCAGTCAATGGTCAAAAATACCAATAGAAGAATTACCGATCGTTGGAACATATAACTTGATTTTCAATGTCTTTTCCTTAGTAGAAAACCATGTTGGTTCGGCGTTGACCATCAGCGGAGCTGTCGGAGAACGGAGGGATGAAACGATCAAATTTTTGCCTTTAGTCCCTCAAATCGAAACCAGCTGTGTCTTGGTGTGGAAAAGAAATCGTGTGATGTCGCCGGTTGTGACGGCGTTCATTGCCCGCTTTCGTGACGCTTTTGAATAATTGCATCCTAAAAGCCAAAAGAAGTGGAGTGATCCGCTTCTTTTTTCTTCCACCTCTTCCTATGCTTCGTAAGCATAGGGACTTTTTATAGAAAGCATTATTCAACGGCTCCGCTTTGCCTTACTATTAAATATACCAAGAAGAGAAACCAAGGAGGTGACAAAATGCCGGCAATACTTGTGTATTCACGAGCAGGGGAGAATCTTATTGAAGGGCAGCGAAAAAAGCTGATAGTGGGAAATACGCGGGTTCTAGCAGAGAAAATAGCAGAGAAATTACAATGCCCGCTTTATTCTCTTGAACCGACTTATCCTTACCCTGAAAGCTATCAAGCAATGGTCGAGCTAGCAAAAAAAGAAAAGGCGGCTAATGATTTCCCCCTCTATCAAGAGGTATCGACAGCGTTTTTTAAAGAACGGGTCTTGTTTATCGGTTTTCCCAATTGGTGGGGCACATACCCGATGATCCTAGCGAGTTTTTTAAAAGATCACCGATTGGAAGGGAAGATTATTTTTCCGTTTTGTACTCATGAAGGCTCAGGATTCGGCAATAGCATTGAAGACTTTAAAAAGACTTGTCCTGATGCAGTTGTTTATCCTGGATTAGCTGTTCGTGGTTCAAGAATAGAGAAAGCGGATACAGCTATTCGAAATTGGTTAAATCAGCATTTCATTAAAATAGATGAAGGAGTCGATCGATATGGTCAAGAAACAAACAGCAGGAAGAGATAACTTAGGCAACTTTGCGCCGAAATTCGCGCAACTGAATGATGATGTGTTATTTGGTGAAGTTTGGTCACGTGAGGCAGAATTGGCTCCTCATACGAGAAGTTTATTGACGATATCTGCCTTGATTTCCGGGGGCAATTTTGAACAGTTGACTGCCCATTTAACGATTGGCAAGGAAAACGGGATCACTGTAGAGGAAATTGCAGAAGTAATCACTCATCTGGCTTTCTATGTTGGCTGGCCCAAAGCTTGGTCTGCTTTTAACATCGCCAAAACGGTTTATCAAGAAGAGTCAGCAGAATTGGAGGAAAAATAAATGTCAAAAGCTGATGCAGCAAAAGAAGCAGGAATCTTTTTATTGGGCAACACAAATGATGCCTATGCGCAATATTTTAGCGGTCAGAGTTACTTGAATCCTTTAGTAGCTGATTCAGCGATTCCAGTCAACGTTGGCAATGTGACCTTTGAACCGGGTTGTCGCAACAATTGGCATCGGCATATCGATGGTGGGTATCAATTGTTGTTGGTGACTTCAGGAGAAGGCTGGTACCAAGAAGCAGGTAAGAAACCGCAAAAACTTACTGTTGGGGATGTCGTAGTCATCAAGGAAGGGGTCAAACATTGGCATGGGGCAGCAAAAAATAGTTGGTTTGCCCATGTCGCGATTACTGCTGGTGCTTCAGAATGGTTAGAAGCAGTCAGTGATGAAGAATACGATCAATTGCCTGACGCATAAGTGATGGTAAGGCAGCCGTACTTGAAGGCGTGTAACAAATCTTATGAGGTCTCACCTGACTGGCAGCCAATACTGTGGCTAGTCAAAAGAGATCGAAGAGATCAATGTGAATGAATGTACGGTCGATTCGATGATTCAACCGGGGTAAATAGGAAAGAAAAAAGAAGCGTCCGCTTGCACAACTAACGTGCGAATGGACGCTTCTTTTTGTTTAGCCAAGATAAAATTCAATCAACGTTTTTGCAATTAGTTTTGTCATGGGATGACCTTTAGTAAAGCTTGATGCTAAATAAATCGTCCTTGATAAGGGGAAATCTGCTAGTTCACGTAAAACGAAAGGCGCCTGATCTTCATAGCCCCAAGTAATTTTAGGAAAGAACGTGATTCCTAGTCCTTGATTGATAAGGGAGCGCAGCGTCGCTGGATCGTCCGTCGTTGAACCGATAGCCAAACTGATTTTTTTTGCTTCAAAAGCTTCGTCGATGGTTCTACGCAGCGGGCTGTTTTCAACCAGCATCAGCAAAGGCACGTGTTGGATATCGGCAACTTGCAAGTCTTTTTTTTCTGCCAAGGGATGCTTTTTGGGGATCGCCAGTAAGATGGGTTCCGTGAATATTGGCAGATTGGTCAAGCCGTTCTTTGGCTCAGAGGTAATGTAGAAGGCTTGTTCTTTGTTGGTCTCCTTACTGCCGTGCTGCTTGATCGAAAGTTGGATCTCAGGGTGCTTTTCAACGAATGTCGCCACCAAGTTGGGCAAGGAAACAGAAGCGACTTCAGAGTAAATCGTCACTGCAGGGACCATTTTTCCATTTAAGGCTTGGATCGCACTCATTCCTTCGTCGAAACGTGCTAACGTCTCAACGACATAGGGATAAAATTCTTCAGCATACATCGTCAACTCGATATGCCGACCGGCATGATAGAACAAAGGAACGCCTAGTTCACTTTCTAGGTGTTTCATGGCACGGCTCAAGGCAGGTTGTGAGATGTATAATTCTTGTGCAGATTGGGTAATATTTTTCGATTCGGCTACTTTTTTAAAGTAGCGTAAATGATCAAGGTTCATCAGATACTCCTCTTTCCATACCTTTTGGTTATGGATATTCACGAAACTGGTATTTTTTATTATAACAAACTTCCGTTATTATGACACAGGAAAGAGAAATTGTTTAGGAGGTGTTTCATGAGTACAGGTTTCTTATACCCAGGACAAGGCAGTCAGACCAGCAAGATGCTTGAGGACGTGCCTGCCAGTTATTTCCATCGGCTAGAACAGGCGACAGGCTTTGATTTACACCCTGTATCGGGGGATCTCAAACAAGATACCGTCTCTATTCAGTTGGCCCTTTTAGTAAAAGCGGCTTTTTACACGGACCAGATGAAAGCATCTGGTGTGCAACCTCAGCTTGTGGCGGGGCATTCGATTGGCGCTTTTTCCGCTGCGTTAGCTTGTGAAAGCTTAAGTTTCGAAAACGCCGCTAGCTTGGTCTATCATCGGGCGACACTGATGAAAGAAGCCTATCCGACTGATTATGCCATGGGGGTACTGGTTGGTGTAACGAGAAGTGAAGCAGAAGCGCTCGTGGCAAATACATTTGATCCTGCTGCTCCCGTCTATTTATCAAATGAAAATTGCCCCATGCAGCATACGATCTCTGGTCATATCAAAGGCTTGCGCAAGACGCTAGCTCAAGCGAAAGATTATCATGCGCAAACCGCCAAACTTTTAGCAGTGCCTGTCCCGTCCCATTGTGTGTTGATGGCAGAACCCGTGAAACGGTTTGCGCCATTTATGAACACGGTATTCCTTGATGTGCCTATCTGTCCCTACCTCAAAAATACGGATGGTCGGATGACCATGAACCCTGAAGAGATCCGTCGAGATTTGCTGCAAAATATTGCTTATCCGGTGCAGTGGAACAAGATCATGGATGTTGCCTACGAAGCAGGACTTGATTTGGCTCTTGAATTTCCTCCTGGCAATACCCTAACAAAACTGATCCAAGCAAAATTTGGTGAAAACAAAGCGATCCGTGTGATCAATTTGGATCAACATGGCATGGATGATGCTTTATTCCTATATCAAAAATGGAGATGAATACAATGAAAAAACCTGCAAGAAACTGGGCAAGTAAACGTGAAAAGAAAGCCCAAACCATGAAAAAAATCGAGCATCTTCTCGATGGGAAATATGTCCCAACGGAAGCAATCATTGAAGTCTTAGAACAGTTGATCCGTCCGGGAGACAAAGTGGTCCTTGAAGGCGACAATCAAAAACAAGCAAGCTTTCTATCAAAAAGCTTAGAACAAGTCGATGCTCAAAAAGTCAACAATTTGCATATGATCATGTCGAGTATCTCCCGTCCAGAACATTTGACGATATTTGAAAAAGGCATTGCAGCGAAAATCGATTTTTCTTATGCAGGAGCACAAAGTACGCGCGTTGCCCAAATGATTGAAGACAAAACCATGAAATTAGGGGACATTCATACGTATTTGGAATTATATGGTCGCTTATTTATCGACTTGATTCCGAATGTGGTCCTTGTGGCGGCGGACAAAGCCGATCGCCAAGGAAATCTTTATACAGGTTACAATACGGAAGAAACACCAACGATCGTCGAAGCAGCAGCCTTTAAAGATGGGATTGTGATCGTCCAAGTTAATGAAGTGGTCGATCGTTTGCCGCGGGTCGACATTCCCAGCGATTGGATCGATGTCGTCGTGGTAGCAGACCAACCGTATCAATTAGAAGCCCTCTTTACGAGAGATCCGCAAAACATTACAGAATTACAAATTTTGATGGCGATGATGGCATTAAAAGGAATCTATGCAGAACATGAAGTACAATCGTTGAATCATGGAATCGGTTTTAATACCGCTGCGATCGAGTTACTTTTACCAACCTATGGAGAAACCCTTGGAATCAAAGGAAAAGTAGCGAAAAACTGGGTCTTGAATCCTCATCCAACGATGATTCCAGCTATCGAATCTGGTTGGGTCGAAAGCATCCACAGTTTTGGTGGGGAAGTTGGTATGGAAAAATACATTGCCGCTCGTCCAGATGTATTCTTTGTCGGAAAAGACGGCACGATGCGCAGCAATCGAGCATTATCCCAAACTGCAGGTCAATATGCCATCGATATGTTTATCGGTTCGACCTTACAACTGGATTATCAAGGAAACTCTTCTACAGTGACGAAAGGCCGCTTATCTGGATTTGGTGGTGCACCAAATATGGGGCATAATCCGGGGGGCCGTCGGCATTCGACTCCAGCTTGGCAATCCTTGCGGGATGAAACAGATCCTTTAGCAAAAGGACAAAAATTAGTCGTTCAAATGGTTGAAACGTATGGTTCCAATAAAAAACCTGTTTTTGTAGAAACGTTAGATGCGTTGGCTGTCCAAAAGCAAGCTGGTTTAGCCAATGCCCCAATTATGATCTATAGCGAAGATACGACGCATATCGTGACAGAAGAAGGCATCGCTTATCTTTATAAAGCAAACTCAAAAGAGGAAAAACAAGCAGCAATCGCAGCCATCGGTGGTGTAACCCCACTAGGAATGACCAGCACAAAAGCTTCTCTGGATGCCTTGCGCAAAGCAGGAATCGTGAAATTACCAGAAGACTTAGGGATCAAACGCAGTGATGCCAAACGATCATTGCTAGCAGCTCAAACCGTTGATGATTTGATCGAATGGTCCGATGGGTTGTATGAACCGCCAATGAAATTCAGAACGTGGTCTTAATAAGAGCAAGAGGAGAGAAGAAGAGATGGAAAAATTAGCTTATACGTATCAAACAACGAAACCAGTCACCAAAAAAGTCCATGTTGGCGTGGTGGGTTCTGGTGACTTGGAAATTCTGCTTTTTCCAACAGACAAACAAGAAACCACCGTTTCAGTGTGTACAGGAAGTGACGGCTTTGGCGATGTGTGGCAAAATGTCTTGACGCGTTTTTTTGAGCGCTATCCAATCAGTGCGCAAATCGTGATCAACGACTTTGGCGCCACTCCCGGTGTGGTTTACCTACGATTAACCCAAGCAATGGAGGAACTAGCAGATGAAGAATAGTTTTGTAGAATTAAACGCCAGAGAACGGGTGCACGCCTTATTGGATGCCAAGAGCGGTCGTGAATTGATCGATCCATTCGACCAAATGATCGCACCCAATCTGGTGGCTCAAGACATCGTGCCACAAAGCGATGATGGGATCGTTGTGTGTCGTGGAACGATGTCTGGAGAAAACGTGGTCGTGATCGCTATGGAAGGGAAATTCCAAGGTGGCGGTATCGGTGAAGTTTCTGGTGCAAAAATCATCGCTGCATTGACGCATGTGTTGGAAGAAAACCAAAAGGGCAATCCGATCACACCGATCATCATCCTCGATACTGGTGGGGTACGCCTCCAAGAAGCGAATTACGGCTTATTGTCGATCGCAGAAATCGGCAATTTGATCGTTGCAATAAAATCGTATGTGCCAGTGATTGGCTTAGTGCCAGGTCGGGTGGGTTCTTTTGGCGGTATGTCGATTACCTCAGCACTTATGAGTTACTTGATAGCGACGAAGAAAGCCCGTATCGGTTTGAACGGTCCTGAAGTCATCGAACAAGAAGCTGGCGTGAGAGAATTTGATTCCAGTGATAAAGATTTGATTTGGAATACCATTGGCGCCAAACAACGTTTGGCAGCACAAATGATCGATGAACTAGTGACTGACAGTGTCGAATCGATCCAAGAAGCTGTGATTGCGGCGATGGTTAAAAAGAAAGACAGTCATCGCAGCGAAAAAAGTGGTTTTTATCTTTCTCTTTTAAACGAACTTGATCTATCAAAGCCGCTGACTATCGAGGCATACAATAAGGCTCTTGCAGCGCATAAAGCAACTGAAGTGGCACCTATTACTGTAACAGAAGGCAAAGAAGCTGCTGCTGACAGTATCGGTTATCACTGGTTTTCAGCATTGACGAATCTGCAATTCCCAACCTCAACTAGTGCAACTGTCTATGCAGCTGCATCTGACCTTTTTACTGAAGAAGTCGTTGTTACAGCGATCGTGCCAAACCCAACTAATCCGATGTATCGGGTACGCAAGGGAGAAGTTGGTTTAGTCGAAGGGTATGAGATGGGCCACCTGTTAGAAACTGTTTATCAAGAAGACAAAGAGAAAGCAGTCAAACGGCCAATCATTGCGGTCATCGATGTCCCTAGCCAAGCGTATGGCTACAATGAAGAATTGATTGGTATTCATGCAGCTTTAGCAAACAGTGCGGCAGCTTATGCCAAACTACGCCAAGCGGGTCATCCAGTGATCGGTTTTATCGCTGGTAATGCGATCTCTGGGGCTTTCTTAGCGCATGGCTTGCAATCAAGTCGTCTGATCGCACTAAATAGTGAAAAAATCACTGTTCAGGCAATGTCAAAAGAAAGTGCAAGTCGGGTCACCAAACGGTCGATTGCCGCGATTGAAGCCGCTGCGGAAAAAGTACCAAGTATTGCTTATGATATCAAAAATTATACGAAACTTGGGGCAATCTTCACTTTCTTATCCTCCATTACGGATCAGTCTGTCACCTCTGAAAGCAAAGCGACTGTAATTGAAGCGATCAATGAGGCGATTGATGATGTGCGTAAAACGAATGACACGATGTTGACCAGTCGCTACACCAATCCGATCGCTAAAAAGAGCGGCCGGCTGGAAACGAATAACGTATTTGAAAAAATGAATGCAGAATGGAATGAGTAACGAATGAACCGTGCCCACGATATCGTTCAATTAGATAAAGAAGTTCTTGATATGTTTGATATTCCGAAATGGTTTTCTGAAAAAGAACAGCTTTTTGCGACCGTCCGTCGTGGGAAACCCAGCAACCCTAGCTATTTACCCGTGGGGTTGCGCGGGGAAAAGCGGCAAGAACGGTTTGCCTTTGAGGCACCCTGTAACATGATCAAACGAACGATCCATCCTTGGGAATTGACCAGTCGTGAGAGCTTCCGATTCAATGAAGTAGCCAATTATCCAGTTTACCGCAGCTATCAAAAAGCACGGCTTTTATTGAAGTACTATTCTTGGGGAATTGGTGGCAGTTTGGGTTTTGAATTAGCTGCAAAACAGGCAGCAATCAAGCCGACAAGTGATTTAGATCTGTTGCTTTATGCCGACACGAAAGAAAAGCTGCCATTGGAACTATTGGAAAAGCAGGCAGCCTTTTTTCAACAGATCGATGTTCAAGTTATCACAAAACAAGGCGGGTTTGCCTTAAAGGAGTATTTGGAACATCCATCAAAAAAAATCTTAGTAAAAACAGACGAAGGGCCAAAACTCACCACTGAGATTTGGTAATTATTAGAAAAGTGAGCGAAAAACATGTTTGAGAACAACGATTTAAAAATCAACATCAGTGATTTCCAAAAAGTATTTGCCGTGACAGCAGTAATGATGCAAACGATTTTGACTTTTGCCTTATCCAATACCCAAGATGAAAAGACTGCAGCATTCATCGGTACCTTTTATGTCTTGGTGAAATTTACCGCACCCCTGTTTATTTTTGCTATTGTTTATAACATGGTTAAGACAAGTCAACATCTGTCTTATCTAGAATTTTTGAAAGAAAAGTTTTTTGAACTTGTCGTGCCATACGTGCTTTGGACGACGGCTTATTTATGGCTCTTTCCCACTGTCCAACAAGGAAAACCTTATACTGATACAGCAACGTTTTTACTGAAATATGTGACGGGGGATGCGGCGCCACACTTGTGGTATACGATCATGATGCTGCAGATCCAATTGTTGATGCCGTTTTTTGTCTGGTTAGGCTACAAAGTGTTGACGAAGAAAAAAGCTGTTTGGCCAGTATTGATCGTCGCAACTGCTTTGTATGTCGCTTGGTATGTGTTTTATGATCGCCAAGTTTTTGAAGGACCGCATCATGAAAGCTGGTATTTATTGGATCGGTTTGTCTTTAGCTTTGTGATCTATGGGATCTATGGCGAAGCCGCTTTGATTTATCACGAAACCGTCTATCGCTTCCTATACAAGATTCGCTATGCTTTCTTGCCAGTGGGTTTAGCATTGGGGCTATTATCTGCCAATCATCTGCTACATTATGCAGGTGATCTAAGTTTCGCTCATGCACCGTATTTAAATACATTGCAAAGCTTATATAGCTTAGTATTGATTTTTGCAGTCTTTATGTTTGGGTCAACTATGATCAAGAACAATGCCCCTCAGTTAGGGACATTTAAGTGGCTATCTACTTATGCGTATCGAACCTATCTTGCCAATGTTTTTGTCTTTCAAGTTTTGTTGCTATGCTTCAAAGATTTGTTGCTGCAACTGCCAATGGGCATCATGATCATCGTCGCTTATTTGGCAACTGCCAGCTGTGGTTTTTTAACAAGCTATGTTTTGCATGTTTTATGGGTAACGATCAAAGGTCAAATCAAAAAATAGAGGAGGAGTTGGATGTTTGCATTTGCTGTAGAAGAAAATTGTCGACGACTCGCCCAATTGGTAGAAGAAGCCTTGATTGCAGAAGTGACATTGTCCCCAAAACCTGGGTTAGTGGATGCCATTGATTCAGGTGCCCATCACGATATGGATCAAGCACTCTTTCTGCGATCAGCTCGAGCATTGACGCCATACTTTGAAGAAATGGCCTTGGTGTCTTGGGGAAGCAGCATGTCTCAAGAGTTGCGGGAAGCAATCGCTGCAATCGGTCGGAAGGCAGAACAGGCGATGTTGGCAGCCACTGGTGGCATCAACACTCATAAAGGAGCCATTTGGGCATTAGGCTTGCTCATCAGCGCCGTCAGTAGCCAACTTAGTCGCAAACAGCGGATTTTTTTGCCAGAAGTCTTTTCTGACATCCAGCTTCTCACTGCATTTCCTGATCGTGCGCTGACTCAACAAACGGAAAGTCATGGCAAAACTGTTCAAGCCAAATATGGACATCTCGGTGCGTATGGGGAAGCTGCTGCTGGGTTCCCCCATGTTCAAATCGCTCTAGCGGATTATTTTTCTCGGGATTGTTCCAATGAGACTGAAAAAAGGCTCCACATGCTGTTGGCGATCATCGCTACACTGGACGATACGTGTATTTTATACCGCAGCAATCAAGAGGTACTGGCACTGGTTCAGCAACTCGCACAAAAAGCCAATCAGCAAGCGTTGCCGAACCCAGCATTTCATGCACTAGCAGCCTTCTGCCAGTCAGAAAATGTGTCTCCAGGCGGCAGTGCTGATCTGTTGGCTGCCAGCTTCTTTTTATTGTCCATCAACTCGGTTTTACCCGTAAACGAAGGAAAGACCGTTTACCAATAACTCTTTTCCTTAGAAGAAAGCCAACGATTCTTCTAAGGATTTTTTGTTTCATTTTTTCGCTCGATTAAGAAAAATAAAATCTCTTGCTATTTGCATAGTTTAATGATTAGATAATTCTTAGGCACTACTGAAATGCTTCGTTGCTCCATTGCAACGAATAAAGGAGTTACAGATGAAATACTATAATGCTTTTCTTCAAAATCTTGTGTTGCGGCGCTGGACGGTCCTGTTTATGCTTGCGGGCATTCTTTTTTTGTTTCGCAGTATGATGACCATTCTTTTGCTGACCTTTATCTTTACGTATCTGATTTATCGGCTGGTTCTTTTGCTCCATCGAAAAAGTCATCTGCCCATTAAGCTTACGAGCATCCTGACTTACAGCTTGATTGTTTTTATTCTTTATTTAGTAGCAACAAATTATGTACCAATCATCATCAAACAATCCGTCCAATTAGTCAATTCCGTTGCGGATTTCTACCAACGGACAGACTCCAATAATGAATTGATCGAATATGTCTTGAATTTATTGCAAACCAGTGAATATATTCAGAAATTACAAAGCGGCGTTCTAGTCGTGATCAATTATCTGTATAATTTCGGTGAGTTGGCATTGACGGTGCTGATCTCATTTCTGCTTAGTTTCTTCTTTATGATCGATAACAAAAAGACCGTTGCGTTTTCTCGGCTATTTTTGCAAGGGCGAGGGGCGTGGTTCTTTGAAGATGTTTACTATTTAGGAGCTAAGTTTACGCGTGCTTTCGGAAATGTGATTGAGACGCAGTTGGTGATCGCCTTAGTTAATACAGCAATCACTGTCTTCGCCTTAGCGGTGATGGGCTTTCCGCAGCTGTTGAGTTTGGCGTTGATGATTTTCTTTCTCAGCTTGATTCCTGTTGCTGGTGTGATCATCTCGTGTATTCCATTGACGTTTATTGCGTATTCTATCGGCGGATTTAATGACGTGATCTACATTCTATTGATCATAGTGTTTGTTCATGCGTTGGAATCCTATATCTTAAATCCCCGCTTGATGGCCAATAAAACAGAGATCCCGATGTTTTACACGTTTATTCTCCTGTATCTTAGCGAACATCTCTTTGGCTTGTGGGGCTTGATCATCGGGATCCCATTGTTCACCTTCTTTTTAGATTTAATGAATGTGAAAGAGATTCCGCGATTGCGTAAAAAAACCGATGACACCTTGCAGGACCAATAAAAATGATTGCTGTAAAGGATGGCAATTGATAGAAAAAACCATCTCTGCCGATGAAAGGCGAGATGGCTTTTTTATTTCGCAGCAATTTTTTTCGTAAAGGAGACAAAGCAGATTGCTGAAGAGGGGCTTTGAAACCTGCCTGTTGGGGAATACCCCAAAGAATGATAAAAGTGAACCAGCTTGGGTTCTTGCAGGATCGTATTCAAACGAATCGTATCTGTTTGTACGTTCCTTTCAATCAAGATCATTGCTTGTCTACCAATCCCGCGGTTCTCGTAGGAGGGAAGAAGGGCGATGGAAGATAGCTTCGTCGTATGTTCCTGCTCAACCGTCAGTTTTAGGAAGCCAACGGTTTTCTGAGCGGTCATGATTAAATAATAAGTGGTGTTCGACGCAGAAAACTTTGTGTTTAGCTTCTCGAAACTTTGTAAATAGGGAGAAGTTTCTTTGTCTTGATAACGGAGAAAGAGGGATTTGAAGGCCGCTTTTTGTATCAAGTAGATTGAGAGCAGATCGGAAAGCTTCGCTTCTTTAAGCTGAATAAGCATGCACACCTCCATAAAAAATCAGACATCATTTATTGAAAGACATTGATTCGGCTTAGCAGATCCTGATGGAAAAGCCATCGATTAGCAGTCTTTCATTGGCTCGTTTCTGTTTTGATCCTTCCCTCAACCACAGGTTCACAAACGAAGAGATCCGCAGGGGTTCGTGCCGTCGGTGTTTTATTGAAAAAGATCATTTATCGATGTAACCAAGTCGTCATAGGTTTGACCGGTAGCGATTGCATAAACGGAAAGCAAAAAGACGAGGGCTGCTGCCAGCACGTAAAAAATACGGAGGCGATAGCCGTCACCTGTCCGGCGATTTTTTACAAAAGTAAAAACCGTCACAGCTAGATAAGCGAAGGTCAATAAACAAATAAGATACGTAATAATTTCTGGAGTCATAAGCGTTTTCCTTTCTTTTTTTATTTGTATAAAAATATACTCAATAAATATAATATAACCATTTCGATACCGTCAAAGAAAGCGCTCAATTTTTGACACATAAAAACTGACCGAATGGTAGCCACTGGTCAGTTCTATTCAAAAACGATGGGTATGATCTTAATTGTCTTTTTTTTCCGCATCTAGCAAGCTTCTTAGTTCATCAGCTAAAGCGATACAGGCAATACTATCTGTTAAAGACATCAAGGGATTTTCGAGTTGTCCTTGTGCAAGAGCGGTGTGAACTGCTTGAATCTCTGAATGGAAATCATCGATCTCGTACCCAATATCATAGACCGTGTCTTCTTGGTCAATCGTCACGGTAAAAGAAGCGGGGCGATGGAAGTTGGGGATCGTGATTTTCCCTTTTGTTCCTTGTAATTCCGCCACCGTCTCTTTTGTTTGGTCAAATCCGGTCTCAATCACTGCAACAAAGTCTTCACTGACAAAGCGTGCTTCAACGTAGGTATCGACCCCAGTTTCATACAGGCTGTAATCGATCAATTCGGCAGTTAAGTTTTCTGGTGAAAAATCTTGGATAAAGGCTAAGTTATAGATCCCCATATCCAGTAAAGCACCCCCTTGTTTTGGCAGATAATGATAAGTACTGCCTTCGACTGGTAAATGGCGGCGAAAAGTAGTCGTGACACTTGTTAGCTCACCGATATGACCACCATCCACAAGTTCTTTTAGTTTGCGATACGCTGGGGTGAAGCGTGGCTTCATGGCTTCCATAAAGAAGACTTCGTGTGCTTGGGCTTGTTTTTGTACATCGCGCATTTCTTGTGCAGTCAAGGTTGCTGGTTTTTCACATAAAACAGCTTTTTTTGCTTGAAAGGCTTTGATGATCCATTCATAGTGATACAAATGCGGCAAAGCAATATAAACGATATCGATAGCTGGATCATCTAATAGGTTTTGGTAGTTATCAAAGACGGCATCACACGGAAATTTTGCTTGAAACGCTTGCGCTTTTTCCATCGTACGACAAGCAACCCCATAAAGCTGGGCATCTTGAAAATTTTCTAAACTTGCAGCAAAGCGATTGGCGATATTTCCGGCACCAATAATTCCCCAATTGATCATTTCATTTCCCTCTTTTCTTCAGTTGACGGGTATTCTGAGAGAATCCCTGATTCCAAAACAGATTGTTTTTTTCTTAACTCGACAATATTTTTTTGATATTCTTTGGCATACAGCAAGGCAAACAGTGAATCTAAAATATACTCAAAGGCGACCTGTGAAGAAAAGGTACCGACTTTGAGAAAATCACGTTCATCATGAGAAGCGATGATCGCATGGGTCGCTAATGGGATGATTTTCGCATGGGCGTTGCCAGAGATTACGATCACTGGTACCCCAACATCACGAAAGTGTTGCATGATTTTTTCGTATTGTGTATTTTTCCCACGATAGGTAATAAACACGGCACAATCATTTTGCGTGACGTTCGATGCATTCCACGCATCATCCCCATATTCATCCGCAATGATCAGATACTTATTGATTTTGACCAACTTATTTTGAAAACTTCTTGCCCGGATCTGAGAATCACCGCGAGCAAATAAGAAAATCCGCTGTGCAGCTTCCAACGATTGCACCACTGCTTCCATCGTTTCTGGGGCAACCTGAGCATGGGTTTTGTGGATCGAGTTGATCGTTAGATCGGCCATTTTTTTCAAAATATCAGGTGTTTGATCCTTGGGCGAAAAGGGGAAATTCGCGTCAACAAAGGTTGGATTGAACATCTGATTATGGGCAATTTCAGCCAGACCTAAGCGAAAACTTTTAAATCCTTCATAACCCATCTTTTTGGCTAGACGAATGACGGAGGAGTGGGATGTGTACGTATGCTTGGCGATGACTTCAATCGTCAACGAAGGCACATCATTGATATTTTGCAAAATATAATCGGCAATCCGTTTCTCCGTATTGGTCAATCCTTCTTGAAGCCGTAATTTATCTCCTAATAACATCAAACCACCTCTTTCTAATCATAGCCTAGGACAAAGAAAACCAAAAGCAAAAACTGCGCCTTATTGGCAATTTGGTAAAAATGTTCAGAACCACTCAGCAGTTTGCGAAAAAGTCTGGTCAAAAGAACCTGTTTTTGGCAAAAGACTTCCCATTTCGAAGGATTTCATCAATAATCAAGCTATCAATTCATAGGAGGCGTTACAATGTTAACTATCGCATATCTCGGAAACGGAAAAAGCACCAATCGCTACCATCTGCCTTTTTCAACCAAGCTACAGGATAAGATCAAAGTAAAGACGATCTATTCTCCAAGCGGCAAGCTGACCTGGCCAACACTGGAAGACGTTCATTACACCTCTAACTTAGAGGATATTTACCGTGATCCTGAAATTCAATTAGTTGTGGTCACGACCCCTAGTCATTTGCATTATAAATTAGGCAAGGATGTCTTGCTCCATGGGAAAAATGTCTTGATCGAAAAACCTTTTACGGAAACTTCGGCACAAGCAAAGGAATTGTTCGCACTGGCGCAGGAGAAAGGCTTGTTTGTGCAATGCTATCAAAATCGCCGCTTTGATTCCGATTTTTTGACCACGCAAAAAGTGATCGAAAGCGGCGTGCTCGGAGATCTCTTAGAAGTAGAGATGCATTATGATTATTTTCGCCCAGAGATTCCACGGTCAGTGACCGAATTTTCACTGAATACTAGCTACTTGTATGGACACGCTTGTCATACACTGGATCAAGTGATCTCCTATTTTGGGCAACCAGACGATGTCCATTATGAGGTTCGGCAATTGCTTGGAAAAAATCGCATGAATGATTACTTCGATTTGGATCTGTTTTATGGTCGAATGAAAGTCTCAGTCAAATCTAGTTACTTCCGATTAAAAGAACGGCCTAGTTTCGTCGTTTATGGTGAAAACGGCGTTTTTGTTAAACAAACGAAGGATCGACAAGAAGAGCATCTAAAACAGTTTTATCTCCCGGATCATGCCGATTTTGGGATCGATTTACCGGAACACTATGGCACACTAACTTATATGGATGCTAACGGTGACTACCATGAAGAAAAAGTCATCTCTGAAATTGGTGATTATAGCCGTGTGTACGAGGGCGTCTATGAAACGATCATCAATGGCAAAGAGAAAATCGTGAAAGACGAAGAAACGATTTTACAAATCGAAATGCTAGAAACAGGCATCAATCAAATGATCACTGAGTCATAAGGCAGAGTGATTACGAGGCTTTTGACAAACAAAGCGCCTGAAGGCATCAACTGACTCATCGTAAAGGAGTAGATACGAATCGAATCTTCAGAAATCCTGCAAGAAGAACAGCAGCTGCAGTTTGCTCATTTTGACAATGAGCTCGCATTGCGATTGGTAATTGCCATTGATCAGTACGTTAAAAGGAACTATCCGAAGCCTGTAGGGATCAAAGTTGTTCATCATGGCTTGCCGATCATTCGATTTTTAATGGCAGGGCGAAAAGAAAGCCCTTGGCTTGAAAGAAAAGAACGAACGGTACTAGAAAGCGGGCATAGTTCACTATACGTCTATGCGCAAAAAGATAGAGATATACAATTTGCTAAATGGGCACAAGACGAACATTATGCAGTTTGTGGTGGTGGTTTTCCAATTATCGAAGATAGAGAAGTCACTGGTGCTATCTGTGTGTCAGGTTTGGCCCATTTAGAGGATCATAAAGTGATCACCGAGGTATTGAAACAAATGATCTAAGAAGATAGAAAAGGGGAAGCAAGATGAACTTAGCGATTTTAGGGGCAGGCATGATCGTCCATGATTTTTTGACGGTGGCAGGGGATGTCCCGCAGCTTGAACTGTCCGCTATTTTTGGGACAGAAAATGATTTAGAGAAAATGAATCACTTAAAACAGCAATACGGGATTCAAACCGTCTATACAGAGTTAGGGTCATGTTTGGCGGATCCCTTCGTTGACACCGTGTATGTCGCATTGCCCAATCATTTGCATTTTTCCTTTGCCAAAGAAGCGATCCTCGCTGGCAAACACGTCATTTGTGAAAAGCCATTTACGTTGCAGACACGAGAATTAGTAGAATTAACAGAATTGGCTGCTGCCCATGGGGTGCTTTTGATGGAAGCCATCACGAATCAGTACTTAGCCAACTACCAAGGAATAAAAGCGCAGCTTGAAACATTGGGAGAGCTGAAAGTGATTGAATGCAACTATTCGCAATATTCTTCTCGTTATGATTCATTCAAAGAGGGAATCGTTTTACCTGCATTTAACCCAAAAATGGGTGGTGGGGCATTGATGGATATCAATATCTATAATATTCATTTTGTGGTCGGGCTTTTAGGAAAACCTAAAAGTGTCCGCTATTTTGCTAATGTCGAAGAGGGGATCGATACTTCTGGCATGCTGTTTTTAGACTATGAACAAACAAAAGTCGTTTGTATTGGCGCCAAAGATTCGACAGCGACGATTCGCTCAACGATCCAAGGGACGAAAGGATCGATCATCGTCAATGGACCGACGAATATGCTTGCCAGCTATGACGTTGAACCGGTCAATGGGGCAAAAAGCCATCAGGATCAAAGCGTTCACGGACATCGTATGTTTGAAGAATTTGCCCGTTTTGCACAAGCCATTCACGAAAATGATCATGCCTTTGTCAAGGAACGCCTTGCACATAGCAAGCTGGTGATGGAAGTAGTGGAAAAAGCATTGGCAGATGCCCAGATTGTATTAGGATAATCGCATCAATGTGGAAAGACACCAGCTTCTTAGAGAAGTTGCTGGTGTCTTTGTCTGTTGTCTTATTTTTTCTTCTTTAAACTCAATAAGGTTAGTGGGATACCCAAGGTGAGATAGCCGACAATTGTCATCAAACAGACGACCAGCCAAAAGTTATCTACTGCTAGAAACGCAATCAGGCCATAGGCCACCAGAATCGAGAGGAAATAAAAAAGAAAGAGCTGAAAAAAACGTTTAAAACTCACAGTCATTCATTCTCCTTTGTCGTTAAACTGACAAGAAAAGTATACCATATCAAACGCAATTTTAAGGGATGATTGTGATCATTCGCAGGAGCCTTTAAAGGCGAATTGTTTTGTGGGCTGACCGTGATTCGCTATACTTGAAGGGAAGAGAAAGAGCAGGATTTTTTTAAGAGAAGGAGGAGACAGATGAAAAAGGTGGATGTACTGATTATCGGAGCGGGTCCAGCTGGTACGGCTGCTGCCTACGGGTTAAAAGCCAAAGGAAAGACAGTGGCGATCGTCGAAGCTGATTTATGGGGTGGCACGTGCCCCAATCGCGGGTGCGATCCGAAAAAACTACTGATGCGAGGCGTAGAAGTCAAAACAGAGGCGAAACGTATGCAAGGCAATGGCGTTCAAGGGCAGGTAGCCATTGATTGGCCGGCACTGATGGCGTTTAAGCGCTCGTATACTGATCGTGTGCCGGAGTCAACCAAACAAGGGTTACTAGCAGAAGGAATCACTACTTACTACGGACAAGCCGCTTTTCGTGATGCCCATACGGTCGTCGTGGACGCCGAAGAGATTCAAGCAGAAAAAATAATCATTGCGACAGGACAGCGTCCAGCCGTACTACCAATCGTCGGCAAGGAGCATTTACAAAACAGTACTGATTTTCTTTCCTTTGAAAAGATGCCAGCAACGATTGCTTTCATAGGTGCTGGATATATTACCTTCGAATTGGCGATGATCGCTCAAGCAGCAGGTGCTGAAGTTCATGTGATTCATCATAATGACCAGCCACTAAAAGGATTTGATGCTGAATTGACCGCAGAAATGGTTCGTTCAATGCAGGACCAAGGTGTTTCGTTTCACTTTAACCAGAACACACAGCGAATCATGAAAGAACAAAACCACTATACAATTCAGACACAAGCGTTGTCTCTCACCGTAGAAGCAGTGATTGGTGCCACGGGACGCAGACCCAATAGCGATCAGCTGCAACTGGAAAAGGCAGGGGTAGAAACGTCAAAACAAGGGATCGTTGTAAATGAGTTTTTGCAGACTAGTCAAACACACATCTACGCAATCGGAGATGTGCTAGCGAAAAAGCAGCCAAAACTGACGCCTGTTGCTAGCTTTGAAGCCGCCTATCTTGTCGAGCATATAGATGACCAGAAAACGCCCATCCGCTATCCACTGATCCCTACACTAGTTTTTGGTGCGGAAAAACTGGCAAGAGTCGGGATCAGTGAGCAAGAGATTGCCGATAATGCCTCAGAATATCATAGTGAGGTGATAGATCTTTCTTCTTGGTATACCTATCGACGAATCAATGATCAAGAGGCAAAAATCAAATTGGTTTATGACACATTTGATACAATCGTTGCTGTCACGATTTTTTCTGCATTGGCGGATGAGTTGATCAACCACTTCGTTTTTGTGTTGGAAAATCAGCTATCGAAAGAAGCACTGGCACAAATGATTTTTGCCTACCCCACACCTGCTAGCGATTTGTCCTATTTTCTATAAATAAACAAACAAGCCTGCGCTAGTTTCCGCTAGCACAGGCTCTAAATTATTATGTCCGTATTGACTATAGTCCGTGAACCTTAAATGAACCTTAAAGTTAGGCTGGGTTTCATTTAAGCAATGTCTTTGTTTTCTAGTAACCCTAGGTTTAGGCTTTTTTTGAAAGCCGACGGACAGCAACAATCAGTAAGATCGATGACAAGAAGAGTCCGACCAAATAGATGATGAAAATAGAATCTGGCTCATAGTGCCGATAATTGAATATTTTTACCATAAAAAAGAGAAACGGGATCGCTGCAATAAGGGTTGAAACGAAACGTTTCCGCCATTGTATGAAAAACGATCCAATCACTAGAAAAAGACAAAACGGGATCCAAAAGACCAAATGTCCGATAAGTTCGATTTTTCACACCTCCTAGCAAGTAAAATCATCATAACGTTTCTTCCTAAAAAGCAAGCGTGAATGAAAAAATAATCTCATTAGGCATGTATGAAATTATGAGTGGAGTCTTCTGAAAAGTTCACAAGAAATCTGAGAATTTCAAAAGGAAATGAAAAAACGGGCGGTTAGGAATGTCCCAATAGTCCGAGACAAAAAAGCACCTCTTGCAGCATTCGTTTTCACTTGAATCCTGCAAGAGGTGCTCTTCCGTAGAAAATCTGGTGCTTTATTCAATTGATATCAAAGAAATGATTAGGAAGGAACGGCAGTCTTTTTTTATGGCAAGATGTTCTTACTATACAAAAGGGAAATGACCATACCTATGTCCAATAGATCCTTATAATAAAATCCTTTCAGTGGCCCAAAGTGTAAGAAAAATCCGAGAATCAGTAATACAAACAGCAGCAGGAAGAGCATGTTGAAAATGGTCATTAAGCGAAAACTGAAATGCCAATTACTCAAGAAATACTGATATTTCGCTGCTCGGTAAATTTTGTTTTGAATCGGAATTTTCTTGAGTGCAGGGATCGATTCATGATAGGACGTAAATAACTCGTAGTCTTTTTTTGTCAGCACTTCTGAGAAAATGTGCGTCCCCGCTTGAAAGTCGAAATAGCCCCAATGGAATTGTTCTTTATCCTCTGGTGATTCGTGCTTCATCAGCTTTCTTGGCTTGATGGTGAAGGCTTTGATGTTCTCATAGGGGTAACTGAAATAGGTGTTGCTTTCTAAATAGTCGATGATGACCAGAAAAAGCATTCGGGTTTCTGTGAAAACCAACAAACGATTGCCGCGGGTATCATGAAAGATGTCACGGTATGCTTTTGCTTTCTCAGTTGTTGCATACGCATAGGCGCCAAGCCCTTGGTTGGCGAAGGCGAGGTTTCCATCTGGCGTCAAAGGCAGATAGCCAAGAATCGTTTCGTCTTTTGCTAAAAGCGTCCGAAGCTCCTCTAATAGATCTTGCAAGAAAACATATTGTTTGGACAGCTCGAAGGTTGTTGCTTTTTCTTGTTCAGTTACTTTTATCAGTGATTTATTTTCATTTAAGACTAACTGTTTAAAATCCATCGATAGTCATCCTTTCTTTTAAGCGTTTGCGGCCACGGGAAAGACGATTGTAGATTGCTGAGACATTTAAGTCCGTCTGTTCTGCGATGGTTTCGGGTGACTCTTGGTAAAAATAGTAGAGCAGAAAGATCCTTTGATCAAGGGCTTCAAGGTCTTCAATAAAGCCCAAAAAGGTTTCCTTTGTTAAAGGTGATTCTTCAATAGCTAGTTCCTGCTCATCAACAGGTTTTTCTTCCAATGAGCGCTTGTTCAACTTCCGCTTGTGGTCAATCGCACGACTACGACTGATCAAAAGCAGCCAAGTAATCAAGCGGCTTCTGTCAGGTTGATACGCAGCAATCTTTTGCCAAACCTCATAAAAAACTTCGTTCGCTACATCTTGGCGCTCGCTCATTTCATGCGGTTGGGAGAGGACACTATGAATCGTCCTCAGCATGCTATCACCATAAACAGCTAACAGTTCTTCTAAGCCGGCATAGTCTTTCTTTTTGATTCGTTCAATGATTTCTTCATCCTGCACCTTCTTCACCCCTTCACACTGTATACGAAGAATTTTTGCCTTTTCTATCAGAAAAAGAAAAAAACCTCTGTTAACGAGGTTTATGATCTTTTGCCAGTAGATCTGTTGCCAAGCGCTGTGCCAAATACTCCCAAAGAATGCCGCCAAAAAAAGCGCCTATCATATAAAGAATGACTGCTTGCAGCTCCAATGGATTATTTGCTAGCCAGAAAGAAAATAGCGAGCCGATGATGAATAGGTAGCTGCCAAAAAGCACTTGCCGCCACGAGCGTTTTTTAACAAACTTGCTAATGAGAACGGTTGAAAGGATCATCAAGAGAATTTGGATGAATGCCAGCGAAGGCAAAAGTGCAAAGTCAGAAACAACCATTTCCCAAAATTGTTGAATCAAGAAAAAGAAAGCAAAGAGAATGAGCCCGCGTGAGAATATACTAAGCCGCAAGGAAGATATTTTTTTTCGCATTGGTTTACTCCTTGAAAGGTTTTCTTTATTATAGCAAATTTTTAGTTAAACAATGTAAAAAGATGAACGAGAAGGTCTGCAAAAAACTTCTCCTAAGTATGCGCTCTTTTAGTATACTTGAAAGAAACGAGTGGATGGACTCGATACATGAGGAGGATTGCATGCCAATGATTCTTTTTGCACCTGCGGTATTCAACTTGGCTGAAACGACACGGATGATCGAAGTCGCTAAACAAATGCAAGGAAATCACCACTGTGAGTTCTTTGGTTTTTCAAAGACCTTTGCTTCACTTATCATTGAAAGTGGTTTTACGTACCATTTATTGACGCCGACTCTTACAGAAAAACAAGAGGAACAGATCATAAAATTAGATCAACTGCGCTCATTCAAAAATCCCTTCACCAAAGAGATGGTTGCTGCGCGTATTCTGAGCGAAAAAAAACTGGTCGACAAGCTTGCTCCTCAGGTGATTGTAACTGGATCGAATGTCACGATCTTTCTATCTGCTCGCAGCAAACAGATTCCCTTAGTCTACGTAAAACCCTATGCGATGAGTGATCCCTTTTTTCGATCAGATAGCGCGTTTATCCCTTCTAGTTTGCGTTTCTTCGGACCGTTAAGGAAACCACTTTGGTATTGGACAAGAAAACAATTGGTAAAATCCCGCTGGATGCCCCGAGCATTCAAACACGCTGCCCAAACAGAAAAACTTTCTATGCCTGAAACGAGCTTACGAATGATGGACGCTGATTTAAATCTCATCACCACTCCTGAACGCTTTATAACAAAAGAGCTGCTGCCAGATAATTATCGAATCGTGGGGCCGATTTTTGCCAAGATGGGGGCGTCCTTGCCAGAAGAAGTGTTGACTTTTATTGAACAAAAGCGGCGGGAAAGAAAACGAATCGTTTATTTTGCAATGGGCAGTTCGGGTAATCCGCGCATGGTGCGAAAAATCTTAGCTTTCTTACAAAACCGTCCGGAACTAGCGATCATTGCTCCGGTTACGCATCTACTCAAGGGGAAACACAACGTCTCAGAGAATTTGTTCCTGACCGAATATCTGCCAAGTCATCTATTGCATGAGCATATCGATTTTTCTTTTATCCATGGTGGGGAAGGGACTGTTCAAACAGCTTGTGCCTCTGGGAAGCCGTTTATCGGAATCGGGATGCACTATGAGCAAAGCTGCAATATTCAGTACTGCGTGGCGTATGGCAATGCAATTGCACTAACAAAACCAGTAACTGTGAAAAAGCTAGAAGTTGCCCTGACTGAGGTTTGTTTACCGAAAATCCGACAACAAGCCTGCCAGCTAAAGAAGCATTTCCCGACAAATGGTCCTCAGAAAGCGATGCAGGAGATTGAACACTTTTTAGAAATAAACAATAGTGATTATCATTGAGATAATCACTATTGTTTAATAGAGATCTAATAGCATCAGCAAACCTGGGACCCACGTAGTGAAGACACCGCAAGCGATCGCAAAATAATGAATTTTACGACCGAAGTTTACCTTCACGATCGTATCCAAAAAGCCGCAAAACCATAACGCTCCCCATGTTAACCAAATCAGTGCAAAAAGGGGATCTTGCTCCCATCGCCAAGAAACCCAGGCAAAAGGCAAGGTATTGATGGCTACGAATAGCGCAAAAACCCCATAAATACGTAGATCTAAATCAAAAAGGTAAATGATCCCTACCAATAAATACGTAAAGCAAAGAGAAAGCCAGTGCCTGCTTCATAATAAGCGCCTTGAAGCATATAGATTAGATTGATAATGAAAGATAACGAACCTGTAAAAAGATTAATTAAAGCAAGTGAACGATAGTCAATGTGAAGTAAACTTCCCCAGCCGTTGATTATCAAAGTAATTCCTACAAAAAATAAGCCGATCCCTAACATAAAATCCTCCTTTACTTAAATTTAGAATAACAAATTCCAAGAAAAAATAATACCTTTATTTATTTTTACGTCAATAAAAAGGAAAATAATTTTCAAATTTACTATTTTTTGCTGTTAAATTTGATAAAATCAATAACAAAGAGCGCTGCTTGCCGATGTTTTTCTCGTTAAGGGGAAAATTCCAGCGTTTAAAAGGAACTTTAACTCGTTGGAAGAATGGGAAAAGAGGGAGAAACAATAGATTTTCAGTGTATTAATTGGACAAAAAGCTGACGAGGCAGTAGCTTATCGGTTTTTACGAATTTGCAGCAGTGAAGACTGTTTTGCGGAAAGGAGGAATTATGCCGAGAAAAGATCGAATCTTACTTTTTATTGACGAATATATGCAAGCTCAAGGTTGCTCACCTACCATACGAGAAATCTGTGCCAATGAAGAGATAAAAACAACTTCTTTGGTTTATCGTCATTTATTGCGTCTTGAAAAAAGAGGCCTGATTTACCGAGCTTATCGCTTTAAGTCACGTTCGGTTCGTTTTACAGACGAAGGGAAGGCCTATGTCAAAGTGTTGCGACAAGCATAAGCCAACGAAGAATAAATAAAACCAAAATAAAAAAGCCTAAGGCTTTTTTATTTTGGTGCACGGTAGCCGGCAGCTTCCGCTTCAGCGATGGTTTTGAACCATTCTTTCGGGTTGGTAGTATCCTCGTAGTATTTAGATCCGGGCAAATGATAGATGCCGCTTCTTGATCCTTTGATCAAACCGTTTCCTTGTTGATCGACATATTCTTTCTGTTTTTCCTCTGTTTCACTGCTTTGAGAAGTGGCTGTTGTCGTGTTGTTTTCACTACTTGTAGCATTCTCCGGCTGCGTCATATCTTCGTTGGAAATCTCGCTGCTACCATCCGCATAGTTGATTGTGACACCATCTTGGATGTTGAAGATATAATAGTTGAATTGGATCGTATCCTCGCCAATAGATTGGGCTTGCATCTGTACCCCACGGGCAACCAGCTCGTCATCGCGATAGATCGGGGTGACGGAATATCGGACATAATGATTTTTATCTTGCTTGAGATAATAGTTGATATCCATTTCTAAGCGCAACATCTCGGGATTGTTCAACTGACTTGTCCCTGTGATCAGATTCTTCCAGTTTGCATTTTCGCCAGCTAAAGCAAAGCCAATCAAGTGGGTTCGATTATATAAATATTTCCCATTGGGGAGCTGTTTATTACGCCAACCTGTCGGTTTCACACTGGAAATATCGCCACGCTTTTCCGTGGGCATCAAGGATTGATTCAACATTGCTTCAGCAGAGGTCGCACGATTGAGGTGATCGAGGTCGCCGTATGCTTCCCAGGCGCCATTTTCAAGGGAAAGATCATCTTCTGAAAACTCAGGAATGTTCTGATTGACTTCAATCGTTTGGGTGCCTTGGTAAGTTAACTGTGCCAGCTCATCTGCACGAATATCCTTAGCAGAAGTGATTGCCACTTCTGATGATGGTGTTTTGTGATTTGGGAATAGATCATTACTGTGTAGGAGACTAAATCCGACTGCTGCGAGTGCGAGAAGCGCAGTGACCGATCCGATAAATGTTTTTTTCTTTGCCATCTTTTTTTGCCTCTCTTTTCATTGATGTATAGTTAGCATAAACGGGGAGTAAAAAAACTGCAACCCATTCATCATACCATTTGCATGGAGCGTTTTACAGAACTTTCAGGTTTCTTTTGCTTTTTGATCTCAAATGTTCTTAACCCACTTTCTTTACCAAGGGAACATGCCTGAATGTTTTTTTTTATTTGCAAGTCAAATTTTTCATGTTTTAAAAAAACTATGTGATATAATGAATAAAGTTGTTGCTATTTCCCTTTGATGCTTGTTTTAATAACAGGCATCTCCAGCTGCGGAACGAAATTTCAGCTGTATAGCACGCAACCTTCAAACGAAAGAAATCTGGACAATTTTCTGAACGATTTCCTTTCTTTCTTTGAGCAAAATTACAGGAGAAGGAGTGTATCCCATGAACCAGCAAGAAACCATCTTACATTATTTAAATCAGAAAGACTCTGAAAAATTAAAAGAACTCGTATCAGGAATGGAAGAGCTGCCGCTGTTACAATTGTTCAGCAATTTATCCGCGGATGAAAAAGTGATCGTTTTCCGACTATTACCGAAAGATAAAGCACTTATCCTGTTTGAAGATTTGACACCAGCTACACAACAACACTTATTACGCTCTTTCACCGATGAACGGGCAACCGAGTTTGTGAACGAAATGGCACCAGATGTCCGAGTAAGACTCTTGGATGAGTTGCCAGCGACCGTAACACAAAAACTTTTACAATCAATGGCACCGGATGAACGTGCTGCAACAAACCTCTTATTAGGGTATGAGGCTGAGACTGCTGGACGTTTGATGACACCGGAATTCATCACATTGAAAAAAAATATGACGGTCAATCAAGCGTTAGAAAAAGTGCGAATGCAAGCCAAAGAAAAAGAAACGATTTATACGCTTTATGTTACTGATCAAACGAAAACATTAGAAGGTGTTTTGTCGCTGAAAGATCTCTTAATGGCGCAAGGGGATCAACTCATCAGTGAAATCATGTCCCAAAAAGTTATTTATGTTACCACGGACACGGACCAGGAAGAAGCGGCACGTTTGCTAAATGAACTAGATATCATTGCGCTACCAGTCGTAGACAAGGAATCGCGAATCGTTGGGATCATCACTGTCGATGACGCCATCGATGTCATCGAGCAAGAAACGACAGAAGACATGTTTAATGCCGCTGGTTTAGTCGATGTTGCTTCTAATGAAGCAGACCGTAGTAACGTTCTGATCAACGGCACCCTTTGGCAAATTTGGAAAGTCCGATTGCCGTTCCTAGTGATCACTTTGGTTGCCGGTCTTTTAGCTGGGGTAGTCATTGATGAATTTGAACAAACATTGGAATCGGTGGCAGCCGTTGCGATTTTTATCCCTTTGATCATGGATATGGGTGGAAACGTTGGTACACAGTCCTCAACTGTTTTTGTTCGCGGGATGTCATTAGGGCATATTGATCTTTCGACCTTCACTCGCCATTTCTTTAAAGAAGTTTGGATCGGCTTAAGTCTAGGTTTGATCGTAGGGGTCATCTCTGGGGCTGCTGCATCACTTTGGCAAGGAATCCCGATGTTAGGTGTGGCTGTTGGTATTTCGTTAGTTTTTGCCATGACCTTAGCCGCAGCACTTGGCTTCTTAGTCCCGTTTGTACTGATTAAACTAAACATCGACCAAGCAGCCGGTTCGGCACCGATCATCACATCGATCAAAGATATCGCCGGCTTGTTTATCTACTTCGTTTCAGTAAATGTTCTTTTGGGTCATTTGCTTTAGCATACTGTCCGTTCCGGTGGTATAATAAAGCGACATCACATGATGAGCACAACATAGAAAGGGGAAATGTCTTATGACAAATCAAATGAAGCAACATCAACTCGGAGGTTTCTCTTTTTAAGTGCGGCCTCCTAACTAACTGGAGGGAAATCATGGAAAAACAAGGAATTGTGGTCTTTCAGGCCAAAGATATTGCAAAAGTCCGCTTGACCACAGGAGAAGAATGTTTAGCAACGGTTTCAGGAAAATTTCGCCAACAGGCACTAGCGCCAAAGGATTATCCGATTGTTGGTGATTTTGTACAAGGACAGGTGTACGATCAAGATCATTTCTTGATTGATGCTTTGCTGCCACGAAAAAGTTTTTTACAACGAAAAGTAGCTGGAAATCGCACGGACGAGCAAGGCATTGCGGCGAACATCGACACAGTTTTTATTGCAACTAGTGCCAATGAAGAATTCAATTTGGCTCGGTTAGAGCGCTTTGTAACGATCGCTTGGGACAGTGGGGCTAATCCGGTGATTCTCTTGACCAAAGCCGATCAAGTTACTGCTGATAAAAAAGCAGAGCTGCTGCAAGCATTAAACGATGCATTTGGTGTGAAAACATTTGCTACGTCCATTTTTGAACCAAACGAATTGCTGATGGAAACGTATTTTTCTGACGGACAGATCAGCGCATTTATCGGTTCATCTGGGGTCGGAAAGTCCAGCTTATTAAATCAGCTTATGGCGCAAGACGTTCAAAAAACCAATGACATACGAGAGGATAGTCGAGGACGACACACGACGACGAGTCGCCAGTTGTTCACTCTGTCCTCTGGCGCAATGATCATTGATACTCCTGGCATGCGGGAAGTTGGCATCAGTACCGTCCGGTCAGCTTCGATCGACCAATCCTTTGAAGCGATCAGCCAGTATGCTGAAGGTTGTTTTTTCAGAGACTGTCGTCATGAAACAGAACCGAAATGCGCGGTCAAAGCGGCCATTGCTGCCGGTGAACTTTCAGAAGAAGCTTTCGCCCGCTATCGTAAAATGGAAAAAGAACTGGCGTATTTGAAGCGAAAAGAACAGATCAAAGAATTGAAAAAGTAAAAGTTAGCACTCCTTTCTTTAAGAGGAGTGCTTTTTTGTACGTGTTAAGAGAGTCTTGTTGAGTAAAGAAGAGGGACGTAGACAATGTCCTTGTGTTTTCACGAAAAGGCGGCCAATTCCACTGGGCACTACATGCTAAATGGTTGAACTAAGCTAAGAACGCCTGTCTGGTTGAAAGCTACCGTCAAGAAAGTCAGTATAAAAAAACACAGTGGGGTGTTTTCCCACTGTGTTTTGAGCAATGATTTGCCCCTGCCAAGGTATTTCAAGTATAAAGCGTTGATTCTTAAATAGCAACTCGAAAAAAATCGCCTCATTCAGCAGAGCGCAGAATTTTCGTCATGGCTTTTCCTTTCGCCAGTTCATCGATCAGTTTATCTAGATAACGAATTTCTTGGACCATTGGCTCTTCGATCTCTTCTACCCGAATGCCGCAAATGACACCAGTGATCTGCTTTCGTGCGGGATTGAGCTGAGGGGCTTGACTAAAAAAACGTTCAAAAGAAAGCTCTTCATTCATCTGTTGCAGCGTTTCTTGGTCATAACCGGTCAGCCAGGTAATAATCTGATCCACTTCTTCTTTTGTTCGATTTTTCCGCTCTGCTTTGGCAATATATAGGGGATAGACTTTCGCGAAACTCATTTGGGTGATCTTTTGATTTTTCATGATATACTCCTTTAGTCTTTACACAAAGTATACTTTATTTTCTTCGTTTTGCCGAGATTTTCGACACTTGTTGTGTGCCAAAAATAGGCGAGGGGACTAAAGAATGATCTTTTCTTCTTGTTCACGAAACCCTAGAACTTTTTGACGTGACTCGCCATCCCAATAGAGTAAGTCCAAATTCTTATGCAGCATTAGCTGTGTATATAATTCTTTCAGCGTCAGAGCGGGTTTTTTTGGTTCAAAAAATAAAATCAATTGGTTATGGCTATCTTGGGCGATCGTCGTAAAAGGAATCAGGTTTTCTTTGTAAGTTAAATAAATTCCTTGGTAATCTGCTGCACTCGACGACGTTGTCAGTGCTGTCAAGAGGTCTCTTGCTCTCATAATGAACCCGCCTTTACTGTTTTTTGTCGATAGGCATCGATATCCAACATGATTTTCGTTTTGCCGTACACCGTATACTTTTGCACCACGAATTGACGGCGCTTATTCCAATAGCCGCCCACGGTTAGAAACATACCGTCATCAACATCCCCTAAAAAATTCAAACTGTGTTTCGCAATCAAACAGTTGGTGGTACCTAGTGTAAAGCGGACCAAAGGGGAGGGGGCAAAGGAGACGATTCTTATTTTTGAGACAGATCCTTTTTGTGTTTCCATCAGGTATTCCTCCTTTAGTAAGTAGTAAAAAGCGGATCATTCGTTGAGATCAAACCATTTTTTCTCTTCATAAAAAGCAACGTGACGAATCTCATCATAATGGATTTTTTCCGTTGTTTCTCCCGTCAAATAAATACCTAATGGGTCATAACCGCTGATTTTCCCGATAATATCTGGAGGATAGCCGCCTTCTTCATTAACTTCTTCTCGTTGGATCGCCACAGTTAGGTTCTTTTTCATGGCTTCAAATAAACACTGATTGATTTCTTCCGTTGTGAGTGACGGCTTAGGTGGACAATCAAACTTACGTGTCGGTTCCTCTTCAATTTCAGTTGTATGCTCAGATAAAAAGAATCCTTGCCACTTTAGCTTTTTTCGATCTTCATATGGTTGTAGCATACCCATAGCAATCACCTCTTATCTATATAATACAAACATACGTTCTCTTTTGTAAAGCGAACAGATTTTTAAATTTCTGATTCTTCTATGAAACATCTAAAAAGGGCATCAAACAAGGGGCTAGTGGTGGGTATCGTTTTTTTGCACTATATCTGTTATAATTTATCCTGAAGCGACGATGAACGATTTGGAAAATAGCTGGCGAAAAAGGAGAATAGTATGTCTGGATTAATCGTGGTCCTGCTTACGATCTACTTTGCAAGTAGGAAAGATAAAGAACAGTGGCTTTTTGATCGCAAACGATTGACTATTCTGGCGCTTATGTTTGTGATCGTCGGCATAAGTTGGGGCTTAAATGACAAAATAATGAAGGATCCTCTGAACCAAAATATTAGAAGTAATTTACTGTTTAATTATTCGTTTCCCTTATTGATATGTATGCTAGGTTTATTTATCAAAGAAATACCACGTTGGGGACGGATCGTGACTTTGTCATTTGGCTTTATGATTTTCGGGTATTTAGCTTTGCACTATTTGATAGGTTTTCACAACCCGTATTGGGAAAATCTACAGCTAAGTCCATTGTATTGGCTGCCAAGTGACTAGCCATACGAAAGTATCGCCAATGGAAACGCAAAAAAAGCACTCAATAAAGGGAGTGCTTTTTTTCGGCTAAATAACTGCAGCAAGGTGTTTCTTTTCCCCAAAAAATAGGTTAGACCTAAGTAACGAGGGGATCATATAAGGAGAAGTCATGACTGTTTAAATCAAAACGATTGATTCTTGACTAAACCGTGTCTTTTGATCATTGCCAAAGTAAAATATGCGATGAGCGTTCCTGCAATACCAAAAAGTAAATCGATTCGATCAGGGGTGTTCATAAAGCCGAAGACAGTCTCACTCAATAGATTGGCAATGAGCAAAAGCAGGGTCAATAGCGTGACGGCTTTAAATGGCGCACCTACAAGAAGCCAAAAGTACCCCAGTAAGCCAATAATCAAACTAATCGAAAAATTGGAGATATGAAGATAAAAGTCAGCATACCTCGAAGTAAAGAAAGAAATGTCCAAGTACTTTGATAAATAGAGGAAAAGGGCTGTGAACACAAAAAGCAAGTAGAGGAGTGACGCCCATAGTTTTGGTAAAAAGGCTAGCTTTCATTGCTTATTCGTTTTCATTTTTATTCTCCTTATTAGGAATTGTCAGCCATACTTATGAAATTGCTTTTATCGGGTATTAATTACACAAATGGAAAAACAAGCTGCAGACTAGGCAAATCAGTAGTCTGCCTAAAATGAGTTGAGGTGACAAAATGACAATAATAAACAATGAGCGATTATGGTTAGGCTTAGGGGTAGAAATTATTTTGCTCATATCATTCAGCATGATTATGTATTTCATCCTGACAGTGGCAATTTGAAGCAAAGTCCGTTCACCAGTCAACGAAATGGAAAAATAAGCTTCTGGATAGCTGCTGGTTTGATTTTACTTGCCAACGAAATATCCTAAGTTATCTACCTGATTTTAGGGTTCTTTTTTATAGAATCATGTAACGGGTATTTGTTAGCATTTGCAACATCTAAGCACTAGTGTTAGAACTTTGAAACGGATTGGCTATATATGAATAAAGTTCGAGAAAAAAGCTCAAAGATTTTCAAAATGATTATAGCATACAATCAAACCGATTGGTTCGTAAATCAAGGCTAAGGCTGATAGCTTGAATCTGTATTTGCTGAGATAACGTAGGACGACGAATCCGCAAGTACTTGCTACCAGACAGTTATCAATCTGTTAATCAGCAAATCAAAAAAAGAATCTGAAGAACATGTAAAACAAGAAATTCTTAGTTTTAATTGAATTTTAGGTGCATTAGCGACAATCTACTGATAAAAGTCATTCGGAGGGAGGTAAAATGATACAAAATTGTCTTGAACTATTTAGAATGGCACGAACCCTTTTTTGAATGTAACTTTGTATAATATATATTATGTAAACTAAAATAAAAAATTTTTTAAACACCGTATTTAGCTAGTAATTGTGCGACTCTCCTCTCTCTTATTCATGATTATTTCCTTCAAATTAACCTAAATAGCAGCATAATCCAAAAAAACGGTTATTTAAGCGATAGTTTAAGATTTTTGTTTATTTTACGACTGACAAGAAAATCAATTGACAAATTATATCTGTACCTTTGTCTGTATTTGATCTTGTTGATCCTTTAATCTTTGAATTCAAACATTGCTTGCAACTGCTAGCCAATCTCAATGAATCACTCAGCGCTTAATGAATCGCTGTTCACGATTTTATCAGTAGTGATTCGTACATAACCCAGCCAAATTTGTGCTAACTAAATAGCCTAATGGGAATCTTGATCACAGGCAAACCAGCAACGATAAACAAGAAAAGTTGAGTTGCGTTCAGTTTTCACCTAAACGGATCCAATTCCCATAGCGAGTCCTAATCAAGGGATCACAGTCATCTAAGTACAATTTTCTTTTTGTTGCTGCTAATAAAGCAATGACAGCTACGGAAAGTTTCAAACTATGTAATACAGGATCGCCGAAAAGACAATGATCAAAACGACCAAAACAATGATTAGTTGATTTAAACGTCGAATAAGCAGGTTTTTCTTATTTTTTTCAAATTCTTTTCCTTCATTTCGATAATATTCTCTATCTTTTGTTCCCACGAGCGCCAACTCCTTTTCCCTGATTTTATCACTATCCTGAAAACAATGGGTGCAATCAAGGTGTTTTGTACAATAAATGGCAGTATTTTGTTAGAGCTTACCATCGTATACGTATAGAGACTAAATAAGACGACTGACGAGTTCCAAGTGATTCATAACCGCAGCTTTCCGAATAACGCCCATACCTGGAAACGACCTTTGCTGATAGGCAGCAATTAATAGCTGCAGCCCAGCTGTTTGTGTAGGATACTCTTCTTCATGCTGTAACAAAGCTTCCATGACTTCGAAAAATTTTTCTTTCTGATTTGGTAATTCTTCCTCAGAAAATAAGTGAACGATTCGCAAATCTTGCTCAGTTGTCGGATAGATCCAATGCAAAACCAACCGCTTTGAGGGATAACTGTGCTCATAATAAATTTTGCTATCGACAGAAAAATCACTAAACCCAGCATAACCCAATTTTTGATAAAGATGATGGGTTTTTGAAAACCCTTCGTCCGGACATTCTGTATAAAAACTATTTTTAGGTAAACGTGTAAACGGATCTTCCATCAGTAGTTTCGGGCCGTTGATTTTATTTAACAAACGAAACTCTTTGCCTACCAGCACCGGCAGTGTATTTTCCCGCCAATCACTAGCGAGTGCTGGGTCCGCTTGATGAACGATCCAAAGATCAGGCGTTTCTTCCACTGTTTCAATGGGTCGATCTACGATCATTGCTTTAGGGGCAGCAACATTTTGCAACTCTGCTAACCCCTCTGCAGTCAGAAAAGCCCCAGCCTGTGGATTGCGAACAAGATAAAAAGGATGCTGCTTCCTTTGAAACAGGTCAATGGTCGTCCAAAACGTTTTTGATTGCTTGACCGGTTCAATGATCGGCTGGATCGCTTCTGACAAGCGATCTTGTTCCAACAGTGCTTTCAATGCCAATAAATCAAATTGTTTTCCACGAATATAAGGGAAGTACATCTTCTTCTCTCCTTCTTACTCGCCTGATAAAAAACGTTTTTCCAGCGCTTCATAGGCTGCTCTCGTAGCGGCCAATTCTTCTTTCAAGGCTTCGATCGCTTGCAGCTGAGTATCTTCAATAAATCGATCATAGTAATTGACTCCACCACCGAACAAGTCATACTCAGGCTGACGTTTCTTCAGTTCTTGGTACAAACGTTCTGTTGAAAATACCCGCAATCCTCGAGCAGTCTGTTTTGCTTTGCCGACTTCTCTCGCTTGTGCCGAAATCAACCGAAACAATAAGCCATTTTCTGGAACCTGCAGCTCTTGCCGTTGGGGTTTCTTTTCGACACTGAAATACCCTTTGCTGCCCGTTTCTTTTTCAAGAAATGCATGATAGACCAAAACACCAATTGTAGGTGCAATCTGATCTTTGACTTTTTCATACAATGACTTGGGTAAGACAAAATAATTATAATTCCCAATAAAGGATAGTTTTGCTTTTGAGCGAAAATCTGCCAAACTAACTTTGAGTTCGTAGCAACGCCATTCAAATGTATTTTCAGTCGTCAAGCGACAACTCAAAGTATCCACGATGCCGTGATCATCTGGCATGACTACCTCTTCTACCACAATATCACTGTTTTCACGACAATAATAATAAAGTGCCTCTTCCATTTCTAAAGTTAAGGATGTCTTCACAAATTCACGACCTTTATCTTGTTTCACCTATTATAAAACATATGTTCGCATTTTAAAAGAGGGAAATAAAAGCAACCTATCATCCCCTCACTCATTCGGGCATCCGTTACCGAGAATCTCTTCAACCGTCCTCTTTGTACCGCGGAATCGTAACAAAAAAGCAGCAAGAGCACACCAAGTTGCGTGATTAATAGACCTTTAAAGGGAAATTCAAAAGTAAAGCCTGCGGGAAGATGAAAGAAATGAAAAAAATCCTGCAGTGCTTTTTGACTAAGCCACAAACCGCTGACAAGCCCTATCAAACCAATAACAATGCTTTGAATGCCTACAAAGAAAAGCTCTTCTAAGGTGACCACCAACGGAGACTGTCCTAACAACAACCGAATACTCAGAGATTGCTGCTCCTCCCCCATCAAATGAAAACGATACATGTGATTGCAGTGCCATAAAAAGGCGGCGATCAATCCTATAGCTAGAATGCTAAGTACGAAGCGCAGCAATTGCAAAAAGAAAAGCCAACTGGCATATGTGAGATCCATCTGATTCTCACCACTATTTGTTTCGTAGTGCAGCCATTGACGAAAAAAAAACTAGCCAATTCTTTGCAAAGATGGCAATGATCAGTAGAAGAATCGCCAATACCCCACTCATCAGCAAACTGCGCCTACGAAGTGCTGCGTGCCAGCCGAATTGACAAGGATAGTAGAAGTACCGCCATTTGTTCATGATATCCCTCCTTTTGGCGTCTATTTTACAGAACTTTTCAAATTTAGACAAACATCTTCTTGTTTACATAATATAATTATGATCAAAAAAGAGTGCGGCACGTAGCCCACACTCTTTTCCCTTTAGCTATCGACGTTTACAAATACCTTGTCAGCAGCTGCAACAAGCGCTGCGGAAATTCTGTTAGATTGGAAAGATCAATAAAGCGTTCTTCCCCATAAATCGCTTTGATCACCTCTTTGTCTTGGCCAATGGCAGCTGCCAGAAACAGCACCCCTTGTCGTTCATAGTCAGCGATCACCTGCTGAATATCTTCTTTGGCTTTTACCCCTGTATAATCAGGAAGAGCTTTTGGCTGGCCATCACTGATATTCAAGAGTAATTTAGTGGTTGCCGGCTGATGAGCGAGCTTTTCAGCTAGCACGCGCAAGACAGCCCCATCACGGTTATTTTGCCGAGGCTTCATTGTCATGAGTTTCTCTGGCACAAATTCAAAGCCTTCATTAAATTCTTTGTAAGCAAAAAGCGAGGTTTTTTCACGAGCGGTCACGTCCGCTGTATCGCCATAGATCATCAATGGCAAAGATAAACGTTCGGCAAAAGCATTCACCGCTAAGACCGCCTGTTGCGCATACAATATCCGATCTTCTCGAATCATCGAACCCGATTCATCGATGCGCAAAGCAAGAGCTAAGGAAGGCTGTTCATGAGGTGGATTCTTCTTGTCAAAGGTCCGGAAATCTTGATACGCAACCTTGCTGGCATCAAAGCGTGTGCCGTTGTACTTACCTTTACTGTATGCCGAAGCTTGTTCATTTTCCAATACTTCTTGGGTTTGCTTGATCAATGACTCTACGATCGGCAGCAACGGCTGCAAACGCTGTTGGGCTTCAGTCGCTTTTTCTAAATCGACGGGTGGTCGATGAACGATCAGCCCTTCTTTGGCATGGATTGATTCTTTCAATGCTTGTCGTGCTGCCTTTGATGCCGTAGTTTTCTTTTCTTTCTCCTGGGCTTCATACGCTTCGATCGACAAAGAATGAGCAGCAGGAGCTGCCTCTTGTGCCTCACTCCCAGCTTTTGCTTGGCCATCATGACTATTGCGTTCTAGTTCTTCTGAAAACGTCGCCTCAGTTGCTGCGCTTTTCGCTTCTTGTTTGTCAGAATCACTGGTTTCCATCGTTTCCGCCTCAGTTTCTTGATTGGCGGTCTCAAGGACTTGCTCATTTTTTAGGACGGGCGTGCCTTCTTCCACTACATTGCGCTGGTCCGCCTCTTCGCTGCTGATTCGGCGTCCTTTGATTTGTTCTTTAAAGGCATTTAGCGGTTGTCCAGAAAACAAAAGCCGCAATTGCGCCAATAACCCTGAAGCTTCTAGCGCCTGTTGTAAAAGAGAAAGCTCATTCGGATCGGTGGTGATTTTGTATAGCACTTTGCTATCAATTGCTGTAAAGGGATCTTGTCCTTGCTTGACTGCATTTAGCCAATAAAAATAGGAACGCATGCCCGCCACTCCTTTGATGGCATTGGCTTTGGCGGTCACGTCTAGCAAGCGTATGATCTCAGCCATTTTCTCCGCAGTCGTTTTGTCTGGATAATTGGTTTTGGCAATACCTCGCTGCACCATGACTGCCAGCTCAGGTAAATCCATTTTTTCAGCATGCTGCATCCGGTCTCGCAAGGATTCGTTCAAGGGGCGGTTGCCTTGGTAATTCCGATTCGTTGTGATGATCACCACACAGTCAGGGTGTCGTCGGACGAAGCCAGTCGGGATATTCAGCATTCCATTTTGTTCAAGGGCCGAGTTTAGTGCCACTAGTACCGAAGCATCACGAATGACCGTTGGCTCTTGAATCTCAAGCAAGTAGCCTTTTTCCAGCGCCCGTACGATTTCGGAGGGATAAAATTTGTATTGAATCGTAGGTTGTTGATCACTGGTTTCGATTCGTTCGATCAGTTCTGCAAATTTCGCCCGTGCCCGCTCACGAGTCAGGGAAAAATGCCGCTGGATCAACCCCAAAACATCTTCAAAACAATCACTTTGATAAATCGCATCCAGCAAGTCCTTGTCCTCTTCTTGGTCGGTGTTGATCACTGGTAATAAAGCACCAAACACATCTGACTTATCCATATCCGCAAAGCAGGTGATTTTGGTGTAGGGCAGTTGCAGGTCGGCAGAAAGTGCCTTTGCCAACTGGGTCTTGCCGGAACCAGCATCGCCTTCCAACAACACATTGAAGATCTTCATTTCTGGATCCGTCCAGTTCAACGCGATCTCTGAAGCGATTCGCAGTTCTTCGGCACTGGTCTGATGACTTTGTGGTTTCTTCCAAATCATTGTTTGTTCTAATTTGCTAAAAGCGCGTCCTTTCGTTACGACAAAAGACGGTTGAATTTGTGTCATGGTAATCTGCTCCTTTTATTAATAACCTAGCTCATCCAAAAGCCGTTTTAGGATTTTGAAGCGTTCACCATAAAGTTCGCCATCTTTTTGCAAGGAATCATAAAAAAGTAGAATGTCTTCATCGATCTTAGGATTTTCGGTGTCTACTTCAACGGTCATACGATTTCCTTGTAAGCCAATGATCTCGATCAACGGATTTTCAGGATCGTAAAACTTTTCATGGCGATAAGCCTCTTGAAAATACAAACTGGATTGCGCCACTAAGATTGCTAGATCTAAGATTCTAGTGAGCGGTAGTTCTTCTGACTGACGAGACCATTTTTCACCTGTGTGGCGCCAAACCTTGCCTGAGATATCGACTTTTCCCCGGTCGTTCCATTGTGCCAATCCGAGGGAAAGGCCTTTTGCATCCGTATGTAACGCATTTTTTCCGTCAACAGTATCATAGTCTTCCACTTTAATGACGGGCTTATGTTTCAAGTTTTCTGGTATTTTCATTGTTCTCACTCCTTGTTTAGTAAATTACTAATTTACTAGATAGAGTAAGTATAATGAGGAAGCTAGTTTGGGACAAGCAAAAGGTCTTTTCTAGTAGCTAGGGACAGATGTCTATAGAAAAAGCACTTGATAAGAAGTATCTAAAAACAAACGCTCTTAAAAAGTGCTTTTTTATGACGCATTACTTCACTAGCTCAATTGATTGAAAAAAAGGCGCAATTCTTGCTTTCTCTGACTTGCAAGTTGGGCTTTGGGAATGCCTTGGATCGCCCCTTCAATACCATAGAGCATATGGAGGCAAGCGCCCGCATCACATTGTTGGCGGATCGTCACAAAAATGGCTTCGGCCGTTTTTGTGCGCAATTGTTCAGGGGTACTGATGCCGATACGAACCAGGTGATCCGCTAAAACTTGGCCTACATTTGGTAACTTTTGCAGTTCATTCATAGGTTTCTCCTTTTTTATTGTTGTCATCCTGCCCGTCTTCCTCTTGACGAATCAACGCATAGAGTTTCATATCTAACAGCTGATGGTTTTTCTCCGCATGCTTTCGCAAAACGCCTTCTAATGTAAAACCTGCCTTTTCCAACACACGACAAGAGGAATGATTCTTCGCAAAAGATTCAGCAGAAATACGAACGATAGTTGAAGTAGTAAATATATAGTCACATAGTTGTTGAACGGCTTGTGTCATCAAACCTTTTCCCCAGTACTCTTGTGCAATAGAGTAGCCAATCTCAGCCGTTCTATAATGGATATTTTCTTTGCGAACAGCACGGATACTGCCGACTGCTCGGTCATCCACAGTGATTGCAAAGGCAAATTCTGCTTCTTCCACAGATCGAATATAGGCTTGTGCATCTGCGACCGTATACGGGAATGGCAACCCCTCCCGTAAATAATCGTGGATGGATTGATTATTTAACGCATGGGCTAAATCTTGCGCATCGCTCATTTGCCACCTTCTTAAGGAACACTTCATAGCAATTCCTCCTTTGCCAGTCCTTCATTTTGATCCTATTGTACGAGTTTGTGTGATTTTTTACAAGCGAATCTCAAAAAAGCAGAAAAAAGAACCAGCTAGACGAACGTCTAACTGATTCTTACATACATTGTCTTGAGGAGATAATGGCGTGAATAAACATAGAAAAAATAAAAATTATTGCGCTGAAATAGCGATGCCAATGGCTTTTTCCCCTAAATGCGTGCCGATAACTGGTCCGAAGTGACCAATCTCAATTTCTGCATTTGGGTATTTCGCTTGTAGCTTCGCTTTTTCTTCTTTCGCTACTTCTAAATTATTGGCGTGGATTACATAAAATTTAACAGGCAATGCGATTTCTTGCTCCCGTTGACCAATGATATCTTCCGCGCGATTGAATGCTTTTTTGCTGGAACGAATGCGCTCGTAAAGCACAATTTTTCCTTGATCAAAGGTCAAAATCGGTTTGATTTTTAATAATCCGCCAATCAAGGCTGCTCCATTGGTTAAGCGACCGCCACGAACCAAGTTATTCAAGTCGTCAACGATCAAATAGGCATAGGTATTGTCTCTGATAGTGTCCAGATGGGAAATGATCTCTTCTACGGTTTTGCCTTGACTTGACAGATCAAGAGCGGTTTCTACCATGTGCCCCATCGGCATACTTGTGATTTTCGAATCGTAAGGAATGATTTGAACGCCTTCGATTTCATCGGTAATTCCATAAAGCGTTCCGATAAATCCAGAGATACCGCTTGATAAGTGGATACTAATGATCGTGTCGTAACCGCGATCTTTCAATGACTCATATAAGGCTAACACTTCTCCTAATACCGGTTGAGAAGTGGTTGGGAATTCTTTGCTGTTTTTCAACAAAGCGTAATACTCATCAGCTTCAATGTCGATGCCCTCATTGTAGACTTTTCCATCTAAAATAACAGGGATCGGTATGATAAACAAATCTTCATGGTTTTTGATCCGTTCCGGCAGATAAGCTGTACTGTCAGTAACAACGGCTAATTTCATTCTTTTTCCTCGTTTCAACAAATTTCAAACGTCATTAATAATATAGCATAAATTTACTTACTTTCAAATGGTTTTCAGAACTTTTCATTCTGCTTACTCATTAAGAAAATTCCTGATCGCTTGTTGATTGGTTTCAAGATTGACGACTAACACACTTCCGGCACTCGCACTTGAACCGTATTGCCAAGAGTCAGCGACTGGGACAGTCAAACTGTCGACTCCTCCCGCCCCTCGAGCAATCGAGAAGGTATTTTTTAATAGGAAAGACATTGGCAGGTTGGTGGAAGCATAGCCTAAGACTTTTCCAGCTGCATAAGGCAATTTTAAAATAGCTAAAGGATTTTTCATTTCGCTAAAGATCGCATCCATTACTTGCTGCTGTCGTCTTACACGACCGAAGTCACCTTCTTCGTCCATCCGAAAGCGTGCGTATTGCAACAGCTCAAGCCCATTCATTTGTTGTTGCCCTTGCTTGATGGCAACTTCAAGATTTTTACTCATATCTTTTTCCGCGTTGATAGAAACGCCTGAGGGAAACAATGTGTCGATCACTTTTTCAAAGGAACGAAAGTCAACTTTTGCATAATAGTTGGTTTCTAGCCCGAAGTTCTCCGCTAACGTTTGTCTAACCAAATCAGCACCACCAAAGGCATAAGCCGCATTGATCTTGTTTTCGCCATAACCGGGAATCGTAACTAAAGTATCCCGCATAAAGGAAAGTAGCTTCGGTTGCTTACTGGGACCATCTAATTGCAAAACCATAATAGTGTCTGCTCGTCCAGCTTCTCCTTCACGACTATCACTACCAATGAGCAATATATTCCGAGCACCATTTGCAGCGGCCGTACCATTAAAGGTCTCTTCATCAGTCGTAGCAAAAGCAGCGTCACTTCTTGCGACTTGCTGACCGACAAGAAACGCAATCAATGAATAGGCAAAAAGCACCAATAGTACCCGAACCACAATACGCAGAACTGGGTGCTTCCGCTTTTTCTTTTGTTTGGGTTGCTTGGTCTTCTTAAGCTTTGACGGTTTTTGTTTGCTTTGTTCCTGGCTTTGATGCATCGCAGGCCTCTGAGCAGATAGCGGAGGGATCGCGCTTTTTCGTCCCTCAGATTTTATTGCTCCTACTTGTGACTGTTCTCGAGAACTTTGAGCCGCACGAGAGTCGCTTGCCCTAGGATGCTCGGTGTTTTGATAAGGAATGTCTCCTACTCGCTCATCAGCAGAAGAAGTAGAATCACTCGGTCTGACGCGCTGGTTTCTTCTTTTGGCTTCTCGACGGGCAAAGATACTTTCTTTGGCTGCCTGACTGGATTCCTTTTCTAGCCGTTCATGCAGTTTTTTATTTTTTTCCATCCTGCTCATTGCTTCTGATCCTCCAACTAAAAAATAGCTCTCTGTCTATAAGGATACCCTAGACCTTATAGAAAGAAAGCTATTTTCTGAAATTTTAACCTTTTTCTAGGAAATTTCTTCATATTTTACCTTAGATGCTTTGATGCACCTTGTCGTATGCTCACAAATCCTGCTTGCTCATAAAATGATTTCACTTGGTTTGCCGACCAAAAGTTTAGTGAGAGATCATCGAAGCCTTTTTCCAGCGCAACGTTTTCAGCAAATGCCAACAATTGTTTTCCAATATGCATCCCTTGGTACCAAGGGTCAACAGCGATCGCTGCAATTTCCAGCCACTTTCGTTCATGCATCATCGCATTTTGTGGCAAACAGACCTCTTGAAGATGCACAAAGCCACAAGGCTGGTCCGCCAACCAAGCGATAAAAAAGTGGTGGCTTGGCTCTTGCAGCTGCTGTGTGATTGCTTGTTCAAATCTTGACTGATCAAATGGCTTAAAAATCGTTGGGTACCATTGATGGTGCTGTGTTTGGATCTCTTTATGAAACGTTGCTAAAAGGGTTTCATCTTGGCTAGTTTTTATTTTGACTTGAGTCATTTTTTGTCACGTCCTCAACAACATTTACGGAATACACGCCGAGAAGATGGACTTGACCACCCAACAACTGAATCTCTTCAAAGGCATTTACAATCAGTTGCCACGGTTTGTCCATCACCAGATCGATCACGAAAAAGTATTCCCCTAAGGTGGTTTTTGACGGTCGCGATTCAATTTTGCTTAAATCAATTTCTCGCCAGCCAAAGGTTGCTAAGATTTTGTGCAAGATCCCCGGTCGATTTGCCGGGAGCGTCACAAAAATCGTTGCTTTCTCAGCAGTCTGCTCTGGTAATTGGGTGTTTGCTGCTTTCTTCGTCAAAACCCAAAAACGGGTTTGATTAAAGGCAACATCTTGAATATTGGTTTCTTTGATCGTTAATTGATAGGCCAATGCCGCTTCTTTGGAAGCAATCGCCGCAACTGCTTCTTCTGGATGTTTTGCTACGTAGGCTGCTGCAGTCGTTGTGGAAGCAACCGCCTCAACAGTAGCTCCAGCAAATCGGGCTTCGATGAAGTCGGCACATTGCGCTAAGGCTTGCGGATGAGAAATAATCTTAGTGATGGGACGATTGTCTTTTGATGTTTGCTGAGAAACTAACAATTGATGATTGATCGGTAAAATAATTTCCTGTTCGATGCTCAACTGATTTTGACGAAACAGTGTATCAATAGTGGCATGAACGGACCCTTCTAATGAGTTCTCGTTCGGAACGACCGCGCGATCGATCACGCCGTTAGCTAGCGCTTGAATACAAAGTGGAATCGATCCATAGGGGATACAGGTATTTTCCGGATAAGCTTCTTGCGCAGCTAAATGCGTAAAGGAACTTTTCGGTCCTAAATAACCAATCTTCATTTTATGCACCCGCTTTGATCAAAATTTCCTGTACGATTTCTTCTGGTGCTTTGTTCGTCGTTTCAACGATCAATGAAGCAGTTTCTTCATAAAGAGGGATCCGAGGACGGTAAACAGCCAATATTTCTTCTGGTGATTTTGAGACGACTAAGGGACGAATGCTGCCATTATCCGCCTTTAAGCGATGAATCAGCTCCTCGGGATCTGTTTTTAAATACACGACGAGCGGCATCTCTTTTAAAAGTTGACGATTTTCTTCTTTTAATACGATGCCCCCACCAGTGGAAATAATTTGTTCCTTTGCCAAAGTTTTAGCTAAAATATCCGTTTCGATTTTGCGAAAGGCTTCTTCACCGTGTTGGTCGAAAAATTCTTGAATGGTCATGCCGATCTCAGCAACGATCAAGTCATCAAAATCCACATGAGACTGTTTCGTTTCTTCAGCCAAAAGACGACCAATCGTGGTTTTTCCAGCACCCATAAATCCAATTAATATCACTTTTTTCACTCGCTGTTTCCTCCTTTAGCCAAACGTGCGACATCCTCAAAAAAATCAGGATAAGAAACTGCTACGGCTTCGGCTTTTTCTAATTCTACCTCTTCATCTGTCAATAAGGCGGCAATTTGCAGCATCATGCCGATGCGATGGTCCCCCCGACTTGACACACGTCCACCATGCAAAGGGGTTGGACCGTTGATGATCAACCCGTCCTCGGTGGGAGTGATGTCCGCCCCAAGTTTTGTCAACTCTTCGGCAGTTGCATCAATTCGGTTGGTTTCTTTTACTTTCAGTTCTTCCGCATCTTTGATCACCGTTTTGCCATGAGCCTGCGTGGCTAACAACGCAATGATCGGCAATTCATCGATCAAGCGTGGGATAATATCGCCAGCGATGGTTACTGCCTGCAAGGTAGAACTTCGAACGGTAAGGTCAGCTGATTGATTCTGATCGTCTTGATTGGAACAAGCAATCGAAGCACCCATCTCCTCTAGCACGTCAAGAATTCCTGTACGAGTGGGGTTGATCCCGACATTTTTTAAAACGATCTCACTTTCTGGCATAATCGCGCCGGCTGTTAGGAAAAAAGCAGCGGAGGAAATATCACCAGGAACAATTACTTCTTGTCCTTGGAGTGTTTGAGGTCCCGTCACAGTGATCGTTTTGCCTTGTGTTGTGATGACGCCACCGAATTGACGGATCATTTCTTCAGTATGGTTACGGCTCGCCTCTTTTTCAATAATCGTCGAGGTACCTTGTGCTTGCAATGCCGCAAAAATCAGCGCCGATTTTACTTGGGCACTTGCTACGGACATCTGATAATTGATGGGCTGTAAAGAAGCAGTACCATTAACGGTGATCGGTGGGAACTCCGTCTGCTCATGCCCTCTCACATTGGCACCCATTTCTCTTAATGGCAGCATCACTCGGTTCATCGGACGTTTATTCAAAGAGTTATCGCCGAATAAGGTGGTTGTAAATGGCTGTCCAGCCAAAATCCCCATCATTAAGCGAATCGTTGTACCAGAATTGCCGATATCAATTGGGTCTTGGGCAGGCTTAAGGCCATTAAAGCCCTGTCCTTCAATCGTGATCGTCTGACCGTCATCATGGATTGGAACGCCTAATGATTGAAATGCATGAAGGGTGCTATAGCAGTCTTCTCCACGCAAGAAATTACGGACAATCGTTGTCCCTTCGGCTAACGCCCCGAACATGATACTACGATGCGAGATTGATTTGTCAGCAGGGACTGCTATCGTCCCTTTTAGATGTGTTGCTTTTTTTAGTTTCATAACGGCCTCCTATTTTTTTCGACATGAATAGGTCGTCTTTTTTTGAATCAGCTGCTCTGCTTGCAGCAAATCATTTTGCGTTTTGAATGAAATCTGTAAAACACCAATAATATCTTCTCGAGTTTCAAGAATTTTCAAGTTGATCAAAGAGAGCTGATGTTCGCTCAATAGCCCCGTCACTTCAGCGACAACGCCGGGATGATCCGGTACATCGATGAATAGATCATAGAATGCTGGGATCGCCCCATTTTGATGAACCGGCAATTGATCCCGTGTTTCCTTCGCGGATTCAAAAAACCGAAAGATCGCCCGTTCGTCTTTTTTCTGCAACCAGTGAGCCATGGTCGTCATTTGTTTTTGCCACTCATCGATCAGCTGCAGCAGCTCCTGTCGATTACTCAATAAGATATCGGTCCACATACGAGGATCTGAAGAAGCAATGCGAGTGATATCGCGAAAACCGCCTGCTGCAAGTTGCTGTGCTCTAGGGTGTTCGTGGTTGAAGGCATCTGCCTGATTGACTAATCCCGAAGCAATAATATGAGGCAGATGGCTCAACATCCCTGTGATTTGATCATGCTCTTGGGGAGCAAGTGCCACATATTTGGCTCTAGTGCCGCGAAAAAGCTCTTGTAGTTCTTCCACCCGCTGACTTTTCGTCGGTGTGAAGATATAGTAAGCATTCTCGAAAAGGTTCTCATCGGCTGCTGTGATCCCTGATTTATGAGAGCCAGCCATCGGATGGCCCCCAATAAAATCAAAGGAAAAGGACTCGGCAAATTGCGTGATTTCCGCTTTGGTACTGCCGGTGTCTGTTACTAGCACCGAAGGCTTTAATGAAAGTGCCCCCAGTTCGGCAAGATAGTTTTTGGTGATCTCTACCGGCAATGCCAACAAAATCACGTCGGCACGGACAGCACCTTCAGAAAATGAAGGGGGCACTTCGTCTACTAAATTTGTTGCTAATGCGATCTCATTGGTTTCCTGACAATCCCACCCCATCAAATGCACTTGCGGATGTGCCTTTTTGATACATGTTGCTAAGGAAGCGCCGATCAATCCTAGACCGGCGACGAAGATATTTTGGCTCATGAAAAGAATCCTCATTTCTACTGGAATTTTTTGCTGTTTCTTTAATCAGTAGGTTAACAAGTATTCTCGATACGCCTGAACAGATGCGGTCAATTCTTCGAAAGAATCACTTGGAAACTTTTCTAATAGTTCATTGGCCACCACTGTTGCCACCACACTCTCACAAACAACACTAGCTGCTGGTACAGCGGTGCTATCTGAGCGTTCGACGCTTGCTTTATACGGTTCTTTGCTGTCGATATCAACACTTTGCAACGGCTTGTACAAGGTCGGGATCGGCTTCATAACCCCGCGAACCACAATTGGTTCCCCGTTCGTCATGCCGCCTTCAAAACCACCTAGGTTGTTGCTGCGACGGGTGTAGCCCCGTTGTTCGTCCCATAAAATCTCATCCATGACTTTAGAACCCGGTAAAACACCTGCCTCAAAGCCAACACCGAACTCAGCACCTTTAAAGGCGTTGATACTGACCACGGCTTGGGCAATCTTCGCATCAAGTTTTTTGTCCCATTGCACGTAACTGCCAAGACCAGCAGGAACGCCGCCAACAAGCACTTCCACTACGCCGCCGATCGTATCACCATTTTTCTTCGTTTGATCGATCAACTGTTTAATTTCTTCCTCGACAGATGGATCTAAGACTCTTACTTCCGAGGCTTCAGAGCGTTGTGCGATTTCTTTGACAGTCAAGCCTTCTGGAATTTCTGCTTTGATGCCGCCTAACATCGTTACATGACCTGCCACATCGATGCCAAGCTCCTTCAAAATTTTCTTCGCGATTGCGCCGATGGCTACCCGCATAGTCGTTTCCCGGGCAGATGAACGTTCCAGGACGTTTCGTAGATCTTGATGGTGGTATTTCATGCCGCCGACCAAGTCAGCATGACCAGGTCTTGGTCGTGCCACTCGTCGTAGTTTGCGGTCTTTTTCTGGTACCTCTTCGATTGCCATGACCTTGGTCCAATTTTTCCAATCTTTGTTCTCGACCACTAAAGTCACAGGAGAGCCTAATGTTTTTCCATGACGGATACCGGAAGTGATACGGACTTGGTCTTTTTCAATCAACATCCGTCCCCCACGACCATAGCCGGTTTGTCGTCTCGCTAATTCAAAATTGATGTCTTCTGCTGTTAATGGCAATCCTGCCGGTAACCCTTCGATAATGGCGGTCAACTCTGGTCCATGTGATTCGCCTGCTGTAATATAACGCATGATCCGTTACCTTCCTTTCTTATACTAGGTAGTCTTTGATTTTTTCAGTCGGGATCGTCACGATTTTCGCCTGACCGATCGCTTCTAATAGAATAATCTTCAATTGTTGCCCGCGGGCTTTTTTATCATGAGTGATTGCTTGGTATAATTGCTCTTTATCTATTTCCCTTGGTGTAATCGGCAAGTGAAACTTCTCAACCATTTCTGTAAGTTGCTGGGTCGTACCTTTTGGTGTTAATCCGGTGACTTCTGCATGTCGGGTGATCATAATCATCCCCATCGCAACGCCTTCTCCGTGACTTGTCTCAAAAGCAGCCGTTCTTTCTAAGCCATGACCGATCGTATGACCGAAGTTCAGTGTCAGACGACTACCATGATCAAAGGGGTCTTCTTCCACTACTTTTTGTTTAACCTTTAAAGAAGCTGTGATCACATTTTCAGCGTGGGCCAACAAATCGGCTTCATCTTTCAAACCTGCTAACGTTTGCCAAAGTTCAGGATCTGCAATAGCGGCTGACTTGATGATTTCAGCAATGCCTTCTTGGACGCGTTTAAGCGGCAAACTTTCAAGTAAATCTGGATCGATCATCACACCGGCTGGTTGGGCAAACGTGCCAACGAGATTCTTGGCACTGCCAGTATTTACAGCTGTTTTTCCGCCGATACTTGAATCGACCTGTGCCAATAACGTCGTCGGAATCTGCAAGAAATCAATGCCGCGCATATAAGTAGAAGCAACAAATCCTCCGAGATCACCGATCACACCGCCACCAAGGGCAATGATCCCATCGCTTCTGGTCATTCCGAATTGGGCAAGACCATCATATAAACTAGCTGCTTGCTCTAGTGATTTGCTTTTTTCGCCGGCTGGTACGATTAACAGTGTCGCTTCAAACCCGGCAGCGGTTATGGAATCAACGATTTGTCCGCCATACAGGGGTGCGACATTGCTGTCTGTAATGACGGCAATGCGCTGTTTGTCCCACAACTGTTGTACCCAGGTTCCGACTTTTCGAAACGCCCCTCGTTTAATGAGGATATCATAGGAATGGTCTTCTAAGTGAATGTGTAACATTGATTTTTGCACCTCTTTTATTGGTTGTCTTCACGCTTAGTCTTGCAACGCTTTGATTTCTTTCATCGCTTTTTCCATGATATGGACTTCTTTCATCATGTTCATGTACGTTTTTTCATTAAGTGATTGAGGGCCATCAGACCAAGCATTGGCTGGATCTGGATGGATCTCAACGATCATCCCATCGGCGCCAGCAGCAACACCCGCTCTTGCCATTGGTGGTACAAGATCCCAAATACCTGTTCCATGACTAGGATCAACGATGATTGGGAAGTGGCTCAATTTTTTGATGATTGGTACTGCACTTAGATCAAAGGTATTACGGGTTGCTGTTTCGTAAGTTCGGATCCCACGTTCAATGAAAATCACTTCACTTTTATCTTGAACGGCGATGTATTCCGCAGCATTCAACCATTCGTCGATCGTGCCTGAGATGCCTCGTTTAAGGCCAATTGGTTTCCCGGTTTTTCCAACGGCAGCTAGCAATTTGAAGTTTTGCATGTTCCGAGCACCAATCTGTAAAATATCACTGTATTCCGCCACCATATCGATATGCCCTTCGTCCATGACTTCTGTGATGACTTTCATGCCAGTTTCATCAGCTGCTTGGCGAATGTATTTTAGCCCTTCTTCTTCAAGCCCTTGGAATGCGTAAGGCGACGTGCGGGGTTTGAAGGCACCACCACGTAAGATTTGTGCACCACCAGCTTTGGCGATTCGGGCACATTCACGAATTTGGTCTAATCCTTCAATCGAACATGGACCAGCCATCGTAACAAAGTTGCCGTCACCGATTTTCACACCATCTACATCCACAACCGTATCTTGCGGATGGAACTCACGAGAGGTCAATTTGTAAGTATTTGAGATCCGAATGGCATCTTCGACACCTTCGTAGCTGCGAAAAGCAACATCTTGGATGCGGCGTGTATCCCCTTTTAACCCGATAACGACCTGTTCTTTTCCTTGGTTGACTTGAACATCTAAGCCTTCTTTTTTGATTCTAGTTACAACAACTTCAACTTGTTCTGGCGTAGCGCCTGGTTTCATAATTACGATCATTTTTTCTTCCTACTTTCGTTTTTTCTAATTTTTTTATTTTTTACATGGATTCAATAAGTGCTTTTACTTTTTCAACAGGCATTTCTTGGCCTGTCCAAAGTTTAAATGCAGCTGCACCTTGATACAGCAACATGCTTAAGCCGTTTGCAGTTTTGGCACCGACTTCTTTCGCATCTTTCAAAAGCTGCGTTTCTCTTGGATTATAGATGACATCATAGACAGCTAATGATTCCCGCAAGAGTGTTTTGTCTTTTAGAGGACTTACCGTATCATTCGGCTTCATCCCCACGCCAGTAGCATTAACTAAAAGACTGCTTTGATCGATGGCTGTTTTTAGAGCCGTCTGATCTTCTAAATCCGTTAATGTGATCTCAGAGGCGGTCTTTTCTGCGATCTGTGTCAATTTTTCCTGGATGATTGGATAAAACTCATCCTTGCGGTTAAAGACACGGATCGTTTTGACACCATCTAGTGCAGCTTGACTAATGATTGCTGTCGCTGCTCCACCTGCACCGATCACAGTCATCGTTTTTCCAATGATCGACACTTGAATGTCTTCAAGTGCGCGCATAAAGCCGATACCATCTGTATTGTGACCAATCAATCGCCCCTCTTGATTGACGATTGTATTGATTGCGCCGATCAGCTCGGCTGCTGGTGAGCATTCATCCATCAACGGTACTGCTGCCATTTTATGGGGCATTGATAGATTGACACCTAAGAGATCCAACTGACGGATGCTTTGGATACTAGCGGCTAAATCATCCGGCTCAACATCAAAGGCCAGATACACGGCGTCGATCCCTTGTTCTTCAAAAGAAAGATTGTGCATCGCTGGAGAGATGCTGTGTTTGGCTGGTTTGGCAAATAGCGCCGCCAACCGTGTGTGACCGGTTATCATTTGTTTCATCTGGTTCATTCCTTTCAACAAAAAAAGATGTCCACCGTAAATTTAAGAATCTACAGTGAACACCTTCAAACATTACATATCGGCAAAGCTAGATATGTGAATATAAAAAATAGCCACTATAGATTTTACGATCTACGTGGCTGCGAATTCATTACGAAATGCTCTAGCCATCATAGATACAAACTTAGCGTTTGTACCCATGCCTTCATGAATACAAACCTATCTAAAATAGCTAAAGTAATATTTATTCAGTTGTGTGGGGTTCGTTAGCAATAATTTTTGCATAGTCCTTCGCTCCAAACTGATGTAAGATTGACCTAAGTATAGGTTTAACTTTGAAAGATGTCAATGATTTTTTCTTATTTTTTTCATTTATTTGATTATTTTTTTTGAAAACACTGTTCTATCAAGGGTTTATAAGTCGTCTTCAAAGAACAGTAACAGTTCTGGTAAACTTAAGCAAGCTTTTTCATCTGCTGAAAGATCCTTGACGATTTCCCCTTTTCTGAGCAGGATCAGGCGGTCTCCGTATTTTAATGCATCTTCCATCCGATGGGTGATCATGAGACAAGTTAGGTTTTGTTCTTCCACGCGTTTTGCTGTGATTTGCATCAGCTGTTTGGAGGTCTTTGGGTCTAACGCAGCCGTATGTTCATCTAGCAACAACAGTTTTGGTGTTTGAATCGTTGCCATCAATAAACTTAGTGCCTGTCGTTGACCACCAGATAAACTGCCCGTTGGCGTATCCAAATGATTTTCCAACCCATTGCCGATTTCTTTACAAAGGGCATAGAACGTTTCTCTTTGCCCTTGGAGTTGTCGAAGACCTAGTGACCGTTTTTCCCCTCTTTTTTGTGCTAATAGAAGATTTTCTGCCACTGTCATACGGGGAGCCGTCCCCATTTTCGGGTCTTGGAAGACACGTGCCAAAAAGCGGGCGCGTTTTTCTTCCGAAAGTGCGGTCACGTTTTGATCATCGATCATCACTTGCCCACTCGTCAAGGGCATGGTGCCTGAGATACAGTTGAATAACGTACTTTTGCCGGCGCCATTTCCTCCGACGACCGTGACAAATTCTCCTGGTTTTAAAGAAAGATCGATTTTATTCAAGAGTACTTTTTTCTCATTCGGTCCGTTGCCGACAACTTTAAAGGCTTTTTTTAAGGCTAACATTATTCATCCTCCGTTTCAAAACCAGTGCGTAGATGCAAGGCTTGTTTAAATTGAGGGATCAACAGGCAGATCGTCAAGACGATTGCAGAGAAGATCTTCAAGTAAGTCGTATCAAATCCAGCTTTGATCACAAATAGGATCAATAATTGGTAGATAATGCTGCCGATCACGATAGCGATCAGACGTTCCAGCAAGGTCAATTCACCATATAATACCTCACCAATGATGATTGACGCCAGTCCGATAACGATCACACCGATTCCCTTGCTTATGTCGGCGTAGCCGTCGTTTTGAGCGATCAATGCGCCTGAGAGTGCGATCACGCCATTGGAGACGATCAGTCCAATGATTTTCATTCGATCCGTATTGATCCCCATTGACTTGGCCATGTGTTCATTATCCCCGGTAGCAATATAAGCTTGACCCAAGTTGGTATGGAAAAAGTAAACCAAGACGCCCCCAATCAACAAGACCATGATCAATCCGATAATCACCGTATCATAATAATTCGGTAAATTCATTCTAGTAAAAAAATCTTGAATTTTCGGTTGGTTTAATAAAGAGAGGTTTGGTGAGCGCATCACAAACAGCATGACCGAGTTCAATGAAGACATCACCAAAATACCTGCTAAAATCACGGGAATTTTGCCTTTTGTATAAAGAAGTCCTGTCACACAGCCCGCACACATCCCAGCCAATACTCCTAACAAAGTCGCTAAGACGGGCGACACCCCATGGGTGATCGCTGTCACACAGACAGCACCGCCTAACGGAAAGGACCCTTCCGTCGTCATATCCGGGAAATTCAAAATACGATAGGTCATAAAAATCCCTAATCCCAGGATTCCCCAAAGTAGCCCTTGCCCTATTGCTGAAACAATCATCATTCTTCCTCCATATTCTTACAAGTTTTCTCTTTCAAGACTCTCTCGGTGATCGCAGGTGATTGCTGTTCCTAATTGTTACTCATCACTTGCTTCACTTTCCGGTGTCGTTGTAATCAATTTTGCCTCGTCTTTGAGGTTTTCTGGGATAGTGATTCCCAATAACTGCGCTTGTGTTTCATTAATGATCGTTGCGCCATCGCTGAATGTATAGATCGGAGTTGTCGCAGGTTCGGCCGTCCCGTCAAGAATTGCTGCCACCATCTTCCCAGTTTCGACCCCAATCGTAAATTGATCTTGCCCAACCGTTGCTAAGCCGCCTTGTTCCACCATCGTATCAACAGACGTGATGATGGGCGTTTTTGATTTATTGGCTTCTTGTACTACCGTCTGCATTGCGTTTGCGATCGTGTTATCTAACGGAATATAGATAAAGTCGACTTCTCGTGCCATCACTTGCACCATTTGCGCAATTTCGTTACTTGAAGGAACGGCATACGATTTGCTGGTCAAGCCATTTTCTTCGGCAGCAGCTTCTGCTTCTGCCACTTGGTATTTCGAATTGTCTTCAGTCGAAGAATACAAAATGCCGACTGTTTTTGCCTCCGGCAGCAAATCTTTTGCTAGTTTGATTTGCGCAGCGACGGGTGCTTTATCTGAAACACCAGTGATATTTCCACCGGGTTGATCCATATCTGCCACGAGATTTGCCCCAACTGGATCAGTGACCGCTCCTAAAACGATTGGTACATCCTGAGTGACATTCGCCAACGCTTGTGCTGCGGGTGTTGCTACCCCAACCAAAACGTCGGCATCTTTATTTAGCAGCTGCTGACTCATCGTTGCCAATTTACTTTGATCCGCTTGGCCGTTTTGGAATTCAATCGTCAAGTTGTCCCCTTCGGTATAGCCTGATTCTTTAAGGCCTTCTTTGATCCCCTCGGTGATCGCATCTAACGCTTCATGACTGACAAACTGCAGGATTCCAACTGTTTTTTCAGCTTTTTCTACTGGTTCCGAAGTCTCACTGGCTTGATTGGTCCCACTTCTCATTCCTAACTGATAGACAAAGGTCGCTCCTAAAAATAATAAAATAACGGCAACCGATGCAATTAATCCCTTGTTTTTCATTTTTCATTCTCCTTTTTCTGCTTACGTTTTTCGTGTTTTCGTTTTTACGGTTTTTGAGAACAAAAAAAGCAACTGCCTATGTGACGGCAATTGCAAGTAAGCAAAAGCCGCATAGAAGGTTGTCCTATGCGGCGATAAATTCAACTACCAGCATAGATACAGCACTTTAGAAGGTTCTCTAAAAAGTTGTATCTATGGAATGAGGTCCCATCAATACAACTATCTACGCCAGTTTTGCCATGATTTCACTTGCAATGGAATAAATAGTTTCATGATTGTTCCTCCTTCTCAACTTGTTTTCTTTCTTGATTGAATTCAGTTTAGCCTATTGATAAAAAAACGTCAACAATTTTCTGTCAAATTGTCAGATTTTTTTATCAATCATTGGCAGAAGAACGAATCGTCCACATGGGTAAACGATTCAATTCTGGGATGAATTCCGTCGTTGGCTGCTCAAATGAATCAAAAGTAAAGCGATTTTTCTCGACTCCTTCTTCATAGAAGACAAAGGTCACTTTATCAGGATCAATGTCATATTCATTGGAGAAAAATGCCACGTCATAGACGATCGGATAATAAAAAAATGTTCGATTCATTTCGTCTTCCTGTGCTTGGATCAGATCAAACACTTGATCCAGCTGTGGGCCATTTGGTTTACTGTACATCACAGAAATCGCTCTTGTTTCTCGAATCGTCTTATCAGCTGTCAAATATGGTAATGGCTGTACTTTTTCCGAAGGTAACTTGTCGAAAGCGATTCGATCCACTAAAGAGGCGTTGATGCGATTTTGAGAAAAAACGATCAAGCCTGCAAAAACCAGCGCGAAAAGAATGCCTCCGATCAGCGTGAAAATCGTTTTTTTCTGATCTCGGTATAGATCATCTAACAAAGCCTGCCAGCTTTCCACTGTTTTTTCTTTCGTGTAATGAACAAAGTTCCTAACTTGTTCCATAATTTGCCCACCTTTTTTAAAAATCCTACTATTAATTCATACTATCAATTCCCTTCTAGAACGTCAAGAAACTTCACATTTCTTCGATAATTCGGTAAGATAAAAGAAAACGGTAAAGGAGTCATTATGCATAATCTAGCTAGTTCTTTGATGACTGGAGCCAACCCAATCTTCGATTTCATTGTTGTCTGTTTAAACTTTCTCTCCATTTTCGTCATCGTTTGGGGTGTATTGATCGCAGGCATTGATTTCGTGCGCTACGAATTAACAGAAAAGGACCGTTTGGTGGCAGCCAGAGAGAATAATTTTATCCGCAATTATTTAGGGAGTTATGTCTTATTAGGTCTTGAGATCTTGATTGCAGCAGATATTATTGAGACGATCATCCACCCTACTTTCGAAGACATCGTACGTCTAGCTGCAGTCGTTATTATTCGAACAGTCATCTCTTATTTCTTGAACAAAGAAATTGAGCGTGCACTGCAAACCACCGATCACCAACCTAACAAGAAAAAGGAAAGCTAGCTGCCATGGCTTTTCTTTGGATTCTTCGGTATAATAGATAGGAATATTTGACATTGGAAGGATCAATCCCTCAGTCAAACTATCCTTATAAGAAAAGAGGGAAACAATATGTCTTTTGATGGTGTTTTTACCCATTTAATGGTCAAAGAATTACAAAATCAATTAACCAGTGGACGTGTGAACAAAATTCATCAACCTTATGAAAATGAGGTCGTATTTGTGATCCGTGCCCAAGGGAAAAATCATAAACTTTTGCTATCCGCACATCCCACCTATGCTCGTGTGCAATGCACAACGATCGCCTATAGCAATCCAGAAACCCCACCGAATTTCTTGATGATGCTACGGAAATATTTAGAAGGGGCGATCTTAGAATCAATCGAACAAATCGACAATGACCGTGTGATCCATTTTCATTTTACTCGACGAGATGAATTAGGTGATTTACAATCCCTCGTCTTGATTGTCGAATTGATGGGCCGTCACAGCACGATTCTATTAATGAATAAGACGAGCGGAAAAATTGTCGATACAATCAAACACATTGGTCATTCACAAAATACGTATCGTACTTTATTACCGGGTGCTACTTATATTGCACCACCAAAGCAAACAACACTTAATCCTTTTACAGCCTCTCGCACCAAAATTTTTGAAGAATTATCGACCATCGATCCCTTGACGGCAAAAGAACTTCAACAACGATTCCAAGGCTTAGGCCGCGATACAGCAGAAGAATTAATCGCTCGAATCAATGCCAATCCCAATGAAAAACTGCGTCAGTGGGATGCTTTCTTTACAGAGCTTACCCAGGAGCTAGCACCAAGTTATCTCCAGTCAGAGAAAAAGGAACATTTTACACCAATTCCCTATCCATCATTGATCGATGCGACCACCACTGTCACCTCTTATCAGAGTCTGAGCGAGCTTTTAGATGCGTTTTATCACGACAAGGCGGAAAGAGATCGGGTCAAACAACAAGGTGGCGAATTACTAAAGAAGATTGAGAATGAACTGAAACGCAACCAATTGAAGTTAAAGAAACGCCAACAAACGTTAATCGATTCAGAAAACGCCGAAGAATTCCGTCAAAAAGGTGAGCTTTTGACGACTTTTATGAATCAAGTCCCCCGTGGTGCTGCTTCAGTTGATTTGGAAAATTACTATGATGAGAATCGGCTTTTGACGATCAAATTAGATCCCGCTCTTTCTCCCAATCAAAATGCTCAGAAATATTTTCAACGTTATCAGAAATTAAAAAATGCAGTCAAACTGGTCCATCAGCAGATTGCCGAAACGAAAGAAGAAATCGCGTATCTCGAATCCGTGTTAGCTCAATTAGAAATCGCCTCTCCAATGGATCTGGCGGTTATTCGGGAAGAACTGATTGCACAAGGCTATGTCAAAAATCGGACGAAACAGCGTAAAAAAGCCGCTCCTTCGCAACCAGAACGATTTCTTTCTTCAGACGGAACAGAAATTTTCGTTGGAAAAAACAATTTACAAAATGACCAACTGACTTTAAAAACAGCTCGTAAGAGTGATATCTGGCTGCATACCAAAAATATTCCTGGCTCTCATGTCATCATTCGTTCGGATGATCCTAGTGAGACAACCTTAATGGAAGCTGCAGAGCTTGCCGCATATTTCTCAAAATATCGTCAATCTGCCCAAGTACCGGTGGACTACGTGCAAGTCAAACATATTCGGAAACCGAATGGTGCCAAACCTGGATTCGTCATTTATGAGAATCAAAAAACGCTTTTTGTGACACCTGATGAGGGAATTTTGAGATTAAAACAGTCCTAGCTGCTCCTCAGTCTATTCGGATCAAAAAAACATAGTGTAATCAATAAAAGAACCGACCACAAAAGCACTGCGAAACTACACGCGCTTGTGATCGGTTTTTATGCTTTTTCCTTCTATCTACTGCTCTTCCAGCGACAATTTTGCTTAGCTTGAAACACAAAAGGCAAGCCTTCTCAGAATTTAGCCATCGACGTATCTGCTAGATCCGATAGAATGGCATTCGAAAATCACCGTGAGAAAGTAGCTTCTGCTAGCTAATAAATACCGCCATCCTCCATAGTGACTTTCTTCTCGAAATCAAAATGATACAGCTTTTCCCAATGATTGATATTCAACGTTCCTTTGGTCAAATGGATTGCTAGAAAGCAACAGCCTTTATCATTCTCATTGTTGACTTCGTCGTACCAGACAAAGGCTTTGCGAATTTTGCTTCTTAATTCTGCATTTTTAGGGTCTAGCACCCAACCTAAATTCTCCCCTTGACCGACCGCAGTAAACCATTCACCGCTAACGGCAATGGAAACTGCTGGGTTCTTTTTGATTTGCTTGATTTTATTGGATTGCTCGTGTGTCGACACGTAAAAAACGCCCTCTTCATAAAAAGCATCAACTTCTCGAACGACTGGTTGTATGTGTCCCTCTACAGTTTTGTCACAAGCTGTCGTCGCAAGGGCAATCACATTGTCTTTAAAATGTCCGAATTTTTCTTCAAGCAGCTTTATTCCTTCTTCATACTGGTGAGTCATTATTCTGTTCCTCCTTGCATCTTAATTCTTTTTTTAAAAGGAATCCATAATTCGACATGAACCACATGATTTTCCCCTTTTCGATAAAGCTCAGGAAAAAAATTCTCAGCAATCCAGCCATTTTTCTTGAGCCAAAAACGGGTATAACGCATCGCCTTTCCCATATTGATGATCAGTTGCTCTGAGACCGTATCAAAACTGCAAACAATATACTCACGTTCTGGTAAAGTCCATTCAGTGCAGTTGAGAAATTGCGAACCATCAGATATTTGACCAACAAAATAACTTGAATAGCCTTCAGGCGCATCTCCCGGAAATGAAACACCGATCAGGCAATGATCGGTGAGAGGCTGATTGGCAGTCTTTTGATAAAAATCATGCCAAATATCATCAATCGGATCAATCCCTGTTCGTTGGCCCAGCATTTTTCCATACCTAAATGGATAGTAACCAACAACGCCACAAAAAACCAACGGTTGCTGATTTCGCTTCTTCTGAATCTCCAAAACGACTCCTTCGCTGATCAATGGATTGCCTTCTTCTGTGACAATATACCCTAAAGATAGATCCGGCTTATCAAAATTTTGCAAGCCGATCGGAGCTTTTTGGTAAAGAGAAGGTGAAAGTCCATAAACGGTCTTAAAGGTTCTTGAAAATACTGCATGGCTGCTAAAACCAACCTCAAAAGCGACCTCAATGACTCGACTTTTTCTGTCTTTTAATAAAACAGCGGCTCTGGCCAGACGACGCAGTTTTATATATTCCCTAACAGAAATTTTAACTAAGCGAGTAAATAAGCGTTGATAATAAAATACAGAAAGCGATGCGACTTGTGCTAACGTTTCGATCTCTAGCGACTCAGCAAGATTGTCTTCGATAAAATCGATGGATTTTTGGATTGCTTCCCATGCATGCATATGGATTTCCTTTCTTTCACTATAAAATACTCAGCCAAAAAAGCTTTACCGTGTCTGCTCTTTTTCTAAAAAAAAACTATATTTGTATTTATTTTCACAATGCATTAACTGCCGAGAATCAGCTTATTTAATATTTTAGCATAGACTTCATGGTCCTAGAATATAAAAATAAAAAAAGACGAAGAGTTTTCGTCTTTTTCTAGTCAATGACATTCTAAAAATTCTAACATCATTTTTATAGATTACCCTTACGAAGTGGTTTCTATACTGACCATCAAATGAAGTCAGTGATAAACACTACGTAAAAGGATCTATTTTTATAAATTAATAGAAATAAATAGGCCGATCTTTGCGGTCTTGTAATGGGCGATTATTGTTTTCTAACACTTCTTCCCGGAATTCCAAAATGAAGCGGCGGCTCATCTCCCCGATCCAGTCAAAGACGAACCAATTGATTGGCCCTTTGGTTGGCGGTGTCGTCAACGAACCCACATAATGGAAATGGTGGGTGCGTTCTGGTAAGAACATAGTCGGATCAAACCATTGCGTATGGTTTTCAAAGTCCCAGATGCTGTCGTCTTGCTGATTGCAGATCCAGTTGAGCTTATCCGTCAATTTGAATAAGATGCCCACAACCAAGTTTTCTCCGTCCTCATTCATATGGACGAGATGAAACTCTAATTCTTGCTGTTCATCATCGATAATATGTTCAGACGGCATGTGGAAATGAATATCCGTCAAATAGTAGTTGATCCCTTTAAATGTGACATAACTTTCTTTGTTATATGGAACGAAGTGAATCGTATTTTTGAATTCTTTTTCCGTGAACCGCTCTCGTTTATAGTGAAAAGCCAAGTCCTGATCGATAGGTTCTTCGGTTTCATCGTGAACTAAAGCAATTGGGGATTGGTAAGGAAATTCGGCGCCTTGTGCATACCAATCGCACAAAGTGTGCCAATGTTCAGGTCCATTGTCTCCGGAATAACTCCAGGGAACATCCATATTTCTTTTCAAAAAAACAGCCTCCTAATTCAAGTTGACAGCAAGGAATAGCCCTTCCTATCAAAAAAACTTTCTCCCAATGCTATCAGAAAATAGGTGAAAATAAAACGAATATGCTTGGTCATTCCCTCACATATCCGTTTCTTATTTCAATTCCTTATTCACTCAACCAAGCAGCAGGATCTTTTCGCCACTCTTGTAACAGGGCAACATCAGACTCTTGAATAGCACCCGTTTCTAAAGCCGACTCGATCAACGCTGTATAGTTTGTCAAAGTCACATAGGATAGACCTGCTTGGTCAAAATTCTCTTGGACTTGAGGCAGCTCGTAAGTAAAGATCGCAGCGACGCCTAATACGTCGGCTCCTTCTCTTTTGGCTGCTTCACAAGCTTCTAAGACACTGCCACCTGTTGACAATAAATCTTCAATGACGACCATTTTTTGATTTGGCTGAATACGACCTTCAATTTGATTGCCTTTGCCATGTTCTTTTGCTTTGCTGCGAATATAAACCATTGGCAAATCTAACAATTCAGCGACCCAAGCAGCATGGGGAATCCCGGCTGTTGCGGTCCCTGCAATCACTTCTGCTTCGGGATAAGTCGTTTTGATGACTGCAGCTAAGCCTTTCGCAATGGCGCGACGTACATGAGGATAACTCATAGTGATTCGATTGTCGCAGTAAATAGGGCTTTTGATGCCGCTTGCCCAAGTAAATGGTTCATTCGGTCGTAAAAAAATCGCCTCGATGTCTAAAAGATCTTTGGCAATTTGATTGGATTGTTCTTTCATTGGCTAGCTTCCTTCCATTCTTGTTTTATTTGCAGATAACTTTCATACGGTGTCTTAGACTGGGTGATTGGACGTCCCACAACGATCATGGTAGCCCCCGCATTGCGAGCTTGTGCAGGTGTCATGATCCGTTTTTGATCGCCAACTTCACTGCCAGCTGGTCGGATACCAGGCGTCAAGCGTATGAAGGCATCGGTTGTTCTTTGCTTGATCTGTTTTGCTTCGTGTGCGGAGCAAACAACACCGTCTAATCCAGCTTTTTGGGCACAAGTGGCGTAATGGATAACACTTTCTTGCAGTGACGTCATGATCTGCTGATCATGATGCATTTGTGCCTCACTAGTGGAGGTCAATTGGGTAACTGCAATCAAATCAGGGACTTTGTCTCCAGCGGGGGTTCCTTGTTGCAGACCTTTTTTAGCAGCAGTCATCATTTCAATCCCGCCGGCTGCATGAACATTCGTCAAAGCAACACCTAAAGAAGCTAAGCGCTCCATTGCTCGTCCAACAGTATTAGGGATATCATGTAATTTTAAATCTAAAAAAATGTCATGGCCAAAGGATTTCAACCAAGTGACGATCGCTGGTCCTTCTTGGTAGAAAATCTCCATTCCAACTTTTACAAATAATTTTTCTCCCGCAGGAAATTGCGCTAAAAATGTTTCAATAGCCTGTTTGTTGGGGAAATCTAAGGCAATAATTGGTTGTTCACTCATCACACGTGCTCCTCTCTCACTTCTTTTATCAACTGTTCCAAAGAAGTGATCCCTAATTCTGCCATTCGGATAGGCAATTCTTCAATCAATTTTGGGCAAATGTAAGGATCGGTAAAGTTTGCAGTTCCTACTGCAACTGCACTTGCACCTGCCAGATACATTTCAAGTACATCATCCACTGACATCACGCCCCCCATGCCAATAATTGGTAATTGAGAAACTTGCGCCACTTGTTTGATTAGGCGGATCGCCACTGGTTTGATTGATGGACCAGACAAGCCCCCGGTTTGGTTGGCTAAAATCGGTTTTCGTGTTTTTAAATCGATCCGCATGCCCAAAAGCGTATTGATCATCGTAAACCCGTCGGCGCCGCCTGCTTCGATCGCTTTTGCAATTGGGACAATATCCGTCACATTCGGCGAAAGTTTGACATAGATCGGCACTTGCGAGACTTTTTTGACCGCTTCAGTCAATGCACCAGCAACCGCAGGATCGGTTCCAAAAGTGATACCGCCATGTTTGACGTTAGGGCAAGAGATATTCAGTTCGATCGCTTTGACATTTTCTGCCTGACTGATTTCCTGACACACAAGAACGTAATCTTCGACGGTCGAACCAGCAACGTTTGCAATGATCGGTAACTCTGGATGTTTTTGAGCTAAGTCCGGCAATATTTGATTCATGACCGTTTCTAACCCAGGATTTTGCAACCCGATGGCATTTAACATACCACTAGGCGTTTCCGCTACCCTTGGGGTTGGATTGCCGAAACGTGGTTCAGGTGTGGTCGCTTTGATCATCACCGCACCTAATTGACTGATGTCATAATATTTATCATATTCTGCACCAAACCCAAAACAGCCGCTGGCAGGCATGATCGGATTTTTTAGACTCAATCCGGGTAGCTCGACGTTGATCGACATTAAATGACCACCTTTCTCGCCTGAAATACAGGCCCTTCGTCACAAACTTTGACACTTTTTGTACCTTGTTCGTCATCTTTCGTATGGCAAACACAGGCATAACAGGCACCCATCCCGCAAGCCATTCGCGCTTCCATGGATAATTGAACATCTGAAAGGTCTTCGAAAAGCTGGGCGGTGGTTTTTAAAAGACCGTTATTTCCGCAGGCAAAGACCGCCGCAGGTGTTTGCTCTGCAGCTAACAACAGGTTGCCAACATTTCCTTGTAAACCAGCGCTGCCATCATCGGTAGCAATCCTCGTGTCTCCTAGTGCACGAAATTCCTCTTCATAATACATGACGTCTTTGCTGGCAAAGCCCAAAAAGTGAATGACGTGGACGCCTTGTTGGGTCAGACGTTTCGATAATTCATAGAGCGGCGGTACACCGATACCGCCACCTACGATAAATGCAGTGTCCCCTTGATTTAAATGATGATAGCGAAACCCATTTCCTAACGGCCCCATCACATCGATTGGATCACCAACGGTCATTTCTGAAAAAATTCGTGTGCCATCTCCTTCGACCCGGTAAATGATTCGGCATTCTTTTTTCTCAGCATCGATATGATTGATACTGATCGGTCGGCGAAGAAGAAAGGCATTTTGAGGAACCCGCAGGTGCAGAAACTGCCCTGGGGTCCTCATCTCATTGACTAATTCACCAGTCAATGTCATTTCAAAAATCCGTGGTGCCAGTTGACGCTGTTTGCTGATGGTCATGATTTCTTGCTTCATCAAAAAACTCCTTTATCTGCGTTAAATTGCTTTTGTTGAAAAACTGCGGGATTCCATCACTTTTAGAATTGCATCCGCTGTATCAAGAGAAGTAAAGGTCGGTACACCATGCTCCACTGCTTCTCGGCGAATGATAAATCCGTCTTCCGTTGCATTTTGGCGATCTTTGTCCATGGTATTGACTACTACTTGGGTCGTTCCTTTACGGATCAAATCAACAACCGTTTCTTCTGCTTGTTGATCAGAGATTTTAGCAACTCGTGTCACTTGCAGGCCTTTTTCTTCAAAGTAATCAGCGGTTCCATTGGTAGCCATTAAGGTGAAGCCGACCTCTACGAAACGCGCCGCCAGTGCTGCTGCCTCTTCTTTGCTTTCGTCTGCAACGGTGAAAAGTGCTTTTCCAAATTCAGGAATATGCAGGCCTGATGCCTCAAAAGCTTTATAAAGTGCTTTTGCCAAATCTTTGTCTGATCCCATTACTTCACCCGTTGATTTCATTTCAGGGCCTAAGTAAGTATCGACTTTTAAAAGTTTTGTAAAGGAGAAGACAGGTGCTTTGATGTGTACTTCATTTGGTGTTGGAGCAAGTCCGTCTTGATAACCTAACGCTGTGATCTCTTCCCCGAGAATCGCCTTCGTGGCAATTTGTGCCATTGGGATCTCTGTTACCTTGCTTAAAAATGGCACGGTTCGGCTAGCACGAGGATTTACTTCAATGACATACACTTTGTTCTCATGGATGACAAATTGGATATTCATCATACCGATACAATTTAAACCTAATGCCAAGCGTTTGGTATATTCTTCGATCGTAGCAATTAGTTCATCCGAAAGATTTTGCGGTGGATAGACTGCCATTGAATCTCCTGAATGGACCCCTGCACGCTCGATATGTTCCATGATTCCAGGAATCAAAACAGTTTTGCCGTCACAGATAGCATCGACTTCACATTCTTTACCAACCAAGTAACGATCGACCAAGACAGGATGTTCTGGTGATGCTTTCACTGCATGACGCATATAATCTTCTAAATCGGCTTGGTTTTCCACGATTTCCATCGCACGTCCCCCTAAGACATAACTTGGGCGGACTAAAACAGGATAGCCGATTTTTTGTGCGATGGCGATCGCTTCTTGTTCGTTCGTCGCCGTGTCGCCTGGTGGTTGCGGAATATCTAATGCTTGTAATGCTTGCTCAAAGAGATCGCGGTTTTCGGCACGATCAAGATCTTCAATGCTGGTGCCTAGGATTTTGACTCCGGCTTTCACCAAAGGTTCGGCTAAATTGATCGCCGTTTGCCCGCCAAATTGGACGATGACCCCAATTGGCTGTTCCAAATCGATCACATGCAAGACATCTTCTAAGGTCAACGGTTCAAAATACAGCTTGTCGGAGATAGAAAAATCAGTCGAAACCGTTTCAGGATTACTGTTCATGATGATCGCTTCATAGCCAGCAGCTTGGATCGCTTTCACCGAGTGCACTGTTGCATAGTCGAACTCCACCCCTTGTCCGATTCGGATCGGTCCAGAACCTAGGACAAGAACAGATTCTTTTTCACTGCGCTTGCTTTCATTCTCAAACTCATAGGTGCTGTAGAAATAAGGTGTTGCTGATTCAAATTCTGCGGCACATGTATCCACCATTTTGTAGACTGGCAAAATCTTTTGCTCATGGCGCAGCGTGCGGATCTCAGCTTCCGTGGTTTCCCACAGCTCAGCGATCTTTTTATCCGTAAAGCCGTTTTGCTTAGCTTTTTTCAACATATCAAGGGATTGTGGATCGTTTGCTAATGCTTGTTCGATCTCAAAGATGTGAAGCATTTTATCTAAGAAGAATAAATCGATTTTCGTCATTTCATTCAAATCTTCGATAGTATACCCTCTTCGGATGGCTTCCATAACGTAGAACAGGCGATCATCTTGCGCCTTGATGACCTTCTCCATCAGATCATTGTCAGAAAGAGCTTCTAGTTCTTTCATTTCGATATGATGTGTGCCGATTTCCAATGAACGAACAGCTTTCAGTAATGACTCTTCAATATTACGACCAATGGCCATCACTTCTCCAGTTGCTTTCATTTGTGTTCCTAATCGACGTTCCCCCGTTTCAAACTTGTCAAACGGCCAGCGAGGAATTTTTGCCACAACATAGTCCAGGGCAGGTTCAAATTCTGCATAGGTGGTTTCTGTGACTGGATTTTTCATTTCATCCAATGTTAAACCGACGGCAATTTTCGCTGCCAGTTTGGCAATTGGATAACCTGTTGCTTTACTTGCTAGTGCAGACGAACGAGAAACCCTTGGATTTACTTCAATCACATAGTAATTAAAGCTATGTGGATCAAGTGCCAACTGAACGTTACAACCACCTTCTATTTTTAATGCGCGAATAATTTTTAATGACGCATCTCGCAACATTTGGTATTCATGGTCTGACAGTGTTTGACTAGGGGCAAAGACGATGGAATCGCCGGTGTGGATGCCGACTGGATCGAAGTTTTCCATATTACAAACAACGATCGCGTTGTCTGCAGAATCCCGCATCACTTCATATTCGATCTCTTTAAACCCAGCAATACTACGTTCAATCAAGCATTGGGTCACGGGCGAGAGCTTCAAGCCGTTTTCAGCGATTTGGCGTAATTCTTCTTCATTGTTACACATGCCACCGCCCGTTCCTCCTAGCGTAAATGCTGGACGAACAATGATTGGAAAGCCGATTTTTTTCGCAAATTCAACTGCTGCTTCCACCGTTGATACGATTTCGGATTCTGGGATCGGTTGATCCAATTCTTCCATTAATTGTTTGAATAAATCTCGATCTTCTGCCTGATCGATTGCCGCTAATTTGGTTCCTAGCAACTCAATTCCTAATTCATCCAAAATACCTGAGTTGGCTAATTCCATCGCCATATTCAAGCCCGTTTGCCCGCCTAATGTCGGTAAAATTGCATCAGGCTGTTCTTTACGTAAAATCCGTGAGACAAACTCAAATGTGATTGGTTCAATGTAGACTTTGTCAGCAATTTCTTTGTCCGTCATGATCGTTGCGGGATTCGAATTGACTAACACCACTTCGTAGCCTTCTTCTCGTAAAGCTAAACAAGCTTGTGTACCGGCATAATCAAATTCTGCCGCTTGTCCTATAATAATCGGTCCAGAACCGATTACCATGATTTTCTTGATATCTGTACGTTTTGGCATATTAGTTCTGCTCCTTCCAAGCATCGATCATCTCTAAAAATTCGTCAAATAAGTGTACCGCATCATGCGGGCCCGGTGCCGCATCTGGGTGGTACTGAACACTGAATGCTGGGTAGCGGCGATGACGAACCCCTTCGATCGTGCCATCGTTCACTTCGACGTGTGTCACCATTAGTTTTTCAGGATCGATGGATGCTTCATCCACAGCAAAGCCATGGTTTTGTGAGGTAAAATCGATCCGACCAGTGGCGATCTCTCTTACCGGATGGTTCAATCCGCGGTGACCGAACTTCATTTTATAGGTATCTGCCCCATTCGCTAATGAGAAGAGCTGATGGCCTAAACAAATCCCGAAGATCGGTACCTTGCCTTGAATCCCTTGTATCATTTTAATTGCTTCTGGCAAGCTTTTAGGATCACCCGGTCCATTTGTCAGCATTACACCATCTGGTGCGAGGTCTAAAATTTCTTGCGCTGTCGTATTGTATGGTAAAATCGTTAAATTGCAGTTGCGGCGTGACAATTCCCGTAAAATACTGTGCTTCAAGCCGAAGTCGATGACCACGATATTGCGACCCGTTCCAGGACTTGGATAAGGTTTTGAGGTAGAAACTTGTGCCACTTGATTGGTTGGTAAAACCGCCGCTTTTAATTGATCAAAGGCATGGTCAAAGACATCTCCTGCATCAACGATACTCGCTTTCATGGTCCCATGTTGACGGATCTTTCTTGTCAGCGCGCGTGTATCGATTCCTGCGATCCCTGGAATATTTTTGCGTTTTAAAAATTCATCTAACGTCAGCTGTTTCCGCCAATTGCTCGCTAGACGCGCGTGTTCTTTCACAACGACCCCTTTACAAGTCGGTGAAATTGATTCGTAGTCGTCTCGGTTGACGCCGTAATTTCCAACCATCGGATACGTAAACGTAATGATTTGTCCGTTAAAACTTTGATCCGTAATGGCTTCTTGATAGCCCGTCATGCTGGTGGTAAAAACAATCTCACCAAAAACATTGATACTGGCACCAAAGCCTTCGCCTTCAAAGTATGTTCCATCTTCTAAAATAAGCCAACGTTTCATATTATTGCCCACCTTTTTGCCATACTAATTTTCCATTTACAAATGTATAACTTGTATCCCCATATAACGTCCATCCACCGAAAGGCGTATTGACTCCTTTTGATAGAAATTGCTTAGGATCCACGTTATAAGCTGATTCTAAGTCAAAAATCGCGAGATCGGCTTTGTCTCCGACCATCATCGTTCCGGCGCTTAGACCAAAGATTGATGCTGGTTTCACGGTCATCCAATCCACTAGTTGCTGCAAGGTAAAGCGTCCTGTTTTGACAAAATGAGTGTACAACAATTGGAAGGCATATTCTGATCCGACGATGCCAAATGGTGCTTTTAAAAAGCTTTGCATTTTTTCTTCATAGCCATGTGGGGCATGATCCGTCGCGATACAATCGATCGTGCCATCCAGCAGACCTTCGATCAACGCTTCACGGTCTTCTTGCCCACGTAACGGTGGGTTCATTTTCCAAAAGCCTTCATCGGCAGGAATATCTTCATCGATTAGAAGCAAATGATGAGGAGAAACTTCAGCTGTCACATGGATACCAGCTTTTTTGGCCTCTCGGATCACTCGAACACTTTCTTTGGTCGAGACATGGCAGACATGGTAATGAGCACCCGTTGCTTCCGCCAAAAGTACATCACGAGCGATTTGAGAAGCTTCCGTTACACTCAAGATCCCCGGTAGTCCAAGTTCTTCTGCTTTTTTACCAGCATGCATCACGCCGCCAAAGAGTAAGGAGTCATCTTCTGTATGGGCAACCAAGGCCAAGTCATTTTCGGCTGCTTGCTTCATTGCCAGATACATTGTGCCAGCAGTCTGAACACCCACGCCATCGTTCGTCAAGGCGAAAGCGCCAGCAGCTTTCATTCCAGCTGCATCCGTCAACGTTTCACTGCGTAAGTTTTCTGTGATCGGGGCGTATTGTAAGACATTGATTGACGCATCTGCGTTGATTTTTTCGTAAACAGCTGTTAATTTTTCCGGTGTATCGGGAACTGGGTCAAGGTTTGGCATTGCGCAAACTGTCGTGAACCCACCGCGAGCTGCTGCGATGCTGCCCGTTTCAATTGTTTCTTTGTACTCAAAGCCTGGTTCTCTGAAGTGTACATGAACATCCACTAAACCTGGCGTGATCAATTGCTCTTTGGCATCGATGACTTCGTCAAAATCTGTTTCGGGAAATGCTGTACCGATCCCGCGAATGATTCCTTCTTCGATCCAAATTGCTGCAGGAACACAGTGATTGTCTTTTTTGATGATTTTACCGTTTTTAATGAGTGTTTTCATGTAAACTTCCTCCTCTAATTCTTTCCTTTTTGCCTGTTAGGCCTTACCGTTCAACACCGCTTCAAGAATCGCCATTCGAACAAAGACGCCATTGGACATCTGTGTGATGATTCGTGAGCGTAAGCTTTCAACTAAGGCATCAGCCAATTCCACATCGCGATTGACCGGCGCTGGGTGCATTATGATCGCATGCTCTTTCATTCTTGCGGCGCGTTCGACGGTCAACCCGTGATTTTTTAAGTATTCTTCTTTGGAAAAGCTTTCCGTTCCATCATGGCGCTCGTGCTGGACACGAAGCATCATCATAACATCGACTTCTGCGACCAATTCGTCTAATGGTAGCCAATGACCGTATACTTCAAATTCTTCGTCATACCATTCCTTTGGACCTGAGAAGAAGACTTTCGCTCCGAGACGCTTCAACATTTGCATGTTTGATTTTGCGACCCGTGAGTGGGTGATGTCACCTACGATTGCGACTTTCAAGTCGTCAAAATGCCCAAACTCTTCATAGATCGTCATCAGATCTAGCAAGCATTGCGTTGGGTGTTGGCCGCTGCCGTCCCCGCCATTGATGATACTGCACTGGATCGTTTTGCTTTGGATCAAAGCGTCGTAGTAATTTTCATCGCCGTGGCGAATGACCGCAACGTCTACACCTAAAGCCGACATCGTCAAGACCGTGTCATATAAGGTCTCGCCTTTTTGAACAGAACTGGTGGAGGCTTCAAATTCGATGACTTCGATCCCTAGTTTTTTCTCAGCAACATCGAAGCTTTTGTGGGTTCTGGTACTGTTCTCAAAAAAGAGATTTGTTGCGAAATATTGTTCTTTTTGGGGCATCCATTTCGCCCCTCTTTTGAATTCTTGTCCTCTGCGGATGAGTCCCATCACTTCACGGTCCGTCAATGCTTCTACCGTCAAAAGATGCTTTAAGCTGATTCTTTCGGATTGAATAATCATGAATGAATTCCTCCTTTGATTCTGTTTAAACGATGAGTTGGCACAAGTTATTTTTCTTCGCTGCGAGAGCTGTCAGGTAAAATAAGATTCAAGAAGATCCCTAGGACAGTTGCTAACGCCATTGCGGATAATGTGAAGGTACCGACCGTGAAGACAAGACCGCCGATTCCTACCACAAGGATCACTGACGCAATGATCAAATTCTTCTTACGATCAAAATCGATTTTGTTGTCGATCAAAATTTTCAACCCGCTGGCAGCGATGACGCCAAAGAGCAGGAAGCTGATCCCTGAGATGACTGGACCAGGAATACTTAAGATCAATGCGCTTAGTTTTCCAACGAAGCCTAGTACGATGGCTAGAACTGCTGCACCACCGATGACGAACACACTGTGGACCCGTGTAATTGCTAAAACCCCAATGTTTTCTCCGTAACTTGTCACTGGGGGGCCCCCAACGAGACCGGCTGCAATCTGAGCAAACCCATCTCCCAATAGTGTTCGGTTCAAGCCTGGCTCTTCAAAAAAGTTCCGCTTCGTTAATTTGTTCAAGACCATCAGATGACCGATGTGTTCGGTCATGGTAACAAAAGCGATCGGCGCCATCGTAGTGATTGCATTCAGATACAGTTTTGGTTCATAGTTAATGAAGGGAATCTCGAAGCTTGGCATGCCAAACCAGTTGGCGTCAATGATGGGCTGCACATCGACGATCCCCGCTGCTAAGGCGATCAAGTATCCGCCCACAATCCCCAGAAGGATCGGGATCAATCCTAAAAACCCTCGCAGAAACATATTGAAGAAAATCGTTAATCCTAAGGTAGCCAAAGCTACCAGAATGTACTTGAAATCGTAGACTGAGTCATTGTACATTGCATTCTGGGCGGCGTTAGCGGCTAACCCTAATCCAATCACCATAATCACAGGACCGACAATGATCGGTGGTAAGATCTTATCCAACCAAGCTGCACCGGCACGTTTAATGATCATCGAAACGATCACGTAAACCAACCCAGTCGTGATGGCGCCTTGTGCGATAGCTGGGTAGCCATCAGATTTCATCAGCATCTGCATCGCTGCGATAAACGCAAAGCTGCTGCCTAGATACGCAGGAATCTTCCCTTTCGTTGTGACCAAGTAAACCAATGTTCCAATACCTGAACTAACTAAAGCGATGCTGGGGTTGATCCCAACGAGGATCGGAACTAATACTGTTGCCCCAAACATCGTGAAAAGATGTTGTAAGCTTAGACCTAACCAAGGCAGTGCTTTGGGCCGATCTTTGATGTCTAAAACTGCGTCTGGATTACGAAATTCTTGCTTCTGCATGTTGCTGTCACTCTTCTTCCTAGTCGTTTTCTTTATTGATCATGATCCGGTCAGAACCATCTGATTCTTCCATCTCCACGATAATTTCTTCACTTAAAGCAGTTGGAATATTTTTCCCAACGAAATCTGCCCGAATCGGCAGTTCACGATGACCGCGGTCAACTAGAACGGCGAGTGAGATTCGCTTTGGTCGACCAATATCCATGATGGCATCCAAAGCTGCCCGAATCGTCCGTCCTGTAAACAAGACATCATCGATCAAGATGACTTCTTTGCCATCAATGGCAGTCGGGATGTCTGATGAATGGATCTCTGGATCATCTTCTGCCTTTTTGTCATCTCGGTACAAGGTGATGTCCAATTCACCGACAGGTACTTCTACGCCTTCTAGTTGTTTTAAACGTTCTGCTATTCGTTGAGCGATATAGATGCCTCTTGTCTTGATTCCTACCAGCACCAAGTTATCAATGCCGCGATTTCTTTCAATAATTTCATAGGTGATCCGCGTTAACGCTCGTTTCATTGTTACTGCATCTACTACTTCTTTCGCTGCCATATGTTATTCCCTCCTAATTTTGAACATAAAAAAACTCCTACCTGCTTGAGGTAGGAGTCATGTTTTCCGATCGTTGCCTAAAATCCCATTCTGTGGATTTTGGGTACACGTTATCATCTAGTAAGGGTTCGAATCTCCAACGCGGGAGTCGTCTGCTTACTCATTCCTTCTTAGCCTCACGGGACTACATTTAAAGGAGCTATTTAGTTGTTACAATTACTATACAGTTCTCACACAAAAAAATCAATCATTTTTTCGCAATTTTTTTAACGTGTCCGCGAACAGCTCTGGTAATGGGGCTTCAAAGACCATTGACTCACCCGTAGCGGGATGTGCGAAACCTAAAAGCTTGGCGTGTAAAAACTGGCCGTTGCCTTTTAAGGTACGCTTTGGTCCGTAGATTGGGTCACCGGCTAACGGGAACCCGATATATTGCATATGCACTCTAATTTGGTGGGTTCTTCCAGTTTCCAATTGCAATTCCACCAAGGTAAATTGATCAAAGCGTTCCAACACGGTGAAATGAGTCACTGCGGGTTTGCCATTCTCGATCACGGCTTGCATTTTCCGATTGACTTTCGAGCGGCCGATCGGTGCATTGATCGTGCCTTTTTCGTGGCTGATATTGCCATGGACCAATGCCACATACTTGCGTAACGAGGTTTTGTCTTTCAATTGTTTCGCTAACGACTCATGCGCCTGATCATTTTTGGCAATCATTAACAGACCCGACGTATCTTTGTCGATTCGATGAACGATTCCTGGCCGAACAACATCATTGATCGTGGATAAATCATCCATATGGTACAATAACGCATTGACCAAGGTGCCATTTGGATGCCCAGCGGATGGATGAACCACCATCCCTTGCGGCTTGTTGATGACTGCCACATCAGCATCTTGATAGACGATCGTCAAAGGAATATTTTCTGGCTCTAAATCTACTACTTCCGGCTCTGGCACTTGGATGACCAAGTGATCGCCTGCTTTTACTTTATAATTAGCCCGAACCGTTTCACCTTCTAAAGTAACGGCATCTTCTTTCAGCCATTGTTGAACTTGTGAACGGCTATGGTCAGGCAAGCGTTCAGCCAACACTTTGTCGACCCGCCCTTTTTCTTCTTTAATGATTACTTCAATTTGCTTTTCCATTTGATTCTCCTTGTTTCCCTTTTGCTTCGTCATCTACCAGTGCATAAATAAAAATCAAGATTACCCCAAACACTAATGACATATCAGCGATATTGAAAATTGGGAAATTGATAAAATCAAGCTGGAACATGTCCACCACAAAGCCATGCTGCAAGCGATCGATGAAGTTTCCGATAGCGCCACCTAGAACAAATGCCAATCCAAAGCGAAACCACAAACTGCTTTTTTGGTAACGAAACAATAGGTAAACAACGACGGCAACCGCGATAACGGTGATGATCGCAAAAAAAGTGATTTTTCCTTCTAGAATACTCCAAGCTGCACCGGTATTCTGAAGATAGGTCAGGGACAACACATTGTCGATCAGAGAATGTGTTTCACCTAGTTGATAATTGGCAACGATCCAAATTTTCAGCCATTGATCCAAGCCAATGACAACAGCACTTAACAAAAAAAACAACGCGATCATAAATTTTCCACTCTTTCTTCTTTAAAAATATCTCGTGGACGGATGATGCCCAAGAGATTTCCATTCGGATTTTTATCCTTGGTGATCAAAACCGCCTCAAGCAGGGCATTTTTTTGAAACAATTCTTCCACTTCTACGATGGTCGTTTCTGCCGACACGAAACAATAATTTGATCGTTTCCCATCTCCTGCTAATAATTCATCTGCCGTTCTGCCTGTCAACTTGATTTCACCATGGAGGCTTTCTTTCGCTAACCAGTATCCCAGCATCCGCAAAGTGATCAAGCCCAAAAATCGACCATTATCATAGATCGGAAATTGTGAATAGCGCTTTTGGGCAACGATTTTCAATAACTCTGGTAATGGCAGGTGCTTTTCAAAACCAGTCACTCGTTTCGCAAAACGCGGCATGACTTTTTCAGGTGCCAGTAAAGAGCGTTCAATTTCTTGAATGCGATTGACGACCCATTCATTCGGTTCAGCAATGACAAAGTTTTCTCCGATTTTTTCATGTACGATGGCATTGCGCAGCTGAGCCATTTGTAATAGATCATCTTCTGCTCTTCTGACATTGATATTTTTGCTTTTTGACAAGCGACGAACCATTTCAGAAAAACCCATATTCCGTGGATTATCCAATTCGTCACGAAGCCGCTTTTCGATTCGATTAAAACTACTCAAAAATTGATCTGCACCACTAGCCATGAGGAACCTCCTTGATAAGATACGCTTTTTTCAAATAAATCAAAACAAAGACAAAATATGCCACCAAATACACCCCGACAAAAAGCAACGAGTAAAGGGAGATAGAGAATAAGCCCAATACCCCCATCATGAGAAAAAGGCTTAAATAAAAGCCGATATATAATCTTTTAAGCGTAGGATTCATCACGATCTCCAGCTTGAGCGCTGATTGGCCTTGTGGTAGCTGAAAAGGCTGACTTTCTAAAAAAAACATGCGCACACGAATCGGTGTCTGCTCAGCTAACTCTAAAAAAATCGTTTGCTGATGATTGATGGCAGCGATTCTTTTTTTCCCTTGCATGACCTCTAAGGGACTGCCCATTCCATAAAAACCAGTCCTCCTAGTTAGTTGTAGCTCCATTGACAAAGATCACCTCAATTGGTTAAGTATACTTGATTATCAAAAGAAAGAAAATAGACTTTTGCTTGCTTCCTTGATTATTATAACAAGAATCCCTACTTTTATCTTCCATCACGTCTAATGAACGAGAAAAAGACGAATGCCGCTTGCATCCGTCCTTTCAAATCATCTCTTTCCGTTTTTTCGTTTCAAATGCAGCGAATGTCTTCTTTGCTTGTGATCACTCTTTTAGAAAAGACCGATTGCTTGGCCATCAGAAGTCACGTCCATATTGATAGCCGCAGGTTTCTTCGGTAATCCAGGCATTGTCATCACGGCACCAGTCAAGGCAACGATAAAGCCAGCACCTAATTTTGGCACGAATTCGCGAATCGTTACTGTAAAGTCATCTGGTGCGCCCAATCGCTTTGGATCATCACTGAAGGAATACTGGGTTTTTGCCATACAAATCGGCAGCTGATCCCAGTCTTGCTCTTTGAAGCTTTGTAACTGCGCTTTGGCTTTTGGTGCAAACTCAACCTCAGCTCCTCCATAGATTTCCCGCACGATCAAAGAAGCTTTATCCGCTAAAGGCAAATCGTCGGTATACAAGCGATGATAGTTGGCGGGTTTTTCCTCGATTAGTTGAACCACTGCTTTTGCTAGATCCGTTCCACCGGCGCCACCTTCTGCCCAAACGGCTGTCCGTGCGATGGTGACGTCGATTTGCTGGCACAAGGTTTCGACTAATGTTCGCTCCGCTTCTGTGTCTTGTGAGAACTCATTAAGCGCAACGACAACTGGAATACCATATTTACGCATGTTTTCAACATGACGCTTTAAATTACTGAAGCCTCGCTCTAATGCTTTTAAGTTTTCTGTCCCTAAATCAGCGACAGCGACCCCACCATGCATCTTCAGTGCTCTGATCGTTGCTACCACTACGATCGCATCTGGTGCCTTTGATAAATTCGGTGTTTTGATATCAAGAAATTTCTCTGCGCCTAAGTCAGCACCAAACCCAGCTTCGGTCACCGTGTATTTGCCTAAGTGCAAAGCCGTCTCGGTTGCGATGACACTGTTACACCCATGGGCGATATTCGCAAAAGGTCCGCCATGGATCAGCGCAGGGGTTCCTTCAATCGTTTGAACGAGATTCGGTTTGAGGGCATCTTTTAAAAGTAAGGCTAAAGCACCTTGGACCGCCAAATCTTTTACGTAAATTGGTTGTTTCTCAAAAGAATAACCAATTAAAATCTTTCCTAATCGCTCTTTTAAATTATCAATGCTTGTTGCCAAGCACAAAATCGCCATGATTTCACTAGCAACGGTGATGTCAAAACCGTCTTCTCGGGGAACGCCTTGTAACGGTCCCCCTAGACCGACAATCACTTGTCGTAACGCTCGATCATTCAAATCGACAACGCGTTTCCATGTGACCCGACGTCCGTCGATCCCTAATTCGTTGCCTTGTTGGATATGATTGTCGATCAACGCAGACAAGGCGTTATTGGCAGCCGTGATCGCATGCATATCACCTGTGAAATGTAAGTTGATGTCTTCCATCGGTAGAACTTGTGCTTTGCCGCCGCCGGTGGCGCCGCCTTTGATGCCCATTACTGGGCCCAATGATGGCTCACGTAAGGCGATGACGGTTTGCTTGCCGATTTGATTTAACGCATCTGCAAGTCCAATGGTCACGGTTGATTTACCTTCCCCTGCTGGCGTTGGGCTGATCGCTGTGACTAAAATGAGTTTACCCAGCGGATTGTTTGCTTTTTCGTTGATTGCTGACCATTCGATTTTTGCTTTATATTTGCCATAAAGTTCTAGGTCATCCCCTGTTAAACCAAGTGGTTCAGCAATTTCAATAATCGGTTTAGGCATTGATTCTTGTGCAATTTCGATATCTAATTTCATTTTTACCCTCAATTCACGAACTATTTAGCACTTTAAAATGTATTTTGTTTGCTATGCTCTTATTATACTTGATTTTATTCAGAAAGAAAGAGAGATTTTCCACACTTTTACAAGAAGTTTGCCGAATCCTCTATGTAAACAAAAACAACGTCCTTCCTAAGGCTGTGCCGCCAAAAGGAGTGATCGCTGTTTTCTAGATTTCTATGAATTACTCGTTGGTTTCGACCTGCACCCTTTTTTCAGGGATTTTTTCTTGAAAAAAAGTTTCTAACCATACCACATCTTTTTTACGTAACGTGAAGGTATACGTTTTTTGATGATCGGTAATGCTGATTAAATGGTTTTCAATTTGCCATTTTTCTATCTCAGGTAAAGAAACAAGGCGTTTCTTCCATAAGCGGGCATAGCGAATAAGGAGCAAATCATTTCTGATGAGCATGCTTCGGTGAATACCTAACCATACAAAAAAGAAAAAGACGGCTAAAACGAGGTTGCTTTTCCAATAAGGTCTGGTATTTTCTAACGAAAGAATCAAACTGATAAATAATATCATCATAGTAAACGACCAATAAATGATCGCTGTAGCAGCTTCCGGTTGCCAATACAATTTACGCTTCATAAAAGTTCCTCACAACATAAAATTTCTAGTATACTATCTTTATCATATCAAAAAAGGGTGAGACAATGTTAAAAGTTTATCTTGATGCTTCCACGAAAGGCAACCCCGGCCCTAGTGGCGGTGGAATCGTCATTGTCGGTACTGATCTGCATGAGCAAATTGCGTTTCCGCTACCTGATTCAACTAACCACCAAGCAGAGTTCGCTGTGATGGTAAACGCGTTGCAGCTGCTGATTGACAAAGGGTTACAGGAACAGACGATTATGCTCTATACCGACAGCAAAGTCGTTGCGCAGACTATCGACAAGAATTATACCAAAAACCCTGCTTTTTCTGATTATTTAACGGAAATTCAATGCTTGTTGAAACAGTTCCCTTTAGCGATCATCCAATGGATCCCTGAGAGCCAAAACAAAGGTGCCGACCATTTGGCACGCCAAGGATTAGCAAAGGCGTTGAAATTAAAGGATCGGAGACAATAACCGAGAGAAGTTTTGTTTGAAGCGCAACCAGTAAGACTGCTTAGCTAAAATTTCATCCGTCAGTAATGTGGATTGCGCCATATCCTCTTCAAAGAAGCCTTTCAACGTTTGCGTGACATCGTGATCGTAGGCAAAAGCATTGACTTCAAAATTCAAGGCATAACTCCGAATGTCTTGATTTGTCGTCCCAAAGGAACTAATGGTATCATCCATCATGACCGTCTTCGCATGGAGGAAACCATTGTTATAGATGTAGATTTTTGCACCACGACGATGCAAATAATTGGCATAATGCTGTGTTGCCCGGTAAATGAATGGGTGGTCAGGCATACATGGGATCATGATTCGGACGTCTACACCTGAGTGGATGGCAATTTCCAATGCGTTCATCATACTGTCATCAGGAATCAAATAAGGCGTTTGGATCCAAATCGATTCTTTGGCAGCTAAGATCATTTTTACAAAACCGCCTTTGAGAATTTGGGTCTCACTTTCAGGACCATCAGCGACAATCTGCAAATCAACATTTCCAGAGAGCTCTTTCGGCGGTAGAATAAAGTAGCGATCCTCGTATTCCAGTTGATCCTCTTCTTTTCTTACAGATGCGTTCCAGTCACGAATAAAAATCTCTTGTAGTGTAAAACTGGCAGTACCTACGATTCTCGCATGGGTGTCTCGCCAATAGCCAAATTTGGCCTTTTTCCCTAAATATTGATCGCCGACATTAAAGCCGCCAGTCCAACCAATTTGACCATCGATCACAACGATTTTTCGATGTAGATGATAGTTCAATCGTGTGTTACGGATCAGGTTCTTCGAAGTGATGAAAGGCACGACTTTTCCACCGGCATCAATCAACGGTTGAAAGAATTTCCGATTGGCTTTCGGTGACCCCCATGGATCATAGACCAAACGCACTTCAACACCTTCACGGGCTTTATCGATCAAGATAGACAGAAATTGGCCACCGATCTCATCATTAAAAAACGAATAATATTCCACATGCAGATTATCTTCTGCTTGCTTCATGTCTTCAAACAATGCTGCAAATTTTTCTTTTCCATCTGTATAAAATTCTACTTTGTTTCCTTTAGTCAAGGGCGATTCATCAAGGTTCTTAAAATAGCGCTCTAATAGATGATTGTCATCTGAGTAAGGATGTTCAGGAAAAGAATAATTGTGCACTTTGATGATTTGATTCAACTCATTGATCCTACTTTGGTGGTGCTCACTAAATTTATAAATAATTTCTCCGTCGATCCCCCGACCACAAAACAAGTACAACAAAAACCCGATGCCGGGGATGAATACCAACGTCATCATCCAAGCAAAGACACTTGCAATCGAGCGTGGTTTCCGAAAAACAGTAATAAAGGCAGCAATCGTATTAATAAACAAAAGTGCCAATAATACCGTGGAAATCATGCTCATATCCATTTTTATCATAGTTTCCTCCTATATCCTGTAACCCTATAATAGGTAACTATGATCGAAAGCAAGCTTCAATTCATAGTCCCCTAGTGTTTCTTTGATTTTTTGTTTCAGCATTTCTTCGATTTCTTGATCACTATACGCCGATTTTGCGGGAATCACTAAATCAAACGCCAACAGATCTCCTTTGACCTGAAAATCATGCATCCGTAACTGCGGATCAACGAAGCGAATGATCTTTGACACTTCTTTTTTTAAATACCGATACTGCTGATCTTGAATTGGTACTGGATCAAGATGACAGACAAGGTCGACCTTTAAAGATTGGCGAAAATCTTGTTCAATAGCATCAATCACCTCATGCGCTTCTCGTAAAGACCACGTTTCATCCACTTCGATATGCACACTGGCAAAGCGATTTTTCGGTCCATAATTATGAACCAGTAAATCATGGTAACCGAGAATCGTCGGATAGTGATCCAAGCGCTGCTCCATGGCAGCTACTTCTTCTTGCGTTGGGCGTGCCCCTAATAATTCGTTGATAAAGGAACGAATCATTTTGATTCCGCTAATCAAAATATACAAGGCAATCAGACAGCCGACAAAGCCATCGATACGTAGGCCAGTCAACCACTCGATCGTCGCTGAAAACAAAACCGCACCCGTTGTATACACATCGTTGAGACTGTCTTGCCCACTGGCTTTAAGTGTTTGAGAGCCAATCAGGTTCGCCAATTTTCGGTACATCGCTCCCTGCCAGATTTTGATCAAAATCGATAAAACCAAAACGATAAACAATAGTGGTGAAAGACGGATACTCGTCGGTTCCATGATGCGTTGCACAGAGCTGATGAGAAATTGACCGCCAACAAACGTGATGATCAAAGATACCACAAACCCACTGATGGCTTCAAATCGCTCATGTCCATATGGATGTTCACTGTCGGCTGGTTTCGCCGAGATCCGAAAACCGATCAATGTTAAAATAGACGAGGCTGTATCTGAAAGACTGTTGATGGCATCGGCCATAATCGAAACAGATTGTGCAGATAAACCAATGATAAATTTTCCGGCAAATAATAGGAGGTTGGAAAGCAACCCGAGGCTACCTGCTAACTTCCCAATGGCTGTGCGTTCGTAGACACCATTTTTTTTGCTACGATTTAAAAAAAAGTTTAGCAAATCATCACCCTCTCAAAAAACCATCTTTCTTATTTTACCCCGAAGGAATTCAATTAAACAACTATTCGTATCGTTTTTTCGAAAAAAAAGCGAATTCCCTTCAATTATCAAACGCATTTTCAGATAACACGTAGGAAAAAAGGAAAAAGATAACGGAAGGGTCTCCCCCTCCGTCATCTTCGTTCAAAAAAGGAATGTGTTAAAGACCTACGCTCCTCTTTCACCTATCTTCTTAGAAGGAAAGGAACTCGCGGGTACAGATTCAACCATAGTGTGCTTACTTGGCAGCTAACCACGCTGCTGCGGTCTCAAGTGCTGCTGTGATTCCTTCAGGATTCTTCCCGCCGGCTTGTGCCATATCAGGACGGCCGCCACCGCCGCCACCAACTTTAGGTGCGATCTCTTTGATCAAATCGCCCGCTTTCAATCCTTTTTCATTGGCTACTTTGTTCATAGCAGCTAAAAGATTCACTTTGCCATCATTCGCGGTAGCTAACACTAAAATATCAGAATGGTCTTTTTGTTTCCATTGATCGGCTAGTTGACGTAATTGGTTCATGTCCTTAACAGTCACTTTCGCTGTGATTAGACGCAGACCATTTACTTCTTTGACATCTTTGAAAACATCCCCTGCTTGCTGATTTGCTAACTTGCTGGCAAGAGCTTCGTTTTCTTTTTGCAATTCACGTAGCTGCGCTTGCAGTTGTTCTGTTTTGGCAACGACTTCTTTTAATTGGGCAGATTTAACGATTCCTGCGATTGCTTTTAATTGCGTTTCTTCTTCATGCAATAACGTATAGGCCTCTTGACTAGTCACGGCTTCGATCCGACGAACACCAGCACCGATCCCTGATTCAGAAACGATTTTGAAAATACCGATATCCTCCGTATTTGCCACATGGGTTCCCCCACATAATTCGATCGACCAATCGGCAACATTGACGACGCGAACGTCATGCCCATATTTTTCACCAAAGAGTGCCATCGCTCCCATGCCTTTTGCGGTATCGATATCCGTTTCGATCGTCACAACAGGGAGGGCTTCCCAAATTTTTTGGTTGACGATTTGTTCCATTTGGCTCAGTTCTTCGCTGGTCACTTGCCCGAAATGACTAAAGTCAAAGCGCAAATGTCCTGGAGCAACTAATGAACCTGCTTGGTTCGCATGGCTACCTAATACTTCTTTTAACGCTTTATGCAATAAGTGAGTCGCCGTATGATTTTTGATAATCTTATTGCGACGATGCTGATCCACTTGTAAGAAATAGTTCACGCCTTCTTGTAGTGGCGCTTTGACTGTAGCAGTATGCAAGAACTGACCGTTCGGTGCTTTTTTGACATCCGTCACTTCCGCTACGATCGTACCATCTTCTGCTACGATCGTGCCTGTATCCGCAACTTGTCCACCCATTTCTGCGTAAAATGGTGTTTCAGCAAAAATCAGTTTTGCTTCACCTGTCGAAACAGAATCGTGTAACGCTTCGTCTTGGATGATCACTAATAATTCACTGTTAGCTTCAAGTGAATCATAGCCAACGAAACGGCTGTCTACTTTGATATCCGTCAATAAAGCGGATTGTACGCCCATTGAAAGCTCCGTTTGTCGAGCCGCACGAGCGCGGGCACGTTGTGCATCCATTTCTTGTTCAAACCCTTGATGGTCCACTTTCAACCCTTCGTCTTCAGCCACTTCTTCTGTCAATTCAACTGGGAAGCCGTAAGTATCATACAATTTGAAAATATCTTGACCAGCTAACGTATCTTGGTTGTCTGCTTTTACTTGGGCGATCACTTGATTTAAAATATCTAACCCTTCATTGATGGTTTCATGGAAACGTTCTTCCTCGTTGCGGATCACTTTTTCAATAAATTCTTGCTGCTCTAGTACTTCAGGATAGTAGCTTTCCATGATCTCGCCAACGATCGGTACTAATTTGTATAAGAAGGCAGCATCGATCCCTAATTTTTTCCCATGCATGACTGCACGACGTAATAAACGACGTAAAACATAGCCACGGCCTTCATTTGAAGGAAGTGCCCCATCGCCGATCGCAAAAGAAAGCGCGCGGATATGGTCTGCAATCACTTTAAAGGAGATATCTGTCGTTTTGCTGTCGCCGTAGTTCACACGACCGCTTAAATCTGCCACTGCATTGATGATCGGCAGAAACAAGTCTGTTTCAAAATTGGTTGGTGCATTTTGAACGATGGAAACCATTCGTTCCAGCCCCATCCCCGTATCAATGTTTTTATGTGGTAGTGGTTCATAGGAGCCATCTGGTTGATGATTGAATTCTGAAAAGACCAGATTCCAGATTTCCAAATAGCGCTCGTTTTCGCCACCAGGATAGTTTTCGGGATCATCTTCCGCTACGTCATTAAACTCAGGACCACGGTCATAGAAAATCTCCGAATCCGGTCCACATGGTCCTGCACCGATGTCCCAAAAGTTGTCTTCAATCTCAACGATATGCTCTGGTGTCAAGCCGACTTCTTCTGCCCAGATCCGTTTTGCTTCTGTGTCTTTTGGATAAACCGTGACATATAACTTTTCTGGATCAAAAGCCATCCATTCTGGGGAAGTCAAAAACTCCCATGCCCAATGAATCGCTTCATTCTTGAAATAATCGCCGATCGAAAAGTTTCCTAGCATTTCAAACATCGTATGGTGTCTTGCTGTTTTCCCAACGTTTTCGATGTCGTTGGTCCGAATTGATTTTTGCGCATTGGTCATTCTTGGGTTTTCAGGAACAACACTGCCGTCAAAATATTTTTTTAGCGTTGCCACCCCTGAATTGATCCATAATAGGGTTGGATCGTTGACTGGGACAAGGGACGCACTTGGTTCAATTGAATGACCTTTTGATTGAAAGAAGTCCAAAAACATTTGGCGTACTTCTGCACTGGATAATTGTTTCACGTTATTCTCCTACTTTCTTCTGTGTTCGCTTAAGATACAGGGGCTGACAAAATTGCTGGTAAGGCGCTCTTATGCCTGTAGAGTCGTTTTGACGATAAAAAAACACCATTGCAGAGCAAGGACGTCGATACGCGGTACCACCTTGCTTGCAATGATGTGACTCATTACCTCTTAGACTCGTTAACGCGGAGTGGACGGCAACATTTCTGCTGCAGTTGAGCACCAAAGGGAGCAATCCGTCTGAATTCATGTTTTTCTCTCAGCAGTGAAAAACTTTCTGTAATGAATCATCAAACCGACCATATCCTTCGTCATTCAAAGTATAAGGAAATGTGTCGAAAAAGTCAATCCTCAAATCCGGTCTTTATTGATCAGAATCGCTTTGCGGTAACGATAGCTCTGCGGAGAAAGCTTTTGATCTGGCTGTAGCATTTTCCGTGAACGGTAATAACTGGCATAAGGCAATGCATCGAATAAGGGATGCCCACAAATTTGCCAGTTCTCCATTTTTAAAGACAAGCCATCTGTCAGCTCCCACGCATCCGCAAGCCCATAGGTGCAGCCAAATAAATTCGGTTCAAGCAATTCAGCGGTTGGCAAAGAGACACCATCGTCGCAAGACTTTTCATTGCCCCAGCGAAAAAGTCGCCGAGTAGCAGCACCGCAGACATATTCCCATTGATCCTCTGAAAGCAGCTGAAAGCCTTGTTTATCTAACTGCTGTTTCAATTCTGTTTGACTGACGGATTCGTGGGTAAATAACTGATAGGTTTCCGATAACGGCTCTAGTGCAGCAAAATAGCGATTCTCTTCGTGATAAAAAGCGGGTAATTCCCAACGCAAGCTTTCCTCAAAGGACGCTGGTGCTGTGAATTGTGCCTTTAGCTCTTTTTCGAAAACACTGAATTGATCGACTAACCCGTGAAACTCCCCAGTGATCGTATTTAACTGCCCGATATACCTTGCGCCAGCAGGCAGAGAACTTTTTTGGACTAGCATGGGATCAATCACAGCTTTACGCAAAGGGCTCGTCGACTCATTGACAAAAATCCCCCAATCCTGGCTGGTTTCTAACTCATAGATTGTTTCCAGTTGGCGAATGATCTCATTGGGTGGTGACTGCCAATTTTTACTCCAGCAAGTAGCCGGTAATCCTTGCACACCGAGATCCCAACCTAAGATCGCCTCAGAATTCCCTGGTATAAAGACAAAGTCTTCGCCATCGATCGTTAATTCAAAGGTAGCACATTTCAATCCTGCATACGTCAACTGACTAAAATGGACATCGGTGATCTCCTTTAAAGGACTGACAAAATACATTAAAATTTGCTGGATCAGCTGTTCTTTGATTTCAAAGGACAGTGTCTTCCAATTTGACCATTGTAACGCCTCAAAAAAATCCACGTCATTTCTCCTCTCATCTGCTACAATTACTATATAACGAGTATACCACGAAAAAGGAGGAAAACGACTGATGCTTTATTTTGGACGCAGTCCGTGGATGCTACAAGCGGTTTTCGCCTTGCGGCAAGCCGTTTTTGTAGAAGAACAGCACATTCCGGCAGAATGGGAATTTGATGAAAAAGACCAAACCTGTCCATACTTTCTTTGGCTTGATGGAAACACACCGATCGCTACCATTCGCTATCAATTCTCTACACCGAACACTCTGCAACCTGATCGCTTTTGCGTAGCTAAGGCCTTTCGGCACCAAGAATACGGCACCAAATTATTGCATTATCTCGAAATGCGTGGTGTCCAAGAGGGTGCCCTCCAATCAGTGTTATCCGCAGAGATCGACGCTTGTGCGTTTTATGAATCCTGTGGGTATCAAAAAACATCTGAACCCTATGCTGAAGATGGCGTATTGTGTGTAGAAATGACCAAACAATTAAAAACAGCAGCCAAGGAAGAGTAGTTCTCTTCCTTGGCTGCTGTTTTGGTAAGCATTAGCTATTCGAATTTTTCTTGTTTTTGCGGGCGGTTCGAGTCGTTTGACGACGTTCGATCTTCCGTTTTTCTTTGTTCTTCTTATCAACGGCCCATTGAATTTTTTTCTTGTAGCCAGGCTTGATTTTTTTCTTCTTTTTCTTGACTAAGCCAATCAAGGTTGGGTCTAATTCGTCACGAGATTTTTCCCGCTTTTGCCGACGATTCCGATCGTAAGTCGCAACGATCTCGCCATTTTTGATTTCCTTCGGTTGGAAAACAACCCCTAGATCTTCGATGGCTTGGATTGCCCCTTCATCGCTTGGATCATATAAAGTGATCGCGGTCCCATCCATTTGATTTCGACCGGTCCGACCAACACGGTGGATAAAGAAATCCAAATCAGCTGGAATCTCGGCATTGATGACATGAGAAACCCCTTCAATATCAATTCCTCGCGCAGCTAAATCTGTTGCGACAACATATTGGTAGTCCAAATTTTGCACTTGGCGCATGATCCGTTTTCTTTCACGAGGACTGATGTCGCCGTGGATCTTCGCTACTTTTAAGCCTTGTTCCTTTAAGTAATCCGTAATTTCATCCACACGGCTCTTCGTGTTGGCAAAAACGATGGCAAGATAGGGATGGCCTGTAGTCAATAATTGATAGATCAATTTATTGGTATTTTTCCCTTTGGTAGAAATCAACCAATTCTCGATCGTATCAGAGATGACTGCTTTCGATTTGATTTCTTCGATCAATGGATTGGCCATGTATTTTTTCAAGAATGGGCGCAATTTCTCTGGAATCGTTGCGGAGAAAACCAGCATTTGTAGTTTCTCAGGCAAACGCCCCGCAATTTGATCGACTTCTTCCAAAAAGCCCATATCCAAGGTCATGTCTGCTTCATCCACGACAAATACATTGGCAGTGTGAACCCCTAAGGCTTGTTCGTTGATCATATCCAAGATACGACCAGGTGTCCCAATCACGACATGGGGCTGTTGATTTTGCAGACGGCTCAATTGGCGCTGTTTATCCGTTCCTCCAACAAAATTTGACACACGAATCTCCGGATCATGAAACCCGCCGATCTGTTTTGCGGCTTGATAAATTTGTGTGGCTAATTCACGACTCGGTGCAGTAATCACGACTTGCACTTCATCTTTTTCGGCATCAATTTTATCCATCAATGGCAGTAAAAATGTATGGGTCTTACCACTCCCAGTCTGAGATTGTCCAACAACACTACGGCCTTTTTGGATAACAGGTATCAATTTTTCTTGCACTTCTGTTGGATTAGAGAACTTTTTATCAGCAAGTGCTTCATAAATAAATGGTTGAAATTTAAATGACTCAAAAGACATTCAAACACCTTCTTTCTTTTAGCATCCTTTGGATTATAGCATATGTTGCCTTGATTTCCTAACTTTCTTTTGTCACGGGTTTTGGATCAATCGTGCTAATTGTATACGTTGCACTGCGGCGTTCATAGAAAAAGCGGCTTTCTTTTTTTATTGCAGCCCAAAAGAGATTCATGTAAAAGCCAAACTGGATCAAGCCAAAAATGACCACCATCAATAAACTGACGACCAGAAGCAGCGTATTATCCGAATCAAGAAACGGTGCAAAAAAGATGTTGACCCGACTGATGCTGGCATAAATCAGATAAAACAAACCATAACGTTTCAATAACGCAGCCAAGCTGACCCTCTGACGGGCTTCTTGCATGATTTTGATTCGTACGAGTTTTTTTCCAATCGTTTGTCCTTTGGCAAGATAAGCAAACAACACAAAGTACAGTAATACTTCAAGAGCAAAGTACCAATAGTCCCCACTAAAGTCCCTTACCGTCTGTTGAGTAAGCAAACGAACAGCGATCACCACAATGAAACTGACCACATTCAGTATTCCCCAATCGATCAACCAAGCAAATATCCTTCGTGTTACGGTTACCCGAGTACCTTTGGCGTATGAATCGGCATCCATCTCTTCTCTTGATGGCAATAAGAACGTAAATAGCGGGGCAATGCTCCACCCCAACAATCCTCCTAGTGTATTGACAAAGAGATCATTAACATCAAATAAGCGATAAGGACGGGGATAAATAAAATAAAGTCCTGTCAGCTGAGTCAATTCAAAAAACAACGTCAGACAAAACGTAATCGCCAGCGTTTTCAGAAAAGAACACTTGAAGTAATAACGTAAGTAAACGCCGAAAGGCAAGGTCAACAATAAATTAAAGAGTGGTTCGAGAAAGACCCCCTGCTTCATGGCAGGAAGATAGGTTTGCGGGTCGTGGATATTTAAGACCGTCTGTTGGACAAAATGGTGCCAGGATGCTCCTAGCTGCAATTCCATCTTAGGACCAGTCATATGAGCTACCTCTTCAATCGAGGGCAATGGCAAAATAACTAATAAATAGGCGCATAATAAATAGAAGACAAACGAATAAAGAACCAGTGCACGAGAAAAGATAAAACGACCGTATTTTCGATATTGGATAACAAAAAAAATCATTGATATCGCCAATGCTAGAAATGGAAAAACCAGCAGAGCAACCTTTATTGGGGTAATATAAGCGGACATAAAGAACTCCTTCACGTTTTCTTTTTATCTTACACGCTATTTCCCAAAACGTAAATTTTGGAGTATCATAAAAGAAAAGGAGGTTAAAAAACCATGTTAAATCCCTATTTTGCCTTTGGCGTACCGGCATTCCTTTTGGTTTTATATGTAGCTTTTGCTCTTTTTCGCCGGTCTTCCGATATACCCTACTTAGGATTTGCCCTATTCATCATTGCTGGTTTTCTGACTGGATTTAGTTTACAAGTCATTCAACAAGCCATCAATGAAGTGGAGAAAACTTCTCTTGAACACGTGCATGAAACCCACCTTTACTCGCCCTACTTATTAGCGATTCCATTGATTGTGGGCATTCTTTTACTTATTCTCAACTTGATTCGCGGCTATCTAAAAGTCAAAAACGTTCGTCTGCGGACAAAATAAAAGCAACCTACCTAGAAATACGAAATGATCCTGTTCCTCTTAATGGGAAATGAGATCGCTTCGTATTTTTTTTGGTAAGCTGCCTAGATTGCTAAACCCCTTCAAAAGATCCAACCACCACTCCCGTAGTAAAACAGTTTATCAACCACAAAAAGCGTTTATTCGTCGGCTAGTTCTTCATCCAGGTCTGTCTCTGACGTATCAGCAAAAGATTCTTTTACATCATCATTGACTTGTTCCAATAAATATTGCCAGTCACTATTCGACACAACCACCACATCGATATTCTTTTCTTCATCGATCAGCTCGAGATTCGAAACATCCTCTCCTAACTGCTGGAATAGGTCAATCAATGTTTTGTCTTGGAGTGTTACGTATTCAGTCCGTTTCATTCTTCTTCCCCCCATGAATCAAAAAATTCATAAAACAAGATATCGAAACTAGTAAGATCGGTCATCTTTTGTAAAGTAGATAGATCTAAACGAATAAACGCTTTTTCCACTAATAAATAATGGTTTTCTTCCAACGCTTCTTCGATAAATGGTAAAATCTCTTCCTCGTCCCCTAATGTCTCACTAGAGATTTGTTCGATTTGATCAAACAAGCGATCATCTTGCAACAAAAAGAATTGATCGTCGTAAAGATAGACTGCGATTTGATATTGCCGGATGGGTAGCTCAGCCCGAATGACAAAAAAGCATTCCCCTGAATTGGAAATCGCTGGCAATAGTTCACTCGGTTGTAATGCCTGTTGGTAGTACATTTCCATCCCTCCTTTGTACTTACTATTATAAAGAACAATAAAGGAAAAAGGAAATAATCGAATTTCAGTTTAAAAAACTCTAAACAAAGTTAGACATCCCATTCTGCATAGAATTCTTCTAAAAAATCCTTCATGAAAACCACACGTCGCTGAGCTTCTTTTTTGCCATAATCCGTGGTCATCTTTTCAGGAAGCAAAAATAGTTTTTCATAAAAATGATTGATCACCGTCGTCCCTTTTCGGTAATCCTCATGATTTTGAAACGTCTTTGGGGCTAAGTCACTGACATGGATCGGGTGTTGATGACTGCCACCAAAATAGCTCGTCCGTAAAATACCGATCGCACCTAAAGCATCGAGACGATCTGCATCACGAACGACGCGGCCTTCTACTGAGACAACTTGTGCGCCTTGCAAAAGTTCTTTTGAAAAAGACAGATTTTCGATAATAGAAAAAATTTCTTTCGTTTGTGCTTCACTTGCCCCTGCTGCGGTCAAACAAACTCGCACTTCGGCATAAGCCGCTGTGACATCCGCCACAACTTTATCATCCACCGTATCATGCAAGTAAGCTGCCGCCTGTACGACAAAACGATCAACCGCCAATTCGTCGGCATCGATGATAGCTTGACTTAAGCCCGCCACCCGTTTGACATGATCAAACCCATGTCCTGTGTAATCATTCCCCAAAATATTTTCGGCATAGGCAATTACTTTGCTAAGATCGGTAACATTGTTTTCTTCCTTCATCTTTCTCCTTCTTTCGATACGAAAGCAGCAAGCCTTCCTTTTTTCAGTGGTTATCGATACAAAAGGAAAAGAAGTTCAACAAAACGAGCACCCCACGAAACAGTTAGGGCGGCAACGTCTTGCGAAGCTTCTTTTCACTCGTTTCTTTTAAGCGAAATCTTGCGTCTCGCTGATTTTATAGACACTAAAATAGATCTTACGTAAATAGTCTAATAGATATTGAGGATTCAATAATTCATCCGTTGCATCTAAAATCAATTCATTTGGTTTCTTTGATGCCCCATATTGATGGATATTTTCAGTCAGCCATTTACGAATCGGTGAATAATCATCTGAAGCCAACACTTCATCGACATTGATTTCTTTTTCCATCGCATGCAGTAATTGCGCGGCATACATATACCCTAACGCATAGGATGGGAAATAACCAAAGCTGGAACCTGACCAATGAACATCTTGTAAGATTCCTTCAAGGTCATTCTCTGGACGAATCCCTAAATATTCCTCGTATTTGTCATTCCAGATTTTCGGCAGTTCATCGATCGATACTGTTTCGTTAAAGATCATTTTTTCGATCTCGTAACGAATAATGATATGGATTACGTAAGTCAAACTGTCAGCTTCAATACGGATCAAGCTGGCTTTAGAATGCTTCAAAGAATCATAGAAGGTGTCAAAAGACACATCATCAAACGAGCCTTCCGCACATTCTTGGAAAAATGGGTATTGCTTGGCCCAGAAATTGCGATTACTGCCGATAATGATTTCATTAAAAAGCGATTGAGATTCGTGGATCCCCATAGACGCTCCTTCATGAACCGGTGTTCCTTCGTATTTTTCGTCAATATTTTGCTCGTACATTCCATGTCCGGCTTCATGAATTACACCGAATAGTCCCATTGAAAAATCGTTTTCGCTCCAACGAGTAGTCAAACGCACATCGTTGTGATTGATCCCCGTAGCAAATGGGTGGACCGTATTATCCAAGCGGCCGCGAGAAAAGTCATAGCCTAAGTCGGCAATCACTTTTGAGATAAATTTACGTTGCTGCGCTTCGGTCATCTTACGTGACAGGATCGAAGTATCTGGTGCTGTTCCTTTTTCAGCCAATTGACGACGAATATCCATGATACCGTCTCTCACTTGTGAGAAAACATTATCCAAGATCTCAACCGTCATATTTGGTTCGTATTGGTTTAACAACACATCATAGTTTGTCAGCTCATTCTTCTTCCAATAAGGAATCAATTCTTTCGTCAAGCGAATATTTTCAGAAAGTGCGTCTTTAAATAAAGAAAAATCTTTTTCTTTACGGGCTTTGAGCCAAGCAGTATGTGCTTTTGACGTTGCTGCGGAAGCCGCCATCGCCAACTCATTTGGTACATCTTTTTGCAATTCATACTCTTCTTTGACTAGCTGATAAGCCGCTTTCCCAACTTCTGATAATTCTTCTGGGTGTTTCCCAAAATAGCTGATTGCTTCTTGGATCGGCTCTCCAATTTTTTTGTCAAAATAGAGGCCATATAAATAGCTGTCAACTTCCGCCCGGTAATCACTGGCTTTTTCTGGCATCCCGGTTTGATTGTCCCAGCCTAAGATCCCCATTGCTTGTTGTAATAGATCGATTTCTTTTAATTCTTTCAGAAATTCTTGTTCTTTCATTCAGCAAACTCCTTTTTGCGTGGCGGACGTTGTCCCCAGTATTGGAAGAGATCGGTACGAATCGCACCGTTGTATAATTTGCGTTTTTTTGTCGCTTTTTCGCCGTAATGGGTCTCAAAAGTCAAGTCACTGGTCAAAAAGTATTTACTCCAGGTTTTAAGCGGTCGAAACACTTGGCCCATTTCTTGATACAGTCGCTGAACAGACTCTTCTTCCCCTAAGCGTTCGCCATAAGGAGGGTTAGCCACAACGACACCATACTCTTTTTCTGTTTTAAAGTCTTTAACAGCTTGTTGTTTGAAGGTGATCGAGTCTCCTAGACCGATTTCTTCCGCATTCCGGCGGGCGATCTCAATCATTCGACCATTGATATCCGAACCGGTAATATCTAATTCGACATCATAATCTGCTGCTTCATCTGCTTCTTTCCGTACTTTTTCAAATACTTCTGCTGGGAACCAATCCCACGTTTCGCAAACAAATTCCCGATTAAATCCAGGGGCGATATTATGGCCGATCAAAGCTGCTTCAATACACAATGTGCCTGATCCACAAACGGGATCGACAAAAGGCTTGTCTTTGTACCAATTTGTCAGCATCACTAAAGCCGCAGCCATGTTTTCTTTCAGAGGTGCGCCCCCTTTTTCTAAACGATAGCCGCGTTTAAACAAACTAGGGCCAGTCGTATCCAATGTGATCATCGCATGGTCTTTCAATAAAGCGACTTCTAATTGGAAAAAAGCGCCAGTTTCAGTCAGCGGCACACTTGCCGGACGATGATATACTTCTCTTAAGCGATTGACGATTGCTTTTTTGGTGATCGCTTGGCAGTCAGGTACACTATACAATTTTGATTTGATTGATTTTCCGGCTACTGGAAATTCAGCGTCTAACGGTAAAAAGTCTTCCCACGGTAACGCTTTAACTTCTTCAAACAGCTGATCGAAAGTCAATACGTCAAATTCCCCAACGACGATTTTGATACGGTCGGCTGTACGGAGCCACAAGTTCGCGGTAGCAATGGTCTCCATTGTCCCTTTAAAGCGCGCTCGGCCGTTTTCAACCTCACACTCGATCCCTAAATCCCGTAATTCTTTGCCCACTAGTGCTTCTAAACCGCTCGCAGCGGTGGCAATACAATTAAATGTTTTTTTAGTCATAACGCTCTCCTTCTTGGTATAAAAAAACCTTCCGTTGCTGGAAGGATTCCCTGATAGGTTGTGATTTTCTATAAGCCATGTTTTGTCCGTATTTTCCTCAGGGAGAAGAAAACACTGGGTAATTATCTATCTGCAATTACTTGCCTTCTTGCTCCGTTCATTTCCGTGCAAAAAGTGCCCCTACCATTGTTTGGGTTGCTCGCTCGAGGGGTTTACCGCGTTCCACCAAGACGGTTTCCCGGCTTGCTTCGTCACTGTGGCACTTTCAAGGATACTTTGGCATAGCTTGCACCTTAGCCATTTTTCCTGCCGTTACTTTCTCAAGTACCCTAGCTTATGGTTTCGCTAGGCACGAACACTACAAGCGTCTCAGCTTGTGCGAGCATGGACTTTCCTCAGCATAATCGAGTTATGCCGCAATTACCCGAAAATCACAACTATCTTTTCTACATTAGAATTGACGGGTTTTTTCGTTGTCGTCTTCAAAATCAGCATTTGTATAGTTGCTGTTGTATGAAGAAGAACGAGTGACAGGTTCTGATTCACGATCAAGCTTTTTGCCAAACACTTCTTTTTCAAGATTAGACAAACGTTTTAAAATATCAAAATTTGTGACTGTTTGGCTTTTCGGTGCTTCTTGTTGAACACGAGAAGCGATTGCTTGGTTTTTCGACAATTGATCGATTTTCGCTGTCAGACGATCGTTTTCTTCTTGCAGGGCTAAGATCTCTTTATTGTAGCTTTCGTAGTCTTTAATGATATTATCTAAAAACTCGTCCACTTCCACTGGATCATATCCACGCATTTTTGTTTTGAATTCTTGTTGCAGAATATCTTTTGGACTATAAATTAAATTTGCCATTATTTACACCTCATTGTTTATTCCAAATGGTTTTCACTTTCTAGACCATTCTATCAAAAAATATACGAAAATCAAAGTAAATTACTATCAAATGTTGCGTTTTGTAAATCATCCATTGTTATTTGATGAATAAAGTAGGGATTTTGCTCACTATAGGCTTTCGCATCTCTTAAGAAATAATTAGGTTTTCCTGGAAATTCGTCATCATATAACACAAGTGCACCTTCAGTATGCTCCAGTAAAAACGCTGTGTGATTTCTTAATTGACTGGGGTCTTGGTAAGGCTTATGGCTGGTGGCATTGACATAATCGGCAAATGACTTCGCTGTTTGCAGTGCCTGTTGATTCGTTTCGTTCCAATTTTCACCAAACCCTTCAAAAGGAAAAATAATTCCTAGTTTCAGTTCCGGGTATGTTTGTTTTAATTGTTCAATGGCTTCGGCACACCACAGCTCTGCTCCAAGATTCCCGCTGATCAAGAGCCATTCTAGCCCTTCTTCGACATAATTGGTCAATGCCGACATTATTACTTTCTTAATAACTGCAATCTTGGGATCTTTTGCTTGAAAGACACCTAATTCATAATTACGATAGCCAGTAAAGTATAAGGTTTTCATTGTTTCTCTGGTCATCTCTTTTCTTTCCAAACGACTTTTTGGTATAATGTTGCCTAGGAGTGTGAACAACATGGTTATTCGTTACCCGAATGGACAATCTACTACCTATGATGACGGCAAAAAACAAAAAATGCAAGAAAAACTAATAAAGCCAAAAACGTATGCCAATCGTGGGATGCGTTTTGAAGAAGCGATCAATGAAAGCAACCTTTATTATTTAAATCGCAAACTTGCGGTCATTCATAAGAAACCGACACCAGTTCAAATCGTCAAGGTAGATTATCCGAGAAGAAGCGCCGCCGTAATCAAAGAAGCCTACTTTCGAGAGGCCTCTACCACCGACTACAATGGGGTTTATCAAGGGCAATATATCGACTTTGAAGCGAAAGAGACTCAAAACAAAACGTCATTTCCCTTTAAAAATTTTCATCCACACCAAATCAAGCATATGGAAGACTGTTTGGAACAAGCGGGATTATGTTTTGTTCTTTTATGGTTTTCTAGTCTACAACGCTGCTTTTTTCTAGATAGCAAGTGCTTAGTTTCTCAGTGGCACCTGCAAAAGGAAACGGGAAAAAAATCAATGACGTTGGCCTATATCGAAACCAATGGGATCGAAATCATCCCCACTATTGCGCCGCGTATTCCCTATTTAAAAGCAGTTGATCAATTTTTAACGATGAAGGAGAATGATGAGTATGGCAAATGAATCACAATCGAGGACCTCTCGGCATGATTCTAAGAAAGGCACTGCTAAAAAAGCACCAAAGCCCCCTAAAGCCAAAGGCAAACGAAGTATTGGGAGTATTCTTTTAAAAGTGTTTATGGGCCTATTTTTCTTAGGCTGTATCGGGATTTTATCAGGAATGGGGCTGTTTTGGTGGTACGCCAAAGATGCACCAGCACTTGATGAAACACGTTTGGATTCGACTGTTTCTTCGCGCTTTTATGCCTCCAACGGTGAATTGATCACTGAATTCGGAAGTGAAACGAGAGAAAAAATCACCGCAAGTGAGATTCCCCAACTGCTGGAAGATGCGATCGTCTCTGTCGAAGATCGTCGGTTCTATCAGCATATCGGGGTCGATCCGATCCGAATCGTTGGTTCTGCATTATCCAATGCCACAACCGGCGGTATGCAAGGCGGAAGTACGTTGACTCAGCAATTGATCAAGCTGTCCTTCTTTTCTACCAGCGCCGAAGATCAAACGTTACGAAGAAAAGCACAAGAAGCTTGGATGGCGGTTCGGCTTGAACAAACCAAATCAAAGCAGGAAATTTTGACTTACTATATTAATAAGGTATATATGTCCAACGGGGTTTATGGAATGCAAACAGCTGCTATGAAGTTTTACGGCAAACCTTTGGCTGAACTAGACCTAGCGCAAACCGCTTTGATTGCTGGTTTACCAAATGCCCCTTCTGCGTTTGATCCTTTCGCTCATCCTGATAATGCGAAAAGTCGTCGAGATGTGGTTTTAGGCGCAATGCTTGAAAACGAGAAAATCACGCAAGCGGAATATGATGCGGCCGTTGCCGAAGATATTCAAGAAGGATTGCAAGAAAACCCGCGAGAAAACCAAGAGTGGAAATACTTTGATAATTACTTCAACGAAGTGATCGCAGAAGTTAAAGAAAAAACCGGCAAAGATGTTTATACCGATGGTTTAGATATTTACACCAATGTCGATATCGATGCACAAAAACGGTTATATGACATCGTCAACAGCGATGACTATGTTAATTATCCAGACGACAAGATGCAAGTTGCCGCTACTTTAGTTGATGTCAATACGGGCAAAGTCACGGCTCAAATTGGTGCCCGCAACGTTGATGACGTTCTAGCAAACAACCTGGCTGTCAACGTCGCTCGGGACTTTGGATCGACCGTTAAACCGATCACAGACTACGGCCCTGCCTTCCAATTTCTACAAGACTCTACCGGTAGAATGATTTTAGATGAACCTTATACTTATAAAGGAACCGATATTCCTGTGTACAACTGGGATCGCCAATATATGGGCAATATCACGCTTCGAACTGCTTTAGCAGAATCCAGAAATGTACCAGCAGTGAAATTGTTTGATGAAGTTGGCGCGGATAATATCGCCGACTTTCTTAGCGGGTTGGGTATCGAATACCACACGATTACTCAATCTAATGCGATTTCTAGCAATACGGATAAATTAGATGGCACAAAATATGGGATCTCCAGCCTGAAAATGGCCGCTGCTTATGCTGCTTTTTCAAACGGTGGCACCTATTATGAACCTCAGTACGTCAACAAAATCGTCATGCAAGATGGGACCGAAGATGAAGAATCCTTTAAAGTTGATGGTCAAGAAGCAATGGATGATACGACGGCTTATATGGTGACCGATATTTTGAAAGATGTTATTTCTGTCGGTACTGGGACCAATGCGCAAATCGATGGGTTATACCAAGCAGGGAAAACGGGAACTTCCAATTACACCGATGACCAGCTAGCACAACTGGATACATCAAACGGTGCTTATCCGGATATTACTTTTGCCGGCTATACTCCCTCCTATTCATTGGCGGTATGGACCGGATACAACGACAAAATGACACCGATCACTGATAGCAGTACCCATGTGGCTTCTGATGTCTATCGTGAATTGATGCGCTATGTTTCTGCTTCTGTAGAAAACACGGACTGGACAATGCCAGATGGACTGACACGGATCGGAAGAGAGCTTTATCTTGAAGGGACATACACGCAGCCAAGCTATTCAGCACCAAGTTCGTCCAGCAGTAGTTCGTACGTTGAACCGACGACACCTTCTACAGAAAGTAGTGAAGCAACACCATCAAGTACAACAGAATCATCAAGCGAAGTGACACCCCCAGTGACAACACCTGATGAGGATGATTCATCTTCGATCGTTACACCTCCTGCTTCTAGTCAGGATCCTGGCTCAACAACGCCTTCCAGCAGTGAAGAAAATCCTTCCTCACCGCCGGATCCACCAGAACCAAATGATGGTAACTCCGAATAACTGAGAATAGTGAAAAACAGTAGATCAGATTTTGATCTACTGTTTTTTTTACTAACGACCATATAAATGTAGAAGCTTACTTTTCAAGCTCTTCAAAAAGCAATTTTTTATCTGAAAGCTGATAAACTTGATTATGCAGATCGTCAAACAAATGAATCACATTTTCTTTTGTCTCGTTCACTTCAAAAAGAATCTCCTTGGCACGATCATGAATGCCATCGATTCGCATTTCTGTCGTACGGATCATTCGTTCAGATTCGATCTTCGCTTCTTGAATCGTGCGATTTGCTTTTCTTCTAGCAAAGACTAAAACCTCACTGATTTCTGTTTGGAACTGCTCGTTTTCGATTTGTAGGGTTGCATTTTCTTCCCGTAGTGCTTCGATCTTCGCCTGAAGCTCTGCGACTTCTTCATTTGATTCGCTAGTTGAAACTTTTGCTGCAAGCTCTTCTTTTTCTGCCAATTGCTGTTTCAAATCAGCAATTACTTCTTGCAACTGCTGGATTTCTTGCCGCTTCAACATCCATTCAGCGCGTTCCTTTTCGTAATTTTGTTTCTCTTTTTGCTCTTTTTCTTGCTGAACAGCTAACTTAGCTTCTAATTGCTGGATCTGTGCTTCAAGTTTTTCTGTATCTACTTTTGTAATCTGTTCTTCTAGGTCTTTGACTTTCTTATTCGCTTCTACTAGCGAAGCTTTTAATTCTTTTGCCTCTGCTTCTTGTTGAGCCACTACCTTCTGCTGTTTTTTTAACTGCTTTTTTTCTTCCTGTAGTTGCTCGTTTTCTAAAATCAATTCTTTAATTTCAAAAGATAAATTTTCAATCATATGATCCTTTTCTTGTTCTTCTGACTCTTGCTGATGTGTCTGGTTTATACTCAATTCTTTCTCCATACGTTCTCCTTTATCTTCAACGAGTTGACTATCCTTGGCGTGGTTATCACGGTTCCCAGAGGATTTTTGCTGCACTGCTATCTTTTTGACACTTTGATCTGTCTGTTGATCAACAGACACTCTTTGCTGAGAAATCGGTTTTGCTAAAGTCTGTGCGACAGGTTTCGCTGTTTCTTTCTGGGTTTTAGGGGGTTCATTGTCCGCTTGTCGATTGGTTCCTTTCTCTTTTTTTTCAGGCGTAGCCTTTGCGAACCCTTGATCCTCAATGATTCCCTCTTCTTGATTTGTCTCCTCAAATTCATTCAACTCTTCTATGGATAATTGATTTACTTCATCCATTAGCTTTTGGACAGAAAACAAACCTTTGTTTTTCTTTTTCATCATTAATTTTTCACACTGCCTTTTTGTTCATTTGTATTGATCGTTTCACTTTGATCCGTTCGAGGAGTAGAGGATATGCTTTCGCTCCCCTCGTTATTAGCTACTTCTTGAGCGTCAGTGTTTGGAAAGCTGCGTTCTAAAAGGGTCCAAAATCCATTCTCGTCACGAATGATCGTCTGCTCAAAGGACTGATCAGAATCCTTGGAAAATTGAACAGAGAAGGTTCCTTGGGTGATCAAGGGAACGTTCTGCATATCATGTAGTAGACGAGAAAAATTTTCTTCCCATCCGTTTAAGTCATCAATTGATGGTAATTTGCTAGATAGAACAATCGAGATTTCTTGCAAGGGCTGATCAACAAAAATCATCGCTACAGTGCGGCCTAGATATGGTGATAACTGATAGGCCAACTCATATTCAGCTGCAAACTGTGCCTCACGATCATTGGATACGAGTAAATGCTCCCAATCAATCGCTTCAAAAGCAAAGCCGTTCTCAGGATAAGCAAAAATCGGCATACGCATCCATTCCGTTTGCTCAGTTCTTAGCGCGAAGACTTCCTCTTTCAATTGACTGGTTTCTTCTTGCAGCTTTTGCAAATGAATGCCGCCTGTCAGTTGAAAAACTGTTAATAGCAAGACACTTACGATTATGGCACTACTGCAGCCCAATACAATTAGCAAGTGCCCACTACGCAGGTTGTGCTTAAATAAACGAAGTTTCCTTTTGGCTAAAGCATCTGACGACAGCTGCTTTTCAACTTTTCTTAATAAATATTCTCGATACAATCGCCAACCGATGATACTACCTGCTCCAATGGCAAGCAGTATCATCCCAATATAAATAAAAATCACAGTCTCTTCCTTCCATCAAAACTAAAATTCGTTTTATTCATCCCTTTTGATACAAACTTAGTCTCGTTGATATGTTGCAAGAAATGAATCATCGCAAGCTTCCTTTCAAGAAGCTGATGTGTCAGAAGAACGTGATCACCACACCATAAAAGGTTTTACTTGAAATGATTCCAAATTCTCTACTATCACTTGAAGTGAGCAGTGCATCGCCAACGACAAAGTACTCATCTTCTTTGAGGTACCCCCGAATCGGCAACGCCTCAAAGGCTTCATCCTTCACAGTGATCATAAATGAAAAATCAAAGTCAGTATCCTCCGCCCCAATCAATAAACGCTCCTGTGTACGAACGAAGGAATCTCCCGGCACACCAATCACTCTCTTGATCAAAAATTTCCCTTCCTGTTCGAAAGCGATCAGCTGATAGCGATTTGGCTGGCGCTTTTTATGGATCAGCACAACTTGTCGATCCTCGATCGTCGGCAGCATGGACGTTCCTCTGACTAACGCCAGTCGATACGGCTGAAGAAACGCAATAAGCAAAAGGACCATCAAAAAGATACCGCTGATAGGAAGACCTATTTGTCTATGCCTTTTACTCATATTGCCAGCCCTCCATCCTTATTTTGGCATAATATATGAAACACTTGATGAGTGCGCCAATTCATTGCTGATCACGCGATAAGAGATTGTGGTTCCACCATAGACATTTCCTTCTGAAACCAAAATACCATTTGGACCAACGGCTTCAACAAAAGCGACATGCCCATAACGAGGATCAGATCCAGCTGTTCCAGGTGCAAAAGAGATCATACTGCCTGCTTTAGGCGTTTGACTGACGTTGTAACCTAAACGTCGTCCGGTATTGCCCCATTGACCACCATTTCCCATGTAGTCATCTACTTGACCTCCTAATTGACTCACGCGATTGAACACATACCAAGTACATTGTCCAACAGGATACGAACCAGAAAGATTGTAGTCACGACCGTTGTATTCTCGAAATGTCATGAGGGAGCGATACTCTTCTGGAATTTGTTCTTTCCTTTGGATAAACAAGCCTGTTTCTGTTGCGATCACTTGGTCATATTGCGTCAATCCATAGACCGCAATCAGTGAATTGATTTTTTTACTATAATTAACATCGGTCGCATAAGTGCCCGTCAAAGCATCTGCTGCCCGAAGATAGTTTTTTGATTCAGAGCGCCACACGTCTTGATAAAAGGTTGGATTTCCAGTGATTCCTCCGCGAATCAATTTGACATAATCAGCCATGGAATCTCGATAACTTGAATAGGAACGAAAAGCGGCTTGAATTTGGAATAGTTCTCCGTTGCCTTTATCTTCCATTGTTGGTAAAGTCACGCTGTTTCCTTGATAACTGCCTTTGATCCCAAAAAGGTTATAATGGGGACTGCTGGAAAGCCCGCTGTCGCCACTGCCGCTTTCAAGGATCGCTTGCGCGATCAATACAGAAGCAAAGACATCGTATTCTTGCCCTAAGCTTTGGGCTTCTTGTGCCAATGTTTCAATAAACGTCTGGGTCTTTTGATTCACTGTAAATTCGTAAGGGGCTGGATATTCAGTAACTAGCTTTTCGCCATATGTAGCCAATTCAGGATTTGATAGCCGTCTGATCGATAGCGGCTCTTCGATAGAAACCCGCTGAACTTCGATGGCAGTTTTCGTTGGCTCTTCTTGATTTGTCACTAAACTTGCTTGGTAACCATCTGCGAGGTAGATACCGATTAACTTATTTGCGTCATATAAAAGATCCCCCGGTTGTAATTGTTCAACCTGCTGTTCTTTTTCTATCCAGCTAGCTTCTCCTTTTATCACCGCTTTGATCCGTTCATTGATCCATTCGTCCATCGTCAATGGTTCTTCTAGTTCACCAATTTGCCCGATGATCTCGTAGACGAATGCCGCTTGCCATTGCGCATCATAATCAGCTAATATCGGCAAGGTGAAATCTAACAGATTCGAATCAGCGATCTTTGCTGCCCGAAAACTCTCTGATAAATCAATGGTACGTCCATCATAAAAAGAATTTTTCAAGTCAGAAGTAGCATCTGGTGATTGAACGACAGGGTTTATTACTTGCTCAGGTGCAATAATCGGAGGTGTTTTCGGCTCCTCTTTTTTTGCATTTTCAGTATTTTCGTTGCTCTCAGTTGAAATTTCATTTTCTTTTGGTGCCAATGACTCATCAATCAAGTCGGTCTCTTTTGGCTTGTTCTCTGTTTCTATTTCTAGATCGTCCGTTTCAGCATCTTTTTTTTCCTCTTCCTCGGAAGGTTCCTTGGACTCTGATTCCTCTAGTTCGGTCGTTTCCGCTGACTCGGTCGTTTGTGTTGAGTCTGATTCTTCAGACGAATCAAGAGATTCTACAACGGTATCTGCTGTTTCTGAATCCATAAGCGGTTCATTTGATTCGGAGGATAACTCGGTCGAGTCCTCCGTTTGCTCTTTGCTGACGTCTTCTTGACTTTCTTGGTCTTCTGCTGCCGATGAATCTTGGTCATCAAGTTGCTGTTCGGCATTTGTATTTTCTGAATAGTTATCAGGCTGAGGGCTTTCTTTCGCCAGTAATACGGGAGAAACAAAAAGTTGGCTTGCTAAAATCCCAGCACTGAATAATGTTAAATATGACTTCTTTTTTCTACTCTTCATACAGTTTCCTTTCTCTTGTTTCAGCCGGCATCATTGGTTTTGATCAAAACCTGACGAACTGATTCAAAGTTGCTTGAATAGTTTTTGCACGAGTTTAGGTGAACTCTGTATCTTCGCGATTATTTTTGAAGCAAACGATTGATTTAGCCAGCTTAAGCAGATTTTGCTCAGCAGCGTGATCTACCATAAAAAAGCGTTAAAATCCACTGCTTTTCAACCGATTTACTCACTGTCTTCCTATCAAGAATGGAAGCTGTCATAGGCGTCAACAGCTTCCATTTGATAAGATTGAGCATCGATCATTCGGTAGATGGGACAAAACTTAACTCCCATTCAATCGTTGCTTGATAGGTCATGTTACGCGGATTTGATCCAATGGGTACTTCAAGTTTGACACTATCCCCCATCGTCCCCATATCCCCGTAGCGCTGAATCCAGGTACCGCTTCCTTCATTTGCATCCGCTTCAGCGATCAAAGCGGGTACCCCAGGATCAAGGATCATTGATTCACTATAAGTGGGAGGAATTGCTGAATTGGCGGCATTCGTCAGCATAACTGCATTTTCTAAAATAATTCGTGCACCCCGAAGTTCTTCTCCTCGATCATTACGAAATCCTGCAGCGGATAATGTCGCGTTTAATTCCCAGCCGGTAAATTGAGCGCGCCGGTCAGAAATCTGCACGTAATTTGGCCGTTCCTCAGTTACTGAGCCATCAGCACTGCTAAGACGTTGTGGCAATGCCTTGTACTGTTTGGTATCTGCACTTATTGATACATCTCCAAAGCTATACTGGGAGATGAAATCGATACTGATAAACCCTAAATGTTCTGGTATATCCGGTTTATTTTCTGGATTCACTTCAATATCTGGCGCGATCGGATCTCGTGGATTCATTGTGGCAATCTCTTGAACAACTGTTTCAGCTGTATCAAATTTTCCATTTAAGAAAGCGTAAGCCGTCACCGTATTATGTTTTGTAAACCGATCCCCCTCGGCTAAGGTCAAGCTGAAATCACCATTGGCATCTGCTTGAAGATGAAACAAGCTGTTATCATCAAAAGAGGGTGATTGCAGTTGCGGTGCGGGAATCGCTGGATCTCCGTCAAAACGAATCACACTATAAGGTGTGGCTTTTCCCTTAATGATTCTTGAGCCTTCCAGTGCCGGGTCTTCCGTTAATGGTTCTAAATGAACCTCGACATCTGGAATATATTCAAATAGGATACGTTGTGCTCTTGTGGTAAAATTCGCGCGAAAATGATCAACGATCTCTTGTGAGATGGAAGAAACATTCGAAATCGATGACAAGGTAGAGGCAAAATTCACTTTTAAATTGAAGATTGGACTCCAACTGAAGTCTGGTTCCTCCGTCAAGTTTCCATGCCGCCATTGCTTCGCAGCTTGAATATCCACATCTAATAGCCCGCCGCTGCCGGAAATCGAAATAAGGCTACTATTTGCTGCATTTCCGGTAACCGCCCTTGTTTTCTCTAAATTGATGCGTTGTGCATCCGCAAAAGTGAAGGTTGAGGCCGAGCTCAAAAATGTCATCAAGGAATGAGAGGGATTGGTTCCGTCCGACTTAATATCCAAGACTCCTTCTTTAGCAACAATAAATGTGGCGGCACCGGCTACATGGATCACTCCGGAGGTGGTGGTCCCTTGATTCACTGCATCAATTTCGACACTGCTTTTATTTCCAATAAGCATCGTGCTTCCAGCACCCATGTAGATAATGTTATAGCCCCATCCATTGAGGCTTGTGGTACGTCCATCAGCTTTGATTACCACTTTGCTATCCTCAGACATTTCAAAGTGGGCGCCGCTAGCATACATACTGATTGCGGGGGAGTTGGCTCGGGCAGTCAAATGAAGCTCTGATCGATTACCGATATTGATCCGTCCATTCGCTATATAAATATTTGCTCCAAAAGCCTCACCGGCTGTTCCAGCTGCACGCAGAGACATCTTTGCATCATTGCCAATAGTCATACGCCCCGTTGCATAATATAAATAGATATTGCCGGAATTTATTGTCGACATGTCAACTGTTGCGTTATCAAGAATTTCCAATTGTGTTACTTCCATATTTGCTTGGTTGGTTGCATTGATCGTTTGCACACGTCCAGATCTGGAAGTATATGTCGGAGTTTGATGCGATATTACTTCGCCAGACATAATAACAGGTGTCGCTAACGAGTGGATCAACTGATTGCCCGCGTTGGTTAAATTGTGGTAACGCATTCTGGATAGATTTTGTTGCGGAATACTCATATTTGTAAAATTCATGAAGCCATAATAGTTGCCATGAACGATATCGATATTTTGGTACGTGATATCCCACGGCGATGCACTATTGACGGTACTATCATAAAATCCGACAGCAACAGCTCTAAAGTCGATTTGATACCCATTGCCTTCGATCACAAGCGTTCTCGAAATTCCAGAAGCATTGGTCCAAATATAGGCTACCCCATTCGACGGGTTGGAAGTTGCACTTCCCGCAGCCACTCCGGAAACTCCTTGAGTAGGATTGTTTGATGATTCAAAGTCATTTACGATATTGATATAATTTACTTCTCTATTCACGATTGCCGCCATAAACTCTTGCCAGTTGGAAACATCCCGATGACTGATTTCGTCTAACGGTGTGACCGGTTCTGTCAATTGGGCAATTGCTTCTGCTTGGTCAGCTTCTGTGTCTTGCTGATTCTCATTTAGGTTCGCGTCATTAGGAGGTTGCGTGGTTCGTTTCCCTTCCTGCGGCGTGTCTGATGGTGAGACCTCTGTCTCGATCGTTTCATTATCTGCATCATCATCCAAGTCCTCTTCCCCGTCATCTTCTGCCTGTACTTCGATCGTTAGTTCCGCTTCACCTATAAAAAGTCGATAATCGCCTATTTTATTAAAGACGATAGGAATCTCGAACTCCATTAGCTCTTCATCAAAGGTAAGCGTCCATTCCTGTTCTTCTTCAGACAGCTTCTTATTCTTCACTTCTGCAGCAAATTCTTCTTCCACGATCGCTGCTTCTTTCGCTACAACTAGCGTAATCTCATTTAAAGGTTGGCTTGATACGACGAAAACGTCGATCGGTTGATCCACGACACCTTCAATCACACTAACTGGAAACTGAAAAAAAGGGTTATGGATGTCAAATTCTTTTGTTTGGATCGGTTGTGTTGCTTTATCAAGCAAGGACATATTCTGCGTTTCATCCAACGGTTCAATCGTGTGATCGATGGCGTGGATTTCCGGCAATAGGATACTGCTCAGACTTGGAAAAAAAGTTTGCACACTTAGTAATCCAATAATGATCGCAATTATTACCTTGTGCGGGGTATTCTTCATTTCAACTTTTCCCACCTTCCTTTGCATTTTTTTTCTTATGAACAATTAGGATGATCGCAATAATTAGAAGCAAGCTGATTAGACCAGCCGTGGCGATCATCCACCAATTGAGTGACGTATCTACAGTGACATCGAGTTCATTTAAGCGGCGAGCATCTTCTGCCTCTACGCTAAATATCTGTTCCCAAGACCACTCTTCCTCTCCTGACCGCGCAGTAAGATTCAATACATACTCCCCATTACGAAAACGATCGCCATCCAAGGGAATTGGGAAATGCATATGTGAATTAGGAGCCATTTGCATAGATGATTGACTTGTTTCATATAAGATCGTCTCACCACCAACAGAACGAATTTCAGCTGTTACTTCCAATTGATTGACAAATGTTGCTGTATAATTTTGGATAACAGCACTAAATACGTTTCGGTAGTTTACTTGATCGGCAAAAACATCAAGCAGTTCCAATCCCGGATCCGTTGCGGACCGATTGTTGCTTACTACCACACCAATGACATAGGAAAATGCATTCCGAATACCTAATCCTTCTTCAGCAGATTGTGTTTGCTCCTCTTCCGAAATAACCTCTTTGATTCGAATGCCACCTGCCAAAACCCCTTTGAATTCCTCTTCCGGCATCGTAATCGGTAAAGAAATGATTCGTTTTTCTAATGGATCGAACAATACGGTTTCAGGCACCTCTACCAGTTCATCAATTGATGCAGGTAAAGTCGGATCAGGGGATTCTGCATCCCTGCCATATTCCACAACACCATTCACATTCGTAAATGCCGTATGGGCAGAAATTTCTATTTCGATCGCTTGATCAGAACCATTTTCGATCTCTAAAGCCAATTCATCACGTTCTCCTGCCCCAAGATTTAAATCGAAATACCCCAACGCCCCTCCTTCCAGCTGACTTTCCGGTAAGATAGGCGTCACATAAAAGTTTAATTCTGATTCTGTCTGAGCATAGCTCATTCTTGGTGAAAAAAAGAATGATAGTAGGATGACCGCACAGGTAACCGTTTTTATCCATTTCATTCTCATACGTTGTTCAGTCAAAAGTGGTTCTCCTTCCAAAAAAGGCAGGAATAATTTACTATTCCTGCCAGTTGTTTCTTGTTGCAAGCTATGATCCTTCTTACGGATTTACTGTTTCGCCGCCACTATCAACAGAAGCAGTTAGCGTCCATGTCATTTCCGCAGTATAGTTAGTTGCTAGCTGCGTGGTAGAGCCTGGTACAAATAGTTGAATATCATCATTTCTGATAATTTCGCCTTCTTGTTTATTAAGATTTTGTTCCGTCAATTTTTCCTGATCTCCCCAGTAAATCGATGAAGCGCCCGCGCCTTGACCGACCGAAGCACGCATGACAGGAATGTCTTGATCGTTGACATCTAGGATCAACGCATTTTGTTCTTCATTATTGATAACGGCACTTGGCTGTAAGTCTCGATCACCCTCGCCTTTGTTGAACACGATTTCAGGGTTTGCCAACTTGATTTTTGCCCCAGTCAAGACATCTCCTGATTCAGAAGTAAAATCAGTTAGACTAACATTTAATGTCCAACCAGCATGCGTTCCTCGGGTATCTTGCACTTGGGCAAACGATACGTACGGTGTCGTCCCTGATTGATCAGCCAAATTACGCTCATCAGCAACGATTGAATACCAACGATCACTGGTAGAAATAGCATTCTGACCAAAATCGAATGTTTGTGGTGCATAAGCAATGGTAAATGGGCCCGTTTGTCCTGGCGGTGTTGGTTCGATTGTTTCTACTTCTGGGTGCACGACTGGCGGTTGTACCACTGTTAGATCGCTTCCGTCTGAGGTAAACCCTACAACGTTATCGGTAGTCGTTTCTAATGAAGATTGGGCAAAGGCTTGAACGCCTCCTGCTAGTAAAGTGGTGGATAATACAGCGACCGTAGCTAAACGAATCTTTTTCATTTCTAGTTCCTTCTTTCTTTTTTTATTCAGTACAAAACCAAGTTACTGAACCGTTTCTCCGTCCGGTCCAGCTGTTGCAGCCAAAGTCCAAGTAAGAGTTGCTTCATAAAGAGCAGCGTCTTTTGCTGTTGATCCAGGAACAAGTAACTCAATTCCAGCATTTTCAACAACCTCTGCACCTGCTTCTACTTGTCGATTGATTTCTTCCTGATCGCCCCAAACGACTGACGATACGCCAGCACCTTTTGTTTGAGCAGCGGTCAGAACCGAACGTTCACTATTTGTAGCATCTAAAATCAATCCATCCGCATGAATTTGTGGCTCATTTTCTTGGTTGCTTCCGTTATATTCCAATTTTGGCGAATTAAAACGAATTCTTGCTCCAGTCAGTTCATTATTCTGTGTTCCTGATTCAAAAGCACTTAAGGAAACTTTTAAATCCCAACCAGCATTTGTCCCACGCGTATCTTGGACTTGGGCAAATGAAACATAAGGAACTCTTTCTTCACTATCTTCCGCGTCTTTTAGCTTGTGTAATTCAGCCACTAGCTTATATTCTTGATCGGTATTAGAAATCACTTGCTCACCGAAATTAAGTGTAGGTGCGTAAGCAATGGTCAATGGTCCCGTTTGTCCTTCCGGGCCGACTGGATTGATCTCTACATCTGGACCATTAGGACCAGGATTTGGTGGTTGAACTACTGTCGCTTCGCTATCGTTTGGTACAAAGAGAACTTTCCCTTCTGTATCATGGTTTGTTACACTCTCAGTAGCGAAGGCTTCCGCGCTAATAGTAAATAAAGTTGCAGCTAAAACAGCTGCCGATGCAAATCGTACGAATTTCAAATTCATCCCTGCTTTCAAATTATTTGTCTTTTCTTTTTAACCATCACAAATTTTGATCGATGTTTGGTATATTGCACATACAATACAACCAGTACAAGCAGTAATCCAAGAAAGATTACGCCGTAAGTTCTTGTCTCGTTGGTCTTTGGTAAAATACCACCTGGTTTTGCTACCTTGTTTGGTGGCGATATATTCTCTGTAGGGCCTGCTGGCGGTGCTGGTTCGGGTTGCCCAATAGGCTCATAAACACCGGTAAAGAGCACAGAGCTTTCTGTTTCAACCGACTGCACTTCCTGAGCATTCACCGCTGCCGTAGAAATAGTTATCACATAAAAAAGAGTGCAAAACAGAACCATACGAACTAATTTCCATACCTTTTCTCCTTTCATTCTCCCTCCTCCTCTATACTTGCCACGTCTTATAAGTGATCTTTTCAAGACAGCGTTTGCCTAAGACCCGTTAACAAAAATGATTTTGAGATCGTTTTAGAATCATTTGAACTGTGCAACGCTTTTTCTGTCATTCGTAAAATAGCAGAGAAAGACTTATAACTTTTGACAAAGTTCACTATACTGATGATTTTCACAGATTTGAAATATTATTTTTCACCAATGGGTGAATTTTCTTATTAATATTCCTTTTTATTGACCAAAAATAAGCATTTTTATAAAAAGAAAGGGTAAAAATTTTGCGAAAGAAGCCCATCATACTAAGCTTACAAATAGTTTCAAAAAAAAGGCGTATTGGAAGGTTCATTTCGCATCGAGCATCACCCCTCACACGATCTATTTGTGAAAAAACACCTGATTTTGAGTGGTGTAATCAAAAAAATTCAGTAAGCTTATGTTTTTCCAGTTACTTGAAAGGGCTTTAATAAAGGGTATTACGTTAATTACCTGTTTTTTATCAATTTGTGCAAAAAAAAACGCTAAGCGATTTCGCTTAGCGTCTTGATCCTAGATACTTTTGGTCTATGTTCACCATTAAATGGTTTTCTTCCCCTTCATGCGAAGCTTTCCTTCTTGGCACATCGCCAACAACGGGCAAATCTCACACTTTGGCGCCCTCGCGGTACAATGATAACGGCCAAAGAAAATCATCGTATGGTGGGTTTTGACCCATAATGGTTCGGGAATCTTTTTCATCAACGTTTGTTCAACTTCTAGTACATTGGCATCTAATTTACAAATGCGCAATCTTTTTGACACCCGTTCGACGTGGGTATCGACAGCGATTGCCGGTATCCCATAGGCATCACCAAGTACCACATTCGCAGTTTTTCTGCCGACACCTGGCAAAGAAACCAAATCTTCTCTTGTTTTCGGCACTTCACCACCAAAACGTAGCAATAGTTCCGAAGCACAAGCTTTGATATTTTTTGCCTTGTTTCGATACAGACCGATCGACTTGATTTTTGCAATCACATCTTCTAAAGGTGCTTCGCTCAAAGCTTGCGGTGTAGGATAAGCCTCAAAAAGTGCCGGGGTGACTTTATTTACCGAGACATCTGTTGCTTGCGCACTTAAAATGACTGCGATCAATAATTCAAACGCATTTTTGGATACCAATTCACCATGCGCTTCGGGAAACATCTCGTACATTGTTTCGATGGCGATCATTGTTTTTTCTTTGCTGATCATAGGACTATTTGAACTCCTTGTCTATTACTCTCCTTCTAACCAATTATGCATAGGGATTTTAGGCATTGGCCCTTCTTCCTGTGAAATACTCTCATTTTGAAGAAATTGTTTTTTTCTTCTTTTTTGTTCTTCCTCAACTTGCGCTTTCGACGTGATATTCTTACGTTCCCAAGAAAGTAAGATACGATCGATGTAATTTAAGCTATAAGCCTGATTCAAAACCGCTTCTCGCAAAGCAAACTGAATCAGTTCCGGATCGTAATGGTCCTCATCCAACCACTGCCCGATCCGCTGGTATTCGATTGCTGACAATGGCCGACCAAACTCGCCTTCAAACAAGCGATATAACCCACGGATTTTTTCTTCATTTGATTCTACTGCCTCATTTTTCGATTGCTGTGTCAAGAGAAATTCTAAACGGTCATAGATTCCTGTGAAATCATAATAATCAACCATTTTTCCGGCAGCATCTTTTTTTGATTCCATTCGCAGTACATCTTTTTTAAGTAATTGATTTAACCAATGATAAATTTCTTTTTGATCACTCCCCATCACAGAGGCAATCTCACGTAAATCAGGGAAATCATTTCCTTGCTCATGACTGCGATACAACTGCAGCCATAACAAAAATTCGTCATTTGTCAATCCAAGATGATGGTAATTTTCTAAAAGCAAATTTGATATCGTTGTTTGCCCTTTTGCTAAATAGTCCTTTAACGAAACCATACTGTATCCTCTTCTCCTTGATTCACCTGAAACTCTATGATCCTTTGGTCCAGGATCGATCCAATAAAAAGGGGACGACGCAAAGGCGGACGTCCCACGATTCATTCTTGGTTACGCTTTTTCTTTGACTGCTGCGATGATCTCAACTTCAACCAAAACATCTTTTGGCAAGCGGGCAACTTCTACAGCAGAACGTGCAGGTAACTCTTCATTGAACAATGTGCTATAGGTATTATTGAAAGGAACGAAATCATTCATATTTTTTAAAAAACATGTCGTCTTAACGATGTCATCTGGCGTAAGTTCCGCCGCTTCAAGAATCGCGTTGATATTTTTCAATACTTGCTGAGTCTGTACTTCAATCGTCGTACCGACAACTTCCCCCGAAACAGGATCTAATGGCACTTGACCAGAAGCAAACAAAAAGCCGTTTGCGATTTTTGCTTGAACATAAGGACCGATTGCTTGTGGTGCTTGATCTGTAGAAATTATCTTCATTTTGTTTCCTCCTCTTTCACTTGGCATTCGGGACATAGACCATAAACTTCTAGTCGATGGTTATTTATTTGATACCCAGTTAATTTCGAAGCCGCCATTTCGACATCTTCCAATCCTGGATAGTAAAAATCAGCGATCTTTCCACACTTTTGGCAGATAGCATGATAATGAGGCTCCGTTGTAAAATCAAAACGACTGGAGGCATCTCCATAATTCATTTCTTTTACAAAGCCAATTTCTGTGAACAAACGTAAGTTATTGTATACCGTTGCGACACTAATACCAGGAAAATGAACTTCAATCGCTCGATAAATCTCTTCAGCGGTCGGATGGGCATCGTGACTGGCTAAAAACTCTAATATCGCTACTCGCTGCGGTGTAATACGAATATTTTCATGTTTTAATCGTTTGATCGCTTCATCGTAGATCGTACTCACAGGAGTTCCTCCATTTCTCTTATCTCACCTATCATACTATGTAAAACCTAAAAATTCAAACAGCTTTCCTTATTTTTTCAAAGGCAAAACGCTTTTTTCAGCCCGCTTCCGTCCCCTTTTTTCGAGAAAGAAAAGCAGACATTTCAATGCCTGCTTTCTCTCGATTGTTAGTCTTCAAACTGATACAGTGCTGTGGACAAATAACGTTCGCCATTGTCAGGCACGATTGCTAAAACTTTTTTGCCTTTGCCTAGTTCTTTTGCTACCTGTAAAGCAGCTTGGATCGCAGCCCCTGAAGAGATTCCAACTAAAATCCCTTCTTTCATCCCAACTTGCCGTGCAGTTTTCATCGCATCGTCACTGGCAATTGCAATGACTTGATCATAAATTTCGGTATCTAATACTTTAGGGACAAATCCAGTACCGATCCCTTGAATCTTATGCGGTCCTGGCTTACCACCTTCTAAAATCGCAGATTCAGCAGGCTCAACACCAACTATTTTCAAATTAGGATAGACGCGCTTCAGTTCTTTGCCCGCTCCAGTGATCGTTCCACCAGTGCCGATTCCAGCGACAAAAGCATCTAAACCTTTTGATTCAAATGCATCCTCAATTTCTTTTCCTGTCGTTTTTTCATGAATTTCTGGGTTAGCTGGATTTTCAAATTGTAATGGCATATAGTAGCCGTCTTGCTCCGCTAATTCTTTTGCTTTGTTAATGGATCCTGTGATCCCTTCAGACCCAGGCGTCAAAATCAACTCTGCACCATAAGCTTGTACGATTTTCCGTCTTTCGATACTCATCGTTTCTGGCATAACCAACACAACCCGATAGCCTTTTGCCGTACCGATCATGGCTAAACCGATCCCCGTATTTCCTGAGGTTGGCTCGATAATCGTATCGCCGGCTTTCAATAAGCCGCTTTTTTCGGCTTTTTCAATCATGGCTAAAGCAATTCTGTCCTTTACGCTACCCCCAGGATTGAAAAACTCTAATTTCACATACACATCAGCAGAACCTTCTTCTACGATATGATTTAATTTGACGATTGGCGTATGACCAACTAATTCATTGACCGATTGATAGATTTTTGTCATTGAAAATCCCTCCCGTTCTTATTCTTCCATTCTACCTAAAATACCTCGGAGTTGCGAATAAAAAGTAAGCAATTTCAAATTTTTTTTCATATAGTTTTATACTTTGTTCTATTTCCACTGACCAGAGTTTGATTGCCACGTCAAAAAAACCTTAAGATTGGCTGCAATTGTAGCAATCCATCTTAAGGTTTTTAACTTACTTATACGATCAACTCTTGTCCGATAACGATGATCTCACTGGATAATCCATTCGATGCCATCAACGCATCAACGGTTGTTCCAAATCGGTTGGCGATATCCCAAAGCGTATCCCCAGAAGCAACTTGATAGCTCTGTGCTGAAGATGTACTACCTGAATACATGGTCGTCGTTGTGCTAGTTGTGTTTGTCCAGGCTGTATTTTGTGTCGTTCCTGTATCGAACCGTGTAAGCTGATAGGTTTCGATCAACCAGTTCAGTTTTTGTGCGTAACCTGGATCGGTAGCATAACGTCCCGTCAAGTAATTCGTTGCATCATAAAATGAGGTTGTTTGGCTTTTCCAGACACCACTGTAATGAGCAGTCCCTGTCGCGAAACTTGTACTTCGCAAGACGTTCGCATGATCCTGAAACGATTCCCAATAAGAGTTATATTGACGAAACGGTTCATTCATCTCTACCCACTGACCATTCAAATACTCTTGGGTAGGCATATACACACTTTGTCCGTTGTAACTGCCTTTGACCCCAAATAAATTGTAATAGGGGGCATTGGATAATGCGGAAGAACCATATCCGCTTTCCAAAATCGCTTGAGCGATCATCACAGAAGCATATAGATCATTGTTGGCAGCAACATCTTGTGCTGACCAGCCAATTTGTTCGATGAACCCTGAGATGTCCTGCGTCGCATATTGATTCTCAGCAGCTTGTACCTGTTGAGGAACGAAAGTGACCGTCATTGGCGCTAACATCATTCCTGCACCCATCAAAGAGACCACCGCCTTTTTACTAGGTCTTTTCATCGTCTTCTTTGGTTGATGATGTCTTTCACTTCTTGTTTGATAACTTCCCATCTTTTTCCTCCAGTAACTGTACGTTTTTTCAAATAAATCAATACAGCTATTATACGGAAAAATGCCTAGCAGTGCAAACAATGTTCACTTCCGACCCGACAAAAGACTTTTAAAAAACTTTCTGGACATCCCTCTCAGTTTGTTAATTACTGCGAAGTTTTTAAAAAAACTATTAGAATGGAATTGTATTGCTTCTCTCTTACTATTTAAAAGAGTCTATATCTTGTGGTGAAACCATTTTTCAGAAATCTTAGCAACTACTACCTTAAATAAGTCACTCTGGCACTTTCAGAGTGAGCAGTACTCGAAAAAAACACGCTCGAAAATCGAAAAGATTCTCGAACGTGCTAGCTTTGATTGATTGTCGATCAATTAATCGATTGATTTAAAAGTATTCACAACATTTTCAACACTAAAGCCGAATTCTGCTAATACTTTGTCGCCAGGTGCTGATGCACCGAAGTGATCGATCGCGATCACTTTTCCATGGCAACCGGTGTAACGTTCCCAACCAAATGGGGAAGCCGCTTCAATCGCTACCCGTTTCTTCACTGCTTTTGGCAAGACGCTTTCTTTGTATTCTGAGCTTTGCGCTTCAAACAGATCAAAGCTTGGTAAGGAGACCACCGATACATCGATGCCTTCTTCTGCCAATTTAGCTTGTGCTTGAACCGCAAGATTCACTTCAGAACCTGTGGCGATCAAAATCCCCGCTGGTGTTTCACCAGCTTGTTTTGAAATCACGTAGCCACCTTTTGCGACATTTTCATCCGCACCGGTTTGCGTGCCTTCGATCACTGGTAGATTTTGTCGGCTTAAGACTAAGACCGTTGGTTTATCCGTTGTCGTCATGGCCAATTTCCAGGCAGCACGGGTTTCATTGCCGTCTGCTGGACGAATCACTTGGACATTTGGCATGCACCGGACGCTGGCTAATTGCTCGATTGGCTCATGCGTCGGTCCATCTTCTCCCACCGCCACGGAGTCATGCGTCAAGACATAGATCACAGGTGCATGCTGGATCGCAGACAAGCGCACCGCTGGACGCAAGTAATCAACGAAGACGAAGAAGGTTCCGCCATAGATTCGCGTACCGCCATGCAATTGGATTCCGTTCATCGCTGCCGCCATCGCAAATTCTCGGACACCAAACCAAATGTTGCGGCCTTCGTATTGGCCAGGTTCAAAGTCTTTTTCTGCTGCCACCATCGTGTTGTTGGATCCAGAAAGGTCAGCCGATCCACCCCAGAGACTAGGGACGGCTTTGGATAAGGCTTGGATCATCTCTTTGCTGGATACTCGACTAGCTTGTGAGCTGCCAACTTCGTAGCTTGGTAATGTTGCATCCCAATCTGCTGGCAATTCACCCGCAAAGGCTTGTTTGAATTGCGCCGCAAGTTCTGGGTAGGCTGCTTCATAGGCACGGAAGGTTTCGTTCCAAGCGGCTTCAGCTTTTTGCCCTTCATCGATCATGGTTTCTTTGAAGCGCGCGGCAACTTCTTCAGGTACGGTAAATTCTGGGTATTCCCAGCCATAAATCGCTTTGGCTGCAGAAATGCCTTCGGCACCGATCGGCGCACCATGAACAGCAGAGGTGCCTTGATTTGGCGCACCGTATCCGATCACAGTCTTGATTTCGATCAAGGTTGGTTTGTCGCTTTCAGCTTTTGCTTCGTCGATCGCTTTCGAGATCGCTTCTAAATCATTGCCGTCTTCAACGAGAATGTGTTGCCAGCCATACGCCTCAAAACGCGCACCGACATTTTCTGTAAAGGCTTTTGAGGTCGGACCATCTAGGGAAATGTCGTTTGAATCGTACAAGACGATCAGTTTGTCTAATTTCATGTGACCCGCCATGGATGCCGCTTCTTGCGAAACACCTTCCATCAAATCCCCATCGCCACATAAGGCATAGGTATAGTGATCGATGACTTGATACTTGTCGCGATTGTAGGTTGCAGCCAAGTGGGCTTCGGCCATTGCCATACCGACTGCCATAGCGATCCCTTGTCCTAAAGGTCCAGTGGTTGCTTCCACGCCGTCTGTGTGATCGACTTCTGGATGTCCTGGCGTGCGGCTATCCCATTGACGGAAGTTTTTTAGATCCTCAATGGTCACATCGTAACCAGACACATGCAACAAGCTGTACAATAACGCCGAACCGTGTCCAGCAGACAAAACAAAACGGTCACGATCCACCCACTTGCGAGAAGTCGTTGGATTGACTTTCAAGTGTTTGGTCCACAAGGCATAGGCCATGGGTGCTGCCCCCATTGGTAATCCCGGATGTCCTGAATTGGCTTTTTGTACGGCTTCGATACTTAATGTACGAAGGGTGTTCACTCCTAATTGATCGATTTTATCAAACAATGGTAGTTCCTCCTAATTTAGGTTTTTTTTACCTTTATTACATCTTTTATTATACGTGATCCAGATGCTTATTTCAATAGCAATGAAAAGGAATTCACAATTATCTGCCGTGGAGACCTTTTTTCTTTTGAATCTCTTTTAATTTCTCTGGTGTCACATCAGCACCTTCAGGATCAACGATCTTCATTCCTTCGATATGGTGACGCATTCCTCCACGAAAGGCGGTTAAATACTCGTCACGTAGAACTTTTTGTTCGTTCGTTTCTGCCTCAGTCAATCCCTCTGTTTTTTTCTTGTTGGCAAGTTCATTGATTCGAGCTAATTTTTCTTGAGATAGCATATTCGTTCCTCCTTTTCCCTCTTGATTTTACTACAAACTAGCGAATAAAAACAATAGTGTAAAAAGCGAACATTTGTTTGAATATTCGATATACCTATGGTACACTAATGTTATCAAATGAAAGAAGGTGTCAGTTTTGGCAAAACGAACAGAAAATCGACAAATCGAAATTCTTAAGTTCATTCATACCCGTGTCACTGAAAAAGGCTATCCGCCGACTGTTCGCGAAATTGGCGAAGCCGTTCAGTTATCTTCTACCTCAACTGTTCATGGCCATTTGTCCCGACTTGAAAAAAAGGGGTTGATCTTACGAGATCCTACAAAACCCAGAGCCATTGAATTAACTGCTTCCGGTCTTGAAAAAATCGATGTTCAGCCAGCATCCATTCCGATGCTTGGTGTCGTAACTGCGGGAGAACCGATTTTAGCAGTGGAAGATGCATCCGATTTCTTTCCGATTCCGCCAGATTTAGCAAATAGTACCGGTAGTTTGTTTATGTTGACGATCCGAGGAGAAAGTATGATCAATGCTGGCATCCTTGACGGCGATCAAGTGATCGTTCGCAAACAACAAAGTGCGCAAAATGGTGATATTGTGATCGCTATGACAGATGAAGATGAAGCTACTTGCAAACGATTCTATAAAGAAAAGAATTACATTCGTTTACAACCGGAAAATGATTACTTAGAACCAATCATTTTGCCTGACGTAACGATTTTAGGATTGGTTGTTGGGTTGTATCGACATCTGCTTTGATGCTCAACGAGCTGACTAGGAAATCTTCGTTTTTACGAAGATTTTTTTCTTTCCTCTTTACAAAGCGAACAAACATTCGTATAATAAGTATACAAACATAAGTTCGTATTATTTAAGGAGTGAATGAGATGAAAGCAGTTCGTCGATTTGGTTTTATGTTGTGGGTATTATTGATGGGAATTGTTATTGGCTATTTTGGCGTTTTAAGTGCTGTTCTGATTTTTTGCCCTCTAATGATGCTTTGGTTCATGCTTTGGGATGAAAAGAAATTCCGCCAAGCAGAGCGCAAACGTAACCGCCATTATTATCACGATCATGATTTTTATCGTTACGAACCATGATCCTTCCCCTACATACGCCATAAGGCAGAAGAAACAAAAAAGGACTCCTGCGAGTCCTTTTTTGTTTCTTCTTTTTTAGTATTCCATTAACGTCTTGATTTCAACACCTTGGATTTTGTCTCTTCCATGTAAATCCATTAGTTCGATCAAAAAGGCACAGCCCACAACGATACCGCCTAGTTTTTCTACGAGTTCAATCGTTGCTTTGATCGTTCCACCAGTTGCTAGTAGATCGTCACAGATCAAGACACGTTGTCCTGGTTTGATAGCATCGGCATGCAACGTCAAAACATCCACGCCATACTCTTTTTCATACTCTGCTTCAATGGTTTCCCGTGGCAATTTGCCTTTTTTACGTACTGGGGCAAAGCCGACACCTAACTGGTACGCAACTGGACAACCAACGATAAATCCGCGGGCTTCTGGTCCTACCACCATATCGATGCCTTTTTCTTGTGCATACTCAACGATCTGCTGTGTCGCATAACGATACGCTTCTCCATCAGCCATTAACGGCGAGATGTCCCGAAAAATAATTCCCTCTTGGGGATAATCCGGAATACTAGCAATATACTCTTTTAAATCCATTTTTTTTCCTCCTAGACTGTCAACCACTGACGTAGGGTTGATAAATCACTCATTAATAAAAATTCTTCTGTTTTGATCATTTTTTGTCGTTGCTGATACAAATGACTCTCTGTCAGCGGACGAGAAACAGGATCAGCCGTTTTATTCAAAACACCATCTTGTATTGTAACAAATTCCAGCTCAGAAAACACCTGAATCATAAAAATAAGTAATTTTTCTGGAATTTTTAGATAGTCAGCGACCATCTTTAATTTGTAGCGAATATCCAAACGAGGCTGCTGCTTGATCAATTGAAAAAGCCGACCATATTGCTCTCTGGTGCCAACCCCATCTAAATAGGCATCTTCCGTCGAGTAAAACACAAACGCAATTCTTGAAGCATGAAGCGCTTGAACGACCTCTTTGATCACAGCAGAATCAGCAGGACAATCTAAAAACGCGATCTCTTGGAACGGACCAGCACAAAATGTATCTTTCACAGCAGCCACCGAGTCGAATAAGATCGTTTGTCCACAAAATCCTTGCAGCTCTCGAGGCAGTTTCTTATTGAAAACGACCCCTAATGTTTCATTTCCCAGAGAGACACCTTGCCGACTCCTTTTCGAACGATAATCAAACAACTGCAGCCCTTCCACTGCAAAGTCATCCAACATCAGCTGCGGTTTTTTGTTGCCATTCCATTCATTGATTGAAAGCTGACCGACGATCGATAGTCGATCATTTTCAAACTCTACTGAGTCTTTTCCAAAACCAAAGCCAATCACATCTAGCTGTAGATTGGACTCATCTGTCATCACTAACTTCAAGTGCTGGTTTTCGGTACCAATCTGGCGGGCATTTTGAGTCGATAAATTGGAAAACAGAAATTTCGGTAACGGATTGTCCGTTCCGAAAGGCGCTAAAACGTTTAAAGACTCAATAAAGTTGATCGATACTTCCGCCAATGGCAGTTCCTCATCGATCGCTAAGGGGATTCCCTGACTAAGATCAATTCCATTTTCTTCCACATAGCGATTCATCTGAGCTTGTAGCATGTCCAAATGATCAATCGGGATACTTAAGCCGACCGCCGCATGATGACCACCAAAACTGGTAAACATGTCTTTCATCGTAGCCAACATTTCAAATAGATTCAACGCAGCGACACTTCTACCTGACCCTTTTGCTAACCCATTTTCTTTTTTGGTCAAAACGATCACGGGCTGTCCGGTACTTTGCATGATACGTCCAGCTACGATTCCTAAAACCCCTTCGTGCCAGTTATCACCTACGACCAGATGAACATGATTGGCAGGGTCGATTTTTTCTTGCGCTTCTTTCATGATTTCTTCAACGAAAGTTTTTCGCTGCTGATTGATCGTATCTAATGTCTTGGCTAAGGTTACTGCTTCTTCTTCATCAAATGTGGTTAACAAACGAACAGCAGGATTAGGATCTTCCAACCGACCAATTGCATTGAGGCGGGGGCCAACAGCAAAACCAATATCGGTTTCGTTGACTGTTCGTTTTTTCAACCCACTGACCGTCAACAACTCATTCAAACCAAGCCGATCAGTTTGTTGGATCATTTTCAGGCCATTGCTGACTAGTAGTCGATTCTCATCTGTCAAAGAAACCATATCAGCAATCGTCCCAATTGCAACAAGGTCCAGCAGTTCGACGGGCACTTCTTCTAATAGGGCACAAGCCACTTTAAATGCGACACCGACTCCCGCTAAATCACCAAACGGATAGTTTCCTTCAGGGTGACGGGGATGAACGATGGCAAAGGCTTCTGGGAGTTCTGCAGGAAGTTCATGGTGATCCGTCACGATCACATCGACCCCTTGCCCTTGAGCATAAGCAATTGCCTCATGTCCAGATACCCCATTATCAACGGTGATGATCAATTGCGTCCCTGCCGCAATTTTATCTTGATAGACAGTTATGTTGGGACCATACCCATCTGAAAAGCGATTGGGCAGATAATATTCAGCTTCAGCCCCTAGCAACTCCAGTGTTTCTTTTAATACGGTGGTGCTCGTAATCCCATCTGCGTCATAGTCGCCATAAATCAAGATCCGCTCACCATTTAAAATGGCTTCATGGATCCGTTCCACGGCCTTATCCATATCATGAAAGAGAAACGGATCATGAAGGTATTGCAGATCCGTTGATAAAAAAGCGTCTAGCGCTTCTGCTGTTCGAATATTTCTTTGCCATAGCAACGCGCCGATGCGCTCAGGAATCTTTCTTGCTTGGATCAATTCTTTAAATACAGGGGTAGCTTCGCTATCTTGCGGTAGCACCCAATGAAAATTTGCACGTTTCACCAAATCACTCCTAACTAGGTTATTATAGCAAAGTTTATGTAAAAAGGAAAAACAACGAAAGAAACAATTTATTTTTTCATGTCACAAAAAAGAGCTTGCAGCGAACGATGCGCCGGCAAACTCTTTTCTTAATTGCTCTCATGTATTCTAGGCTTGCGATTCAAAAGACTTCATTTCTTCATCAATCGTTGGCGGCGTTGAGGCGCCTGCAGCACGTGACGAAAGTTGCGCTTCTTGATCGTCGAGTTGTTGCTGCCTAGCTGCTAACTCCGCCTGCTTGTTGATATATTCTCGTTCCAAGGCTTCTCGTTCATCTTGCAGAACTTTCTCGTTATTCGTGCGATAATCCGAGAGCTCTTTTCTCAATTGTTTTAGTTCTTTTTTTTGACGGAACATTGCACTTGTGGAAACCAGCAACAAAATCAATGCGCCTAACAAAGCAGAACCAATAATGACTAAGATCAGTGGCGATTGAATCGTTGTGAAGCCAAAATTGATCGGAACAGTCATATTGTTTGCAACCGCAAATAAAACGATCACTAAAATCAGTAAAATACCAACGATAACACGCCATTGATTTTTCATGGGTTTCAACTCCTATTTTTTGTTGAACATCGTTCCTGCCATATAATCCCCGATTGCAGGAAACAGTGTATACAGTTTTGCTGCCGCCCCTAAAATATGTGGGCGATTGATTTCTCGTTTTGGATGAATCATGGCTTTGACGATCGTTTGTGCCAATTTGTTTGGTTCAAGGACAAGGCTGCCCACCGATGATAAGTAACTACCGCTAGGATCTGCTTGGTCAAAGAATGCCGTTTCGATCGGCCCTGGGTTGACCGTTGTTACGTTGATCCCCAGTGGTTTTAGTTCTAAACGTAAGGCGTTAGAAAAACCAAGTACAGCAAATTTCGTTGCAGAGTAAACTGCGGTCTTCGGCGTAGCGATCTTACCCGCAATTGAAGCAACGTTTATGATATGACCATGCTTTTGTTCACCCATTTGAATCGCAACTTGCTGAGTCAAAACCATCATCCCAAGTACATTGACTTCAAACATATTACGGATGACCGCAGGATCCATCTCTGTAAACTCTTGAAAGATCCCGTAGCCAGCATTATTGACAAAGACATCGATCTTTCCGACTTTCTCACTGATTTTTTCTAATAAGCGCTCCACGCTTTCAGGATTTGCTACGTCCAATTGAAACGCATACGCTTCTTTGCCGCTTAATTCCATACATTGTTCTTTGACTTTTCCGATCAAATTCGTCCTCCGGGCACAAGTCACGACGATCGCACCACGTTTTGCGGCTTCATAACAGATTTGTTCTCCAAGTCCGGCAGAACCACCTGTTACAACGACAACTTTATTCTCCAAGTTCATCTGATTCTTCCTCTCCGGCAAAAGGGATCTCGACAACATCAAAATCTTTGACGATCAACGTATTCGGAAATACTTCTTTTGCTTCATTTACTAAATTTGTAATATCTTTGCCAACATAGCGCGCGCTGATATGGGTCAATAGCAAACGCTTGGCGTGAGCTTCTTGGGCAACTTCAGCAGCTTGTCGCGTCGTCGAATGAAAATAAGCGCGAGCCAACTTGGCTTCTTCTTTGTTGAAGGTACTTTCATGTACCAAAACATCCGCATCTTTCGCTAAAAGCACGGCGTTTTGACATTTACGGGTGTCACCTAATATTGTCACGATCCGTCCTTTTTTGGCTTGACCTAAAAAATCAGCTCCATTGATTTGACGACCATCATCGAGGGTAACTACTTCACCTTTTTTCAAACGTCCGAAGACAGGACCAGGTTTCAGCCCAAGTTCAAGCAATGCTTGCACTTGCAACTCCCCTTGATGGCTTGCTTCGACAATACGATAGCCAAAACTATCAATCCCGTGATCAAGGCGCAGACAAGATACTTCAAATTGCTGATCTTTAAAAAGAATCCCTACTTCTTCAATCTCAAAAAAATGCAATGGATAGCTGACTTTCGTCTGAGAAATCCGCAAAACGGTTTGAATGTATGCTTTGATCCCCTTGGGTCCATAAATCTCTAGAGGTGTGTCTCCGCCTTGAAAGGAGCGGCTGCTGATCAATCCTGGCAATCCATAAATATGATCACCATGAAGATGGGTAATAAAGATTTTTTCAATCTTTCTCGGTCTAATCGTAGAATGCAAGATCTGCATTTGTGTCCCTTCGCCACAATCAAAAAGCCAAACGGCATTGCGTTCATCTAATAATCGTAACGCAGTGCTGGTCACGTTTCGATGTTTCGCAGGCACTCCAGCACCTGTTCCTAAAAATTCTAATTCCATAAGCTTCTTTCCTTTCATCTCTTTCCAATTTTAGCGGAAAAGAAATCAAGTTGCAATTGAAGCTTGCGGTTTTTATTTCTCGGATTGGCTATCGGATTCATCGTTATGGGAATTTTTCCAATCCTCTTGAACACGTGCCTTGGTGGATTCTTCGACTTTTTTGGCCGTCTCGATCTCTGCCTCGACATCATCGTAGTCAAAACGAGTGATGTCACCGCCTAATTCATTCATGATCAGTTGGTTCAAAGGACGATTGTCCTCTTCATCGGCAATCAATAATAACCCCGTATCGCCTACACCAATTTGGTTTCCGACGTGTTCGAAGAGCATTTGCGCATTTTGGATCTCTTTTGCGTCACGAGTAGCACCGATCATACTACCGCCAAACCAGCCCAGCATGATTCCCAAAGGCCCACCTAACACACCAACGAGCATCCCGATCAAACCACCAGTTGATGTCTTATTGTTTCCAGTAAAATCAAGAAAATCCTCGACTTTAAATTGATGCACGCCTTCATTGGTGTGGGTAAGAACCGCCATTTGCTCTCCTTTGATCTTTCGTTCCATATGCATCCGTTTCACTTCAGAAAAGGCTTGATACGCTTTGGCACTAGCATCAAAGTTCATTACAATGACTCGTTTTGACATAAAAATCGCTCCCTTTGGTTTATTTGTTCTTTTCTTTATTTTAACAGTAAATCATTTAAATGAAAAAAGAAACCAAAAAGACTGCTGATCATTGATTTCTTAGAGAAAATCAATGATCGGCAGTCAAAACCAATTCAACTATGAAGGATTTTTTTAAAAAAATGATGTTCTTTTAAACGCTTATTCGACAAACTCAAATTCAAAATTACCGATACGCACAATATCACCGTCTTTGGCACCTCTCGCACGCAATGCTTCATCGACACCCAATCCACGTAATTGACGAGCAAAACGCATCACAGTCTCATCGTGATCAAAGTTCGTCATTTGGAATAGTTTTTCGATTTTCTCACCGCTCAAGATCCAAGTTGCATCAGGATCGCGATCGATTGCAAACTCCGGTTCATCCGATTGGAAGCCGTAATGAACCACATCTTCTTCGATTTCTTCATCGTACAAGAGGAACTCAGGAGTGACTTCCAATAGATCCGCTGTCGCATTCAGCAAGGCATCGATTCCCTTACGAGTGACACCAGAGATTGGGAAAATCATTGGTTCATCCGCGAACTCATCCGTTTTTTCTTTTGCCAGCTGCTCTTTGAAAAGGGCTAGGTTTTCTTCAGCATCCGGCATATCCATCTTATTGGCAACGATGATCTGTGGGCGTTCTAGTAAGCGCAAGTTATGGGTCAACAATTCATTGTTGATGGATAAATAGTCTTCATATGGATCGCGCCCTTCCATGCCGCTCATATCGATCACATGTAAAATAACCCGCGTCCGTTCGATATGACGTAAAAACTGAGTCCCTAAACCAACACCTTGCGAAGCACCTTCGATCAAGCCAGGCAGATCGGCTACTGCAAAACTACGACCATCAGTGGTCGTTACCATGCCTAAATTTGGTACCAGTGTTGTAAAATGATACGCGCCGATTTTTGGACGAGCAGACGAAATCACAGAGAGTAATGTTGACTTCCCAACTGAAGGGAAACCAACTAAACCAACATCTGCTAAGACTTTTAGTTCGAGCTCGATCTTTCTTTCTTGACCGGGTTCTCCGTTCTCTGCTAATTCTGGGGCTGGATTTTTTGGAGAAGCAAACCGAATGTTCCCACGGCCGCCCCGCCCGCCTTTTGCGATTACTAATGTTTGACCTTGCTCAATCAAATCACCTAATAAGGCACCTGTTTCAGCATCACGAACGGTGGTGCCTTGGGGTACTTTGATGTAAGTATCATCTGAGCCACGGCCGTGCATTCCTTTACTCATGCCATTTTCCCCGGGTTGCGCTTTAAAATGACGATTAAAGCGGAAATCCATTAATGTACGCAAACCTTCGTCTACGACTAAAATGACATCACCGCCACGTCCCCCGTCCCCACCTGCGGGTCCGCCGTCTGGGACATATTTCTCTCGGCGAAAAGCAACCATCCCGTCGCCGCCTTTTCCTGCTTTGACATCGATTGTCACTTGATCTAAAAACATGGACATTATTTGTCCTCCATTCTTTTTTTACTACCTTCTATACTTTTTGATTATCAGTTATCTCACTTTAAGTGGTTACTATTTCTCTAATAAGAAAGTCTATTTTATTGTAACGACCGAAACGCCTTTTGTCTATCTTTTCTCATGGGTTTCCGTAAGAAATCGCGAATTCTTAAGGGTTATTCTTTGACAGTCACAGGAAATCGTAGCAAACTTTTAAGTGTACCAGTACACAATCAAAGGAGGAAACAAGAAATGACAGTAAAAGTTGGAATCAATGGTTTTGGACGAATTGGACGTTTAGCTTTTCGTAGGATCAGAGAAGTTTCTGCCGATATTGAAGTTGTGGCAATCAATGATTTGACGAGTCCAGTCATGTTAGCACACTTATTGCAATTTGACTCGACCCACGGCACGTACCCTGGAACTGTTACTGCAACGGATAATGCTATCGTTGTCGATGGCAAAGAGACCCGAGTGTACGCTGAACCAGACGCAAGCAAAATCCCCTGGGCAAAAGAAAATGGCGTCGATATCGTATTAGAATGTACGGGTTTTTACACTTCCGCAGAAAAAGCCCAGGCCCATCTTGATGCAGGTGTCAAACGAGTCGTTATCTCCGCACCAGCTGGTAATATGAAAACGATCGTTTACAATGTCAACTCAGACACGTTAACACCGGATGATACTATCATATCCGCAGGTTCTTGTACGACCAACTGCTTAGCTCCAATGGCCTACTTTTTAAATGAGGAATTCGGGATCGAAGTTGGTACGATGACGACGGTTCATGCGTATACTTCTACTCAAATGCTATTGGATGGTCCTGTAAAAGGCGGAAACTTAAGAGCCGCTCGTTCCGCTGCTGACAACACGATCCCTCACTCAACGGGTGCCGCCAAAGCAATCGGTTTGGTTATCCCAGAATTAAATGGCAAATTACAAGGCCACGCCCAACGGGTTCCGGTCGTCGATGGTTCTTTAACAGAGTTAGTCTCAATTTTGAAAACCAAAGTAACCGCCGATGAAGTCAATGAAGCGATCAGAAAACACACCGTCGATAATCCGTCATTCGGTTACGATGACCGTGAAATCGTCTCTGGAGATGTGATTGGTACCACTCAAGGGTCTATCTTTGATCCGACACAAACAGAAGTAACCACTGCTGGCGATTTCCAACTGGTGAAAACCGTCGCTTGGTATGATAATGAATACGGCTTTACTTGCCAAATGATTCGCTTGCTAGAAGAATTTGCTCGTTTATAAGCTAAAGGTCAAGCAAAAAGTGCCGGTTCTTTTTTAGAACCGGCACTTTTTTATTCACTTGCTGGATGATCGTATTTGTCCAAAAAAGCTGCAATGTTTTCTTTATAAAGGTCTGGATCTGTTTTGTAGCTTTTCGCATGCTCGGCACCTGAAACAACCCACTTTTCTTTTGGTGCGTCGGTCGCGTTATACAAAATATCCAGCATCGAATAAGGAACAAACGTATCCGCATCGCCATGGATAAAAAAGATCGGACGCGTATTCTTTTGCAGTTGTTTGACTGCATCTGCTTCACCGAAGAAATACCCCGCTCGGATTTTTGTGACAAGACTAGTGACATTCATCAATGGAAAGGCCGGTAGACCAAACAATTGATCGAGTTGATAACCCAATTCTTCATTGACGTTGGTATACCCACAATCTTCAATAATAGAAGTGACATTTTTCGGTAAGTCTTCCCCACTGGTCATCATTACCGTGGCAGCCCCCATACTGATGCCATACAAAGTGATCGTTTCTTCAGAACCATTTTTTGTGAGTACTTCATCGATCCATTGCAAATAATCCTTACGTTCGTGCCACCCAAAACCAATATAATCTCCTTCGCTTTGACCATGCCCTCGAGCGTCTGGAACCAAGACATTATAGCCTAAATCATGATACATCTTAGCGTAGTCCGCCATCGTTTCTGCGTTCCCCATATAGCCATGCGCGATGATCGCCGTTTTCCCGCGATTCTTCTCCTCCGCCGGTAGATAAATGGCGGATAATTTTAAATCATCTTCAGAAGTTAGCTGCCACATCTCACGATTTGCTGGATCTGTAAACCAATTTTGCGATTCATTTCCCGTCTGATTTTCATCCGTACCAGGGGTATCTCCTTCCAAAAAATCTTTTTCTGAAGGAACCACCGCATAATCATAAAAATAGTTTCCTGCATACCCTAACCCCGCAATTGCTAATACAGCCACTCCGATGGCAATCTTCCAGCGCAATTTCACACTTGTCACGTCCTCTTGTTATATAGTTTACATAATATTATTATGGTTTCATCATTCCTCAAGGAAAGAACCCACTACATAAATTACCGTTTTTTGCTCATGTTTGTCAATCGCAAGCGCCCAAAAAGAAAACCATTGCCAACAATCTTTGTTGGCAATGGTTGATTTTCGTGGTAATTAGTTATTTTCGACCAATTTAAAACTTGACCAAGGTTTCAAAAATTCTAATAAGAATAGTTCCTCATCAGCGATCTTACCAACGACATTGACTCGACCATCATTTTTCATTGCTTTCAAGGCGATTTGCGTCTCCCCTTTGTATTGTCCATAGCCAGCATTATCGATCAAGACATCCCCTCTTACCATATCACGGGTATCATGAGGTGGAAATTCCTTGTCTTTATAATAGATCCGCGTCATCGTTGAACGCAAGATATATTCCGAACGATCTCCTCGATAGCTGTGCAGATTATCGAAGAGACAAATTCGTTCATCTTCAGTGATTCCGTCAACGACATCGACTCTTAATGTCGGATAATCCGCGTGAAACGCTTCAGCCATTGCTGCCAATTCTGCTTCTGAAGCATAGGCATTTCCAACAGAGATATCATCGATCAAGCCAGTCAACACTAAATGTTTGACTTGCGTAGCTAGTGGCAGATCACGATGATCTTCCAAAGAGCATAAACCATCTTGTGTTGGCCATGGACCGAAATCAGCTTCGTGAGAATTCACGAAAGCCATCGTATTTAAATTGTATTTGCGGAATTTTTCCGAACAAAAAACGAAATGGTCGTAGCCCAACCCTGAATAGCGATGAGGATAGAAGTTATGCGAGCCTAGTAAATTTTCATTATTAGGCGAATAACTCATGATGTTATCCACGTAGCTCGTACCACTGCTCATATTGATTTCGATTTTAATCCCGTAAGGATTACGCGTCATTTTGGCTTCTTCTGAACCAGTAAAACCAATATCTAACCGAACACCGTAAGCCCCCATCTCATCAAAGAAGGATAAATCATCATAAGAAATACCTAGCTGTTCGAATAAACCAGGATTGATATCTACCATGACTTCCATTCCTAACTGATTGGCATAATCCACGACTTGTTTAAAGTCTGCCAAGACTTTTTCTTTGTCATCGTTGATTTGCAGCAAACTGGTAAATACCCGTTTAAAGCCGTATTTGTGTGCCAAGTCTAAATACGCTTTGTCCTTTTCAAACGTTGAGCGCTCTGGATAAATCGATATCCCTAATTTTCCCATCAAAAAAACCTCCTGTAAATTCTATCCGTTTATTATAATGAATCCTCTTTCATTATAGCAAACATCTAAAAAGTGGTCTACACCTTTCCGCCTGTTTCTTTCTCATTCCACAAAATCTGCGCTTTCTTCTATGTCTCTTTTTTGTTATGATTATCATTAAGAAAACTGGAAGGAATGAAAGAATGAAAAAAATCCTATTCACACTGACAGCAGCTGCTAGCCTTTTATTATTAGCTGCTTGTACAGGTTCAAGTACCACCGATCCCTCATCAAGCAATTCGGCAGAAAGCACGTCGACCTCAGAATCCGTTGACTTGAATGCCCTGGAATTGCCGCAATTATCAACGGATGTGCAAGAGAATGAAGCTTTAGTTGAAATGGTGACGGAAGAAGGCTCGATCAAAATCAAACTTTTCCCAGAGATCGCGCCCAAAGCAGTCGAAAACTTTTTGACCCATGCCAAAGATGGTTATTATGACGGCTTGACTTTCCATCGTGTCGTAGAAGAGTTTATGATCCAAGGGGGCGACCCTAATGGTGATGGCACTGGCGGAGAAAGCATATGGGGCGAAGGATTCGGCGAAGAATACTCGAACCAGCTTTATCACTTGCGAGGCGCATTGGCAATGGCAAAATCAAGTGCGCCAAACAGCCAAGGCAGTCAATTCTACATCGTTCAAAATGATCAAGACGTATCCGACGGTCTAGCGATCCAACACTATCCTGAAAAAATCATCGAAGCCTACAAAAATGGTGGAACACCACAATTGGACGGTAGCTATACCGTTTTTGGTCAAGTGATCGAAGGCATGGATGTCGTAGATAAAATTGCGCAAGCAGAAACCCAAGACTCTGGCAATGGTGAGAATTCTCAACCGGTTGAGCCAGTGAAGATCGAAACGATCAAGGTCTTACAAGAAGCCAAAGAATAAATAAAAAAAACCGCTGAAGTCTCCGATACTCGGGAATTTCAGCGGTTTTCTTTTACTTTTGGTCGCCTACGATAAAGGTAAATTCGCACTCAGCAGCTTTTTTGCCATCCACTGTCGCTACCGCATCAGCAGTTCCAACGGAGCCTTTGATTTTGGTGATCTCAAAAACAAGTTTCATAGTATCTCCCGGAACAACTTTTTGACGGAATTTGGCTTTGTTGATGCCGCCGATATACGCCGTTCTACCTTGGAATTCCTCGGATTTCAAGATCAGGATCGATCCTGCTTGTGCCAATGTTTCTAAAATCAAGGCACCCGGCATTACTGGATTTCCCGGAAAATGACCTTGGAAAAAGTCTTCGTTGATGGTAACATTTTTCGTTGCGATAATCTTTTTGCCAGACTCGATTTCATCGACATAATCAATATATATAATTGGGTAGCGATTTGGAATCAAATCCATGACTTCTGTTTCAGTCAATAGTTTTTTCATGGTTTCCCTTCCTTGCTTAAGAATTTATTATAGTTTGATTATCAAAGTATCATAGTTCAGCGGAATTCGCAACTAAATATTTATTAAGAAAAAAATAGTTTGACAATCAAACAATTATGCTTAATAATTAGAAATCAAGATAGTTTGATTTACTATTTGTCATTATACGTATTTTATTATTGTTGAATTTATTAAGGAGTGGAATTATGAGTTTTTTAACCGGTAAAAAAGTTGTCGTCATGGGCGTTGCCAACAAACGCAGTATCGCTTGGGGCTGTGCACAAGCATTAAAAGCACAAGGAGCCGAAGTGATCTACACGTATCAAAACGACCGCATGAAGAAGCCTTTAGAGCGCTTATTGGAATCTGATGAATTTGTAGTGGAGTGTGACGTCGCTAATGACGAAAGCATTGCTGCCGCCTTTGATACAATCAAAGAATATGCTGGAGAGATCCATGGTGTCGTCCATGCCGTCGCTTATGCTAATAAAGAAGATCTTTCTGGCGACATTTTGAATATTTCTCGTGACGGTTATGCTTTGGCGCAAGACATCAGCAGTTATTCATTGATTGCCGTCACTAAATATGCCAAACCAATCTTAGCTGAAAATGCTGGAATCGTTACCCTTTCCTACTTAGGTGCCGAACGGGCAGTACCAAACTACAACATGATGGGTATTGCGAAAGCTGCTTTGGAATCAAGTGTTCGCTATTTAGCTGCCGAACTTTCACCGCAAAAGATCCGTGTCAATGCGATTTCAGCTGGCGCCATCAAGACGCTGGCAGTAACTGGTGTAAAAGACTATCAAAAACTGATCCAATTGTCAGAGGATCGAACACCAGATCATATTGGTGTAACGATCGAAGAAGTCGGCAATGCTTGTGCCTTCTTGATCAGTCCTTTATCAAGCGGGATTATCGGCGAAGTGATTTTTGTTGATAAAGGCGTTCATTTATCTTAATCAATAATTGTCATAGAAAAGTCTGCTATTTGCCTACCCGTTGGCTGAGCAGGCTTTTTCTGAAAAAAACAGGTATTTCAGAAAACCTCCTTTGCATTTCTATTTTATCTTCGTTAAAATAGATGCAGTAAGACTTGGAGGGATTTTATGAAACAACTGCTACTCGCAGCTAGCACGACCGATTCAAGTGGTTCCAGCATTACTGAACCAGCAGCTGCTCAGCTCAATGCATTGCAAAAATGGTGGGCGTCCATCGACTGGGAATCGATCATTGGCCTACTGATTCAAAAAGCATTGATGTTGCTTTTTTTATGTATCCTATTCGGTATTTTATTGAAAATAAGCAATATGATCATCGATCGGATCTATCGTTCCTATGAAAAAAAAGCCAGTTTCAATGTGAGTCGAATCAACACGATCCATACCCTGATCCGCAATACGGTTCATTACACATTAGGCTTCTTTTTTGTCTATGCACTCCTTTCAACCATCGGCGTACCTGTAGGCTCGCTACTAGCCGGTGCCGGAGTCGTCGGTGTCGCCCTTGGTTTAGGCGCCCAAGGTTTTATGAACGACTTGATTACTGGCTTCTTTATTATTACCGAGCAACAAATCAATGTTGGTGATTACGTCCGCTTGACCAATCTGACGCTTGAAGGTACGGTGACGGCAGTCGGTATTCGGACTGTTCAATTAAAATCCGTTGATGGAACCGTTCATTATATCCCAAATCGTAACATCACGACCATCAGTAATACATCAAGAGCCAATATGCAAGTCGTGGTCGACGTACGAATCTTACCATCTGAAGGCTTAGATGAAATACGTGCCATCATTGAAGAAGTCAATGAACAGATTGCTCAGCAGCATGAAGAAGAGATTCAAACGGCCCCTACGGTCTTCGGTTTAGTGGATCTGGGGAACAACAACTTTGCAATTCGTACGACCATGTATGTGACCAACGGTACGCAATGGAAAATCAAAGAGGAATTTTTGGCCGCATCGATCGATGCTTTAACTGCCAAAGGCTATACGATCCCCAATGCGCCGATCGTCGGTATTTAAAAAAGGTTATCCCGAAGCTGGGATAACCTTTTTTCTATACCACATGCAGTTCATCTGTCATCTTTGGGGCATCTTCTTTAGAAATCAGCAAATAGCGTCTTTCAATTTCGTGCGCCAAATGATTGACGGATTTTAAAATCTCTTTGCGGGTGATAATCCCAACAAAGACATTGTCATCATCAACGATCGGCAAGAATGCTTGATCTACTAACAAATGCAGCATACTTTCCAACTCATCGTTTTCTTTGATGCAATTCACATTGACTTCCATGACATCTGCCACAGTCAGCCCTTCAATATTTTCCATACTGAAGCCAGTGAGATCCATCATGCGTTCTACGATGTTTGAGAGGCTGATTAAGCCGACTAAATGGTCCTCACTATCTAGTACAGGGATCTTTGAATAGCCCACTTTTGATAAAACAAGCAATGCGTGACTCAAAGGGTGGTTATAAAATACCGATGCCACATTTTCTGCCGGCACCAAGAAATTTTCTTGGTTCTCGAGTAATATTTTTTCTACGGTCTGTCCTATCAATCTAATTGCCTCCATTTCACAGCTACTCTTCTATTTTACTTGAAAATGAGAATAGAAAGTAGAAACCTGCAAAATTATAATGAAATTTTTACTTTTTGATTCCGCTTACTTAGCGTGTGAAAACAAAAGCTAGCTCAGGGACTTTATGAAAGGAACGATCATAGTATTGGATTGCCCATTGTTCTGGCGTACTTTCGATAATCGCAAAGCTTTTGATTTGAATTTGCCCTCGCGGTTGGGAAATACTGCCGGGATTCAGGAAAAGTCGATTCCCGACTTTCTCACAAGCAATTTGATGCGTGTGACCAAACAGTGCGACCGAGGCATCGGCTTGTTGCGCTTGCAGCCCTAATTTCGTTACACCAAAACGGACATCTGCTAAGTGGCCATGAGTCATATAGATGGTGTCCAGCGGCGTTTTGATGATACGCTCATTGGGAAAACCACCGCCATAATCGCAATTGCCGCAAACGACTTGAAAAGTATCCCACAAAGGGTCTGTGTCAGGTAGTTCGGAGTCCCCACAGTGCAGGAATAAATCGACTTGATTTTCGAATTCATTTTTAAGATCAACAAGAATCTCACGATCTGAATGATTGTCACTGACAACTAAATATTTCATGCATTTTCTCCTTCTAACCACTCCTGCCACTGTTCCTGCAGCTTTTTGATTGCTAGACCACGGTGGCTGACTCGGTTCTTTTCTTCTTGACTCATTTGGGCTGCGCTTTGCTCTGAACCATCAGGAATAAACAATGGATCGTAACCGAACCCATTTTCTCCACGAGGGATACGGCCGATTCTTCCCGGCCATTGAGCTTCAACCACCAAACTATCTTTTCCTGGCGCTGCGAAAACTAACGTACAGTGAAATTGAGCACTGCGCTTGTCATCTTCGACATCCGTCAATTCGTAAAGTAATTTTGCATTATTAGCAGCGTCACTTTTTTGCTCACCAGCAAATCGAGCAGAGTACACCCCTGGTCGCCCCCCTAATGCATCGACTTTCAGTCCTGAGTCATCAGCTAACACCGGTCTTCCCAAAATTCTGGCGATGGTTTCCGCTTTAAGGCGGGCATTTTCTTCAAAGGTGGTGCCGGTTTCTTCAACATCCGGCAAGGAAGGATAGTCTTTTAAGGTGCGGACATCGTAACCTGCTGCGCCAAATACGGCTTTAAACTCCTTGGCTTTTCCTGGATTGCCTGTAGCAATGACAATCGTTTTTTCGGGAATCTCATAAGGGGGTTCATCTGGTAAAAACAGTGCCTCTTTTTGATAGGCAATCAATTCTTCGATAGCTGTTTTTCCGTAGATCAGCATCTCATTCAACTGCTGGCCATCAAAGGTTGCTTCTTCCCCAGTTCCTTGCAATTCGACAAATCGACCAGATTCCGTCATCACCAAATTCATGTCAACAGCAGCTGAAGAATCTTCTTGATAATCGAGATCAGTCACACAGGTACCATCTGGTAAGATCCCGACACTAATTGCTGCCAAATGCTCCTTGATTGGATCTTCCGTCAATGCTTTGTCACGCAACAAGGTATCGATAGCTAAACGCAACGCGACAAAAGCGCCGGTAATACTGGCTGTTCTGGTACCGCCATCCGCTTGGACGACATCACAATCGACGACGATACTACGTTCCCCTAATTTTTCTAAATCGACTACGGCTCGTAAGGAACGAGCGATCAGCCGTTGGATCTCCATCGTACGACCAGAAAGCTTGCCTTTGGCACTTTCTCGACGATTACGAGTGTTGGTCGCTCGTGGGAGCATACTGTATTCGGCTGTGACCCAGCCTTTTCCCGTATCTCGTAAAAACGGAGGGACCCGATCTTCAATCGTTGCCGAACAAATCACGGTTGTGTCACCAAAAGAGATCACAACCGATCCTTCGGGGTGTTTGTAGACGTTGGTTTGAATGTTGACTGGTCTTAACATTGTTTCTTTTCTGCCATCATGTCGCATTTAAAAGCCTCCTAAATCAGTGTGAATCGATGAGATCGTGTCTAAATCAAGCCAATCATTGGCAATCTCATCAAATATTTTCGGTGAACCAGTAGTAAAAAATGCATGTTGCGGATGCGGATCGTCCTGACTCGTTGCTGCAATGGAAAAATAGTCCAACAAGGTACTGACTTCCCCCACCGTTTCTGCCCCTGAATCAATCAGCTGGATATGGGCGCCTAATTCATTTTGGATCAAAGGGCGCAATAGAGGATAATGAGTACAGCCCAGAATCACTGTATCTAACCGCTTGTTTTTCAATGGACGCAACGTTTCTGCCACGATTTTCTTGGCGACCGAGCTATGGTATTGTTTGCTTTCTACGATCGGCACAAACTTTGGGCAAGCCAAACTGACGACTGACGCATGGGGCGCTTTGCCATGAAGAGCGCGCTTGTAAGAGTCGCTTTTGATCGTTCCATTTGTTCCGATGACACCGATTCGCTGGTTTTTGCTTGCTTTGACTGCTGCTCGACTACCGGGCAGGATCACGCCAATCACCGGGATCGCTAGTTTTTCTTTGATTTCTTCAAGGGCGACCGCTGTCGCTGTATTACAAGCGATCACCAACATTTTAATGTTTTTTTCTAATAAAAAACGGGTCATTTGCCACGTATACGCGATAACTTGCTCAGCAGGTCTCGGACCATACGGGCATCTGGCTGTATCTCCCAGATAAAGAATCGATTCGTTGGGTAATTGCTTGATTGCTTCTTTGACGACCGTCAACCCACCAACACCAGAATCGATAAAACCAATTGGTCTGTTGTTTGTCATAGTTTCCATCCTTTACATGAAAAAAAGAGTTTGGTGCGTTTTTCTCTCTTATTCATTTTGGACTTTTTTTGTCTATTTTTCAAGTATTCCTTTCGTTTGCTAAAAAAGCTTTCCCAAAAAACACGAAACGGTCAAAAAGAAAAAAAGCCCCAACGATTGGCTCACAACCCACAAGTTGCACTTGCATGGGTAAAAGACCGATCGTGGGGATGATTTTGTCGATTATTCTTTTTAGTAATCGTACTGACGTTTTTCCAAAAAGCCAGAAAGCAATGATAATGCATAACAAACCAAAAAGTATAAAACAGTCATTGCCAAAAACATAGGCAAAACATAGTTTGTATTTTGACCATAAATGATTCGAGCATGATGAGTCAGCTCTGGTAAAGAAATAATCACGGCTAATGACGTATCTTTGATCAAAGAGATCAACTGACTGACGATCGCTGGCAACATCGCTTTAAATGCCTGTGGCACGACGATACTCCGCAATACTTCGACATAGCTTAGCCCTGTTGACAAACCAGCTTCCATCTGCCCTTTTGGCACAGCATTCAAACCAGCACGAAAGATTTCAGAGAGCATCGCTGATTCAAAAATCGTCAACGCCACAACCGCTGACCAAAAAATATTAAAGCGGATACCGATCTGCGGCAATGCAAAGTAAGTGAAAAAGATGATCAAGAGCAAAGGCAAGTTACGAATAACATCGATCACGACACCTAATACTTTCGAAAAGACCGGGATCGAGCTGAAGCGCAAAATGCCGGCGATCCCTCCGATAATAAAGCTAAATAAAATCGATAGGATCGACACTTCAACTGTTACCCGCAAGCCATCGATCAAGAAGCGAATGTTAATCGCTGAAAAAGCTTCAAAAAAATCCATAGTTCGTTAGCTCCTTTCTATGAGCGGACAGCCCAACGCCGTTCCAAGTAAACCATCAAATAAGACAATGGTAGGGTAATGATCAAATAGAAAAGACCAACAATGATATACGTATCGAATGTATTGAAGGTCTCACTTGCGATCAAATCCCCTTGATACATAATATCTAATCCTGCGACCATCGCCAAAATTGATGAGTTTTTAACAAGATTGATAAATTGATTGCCTAACGGCGGTACGACGATCTTAAAAGCCTGAGGCAAAATAATGTAACGCATCGCTTGGCTGTACGTAAAACCAGAAGACAAGGAAGCTTCCATCTGGCCTTTAGGAACCGTTTGAATCCCTGACCGGATCGTCTCAGCGATAAATGCCGATGTATAGATCGTTAAGCCAATCGTTCCCGCTTGAAAACCGTCAAAAGAAACCCAATACATTGGCACAACGACATAAAAGAACATCACGATGATCAATAAGGGAATATTTCTAAAAAACTCAACATACGCTTTGGCAATCCCTTTGATGAGGCGATTGTCTGACAACTGAAAAATTGCCATTAAGGTTCCGATCAAAAGACTAAAAAACAGTGCGATCAAACTCGCCATGACTGTGTATTTAAAGCCTTCAATAAACTGACCGGTATACGTTTGAAATAATTCAACCATTCGGTTTCCTCCTACTCTACTTTTCCTGATTCGTCTTCAGGGAACCACTTGTTGTATATCTCATCATAGGTTCCATCTTCACGCATTTCCCGCAAGGCTTGATTCACTGCATCAAGAAACGGCTTTTGTCCTTTATTGATGGCAATCCCATAAGGTTCTTCTGTAAAAGTTTCGCCAACTAAATGGTAATTGGGATTTTCACTCGCCATCCCTAATAAGATCGCATTATCCGTGGTCATAGCATCCCCTTGACCAGATTGTAAAGCAGTAAAGGCTTCCGCATAATTCTCAAGTTCTAAAATTTGCGCTTCTGGTGCTGCTTCACGGATGTTCACAGCTGAGGTAGAGCCTTTCACGACCAATACAGTGGTGTCTGCGGTCAAATCTTCGATCCCTTGAATAGGACTGTCTTTGGCAACTAATAAAGATTGACCTGCATCAAAGTAGACATCGGAAAAATCGACCTGTTTTTTACGTTCTTCCGTGATAGTCATCGTGGCGATGATTGCATCGATGTTGCCGTTTTTCAAAAGAGGAATCCGGGTTTTTGAGGTAACTTCAACAAAGATGGCATTGCCATCACGACCTAAAATTTTCTCAGTGATTGCACGAGCGATATCAATATCGAATCCCCGTACTTCTCTAGTCGCGATATCCATCAATCCAAAAAGACGGGTATCGTTTTTTACGCCCCAAACGATCTGATTCGTCTCTTTGCTGTTTTCTAAAATATCGATATCTGCGGCACTTTGTCCTTTACAACCTGAGAAAGTCACAAGGGCAAAGGCTAAGACTAGAAAGGAAAATATTTTCTTTCTCATAAGGGTTCCTCCTATTGCTTAATGATTTGTGACTTTACTCAAGAATTGTTTTGCACGTTCGTCTCTTGGTGCATCAAAGAATCCATCGACATCGCGCCGGTCTTCTAAGACTTGTCCTTCCGCCATAAAGACGATTCGATCTGCTACTTCACGGGCAAAGCTCATTTCATGGGTAACAACGATCATGGACATACCTTCACTGGCAATTTTTTTCATGACATCCAATACATCACCAATCATTTCTGGATCCAATGCTGACGTTGGCTCATCAAAAAGCAGCATCTCTGGTTTCATCGCAAGCCCTCTGGCAATTGCGACCCGCTGCTGTTGTCCGCCGGATAACATGGAAGGATAGGAATCTTTTTTATCTAACATCCCTACCCGATCAAGAAGTTTTTCCGCCAAATTGATGGCTTCTTGCTCATTTTGTTTTAATACTTTAATCGGTGCCAACGTAATATTTTCTAACACGGTTTTATTTGGATACAAGTTGAAATGTTGAAACACCATGCCGATGTTTTTTCTAATTTCTGTCATTTTGACATCTTTGTCAAACAAGTTCTTACCATTGACCAATAATTGACCACCTGAAATGGTTTCTAGACCATTAATCGTACGGAGCATTGTACTTTTACCAGATCCTGAAGGCCCGATAACAACAACGACCTCACCTTTTTCAAATTCAAGGTTGATGTTTTTTAATGCATGGAACTTTCCGTAATATTTCTCTACGTTCTTAAATTCGATCATTGCCATTGATTCACACTCCTAGCTTTTTTTAAAATTAAATGAGTAATTGGAAAGATTTGATTCATATTATAGCTCAATCTTTTTTCATTTGTAAAGGTTCTTTTCCAATGTTCCCCCCTTATTTCTGAAAAGACAAGTGCTATTTTACTTTGATGTGAGGTTTTTGTCCATGAAAATTTTTCTCACCCCATCAGATCACAAGGAGAACCGGTTGTTTCTTTTGCTAAAAAAAGGTAAGATAAACCATATAACAAAGGAAAAGGTGGAAAAAAAGTGAATACGATTTTAACTGGCGACCGCCCAACTGGCAAATTGCATCTTGGCCATTATGTGGGGTCTTTAAAAAAACGGGTCGAAATGCAAGCTGACCCTGAAAATCAGCTTTATATCATGGTCGCTGACATGCAGGCACTAACAGATAATGCGAAAACACCTGAGAAGGTCTCAGCGAATATTTTAGAAGTTGCTTTGGATTATTTAGCCGTTGGATTGGATCCAGCAAAAACAACGATGTTTATTCAATCGCAAATCCCTCAGCTCTCTGAATTGACGATGTATTATCTCAATCTAGTCAGTGTTGCTCGAGTACGACGCAATCCAACCGTTAAAGCCGAAATTGAACAAAAAAAATTTGGTGAAGGCGTTCCTTCTGGTTTCTTCATCTATCCTGTCTCTCAAGCAGCGGATATCACCGCTTTTAAAGCAAATTTAGTTCCAGTCGGCGAAGATCAAAAACCAATGCTGGAACAAACGCAAGAAATCGTGCATAGTTTTAATTCTACGTATAGTGAAGTATTAGTCGAACCAAAAGCGGTTTTACCGCCAAAAGGCATGGGACGTTTAGCGGGGATCGATGGGAACGGGAAAATGAGCAAATCATTGAACAACGGCATTTACTTAGCTGATCCAGCCGATGTATTACAAAAGAAAGTGATGAGCATGTACACGGATCCAAATCACATTCATGTCAACGACCCCGGACAAGTTGAAGGCAATATGGTCTTCACTTATCTTGATGTATTTGGTACCGAAAAAGAAAAAATTGCTGAATTAAAAGAACATTACACCCGTGGTGGATTAGGCGATGTCAAAATCAAACGCTATTTGATCGATGTTCTAGAAGCCGAATTTGCACCGATTCGTGAACGCCGTGAAGCTTTTGCCAAAGATCCCGGTGAAGTGATGAACTTACTAAAACTTGGTAGTGAAAAAGCTGAACAAGTTGCCGCTCAGACGTTAGCTGAAGTCAAAAATGCAATGGGCATCAATTACTTTGCTTAAAAAAACAAGCCTTTACGGCTTGTTTTTTTGTTTACAAATCGGAATGAATTCTTTCATGCAAAACCTATGTACAAACTCTGTGTTAGATTTCACGAGAACACTTCCTCCCCAGACTGACACTTTGTGTATTTTGATTTGATGCTGTTTCTTGCGCAAAAATCGAGGAGCTGTCCTAAAAAATAACTTCATAAAACGCTGATTAGAAAATGCATTTTTTCAGCCTAGCCAGTGTTTAAAAAAGGTTGTACCAAAAAAGCTGGAATGCCTTCTATAGAGAAATCTTTTAAGGCTTTCACTCAACTCCTAACATTTTTTTGTCATCTGAGCATCTATTATAATAGTAGAAAACGTTCCCCACCCAACTTCTTTGTATGGTGGAGAACGTTTTTCTACTTATTTGATTAGCGGATTTCTGCTTGAACGTTTTCTTCTAAGTTACGAGTAATTTTCGCTATTGCTTGATTGATCTCTTCATCCGTCAGGGTAGCTTCCGGATTGCTAAAGGTCAGACTGTACCCTAGAGATTTTTTACCTGCTTCAATGTTTTTCCCTTGATAAACATCGAATAAACGAATATCACTTAAGAAGCGACCTGCACTTTCACGAATGATTTCCATCACGGATTGGTTATCGATCGTTTCATCGAGCAAGAGTGCCATATCTCGGGTCACTGATGGGAACTTAGAAACCGGTTGATAGACCAATTGTTCTGTTTTAGCTGCTAATAACTGATCTAAGTTCAATTCAGCAACATAGGTTTCACTCACTTCGTAGGCTTTGGCGATCGATGGGTGGACTTGTCCCAAGAAGCCGATTTCTAGGTCATCTAGCAAGATCATTGCCGTACGCCCAGGATGCATCTCTTTGATATCTGCCGTTTTTTGATAACGAATACGGTCGGTTAATGCCAACGAATCAAAAAGATTTTCTAAAATGCCTTTCAAATGGAAGAAATCAACTTTTTGAGCTTGGGTTTGCCAGTCTTTCTCATGGATATTTCCTGTCAATGCTAGCCCTAAGTGATTGACTTCTGTTGGCAGTTCGTGTTTACTGTCGCCCGTTTGATAGAAGACGCGACCAATTTCATATAAAGCAACACGATTGTTTTTACGTGCCAAATTGTACGCAACGTCGTCTAACAAACCTGAAATAAGATTCAAGCGCAAGACGGCACGCTCTTCGGTCATTGGCCAATCCAATCGAGTCACTTGGCTCGATTTATCCGTAAATTGTTGTGCCTTCTCTTCCGTTGTCAAAGCATAGCTGATGGCTTCACTGACCCCGTTGCCTTCCAAAAGAGTCCGAACTTCTCTAGTCAGACGTTGCGCTTTGGTTAAATGACCGGCAACCGTTTCTCCTTGCGGTAAAGTCGATGGCAAACGATCATAACCGTAAATACGCGCCACTTCTTCAATGATATCTGCTTCGATCGTAATATCCCAACGACGAGGTGGGACTGAAACAATATAGCTGTCTGCTTCTTGACGATGACCAAAGCCTAATGCATCAAAGATTTCTTGCACTTCTTCATCAGTGATTTCTGTGCCTAAATAGCTATTGATCCGTGCTAAAGTAATCGCAACCTCCACAGGTTCTACTGCTACTTGGGAACCTATTACTGCCTCTTTTAAGACCGTTCCGCCAGCAAGTTCCGCAATCAGTGCTGCTGCTGCATCACAAGCTTTTGCAACCGTTGCTTGGTTGATCCTTTTTTCAAAACGAGCGGATGATTCGCTTCTTAAATTGAATTTTTTCGAAGTCAAACGAATCGCTAATGGATCGAACAAGGCCGCTTCTAAAGCGACTGTGGTCGTCGTTTCCGTGATTTCAGAATCAAGACCTCCCATGACGCCTGCGAGCGCAACTGGTGTCGTTCCGTTGGTGATAACGATGTCTTCTGGGGAAAGCTGACGAGTTTCTCCATCTAAGGTAACCAGGCTTTCATTTTCTTTGCCGCGACGTACCAGTATTTCCTTGCTGTCTAGCTTTTGATAATCAAAAGCATGCAATGGTTGACCAAATAACAGTAAGATATAATTCGTCACGTCCACGACATTATTGATTGGACGAATGCCTTCATTCATCAAGCGATTTTGCAGCCATTGTGGACTTGGGGCGATCGTTACGCCATCAATGATTCGAATTTGGTAGGCGGGTGCATCCGTTACTTCAGTGACCTTCACCTGAATTTTATCGGCAGCAGCTACTTCACTTTCGGTAAGCGCAATTTCAGGAAACTTCGGTGTTTGCCGATAGATTGCACCGACTTCATAAGCAACCCCCCGCATGCTTAACGCATCCGCACGATTCGGAGTGATCGATAATTCGATAATGTGATCATCCATATCAAGATAAGGAAAAACCGGTGATCCTGGTTCTGCTTCTGCTGGTAAATAATAAATTCCTTCTGCATATTCTTTGGGAATCACGCTATCGGCATATCCCAACTCTTGCAACGAACAAATCATGCCGTTGGAAACTTCTCCCCGCATCTTGCCCTTTTTGATTTTTACGTTGCCCGCGATTCGAGAGCCTGGTAATGCCACGATGACTTTGATGCCGCTTTTGACATTCGGCGCACCACAAACGATCTGTGAGTCTTCATCCTCGCCAATATTTACTTGGCAAATTGATAGATGATCAGAATCTGGATGTGGTCGGCAGTCGGTCACTTCTCCGACAACGATTTTTTTTAAACCCTCTTCAGGCACGTCAATACCTTCGACTTCGATCCCCGTCACTGACATTTTATCCGCCAGCTCTTTGGGTGTGATCTCAGACAGATCAAGGTATTCATTTAACCATTTGTATGATACTAACATTTATTGTTCCCCCTTGAACTGGCGAATGAAACGCACATCATTTTGATAGAATTGGCGAATGTCGTTCACGCCGTAGCGCAGCATTGCCACTCGATCAGGACCTAAACCAAAAGCAAATCCTGAATATTGGGTTGGATCGATCCCTGACATTTCTAAGACGTTAGGATGCACCATTCCAGCACCGAGGATCTCGATCCAGCCAGTTTGTTTACAAACATTACAACCGGCACCACCGCACTTGAAGCAGCTGACATCGACTTCGACCGATGGTTCTGTGAAAGGGAAATAGCTTGGTCGCAAGCGAATTTGGCGATCTTCCCCAAACATTTTTTGCATCATGACTTCTAAGGTTCCTTTTAAGTCACCCATCGTAATATTCTTATCGATTACCAATCCTTCAATTTGATGGAATTGGTGGCTATGGGTCGCATCATCTGTGTCACGACGGAAAACTTTCCCGGGTGAGATCATCCGCAGCGGCCCTTTAGAAAAATCATGAGTCTCCATTGTTCTCGCTTGCACTGGTGACGTATGGGTTCGAATCAGCACTTCCTCTGAAATATAAAAAGTATCTTGCATGTCTCTGGCTGGATGATCTTTTGGCAGATTCATCCGTTCGAAGTTGTAATGATCTTTTTCCACTTCGTAACCTTCGACTACTTGGTAGCCCATACCAACAAAGATATCTTCGATTTCTTCCATGATTTTCGTTAACACATGGCGTGTTCCTCGGTCCATCTTTTTACCAGGCAACGTCACGTCGATGGATTCTTCAGCAAGAGCTTTTTCCAAGTTTGCTGCTTCGATAGACGTCTTGGCTTCTTCGATCGCTTCTGTCAAGATATCACGAATCTCGTTGGCATAGCTCCCCACCTTCGGCCGTTCTTCCGCAGAAAGATCTTTCATCCCCCGTAGAACTTCTGTGATAGGGCCTTTTTTCCCAAGCACTTCCACTCGAATTTGATTCAAGTCATTCATGGTTGGACTTTCTTTGATTTTAAGCAATGTCGTTTCCTTCAATGCTTCTAATTTCTCTTGTAAAGACATGTGTTTCCTCCTTCTATGCTGTGAATAGTGCAAGAATAAAAAGACTGGATTGACTGAATAAAGTGAGTATCATTCGTATAAAGACAAAAAAAGACATCATCCCTTAAAAAGGAACGACGTCTCGTGTTACCATCCTCATTCGCGAAAAAAACCGCGCACTCACTTCGGCTAACGACAGCAAAACTGCCGACTGACTGTAATCAGCAAGCTCCAGAAGTGAAATTCATTTTTCGAATACAGGACTTGCTTTCAGTCTGTGACAAGTCTCCCTTTTTCTGATTCAGCCAAATTACTAGTTTCTATCAACGCTTTTTATCTATTCATTTAAGCTTAGTTTACCTAATTTCCGGTGAGAAATCAACTGCATTCTTCCTCACGCACCCAGGTTTCTGCCCAACGCTTCACACTCATCATACTCTTTTCAAGAGCAATACCTCTTGGCGTCAAGCAGTAAAGATTGTTTTCTTTGCAGACAATTTCTTCCCGCTCTAATTCTTTCAAGCGTTCGACTAACACCCGATCACTCACTTGAGGAATCTTGTTTGCTAACTCAACAAATCTTTGTTTGCCGTCTTCAAGAAGGACATCAATGATCAAGCCGTTCCACTTTTTGCCTAAAATAGAAAAAGCTTTTTCAAATTTAGGACAAAGGGCATAATCCGATTCTACTTTTATCATTCTCCATCACCTCTTTTACCTATTATAGCATATGACTTACGAATTGTAAGAAACTAGGATCGATCAGCTAGAATGCCACGATCATTTTAGGTTTTAACAGCACTAAATAGGTCTGTTTCACTGGTTTGCTCAATGCTTTCTCCAATGCTTGGCAATAGAGTTTCAATTGACCATAATATCGTTCGCGCATTTTCTTTTCAATCTGAGCCTGACTGCCGAAAACATCATCTGTTTTAAAGTCATATAAAATGATTTCATCCGCCAATTCAATATAGCCGTCGATAATACCATGGATCAAAAGCGGCGCATCTGGTTCGTCAAACCCTTCAAAGATCGTATCAGCCTCTTTTAGCATCGAAAACGGCTGCTCCCGCTTCACCACAGCAGAGGATCGGTTCAGCAGTTCACCTAGTTCAGTTTGATAAAACCACAAAATGCTCGATCGGTCAATTTTTTTGGCGATTTCTTCAGAAAAAAATTGCTTTTTCACGAGTTCAGCAATCAGGAGCTCCAAAGTATCTTGTGTTGGCGTCATTCCTAATGGGATCATTTGCAAAACCGTATGTATTGCTGTCCCGATACTGCTGGCGAGAGGCTTCGTTTCTTGCAGAAATTTTGGTTTCGCCAATTCATCCTGTACGTAGCGATATTGCTGAGGATTCGTCTTCTCGGAAACCGACCGCCATTCCAACAAAGTGGTCTGTTGATCATCGGGATCGTTATAGAGTCTTTTCAATTCTGATACAGATTGATAACTAGTCGTTTGGGTCGCTTTTTGATAAGGATAGCGATATGCTAGGCGTTTCAAAAGATCATCGATATTGCTATCTGGCGCAAGCAATCGTTTAGACTCCTCGACTGGCGCAAGGGTCTCTTGGACTTGTTGCGTGATCGTTTCTTGATTCCACCATGACAGACGAAAATGAGCAGGATGATCGATCGTCCGCTTGCGCTCTGACGCTTCAGAGAATACTGCTTCCATATCTGGATGGCGCATCAGGGTCCGTCCGACCCAATCCATCAAGCTCCCCCGGGCAACAAGCCGTAATGCAGGATCAAGAACCATCTCGGCTTGTGTCAGGCCAGATTGCCAAGTCTTAAAGGCATCCGCTTGATTTTTATAGGAGCCCACTAAGAAAAGCTTCTGCTCTGCTCGTGTCAATGCTACGTATAATTTTCGCATTTCTTCTGACAAGGCTTTTTTCAAACGAACTTGCTTGATGGCTTGAAACGGCAGTGTCTCAAATTTAAGGTTTTCTGCTGGATTCACATATTGGATCCCAGCTCCCAGCTGTTCTTCAAAGATATAGCGTTTTTGAAAATCTTGGTAGTTAAAGAATTTTGTTGTATCCAGTAAGAACACAACAGGGAATTCCAAGCCTTTACTTGCATGAACGGTCATCACTCGAACGGCATCTTCTACAGGAGTAGCCACAGGCTCCGCCAAATCTTTGTTTTTTTCTTGCATTTTTTCGATGAAGCGAATGAATTGGTACAAACCACGGAAACTGCTCTTTTCGTATTTTTCGGCTCTGTGGATCAATGCCACTAAATTTGCATAACGCTGCTGTCCTGCAGGAAGTCCCACAACATAATCCAAGTAAGCAGTATCTTCATAGATTTGCCATAATAAGGTCGGGATCGGTAATCTGCGTGCTTCTTCGCGCCATTGATTTAGTTTGGCTAAAAACCCATCCACCGTTTGCCACAAGGGTGACTCTTCTTGTTGAACATGATAATCCAATACTGCATCATAGTAGTCGCTGGAACGATTTGCTAAACGGATCTCAGCCAATTGATCTTCTGTTAGGCCGACGATTGGCGAACGCAAGACCGCCACAAGGGGGATATCTTGGTACGGATTGTCAATGATTTGCAGCAAAGAAACGACGGTTTGGATTTCCGTTGCCTGAAAATAGTTTTGAGCATCATTCACCGCCATCGGAATCCCAAACTGCTTAAAGACATCTAAAATGACAAGATTGTTTTTACGTGTAGGGGTCAATAAGACGATATCGTTGTAAGTGATTGGTCGATTTGCTTTGGCTTTTTTGTCATAGATCATGAATTTTGATTCAATCAACTCTCGAATCTTCAATGCAGTAATCTGCATTTCACCCTCTGTTTTGTCATCGATCAATTGTTCTTCGGATTCATGCTCTTTTTCATATAACAAGAGCTCTGTGGCAAAGGCGTCGCTTTCTGGAAAATGAGGAAAACCGGTAATCAAGGCTGCCGCCTCATCATAAGGGATTTGTCCAACCCGTTCATCCATCAGCTGTTGAAAAACTAGATTCGTAAAATCCAATACGTCGGAGCGAGAACGGAAATTTTCTGCTAAGACGATTCTCCGCCCACCATTCTCCGTTTCAAATGCCAAGTATTTTTCGATAAATAGCGTCGGATCTGCTAGTCGAAACGAATAGATCGACTGCTTTACATCCCCCACCATAAACATGTTGCCGGGGTTATGATCGACTTGTCTCACCCAATATAAAATTGCCTCTTGCAGCCGATTGACGTCTTGATATTCATCGACTAAAACTTCTTCAAAGCGATCACGATAATAGGTCGACGCTTCACTTCCACTACCGTCTCCTTGTAAAATCTGCAAGGTGAAATGTTCCAAATCATTAAAGTCTAAACGGCCTTTTGAAAGTTTCCTTTCTTGGAATGCTTTCATAAACGCTTCGGTCATAGCTGCCATTTTTTCAACGACAGGTGCGGACCGATGAAGCAGCTCCATCATTTCAGCCGGTGGGTATGGAAAGGCCGCTTTCAATTGCTCAACCAATTTTTTCGCATCATCTCGCAAAGGTTTAATTTCTTGAGAGAGTTCCTTTTGTTCTGGTTTGCGAAAAGCTGGGTAGCGAGCAAAACGCAACACTTGGATTTGCTCATAGAAGCCATCAACATCGTCTGAATCAAGCAGAGCCTTTAAGGTTTCCACCATTCCTAATTCGGTATCGATCAATAGTGCCGCTTTTTCCATCGCTTCATCAGAACGGGCATAGTCTTGCGCCGCCTGCAGCAAATGCGCCGCTGTCTTCAAGTTTTCTTGCAAAGTCGGCTTGATTTGCGATTGGTACAGGGTATTTTCAGCAAAGGTTTCTTTGCCGATATAGTGATCACTTAGATGAGCTAACCAGTTTACTGGATCCGGATTTGCTCGGGCAAAGTCATAAAGAGACAGGATCAGATCCCCGACGCCTTCATCGGAACGATCACTAGAAAAATTTTCCGTCAAACGAAAGAACGCTTCATCATTGGCTTCATATTGTTGATCTCTCAGCTGTGTCCAGATTTCTTCTTTCATCAATAAAATTTCGGTTTCATCAGTCATCATGCGGAAATTTGGATCTAAATCGATCAAATAATAAAAACGCCGAATCACAGTTAAACAAAACGCATGCAAGGTAGAAATGTTAGCTGTCGGCAATAGCTGCAGCTGACGGACGAAGTGCTGGCGCTTTTGCTCGTCACTTTCTTGATTGATGGCCTGCTGCAATGCCGCTTGAATCCGTTCTTTCATTTCTCGAGCAGCTGCTTCGGTAAAGGTCACGATCAGTAAAGAATCGATCGTCGTTCCTGCTTTTAGCTTTTCAATCACTCGCCGAACCAAAACGGTGGTTTTGCCTGAACCCGCTGAAGCGGAAACGAGGATATTATCCCCTTTATCAAAAATGGCTTGCCATTGGGTATCCGTAAAGGTTTCATTTTGCGGTTTTAAAGGGATCTTACTCATCTTCTTCCTCCCTTAAGCGATGGATAATCTCATCTTTAGATAAGTTTTCTAAACGGTGGTACTCATTTTCTTTCAACAATACATCAAAGTCACAGATGCTGCGAAACGGACAAAACTCACACGCCCTTTTTTTGTCTTTTAATTTATAAGACGGGTTTAAGGCGATTTCACCGCTCAACAGCTTCTCACCACTTTGTTGCATATTTTTCCGATTGTGTTTTCTTAATAGTTCAAGCTCTTCTTCTGTATAAAACTTGTTTTTCGCCTGTGTTGTTTTTTGATAATTGCCGTTTTTGTCTTTCCGAACAGGAAATACCGGCGAATTTTTGCTGGCTTCAACTTCCTCATCGAGTAACGGGAAAACAGCCGGTTCGTCAATAAACAACCCGTCATACTTGAAACGTTTTAAACGTTCTTCTTCACTGGCTTCTTGTCCGTCCAAAAGCGGATTATGCACATGCAGATAATATGCCCCCGCTGGTCGAACCTTTGGCGAACCAACCAGTTGGACAGCATCCGTCAATGCGACGTCGAGATACGTGATCAACTGCATCGCAAGTCCGTAGTAGGCTTCAGAAAGGTCAAAATCTCGGCTGCTAGATTTATAGTCAACAACGGAAAGCCATTGTTCTTCTTCCGTTTTCGCCGTATCGACACGATCAATCTTCCCCCGCACATGTAGTTTCCCGCCAGAACTTAATGGTAATTCGATCCCGTTAATCCCATTTGAGCCAGCGATCTGGCCGAACAGCACCTCCGTCTTTTCAGGACTAAAATGCATTTTTTGTCCTTGTTTCGCTAATGCCCACGCTACTCGCTGAATCGTCTTGCCTAATTGATACCGAATAAAATTCATCCGAGCAGAACTCGTCAGTAAGCGATAACGGCTTTCGCCAAAAATTTCCTGCAAAACGACTTCCACAAATTGCACGCGTTGGTCAGCAGTTAACTGGGTCAAGGAAATATTTTCAGCAATTAGGACTTTGACAAAGCGGTCCAACGCATCATGGAAAAACTCACCGGTCATTGCTGGATTTAAGCCATAAACTTCCCGTTCTTTTAACCGTAATCCGTAGCTGACGAAATACTTGTATTCACACTGATAGAACGTCTCCATCTGAGAAATGGAGCTGTAGATCGACGGGCCATATAGCGCCGCAGCTTGTGCTTGAGACAAAGGAATCGGAATATTTTGATGGGTTTGGCTTTCAAATACTTGGGCAGCTAAATCTGTCCATTCCGAACGTAACAGCGCTTGTTTCAGTTGCTCCCACACTCGAGGCAAATTCTCTTTGTTTTTTTGCGCTTGCTGACTGAGATTATTGATTTGGTAGATCAGGCCACGATAACTGCCAACATAGTCTCTCGGGTCACTGACTAGCGTCAAGATCCCCCGCTCTTGCAGTGGTACATCCAAATGCTTGACCACGCGGTCTAAATAAGGCGACATCTTGATGTTTTGCTGTGTATCAAAATTAACGGCATAGGACAGTGATAAGTGCTCTGTCGCTGAAAGCAAGACAGAATAAAAGGCAAATGGTTCTTTGACACTGCCTTCCACCACTGTATCTCTAAGGTATTTTTCACCATTAAATAACTGATTGAAATGCTGACGTTCTTCATTCGTCAACAATGTTTTATTTTCCATTTTTCTTGGCAAAGCCGTTTCATTCAATCCCGGTGCAAATGTGATCTTCGCTTGTTTCGGACGTGCCAAATCAAGGCGGTTGATGTTGACTTGGTCGATCGCTGTTGGGATCTTTCCGAATGTGACATTTTCTAAGCCAGTCAATAAGACATCTTCAAAGAGCGCAAAATCAAAGGGCTCATCTCCATAGATCGTGGCATACTCATCCAGCAGATCCATTAAAGCTTGCCATGCTTGTTCATGATTGCGGGCTTGATCTAATTTTCCTTGTTGGATTGCCTGGTCTCGCCAATGCCTCAGCTGTTGCTCGACACCCGCATTCAGTAAAAAGCGATACAGCAGTTCTACGGCATCTCGATTTGTTCTAGCTGCTGTCAGCCAATCGAGTGTATCCACGACATCTTGCTTGAAAGCCCTGCGAAGCTGATTGGTGTACGCCGTCAAATCCACTTTGTCCACTGCTTCTTCTTCCGATTGTAAATACTCGATCAGTTCCCAATCTTCGTTTCTCGTCCAACTCGCTCCTTGGAAATCATGAGCCAGCGCTTTGTTCTCGGTAATATCCACCAACTTACGAAACTGGTCACGCCCAACAAGCCAATCTGCTTCGGAGCGATAGGCTGCCGGTAAGTAAAGTTCCGTTCTAAGCAACCGTAAAATATCATTTAAGCGAAAGCCATAGGATTGACAAGCAAAAAAAGCATTCAAAAACTCAACCAATGGATGTTGCGCCATCATCTGCTCTTCATCGATATAAAAAGGAATCTCAAACTCAGTAAAAATTTTAGGAATATACTGATGATAGACTTCTGGTTCGGCGATCAGTAATTGGATATCACGATACCGTAATGTTGGGTACCGTTTCTTATCACTCATCATCCCGCGGATCGACGCTGCGATTTGACGAATCTCTTCTTCGGGATTCCCAACTTTCCAGACAGCCAAGAAGTCTTTGACGGACGTCTGCTGATGATAATTGGCTTGTGATTGGGTCTGCCGCCAAAAAGTTTCTACTTCCTTGTATGCCTGCGGGATCGATCCCTCGTCTTCTTTGTCCACCTCTTGGTTGACGGAAAGTTTCTGATCTAAGTAAATGTTCACTTGATTGTCACGAGCAGAACTGATCAACTGATAATAGGTCCGTCCTGCTTCGTAAAATAAATTCAATGGCGTGGGCATCTCTTGTGGGTACCCGCGATCCAAAATAAGATCAATCACTACATGACTTCTCTTCATCAGTACTTGAATCAACTGTTGCTCTTGTGTTGAAAAGGCGGAGAAACCGCTGATAATAAATAAGGCGTGGGAAAGATCTGGCGCTTTGTTCAAAGAAACAGTGGTTGGCATTGCATGATCCACCGAGGAATCGCCCAGCAAGGAACCTTCCAGAAAGCGTGTCAGTAAGGTGATCGGTTGTTCGACTTGCAAGGCACGCTCTAGAAGTTCTTGTTCAAATCGTTGAAAAATTATCGCTAATTCACTGTATTTTTTTTCTTCGTCTTGGGTTGCGCTTGGTGCAGCACCACCTGCTAATAAATCTTCGATCCCCAATCTACTTGTATGCATTTCTTGATAGAAAGCCAACAATTGTTGGATAAAACCCGCTTTGTTGATCTCACCACGGTATAAGACGAGTTCTTCTTCTAGTTCCAAAAGCAGCTTACGCATGATCATGGAGGCACCATTTTCAGTGATGGCATTTTGAGAAAGCAAGCCGGTTTGCTGCAGATAAAACCAAGCCAAACGGTGAAAACTATACACTTGCGCGCGAATAGAAGCAAAATCTTCTACGCGATCCTCTTTCAGTAATTGAAGGATCTCGCGCTCTCTTTCAAATTTGTTGTAGTTAGGTACCAGGAAAAATACTTCTTGATGGTCTTTTTCTAACCAGCTTTTTGCATTTTCTATCACTGCTTGATCATGACGACAACGGCCATCGCCAAGAATAAATCGTAAACTCATGAAAGGACTCCTTCTCTCCATCGTCTTTTAAAAAAATCCACTAAAAAATCAGCGACACGCTTTTTCGAATGCGTCTTTATTTTTAAGAGACTCTCCTTAAAAACAAAATAACAATCGCAGAATTTCATTCTTTGCCTACCATACCAAAATCGGCAATTGGCCAGAAAACAAATTTTACATCCCCCAAAATTGTTGATTCATCGATCAGACCTAATTGACGACTATCTTTGGAAATTCGACGGTTATCCCCTAACACTAAAATTTGACCTTCAGGAATGACTTCAACACCAAATAACCCCATATCAAAATCACTGGTCAATGGAAAGCCATCTGTGACAGCTGCTTTGAATTCATCCAAGTAGGGTTCATCATATGCTTGTCCATTGATATAAAGGGTATCGTTTTGATAGGAAACCTGATCGCCAGGTAAACCGATCACGCGTTTGATATAGTTTTTGCCTGCTTCATCCGGTGCTTCAAACGTTATGATATCGAAACGTTCGATCTCGGTATTTTTCAAAGCAATCACCCGCTCACCATCATGTAATGTGGGGTCCATCGAATCTCCTTTTACGATCACAGGAGTAAAGACATACTGTCTTAATAACAAGAGGAATAAAGTGAAGATCACGACAAATCCTACTGTTTTTAAAAGCTCTTTTACTTGTTGCACGCGTCCCTCACTCCTTGAATATTTTACTATATTTTCCAAGAATCGAACAAACATTCTTATTTTTCTATTCTACCATAAAATGATAGGAGCAGGACATTTCCCCTTTGGTTCTTTACAAAAATTTGGAGAATCAAGAGACTTGCATATGAATTGTCATCCTTTCTGATCCGTGCTAGGGTTAAATAAGAACCCATTATTGAAAGGAAGTGCCATGATGAACCAACAGTTACCACAAGTACCAACAAAGTTATTGATTAACGGAAAATGGCTTGAAGGAACAAAAGAGTCGGTTTCGGTTACCAATCCTGCCACTAATGAAGAACTCGTAAAAGTCAGTCAAGGAGGGATCGAGGAAACCAAGCAAGCAATCGATGCCGCAGCGATTGCTTTTCCCGAATGGTCAAAACGCTCCCCTCGAGAACGTGCCGATTTGATGAACGTCATTGCTGATTTGATGGAGGAAGAATGCGATCGTTTAGCAAAAATCATGAGTATGGAACAAGGAAAACCATTAAAAGAAGCGGAGGCAGAAATCCAATCTAACGTTGACAATTTCCGTTGGAATGCAGCTGAAGCGCAACGGGTCTATGGCGAAGTGATTCCAGCCCCTGAACACAATCATTGGCTGGTACGCAAAGAAGCGATCGGGGTTGTTGGCGCGATCACACCTTGGAACTTTCCTTCTAACATGATTGCAAGAAAAATTGCACCTGCTATGGCCGTTGGCTGTACCCTTGTTATGAAACCATCAAAAGAAACCCCACTATCCGCATTAGCTTTAGGCGAGCTTTTTCAACAAGCAGGACTTCCAGACGGGGTCGTCAATATCGTCTTAGGTGATTCTTCTGAGATTGGGAAAGAATTGACCGAAAATGAACAAGTCAAAAAAATCACCTTTACCGGCTCCACGAAAGTTGGGATGAAATTATATGAACAAGCAGCACCAACTCTGAAAAAAGTTTCATTGGAGTTAGGTGGTCATGCCCCGTTTCTTGTTTTTGCTGATGCTGATTTAGATTTAGCTGCTGAAAAATTAATTGCAGCAAAATTCCGCAACAACGGTCAGGTCTGTACATCCCCCAATCGAATTTTTGTCGAAGAGTCCATCAAAGACGCCTTTACCAAAACATTACTAGCGAAAATGGAAACCGTAACGGTCGGCAATGGTCTGGAAAACCCTACTGTTGGTCCTTTGATCAACCAAGCAGGCGTTGAAAAAGTCATCGAGCAGTTGGAAGATGCGGTAAATAAAGGAGCTAAAGTTTTACTCGGTGGTAAAAAGCTTACTGAAGGTGAATACGAAAAAGGCAACTTCTTCGCACCAACGGTCATCGATGGGATTACTTCTGAGATGGCTATCTACTATGAAGAAACCTTTGGACCTGTGATTCCATTGATCTCATTTACGGATCGACAAGCAGTCATCGCTGCGGCAAATGATACGGAATTTGGACTAGCTTCCTACTTCTTTTCAACGAATTTGCAAACGATCTCGAATGTAGCCCAAAACCTCCAATATGGGATGGTTGGGGTCAATGACATTGCGATCTCAAATCCGGCGGCTCCCTTCGGCGGCGTCAAGCATTCCGGTTTTGGTCGTGAAAACGGCAAATATGGCCCTGAAGAATACGTGACCGTTAAATTCATTGCTATCGATGCCCAATAAGAAAAAGTCAGGTGCGTTTGCCTGACTTTTTGACGTCCCAAGCATTTTCTTTTACTAACATTAAGTAAGAATGTATACTTCACTCTATGACAATAGAAAAGGTGGGAATACGATGACAAAATTTCTTGATACAATCAAACAGCGCCGCTCAATCTATGGGCTAGGTAAAAATGTGGCTCTTTCCGACACTGAAATCGAAGACATTGTGAAAGAAGCAGTGAAAAATAGTCCAACTGCGTTTAACGCACAATCACCAAGAGCCGTGATTTTATTTGGCGAAGCCCACGAAAAATTGTGGACATTAACAGAGGCTGCGATAGAACCATTGACACCACCCGAAGCGTTTGAAGCGACAAAACAAAAACTTGCTGGTTTTAAAGCGGGTTACGGAACCGTTCTATTCTTTATTCACACGGATACCGTGAAAAATTTGCAAGAGCAATTTGCTCTATATGCAGAGAACTTTCCCGTTTGGGCAGAACAATCGAATGGGATCGCTCAAGCGAACGCTTGGACCGCTTTAGAAGAAGCTGGATTAGGTGCCAACTTACAGCATTACAACCCTGTCATCGATGATGCTGTTGCAGCTGAATGGTCAATTCCTGAAAATTGGCAACTACGGGCGCAACTAGTCTTTGGTTCAAAAGAAAGCGAACCGAACGAAAAAGAATTTCTAAGTGACGATGAGCGCTTCCGCGTGTTCCATTAATCAATTTTCAACCTAAAAAAAGACCCTTGATTACGCCTTAAACTGGCAGTAATCGAGGGTCTTTTAGTCCTTTGTTCCTTGATCATGATCGACTAAAATATCGATCGGTGTCCCTTCATTCAAGTGTTCTGACAAGAAAACAACCAATTCTGCTAATGGCTGCTTGAATTTCATCAATGGGCCTCTCATCCCTCTTCGAAAATAGTTCATCTTGATGGGCTGCCCTTCCTTTTCTTGAAATAAAACGACTCGATCGATCTCTTGGTAGAGTACCCCTTTGATACTCATTGGATGGACAATGATTCGATCAAGTGCTAAGCCGCGGCTATCTAAAACAAAGCTCAAAAAGACCAAACCCGAAACGATCCCTCGCACCCGATTATCAAGTGCCTCTTCCATCATCACCATAGATAGGATAATCATTACTGAAAAAATCGTAATGGCGACCTTGCTTAGTTTGCGCTCCACAGCAAGAAATTGAATGTCTTTCCTTACCACGAATAAATAAAGGTATAAAACGATCGTAAAGGCACACATCACTAGCGTTAACCCACTCATAATACTCTCCGTTCTGTTTTCTTTTCCTTATTCTACCAAAAAACCATCTGATACAAAAGGCTTAGCCTATTTCGTAGGTTTTTTGATATCTATTTTAACAAGAATTCGGTACAATAAGAAAAAAAGGAGGAATTATCATGAATGCATTTTTTGATAAATTACAACGCTATGACTTGCTTCGTGCCGTCGTATATATCGTCTTCGGCTTCATTATCTTGATTGCACCACGATCTGTTTTCAACACGATCGTTTATCTCGTTGCCGGATACATCGCATGTCTAGGGATTATCAGCTTGTATACGAGCTACAAAGAAAAACAAAAGGGCTATCGCAATGTGCAGTCGGTCTCTGGTATCTTACTGTTGATTGCTGCAGCTGCGATTTTAGTTTTTGCTAAAGGATTACTTGCCATCGTGCCATTTTTCTTAGGGATTATGATCACCATCAGCGGATGCACCCGCTTAATGGCAAGCTTTAACCAAAAACGCATTGGTTTACCTTACATCACGAGCTTAATCATCAGTCTTTTGATTATTGCTGCTGGACTCGTTCTCGTATTGAATCCATTCGCCACTTGGCTACTGTTCTTCCAAATTTTTGGCGGTATCTTGATTTTCATGGGGGCATCCGACGCTATTAATCATTTTCAACGAAAAAGAGCCTAATAAATGAGAATGTTTTAAAATTTTCTACGAATCTAACATCTACATGTAGACTTTTCCCGCTATTCCTTTTAAAATAGGAGATATCAAACAGTCAGTCCATTGAGAGGCGGGAGGTGCGACATGAAGAAAATTAAGCAAGAAGCAAAACATCCAAATGATGTGCCGGTAATTTTTTTGACCGATGCAACTGGCAAAGTCGTACGAAAAATCTCGATCAATGAGTGGCGTGCGTTAAAAGCGAATCCAGAACAAATCGAAGAACTCGATATCAAATTGTATCGTGAAGCGATCAGTTTCTATCTTCAAGAAGACTATGCGAAAGCAAAAGATCTCTTGCACTTCTTGATCAATAAAACGGACTATAGTCATTACGAATATGTTGAACGATTAGCCAATATCTATCGCATCGAAAATCGTCCTGCTAAAGAAAAAGTCCTATTGCTGACTGCTTATCATGCAATCAAACCGTTAGAATCCTCTGAAGGAATTCTAAGAAGGATCGAAAATCGATTACAAAAAATCGATGCCTTTGATTTTCCAACTTCGACACAATTCAGTCATTAAAAAAGCAGCTATCTTTCGATAGCCGCTTTTTTTATGCTTCTGGCAGTTTACGCAAAAGACGTAACCCGTTAAACAATACGATCAATGTACTGCCTTCATGGGCAAATACCCCCAACCCAATGTTCATCATGCCGAATAGATTCAAGCCGACTAATAACGCGACGATAAACATGGAGAAAAAAATATTTTGCCAAATGATCCGATCCATCTTCTTCGCTAAGCGATAGGCATATGCAAAACGCGAAAGATCATTCTTCATGATCACTGCGTCTCCTACTTCAATCGCAACATCTGACCCTTCCCCCATCGCAAAGCCGATGTCTGCTTGAACAAGTGCAGGGGCATCATTGATACCATCACCCACCATGGCGGTTTGTCCGTATGCTTCTTGGAGTGCTCGTACCGCTTCCGCTTTGTTCTCAGGCAAAACATTGGCAGCCACTTGGTCAACCTTTAAGCGCTGACCGATTGCTTCACCAGCAGAAGCACTGTCTCCGGTGATCATAACAGTATGGATACCTTCATTTTTCAAATAATGAATCACAGAAGCTGCCTGTTCGTTCGGCTCATCCATCAATGCGATGATCGCCGTAACCTCTTCGTTGATGGAAAACACGACCATTGTTTTTCCTTGCGCTTCCAATTGACGGTACTGTTGCTCCATCAAACCTGTTAACTGGGTGTTTTCGGTTCTTTTTCCTAATCGATAGGTTTTTGTTCCTGCGACGGCACCTAAACCGGAACCAATCTCGTTTGTGACAGTCAACTGTTCGATTTCTCGTATTTTCTCTGTCTTCTCGAAATAAGTAACGATCGCATCTGCTAATGGGTGGTTGGCTTGCTTTTCCATCGAAACGATGACCGCTGCTGCCTCTGCTCGATCGATCGTATCAGCGAAAACGGCTTCCGTGACTGTAGGTTTTCCGACGGTCAAAGTTCCCGTTTTGTCAAAAGCCACCGCTTTGATCTGAGCGAAATTGGTCAAGTAATTGCTCCCTTTAAAAAGAATCCCTTTTTTCGCTAGATTCGAGATCGCCGATAAACTAGCAGGGACGGCGCTTGCCGCTAAAGCACAAGGAGAAGCCGCAATCATCATTACGATCCCACGATAAAAACTTGTATACCAATCCCAACCAAAGAGAAACGGTGCAGTCAAAATGAACAAAGGAACTGCAATGAAAACAACTGTTACATAGATTGGTTCGATTTTTTTGATTCGTGTTTCGGTCGGTGATTGATTTGATTGCGCCGCTTCCACCACTGAAAGAATTTTTGCGAAGACTGTTTCAGAGCTGTCTTTCGTGACTTCCATCAAAAATGTGCCGTTTCCATTAATCGTACTCCCATAGACTTCGTCTCCTGTAGTCTTTTCTCGAGGAATACTTTCCCCATTGATCGAAGCTTCATTGATGGCACTCGTTCCAGAAAGGATTACGCCATCTGTTGCTAACTGATCACCAGGTAGCACTTGCAAAATATCTCCTTTTTTTATCTCAGAAGCGGCAATTTTTTTGGTTTTCCCATCCGGACCCATCAAACGGGCTTCCGTGGGATTCAATTTGAGAAGATTGGTGATTTCTCTTCGACTTTGTCCCTCGGCGTATTCTTCTAAGAAGTGAGCGCCTGCAAAAATCAAAATCAACAAAGCTGCTTCATTAAAATTTCCTATGACCATGGAACCAATCGCTGCCAACAACATCAAAAGATGTACATTCGGTGTGAATCGCCGATTGGCTCTGGTACTCTTTATGGTATCCTCGATTCCTTCCCACGAAATGTGATAACCTGCTAATAAAACCGCAGCAAAATAAAACCCATCTTTCACCCATTGGTTCGGAACAAAAAGTGCCAGTATAAAGAGCAGTAAGCCTACAAAATAAATGTTACGTGGGAGAGTCCCATGATCGTGAGTATGAGAATGCCCCTCCGTTTTTGTGTGATCATGTTGACAAGTATGTTCAGCCATCAGTAAAACCTCCTCTAGTCCATCTATCATATGAACGATCAATCATATTTATAGACTTATTATATATGAATAAACAATCATATGTCAACCGAAAGAAGTTTTTCTTGTGAAATGTAAGCGTTTTGGGTTTTGTGATTCCTTATGGCATGCTAGAATAAACTTAGGAGAGAAAGGAGTGTTGGTTATGAGAACATTTACTGGCGGTATTTCACTAAGTCCCCCATTAAAAATGTTAAAAGAAAAATTAATGATCGAACAAGATGAAATTCTTACCTTTTCACCCACGATGGTCTTTATCCCTTTAGCACAACATATTGGTGCTCCGGTGGAACCGATTGTTTCCGTTGGTGATTACGTCAAGCAAGGGCAAGTGATCGCTGAGTCTGATGCGTTTGTATCTGCCAAAATTCATGCATCTGTTTCGGGTAAAATCGTCGACATGGTCGATTGGCCGAATCAAAACAATGAAGAAGGAAAAACCATCATCATTGAAAATGATTATGCTTATCAAAATGATTTTTTGTCAGCCCCCTTCGACTGGCAATCTGCTGCTAACGAAACCATCCTCAACAAAATCCGTCAAGGCGGCGTCGCCGGCAAAGGCGGTGCAACGTTTCCCACCCATGTCAAATTCAGTATTGATGAAACCCAAAAAATCCATACTTTGATCTTAAATGGTTCTGAATGTGAGCCGTTCTTACGCAGTGATGCTTTCTTAATGCAAAAAGAAGCCCAGAAAATCATTCACGGTGCAAAGATCGCCCAAAAGTTACTGGATGGTCCAAAAATCATAATAGGCATCGAAGATGACAAACCAAGAGCCATTTCAGCCATGCAAGCCGCAAGTGCAGAGGATGACACGATAGAAGTCGTTACTGTCCCAACTGTTTATCCAACCGGTGGTGAAAAGCAGTTAGTAGAGTTATTGACCGATCAAGAGGTGCCGTTAGGTGGTTTGACTGCCGATATCGGTATCGTCTTGATCAATGTTGCCACCAGCTTTGCCATCGCCGAAGCGGTCTGTTATGACAAACCGTTGATTGAACGCTATACAACCGTTACCGGCGATGTTCAAAATCCCTGCATCGTCAAAAATCCGTTAGGAACACTCGCAGGAGAATTGATCGACTTTGCCGGCGGCTTTCAAGGAGCCCCCAGCAAATTGATTCTTGGTGGACCAATGATGGGAAAATCTGTCAAAACCTTGAAAGTTCCGGTCACCAAAGGCAGCAACGGCATCGTTGTTTTTAATGAAGAAACCGATTGGCTCTATGCCGAAAATCCCTGTATTCGCTGCAACAAATGTGTCGAAGCTTGTCCAATGCGCCTCATGCCAATGGAGATCGATCAGTTTTATCGAGCGGGGGATTATCAAAAGTGTGAAGAATTATTGGCAGAAGCATGTATCAATTGTGGTGCCTGTACCTTCGTCTGCCCAGCTAAACGTTCCTTAGCTGCCAATATCACTGCCGCAAAAGGCAAAGTTGCCCAGTTGCAAAAGGAGGCGAAGGAAAGTGCCTGATTATTACAAGGATTCCGATAGCGAACGTCTCTTTCAGCAAAGGAAAAATCAAGAAACACCCCCAAGCCCCCATATTCGCAGCAATGACGAGACCATTAAAATCATGGGGTGTGTGGTATTAGCCTTGCTGCCAGCAGTTTTATTCTCTGGCTACCTTTTTGGATTGAAAGTTTATGGCTTGTTTTTCATTGCACTAGCCACGGCGTTTGCTGCCGACGGACTTTGGTCCTATCTTGTCAAACGGCCGTTTCGCTTCGATTTAAGCATCGTCGTGACGGCCTTGCTTTTAACGATGAACCTCCCACCAACCGCACCTTGGTATTTTCCCGTGATTGGGGTGGCGTTTGCCGTAATCATCGTCAAAGAATTTTTTGGCGGTATTGGTTATAATTTTCTAAATCCAGCCCTCGGCGGTCGAGCCCTGTTGATTGGCTTGTTTTATAACCAAATGTTTCTAATCAGTTGGCCTAATCCACCTTTTGGCAGCATCGCACCTGATGTCGTTTCGCAGGCTACAGCGAACGATGTTGTTTCTGGTGCCACACCATTAGCTGTCATGAAAGCAGGAGAAACGTTGAGTGGCTCTGAACTAGTGGATGCCTTTTTAGGATTTACCGGAGGACGAATCGGTGAAACCAGTGCCTTACTTTTACTGTTGGGTGGGATTTTTCTCGTTTACAAGAAAATCATCTCCCCTCGTATCCCACTGATTATCTTTGCGACGATCGGGCTCTTTGCTTTTATCCTTGGTCCAGAAGGACTTTTTACTGGCAGTTGGCAAACGGTCATCGGTCATATCATCAGTGGTGGTGCCATGTTGGGTGCGATTTATATGGCGACTGATTATTCTTCGACACCAGGAACAAAAGCAGGAGAAAATCTTTTTGCCTTAGGCGTTGGCCTCCTCGTTGTGCTCTTCCGTTTCTTTGGTTTTACAAATGAAGGCATGAGCTATGCCATCTTGATCATGAATTGTTTCACCCCACTTATTGATCGCTTCTTACGCCTTCGCATATTAGGGGAAGGAAAAAAGACCCCGTTCAACCTTAAAATCATGAGCTAAATCGTAAAAAAGGAGGGTTCCTTATGATGATCGCCAATCGGCTAGTGGTCTTTCTAGTCATTCTACTCACAAATTACGCCTGTCAAAATTTGGCACCAACCGTCAAAGAGAAAAAACCGAACGTGACGACACGGGTGGTTTTCCTCTCAGGGATCATTGCGGTCGCTTACTTGTTCAGTGGGTTAAGCTTTTATCTTTTACTTCAAAATCGTTTCGTCTATGGCAATCAAGTGGTCACCAACTTGGTAAGTGCTGCCATCATCGCCTTGATTGCGGGGGGCTTGTGTTTACTGATCGTTCCTGCAAAAAAACGTTTCTTGACGAATGATCTAAAAAAGACGACCCTAGTCAGTGTCTTCTTGCTGACGATCGCCACCGTGACCCAATTTCCCTATACCGATTATTTAACCAATTTATTTGTTGCTGTAGGCATGTATTTCCTCTTTTCTTGTGCTTTGTCAGGGGTTCATACACGGAATCAAATTGCCACGATTCCGCCAATTCTAAAAGGTTTACCACTGGATATCGTAACACTTTTTCTATTCTATCTAAGCTTTTCCTTTCTCAATGGTGTCTTCTTCAATTATTTATTCTAAACAAAAAGCAAGTCCCGCTTTGGCAGCGGAACTTGCTTATTTTTTGCGGAATAACTCTCTGAAGGAACCGATCAAAAAACCAGTCGAAAAAGCATTTTGTGCTTTTTGCTCTTTTTCAGCAGCGATTTTTTGTCGGGTTCGCAGCCCCTTATTGGCATTTTTGGACTTCTTCCCTTCACGGAGTTCTTTCGAAGCCTTTTGAAACTCATTTGAGAAACGATTATACCCAACCATGTCGTTTCCCTCCTTTCTTTGTGCTTGACCTATAATAACGAGGATTTATTATAGGAATTGCCTTTCTGATGCAAATCAGGTAACATAACAGACAGAAAGATGATTTATCCCAGGTTTATCAGAAAGGAAGATCCCATGAACGAAACCCACACTGGATTGTTAGTCAATAGCCGCGTTTTTCAAGAAACGCCAATGATGCTGACAGGTATCCAACTTTTAGAAGACCACAAAATCGTAAATTGCATTATTAAGGATCGCTACTTAGCCAGCTATGTCTTACGCCTTCCATTAAATAAATACCAATTAGAAGTTGAAGGAAAATGGAACAAGCGGGAACAGTTAGTGATCAAACATATGAAGATCAAGAATATCGATGAATTTATTAAAATCGTCGGTACGCCAGAATAACAGGACTCACGAAAAGCAAGTGCAGACAACTGCCCTTGCTTTTTTTCTGAAAAAATCCAGCTGATTTTTCCCGCGTGTTCCTCCGATGTTTATCGCGACATTCTGGTAAACCGATCAATCAAGGCTTTTTGCTCCTCTTTGATACCGATCGCCAACGGTTTGATCATTAATTTGACAGTGGACGAAGGTGTCTGAATCTGAACTTTTTTATTTACCACACCGCCTAGTTGTAATTTTGTGATCTCATGGATCATAATTGTCTGCATCCCTTTTTCATGAAATTGCAGATCTAACTGAATCAAGTGGATTTTTTCTTCGTCAACCACCACGATAAAATACTTTGGTGTTGGCAGGGCAATCATTTTGGCTTCCTCGGCATAACCAGCCAGTTTTCCATGGAACTTCGCACGGTAGCTTTCTAAATCATCTTTTTTCACGATCCATTTCATCAAAAGCCACATCCTTCCTTAGCTACCTTAAGGATACCTGCAGAAAACGCTTTTGCACAACAATATGCCTGCTTGTTTCCTCACATAGCCCCATTCAACACGTTTGATCATCAAAGACTTTTCCTCTAGACATAGACGTTTTTGTCACCACGACTGCTGAGTCAAGCAAAAAGACAGCGAGGCGCTTAGTGCCCTTCGCTGTCTTTATTTGGATAGTAGTGTTGGAAAAGTCGCAGAAAAATCGGTGCCAGCATCAAATAAAAGATGCCATTCCCCGCTGCATGCAACGCATCAAAGCTCACTCCTTGAAAATAGTAAGCCCCAAAGCTAGGAAACCCATAAAGCTTGACACTGATCCAAGATATCACAAAGCCATACGCAAAACCTGCAAATACACTATAAATGACTTGTAAATACAACTTTTTCATAAACAGTTTGCTTTTTGATAATAGATACATTCCAAAAATTACGACGGCATAGCTAATCAATTGGGCAATCGTCCATACCCCCATTCCCATGTAAAAATTGGTAATCAGTATCGAGAGCAGACAAACGATCAATCCACGACTAAGACCTAAATGGATGGTTACTAATAAAAAGATCACCGTCATTGGTTGAACATTGGGTAAGGGTTGAAAAAGTGTCCTGCCGACGACGGCTGCTGCTACAAGCAACCCTAAATAAGCAATTTCTTTTCTAGCAAATACAAGTGGTTTATTCGAATTTTTCATAGGTGAAAACCACTTTATCGTTGTTTCCTAAAAAGGTATCATCTGCCCCAGTCGTAATCATTTCATCATTGATCGTATATGTCCAATAATAGCCAGCTTTTTCATCTTGGGCTAAACCATCGATGCTGGTGATCATCCCTTGATTTTCTTCCAAGTCAAAGTTCTCTTTCATGATAGTCATCAAAGAAACCCCTTCTTTAAAAGTGACGGTTTTGGTTTCGATCTCCTGGTCTTGCTCTTCACTTTTATTATTGAAGCTGATTTGGGCAGTGCGCTCTTCGGCATTTTGTTGGACTGACGAAGAGTCACTAGAGGAGTTACCCGCATCCATCGATGGTTTGGCACATCCGGCAAAAACCAGACTTAGTAAAAAAATATAACTAAAAATTACTGTTTTCTTCATAATAATGGCTCCTTTGATTTTTTTTACAACACCTTATTGTACTAAAAATAAATAAAAAAGGCGAAATTTTTTTGTTCCCCTCTATAGAAAGCATTGTAAATCCATGTGACTATGGGTATACTAGCTTCAATCATTCGTAAGAAGAAATGAAGGAGTGTTGGAAAGATGGATAGAAAAAAAGCGTCCTGTACCACTTTACTAGTAGGAAAAAAAGCATCGATTGACGGCTCGACCATGATTGCCCGTAATGAAGATTCAGGGAGCGGTTCGGAACCGCAAAAATTCGTCGTCATCACTCCAGAACAGCAAGGAAATGAATTTTACGCCGTTTTAAGCGGCTGTCGAATCCGTTTACCTAAGGATCCCTTACGTTATACTTCGACACCTGAAGCAGATGAATCCCAAGGAGTCTGGGCAGCTTCAGGAATCAATGAAGTAAATATCGCCATGACTGCGACAGAAACGATTACGACCAATTCACGCGTTTTGGCCATTAATCCATATGTGGAAGATGGTATCGGGGAAGCTGATTTCGTCAGCATTGTACTGCCTTACATTCATTCCGCTAAAGAAGGTGTTCTTCGCCTAGGGGAACTCTTAGAAACCTATGGGACCTACGAAGCCAACGGGATCGCGTTTTCTGATGCCGAGGAAATTTGGTATATGGAAACCATCGGTGGACATCACTGGGCAGCTGTTCGCATACCAGATGATGCCTATGTCGTGGCACCCAATCGCTTAAACATTGATCACTTCGATTTCGCCTCAGAAATGACGTTGTGTTCGCAGGATCTCGAACAGTTGATTGAAGACTATCAATTAAATCCTGATTTTGAAGGCATTAATCTACGCCATATTTTTGGCAGCTCCTCAGAAAAAGATACCCGTTACAACAACCCGCGGGCATGGTACATTCAAAAACACTTTAGCGGAACAGTTGCTGAACCGATCGATCAAGAGCTCCCGTTTGTATGCTACCCAAAACAAAAGCTATCCGTGGAAGATGTAAAATGGGCATTAAGCTCCCACTTCCAAAATACGCCTTTTGACCCTTACGGTACAGGGACCGAGACACAAAAAACACAATTTCGATCGATTGCTCTCAATCGCAACCAGCAAGTCCATATTTTGCAGATCCGCAACCACGTGCCTGCAGCAATCGCTGGCATTCATTGGCTCGCCTTTGGGCCCAATACCTTCAACGGCGTTGTGCCCTTTTATGCAGCTATCACTAAGACCCCACTTGGCTATTGTGATACGACAAAGACCTACGATCCAACAAATAGCTATTGGTTAGGACGCACCTTGGCGTTGATTGGGGACAGCGACTACGATCGCTATAGTGATCTTGCCAACCGTTTTGAAATGGAAACGATGGCGGCTTGTCGCCGCATCCAACAAGAAACTGATCGTAAAGCTTCCGCTGAAAAGGAGCCTACTCGTCTGCTTGAAGAAGCCAACGCTGAGATGGCCGAACTGTATTTAAAAAATGCAACAACGTTACTAGGAAAAATGGTGGAGTCTGGCAGTAATAAAATGGCCTTGCGTTTTTCTTTAGCCGATTAGTCAATCGTTGAAAATAAAAGAATTAACAAAATCTTTACATGGAATTGCAGCAATCTAAACATTGCTCTCCTATACTAAAGATACCAATTCGTTTTCTTTTTCCTTGCTGGTACAAATCAAGCAATTGATTTGTACTGGTCCCCCTATTGAAGACCAGTTGGGAAAAAACGTTGGGAGGAATGAGCATGACTGCAAGTATTTATCGGACTGTCACCAACGAAATTGTTAAAGGTGAAATCATCAAGAGCCAGAGTCAGCAAGATATGCTGATCATTCAAGACAAAAAAGGCTATTTCCATGTCGTTGAACCAATCCCCGCTACTACTACATCAACTCCCCACAGGACGAAAGACTAAAAAATCCACTGGCGATCAGAAAGAATACAGGATCTTTCTGATTGCTCAGTGGGTTCTTTTTTGTTATGTCAAACTCAATGTGAATCGGTTCAATCCATCAATGAGTTTTTCTCGCGAACAGCCAACGTTTAGGCGTAAAAAATTTCTCCCTTCATTCCCATAGATTTCCCCTGACATAATCGCGACTTTTCCCTTACGAATCATTCGTTGCTGCAATTCCACCATCGTTAAATCCAGTGCTGTACAATCAATCCACATAAGATACGTGGCTTCGCTTTTCGTGACCACGAGTTCTGGATGATATTCCTGTAAATAAGCAATCACATAAGCAATGTTATCATCCAGATAGTCATTGAGCTGATCCACCCACTTACTTTCATTATCGTAGGCAGCAATCGTTGCGGTCATGCCAAAAATACTGGTGGAGCTCAACCCATCGGCTTCTTTCAACTGATTTAAGAAGCGATCACGCAACTTGGAGTCAGGAATGATTCCATAAGAATAAATCAACCCTGGGAAATTAAACGTTTTGCTTCCCGAAGTAACAAGGGCTACATTTTTTTGCAACAAATCAATGATTGGTTGATGCCTTTGTCCTTTTCTTACAATATCCATATGAATCTCATCAGAGATGATAAATACATCATGGATTCTCGCCAATTCGATCATTCGTTGCAACTCATCTTTTTGCCAGACTCTCCCAGTTGGGTTATGAGGACTACATAAGAGAAGAACTTTGTTTTCAGGCTGTGCCATCAATCTTGTTAGCTCTTCAAAATCAATGCGATACGAGTTGGCATCATAGATGAGTGCATTAGGTACGATTTTTCTTTTGTTCTCTTTGATCATTTTATAAAACGCATCATACGCTGGCGTCTGAATAATGATCCCATCTCCTGGATTGCTGAGTAAGGTGACGAGTAGTTTGATGCTATACATGACGGAAGGACTGTAGACCAGCCAATCGCTGTCGATCCTACTTTTAAAGCGTTCAGAATACCATTTGCAGACCGCTTGCTTGAATTCATTATGATTCCAACGTGTATACCCAAATACCGGGTGCTGCATCCGCTTGATAAGTGCCGCTTCAACTGCAGCTGGCACCTTGAAATCCGTATCGGAAATCGTAAATGGCAACAAGTTTTTTTCACCAAAACGGTCTTCAACATAATCCCACTGAGTACACTGGGTTCCTTTACGATTGATTGGTTCATCAAAAAACATTTTCTTCACTCCTACTACTTGACAATTTTGCTAAAGAATCGCATCAAGTTGATTTCTGACTGTTGTTACTTTCGTTCCAATGATTACTTGAACGTTCGTATCATCTAAGTGAACGACCCCAAGCGCACCTAGTTTTTTCAGCCGTTCATCATCAACCAATGTACCATCGTTTAGAACGAGGCGTAGCCGGGTAATGCAATTGTCTAAAGAATCAATATTGCTTGCTCCCCCTAAAGCTGCCAAAATACCATGGGCATCGTAGCCACTCTTTCCAGAATAGGTCATTTCCTCTTCCAACTCATTCGTTTGATCGTTGTTCTCTTCTCTACCAGGTGTCTTCAAGTTCTTGCGAAGGATCACTGTTTTAAAAACAAAGTAATATAGGGCAAACCAGCAAGCTCCTACGATCAGAACGAGCCACCATTTTGTATATGCGCCTTGCATCACGCCAAAGATAAGAAAATCAAGCACGCCCCCATCGGTATTTCCAATCGTGACACCCAGTAGACTCATTACCATAAATCCAGCACCTGTCATGATGACATGAAAAATCCATAATAAAGGGCTGATGAATAAGAATAAAAATTCGATTGGTTCAGTAATTCCTGTCACAAAAGTTGCAATGACGCCTGAAATCAACAAGCCTTTTATCTTTGAACGATTCTCAGGTTTTGCTGTCTGGTACATAGCTAATGCTGCTGCCGGTAAGCCAAACATAAAGGTTGGCATTTTCCCTTGAGACAAGAACGCCGTTGCACTTGGTGAGATGCTTAAACCGTTTTGTAATTCCGCATAAAAAATATTTAACGCCCCAAAGACTTGCTGACCATCGATCAGCTGACTTCCCCCTGCTTCGGTAAAGCGAATCATGGAAACCAAAATATGGTGTAACCCAAATGGCAGTAATAAGCGCTCACCTGAACCAAATAAGAACGGACCGAAAGGACCAGCTTGTTGGATCAAATGTCCGATTCCTGTGATGATCATAGCAAACAATGGCCAAATCATCGGAATGATCACCCCGACCACAGCTAAAGTAAGCGAGGTGATGATTGGAACAAACCGGGCTCCTGAAAAGAAGGCAAAACTATCTGGCAATTGAAAATGGTAGAAGCGCGTATGCAATTTATAAACGATCAATCCTGCGATAATACCACCTAGAACACCCATTGATAATGTTTGAATGCCAAAAACGATCTCTTGTCCTGCTTCTCGAAGTTGATCTGCAGTAGCTAATTGATTCGTTTCTTGTAAATAAAAATTGATGGATAAATGCATCACGACATAGCCCACAAAGCCTGAAAATGCCGCAACTCCCTTCTCTTTTCGTGCTAGACCTAAAGGAATCGCCATCGCAAACATGACGGGTAAGTAACTAAAGGCAAACCCACCGATCGTTGACATGAAACGAAAAACCACTTGAAGCCAAGAGGCACCTAAAAATGGGAAAACGTCGATCGTTGAAGAAGATGAAAATGAACTACCAATCCCTAAAAATAAACCCATGAATGCGAGTAAAGCGACTGGCAACATAAATGTTTTCCCAAGTCCTTGAAAAATTTCCATCCAGCTTGCTTTCTTTCCTTTTTGCATATGATTTCCTCCTAACACTTTTATCTCTTAAAATGTAAACGATATCAAGAAGGCTTACAATACAGTTACCAAAACAAGAATGACCATTCACAAAATGGAATGGTCATTCAGGATCAAGTCCTGGTTCGATTTGATTGGCGTATTGAATAATTAAAATATCCAGTAACGCTGCTAAAGAGATCCGTGGGCTCAAATCGACTTCATGATGATAAATCGTTGTCATTTCAACAGAAAAAGAGAAGGTGGCAAGCTTTTCCAACGTGCTTGTTGATTGACCAATACAGGCTAAAATCGGCACACCTCTTTGTTTCAACCGGTTAGCATAATTTAGCATCCCGATTGTTTCCCCACTATGACTAATAAAAATAGCCATATCTTTTTTTGATAGTTGATTAGCGATGGTTGTCAATTCATCCCAATCCGTTGAAGCGCCAACCGTTTTTCCTAAGAACCGCAACTTTCGACTCGCAGATAATGCAACCGGCGCACTTTGCCCTAAAGCAAAAAATTCGATTCGTTGTGCTTGCTGCAACATTTCCACAGCACGCTGAAAGTCAGCCTCTTCAATCATTGATAAGGATGTCGTCAGCTGGTCAATCATTTGCTTGATCAGTGGGGATAAGCCAAGAGAAGCTTGAGTAGATGATTTTCTTTCAAGAGTTTGATAATTCTTCAGTGAAAATTTGAATTCTTGAAAACCGGTAAAGCCAAGCTTTTTTGCCATTCTGCTGATCGTCGCTTGACTGGTGTACGTTTGGGAAGCTAACTCATCGGCCGTCATTTCTGAAACTTTCTCGGGCGCCCTTAAACAATAGTTAAGGACCGTTCTTTCTACTCGGTTCAGCTCTGGAATTTTGTATTGGATTCGTTTATATAAATGATTCATCACCTGCTTCTCCTCCCTACTATTGCTTCATTCTTCCGTCTCCACTATGCTTCATTTACTCATTATACCTTCCCTCAACAAAAGTACAAACTGATGATGAATGGCTTGAAATAAAAAAAAGGACTCACCCTTTGAGGAGTGAGCCATCTTTGTTATTTTCTTTGCATCGGTCATCTGTAGACAGTCACTTCAGTAAACTCTTGCCCGTTGCCGTAATCATTTTCTTTCGTTTGACGCTTTCCATCAATTCGTTGTTTGCAACTGGCAAGTCCATTTTCGACATAGTTCACTGTATTTGCAACGATCCTTATTATAGTTGCTAGACCTTTCATCAAGGGATCATTTGATTCCATCCTCTATTCCCCCATTTCTATCACGCTTAAGCCGCTACTGGCTTTTTCTTATAACAAGTATAAAAGAAGTACCTTAAACGAAACTAAAAGAGAAGAACTTCGACAAAAAGAAAAGCAGACTAGTTTCTCTTTTTGGTAAAATATGGTAAATGTAATAGGAAAGGATGATCAGTCTCATGATAAAAACTTTAGTGGTAGCCAGCCATCCGGATTTCCACAATTCGCTTTCCCAACGATTCTTTAGTGAAAGTGCCAAGCTTCCTAACGTCACCATGCATTTCCTTGATGATCTTTCTGATTTTTCTCTCGCCAATGAACGGATGCTGTTGCAAACATGCGATCGTTTGATTCTACAATTTCCCCTATATTGGTACAGCGTTCCAGCAAAAATGAAAGCTTGGATCGATACGGTTTGGGAAAAATGTGCCCCTGCATTGGTGGGCAAGGAAATTAGTTTCGCCGTTTCTACCGGCGTTGCCGCCAAAGAATTTCAGCTAGGCGGCCGAGAAAATACGACCTTCAATGAAATTTTGCACCCACTGGTACTCATGGCAAAAAAACACCAAATGACGGCACTCCCCATCGTTGTCCTCGATCAACTGATGTATAAATCAGAACAAGAGAAACGAGCCTTTGTCATTGCCTATCAGCAACTGTTATCAATGCCGGCTCCCTTTACATTTGATCAAAAGCAACAATGGTTTAGCGAAAAGCTGGCGCGTTTGGTTTCTGAAAAACCGCAGCTTGCTCCTTTGCTATCCCTGTTGCAGGAAAACCATGAAACATTGACCGAATTAGAAGACGCTTTAACTGAATTGGAGGTGCTGTGATGGATCACGAATGGCTGAAGCCACTGATAGAGCAGTCAATAAAAGAAACAGCTGACTATCACGAAAAAGCATTTTTGCAAGAACTAGAGAAGTTGCTTCATCAGCAAGAAATTCGAATCGAATTGAAACAAGGAGAACTTGACGGAAAATTGTGGAATCCTAGTGAATGGTAAAATCTGCACTTGTATCCAAGAAAAAACTTTGGTCCACCTAGCTATAAAACATGCTGGGTGGGCCAAAGTTTTTTTGAATCGTTTCTTTTGCTTGTTAACTAGGATTCGCACATACTCTTTGTAGCAGCGATATAGGCTGCTTGCAAACGTTTCGTGATCGAACCCAATGTACCATTGCCAACTGATTTCCCATCTACTTTGACGATAGGCACAATTTCCCAGACAGAATTGGTCAAAAAACATTCTTGCGCGTTGTTTAGTACCTCAACAGGGACAGGTTCTTCTCGATAAGGAATTTCTAATTGCTGACACAACTGTAGCACCTTCATTTTCGTGATACCTGGTAATACCAAGCGTCCATCCGGATGTGTATAGACGATACCATCAATGACAAACCAGAGATTTGATGCCGAAGCTTCCGTGAAACATCCATCTCGTTGTAGGAGTGCATCATCGAACCCCGCTTCGATCGCTTGATCTAGCGCTAACAGATTTCCTAACAAGCTCAATGATTTGATATCACAATGCAACCAACGCTCATCTGGAAGAACGGTCGCAGATAGCCCTGCATGCTGCATTTCCAGAGGTCGTTCAAAGGGGATCACATTTGCGGTCACGACTCCTTTGACTGCTCCAGCAGACGGAAACTCGTGATTGCGGGGAGAGGCGATTCCTCTGGTGATTTGAAGATAGATCTCTCCTTCTGTGATTCCTTCGGTTTTAACCAGTAACTTAAGGTTTTCAGTTAATTGGGGAATTGTATAAGGCAACGTCAGTTTAATTTTTTGCGCACTACTTTCTAAGCGAGTCATATGCTCCCCTAACATAAAGCAGCGACCATTATAGATTCGAATCACTTCATAGATTCCGTCACCATACTGATAACCGCGATCTTCAATGTCAATTTTCACCGCTTCTCGATCAACGATTTGATCGTTCCATAAAACCTTCATTTCCTCACTCCTATCGTCCTTCTCGTTTCAATAAGTATAGCATTTGTCTTGAGGCCTTGCTACGTAGTGCTTAAAAACAAAAAAACCTGCTGATGGAGACCGCTCCAACAGCAAGGTAGAACATTTTCGTTATAATGAATCTTTATCAATTACAGATCGTTCTAATTTTCGTTCTTGAAAAAAACGCAACAATGTACCAGACATTGCCATCACGATCGAATACACTGGCAGTGCCACGATCATGCCTACAAATCCAAGCAAGTTGCCGGCAATCAATAATAAGAAAACCGCAATGATTGGATGGATATGCAATACTTTTTTCATCACTAATGGTGAAACAAGATACGATTCACCTAACTGAATGATCGTGATTCCGACAATCAGAAAAATAGCTGTTCGAATGTCTTGACTTAACGCAAATAAAAAGGCTGGTGCTGCTCCGATAAAGGGGCCGAAATAAGGAATAATGTCCAGAACGCCGCAAATTAATCCTAATAGTAAGGCATTTTGTAAGCCTAGCAAAGAAAAAATGAAATAGCTTGAAACCGCAACATAAGAACAAACCAGCAATTTCCCACCGATGTACGCTGACGCTGCTTGATGAAAATCACTACAAAGTTGTCGCATTAAGCCTTGATAGTTTTTCGGTGTCTTACTTGCCAAAAAATCAGGAACTTTCTCACCGTCTTTAAACATATACACTAATAACAGTGGGATCGTAAACAGGACGATCGCTGAATGAGAAACGATGGAGATCAAACTCGTCAGACTATTGGTTGCCCCGGTAATAAACTGTAAGGCAAAGTTGCTAGCTTGGGAAATATCAATCGAATCAATAAAAGGACCAAATAATTCTTCTAAATAAGAATGATCAATAGTATCGATCACCAAATTGATGATGATGGGAATTTGATTGATAAAACGCCCCATCTCATAGGCTAATGCTGGTCCAATCACCTGAACGATCAAATACGCTGCAAAAACGATCAGCAGCAATGTCGAATATAGCGCAATGCTTTTCTTTTTCGTTCTTTTTTTTACCCAATTAAAGAAAGGTAAAAAGATGTAAAAAATAAAAATCGAAATCAATACTGGTAAAAAGACACTAGAAAAAATGGCTTCCAGTGGTCGAAAGACAAACAGTATATTTGAATAGATCCAGACCGCGATCCCTAAGAGACAGACGATCACTAGACCTGCAAAAATTTTTGATTTTTTAAGAAACTCCAATAATAAATCCTCCTGATTCTAGAAAGTAATTCAACTTCTTTCAGTTTAGCATAATTTTAAAAACGAAGGATGATTTCAAGAAGAATTTTTCAAAAATCCATGTTTTTCATAGCAAACTTTCAATTAATTTAATTTTTTTCATCTCTATATCTCGAATCTAATCAATTTTGATGAGCTGAAAACGGCAACGGAATATGCAACCGTCTGACAAAGTAGACTGCTGAAGCAAACTGGAGCAACCCTAGCAAAAAGAAAATCACATGCAAGACATTCCATTCTTGTAATAAGATGACCTGCACGATGATCCAGACAACTAAACTCATGCCTAAAAGCATTACCCCGTGGTACCCTTTGTTAAGCCGCAAGAGGAAAACAACAATCAGATTACCCAAACCTAAGATAGCGAACAAAAACAAGCCGGGAATTAAGAAGGTCGTGAAGGGTGTTCCTTGCAGCATGGCCGCTTCCAAACCAGCAAATGTCTCCCCTTTGCTTAACGGCTCAATGCTTTTAAACGCCAATAGACTTCCTCCACAAGCGCCAACACCAATAAAGAGACACAAAAAAAGTAACGCAAAGCGCATCTTCATTTTTCTCCACTCCTTCTTAAAACCCAACGCAACTAAAAAAATATTCTCAGTGACACATCGATTTTCTTATTCCTTATTCGCTTTTTGCTGAATAGATAAATGCGGCAATTTGCTGCTCTTCCACAGAGGAAAAGCCACACGCCTCATAAAAATGACGCGTTTTTTCTGTGTTGTCCGTAATCAAAACCTTTTGCCGTATTGATGGATGATTCGCCAGCATTTTTTTGAGTAATCGCTGACCAATTTTTTGACCTTGAAACTCAGATGCTACTAATAGATCTTGAATATAAAGAATGGTTTGTCCATCGGTTATGCAACGGATAAGCCCCACTAGCTGCTCTTCAACATAGGCCGTGATCACCTCTGAGTGGGCTAACGCTTTTAAAAGACGCTCGGGATCTTTAGTATAGGCGCTCCAGCCAACTCCCTCATACAAAGCGAGTACTTGATTTGAATCAGATGGTAATTGGTCTTTAAAGACGATCTTCATACTTTTCCTCCTTGTAATAACTTAGCGACAGGGTGGAACAATAGAAATAGAGTTGACAGCTCTTTTCCAAACAAACTCTTGTTATTAAGCCGTAATGCATTGCTTGACTAAAGAGTATCCTGAGGAAAAGCGGCTGTCAACTCTAATTACGAAATACTTGAAGAACAAAATTGAACTGGTTCTGTTTCTAAGCCAGGACGTTAATCAATCAACAACTCATTTTTTAAACGTTGGCTCGTTGTCTGTTGCTCTTCAGGCGTTACTTCTTGATAGGAAATTCCATATTCTCCTCTGAAGCCATCGCCGGTGAACCCACTGCCAGCCATTTGGTAAGACTCGACAGTCCCTAATGCTGATTGATATTGGATAAATAATTGACTCATTTGCGAAAAAGTTAGATCGGTTTCGCCATTTTCTCCAATGATCGTTAGCAGATCCTGAATCCGCATCACGCTGGACAGTGAAACTAACTCTTTTGCCAGAATCTCAGTCACTTCTCTCTGACGGCGCTGACGGCCATAGTCACCTTCTGGATCATCCTTTCGCATACGAGTATACTGAAGCGCCTCCCAGCCATCTAAATCGAGGACCCCCTCTGGGTAATCGATTTTCTCAGCAGTAAAAGCAAATTCATTTTCAACCGTGATGCCACCAATTGCATCAACAAGATCTGCCATCCCATCCATGTTTAAGGAGAAATAATGATGGATCGGTATATCAAGATATTGTTCGACGGTTTCAATCATCATTTTTGCCCCACCAAAAGAATGGGCATGATTGATTTTATCATGGTACCCTTGTCCCACGATTTCCACATAAGCATCTCTAGGAATACTCGTGAGGGTGGTTTTTCTTGTGGCAGGGTTCAACGTTGCTACCATAATGGTGTTGGCGCGAAAATCGGTTTTGCGACGAGAGTCATTGGCGATCCCTAACAAAAGAAGGCTTAGAGGCTCGGCATTTTCGATGACTTCCGCCTCTTCTCGTCCTTCGATTGGACGATGGATCGAGTGGGCAACATCCTCTACTTGAAAATACACCCTAACCGCATAGACAGTTCCTGCTGAGATAATTCCGGTCAGCAATACCAGGAAAATGATTATTAGTTTTTTTGCTGTACTCAATTTATCTCCCCCTAAGTACATATTTTTTGATTGAAAAGACGAAAGCATAGGTGATATAACTGATCCCACTTGCCAATAAAATACTTGCTAGCAAGTCGCTGGGATAGTGAACCCCAAATAGCAACCGACTCATCATAATCAGCAACAAATAGATCAATCCTAGAAATAGGGCCATGTTTTGGATAAAGTGACGCTTGCCTCTTTTGGCAGGAACTGTTTGCCCCAAGAAAAAGAGGAGAGAAATAATCAACGTGGTCGCTAATAATGTATGTCCACTCGGAAAACTTGCTGATGCCCGTTCCATACTGTCAGCAAAATCCGGTCTCGGTCGATCAACTACTTTCTTGATCACTTGACCAACACCACTGATCACAATCATATTCCCCATCAACCAAAAACTTTCTAAACGCTGCTTGCGCATAAATAAAATACTTGCTAACAGAAAATGAATGGCCGCTATGGGAATGATCGTGGCCGTACTGGCAAGTGGGAGAAAAAGCGATTCCACAGCAGGTGTCCGCCATTGAGGCAACTGGGAAAACAGGTTGTCGATGCTTTGGAACCAGTGCGGTGCTAATGCAACGAGGAAAAACAGCCATGCAAAACAGCTGCAGAGTATTCCGCCTATCACTCCTTTTTTTGCTGTTTTACTCATGTTAAGCCCCTACTTTCTTTTAATGGATACGACCTATTTTTGGCTTTTATCGGAAATTTGTCTAACCCAAAGATAATTCCCATAGCAATGCTGATCGCAATCAGAGAGGTTCCTCCTTGACTTAAGAATGGTAAGGGAATGCCGGTTAAAGGCAGCAAACCGATCGCCGCTCCGATGTTTTCAAAAATTTGAAAAACCAAACCAAACACATAGGTAATCGCAATATAGACCGATGCTTTGTTATTTGTTTTTAAAGCAGCAAAAATGATTTGATAGATCAGATAGAAATAAAGGAAGATGACTAAAGTACTTCCTAAAAAGCCATACGTTTCTCCAATGACTGTAAAGATCATATCTGACTCCCGAACCGGCACATACACCGTTGTATGGGTATCAGGTGCCCCCAATAAGCCGCCAGAACCAATCGCCCACATACTGCGGACTTGTTGGAAAGCGATGGAATCTTGGTACGCGAGTGGATCTGCCCAGGCTCTCACCCGATCCAATTGATATTGTGAAAAGTGAAGGCGAAACAACACACGATTGCCCCATTCCGTGAATACGAGTAGCAACAAAATAGCACCAAGAGCGGCAATCAAACCGATCACGACGGTCAGTATTTTCCAATGAACACCGGAAATGATGAATAAGGCACCTAACATCACGATAAACACCAAACTCGTTCCAAAGTCCCGCTGCATAAACATCAATAAAAATGTGGGTAAGCTGTATAGCAGGATCTTAGTAACATAGATCAAATCGGATTTGATTGTTCGTTCTGCTTTACGTTTCTCATAGACTAAAGTGAGATAGACCATAAAGAGCATAAAGGCCACTTTCATAAACTCAGAAGGCTGAATCGTAAACGCACCAAATCTGATCCACCGTTTGGTGTGCGTTTGTTCAAACATCGTTTGATCGTAAAACCAATGAAGAGAGGCCATCAAACCAAGTGATAGTAAATACAAAAGACCAGAAAAGCGGAGGAGTAAATTCGTAGGAATCAAACTCGTTACAAAAAGAGCAATCGCCGAAAGGATACAAAAGAGGATCTGCCGAAAAACAATCCCTGAAGGATCATTGCCATCCATCACAGAAGCCTGATGTTGTACCCAGATACTTAACAAAAACAGCAGGAAAATCGGCAGCAATAAAGCATAGTTTGCTTCATGTCGTTTGAGGAACTTCATTAAGTATACCCTCCTCTCGTTCTAGTTTCAGGCATAAACTGAAGGCAAATGAAAGAATAAAGTAACTGGAGCCACCATAACTAATGAATGGCAAAGGTACCCCCGTCATCGGCATCAACCCTAAAATACTGGCAATATTGATACTTGTTTGTAATAACAGCAACGTGCTGGTTCCCAATAATATTAAGCCAATCTGAGGATTTGCGATTGCCGCTGATCGTATAAACAGACGTAAAATGATTACGAATAATAAAGCGATGACAAAAATGCCGAAAATCAACCCTAATTCCTCTACTAAAACGGAGAAAATAAAATCAGTCTCTGCTACTGGTAAAAAGCCTTTCTTGGTGATGCTATTTCCTAAACCAAGGCCCGTAAGACCACCATTGAACAAAGCATAGTAGGAATGGATCATTTGGAATCCTTGATTATATGGGTCGGAAAATGGATCTCCCACTAATCGAATTCGGTTATACACATGCATAAACATGTGGGGCAATAAATCATTGTTTCCTAAAAAGAGGATCAACATAGCAACCAAGAACAGACTGATTAATAACCCGCCAAACAAAAGAGCCGTGAGTTTAACGGGTACCTGAACCGTGGTAATCATGATAAAAGCCAAGAAAAGTAAAATCATCACGCCGGCTACTTTTGGTTGAATGAGGATCAACACACAGCACAAAAATAAAACGAAAAGCGGACGTTTCATTTCCTGCAAGGTAGTTTTTGCTGATTGAAAGTAATGAGCAAGGTATAAGACCATGCCCACATTCACGATCTCTGAGGGCTGAAATTGTATCCCTACAATCGAGACCCATCGTTGCGCTCCGTTGACAGAAACACCGAAAAACGGCAAACGTGCCAATAGTAAAGTAAAGACGCCAAATGCCAACAGACCGATCGCTAAATATTTACTGAGCAGAATCTCACGCCGTGTTCGCTGAATAATGAAAAGGAGCACCCAACTGAGTAACAGAAAGACAAGCTGACGCATAAATAAGCTTGCTGGCGGCTGATCTCTCGTTAATAAACGATAAGAACTTGCACTATAAATCATTAAAAGACCGATAAGGCTCAATAGCAAATAAGCTATGATCAGCAGCCAATCGATCTTCTTTTTTTCTATCATTGCTTCCACTCCTCTTGCCTTGGAGTAGGTGTTCAGACGGTACCAGTTATTATGCCCTTTGAGCTTAGTCATCCATCAAAGAGAAAAGCAAAAAAGTCTCACTTCTCTTAGGACGTCAGACTTTGCTAGCAATCTCATCGTCCGAGTTTTAGCACTATACAACGTAAAGAAAGTTGTTCCCTTTCTTAGCTATTTTATGAAAAGCCTTAATCCGACAATTCCTGTTTTACACATTGGCGTCTTTCGACGTTTCTGCGCAATAGCTTATGTTTGTATAGGAGCCTCACCTAACAAGGTTATATGTTATTTTCAATCCACTATGAATGGTACCCTTCCTCGTATAAAGATACAACCCATTCTTTGTTATTTTTATTTTTCTTTAACTTTTCTTAAAGAATTTAGATATTTCGAGTGATTTCCGATATTTAAAGAAAAATCAATGGAAATCATTCGACCATCACTGGATTCCCTTCGATCATACACGTTATTAAAAAACGGTCATTTTCAAAAAAAGACAGCTCTTTTTCTAAAACTCGAAAAAGAGCTGCTTTCTTGATTTTATACTCCCGCTCTAAATATATCTGTGCCGATCAATCCAATGATCGTTTGCCCTGACGCTCTTGCGCTGCTTTTCGTAACTGCTTTTGCGCTTTTTTAGACCCACGTTCAATATCTCGGGTAAATTTACGTTGGGCAAAATCGGAAAATAATTGATCTAGATCATAGCCGGCTGGATAGAGTGCTTCTCGTTTGCTGAGCAGTTGCAATCGCCGAGCAGCAACAACGAAACATTGTTTCTCAATATAAATCTTCGCTTGTCCCTGTTCCAAGTATTCATAAAAGACTCCCCGTTTTTCATGCTCTGCTGAAAAGACCTGGTCTCCCTTTTGAAAAATGTGCTCAGACTTTGTTTCCTGAGGATCGGTTCGTTTTCTGGACGTCTCAAAAGGCTGCTTCTCAAAAGAATAAGATTTATTCTTTAAATAGTCCTTTGCCGTTTGCACGACCTCAGCAGGAATCGCCATTTTTCCGGCGATCCAAAACGCATTACTTTCACCGACCGCATTGGTCAACAAGCGGTATTTCGGCGTCAGGGTCTTGGCATCAAAAGCCATCGCCGCTGTTTCAAAATCTTGGTGATCAAGAGCAAACTGCTTGATTTCACCATAATGAGTCGTGGCGATCATTAACGCCCCCGATCGATAGATCGATTCCATAATGGCGATCGCTAAAGCTGCTCCTTCATTTGGTTCAGTCCCGCTGCCAATTTCATCTAACAAAACGATACTGTTCCGGCTGGCATTCGTCATGATCTGTGCAATATTCGACATGTGTCCAGAAAAGGTACTTAAAGAATTTTCTAGACTTTGCTGATCCCCGATATCCATCCAAAGACTTTTTAAAAACGGCACGCTGCTGTTGCCATTATGCGCTGGAAACAAGCCGTAATGTGCCATCGCACAAACGAGTCCGACGGTTTTTAAGACAACCGTCTTACCACCAGCATTCGGCCCTGTGATGACCATACATCGGTTCTCTTCTCCTAGTTTTAAAGATAGAGGAACAGCATCAGTGCCCAGTAAAGGATGCCGGACTTGATCAAGAAGCAAAACTTCTTCTTCAGTGATTGCTATCGGTTGACCATTGATTTCCCGACAATACTTTCCGCGAGCAAAAATAATATCTAGTACCACTAAAATATCAAGACAGGCAAATACTGCATTCATTTGTTCGGCGATTGCCCCGGTCAATTCTGATAAAACTTGGTATTGGGCGGCCGTTTCTTCCGCCTGTGCCAAAATCAATCGATCATTCAGACGGGCAGCTGCCTCTGGTTCAATAAAAACAGTCGCGCGTTTATTAGAACGTTCGATGATCGTCCCTTTAATTTGCTGTTGAAATTCGGCACGTACCGGCAGCGTATAACGGTCGTTCTTTTTGATCACACGGTTTTCTTGCAGATAGCGACTTTCTTTAAAAAACTTTGCAAAAACTTTTTTTAAATCGGCCTCATATTTCTCGATTGTGCCACGAATTTTCCGTAATTCTCGGCTGGCGTTACTATCTACCTGACCATTGCGAATTTTTTGGAAAATCATTTCGGCGATTTCAGAAAAGTCGGCCAACCCCTGAGCATAGTGATGCAATCTTGGGGCAATTGATTGATTTTTTTCAAACAATTGACGGATGATTCGAAAAGACCGTAAAAAGTCTCCGTATTCAATCAATTCCTGCGGCTCCAATACAAAGCCTTTTTCAATCTTCTCCGTATGATGTAAGACATGCTGCAGCCCCATGAAAGGGACTTGACGTCCGGCGTCTAATAGCGCCATCGCTTCAGTTGTCTCAGACACTCGTTTTTGGGCGGAATGGATCGTAGCTGCTGGTTTTTCATTGGCAAAACGTGCTTTACCATAATCGCTGATTATTTTTTTACTTACTTGTTCTTTAATTTGTTCAAATTCAGTTGCTTGAGGTATCTTCATGAGTGATCCTTTCTTGTGCCTGAGGATCCCGGTAACATCCCCGTCCAAAAAAGTGTACAAAAAAAGCGATAGTCTCCCATCACCTGATTCATCAATAACGATTTTTATCGGTATCTACAGGCACAACAAATAAACAGTCTGTTTTTGCTTATTTGTTTTAATTAGCTGATTAGATACCTACGACACTCATTAATATACCTCTTTCTTTTTTGAACGAGTTTTTTTCATTGTAATATAGAAACTGTCCTTCTGTCAACTTCCTTCAAATCTCCTTCCCCTCAAAGAAAAAACGTCTCAGAAGCTGCTAGAAGCTCCTGAGACGTTTCTGATCTAGATCAAATAATAAGCTACTTACCTACTTACGAGCGAATCAGGTAATCAAACGCACCTAATGCAGCAGTGGCACCTGAACCCATTGAAGTGATGATCTGTTTGTATACACTATCGGTACAATCTCCCGCTGCAAAGACCCCTTCAATGTTGGTTGCGCCATGTTTGTCCACCACGATCTCATTGCGTTCATTTAAGACGACACGATCTTTTAACCATTCAGTATTCGGCATCAAGCCAATCAAAATGAAGACACCCTCCACAGCTAAAGTGAATTCACCATTCGTTTCACGATCAACGTAGGTCAATTGTTCGACATGATCGGATCCAACAATTTCCTTCGTTGCCGCATTCGTAATAACAGTCACATTATCTAACGTGTTCAAACAGTTTTGTAGCACAAGGTCCGCTTTTAGTTCTGGTAAAAATTCAAGAACATAGACATGTTTCGCCATGCCAGCTAAATCGATTGCTGCTTCGATCCCAGAGTTTCCGCCACCAATGACGGCAACTTCTTTCCCAGCAAATAACGGACCGTCACAATGCGGACAATAGGCAACACCTTTATTTTTGAATTCTTTTTCTCCCGGAACATTGATGTTGCGCCAGCGAGCGCCAGTTGCTAAAATGGCCGTTTTGGTTTTTAATACTGCACCATTTTCTAATTCAACTTCGATGACGTCATTGCGGCGAATATCTTTCGCACGCTGACCTTTCATCACGTCTACATTGTATTCGTTGATGTGCTCTTCTACCTGACGCATTAATTTTGGACCTTCGGTATAAGGGGTACCGATCATATTTTCGATCCCCAGGGTTTCCATTACTTGTCCACCCATTGTTTCGACGACCATCCCAGTATTGATACCTTTACGCGCTGCATAAATCGCTGCGCTTCCGCCTGCAGGTCCGCCACCGACAACTAATACATCGAAAAGCTCTTTTTCAGCAAAGTCATCTTTACTCGTCGGACCAGCTGCTTTTTCCAACAACTGCTCGATCGTTTGTCGGCCGCTTGCAAATTCTTCACCATCTAAAAAGACGGTTGGCACAGCCATAATTTTTTTCTTGTCAATTTCTTCTTTGAACATCCCACCTTCAATCATGGTGTGGCTGATGGAAGGATTTAGCACTGTCATGATATTTAACGCTTGAACAACATCAGGACAGTTATGGCAGGTCAAACTGACATAGGTTTCAAAATGTAATGGCTTATCGATCGCTTTGATACGCTTTTGTAGTGCTTCGTCAATTTTCGGCGGACGACCGCTTACTTGAAGCAACGCTAAAATAAATGAAGTGAACTCATGTCCTAACGGTAAACCAGCAAAAGCGATGCCGCTTTCTTCACCGGGACGATTGATCGAAAAGCTTGGTGTCCGTTCACTTGCTACAGCTTGAATCGTGATTTTTGACGACATTTCTGCGATTTCTTCTAAGAATTCACGTACTTTCGTTGAAGAATCATCCTCACCTAAAGTCGCCGCAAAAACAACCTCTGATTCTAGCATCGCTAGATATTGCGTCAGTTGGTCTTTGATTGCCTTATCTAATGCCATGAGAGCCTCCTAAATCTTGCCTACAAGGTCTAAGCTTGGCGTTAAAGTTTCTTCGCCTTCTTTCCATTTTGCAGGACATACTTCACCTGGATGGGTACGGACATATTGTGCGGCACGGATTTTATCGATCAAACCACTAGCATCACGACCGATACCATCCGCATTGATTTCAACCGTTTGTACCACACCATCCGGATCGATGATAAATGTACCACGTTGAGACAAACCTGATGCTTCGTCTAATACATCAAAGATTTCTGAGATCACATGAGAAGGATCAGCAATCATGATATATTCGATTTTATTGATTGCATCAGAGTGGTCATGCCACGCTTTATGTGTGTAGTGGGTATCAGTTGATACAGAATAAACTTCTGCGCCTAATTCTTTTAATGATGCATATTGGTCTTGCAAATCCTCAAGTTCTGTCGGACAAACAAATGAGAAATCTGCAGGATAAAAACAAACAACGTTCCATTTTCCTTTAAAATCTTCTGATGAAACATCGATAAATTTTCCATTGTGGTAAGCTTTCGCTTCGAATGAACCAATCTCTTTTCCAATTAATGACATATCATTTCCTCCAATTAGAATAATTATTTGAGAATAATCTCTATTAATTATTAGTATATCTAACTACAAAATGCAATAGTTTATTCAGAAATAGTCAAAAAAAATGTTATCATCCTCAGAAATGAGCATATTTATTTTTTATCGAAAGCAAATGGAGTATAGTAATAAGTTTGACTAATCATTTCTAAGCAAAGTTCCTACCTGTTAGATTCTCAATTACATCTCCTATTCTCAATTAAACAAAAAAAGATTGCCTCTTCCTATGATTCCTCGCAAAGTAAGGTGAGTCATAGAAAAAGACAATTTTTTTATTTAGTATTGAAATAGTTGAACAATCCACCGATCGTTCGCTCCCTCAACGTGATCCGCTTGCCGTCTAGAAAAACTTCTTCGACTGGGTAATGGTCTTGAAAAGGTGGGACTTCCAAGTATTGGCTCGCAAGAAAGCGCTCCGGGGATTCAACTGTTGTTACTTCTTTGCTGCCATTTTTCAGATAATGAATTTCTAACATATCCATTGCCTCTTTTCTTGTATTCTGAACTTTTAAAAAAGCAATGAGAACATCTCATTTCTCGCCGTTCTTTTTTGCTTAATTCAGTTACAAGGCGTATTATAGTCTTCCTTTTTTTAAAAGTAAAGAAAGCACTCTCGGTTGAAATGTCTCTTATTTTTTGGCTTTTGTCTGACCGATAAAGTAGTCTTCTAAAACACCACCAATAACAAAAATGACCCAAGAGTAAGCCCAGGCATGAAACATGAAGGACCAAAGCATGTAAACGACCAAAATCACTGGCCAGTAGACTGTTCGAAAAAAGGTAACTCTACCAGCGGATTCGCCATATTTATGACGTGTTGCTCGATCACCAAGATTCTCTTCGTCACGAATAAAATACGTCTCAGTTGCCAGCTTCGCAAAGCCTGTACGAATAATACTTACATAAATAATAAAGAACACACCCACTGCAACTGTCAAGAAAAACAAGGAAATACCAAACTCAACAGAATAATAAAACAATTCACTTAAAAGTACAGGCGCAATTGATAAAATACAGGCACCAATTCCTAAAACAAGACCAATACGAAAACTTTTTTCATAATTTGCTAGTTGCTGAGCGGCTTCTCGTTTGGCATCCCTTTTGATTGGTCGATCATCTAACTGCTTACGAGCACCGGAAAAGTGCAAACTGCTAGAGATGATAAAACCAACCCCGATGGCGATGAAAAGAAACATCACCATTATTCCAAAGGTCTCAGCATAAACACTAACAAAGAGCATTAGGGCTGCTAGGGAGGCGATACAAAAGCCGATTCCTATCGACAACGAAAAAGCAAAGTGCCGCACAGTTCCCCAATAATCAAACGCATCGTCTTCTGTGATGGCATCGGACCAATCATCAATCGGCTCTTCTTCTTTTGAAACATCTAACTCTTGCAGCAGTTCATCCACCGAACCAAACTCGCTGATCACCGCACCGATGGCTTCATGCTCACTTTTCCCTTGGTGAATCAGTTCCAAGTAATGGTCTTCCATAATCGCTAAAAGATCTTCTTTTGCCTTCTTCGTTTCCGGTGTGATGGGTACTGATAAAAATAAGCTGTCTAGATAGTCATGAATGGTTTTCATTTGTCTCCTCCTTGTAAGAACTGGTCAACGACGATCTTCGTCTGCTGCCACTCCAATAGTTTCTCCGAAAGGCTTGCTTTTCCGTCTGCAGTTATCTGGTAATAGGTCCGCTTTTTGCCATGTGTCACTTCTCCGGGATACGAACGGATCAATCCTTGTTTTTCTAACCGAGTAAAAGCGGAATACAACGTCGTTTCTTTGATCACATATAAAGCATCTGTTCCTTCACGAATACGCTTGGATATTTCATATCCATAAGAGTCTTCTTTCGAAAGAATGGATAAAATGATTGCGTCGTTATAGCCGCGAATTCCGTCACTCGAGATCACGCAATCGCCTCCTAAATTACTTCATCTGTCGTACTAATTATAAATCAATTACTACGACAGGTAAAGTAAAGCTGGATAACTTGTCAAAAATCAGTCGCAGGTCCTAGAAACAGTTCGAATAAAAAGACACGCTTTCTCAGTAAACTGATAAGCGTGTCCCTTATTACTTAATTTTTTTCACCTATTTATTCAACGGCTGGCTTGACATCATCCATCATCAATTGGATCGACTCCAATCCGGAACCAGCTAAATACCAAACCGCAGCATCCAATTCAATCACTTGATCGTTTTGCCCTGCATTTGTTTCTTGAACAATTTCATTTGCAACAAATTCACTTTCGCTTTCATTGCCACCGATCGCTTTTGTCCGATCGATCACGAAAATGACATCAGGATTTTTTTCAAGCAAGTACTCATAAGAAATACTTTGTCCATGTGTCGACGCCTCTAATTCCTCATCTACTGCTGGGAAACCAAACGTGTCATACAAGATACTGTAACGAGAACCTGGACCAAAAGCAGAAAGATTGCCTTCATTTACCATAACAACCAAGGCTTTCTCGTCAGCATTTTGCGCTTGCTCCTTCAAGGTATCGATCTGACTTTGTAACGATGCTAGTTGTTCTTGCGCTTCCTCTTCCTTACCAAAAATTTGACCAATGGTCGTAATGTTGGCTTCGATCGATGCCCAAGTATCACTATTGTCAACACTTAAGAAAACGGTTGGCGCGATTGCAGACAATTCCTCTTGGAAATCACGTTGTCGACCAGAAATAATGATTAGGTCTGGCTGCAGTTGATTGATTTTTTCTAAATCAGGCTCTTTGATTCCCCCTGCTGATTCAACATCCGCATACGCTGATAAATAATCTGGCAAATTGCTGGTTGCGGCAGCAACGATTCGATCCCCAAGGCCAAGTGCATCCATCGTATCTAATGCACTGTTGTCAAAGACAACAACTTTTTCCGGCGCATAAGGAACAGTTACAGTCCCATTGCTGTCCGTAATCTCGACTTCTGTCGGCGTTTGTGTACTTTCTTCTACTTGGGTTTGAGCTGTACCCGTTGAATCTGTTGTCCCTGTATTATTCGAGCCGCAAGCGGTCAACCCCGCTAATACGAAAATACTCATAAAACTTACTGCTATTTTTTTCATTTTTTCCTCCTTTGAAACATATTTTTTATTGGAAGGTGTAGCAAAATTGCCGCCCATCCACTTGTACCAGTTTGATTGGAATCTCATACAATGATTCTAATAATTGTTCTTGAATCACTGCCTCTGTGTCAGCCGCTTTAAAAATCTGACCATCTTTCATCGCGACGATGTGATCAGCATACCGTGCTGCAAAATTAATGTCGTGCAAAACGATCACAACAGTTTTCTGATAGTCTTCCACCAAGGTTGTCAATAGCTTCATCAGCTGGTTGGCGTGTTTTAAATCTAAATTGTTTAACGGTTCGTCCAAGAGTAGATAATCTGTATCTTGGGCTAAAATCATCGCCAAGTAAACTCGTTGTAACTGACCACCAGAAAGTTCATGAATCGATTGATCACTATATTCGGTTAGAGATAACTTAGACAAAGCGTCATCAATGATCCCATCATCTGCTGCCGATTGTCGCCCCCGGTTATACGGATAGCGACCAAATGCCACCAGTTCTCTTACAGTCAAATTGACGGCATAGCGATTGCTTTGCTGCAAAAAAGCCATTTTTTTTGCTAGCTCTTTGGACTTCCATTGACGAATCTCCGTTCCATCCAGATAAATATCACCGGTGCGTTGATCCAACATCCGACTGACTAAAGAAAGCAAGGTACTTTTTCCGGCACCATTGGGCCCGATGAAGGCAATCATTTTCTGTTCCGGCAACGCTATGGAACATTCCGTCAAAACTTGTGTTTTTGCATAATTCTTGGATACATTTTTGGTTTCGATCATGATTTTTTCCTTTCCAGCAGCAATTTGCTTATAAAGAAGATACCGCCTAATAATTGGATCACGGTGCCGATGGTCGTTTGCCATTGAAAGACCTGTTCCACTAGGAATTGACCTCCTACCAACAGGAGAAAACCAATCAAACTCCCACCGAAAAACAACCAGCCGTGACGATAAGTTGGGAAAAGCTGATAGGTGATCGTTGCCACCACAAAGCCTAGAAAAACTGCTGGACCAACTAAAGCAGTGGCGGTGCCTGTCAGTAAAGCAATCAAAAATAAAACACCTTTATGAAGCCATTGAACAGATACACCTAAACTTTTGGCTTGCCCACTTCCTAAATGGAGCAAATTCAATTCTGGAATCAGCAGAACCAGACAGATACTCCCTAGCAAAATGATCGCGGCAGCAATCAGTAGATGCTGGGTATTGATATTGCCAAAGCTGGCAAACAAACGACCTTGTAGTAAATCATATTCATTTGGATCCATCAACACTTGCAGAAAGGTGCTGAGACTACCGAACATCGTGCCACAGACCATCCCTGCCATCAATAACAAAAACAACCCAGCGACTGCTTTTTGATAGAAAAAGCCAATTAAGAAGCTACCTAGAACGGCAGTTAAGCCGACAGAAAACAAAAACATCGTTGCTGTTTCTTGGCTCAGCATCTGAATTCCGCCGATAAAAAAGAAACAAAGGGTTTGAACAAGAACATACAGTTGGTCCAAGCCTAAAATTCCAGGGGTCAGATAGCGATTGCTTGTCAGTGTCTGTAAGGTGATGGTACTAAAGGAGATGGCGATTGCAACTAAGGCAAAAGCCAAGATTCGGCGTCCCCTTAATGCAAAAGCAAATGACCAGTTTCCATAGGTGTTATAGGTCAGATAGGCACCACATGCACAAAGGATCAGAAACAACAAAAGAAAGAGTTTTTTCTTCATCGAAATTTCCTCCCCAGAAGCAAAATCAAGAAACAGCAGCCACCCAGTACGCCGGCAACAACACTGACCGGCATTTCATAAGGTGCGATGACGATTCTCGCCAATACATCACACAATAGCAAGAACGCGCTTCCGGCAAAGCTGATCAAAAGCAGATTGTTTTTCAAATGATCCCCAAAAACCATGCCGATCATATTTGGGATAACGATCCCTAAAAAAGGAATTTGCCCCACAGTCAATAAAACGATACTGCTAGCAAACGCCACCAGCGCAAATACAGCAAAACGCAAGAACAAGTAATTGATTCCCAGACTCTTAGCCGCACTTTCTCCTAAACCGGCGATCGTGATCTCATAAGCCAAGAAATACAATAGACCGAAAACGGGAATCGTCAAATACAAAAGTTCATACTGTCCAACCATAATGGTGGCAAAATTTCCTTGCAGCCAAGAAGAAACGTTTTGAACCAATTGGAAGCGATAGGCTAAGAAGCTACTGATAGCCCCGATGATATTACCGAACATCACCCCTGTTAAAGGCAGCATCATTGGATCTTTCTTTGGTAGAAATTGGCTTAAAAATAAAAAGAACAACACACCTGCGTAGGCAAACACAAATGCTGCTGTAGTGCGAATCAAATTTGAGGCATTTGGTAGAAAGAGCATAACGAGCAAAATTCCTAAACGGGCGCTATCCGTCAGTCCAATCGACTCCGAGGCCACAAATTTATTTTGCATCATGTGTTGCATAATTTTTCCACAGATACTAATGATCCCACCTGCAATGATCAAACTGATCGTCCGTGGAAGCCTAACTTTTACCAAAACAAGCCAATGATTCGGATCACCCTGCTGTAAACCTGATAAAGACAATTCATGGGTGCCTGCCAACAAGGAGCAACCCACTAGAAGAACAAAGATCAGCAGTAATCCGATTTTTTTAAACATGCCCCGCCCTCCTTATTGAGAATGATTCTCACTCTCTTTAATAGGGTAACGTATTTCACTTAAAATCACAAGAATTTTTTAAAAAAAATCCCTTTCCTATCGCAATTTCGAAAAAATGAGTGTGTAAAGAAAAGGATTATGTGATGTTTTTCTCTTATATCCTTGCGAGAAAACTTATTTTTATCTCAATATTGTCTATTTTATTGCTTTAATTATAAAATGCTCGCTCATACTATATTCATTTTATGAGGATCATTCAATAACAGATCACTTAGATTTGCAATTATTTTCATCTATTGAAACCCTTGTAAAGCCAGCACTTACTGATGCAATGGTGATGTAACTTTTCAGATAAAAGCAAATGACGCGCCGTCTCCTCCACCTAAACACCATTCGTCTATCGATAAGAATTTGTGAGTAAAAACAGTTTAGTCGTGGAACGAGTTTTATAGTTTTCGTTTTGAGTTTCTTCTTCCAAAAAATCATGATACCAGTTGAATTCAATTTCCGACAAAAGCCTACCTGTTTTCAATACGCGATACCAGTCACTGATTGTAATCGATAGTCTTTCCCGATTATCTGTAATTAAAAAAAATAAACCTACGATCATCGCAGGTTTATCAAGAGTTATTATTTTACTTTAACAAGCCATCAAGGGCTAATTGATTCAAAAAGTGCAAAGGGAAAGAAATGGTTGGATTGAAAAAGTAATCCATTGTCGCTAGTTGGTGCAAGGTCGTCTTGCTATTGATCAAGGTTGAGATCGTATTGATGATCTCCAAACTTCCACGATCACTCGTAATGATTTGTCCCCCCATAATCACTTTCGTTTGCTGATCAAAAATCAGTTTTAACGTTACTTCAAAATCCTCATCTGTCGCGAAAAATGTCCGAGAATGAAATGTCTGCGTCACTGAATCTACTTCAAAGCCGTAATACGGTGCCTCGGTCTCATTAATACCTGAACTGCTGACGAAATAGCCAAACAGTTTACTAACGACGGTCCGTTGCATTTTTGGAAAAGGAATTTTCGTCGTTCCCCGTTCATTTGCCAATAAATTGGTGGCAGCTACGATCCCCGTCCGATAAGCATTAGTCACTAAAGGGATATACAAAGAGCTATCCGAATGATTGAAAGGAATCGAAACCAGGTCACCAATTGCATAAATCGCTGGGTCAGACGTTTGTAAATATTCATTTGTAAATACCGTGCCATCGAGATTTAGTTTTAAAAAGTCTTCAACCAATGCGACATTCGGTCGCGGATTTACGGCATAAACGACCACGTCAGCTCGAATCTTGGTTCCGTTTGAAAGCTCGATTCCCTGATATTCACCCTTCTCGTCTTTGATCGTATGGGCGACATTGCTGTTAAGATAGATTTGTAAGTTCTCTGGAAAGCGCGCCATCAAAATTTCAGCAATTTCTTGATCAAAATAACGGAACAAAAGGGTATCCATTCGATCAATCAAATGAACCGCTTTTTGCTGGCCACTTAAAGATTCCGCCAATTCAAACCCAATCAGACCCGCGCCAACGATCGCCACGGTTTGCGCACTTTCGATTTTTTCTAACGCTTGCTTTGATTGACCAATGGTTTTGTAGGTCGTTATATGTGCTTCGACATCTGAGGCAAACTCCGAACGGAAAGTACTCGATCCCATCGCCAAAATCAAGCCATCATAACTCACTTCGTCTTCTTGCTGATAAGATTCCGTTGATGTGACAAAATGAACCGTTTGTTCTTGCGGAAAGATTTTTGTGACTTCACTGTTTAACATCACATTGATTCCTTCAGAAAGAAGCTCACTCGCAGTTGCCGTTCGGGAATCTTCCAATCGTTGAATGTAGCCTTCCAGCACTAAATTCAAACTGCTAGCAACATAACCCAGAACGCTTGATTTTTCAATAATTATCACATCGACTTTTGGGTCAACTTTTTTTAAATGACGGGCAGCAGCAATTCCTGCATGAGAGCCTCCAATAATCACTATTCTCATATCTTTTCCAACTCGCTTTCAAGGTTCTCATTGCGTATTTCATCCACGATTTGATGAAGCCGCTCTTCTTCAAATGGGGTTGCCCCACCTGTTAAAATCAATCGTTTTTTATAACGATAGCCTTCCGAGATCTCAGAATGATCAACGATCAATAAATCATAATCCTTCTCCTTCGTCCCCTCAAAATGAATATTCGGATAGCCAGCCAATTCTTTGATCAAAAAACGCCGCAAAAAGCCACTGCGTAATCGTGATTGAGTCAACAAAATGCCGACCGTAAATGCTTTTTCCTGTTTTACTTGAATCCATTGACGGATCAAAAGCAATTCATTGGTCAAATGCTGCTTTTTCTCAAGAGAAAAGGACTGGTTTACGTTTTTCTCCAACTGTTCGATTGCTTGCTGTGCCACTTCAATCAAGCTCTCATTCGCAACACTTTGCGGCTGAAATTCAGCAAAGGCAATAATGCCGCCATGAATATACAACGCTTGGATCGTCACACTCGTCAAGAAGACGCATAATTCCGTAGAAGTTTCTGTAGTCTTTCTCTCACTATCACCAATTGCCTGCAGCAGCTCCCCATTTAACGCATCGATCTCTTGGAAGAAAAGTGATTTTTGCAAGGAGTCATCCAGTGAAGGGCGAATCAAGCCTTCAGCTAATAAAAATAAATAGAAATAAACCGTTTCATAATCGCTCCAGGATACGGCAAAACGACTGAGATAGCGTCCTAATATATTCCGCAAAAGCTGGAACATCGCTTCATTTTCCAATGACTTCAACAATGGATACGATGCTTCATGCTGCTGCGAGCCACGATAATCAAAACGGGCTTCCATAATACCTAACCACAGCCCGACTTTCCAGCGTTCGGATTGACTAAACGTTGTCTGTAGCTGTTTTTCGATTACTCGAATCAAATTGTTGATGGCTGGTGCATTCAAGCGAGCGATCAATTCTTCATTGGGATAACTTTGTGAAAAAAACTGATAATAGAAAAAGCGAATCTGTTTTTCATCCCCAAGCAATTTTTTATTTTTTAATTGGATGTCGAATTCTTTCAATAACTGATTGATGGCTTTGAATCGACGAAACAATGAAGCTTCACTCAACATCAGTTCTAACATCATTTTCGTCGTTGACTCATCTCGATGAAAAAACAAATACGACAATATTTGAAAATCGATTGCTTCTGAAAGATACGCATAAAAGAATTTTTTTAGTGAGAAATCAAGCGGAAGTGTTAACTGTACTTGATCATTTTCTAAATAAGTCAATGCCGCATCCTCATGGAAAGCGACTAAATTTTGATGAAGATTTTGAAGTTCTTTTTGCAAAGTGGGTGCGGAAATGGATAATGTTTTTGCAAGTTTCTTGTAAGAGATTTCTGAGCCGTTCTGAAAAAAAACAGCTAAAATTTGAAAATGAACCTGCTGATTTTTTTCAAGCAGCTGCATAACATTCATTTTTGAACCTCCTTCACCTTTCACATACTAATTTCCCAATTAATGGGTCGTTTGTCAACTATAAAAATTGCCTGAATGCCTTTGAGTTATATGGAAAAAGCGTTATTTATTGTTCCTAAAGCGCGGGAATGGTAAAATTCTTGAGAAGAAAGGTGGTGAACTATGGGAAAACGAATGTTAGCATTTTTTCGAACGGATCGATTATTTTCGATTTCCCTGTTACTAGCACTCATTGCGTGTTTTTTCGGCACCTTCCGTTGGTCATTTATTGACTTTAAAGTGATTTTATCACTGTTTGGGTTGATGTTAGTAATCAATGGGTTAGAAGAAGCTGGTCTTTTACGAGCATTTGGACAAAAATTAGTGGAAAAAAGTCGCAATCTGCGTGACTTGATCCGTTCAATCGTCTTGCTAAGCTTCTTCAGTTCGATGTTTTTAACAAACGACGTGGCTATCTTAACATTATTGCCCATCTACTTACTCTTAACGAGGAAAGAACAACAGCGCACCAGTGTCTTACTAGGCGCTGTCTATTTGATTGTGGCAGCCAATTTAGGAAGCAGCCTGTTTCCATTTGGAAATCCGCAAAATCTATTTTTATTTTCTTACTATCAGATTTCGCTGCCACAATTCATGTGGACTACCGGCACCTTTGTGGGACTTTCTTTGCTATTACTCCTTGTTTCGATCCAGCTCATCCCAAAGACTCCATTGGAAATCGCCCTGCAAGAAGAGCCCTTTGAAAAAAAGCCAGCGCTGCTCAATGCAGGATTATTTGTCCTTATGATTCTTGGTATTTTTAGTGTTCTACCTATTTCAATCGCTGTGCTCGTCGTCGCAGCCGTGGTTTGGTTTAGCAGCAAACGATTATTCGCAAAAGTTGATTATCGGTTACTACTTACCTTCCTCTGCTTCTTCTTGATCGTTGGGAATATTCAAGACCAACCTTTGGTCACCGATCACATTCGACCATATTTTCAAGAAACACATCGCGCTTTTTTAGGTAGTATTTTACTCTCCCAAGGAATATCTAACGTTCCTGCAGCGATTTTGATTGCTCCTTTCACCGATTTAGAAAAAGCCGTTCTTTTGGGCGTCAATGTGGGTGGTTTGGGTACATTGATTGCTTCTTTGGCGAATTTGATTGGGTACAAATTACTGAAACAAGCCAGACCCAAAGAAGCGGGAATGTTTCAAAAGCTATTTTTTATCGTTAACGTCGTTTTTTTACTGTTATTAGGCAGTATCGTCTACCTTTTATTGTAGTAAATTCACTGTAAAACGAGATACCAGCATAAGATGTTTCCAGTCAGCAGTCAACAGAACCCTACTTGCTGTACCTGTTTCTTGATCTTATGTCAGAATCTCGTTTTTTGATGTCTATTGTGTGATTTCTCCTAGGCTAAGAGAAGCTCAAAGGTGATTTTCGTTTGGCTTTCGACAGTCAATGCCTCACCAAAGACATGTTGAACCATTTCTTGCCGCTGTTCCAATGAATACTCCTCCTCAAAATAAAGATGAAATAATTCTTGATCGATCTCTTCCTTCAAAATATACTCGAATTGCCGACTCTGCCAATCGATCGCTTCTTCTGTAAACCACTTCTTGTAACAAGTATTTAGGTTCAGATCGTTCTTCGCTGAATGATTTTTTTCATAAGGCTGAAACACGTTCTCTTCTTCTGCGATCATTCTTAGAATAATTAATTGATGGGCCTTTCTTTGAAACTGAAGCAAGGTTTCTTTGTCTCTGACTGCTGGATTCATTGCCATAAAAATACAGGGCCAGTGCTGGTCTGCAGATAAAAAGTCTTTTTGGCTCTGCTGAACCAGATGGAGCTTGCTCATCGGATCTTCCATCGTTTCTTCGATGATTTTTAACATTTCTTTTGAAAAATCAATTGCGTAATACTCATCTACATAAGGATAAAAAGCTGAAATGTAGCGACCAGTGCCCGCAGCAAAGTCAACGAAGGTCGATATCGGAAACACTTTCTGCTCCACCAAAAAAGCTGCTGCCTCTTCGGCGATTTTCAATTGGGATTCTCTTTGAATTTGCGCATATTCTTGCGCGAATTCATCCCAAAACAGCATCGCTTCCTCTTCTTCCATCTAGCGGACGCCTCCCGTGATCACTGTTTTTCCTTTTGTTCCTTGCTCAACCGCTTTTGTAGCGTGCTTTAAGGTCTCGATGGTAATTCCTCCATCAAACGTTTGGACCGCAGTCGTATGGATCTTTTTGTCAGCGAGCAACGAGGCGATCCGTTGCAAAATGCCCCCTTGTGTTTCAATCATCAACTGAGCATCTGTTTTTGTGAACATATACTCCCAATAAAAATCGATGCCGAGGTTTTTAAATGGATTTAAATCTAGCGCTTCTTTCGTATTCACGATCATTCCGACTTTGCCAAATGGCAAGATTGCTTTTGTTAATTGTGGCAAATAGGCAGAGGCGTCATAAAAAAGTGCAACGGCTGAAAAAGGTTCAGTGATTTGTTCAGCTAACGGCAAGCGGTGATTCAGTACCTGATCCACTTGATTGTCTTTAAGCCACTGATCGTTCTTAGGACTCGCAGTGCCATAGACTGTCAATCCTGCCCATTTTGCTAGTTGCGCCGCAATCGAGCCAACACCACCGCTGGCATTGACCAATAAAATTGATCCTTCATTCGCGTTTTCTTCAGGCACATACCCAAATTTTTCAAAAAGCAATTCCCACGCTGTAATACTCGTTAATGGCATAGCTGCAAGATCACCGTCAGAAAAGCCGGCTGGCGCCTTTGCTGCGATTCGAAAATCAACGACTTGAAACCTTTGATTCGCGCCAGATCGTTGTGTGGTTCCAGCATAAAACACCCGATCACCAACGCCAAAGCCATTAACTGCTGAGCCGATTTCATATACTATACCTACTGCATCATATCCCTGGATATGGAATTTCTCACTTAAAGTGATTGTTTGGCGGCGTTTCGTGTCAATTGGATTCACAGAAACAGCTTGCACTTCCACCAATAGATCGTTTGCCTGACAAGTTGGCATTGGAAATTCCTTTTCAATAAATACTTCTGGATCATCTAAAGATCGTCCTTCATAAAAACCTAGTGCTTTATTTATCATCATACTGCTCCTTCCAAAAAAAGTGCTGAATAGTTATAAAAACCATTCTAGCACTTTTAACCAATTTAGAACATTTATTCTTCACCTTGAACGACAAGCGGAACCAAAAATGGATAACTTGTGAAGAAATCCAATAAAGATCGCTTCCATTGATCCGAGTCAATCGTGAGTAACGTTGATTCTGTGTACAAATGAATCGTCAAACGCTGATTTTTATCAAGCAGAACAAGGATCTCGCCTTTGTTTTCTGTGATAAAATCATATGACTGATTTTCCATCGTGATGATGAAAATTTGGTCAAGGACTTCCGCTGCAACAGGAAAATCTGTTTCCATATCGACAGCTAAGGTTTGAGTATTGTCGATCAAACTTGGCGAGACAGTAAAATCCAATTCTTTTAAATGAGCCAGTATCAAATTTACATCGTAATTAAACAGTGAAAGTTGATTGACTGAGAAAATATTATCGGCATGCCATTGACTGATCAGATGTAAAATCTGTTCATCGTTGACCACCACGGACTGGGAATTTGAATTGATTGTCAACAACGGCAAATAGTTTGATTGGTAACTTGAATTGACCGGATTTAACTTAAAACTAAACTCTAGTTCTTTTGTTTCTGTTAAACGAAAGCGGACATTGAAGTGCTTTGTCTTCCAG